>NZ_JBEHBV010000017.1:0-2670 GCF_040203335.1 Pedobacter sp. ASV1-7 | reverse complement strand
ATGGCGTGCTAATTAGCGGAGCAACCGATCAGAAATATGTAGCTATTGAGTCTGGTGTATATACGGTTCGGTTTACAGATGCTAAGGGATGTTATACGGTTTCTGCTGGTGTTACAGTGTTAGAAAATCCACTTCCACCTGCACCAACAATTAATGTTGATGCAAACCTGTTAACTTTCTGTGATGGAGGTTCCGTGGAACTGACTTCCTCATCAGCTACTGGCAACCAGTGGTACAAAGACGGCGTGCTAATTAGCGGAGCAACCGATCAGAAATATGTAGCTATTGAGTCTGGTGTATATACGGTTCGGTTTACTGATGCGAATGGATGTTATACGGTTTCTGCTGGTGTTACAGTGTTAGAAAATCCATTGCCTCCGGCGCCAACAATTAATGTTGATGCGAACCTGTTAACTTTCTGTGATGGAGGTTCAGTAGAACTTACTTCCTCATCAGCTACTGGCAACCAGTGGTACAAAGACGGCGTGCTGATTACTGATGCTACCAGTCAGAAATATCTAGCTACTGAGTCTGGTGTGTATACGGTTCGGTTTACAGATGCGAATGGATGTTATACGGTTTCTGCTGGTGTTACAGTGTTAGAAAATCTACTTCCACCTGCACCAACAATTAATGTTGATGCAAACCTGTTAACGTTCTGCGATGGCGGTTCCGTGGAACTGACTTCCTCATCAGCTACTGGCAACCAGTGGTACAAAGACGGCGTGCTGATTACTGATGCTACCAGTCAGAAATATCTAGCTACTGAGTCTGGAGTGTATACGGTTAGATTTACTGATGCGAATGGATGTTATACGGTTTCTGCTGGTGTTACAGTGTTAGAAAACCCACTTCCACCTGCACCAACAATTAATGTTGATGCAAGCCTGTTAACTTTCTGCGATGGCGGTTCTGTAGAACTGACTTCCTCATCAGCTGTTGGCAACCAATGGTATAAAGATGGCGTGCTAATTAGCGGAGCAACCGACCAAAAATATGTAGCTACTGAGTCTGGTGTATATACGGTTCGGTTTACCGATGCGAATGGATGTTATACGGTTTCTGCTGGTGTTACAGTGTTAGAAAATCCATTGCCACCAGCTCCAACAATTAGTGTTGATGCGAACCTGTTAACTTTCTGTGATGGAGGTTCCGTGGAACTGACTTCCTCATCAGCTACTGGCAACCAGTGGTACAAAGATGGCGTGCTGATTACTGATGCTACCAGTCAGAAATATCTAGCTACTGAGTCTGGAGTGTATACGGTTAGATTTACTGATGCGAATGGATGTTATACGGTTTCTGCTGGTGTTACAGTGTTAGAAAATCCATTGCCACCAGCTCCAACAATTAATGTTGATGCAAGCCTGTTAACTTTCTGTGATGGAGGTTCCGTGGAACTGACTTCCTCATCAGCTGTGGGTAACCAATGGTACAAAGATGGCGTGCTGATTACTGATGCTACCAGTCAGAAATATGTAGCTACTGAGTCTGGTGTGTATACGGTTCGGTTTACCGATGCGAATGGATGTTATACGGTTTCTGCCGGTGTTACAGTGTTAGAAAATCCACTTCCACCTGCACCAACAATTAATGTTGATGCAAGCCTGTTAACTTTCTGCGATGGCGGTTCTGTAGAACTGACTTCCTCATCAGCTGTGGGTAACCAGTGGTATAAAGATGGTTCAATAATAACCGGAGCAACCGATCAAAAATATGTAGCTACTGAGTCTGGTGTATATACGGTTCGGTTTACCGATGCGAATGGATGTTATACGGTTTCTGCTGGTGTTACAGTGTTAGAAAATCTACTTCCACCTGCACCAACAATTAATGTTGATGCAAACCTGTTAACGTTCTGCGATGGCGGTTCCGTGGAACTGACTTCCTCATCAGCTACTGGCAACCAGTGGTACAAAGACGGCGTGCTGATTACTGATGCTACCAGTCAGAAATATCTAGCTACTGAGTCTGGAGTGTATACGGTTAGATTTACTGATGCGAATGGATGTTATACGGTTTCTGCTGGTGTTACAGTGTTAGAAAATCCACTTCCACCTGCACCAACAATTAATGTTGATGCAAGCCTGTTAACTTTCTGCGATGGCGGTTCCGTGGAACTGACTTCCTCATCAGCTACTGGCAACCAGTGGTACAAAGACGGCGTGCTGATTACTGATGCTACCAGTCAGAAATATCTAGCTACTGAGTCTGGAGTGTATACGGTTAGATTTACTGATGCGAATGGATGTTATACGGTTTCTGCTGGTGTTACAGTGTTAGAAAACCCATTGCCACCAGCTCCAACAATTAATGTTGATGCAAACCTGTTAACTTTCTGTGATGGCGGTTCTGTAGAACTGACTTCCTCATCAGCTGTGGGCAACCAGTGGTATAAAGATGGTTCAATAATAACCGGAGCAACCGATCAAAAATATGTAGCTACTGAGTCTGGTGTATATACGGTTCGGTTTACCGATGCGAATGGATGTTATACGGTTTCTGCTGGTGTTACAGTGTTAGAAAACCCATTGCCTCCGGCGCCAACAATTAATGTTGATGCAAGCCTGTTAACTTTCTGCGATGGCGGTTCCGTGGAACTGACTTCCTCATCAGCTGTGGGTAACCAATGGTACAAAGATGGCGTGCTAATTAGCGGAGCAACCGACC
>NZ_JBEHBV010000016.1:0-5419 GCF_040203335.1 Pedobacter sp. ASV1-7 | reverse complement strand
ATTTAGTCCCGTAGCTCAGTTGGTTAGAGCACTACACTGATAATGTAGGGGTCAGCAGTTCAAATCTGCTCGGGACTACATTAAGGTATAATCTTAAGGGGGATTAGCTCAGCTGGCTAGAGCGCCTGCCTTGCACGCAGGAGGTCAACGGTTCGACTCCGTTATTCTCCACCATCACCGGTGCTTAATACAAAAGGCACAGAAATAGGGAACAAACCTGTATAGGAATGTACTCCGGGATAGAACAGTTCTTTGACATATTGGAAGAAGTTAAAAAAGAAGAGCAAACAACAATAGAGACGTTGTTTGGTCGAAGGAAAGAATGCAGTAAGCAATTACTACAAACTGACTGACGATTTAACAACAATCAAAAAAGCATTTCCATATGCGCAAAAGGGTATGGAGAGAAGAAAGTAATTAAGAGCACACAGGGGATGCCTTGGCTCTCAGAGGCGATGAAAGACGTGATAAGCTGCGATAAGCTTCGGGGATTAGCAAATATGAATTGATCCGAAGATTTCTGAATGGGGAAACCTGGCTAGTTGAAGACTAGTCGTACAATGTACGCAAACCTGCCGAACTGAAACATCTAAGTAAGCAGAGGAAGAGAAAATAATAATGATTTCCTAAGTAGTGGCGAGCGAACGGGAAAGAGCCCAAACCATATTTGTTACGGCAAATGTGGGGTTGTAGGACTACGATAAGATTATAATGCAATGAAGTGGAACAGGATGGGAAGCCTGGCGATAAAGAGTGATAGCCTCGTACACGTAAGTACCATTAGTCTAGTAGTATCCTGAGTACTGCGAGGTCGGAGACGCCTTGTAGGAATCTGCCGGCACCATCCGGTAAGGCTAAATACTCCTGAGAGACCGATAGTGAACCAGTACCGTGAGGGAAAGGTGAAAAGAACCCCGAACAGGGGAGTGAAATAGAACCTGAAACTGTGTGCTTACAAGCGGTCGGAGCGTCCAGGTGGCGTGACGGCGTGCCTTTTGCATAATGAGCCTACGAGTTACTCTTCTCTGGCAAGGTTAAGTGTTTCAGACACGGATCCGAAGCGAAAGCGAGTCTGAATAGGGCGTATAGTCAGGGGAGGTAGACGCGAAACCTTGTGATCTACCCATGGACAGGTTGAAGGTGCGGTAACACGTACTGGAGGACCGAACCGATAAACGTTGAAAAGTTTCCGGATGATCTGTGGGTAGGGGTGAAAGGCTAATCAAACTGGGAAATAGCTCGTACTCCCCGAAATGTTTTTAGGAACAGCGTCGTGGTGAAGTTAAATAGAGGTAGAGCTACTGATTGGGTGCGGGGGAGTCAAATCCTACCAAATCCAGACAAACTCCGAATGCTATTTAATATACACGGCAGTGAGGCGCGGGGTGCTAAGGTCACGCGCCGAGAGGGAAAGAACCCAGACCATCAGCTAAGGTCCCCAAGTTACAGTTAAGTTGAACTAACGAGGTCCGATTGCATAGACAGCTAGGATGTTGGCTTGGAAGCAGCCATTCATTTAAAGAGTGCGTAACAGCTCACTAGTCGAGCGATCGGGCATGGATAATAAACGGGCATAAAATTGTACACCGAAGCTATGGGTAATGTGTAAATATTACGGTAGGGGAGCATTCCAGCGGCAGCGAAGGTATGACGTAAGTTTTGCTGGAGCTTCTGGAAAAGCAAATGTAGGCATAAGTAACGATAAGGCAGGCGAGAAACCTGCCCGCCGAAAGGATAAGGTTTCCTGATCAACGCTAATCGGATCAGGGTTAGTCGGGGCCTAAGGAGAACCCGAAAGGGATATTCGATGGACAACGGGTTAATATTCCCGTACTTTTTATAACTGCGATGTGGGGACGGAGTAGTGACACTGCCGCGATCTGACGGAATAGATCGTTGAAGGCTGTAGGTATAGGACTGGTAGGCAAATCCGCCGGTCTTGCTGAAGGCCGATAGTACCGCAAACCTTCGGGGGCGTGGATAGTGCAGGTAATCAGACTTCCAAGAAAAACCGCTAAGCTTCAGGTTATAAAAACCCGTACCGCAAACCGACACAGGTATCCGGGAAGAGAATTCTAAGGCGCTCGAGTGATTCATGGCTAAGGAACTCGGCAAAATGGCCCTGTAACTTCGGGAGAAGGGGCGCTGGTAGCAATATCAGCCGCAGTGAAATGGCCCAGGCGACTGTTTAACAAAAACACATGGCTTTGCAAAATCGAAAGATGAAGTATAAGGCCTGACACCTGCCCGGTGCTGGAAGGTTAAGAGGGGATGTCATCCTCACGGAGAAGCATTGAATCGAAGCCCCAGTAAACGGCGGCCGTAACTATAACGGTCCTAAGGTAGCGAAATTCCTTGTCGGGTAAGTTCCGACCTGCACGAATGGTGTAACGATCTGGGCGCTGTCTCAGCCATGAGCTCGGTGAAATTGTGGTCCCGGTGAAGACGCCGGGTACCCGCAACGGGACGGAAAGACCCCATGCACCTTCACTACAATTTAACATTGACATTGGATGCAGGATGTGTAGGATAGGTGGGAGACTGTGAAGTGGCGTCGCTAGGCGTCATGGAGTCAACGTTGAAATACCACCCTTTCTGTATTCGATGTCTAACTTCACTTAGTGAAGGACATTGTTTGATGGGTAGTTTGACTGGGGTGGTCGCCTCCAAAAAGGTAACGGAGGCTTTCAAAGGTAAGCTCAATACGCTTGGTAACCGTATGAGGAGTGCAATAGCATAAGCTTGCTTGACTGTGAGGCAAACAAGCCGAGCAGGGTCGAAAGACGGATATAGTGATCCGGTGGTTCTGCATGGAAGGGCCATCGCTCAAAGGATAAAAGGTACGCTGGGGATAACAGGCTGATCTCCCCCAAGAGCTCATATCGACGGGGAGGTTTGGCACCTCGATGTCGGCTCGTCACATCCTGGGGCTGGAGAAGGTCCCAAGGGTTCGGCTGTTCGCCGATTAAAGTGGCACGCGAGCTGGGTTCAGAACGTCGCGAGACAGTTCGGTCCCTATCTGTTGTGGGCGTAGGAATTTTGAGTGGGGCTGACCTTAGTACGAGAGGACCGGGTTGGACTAGCCTCTAGTGAATCTGTTGTTCCGCCAGGGGCATTGCAGAGTAGCTACGCTGGGAATAGATAAGCGCTGAAAGCATCTAAGTGCGAAACTAGCCACGAGATGAGAATTCCATATAGGACCGTAGCAGACTACTACGTTGATAGGTTACAGATGTAAAGATGGTGACATCAAAGTCGAGTAATACTAATCATCCGAAGCTTTCAAGAGCAGTAAACTGTTGTTTGTTCTTCCTAACTTAACTTCTTTCAATAATATGTCACTTGTTTAGTAACAATAGCCATAATATACCGCAAGGATATTATGAGATATATCACTAAATATTTAAAAATATTTAGGTGCCTATATCGGTGGTGTCCACCTCTTCCCATTCCGAACAGAGAAGTTAAGCCCACCAGAGCCGATGGTACTGCGGTAACACGTGGGAGAGTAGGTCGGTGCCAAATCTTAAAGAAAGCCTTTCAGTTTACTGAAAGGCTTTTCTTGTTAATGGCAATTTACCCAAAACTCGTTTACAAAGCTTGAAGGAACTTGATAAGTTACTATTTTACAATTAACTCACCTTGTTTAAGACGTTGGGCAATATTTCTATTAGTCTAGTTCTGTTACCTTTATTCTGATAAAATCCTATATAGTTCCAGATTTAGATAATAACTATTTCCTTGTATCATTCTTTTTTCTAGAATTCCCATTGCTGAGAGCTCATCAAGATATTTACGTGCAGTATTTTCAGCATATAGGCCTCTTTCCGTCAAATGCTTTACTTTGGTAAAAGGTTCAGTAAATAATGTATTAATAAGGGATTCTGGGCGTGAAATGGAACCTTGATCAATTGCTGCTTCCAGTATAGCATCTTTAGCGGCTATAATGTCATTAATTTTGTTGTAAGTTAAATTAGCCGTTGTCTCAACAGCTTTAAGCATAAATAGAAACCAGTTTTTCCAGTTGCCTTTTTGTGCAATTCCTGATAGCGTGGAATAATAATCTTCTTTATGATCCATAATGTAGCGACTTAAAAAAAGAATTGGATAATCTAGCAATCCCTTTTTTGTCAGGTAATGGATGTTAAATATTCTTCCCGTTCTTCCATTACCATCCCGGAAGGGATGAATAGCTTCAAATTGAAAATGACCTATAATCATTTTTATAAGTGGGTCAACGGGATATTGTTTATCGTCGTTTAAGAAGTTAATCAGATTATTGAGTTTTTCTTCTATTATAGCCGAACCCCTGGGTGGAGTATAAGATGCTTTACCTGCATTTAATCCTGTTCCACCTTCTTTGATATAAATTTGAGCTACCGGAGGCCTTATACCATCATTGAATTGTGTTATGGTTCTATACATTTTGATAAAGTACGCTTCATCAAATTCTTGTTCTGCTTGTAAATATTGATAACCTAACCATAGCGCCTCTCTATAGTTTAATATTTCTTTAGCGGGACCTTGCAGTTGTTTTGTCTGCTGCTCACTATATGCTTTGTAAAGCTCATCATCGGTAGTAAAGATATTTTCTATTGCTGAAGATGCTTTTGCTTCTTGTAAACTAATAGAATTGATTAATAAACCCTGATTAGGGATAGCAACGCTACGTCCCTGTAATCTTCCCAAAGCAGCTTTAGCATTTCCTAGTTGTGATAGGATTTGAATGTCTTCATATAATTCTTTATTTATAGGAAGCAATGGTAATTCGTTCTAGGGTTTGTTTCTATCAGGATTTATTAAATAAGGCATACCTCAAATATACAAAAAGATTGCAAGACCTTAAAACGTCTTTATTTTTAAGGTGAGCTTGATTGTTGACCTTAATTTAAGCTGATCGCCTTATGTTTACCTTATTTTTATATCCATTTTAAGGTTAGGTGGCTGGTTTTACCTTAAAAGAAGCTATAAAGAAATTTTTTAATGGAAGTTTGAAAAGGTATGTAAATAGTTAAAACACTTAAGTGATAAAAATGTTGTTTAGAGATAGCATTTTTCTACCTGTGGGTTAGTGAGTTATGAAATAAATGCAAATAATAGTGGTTATATGTTTGTGGGTTTATATTATTTTCCTACTTTTGCATCCCGCTTCGGAGGAAGGGAAACAGTGAAAGGGATATAGAGAAGGATGATTTGAGTGGTTGCGTGTAGAGATGGTAATTTCTTTGAGTCGTTTAAAACCGGCAGAAAATAAAAAGGAAAAAAAGTTTTAAAAAACTTTGCAACTACCAAAAAGATTTCTACCTTTGCAATCCCAAACAGAGCGGGTTTATCAAACGGAGTTTGATAATAAGAAAAACAAGATTGAAACGTTGAAGTAATCGAAACTGAAACCAGGAACATTAAGACCTGGACGAAA
>NZ_JBEHBV010000015.1:0-5600 GCF_040203335.1 Pedobacter sp. ASV1-7 | reverse complement strand
ACTACCAAAAAGATTTCTACCTTTGCAATCCCAAACAGAACGGGTTTATCAAACGGAGTTTGATAATAAGAAAAACAAGATTGAAACGTTGAAGTAATCGAAACTGAAACCAGGAACATTAAGACCTGGACGAAACAGAGATTAAGATACGAAGATATATACAGAAGACCCGCGAGGCGATTCGAGAAGTTCATTAAAGAGATGTCATTTATAAAGCGTAGCGAGGTACGATAGTACGATTTCAAAGTACATGAGAACCGAGCTATTGTTTCGAGTCGAAATCTAACTAGACAATATATAATTAGAATAGACTATTATTAATTTAAGTTAAGAATGGTCAGCGTTCAAACAAAACATTTTACAATGGAGAGTTTGATCCTGGCTCAGGATGAACGCTAGCGGCAGGCCTAATACATGCAAGTCGAACGAGATTATCCAGCTTGCTGGATATGAAAGTGGCGCACGGGTGCGTAACGCGTATGCAACCTACCTTAATCAGGGGGATAGCCCGAAGAAATTCGGATTAACACCGCATAAAAACACAGGATAGCATTATCCAATGTTCAAATATTTATAGGATTAAGATGGGCATGCGTGTCATTAGCTAGTTGGCGGGGTAACGGCCCACCAAGGCGACGATGACTAGGGGATCTGAGAGGATGACCCCCCACACTGGTACTGAGACACGGACCAGACTCCTACGGGAGGCAGCAGTAAGGAATATTGGTCAATGGAGGGAACTCTGAACCAGCCATGCCGCGTGCAGGAAGACGGCCCTCTGGGTTGTAAACTGCTTTTATTCGGGAATAAACCTATTTACGTGTAAGTAGCTGAATGTACCGAAGGAATAAGGATCGGCTAACTCCGTGCCAGCAGCCGCGGTAATACGGAGGATCCAAGCGTTATCCGGATTTATTGGGTTTAAAGGGTGCGTAGGCGGCCTATTAAGTCAGGGGTGAAAGACGGTAGCTCAACTATCGCAGTGCCCTTGATACTGATGGGCTTGAATGGACTAGAGGTAGGCGGAATGTGACAAGTAGCGGTGAAATGCATAGATATGTCACAGAACACCGATTGCGAAGGCAGCTTACTATGGTCTTATTGACGCTGAGGCACGAAAGCGTGGGGATCAAACAGGATTAGATACCCTGGTAGTCCACGCCCTAAACGATGAATACTCGCTGTTAGCGATATACAGTTAGCGGCTAAGCGAAAGCGTTAAGTATTCCACCTGGGGAGTACGCCCGCAAGGGTGAAACTCAAAGGAATTGACGGGGGCCCGCACAAGCGGAGGAGCATGTGGTTTAATTCGATGATACGCGAGGAACCTTACCCGGGCTTGAAAGTTAGTGAATGGATTAGAGATAGTCCAGTGAGCAATCACACGAAACTAGGTGCTGCATGGCTGTCGTCAGCTCGTGCCGTGAGGTGTTGGGTTAAGTCCCGCAACGAGCGCAACCCCTATGTTTAGTTGCCATCAGGTTAAGCTGGGGACTCTAAACAGACTGCCTGTGCAAACAGAGAGGAAGGAGGGGACGACGTCAAGTCATCATGGCCCTTACGTCCGGGGCTACACACGTGCTACAATGGATGGTACAGAGGGCAGCTAGCTGGTAACAGTATGCCAATCTCACAAAGCCATTCACAGTTCGGATAGAGGTCTGCAACTCGACCTCTTGAAGTTGGATTCGCTAGTAATCGCGTATCAGCAATGACGCGGTGAATACGTTCCCGGGCCTTGTACACACCGCCCGTCAAGCCATGGAAGTTGGGGGTACCTAAAGTATGTAACCGCAAGGAGCGTCCTAGGGTAAAACCGATAACTGGGGCTAAGTCGTAACAAGGTAGCCGTACCGGAAGGTGCGGCTGGAATACCTCCTTTCTGGAGTAGAATTGACTACTCGCTACGCCAAATGATATAAATGACAATAAATCTCAAAAAAGAAACCCATAGGATGAAACATCAATAGTGTTCCATACTGAAGAAAGGGGACATGAGTAGGCAAGAAGATTTGTGAAATGAGAAATCAGTACTCATAAACCTTACTTACGAATATTTAGTCCCGTAGCTCAGTTGGTTAGAGCACTACACTGATAATGTAGGGGTCAGCAGTTCAAATCTGCTCGGGACTACATTAAGGTATAATCTTAAGGGGGATTAGCTCAGCTGGCTAGAGCGCCTGCCTTGCACGCAGGAGGTCAACGGTTCGACTCCGTTATTCTCCACCATCACCGGTGCTTAATACAAAAGGCACAGAAATAGGGAACAAACCTGTATAGGAATGTACTCCGGGATAGAACAGTTCTTTGACATATTGGAAGAAGTTAAAAAAGAAGAGCAAACAACAATAGAGACGTTGTTTGGTCGAAGGAAAGAATGCAGTAAGCAATTACTACAAACTGACTGACGATTTAACAACAATCAAAAAAGCATTTCCATATGCGCAAAAGGGTATGGAGAGAAGAAAGTAATTAAGAGCACACAGGGGATGCCTTGGCTCTCAGAGGCGATGAAAGACGTGATAAGCTGCGATAAGCTTCGGGGATTAGCAAATATGAATTGATCCGAAGATTTCTGAATGGGGAAACCTGGCTAGTTGAAGACTAGTCGTACAATGTACGCAAACCTGCCGAACTGAAACATCTAAGTAAGCAGAGGAAGAGAAAATAATAATGATTTCCTAAGTAGTGGCGAGCGAACGGGAAAGAGCCCAAACCATATTTGTTACGGCAAATGTGGGGTTGTAGGACTACGATAAGATTATAATGCAATGAAGTGGAACAGGATGGGAAGCCTGGCGATAAAGAGTGATAGCCTCGTACACGTAAGTACCATTAGTCTAGTAGTATCCTGAGTACTGCGAGGTCGGAGACGCCTTGTAGGAATCTGCCGGCACCATCCGGTAAGGCTAAATACTCCTGAGAGACCGATAGTGAACCAGTACCGTGAGGGAAAGGTGAAAAGAACCCCGAACAGGGGAGTGAAATAGAACCTGAAACTGTGTGCTTACAAGCGGTCGGAGCGTCCAGGTGGCGTGACGGCGTGCCTTTTGCATAATGAGCCTACGAGTTACTCTTCTCTGGCAAGGTTAAGTGTTTCAGACACGGATCCGAAGCGAAAGCGAGTCTGAATAGGGCGTATAGTCAGGGGAGGTAGACGCGAAACCTTGTGATCTACCCATGGACAGGTTGAAGGTGCGGTAACACGTACTGGAGGACCGAACCGATAAACGTTGAAAAGTTTCCGGATGATCTGTGGGTAGGGGTGAAAGGCTAATCAAACTGGGAAATAGCTCGTACTCCCCGAAATGTTTTTAGGAACAGCGTCGTGGTGAAGTTAAATAGAGGTAGAGCTACTGATTGGGTGCGGGGGAGTCAAATCCTACCAAATCCAGACAAACTCCGAATGCTATTTAATATACACGGCAGTGAGGCGCGGGGTGCTAAGGTCACGCGCCGAGAGGGAAAGAACCCAGACCATCAGCTAAGGTCCCCAAGTTACAGTTAAGTTGAACTAACGAGGTCCGATTGCATAGACAGCTAGGATGTTGGCTTGGAAGCAGCCATTCATTTAAAGAGTGCGTAACAGCTCACTAGTCGAGCGATCGGGCATGGATAATAAACGGGCATAAAATTGTACACCGAAGCTATGGGTAATGTGTAAATATTACGGTAGGGGAGCATTCCAGCGGCAGCGAAGGTATGACGTAAGTTTTGCTGGAGCTTCTGGAAAAGCAAATGTAGGCATAAGTAACGATAAGGCAGGCGAGAAACCTGCCCGCCGAAAGGATAAGGTTTCCTGATCAACGCTAATCGGATCAGGGTTAGTCGGGGCCTAAGGAGAACCCGAAAGGGATATTCGATGGACAACGGGTTAATATTCCCGTACTTTTTATAACTGCGATGTGGGGACGGAGTAGTGACACTGCCGCGATCTGACGGAATAGATCGTTGAAGGCTGTAGGTATAGGACTGGTAGGCAAATCCGCCGGTCTTGCTGAAGGCCGATAGTACCGCAAACCTTCGGGGGCGTGGATAGTGCAGGTAATCAGACTTCCAAGAAAAACCGCTAAGCTTCAGGTTATAAAAACCCGTACCGCAAACCGACACAGGTATCCGGGAAGAGAATTCTAAGGCGCTCGAGTGATTCATGGCTAAGGAACTCGGCAAAATGGCCCTGTAACTTCGGGAGAAGGGGCGCTGGTAGCAATATCAGCCGCAGTGAAATGGCCCAGGCGACTGTTTAACAAAAACACATGGCTTTGCAAAATCGAAAGATGAAGTATAAGGCCTGACACCTGCCCGGTGCTGGAAGGTTAAGAGGGGATGTCATCCTCACGGAGAAGCATTGAATCGAAGCCCCAGTAAACGGCGGCCGTAACTATAACGGTCCTAAGGTAGCGAAATTCCTTGTCGGGTAAGTTCCGACCTGCACGAATGGTGTAACGATCTGGGCGCTGTCTCAGCCATGAGCTCGGTGAAATTGTGGTCCCGGTGAAGACGCCGGGTACCCGCAACGGGACGGAAAGACCCCATGCACCTTCACTACAATTTAACATTGACATTGGATGCAGGATGTGTAGGATAGGTGGGAGACTGTGAAGTGGCGTCGCTAGGCGTCATGGAGTCAACGTTGAAATACCACCCTTTCTGTATTCGATGTCTAACTTCACTTAGTGAAGGACATTGTTTGATGGGTAGTTTGACTGGGGTGGTCGCCTCCAAAAAGGTAACGGAGGCTTTCAAAGGTAAGCTCAATACGCTTGGTAACCGTATGAGGAGTGCAATAGCATAAGCTTGCTTGACTGTGAGGCAAACAAGCCGAGCAGGGTCGAAAGACGGATATAGTGATCCGGTGGTTCTGCATGGAAGGGCCATCGCTCAAAGGATAAAAGGTACGCTGGGGATAACAGGCTGATCTCCCCCAAGAGCTCATATCGACGGGGAGGTTTGGCACCTCGATGTCGGCTCGTCACATCCTGGGGCTGGAGAAGGTCCCAAGGGTTCGGCTGTTCGCCGATTAAAGTGGCACGCGAGCTGGGTTCAGAACGTCGCGAGACAGTTCGGTCCCTATCTGTTGTGGGCGTAGGAATTTTGAGTGGGGCTGACCTTAGTACGAGAGGACCGGGTTGGACTAGCCTCTAGTGAATCTGTTGTTCCGCCAGGGGCATTGCAGAGTAGCTACGCTGGGAATAGATAAGCGCTGAAAGCATCTAAGTGCGAAACTAGCCACGAGATGAGAATTCCATATAGGACCGTAGCAGACTACTACGTTGATAGGTTACAGATGTAAAGATGGTGACATCAAAGTCGAGTAATACTAATCATCCGAAGCTTTCAAGAGCAGTAAACTGTTGTTTGTTCTTCCTAACTTAACTTCTTTCAATAATATGTCACTTGTTTAGTAACAATAGCCATAATATACCGCAAGGATATTATGAGATATATCACTAAATATTTAAAAATATTTAGGTGCCTATATCGGTGGTGTCCACCTCTTCCCATTCCGAACAGAGAAGTTAAGCCCACCAGAGCCGATGGTACTGCGGTAACACGTGGGAGAGTAGGTCGGTGCCAAATCTTAAAGAAAGCCTTTCAGT
>NZ_JBEHBV010000014.1:0-41979 GCF_040203335.1 Pedobacter sp. ASV1-7 | reverse complement strand
ATAAAAATTAACACTTGTTTTTCTTTAGATTTGAACTATGAAAATTAGAAGAACGCTCTTTGTACTGATTTTAATTATTATCTGCGGAGCCAAAGCATCAGCTCAAAACACTTTAGACTTACTTTTCAATCTATCCAGTTGTACCGAAATGCCTTGCGACATGACTAAAGTAGAAGAGTGGATTAAGAAATCTATCAGCCCTTTATACATTGCGAATTTGCAGTATAGTACATCAACTTATGGAGATAACAACTTTCTGAGTTTTTCTCTTCGTGGAAGAAATCCTGTTCTGGTGCCGCTTGATGGCACTAATGGAATGCAGCTAAACTTTGCAACACTTCCGCCACCAAGCGCACGTTCTCAAAAAATCAGTGTACTGTTCACGCAGCAAATAAGATCTTATCTCGGCAAAGTGCGCTACGATGAACTTCCACAGACAAACGAAGACTTTTTCTATATAGCTTATAAAATGCTCAAACTATCACCGGGTCAAATGATAGCCAATACACTAAATTATGAAATCGAGTCAGACGGATCAATTGAAAAACTGAAGATCTTTAATGAAATGGTGAACAAAAAGATGAAAACCAACATTATAGTTCCTGAAAAGGCATATGCAGATATCAACCAATATCTTAAATACTACATTCAGACATTCGGTTTAAAACGCATTAACCCCATATACAAAACGTTCATTGAACAAAAGGATTCTGTAAAAACCATGGAAAAAATTGAACGTTTCTATGCAGTCACCAGGTTTTTTCAGGGTGGTATGAAAGCCAAAATAGATGATCACTTTAACCCTCGCTTCAACCTGAGTCTGGACTCGACTGCAACCATTGATTTTCCTGTAGCTATACTCAAACCTTTAAATAAATCTGATTCAATTGCCCGTTTTAAATTCCAATATCTCGAAGCAAAAATGGATTATAGGAAAAAGAACTTTGTCTTGGTTTTTAAAGGTAAATGGTCATCACCAGTTACCATACAAGCGATAAAACAATACAGCTATAATCATAAAACTAATGTACCAATCCTGATTAAGCCTGTAAAGCTACCATCCTCAGGTCTTGATTTTGATAAAATTATTATTACGCTTACCCAAAATGATGTAACAGTAGACGGCAGTACAGTAGATGAGTATAAATATCAGCTAACGAAAGAAAAATGGCCCAAAGCCTCATCAGCCACAAAAAAAAACTAACAAATTGCGAATCACCAAGACCTAAAATGAAAGATATCACTAATATTCTAAATTACGAAGTGCACTGGAGAGATGTATCTAAATCAGGATTTATTGGCGAATTATTTTTCGTTGTTAAAAATAGCTTTGGCGGAAGTTTAAATACACCAGTAGGGCATTTAATCGGTTTTATTGAACCAGCAAGTGAATTCTCTGCTTCGTATTGGAAAATATTACTGACAATCAGGGATGAGGTTAGATATAATGAGCATAAAAACACGGAGTAATTTGAGATCTTTCGTTAGGAATTGCTCAGCAACAACCGTAATAAGCTTTGGAACAAAAGTGTTACTTTACTACAAAGTTGGTGGATTCCACCCAAACGACGCGAAAAAACAATATAGAATTCCGAAAGCAATCATTTCAAAATGCTTTAACAAGAGATTATTTTGAATTTCAGATTTCAAACACAGATATTTAGCCATGTTTTGACAAGGAAGAACTATGTTATAACTGATCTGCAAGATAAATCCTTAAAAAGAATAATACCAATTAGAAAACACAACAGGCTTTTAAACTACTAAAAAATGGGTTTTAAATGCCTTAAACCCATACAGGCTCATACCATACTCATATGAGACTCATACAAGACTCATACAAATCATAATCCTCACCTAGATTAACAACTTAATTATCAGACAATTACACTCCCACCTCTAATAATTCCATCAATCGAATATAGTAAACTTATAATATGCTATATATTGTTCGACAAAAGAAGAATAATGTATTACCTGTGGATATGAGATTTAAAGTTGCTTAACTTAGCTCTTAATCTTTATAAAATGGATATCAAATTATTTGAAAGCAAGCAGATCCGCTCAGTTTGGAGTGAGGCTGAAAAGAAGTGATATTTTGTAGTTGAGGATGTAATAGCCATCCTTACAAACAGCAAAGATCCAAAGCAATACATTAAACGTATGAGGCAACGGGATAAAGAACTTGCCAAAGGGTGGGTACAATTTGTACCCACCCTTGCCGTCTAAACTTTAGGCGGCAAGCAAAAAATGGGATGTTCAGACTCAAAAGGCTTATTACGAATTATCCAATCAGTTCCCTCGACTAAAGCTGAACCATTTAAGTAATGGCTTGCACAGATTGGCTCTGACAGACTAGATGAGATAGAAAACCGCTTATAATCTGTATTCTCATTAGTTTAATAAAATTTTCTTTTTGCTGCCCCTATGAGTTCGATAGACTTCAAGATATCTTTTCGATGATCTTCAATCGTTGGCCTCCAATTGGTCTGCATAAATCCTAACAGCTGCTTTGTATTCAAATTATCTTTACAGAACTCGACCGTATTATTTATACCCAATGGCGAAGTCATTGTATTGAGATCACTTTGGTAATAGCCACTTGTGGGAATCTGATCAAACCCTGCATCAGCCAACTTAAGATATGCCTGCACCTGAAAATTGGATGTATCTTTAAAGTCTTCTTTATAATACCAGTTGCTTTGCACCACATTTTTCGGCATTTTCTTTAAAAATTCTCCTTCATGTTTCCAAAAATAATCAGACCAGATCCACGCACGAGCTCCACCTCTTTCCACTTCGTTCACTAAAAAGAGTAAATCCTTCCACCAAAGATCATTTTGTCGAACTACAGCATAATCATATCTGGTTTGATGCCCATAAACCTCTTCATCAAATCCCAAATGAAAAAAACGAGGTCTATCAAACAAATCAATAACTTCAGCAATCAACCGCTTACATGCTTCATAATAAACAGGAGTAGACAACATCCGTCCATATAAACCAAACCAGGTATCATGACTAGCGGAAAAGTTGAATTTAGGAATGGGCTCCAATCCTAGGCTACGGATATAATCGAGTTCCGACTTTAGTTTCGAAATGCTCCATGCATTTCCTACAGCGATTTCGCCGCAGCTATTCAACTTAACTCCATCACCAACATCAATTAAGACCATGTTTAATCCCTGATTCTTCATAGTCATCAATATATCTCTCCACATAGGATCACTGAATCTCAATTTAGACTCAAAACCTCTCCAGTGTAAATTAATGTTGCTATCACCTACAAATCGATTATGGTCTTCCCACATGTTAAAGCTTAAATGTATCAATGCCGCCCAAATCTTTTGCTTATTTACATTGTCTATTCTTTTCTCCTGAATTACAGATGCTTTCACAAAATCCCCTCCGATCGCACTAAGGGTACCTGCAGCTAAAAACTGCTTAACAAAATCTCTTCTTTCCATATATCATTAAAAAATTGAATTGAGTCCCCCTGTTTCATCTATAGCACCAGCAGTTACGTAAGACCCTGGTTCAAAAGTATTTCCAAACACCTGATTACCCTGCGTTGAACTACTTAACCTTATCACATATTTTGGTTTATTGGCATAGCTAGAAGTTCTAGCTATATTACTCTGAAATACATTCCGCTTTGAAGCTCCCTCCAGATTAAACTGACTATAATTATTATTTATCAAAAAACAATTATTTAACAATTCATTATTCTTAAACTCATTATCGTGACTACTTGTAAAATAAAAGGGTGTCTTCCGATTATTTGAGATAATATTGCCTTCAAACAACGAAAAGTGAGTATTTCCCAGAAAACAACCATATTCTAAAAAATCTGAAATACTACCATTTAAAAACCGTAAATAGTTCACCCCTGAAGTACGTAAACCATCTTTACCACCAATCAAATCAACATTATCAAATAACAACGTATCCGAATTGTTCAATAAAATACCTGAAGCTGTACTTAACTTAGCCTTTAGCGAAGTATTTTTGACAAGGAGTTGCCCCACATTAACCACATTCATTCCGACACTGAAAGAATCTAACTCAGCACCTACCAGTGTAATATCTCTACTGTTCTGAAAGCGTATTGCAGTCATTGGAGACTGATAAATCTTCACATTTGAAGCACTGATATCATACGATCCATCAAAAACTCTAAAACCTTCACTTGCCGATTGCGAGATGGTTACATCTTTTATTTCTACATCACGTACTCCTTGATACCTTAACGATAGACCAATAGGATTATTAGTCATTTGACAGTTTTCAATCGAAATATCCGTTACAGGACCAAAATTGCCATACATGTGTAAACCTAAACCATTATTGTTTCTAAAAGCACAATTGACAATCCGTACCCCCGATATACTATCACCTGCATTGGGTTCCAGATCTATACCTGATTCTGGAGCTACTCCATTAGTATTATTAAACTCCGAATTAGTGACCAATAATTCTTTAGCATTAATTACCGACATGCCTTGTCTACGATTATTGTCTGCAAAAATACTATCCAAGGTCACATGGGTTGCTCCTCCTGCAATATAAATCCCATCTCCCCAGCATTCTTTTACGGTTAGGTTATTAAGGTTAATCCAAGTCGAGTTCCTAATTTCTATTCCCATACCCCACTCCCCAAAAGTCCCTATATGAGTCAAACGATCACCAACTATCTTACCTCCGGAAATCGAAACATTCCTGACATTATGAATCTTAACTATAGCATAGGCACCACTGCCATTGGATATAGCCTTCAATATAGCATTATTACCCAATCTCAAAGCAATACTATCCCGCAATACCAGACCTGCCTGGCCTGTCGCCGAAGTAGCACTGATCATATAAGTCCCATCAGGAATGAACACATGATATATACTATTAGATTTCGCATAATCAATAGCTTTCTGAATCATATCATGATCATTTATAGATGAGTCTCTAAAATCCAAAACATTCACCTCATTATTAACTGCTGACAACTCCTCGAAAGATATATTTTGAATATCCGCTTTTCTGCAGGAAGTTGTAAAACATACGACATTCATTAAACAGATAAGCCTCACGAATAGGACTACATTAATAATTCTCATTACATTATATTTTTGGTTAAACTCCCGTTTTTATTTAAGCATTTCTATTCTACCTGTACACCGTACAATGTAATTTCGGACAACCGGATACTAGTCGACTGCCCTTGACCTAGTGTCCAGGTATCTAGAACCTTAAAACGCAAATAGCGATAAACAGGACTAAACAACGGAAAGTCATATAGTTCCCCTGCCTGTAGATAAGCCAAATCACTTGCCGTCTTAGGTCCTCCCGATGGCATTTGTGAGGTACAAGTTACCAGCTTGGTCCACGTATTCCAACCGCCATCCGCACCAGGATTATTACTTCCCCAAACCTCAATCGTCTTCGGGTTGTATTGCGTATAGACATTCGGCAAGAAATTGCTATGCTGGTAGATTTTAATGGCAGACAATGCTAAATTTTGATTTACCCCCAGGTCGATGGTAAACGAGTGTGGCAAAGGAAGATTTTTATTCTCAAAACGAGGGGCAGTCAACATATCAAAGTTTTTATCCCATAAATTCGCTAACCCAAATGTGTTTGAGCTAGGCTCCCAGTTATCGCCAATAAACTGCCCAAGCTTCCATCCCCCCTTATTTACTTCTACTTCAACCAGCGCTATAACATCTCCATTTTTAGCCGTCGATTTTTCGACACTTTCTTTTTCGGTATATTTCACATATACACGATACTCCATATCGACAAAACTCTTCAGCAAAAACAACTTTTGGATTTCTTCTGTATCAAAACGTGCATACTCTTTCCATACATTATCTCCTCCCTTTATTTCGACTACAAAAGTTAAGGCCTTCTTATCCGGGTTTTCAAAATCAAAAGCTATTCCCTTGGGTATTCCCACAAAACTGATGGTCTCCAACACATCCTGCAGATATGATAAAGTCGGTGATAACAAAGGTTTTATATCTACAAAAACACTTTCCGACCTCACTCCACTATAACTGATTGTATACAATTCCAATGCTCTCTTTGTACTGCTCAGTCCTGTGAGCACAAAACTACTCCCGAACTTTTTAATATCAAACCTTTTGATTTCCTTACCTCCTTCATCCGTAAGATACTCTGCAGACACAAGCATTACATTTTTATCCGCAAACTGATTATAATACACTTCTATACCTCCTGGGATATTCTTAACCGAAACATTGGACAAAGCGGTAGGTACTACCATTAAATCTTCCTGTGCCATTTCGTCCTTACATCCCCAGAAGAGTACAGTTAACGATGTGATGATAACCATTACAGTTCTATTAATTAATTTCATAGTTAACGTCTTTAAATTAAAATAAATCTTGTTTATTCAACTTTTAGTTTGTTTGGTTTGCGCCATTTGTATCATCTTGAACAGGACTTGTAAAGTAGGCTCCCGTACTAAATGTATTACTTGTAGCGACTATATTCCCCGTTGTTCCCACACTCATTCTTACAACATGCTTTGGCTTATTTGCAAGGGTCGAGGCTAAAGCCTTATTCAAGGCTATACTGTTTCTACTAGAAGACCCTGTTATAGTAACCTGCGCGTAAAGATTATGTGCCTGATAACAATTATCCGTGAAGGAATTGTTCTTAATACTATTTCCGTTACTATTAACCAGCTGGACAGGAGTCATCGCAATCTTGCTAAAAGAATTATTCTCCATAAATGAGTCATGCGTATTAGAAAGGTTCATGCCATAATCAGACTGTTCACCGACTATTGAATTAGTGAATTTAAAGTTGGTATTAGAAGTACTATTAACTGCAGCTTTACCTCCTTGAATTGCGAAATCGTCAAATTCGATCGACTGAGAATCCTTTACGTCTACAGCCAAAGAAATTGTCGTACCATTTGTCAATCTAACATTCTTACTCTTCAGGATTTTTGTCTTACTTACCAAAAAACCAGTTTGAAAAACATCTACAGTGACATCGTTCAATTCAATATTTTCAGCATTCTCAACTCGTATTCCTATCTTCTCTGAATCTTTAACAATGACTTTATTCGCTATTACTGAATGTGCTCCATCGAAAATGCGCAATCCTTCTGTTGCACTATTCTTAATAGTTACATTTTTAATGTCAACTGAACTGATTCCAGCATATCTAAGAGACAAGCCTATGGGATTGCCTTCCATCACACAATCTTCAACCTTAACCCCAGTGACAGGTCCGAACTTGCCATACATATGCAACCCCAAACCACTGTTATTCTCGAAGCGGCATTTCATAATTTGAATATTTGAAGCCTTGTCATTTTCATTGGGTTCCAAGTCTATACCGGCTGCTGGAGCTGCTCCGTTTGTATTTTTGAAAGTTGAATTCTGAATGATCAGTCCATCGCAATTAATCACCGAAATCCCCTGTCTTCTATTGTTATCACACACAATATTATCGACAAGCAGATTCTTAGACTCTTGCCCGATATAAATGCCATCACCCCAACAGTCACTAATACGAATATCCTTAATAACGACTCCAATTCCCCTTCGTATATCTATTCCCATTCCCCATTCCCCGCTAGTACCAACGTGCTCTTGCCTTTCTCCTATTATTGTCCCCCCTTCGATAGAAACATTCGAAACGTTATGAATCCGCACTATACTATAATTTCCAGCATTGTTGGGGATAGCCCGCAACTTTGCCCCCGATGATAATCTCAATTTAATATTATCCCTAAGCAGCAGTCCCGGCTGTCCTGTTATTGCAGCTGCACTGATCATATACTCACCATCGGGAATATAAACTTTATAGATACGTTGTGCGCTGGCATAGTCGATAGCCTTCTGAATCATCTCATGATCATTCTTCGAGGAACCTTTAAATATTGTCACATTTACCTCTTCCTGCGTCCCTACACCTGGCTTAACATCTAAATCTGTCTCAGAAGATTTGCCACATGCTGTGGCCTTCAATAACAATAGCATACCTAAAAAAAACATACTGTTTCTAATGATTCTCATATATTATGTCTAAAACTTTAAAATAAAAAACTGAAAGCCTCCACTATCAGTAGCCTGGGTTCTGAACCAACTTCCTACTAATCTGAACTTCATCCTGTGGTAGAGGAAAGAGATAGCCTCTCTTTTCAAAAACTCTTTTCTGAATGACTTTTCTTGTATAAAACCCATCTAAAGTTGACGCAAACATATCCATCCCATAAAAGTCACCACCAAGCCCCCCTTTATCTGGTGCATTTTGAGCTATCATCCACCGTTTTACATCGAAATAGCGTTGTCCCTCAGTTGCTAACTCAATTCGCATTTCTTGACGGATAGCTTCCCGCTGCAATTGTTGGTTACCGATAATATTGGCTTTAATTTGCATCAATAGAGGTATCCCTGCTCTTTCCCGCACCTTGTCTACATATTGAATTATCCGTATATCAGAAGGATCGACTTCATTAAGGGCCTCCGCATACAACAGATAAAACTCCGCTAACCGATGTATTATGACTGGTCTATACTCTGTGCTAGGATGGGGAGATTGATGATATACTCTGCGGCTCACCCGTTTATAGATCAAGTGCCCCGAGAATGGAGTAATACCACTATTATCCGAATTCCCACCTCTATTAAACCAAATAGTCTCTCCCCCTACATGCCATTTTCTTCCATTATAGAATACTGTCTGATAAAAACGAGGTTCCCTATTGATAAACATCTTCTGTGTACCTACCGTCGTTCTCCCGGTAAGGTCGTCTCCTGCTACTGAATAGCCACTCTCAGTATACAAAGGTGATTCCGTAATGCTCAAGCCATCATTCATCTGAAAATCGTCTATAAGCTCTTGCAACACGCCACTCCCTCCCGTATTCACTGTACCACTTCTAGCCCCTCTCGGCAGCAGGTACCTGTCTATATTACCGACTACCCCCCCTACATTACTAATGACCTTATCATCATCGGAACGCGCAAAAATTGTTTCTTTGTTATACTTCATATGCAGCTCATATAGACTTTTATCAGGATCCAGTTGCCCTGCAGTATATTCCTTGTGCAACTCATAATGCCCTGAATTGGCGTAGTCTATAAATTCTTGTAGTGCCGCTAAAGCCCTATTCCATTTCTGTGAATTGTAATTAGGGAACAATTGCTTTCCCTCCTTATCACGTAGTGCTACCGCTTCGACATAACCTCCATTAAATAATGGTGAGGCGGCATAAACCAATAATCTTGCCCGCACTGCCAATGCCGTTCCTCTGGTAGGTACAGCAAGATAATCCGGTATCGAGATTTGTGGGTTATCTAATTTTGGCGCTACTTCCGTTAATTCACTGTAAATAAAATCCACCACTTCATCTACCGAATTCCGAGCAAAATCAATATTAGACGCTCCTGGATCTACAAGATTTTTGACTATAGGAATCGGTCCGTACAACTCAAAAAGCAAATAATGGTAATATGCTCTAAAGAACCTCGCTTGGTTCTTCAAACTTTCAACCTCTGATGCACTCATATAATCGGCACCACCCGAGAAAGGAATCTCCTGAGCTCTTTCGAGGAAAACATTTGCTTGGCGAATCAATTTGTACAGTTCCCATCTGCCTAAAACACCGTTATCCGTAGGATCGACATTTCTCGTATAAGGATATCGGTCCCGATGAATAGCGACAAGTTCATCAGACATATTCGTCCATGGATTGCCCAAACCATTAACAAGCGTTATCCAATGAAAATTCATTGTATTAGGAACCCCAGTATAAATAGTTCTGTGCCATCTTCTTACTTCTTGCGGATTAGAGAATATTTTTTCTAGAGTCTGCTCCTGTGCTAATTCTTCAGACACATTTAAAAAATCCTTCTTACAAGCTCCTAAGATGAGTACAAGCACAACAGCTATATTTAGTATAAATTTCATATTGACAATTTTTAAAATGTAAAATCAAGCCCTGCCGTCCATACACTTGGTATAGGGTATTGTGTCCCTGCTCCTTGGCTTCCTAACTCTGGATCGAACATCTTCACTTTATCCCACACAGCAATATTCTGTCCCATCACGTACAATCTCATTGATTTAATTTTTATTTTCTGCATTAGATCTGTAGTAAAATTATACCCTAGCTCTACGTTCTTTAAGCGGATAAATGCAGCATTACGATACCACCAAGTATTATTTGTAGGGTTCGTATTCGACCGGTCATTATAACTCAATCGAGGATAAAAAACATTTTGAGAAGGGTTTTCTTCCGTCCATCTGCTTTCTACAATTTCTTTACGCACGCTAGATCGTGTTAAGCCATCAGCAAAAGGCTGGAAGAAAACTGGTTGATTATTTAAATTCAGCGATACATTCCCTGCGCCTTGGAAAAAGACATTAACGTAAAAACCTTTATAATCAACATTGGCTCCAAAGCCGTAGATGATTTCAGGCACTGTCGGATTTACATAATCGCGTACTACATCAAGATTCATATCCACTATGCCATCTCCATTTTGATCTACATATTTAATATCTCCAGGTTTCGGATTAGGATGCATAGAAAAAGGTGCTATACCATCCCTCAGGGTATAAGCTTTACTTCCATTTTGATCCATTGAGATATTAAAATCATCCTCTCTAAATAATCGTTCAGCAACCAATCCGGGTAACGAGTTCAGCCTCGTTCCAGTTCTTACCATCCATGGATAAGGTTGTGGCACCTCATCCATTTCTAAAATCTTATTTCGGGCATAAGTAAAGTTTCCTCTAAGTGCAATACCCACATTCCCAAACTGCTGCTTTACATTCAGGCTACCATCTATCCCTTTATTATTGACCACTCCATAATTCTGCCAAGGAGTCTCTCTAAAACCAGCTGCACCGGCCACGGTATTCCTTTGCATCAATATATTACTCCGCTTATTGTCAAAATAATCTGCTTGTATATTGATTTTACCATTGAATAATAGCATATCTATGCCATAATTTGTTTTCCTTTCGATTTCCCAAGAAAGGTAAGGCGCTTCGAATCGACCTTCAATCAATCCCGAAATACTATTCAATGCTCCTGTATTGCCTATTCCCCAACTATAGCCAGTACCACTTCCGAAAGTAGGACGGTACATAAATCTTTCCCCTCCCGTATTATCATTTCCTGTTTTACCTACTGAGGCTCTAAATTTGAGACTAGAAAGTACATTCTTTAGTTCTTCCGGAAAAAAAGGCTCATTAGTAACACTCCAAGCTAAACCCAACGCAGGAAAGAATCCAAACCGATAACCTTCTGCAAACTGCTCACTTCCAGTAAAACTAAAATTTCCTTCTACAAAATAACGGCGGTCAAAACTATAAGCAGCGCGCCCTATATAGGCCTGTTTCCTATAAGCCAACGCATTATCACTAAGCTGCCTATCCTTTTGATAATACAAAGCCATACCACCCACTGTATGTGCTCCAAAAGTCTGATCATAGTTTATAGCTGCTTCCAAATAGATATTCTTATCTCCAGTATTGGTTGTAATTGAGTTTCCGAGTGGCGTTTCGTTCTGCACTTTAGTATATATGAGTCCACCGTCTGGATTTCTACCTTCAGCGTAATAGGCTGCTGGTATTTTAGATCTACTCATATTATATTGAGAATTAGAATCAAAACTAGCTGCTCCGCGAAATTTTAACCCTGGAACAATAAAATTCAGTTTTTGATCCAGACTTACTTTCGATTGAATGCCAAACCTCCATTCTTTTCTATAACCCGATTCAACCAACAAATTATACGGGTTCACAAACGTTCCACTTAACGAGGCCAATGTACCATCCGAGTACTTGTGTGGGATTAAATATGGAGGTACTTGCGTAAACCATCGAATCAGATCATACGTTGTTGATCTAGGATAGTTTGTCAATAGATATTGTCCTGATAGATCAACACTTAACAATGTTGTTTTTGATATATCGATATCAATATTACTACGAAGATTATACCGTCTCAGCCCTGCATTATTATTATATTCATCGCTATTGACATACAGCCCGGTCTCTCCAAAGTAAGCTCCCGACACAAAGTATCTTACCCGCTCGCTGCCTCCTCTAAAGTTAAGAGTATGACGGTTATTATATGTATGATCTTTCATTAAGACGTCCCACCAGTTGGTATTGGGATATAAGTCACGGTCCTCACCTGATAAGTATTTTTGCAAGACTGCCGCATCAAATTCTTCCGGTTCTCCATCGTTTCGACGCATTTCATTCCATAAGGAGAGAAAATCATAAGATCCCCCAAACTGTGGTATACGGGTTGGCGAAGATTGACTTACCTCTCCACGGTAAGAAATAGACGGTTTTTGGATCCTTCCACGTTTGGATGTTATCAATATAACGCCATTTGCCCCTTCAGAACCATACACTGATGTCGCAGCTGCATCTTTCAATAAAGTAAATGTTTCAATTTCATCCGGTTCTATATCATTCATCTGTCTGGGCACACCGTCTACCAGTATCAGCGGATTGGTTCCTCCAGCAAAAGAACTTACTCCCCGGATCCAAAATTCAGAATTATCATACCCTGGCTCCCCCGAACGTTGAACTGCTATTAAGCCAGGCAACTGTCCTGCCAGGTTATTTGAAAGACTACGATTAGGCATACGGAGTTCCTCACCTTTAATGGTAGCCACCGAGGCAACAACACTCTCCTTTTTTTGTTTGCCAAAACCCACCACAACAACCTCATCCAAACCAGCATTGTCCAAAATCATTGAGACATCCACAACCGTCCTTCTTGCAATTCCTATCTTCTGGGTTAAATATCCTACCGAAGAAAAGACCAGCGTATCTAAACCAGAGGGTATATCAATCTTATACTTACCGTCAGCCCCGGACGCGGCACTTACGTTTGCCCCCTTTACAGATACTGTTATTCCCGGCAAAACCCCTCGGTTGGCATCTGTGATCGTTCCCGTAATGGTCCTACTCTGTCTACTTAGTATTTTCTCCGTTTCCATTGGTGATATAGCATATTTACTATCCTTGGCGATAGTGGAATATGGAGCAATAAAAAGTAAAACAAATGACCATAACACAGTGAAAAAACTTAGTCTTATTATCATCATTCTTAAAAAGGTTAAAATTTATCAAGTGGTTTAATTCATATCAAAAATAAGATAGACATAAAATAGATTGTGGTATTATTCTATACAATGCTGATATAATTTTTCTAATGTAGTGACTGCTGCATCATTCCAACAGCTGCGACAGTTTTGTAATAGGAGAGAATTGTCTATTGCTTTAGTACCGCAGTACAATTTCCCACTGCCCGACCACAGCACCTTTCTTTATCACCTAACAGAGATATTTAGCTTCACTTTAATCGTAATCAATTGTTGTTTATGATTTCTTAATATCCAAAACGCTTTTTAATAATTTCCGCTGTTTTAATATTTCTTGGTTTGAAATATTGCATTCGTAATTAAAAAAGCCTTCTCCGGTTTTAACTCCAATTTTATTATGGGCTACTTTTTCTGCTATAATATCCGGAACCGTAATGCTGTTATCTAAAAAAGGCAATAGGTTATTTAATACCTTGGCCCAAATATCAAGTCCTCCGTAATCGGTAATTTCAAAGGGGCCATTTAATGCCCAACGTAAACCAATACTTTCTTTTACAACAGTATCTATACTTGCGGCATCGGCGACTCCTTCTTTCAATAAATAACAAGCCTCACGCAATAATGCCGACTGGAGCCTATTGGCTATAAAGCCCTTTATATCTTTCTGAAGTACAACAGGTACTTTTCCGCAATGGCTTAAAAAATCTTTTACATTTTCAACTATTCCTTCTTCTGTATCATCTTGCTTTACAATTTCCACAAGCGGAACTAAATCGGCAGGATTAAAGAAATGAACAATCAGCATCCTATTTTTAAAAGATTGACCTTTTGATAAGACTAATAAAGGATATGTTGAAGTATTAGAGGCTACAATTACATTGCTTTTTAAATAAGGCGTAATCTCCTGGTAGAGATTTTTCTTGATTTCTAAATTTTCGGGTGCAGATTCTATAATTAAATCGGCATTAGAAACCGCCTCTTTTAAGTCGGTTGTGAACGTTACTTTCGAGTGTTCAGTTAACTCACTTTTTGCTAAGCCCAGAGCTTCTTCAAAAGGATCGTACAATATGGTATAAATTCCTTTCTCTGAAAAAAAAGACGCAATAGAACGTCCCATTTTTCCGCTACCTAATATGGTAATTATGCTTATTTCTGTTAGTTTACACATATTTATGCTGACAAAAAATTAAAAACATTCGTCATACAGAAACACTTCTATTTCTAGCTACAATCTTCCAGGATTCTACAAAACTCCCTTGATCTACTACAATCGCTTTTTCGTATAAAGCTATTGTTGGGCATATATGACCAGGCAAAGCATAAAGCAGATCGCCAATTTTTAAATTGCTATCAATAGGTTTCTCTATTACCATATGTTCTTCGCTATGGCTTATAGGTTTTGCTTCCGGATGGTTTAAAAAGTGAACCCGTCTATTCAAAAGATTTTCAGACGCAATAGATTTATAACCTAAATCTATGCACACTTTATTTTCTGAAACAATAGACACCACCCTGCAAAGTATAATTGCTGCTGGTAAAAATTTCTGTTCTTCATAATCGTCTCCATACCCCTTATCCCAAAAAACAAATGTTCCGGGGCTACATTCTCTTTTGTCCTTTTGCGAGTGAAAGGGAAAAGTAGGTATTCCCCCAGCTACTAAAGCTATATCATTCCCTTCCAACCGTAACTTAGCTATAAGTTCATCTGTTGCTTTAAAGGCGTTGCTCCATTTTGCTTTCCGCTTCACCAAATCTTTCTCGTAAATATGACCGTCATAAGCATGAAACCCTATTAAATTAACTCCTTTTAAAGTTTTGATATCATAGTATAAATCATATGCGGCTTCTGGCTTTATGCCAGTTCTATCCATACCTACGTTCAGATCCATGTAAACGGAAAGACTAATATTGTTAGTTCTGGCGGCTTCGGAAATGAAATTGGCTGTAGCCTTATTATCTACTAAGCAAGAAAATGAGGTTGCCTGGTACTTCTTAATTAAGTTTATAAACCTTATCAACTTCACCTTAGTGGGCTGATAGGCCAACAAAACATCTTTTGCTCCGCACATGCCAAGCATTTCTGCTTCGGCTATGGTTGCACATTTAAATCTATTTATTCCTTCTCCTATTAATAGATTGGTAACTTCTGTTGTTTTATGAGTTTTTACATGAGGCCTTAATCTATTAACATCGTTAATCATTGTCTTTATTTGAAGGATATTATGAACAACTCTGTCTTTATAAATAATTAAAGCAGGGCTATCTACCTCGTTAATGCCATTAAAGGAACACCAATCTTCTTTAAAGAAATCCATTTTAAACTGTTATTTGTAGGCTACGACCTTTTGTTTAGAAGATCCCAGACCTTCAATTCCCAATTCAACTTCATCTCCTGCTTTAAGGTATATTGGCGGATTAAACCCTAAACCTACCCCATGAGGTGTACCTGTAGATATGACATCTCCGGGATACAATGTCATAAACTGGCTTAAATAATGTACCAAAAATGGAACTTTGAAAATTAACTGACTGGTAGAACTATCCTGCATCATTTTTCCGTTAACCTTTAACCATAAATTGAGATTGTGAACATCAGCAATCTCTTCTTTTGTTGCCAAAAATGGCCCCAAAGGAGCAAAAGTATCACAGCTCTTGCCTTTTACCCACTGCCCTCCACGCTCTAACTGGAAAGACCTCTCACTATAATCGTTATGTAAAACATATCCAGCAATATAGTCATCAGCGTCTTTTTCTGCTACATAGCTAGCTTTTTTACCAATAACAACCGCTAACTCCACTTCCCAATCTGTTTTTTCGCTATGTTTCGGGATAATCAAATCATCATTAGGACCACATAGCGCTGAACTTGCTTTAAAAAACACAATGGGTTCTGCCGGAATTGGAGAACCTGCTTCTTTTGCATGGTCAGCATAGTTTAAGCCTATACAGATAATTTTAGAAGGACGTTTAATAATTGCTCCCAACCTACTTCCCGCAGTTATTTCTTTTAGTGAAGCTTTATTATCTTTAATATATTTTTTCAATCGGCTGATGCCATCTGTAGCGAAAAAATTTTCCGTATAATCTTCTCCAAAACCTGAAACATCTAAGTATTTCCCTCCTATAATTACGCCTGTTTTTTCTTGATCCAGATCTCCGTATCTAAATAATTTCATCTGTGTTATTTATAAATCTGTAATTAATTTATCAGCGCTTTCAATTCATTACTGATGATCTCTTCTGCATCTTCAGCTAAAAAGCTTGTTCTACATCTCCAGGTTTCATACCCTCCTTTTTCTATTTCATGTTTTGGAGGTACATAACCAACATATCCGTTTGCAATGGTAATGGTAAAGTAAGTTTTTGCTGACTTTGTTTTTTTGAGATTTAGCCCTGTTTCAGAAAAAAACTCTCCTCCTAAGGCTCCAATAGTACAATCTCCTATTTTTAAAACCTGGATCGGAAAGGCAATTTCGTCGGTATACTCACTTAATAATAACTGTTCGCGAGCATATATTTGCTTACGGGTATCATCATCTAAGGTTATAATAGTCTCGAATTTAGACCGCTCAACAATCTCTTCGTAATAAGGTAGTTCTTCTTTTTTAGGCTTTCTGGTTTTAACTGTAATATCTTTACAAATACCTGATAGCAATGGTGATATATCCCAAACTAAATCATGAACAACAGCTTCAATTTTAATTGCTAATTCATTTCCTATCAATTCGCTTTTCCTATGAAATTCTTTTGGATACCGCTCCGGGTTTTTAAAATCCCAGATATTTACATCACCACTGGTACCATTAGTCATGATACCTAAAAAATCATCCCCCGCATTAAGTTCGGTTTGCAATGCTTTGGCAAATTCGCCAAAATAATCAGATGTGATGGTACCGTCAGCCCAGTCGCCCACGTAATGAAGTGAGTAATTGGCTAAAAGACTAATCCATTCATCATCAACACTTTTTATAGCGATAAAAGAAAGCTCTGGATCTACTGGCGCAACACTTTTAATAATTTTATCCTCTGCTCCACCAGGATTCGTTTTAACCTTATCTGCTAAACCTGTAACCGGATTAATAGAGATGTAATCATCTTGCATTAAATACCTGCGACATAGCAAATGCTCTGGTGCTTGTACAGAACCGTATGCAAATTTTGCGTCTTTTGTATTTTCTTTAGCTAATTTAACTGCCTCTAATATATTTTTAGCAAGTTTATTGCGATAAACTAAATCTAATGATGCCAGTAACAGACCTGCAATAGAAGGCGAGCCGTGTGTATGTGTGCTAGAGATGATGATATTTTCTCTTAAAATACCTAAACTATCAGTGATCTGACTTTTAACCTGATCTACAAACTCCTTCTCCATCATGCAGATATCAACCACAACAAAAGCTATTACTTTTTCTGTATTTGACAGCACCAATGCTTTTGCAAATAAATGGCTATGAATTCTTTGTGCGTAATGATTTACAAAATCGCCGTTCATCACTGTGCCTAATACAGGGGTTACATTAACTTTGGCAACCCCGGCTTTTAAATTTTGTTTACTCATTTATTATTGCTTGATATTAATTACGACCATGCTTTGCGGATAAATCTTAACCAGTTTTTATAAAATATATTTTCGACATCTGCCAATGTATAACCTCTACGTATTAAAATATCTTGATATTTCTGTAAGTCGGCAATAGAATTCATGTCCCACGGACTTTGCTCGGTTCCAAAAATCCCATCCAAATCACTGCCTATTGCTATATGTTCTGTATTTCCTGCTATCTGACATATCTTATCCCAATGATCTACCAGATTTTCTAATCTGATGTCTAATTGCCAAGGATCCGAAACGGTATCGATAAACCTTATGTCCATTGCCCAACAATCTAACATTCCACCAATTACCGCTCCACGTTCTATTAGTCTTTTTATCTGGTTGTTATTTAACTGGCGTTGATTTGGAACAATATCCCTAACATTATGATGGCTTGCCCAAATGGGTCCGTTGTAAATTTCTAAAGTCTGTTCGAAACCTTCGTCTGTTAAATGGGTAACATCTAAAATCATATTCAGCTTATCCATTTCCTTTAGTAATTCTATTCCTAAAGGAGTGATTTCGCCTTGCATTTTTGTTCCTGGTGCATATCTTCCGGGTCCGAAATGAGATAAACCTACAGCTCTTAATCCGTAATCGTAAGCCCTATGCAAATAGGAAACATCGACCAATGAATCTGCCCCTTCTAAACTTAGAATATATCCTACAGGTTTTTTTTCATTAGCAATAGAAACATCATTCCATAAAGCTAAATGAGCATCTAAATCTTGCAGATTACAGATCTGCACCATTTCGCCCATTGCTTCCATCTCTTTATACCAAACCAACTGTGCCTGTGTCATTGCCCATGCTTGCTGGGGGGAATTCCAACCGGACAAAGAGCTGCCTAAAGGGGCAACTCTTGATAACTGTGTTGCTACCACCAAACCTATGCCTCCTTTTCTCAATTCTGGCAGACAAACCGTTCCCTTGCCCCTGTCTGGTTTATCTTTCATAAACATCTCCCTTTGTCTAATCTCTTCCAGGGGCCTGCTTAAATCTCTATTCCATTCAATGGCATTCATTGCGAGGTCAAGATGTGCATCTATAATAAATGGTATGTTCATTTTTACAAATTATAATGCTGGATATTTCTCTATAATCGCCTTAATTTCGTAACTAAACCTGCGGATACGTTTTTCTTGCTCTTCAGCCTGTTTTTTTGTTAAAGTATACATTCCAACCTGTTTTCCTTCTGCTTTTCTCTTTTCTAGAATGTCTTTAAAAAACCGTGGCAAAACTGTCTCGGCAGCCAATTCAGGATTAAGATCTTTCATTACCATTCCGTAAGCAAAAGTCCCCATCAGATCCATGTACCTAAAGTTTCCTGAAAATGGTAAATAATAGCCCGGATCATTCCTACAAGCCCTGTCAATATCTTCTATTGACGCGTAACCATTTTCTACAAGGTAAAATGCTTCTCGTACCATCGCTGTCATTATCTGCGAACGGATACCCAATTCGTCATAAATAACATAAGGATCTTTCTCCCAATATACTCTTGCATAACTATCTAACTCACTCACCCAACTATAATTAGTTTCGTTGTTGGTAACCAACTCTAAAAAATAGGTTGTATGGGCCGGATTAGACCAATTTCCGATAATGATGTTATCAGGAAATTTGCTCCCTTCCTGCAATTCTGTTAAACTTATGCTTTCTGAGTTTACTATTATTTTAAGAGAATTATACTTATTTTGAATGAGGTCAATAGCGGCGATTTTCTCGCTTTTGTCTTCATTTGTGTAAATCACAGCCAAATCAAATGCAGATTTGAGCGTCAACTCGTTAACAATCTGAAGATGATGGTTAAATTCTTTTTGAGTAAATTTCAGAATATCCTCAAAATGCTGATCAATTGTATGTCGGGCATTATTCACATCATCTGTAAAAAGTATAACTTCATGACCAGATTTTAATAAAGAAACTACCACGCTAAAAGCATCTTTATGATTGCTTGATACAAGTATTTTCGTGTATTTTGGCTCTTTCAATGGAATATTTTAAAGTTAACGATCTAATTTTTGAAGCACGTTCCTGACAACTTCAATAGTATAGTCTATTTCTTCTTCTGTGTGTACTGCACTGATGTACCACAAACCCCTACCTATAATTCTAATTCCTTCATCGTGCATGGCAGCAACAAATTTTGACAATTTAGCTTTATCGTAAGAGAATGTTTCCCTGTAATTATTAACTGATCCGAGATCGGTAAACCCTGTATTAAACATTGGCCCTAAGCCTTGCACTAATAAATTATGTCCGGTACCTTTTGCTGCTTTTCTTAAACCATCCATCAGTTTAAGACCTAAACGATACATTCTTTCATAAGGATTTTCTTTTTCCAAAACCTCAATAGTAGCCAATGCCGCCGCAATTGGAGCATTACTTGAGTTCATTGTTCCCGCATGGATTACCTTAGACTGAACGATTAATTCCATCCATTCTTTTTTACCTACCACAGCACTTATAGGATAACCACTACCCATCGCTTTTGCGAAGATTGAGATATCTGGAAGGATATTGAAATATTTCTGAGCACCATTAATAGAAACCCTAAAACCAGTAATTACTTCATCTAAAATAAAAGTGATATTAAACTCATCGCAAATTGTTCTAATACCTGCTAAAAAACCTTCATTAGGCAGAATACAACCGCTATTACACATGATTGGTTCGGTAATTATTGCAGCTATTTCTTCGTGCCTTTCTTTAACCACCTTCTTAAGTAAATCTAAATCATTCCAGGGAAGAATGATGAATTCGTCTTTAGAATGGCCTGGCAAACCTTCTGTCCAGGGAAAAACTTCCGGATTCTCTAAATCACCTAAAGCTGCTGCAGATGGTGCTGATATGCCCCAGCAAACATTATCCATCCATCCGTGGTAATGCCCCTCGAAGCGTAAGAATTTTTGTTTGCCTGTTTTTGCCCTCGACAATCTAAAAGCTGTTTGAATTGCTTCTGAACCATCTAAACAAAAGCGCATTAATTCTGCCGAAGGAATTAATCTTTGAATTGTCTCTGCCAGTTCTACTTCTTTAATATGTTGCCCGGCATATAACTGCCCTTGTTCGGAATATTCATTAATACTTTTTAAAACATGTGGATGCGAATGCCCTAAAATTAAAGGTCCCTGGCTTAAAGTAAAATCCAGATATTCGTTTCCATCAGCATCGTAAATTTTACTTCCTTTACCATGGGTATAAAACAAGGCATGCGGATGGTTATATTTTCTAAATTCAGATGAAACCCCTCCTGCTAATACCTTTTTAGATCTTTCTAAGAGTAATTGAGATTTACTATAGCTTGTAACTGACATATGTTTTGTTATATTTCTTATAAAATTTATGACCAATTTTTAATCTTGTATCCACGTAAAGCATAAAACAGAATAAACGTAAAGCACGGTATAAGAAGCAGGATCGCATTTTGGGGACGATGTTCATTAATATCCATTAATCCTCCGAAAATCATTGGAAAAATACCACCACCAACAACCGACATTAACAACATTGCCGAGCCTAATTTTGTAAACTTTCCTAAGCCTCGTAATGATAAACCCCAGATAGTCCCCCAAAAAACTGAAGCGCAGAAGCCTAATAAAACCACACACCCTACAGAAATTACACCTTCTGTGAAGTACGCTGAAATTGTAAAAAAAATCCCCCATAATGCTGACGACATTAGTGCTTTATTTTGAGAGAGAAACTTTGGAATTAAAACGGTACTTGCTATATATCCAGCGATCATTGCGTATAAGGTATACTGTGCAAAATACCGGGACTCGTTAAGTGAAATACCTAAAGATTTACTGTACAATATGATCCCATCAATAGGAATTACTTCGCAGGCACCAGCGCAAAAAAGAGCTAATACCCCCAAAACCAGATAAGGATAATTTACAATTTTATTTTTTACGGTTTCCCCTTCATAGGCAGTATGCGCTCTTTCTTCGTTTACTTCGGGTAAACCTGAGAAATAAATCATAACAGATAGCACCAACAAAACTATGGTTACTATAATATAAGGTAATACTATTTTTAAGGCGTAAGCATCTAATATTTGGTTTTTCTCATATTCTGGTACGGCTGTAATTTGTGCAATAACCTCATCTGCATTAAAAAGGAAAACAGAACCGAAAATTGCCAGACTGAGTAATCCCGCTATTTTGTTTGCCAGCCCCATAAACCCAATTCTTTGCGCATGACTTTCTATTGGGCCAATAATAGCTACATAAGGATTTGCCGCGGTTTGTAAAAGAGCCAGGCCAGAGCCTGTAATAAAAAGACCAAATAGAAAAAGCTCGTACGTTCTTGAATAGGCTGCCGGAATAAACAGCATAGTTCCCAACGCCATTACCAGTAATCCAAAAAACATCCCTTTCCGATAACCTGTATGCTTCAATATTTTGGCAGAAGGAATTGCCATTACAAAATAAGCTACATACGAAGAGAATGCTACCCAAGTAGATTGAAAATTACTAAGCTCCAGACAGATCTGAAAATAAGGAATCAAAATTCCATTTATCCAAGTCAGAAAACCAAACACAAAAAATAACGTCCCAATGATAAACATTGGATAGATGTAAGACCTACTCATTTTATTTATTAAATTGATGGGTACCTTTCGGCTAAACGAGAAATGTCTTTAATAAAGCTTGCAAATTGCTGTTCCCATACTTTACATTCCTCTGCTGTATAATCGAAAAGACCTGATTGGTTATAAATTCCCCTTCCCTTTACCTCTACAATTTTTTGCATCACTTTAGGTACAGTAGTTTTATTACTTAGAACAGGCAATATGCTATTAATGATTTTCGCGCTGTTTTCCAGCCCTTCCACATCCATTCTTTTAAAAATCCCCATTAGCGTGATCCATGAACCTACACCATATTTAAACGCTTTATCAACATCTGTCATAGTTGCTTTACCACTTTCTACCAAAGCGAATGATTCCCTGTAAATAGCATACATTAACCTGTTGGTAATAAAACCTCTGATATCTTTCCTTAGAAGTGTTGGCTCTTTTCCCCAGTTATTTGCCATTTTATACACCATTTCCGCATTTTCTACTTTGGTTTTGTTTCCACAAGTTATTTCTAAAAACCTTGTAGCATATGCAGGTTCCGCCCAATGGATCCCCATAAACCTTTCGGGCTTCTCCACATATTCTTGTAAAACACTAATAGGTATGGCTGAGGTATTTGAGGCTATTATAGTCTCGGGTCTTACCACAGAAGCTATTTCATGATACACCTTACTTTTAATGGTTTTATCTTCAATAACACACTCAATCACAATTGCACAATCGCTTAGGCAATTATAATCTTCAGAAATAAAAAGCGATCGCGTACTTTCTTTCAGTCCTTTTTTCAATAAACCAGCAGAATTAGCATGATCTAACAAATCGGAAATATGCTTCTTCGCATTTGCCTTTTCTCCTCTGATTGGCGCCAAAGCTACGACGTGATGACCAGAAGCTAAGAGAGATACAACGATACTACTACCCATCAGGCCTAATCCGACTACACCAATAGTTGCGCATTCTACGTTAATTTCCTCTATCATTTTTTGATTATGGAAGTTTCACAATACAATCAATCTCTACACGTATACCTTCTGCTAAAACAGATTGTACCGTAGTTCTAGCTGGACGTATCCCTGTAAAATAATTAGCATACACCGAATTAAACCTATCAAACTCATTGATATCTATAATGTGTACCGTTGATTTAACGATGTCATCTAATGTCGCCCCTGCTGCTTCTACAATTGCCTTTATATTCTCTAACGTACGTTTGGTTTCTTCTTCAATAGTACCTAAAACAAATCGCGAAGTCTTAAAATCTACCGAAGCCTGACCACTTACAAAAAGAAATCCGTTTGCAATTACACCATCTGAATAAGCACCAGTAACAAAATTTGGATTCCTGTCTGGATGAATAATTTTTTGTTTGCTCATAGTTCTATTTTTACCTGTTTTAAGGAATGTATAAAACAAATGTATGGAGTTAAGGCTGGGTAGTATATTCCATTTATATGGAATAGTAATACTATTTTTCAAGCATTACCAATACTTGATATAATTCTATATAAAAACGATATTATTTTTCAATATAATAATCTAACCTCTCATATTTAGTTTTTTTAAATGTAAGTTAGTATTACCAAACATTCCCAACATGAATCCAGTAGAATACCGTCTTCCAAAAGAGTTCGACAAATCTTTCATTGTTTTTGAAGAAAGAGGTCCCTATTTCCCTTGTCCTTGGCATTACCACCCTGAATATGAATTTGTAATGGTAGACAAAAGTACAGGTCGACGTATGGTTGGTGATCATATTGGTTTTTTTGATTCTGGCGATCTTGTGTTTATGGCACCCTCGCTACCCCATGTATGGATTAACGATTCTAATTATATAAATGGTCAAGCGAATGAGGAAGCTGATGCCGTTGTTATACATTTCCTGGATACATTTTTGGGAGAGAATATACTACACTTACCAGAGATGGAGCCACTTACAAAAATTTTACAGCTTTCGCAGCGAGGACTACTCATAAAAGGAAACACAAAAAAGCAGATTAATTCCCTAATGAAATCGATGACGTCGCAATCAGGATTAGGGCGTCTGTCTTCACTATTTTCCATTTTTGATATTCTTGGTCATTCCAGTGAATACGAGCCATTGGCTAGTCCTACTTATATGAAAAACACAAAAGAATTTTACTCAGACAGATATGGTAAAATTACAGATTATATACTTCGCAATTTTCAACGAGAAATTACGCTGAATGAGGTTGCATCGCAAGCTAGTATGGCAACTACTACCTTCTGTAATTTCTTTAAAGAGCATTATAGAATGACATTTATAGAATATCTTAATACAATCCGCATTGGTCATGTTTGCAAATTACTAGCACAAAGGGATCATAATGTTGTGTCTATAGCCTATGAATGCGGCTTTAACAGCTTAGCTAACTTCAATAGGCAATTTAAGCGTATAAAAGGTATGTCGCCCAGCGAATATAGACGTACATTGGAAGCAAAAACGACATAATTCAATTATAAAAAATCACTAGTAATAACTTTCTATCTATTATAGGTTTTACATGAAATTGCTATCAACTGCCCCATCAGCAACAAAATCATAATTCAACCCCTTCGGATTTGAACCATATAAACTCCGGAACGTCATTACCCATTAGAATATTTTTGCCAATAGTGTATGTTTATTGCATTACAACTAATATTAGCAGAGAAAAACTTAACCACATTTGTATTTTTTCATGACTTCAACAGTTTCCATCATTATTCTTCGCTGTTCTTGCTGAAGTCCTGTATTGTTATTCCGATAATTGTTTTTTGCCGCTTCCCATTTTGCTTCAAGTTTTTCAAGTTCAATGATTTTACCTTCAAGACAGTTTTTTTTCTCAATTGCCTTCGCTTTTTCCGAGTCCTTTTTATAGCGTTCTTTTATGATGTTTTCTAGTAGGTCGCAAAACTTGTATTGTGCTTCCATCCTATGTGTTTTGAACGTCGAAAAAGGATCATATTTTCCGTATGCGGATTGCATATCCTGTTTTTTCTGATGGTTAACTTTTTTATTTTTCAAATATTCAAACTGTTCTTTCTGCAGGTCATTTTGCCGTTTTTCTTCTCCATGAAATTTCAATTTTAAGGCAGCACAGGGATTTTTACCTGTTTCGGTAAGCTTTTTTGCTTTACTTATTTTCTTTTCGATTTCAGTAGATTCGGTTTCATTCTCCCCAATATGGGTGATAATCTTTGTAATCTCTTCTTTTTTGAATTGTGGCGCATAAAAGCACTCGCTTCCTGCTACTTTCTGGAAAGAAACTGTTTCCGATTGGCTTTTACCATTCGCATCATAACCTAAAATGAGGAAAGTTCCCTTTGAGGTTTCAAGAAACCCAATTCCATACGCACCCAAAAACTGAAAAGATTCAAAAGTTTCCGGAAAATTACCGTCAACGAGAATATAGACCACAAAACCATCATCCGTTATATATTTTCTTCCCTTATATTCGCCACCGGAGAACTCCCGAAATTCGTCCTTATAGAAAAACTTCTTTCCGGTAAGAATTCTTTCCGTACTTCCCGGTTCTGTATTGGAGGTTCGTACATAATGCTTCAGCAAACCATCTCCGCTTTTGCCGGGAATTTTTTCTTTGCTATTGTGATAGAGGTAAAGGTTTCCATTGAGTGTCTGTAGGGAAGCATTAAAATTTGAATTGTTAAAATCGTAATTACAGCCGGATTTTCCAGCAATATCAAATCCAAAACCCAAAACTGCACCTATTTCTGTATTGATGAAAAAACATCCTGTTGCTTCTCTTCCGCTAAAGCTTCCTTTAAACATTACTTTATAGTCGAAACAGATTTTGTCGTTCGGATGAAAAGGTTTGGCTTTTTCAGGTTGCTCGAAAACTTCCACTTTCTTCTTTTCCTGTGCATTGGTGTAATGAACAAGCAATAGGAAGCAGGCTATTAAAAAATATCTCATGATTTTCGTTTCTTTAACCAAATTGCTGGGTTTTCATTGATTGATAATTATTTGATGAAAAATTTGGGTTTATACTTATTTCTTAACAAAAACCACTCTTCGGTTTTTCGATTTTCCTTCCGTGGTAGAATTATCGGCTACTGGTTCGCTTGCTCCTTTCCCTGAAACTGAAATTCTGTCTTCAACGATTTTTAAATTCTTGCTGAGGTAGGTCTTTACTGCTTCGGCTCTTTGTTCCGAAAGTTTCTGGTTAGAAGGGTCGGTTCCGACATTATCAGTATGTCCGATGATTTCAATCTTTATATCACCGTTTTCTTTCAATACATCGGCTATTTCTTTGATAACACCGTGCGATTCAGGTTTTATCTGTGCCGAGCCAGTGGCAAAATAAATTCCGGAGGTACTGTACTTTCCTTCTTTCAGCAGGGTGCTTCTTGCGTCTTTGCCTGTTTCGGCGATTCGCAGGTTACTGATGTAGAAAGCATCTGTAGGTTTTGGGATCAGAGGCGATGCCCTGAAATGAAAGTTGTTGCGATAGGCGTTATTGTCAAATCCTTTAGGCAAGTCGAATACCTTCTGCTCGTCCATATACAACCGAATGCGGTTTCCATTTACGGCAATACTGGCTCTGATTTTCTTGCCTTTCATTTTATCTACCGCCCATTCCATCGTGTTTTCCCGGCCCGAATACAAACTGCTAGAATAGCCAATGAACTGCTTTACAGAAGTCGGAATAAGAAAATAGAAAATATTTTTGTGCTGTATGGTATTTTTCGCCGGGTTGCTTACTTCCGAAAACCCAAACGTAACGGGTGGTCTTTGTCCAGATACAGGATATAGCAAATCAAATTCGATAGTGAAATTTTGTGGTAGCTTGCCGTTTGTTTCGGGGAAACTTATGGTATTGTCCGGTACTTTCAACCATTTTCCGTCCTGACTTTTAAGGGTAACGATTTCACCACTTCCATTGGTATTCCATCTTACAGGAAAATCCCCGATTGCATCTTGCTCGAAGTCATCATAAAACAGGATTTTGTCGCCCGGAACGAAATCGAATTTCGAGGAAGCATAATTTCCGGTGCTTCCCATAGTTGGGGAGATTGGCGAATTCGTTTTTTCGGCTTTTTTACTTTTTGCGCTTTCTTTTACCGAACCTTCGACTTTGTCCAGTCCTTTGTCGATGGCTTTGTCGGTCGTTCGCTCGATGCGCTGATTGACCTTGCGTTCTACTTTCTTTTCCAACTTTTTTAAAATCTGGGCATCGCCAGCATTCGGAAGCATCAGCATTCCAGCGATAGATAACATCACAGTAGTTCTCATAACAAAAATATTTGCCTCCGTCCGAAAGGTTCAATTGTCCAAAACGAAGCTCATTACAATACAAAGAAACTGTAAAAGAGACATTGCCCATTGTAAAAAAACGCAAATTTTCGCTATACCATCATAGGGTTCAATAAGTTAGTCAAATATAATAGAACTAACTTGGCGGGAAATATTTTGGGTACTCAGATGATTTTGAGAAGGTGTATAACCGAAGAAATTTCGGAATTCGTGTATAAAATGAGACTGGTCAAAATAATCAAAATGTTCTACGATGTTCATCCAATCGCCGTGTTGCATATTTTGAATCTGTTTATAGACCAGATTGAAACGGATAATTCGGCTGAATGTTTTTGGGGAAAGCCCGACCTGCTCTTTGAAATGCTGTTCCATAGAACGTTTTGACATACAACTTAACCTGTTGAGTTCCAATATGGGTAAAGCTCCCCTATGCTGCATTATTTTTTGGCAAACAAACGAAATCCTGTCGGTCGGTCTGTTGGAATTTTGATCCAGCTGCTTCAAAAGCCATTCTTGCAGAAGCTGAAGAACTGCCAAATGGTTGTCTGCCTGATCTTCCATTCTATTGGTCAATTCAATAATCTGAGAACCTAATAAAGAACTTAACGGCGGACATTCATTTTTAAGTGAATTTTGAGGAATACCCAATAAACGATAGGCTCCATACGGACGAAACAACACAAATACCATTGAAATTTTGGAAGCGACCAGAAATTGATGTTTACTCATTTGCCCGGCAAAATTGAAACGGTCAAGATTTTTAGACTTTCCGGTATCAACCAGACGACACGGTTCACAAAGCGTAAAGTTTAGTACACTATAACCTGTCGGAAAAAGGTCGATACGTTGTTGCTCTTCTCCATTTCCCGTTTGCATATGGGCATAGCCAATTGCTTCAACATAAGGTTGCAAAGCGATATGGGGTATGTATGAGCTGAACTGCAATTTCATTTTAAATTTAATAATAAAGATAAATAAAAGATTGCAATAGACCACGCACAACAATTGGCCTGGTTGGATATGAACAGTGAGGCCGGACAGGAATATTGGCTTACCATGACCTTGGCAGGCGATTACGCAAAAGCTAACCTCATATAAAAAGAGAAAACCTCCCAAGTGTGCTTCTAAGAGAGGCATAGGAGGTGTATTATCATGTCTTTTGATTTTTTCAAGTACTTGAAATGTTAGGTATCCCTTTACAATAAAGGATGCGTCTGAAATTTCTCTCCAGAATGCAGAAATATTCATTTGATATAGTCTCGTGCGAGATGTCGTGCTACCTCTTGCAAATACAGATGCATGAGGATGGCTTTTTAGGAAATCCAAAACCGTATCTGCAACTGTAGCCAGAACTCTTTGTACAAATTCATTCTTAATTTCTATCTTTACAGCCTGTTATTCTATATCTAACATATTATCCGAATCTTCCTTAAAGACTACATCTTTAAGCTAAAAAACGATAAGTATCTCATGCAATCTGGTGAAGTGCAAAAATATTCAAGATGAATAGCAAACAGTTAATAAGTAGGGATATAGAACTCTTTTATAATAAAGCATCCGAAGAAACCAGATTGAACAAAGGTATGGGAGTATTTGAATTCGAAAGAATTAAATCACTAATTGAAAAATATGTTCCGTCCACTTCTTCTAAAATAATTGATGTCGGAGGAGGAACAGGTAAATATTCAGAATGGCTTGCAAAAAAAGCTCATGACGTGTACTTAATTGAACCAGTACTTAAACATATTCGAATAGCTCAGGATAGAGCTAATAAACTAAAAAATAAATATTCTGTCTATTTAGGAGAGGCTCGAAATTTAGACTTCCCAGATAATTTTGCTGATGTAATAATCCTGCATGGACCACTTTATCATATAGCAGTATCCGGTGGAATCCTGAACTGAATACAGTTTTTAATGTTTTCTTTGCGATAGAGTGGTTCTATTCACCCACATTGTTATTTCATGCCAAGTGGTAATTCATACACAACCCTTACCGGCTCGCCGTCTTTACGACCTGGTTTCCAATTTTTCATATTTTCAACAACCCTAATAGCTTCTGCATCCAGTAATGGATGGAAAGATTGTTTAACATACACATCCCCAATACTTCCATCTTTCTCAACCACAAAAGAAAGAATAATTTTGCCGACAAGCCTGGGTTTAAGCAAGGACTGAGGATAATTAAAACTCTTACTTATATACTTGTAGAGCTTATTTATGCCTCCCGGATATTCAGGCCTCTCTTCTCCAGGATTTGAACCAAATATTCTAACGGTAGTATCAGGACTGCCATCGTCTAGAAAATAAGCTCTCGATCTCGCCTTCCCTTGCTCGTAAATGATTTCATTTATCTTTTTATCATCTTTATACCACGTAAAAATACCATCCTTTATTTCGGGTGACATAGAAGAAAAAGTACCTGTCATTTGAATCTTTCCGGACATATAGAAATCGGTAACTTCATACTTTTTACTTTGTTCAACTAACTTTACTATTCGATAGTAAGAGGCATTGGCTTTTATCGTAGTTTTCCAGTCTGCATCGAAATAAACAGTATCCAGATTCTGACCGTAACATAGAGATGCCAAAGACATAAAAAGCATTAAAATAGAGATGCGTAAATTCATAGCATAAAAATAAGCGTATTGAAGGAAAATAGCGTAAAAAACAGGATTAATTTATGCAGTTTGGTGTATACCAACTACTGCTCAGTTACTGGTCAGATACTGGTCAGCTACTGCTCTGCTACTGCTTTTGCAGTAAAAACCAGTATTAAAGCAGTCGTAGAGCAGTTTCAGTCATACATCTGTTACAATCCAATGTCAAACATCATTAACTCTCCTACTCATTCCCCCGCAACTATTTTATTGCACAAAATACATTAAATCAAGCCTATAAAAATCCACTTAAATGGATTTATTCCCATTATTCCAAATTAACCATTGTTATTATGGAATAAAATTTTAAACTTTGAGATAACCAGATAAACTAAACGCTACTCAATCATGAAATACCTTCTCAAGTCAATACTGCTTTACAATCTTTTACCATCAATCTTCTTCCTGCAATTTTGCGGTTGTGATGAATGCATAACGCTGCTATAACAACAAGGCCGGCATATCTGCTCGCACAACGAGCTATATAGCAGCAACAATATAAATTTAGAAAAAACACCAACCCAATTAACCATTAAAAAATGCTCATTAACACATTCTGGAAAATAGTTATAAAGATTATAGGCTTATGGCTTTTGTTTAGTTGTATATCAATAATTCCACAATTTTTATCAGCCATCTCTTTTATAAATGGCGAATTAAATATTGACGGTTTATTAATGCTCTGGTTAACACTTTTTGGCGTAATAGCTATTTATATTTTAATCATTCGACTATTTCTATTTAAAACGGATTACATTATTGAAAAACTAAAACTTGAGAACAGTTTTAATGAAAACAGGATTGATTTAAATATGAAAAGTACAACAGTAATTACAATTGCTATAATTGTAATTGGTAGTTTAATCCTTATCGAAAGTTTACCTAATTTTTGTTCAAGACTATTTGAATACTATCGGCTAAAAAATCAATTAACACCGTATAATGAAACAGCTTGGTTAATATATTATTTCATAAAGGTTGTTATTGGCTATTTACTATTAACAAACAGTAAGGTTTTAACCAAACTCATTATTAAAGAAAGTTCAGAAAATCAAACGAATGGTTAACAAAAGCTCTATGTGAAATTGAACGGTAGCTTAATGCTACTCCATAAATAAAAGAAAAAAAATAGTCTGAAATCAACAATTAAATTCATTAGTACATGTCTTATACCTTATCAGCCTTTGTAAACATTGATCTCAGATCTTTCCTTATAGTTATATTCATATTCATCGCGCTTGGATTTTTAATAAGTAAGAAGATACTTTCAAGAAAACTTAGTCATCAAAAGGATTCTGTAATTAATATTTATTCCGGAATAATCGGTTTATTATTCGCAGTTATAATGATTCTAGCGATATTTTTCTGTCTAAATTAATTCAAAAATAAGTCAATAATGCTCTACAACCTTTTATCATCAATCTTCTTTCTGCACTTCTTGCGGTTGTGATTAATGCATAACTAATAGCACACTATACTACGTGCGAAACTGATTTGACCTTGATCGTTGCATCTTCAGCGAAAACTACAATAGGTATAAATTTAACTCCAGGAAGATCTGGCAAACAAATATCCAAGGGATTTGCAACTTACGGTTTCCCGTAAAACTCTATTAATGACAATGAGTAGTTTTGAGTGTTAATAGATTCCAAGTCTTCTGGTTTTTACTTTTTACTTTCTTCAACTAACTTTCCTATTCGATAAAAAGAAGCATTAGCTTTTATCTTAGTTTTCCAGACCCCTTCAGATTTTCACTTGAAGGGGGTCTTAATAAATCTGCCTTGCTTAAGTGGGCAAAATCATTTATCAGTTTCAAAGGCTTCAGAAAACGATAACCGGTGCTCCTTCCGAAAAAGCTCCGAAGCTATTGGCTACTACCTCAATAGGCGTCCCTACCTGGGTCCCGCCTCTTTTTATAACCAAAGTAACCTTCTGTCCTGCCGTTCCACCATTTCCAGTTAACGCAATGATAGCCGCTGTAACGTTGTCGGCATAAGTAATTTCTTTCTTCCAGGGTAAGGCTGTTATCTGATTATTAGTCGTACCACCCGATGCTGTGGTGTAGGATATGAAAAACGTACCGGTAAAATTACCCGCCACCTCATAACTGAGCGTTCGTGATTTTGGAACTGGAGTCTTGTCTTTATCTTTTTTACAAGATACTAAAATCGTGAGCACTGTAAGGAATACAATAGTTAACTTTTTCATAATAGGATTTTTTGTTTACTATGCAAAAGTAAACCCCTGAAATAGCAAACTTCTTGACTTCGGTTAAGAAATGATTTGATCAATGAAATTACGCAAGGAACAGGCTACACCTTGGATGATGCCGATGAACGTAACCGGCCCCTGATCCGGCTTAAAGATTCGGGCTTGACACCTAAATAACTTGCAATATGATAAAGCGGGACAAATTGAAAAAGTTCAGGTTTGGTTTTTATCAGGTTTTCGTAACGCTCCTCAGGGCTGGAAGAAAGGTAGTTATTTACCGTATTTTTATAACTGGAATACTGCTTTTCAGTCTCTATTCTGCAAAGAGATTCCAGTCTTGGAAATCGGCTGTACATTTCCTTTTCTACTTCAAACGAGAACACTGAAATGATACATTCGCAAACACATTCCCAGGTAACATTGCTTGGGGTCTGATTCAATCTATGTCCACCATCATATAGACTGTCGCCAACAGTGTAAAAGGCCACCGTTTTTTCTTCACCATCCTTACAGTAGAATTCTCTGATACAACCCTTAAACAGATGGTAAGATGATTTGAGTATTTGTCCTTCTTTTAGCAGGAGCGTTCCCTTTTTTAATCTTTTAACAGGAATGTTTTCAGCAAAAAAATCTTTTTCCTCCTGGGTATTTCTGTTGGAGCTTACTAACGATTTCATGATCTCCAAAACCTCAAAGTCAGGATCCAATTGACCAGAAGACGTTACATCATTATCAAGATTCATCATAAAAATAAATTTACGATAATTCTGAAATATCTCAATACCTATAAATGAAAATCCTATTTAAAATCACTGATCGAAAGTAATGATTACATTGCCCTTTTTTTTTCCGCTCAAAACATAGTTGTAAGCTTCTGCAATGTCGTCTAATCTATACTTTCTGTCTATTAAAGGCTTAAATTCTCCGCTTTTAATGCGCTCATCAATGAACCTGAGACTTCGATGCGCGGATAAAGGGATAGGGAATTTTACTTTTTTGCCGGACATAAAAGGAGATACCAATGCGAGCAGCGGGTTTTGCCAGTTAGGGCCCAGTTCAGATGATATGTAAATTCCGTTTGGTTTAAGCAGCGGCTTGCATTGTGCAAAGGTACTTTTCCCTACTGCATCAAAAACATAGTCAAACTGCTCATCAAGCTTTGTGAAATCTTCCTTTTTATAATCAATCACCCGGTCAGCACCCTGCAATTTCAACAACTCCGTATAATCAGTTTCGCAGGTTACGGTAACCCGCATTTTGAAATACTTTAAAAATTGTACTGCAGCATTGCCAATGGCACCAGTACCCCCATTTATTAGCACATTATCTCCTGCTTTCAACTTCATTTTACTTAGAAAATAAAATGCATAATGAGCCCCTTCCAAACTGGCTGCTGCTTGTTCGTAGGTAAAGTTTTCAGGTTTCTTAAAAATCGCTTTCTTAACTGGCACAGCTACATATTCTGCCTGTGAACTTAGGCCCTGGTCAAAAAAACCGTACACATTGTCTCCAATATCAAATTGGCTTACATTGACTCCTCTGGCCACAACAATGCCAGAAAAATCTGTTCCCGTAACAGGCAGGGCTGGCTTGAACAAACCAATAAAACACCTGATCAGCCAGGGTTTTCCCGTTAGCACTCCGCAGTCAGTACGGTTTACGGTTGTCGCTTTTACCTTCACTAAGATCTCATCATCGAAGGGTGACGGGATAGGCACTGTTGTAATTCTCAACTGCTCCGGATTGCAGTACTGATATCTTATTGCTGCTTTCATCATAGTCATAAATATCTCTATTAAAAATAAACCCTATACATCAAATTAGGAAAAGCGGCAGTTTGGCGCATGTAATCTATCGAACCAGATTTGCCAGGATCATAAAACTCAGTTAGGCGACCTCTATTATTCGTAATATTATCTACGTTAAGAAAAATTTCATGTGTTGCCTTTGGCCTGTTAATTTTATAACTAAAAGAAACTGTTATTTGGTAAATATCTTCTATGTCCCGCTGATATGCCTTACTATAGTCATAAAACCTGTTAGTAGCAGGATCTACAGCCAAGTTACCATCGGCACCCCTGAGTAAGGGAATTATTTTTTTACCTCCTCCAAAAAACACTCTACTGTTAAAGCTAAGCGTCTTGTTTTGCTTTTTACCAAGTTTGGTAAAGTCTTTACCAAAAAGCACGTTAATTAAGTAATTTCCATTAAATCTAGTATTTCTTTCAATCCCATCAAGGGCTTTATAGGTTGAATTATAAACAGATGCATTAATGAGGTAATAATAATTTTTATTAAAGAAACGCTCCAACGTAAATTCAATACCATAGTTTTCTCCGCTTCCTTTGTTAACCAAATCAAGGTATTGAAAATCGAGTCCTTCGTTAATTGTAGCAAAGATGCTGGTGTCTGAATTTGCTACTGGCAAGTTATAGAGGCGCTGATAGTAGGTTTCCATTTTTAACAGCATATTCTTATTGAGTCGCTTTTCGTACCCAAGAGTAAAATGATGGGCCTTTAATAGATCTAAGTCTCTATTTGGTTCTATAGTGTTGCCATTTGGTAGTTTTACTTTTGTAAAGTAGTGATGGATACTCTCCATGGTACTGTGTTTACCATATCCACCGCTTATTGAACTGTTATTGGTAAGTTGCCAATTGATAGCTGCCCGTGGTTCAATGGTGCTCTTTTTATTCAATAAAACATTCATATTCTGCACACCAAATACAGTTGTAATGTTGCGATTTAATCTATATTTTATGCTCACAAAATTTCTAACTGTACTTACATTTTCATTCACATTAATCATCGTAAATCTAGTAGAACTGCTGTCCTGGAGCATGCTTTGTGTAAAATCATAATTGTGCAAAGCATATTTTGTACCGAGCTGAAGTTTATATTTTGAGTTGATTTTATTGTTATAAGTGATCTCACCCCTGTAGGTTGACTTGATTAACTTTCCGTCGAAATTTAATACATCATTTACAACCGAGTCTCTGTTCAGTCCCCCACTATTGTTGGAGGCCCTAAGTAAAAAGTTCTCAAAAACCTCATCTTTAATTCCCTCACTTGAAAACGCCAATGCTGTATTAATGTGGCTATTCTTATTGAGGGTTAATCTATGGTTCATTCCTAAATTGAGTAAGCCAGAACCTTTTTTATAATCCTCCCCTGTTTTATTCTGTATAAATCTTTTGCCGGGCGCTTGCCACAATGCTGGTGAAACATCTTTAAAAAGAAAGTTACTAAAGCCCCCTAGTCCAAAAAATGAAAATAGCCCCATACTTCTTGTGGGCAATACTACTTTGAAAGCTGCATCCTGAAAATTTAAGGTGCCATTTAAATCATCGAACAAGCCAAGATTACTGATTAATGATACGGTAGAATAACGATAATTAAGTAAATAAGAGCCTTTATATCCTTTTTTAAAAGGACCCTCAACGGTTAATTCTGTACCAATCACACCAAACCCGAATGTCGACTCAAACCTTTCATTATTCCCCTCTCTGAGCTTTACATCATATACACCCGACAACACATCTCCATACTCAGCAGAAAATGCCCCAGTATAGAAATCGGAGGTCGCCAACAAGTTGTTATTGAGTGCACTTATTGAGCCACTCACCGCACTTTGATCGGAAAAGTGGTTAGGATTTGTAATTTGGATACCTTCCAATCGCCATTGAATATATTTTGGAGAATTACCTCTTACAATAATATCATTACTCCCGTCCTGCGAACTGGTTACTCCAGCAAAATTAGATAATATTCTGGAGGGATCATTAAAACCACCTGCATATCGGTTGGTTTGCTCCGGAGAAATAGACCGCCCACTTACAATAGCCATATCGTTCAAAGCTTGTGCTTTATTTTTATCAAACGTGAGCACTACATCTTTCAATTGTGCTACGGCTTCCTGCATGGTGACATTGAGTACAACCTCTTTGCCTGAATTGACAACAATATTTGGAAGGATTATTTTTTCGTAGCCCACGTTAGATATCTGTAATGTAACTCTGCCGACCTGTATATGATCGAATCTAAAATTACCTTCTTTATCTGTTATTGTCGCTTTTAGAGGATTGCTGCCTGCTATTGCAACTGTCGCGCCTGCTATGGGATACTTGCTATCCTGATCAGTTATGACTCCCCTTATCGTTTGACTGATACTCTGGGAAAAGGAGTTTGAGTAGAAAAACAGTAAAAATAAAACGGTTATTCCTGCTTGCTTCATGAATTTGCCTATTAAAATGTTGAAGTACAAAACAACTCTTTGTTTTAAACAAACTCCTTGACTTGGGTTATGAAATGAATTCTATCCGTCTTATAATTGATGTAAAATAAAAAGTGATTAGTACTTTTTGGTGCAATAGATACCCTTCCTACATACACACTATCGGAGATCTGTAACCCTTCCAAAATATTGGACTGTATAAAAGGCGAAAAATCGTAACTTCTATTCGCAAAGAATAACTGTTAGAATGAAAAGTGTCAAACTCAATTATCTTACGGCCAGATAAGTCAGGAAATCCTTAATGAGGGATACTACTATTAAAAAAGACGACAAGTTTTTCATCAACTAATTCTATTAAACTCTCAGCTGGATAATATCTATCAGGATCATTATTTGCAGGTACTATCTTAAAACTTTTACTTTCGATGTGCTTTCCATGAAGACAACAAGTCCTTCCATAGGACCAGAAAGTTGATGAATTATACCAAACAAGTTCGCTCTCAAGTTTTTTTCCGTTTACCTGTTCAACAATTGGCTTAGTATATATTTTTTTAAATGTCCATTCATTTAAGTAACCAATCCCATTACTATCTACTACTAAAATATTTTCTTCAATATTAGAACGAACTAAGCTAATTTCACCCTTATAACCATTTGGGACAATTATTTTCAACGTTGGAGAGTACAATTTATAATGAAAGATCAAAAATGAAATCGTTGTCACTATTGAAAATAAAGTTAGAAAAGAGTTGTATTTAAATACTAGTTTTAAAATGCTCGTTAATACAAAACATCCCATTAGAATTCCTATTAGCAACATCCCTCCTAAAAAAAGTCCCGATAAAATCATTCCTCCCGGAACATAATTCAGTTTTATAATCAAGGTAAACAAAAGTACCATAGATGTAATTCCAAATAGGATTTTAAGTTTATTATCAACTGTCATATTGGATAAAATTCAATTAAAAAAAGTAACAACCAAAATATCCCCCCCGATAACAACTATAAAAATTTCTGCAACGTAAGTATAAAGTATTATTCTCAAATGGCATTAAGGATCAAAAGAATTTCTCTATATTTGCACCTAATTCCTGATCTGTTAACAATAAATATCAAGGAATCATGACAGAGCAAATCTACATATCGCCCCTTTCGCTCATTGCCTAATTAGGCAGGCAAACACTGTGTTTTATTGAATACGTTGTCAGTTACTATTGTAACCTCATGACTTATTTTGCCTGTTCAAATTCATTGAATCTCAATGAGCCTGTTTAAAATGGGTATATCCTTCTCAAGGACGAATCGAAATCAAAAAATCAATATTAAAATGGATAACATATCTGGATATGCACTTAAAAAGCTTATCCCGAATCAGAAATTATAACCCACATGGGCAATTTAAGAACAAAAGATTTAAGTAAAATTGGTTATCACAATGATCAGCTGCGAAGCCTCGTTATTGGCATAACTTCTAAAAATTTCAAACACCACAGTAAACAGCAGTTGCTGGATCTGTTGGTAAATATAAAAAACGATCCAGAAGCATTTCTGGATAATGAATTAACGGCTAAAATAGCCGAAAAAATTATAGGTAAGATCAATACACCATCTTTCAAAACTTATGAGTTGAGAGATGAACCTGTATTTTGTAAAACCTATGGTGCTAAACATATCGAATCATCAGCTAAACAGCAAATGGAGTTGGCCAACCTGTTACCAATCAGTGTACAGGGCGCATTAATGCCGGACGCACATATGGGCTTTGGCTTACCTATTGGTGGTGTGTTGGCTACCGACAATGCGGTAATCCCCTACGCTGTTGGAATGGATATTGGTTGTCGTATGGCACTCTCTATTATTGATGAGAGTGATGGTTTTATAAAGCGGTTTGAATACCAGATTAAACAGGCTTTAAAAGACCATACCCATTTCGGTATGGAAGGTGGACTGGAAATAAGACAGGAACACGAAGTTTTGGATAGTCCTATATTTAATGAAATTCCTTTTCTAAAACCTTTACGGGGAAAGGCCGTAAGACAATTAGGAACTTCTGGCAATGGAAACCACTTTGTAGAGTTCGGTGAGATTGAAATGCTATCCGATAACACCTTGGGGTTGCCTGCTAAAAAGTATGTGGCTTTATTATCCCATTCAGGAAGCAGGGGTTTGGGATCTGCTATTGCAAGACATTATACCCAGATAGCCATGAACACTTGCAAACTTCCCCGCCATGCACAACAATTGGCCTGGTTGGATATGAACAGTGAGGCCGGACAGGAATATTGGCTTACCATGACCTTAGCAGGCGATTACGCAAAAGCCTGCCATGAGCGTATACATGCCAACTTGTTAAGTGCATTAGGATTAACTGCTATACATGTTGTAGAGAACCACCATAATTTTGCATGGAAGGACAAACTATCTGATGGTAGAGAGGTTATTCTTCACCGTAAGGGCGCAACACCAGCACATCGTAACGAGCTGGGTATTATTCCGGGCAGTATGACTACCCCAGCATACCTTGTATCAGGGAAAGGTTCGCCAGAAGCCTTATACTCCGCTTCGCACGGGGCAGGTCGTTCCATGAGCCGGCAAAAAGCAAAAGACAGTATGACGGTTTCTGCCATGAAAAAGTTGCTTGCCAATGCAGGCGTCAGCTTAATTGGAGGAACAGTCGAAGAGAATCCTTTAGCATACAAGGACATTGAAGCTGTAATTACTGCTCAACAAGAGTTGGTTGATATTCATGGCAAGTTTTTTCCTAGGATCGTAAGAATGAATAAGGATTAAGTATGAAAAAGATGATGATACAAATCACTTCAGGTAAAGGCCCGGCAGAATGCTGCCGGGTTGTAGCTTGCGTGCAAAGCCTGATGATGAAACAAGCTAAACAGCAAGGCATTGAATTACAGGTGTTGGAAAATAAACCTGCTGAATTAAACAGAACCTTATTGTCTGCAACAATGATGGCCACAGGGAATAGTCTGGATACTTTTATAGCCGAATGGGCTGGCACTATACAATGGATAGCACAAAGCCCGTATAGAAGGTACCATAAACGTAAAAACTGGTTTGTTGGTGTAGCAGCCTTCAATATTCAGGATTTGATAGCTTGGAATCCCAAAGATGTTAAGCTGGAAACTTGTCGTTCTTCCGGGCCTGGTGGTCAGAATGTAAACAAAGTAGAGACAGCTGTAAGAGGTACACACCTACCATCCGGAATACAGGTAATGGCAATGGATACGCGATCGCAACTTGAAAATAAGAAACTTTGTATGGCCAGGCTTGAGGCCAAACTATTGGTTTGGCAGACAGAGCAGCTAATGGAGAAACAACATAGCCAATGGCAAGAACATAATGCTCTTGAACGAGGTAATCCTGTGAAAACTATAAAAGCAGATTTGCTTTAATCAACTATACTAGAATACTTCAAAATCCTGTTATTAAAACCAGAACGGAAAAACCCATCCAAACCGTTGATTTAAACTTATCATTAATGATACAAATCAATCGTGGTTTGGAACGTTTATTTTTATAAATTGGTTAAAACACACATATAAAACCTAATTTATAAACTATGAAAATTACATTAGATCTAAAGTCCACCATCCTTGGATTCTTCAGCGCAGCTTTGCTCATCTCTCTCATAAGTTTCAAAAACAACGGTGATGAAAATGAGGGCAAATTTAAAACCGTCATGAACGAAAGCGGAATAGTAATTCTGGATTCACAAACTGGTGCCTATATCATTGCCCCAAATATGAGAGACGTCGGCAAAGTCCAATGGATCAAAGGCGATTTTTATAGCACTCATAAAACAGGAAAAGACAATAAAAAAGAAAACTAGGTATATCGTACATGGATATTCAAGTGTAAATAGCTATCCCCAGATTCAAAAGACAGTGTCTGCTGAATTTGGGGATTCTCCACTACCATGACTTCTTCAAAAAGTAAAGCTATAGGTATAGATGCAAAGAATTCAATTCCATTGCGCTAGACGACCTTACTGTTAAGTACAGACAAATTGGAATGAGTTTTTATAACATTGCAGGATTGAAGGTTTAACGACACATTCCATCCCAACTTGATGTTCCAAAATGGAATATCAAGTTTCTATCATAAAAATTAACACTTGTTTTTCTTTAGATTTGAACTATGAAAATTAGAAGAACGCTCTTTGTACTGATTTTAATTATTATCTGTGGAGCAAAAGCATCAGCTCAAAACACTTTAGACTTACTTTTCAATCTATCCAGTTGTACCGAAATGCCTTGCGACATGACTAAAGTAGAAGAGTGGATTAAGAAATCTATCAGCCCTTTATACATTGCGAATTTGCAGTATAGTACATCAACTTATGGAGATAACAACTTTCTGAGTTTTTCTCTTCGTGGAAGAAATCCTGTTCTGGTGCCGCTTGATGGCACTAATGGAATGCAGCTAAACTTTGCAACACTTCCGCCACCAAGCGCACGTTCTCAAAAAATCAGTGTACTGTTCACGCAGCAAATAAGATCTTATCTCGGCAAAGTGCGCTACGATGAACTTCCACAGACAAACGAAGACTTTTTCTATATAGCTTATAAAATGCTCAAACTATCACCGGGTCAAATGATAGCCAATACACTAAATTATGAAATCGAGTCAGACGGATCAATTGAAAAACTGAAGATCTTTAATGAAATGGTGAACAAAAAGATGAAAACCAACATTATAGTTCCTGAAAAGGCATATGCAGATATCAACCAATATCTTAAATACTACATTCAGACATTCGGTTTAAAACGCATTAACCCCATATACAAAACGTTCATTGAACAAAAGGATTCTGTAAAAACCATGGAAAAAATTGAACGTTTCTATGCAGTCACCAGGTTTTTTCAGGGTGGTATGAAAGCCAAAATAGATGATCACTTTAACCCTCGCTTCAACCTGAGTCTGGACTCGACTGCAACCATTGATTTTCCTGTAGCTATACTCAAACCTTTAAATAAATCTGATTCAATTGCCCGTTTTAAATTCCAATATCTCGAAGCAAAAATGGATTATAGGAAAAAGAACTTTGTCTTGGTTTTTAAAGGTAAATGGTCATCACCAGTTACAATACAAGCGATAAAACAATACAGCTATAATCATAAAACTAATGTACCAATCCTGATTAAGCCTGTAAAGCTACCATCCTCAGGTCTTGATTTTGATAAAATTATTATTACGCTTACCCAAAATGATGTAACAGTAGACGGCAGTACAGTAGATGAGTATAAATATCAGCTAACGAAAGAAAAATGGCCCAAAGCCTCATCAGCCAC
>NZ_JBEHBV010000013.1:0-119112 GCF_040203335.1 Pedobacter sp. ASV1-7 | reverse complement strand
GATTAACAAAATTAAGTTTTTTGTACGAGAGCTCGGTATTCCACCGGGCTCTTTCCATTTAGCCTGTTTTTTATTCTTTTATTGTTGTAATAGTGAATGTATTCTTTTACTGAAAGGACAAACTCATCTGCTGTCTCAAAGCTTTGTGAGTACAGTAGCTCAGTCTTTAAGATTCCAAAAAAGTTTTCGGCCACTGCATTATCTAAGCAATTTCCCTTCCTGGACATGCTCTGTATAATTCCTTGTTTCTCTAAAGCCTTTCTATATCCATAATGCTGATATTGCCAGCCTTGATCAGAATGAAAAATAAGCCCCTTTGTGTCTTTTACTTTGTCAAAAGCCTTATCTAACATTTCGTCTATCATCTTCATATTCGGACTTTTTGAGATACTATAGGAGATAACTTCTCCATTGAATAGGTCAAGTATTGGTGATAGGTAGATCTTCTCGCCTTTGATGTTTACCTGAGTGACATCTGTAGCCCATTTCTGATTAGGGGAACTTGCCTTGAAATTCCTTTCAAGTACATTGGCGGCAATTTTACCAACTTCACCTTTGTATGAGCGATAGCGAACTTTCCTTATATTACATTTTAGGTTCAATGTTCCCATTAATTTTTGAACAGTCTTATGATTGATATGATAACCCAAGTTCTTCATTTCGGCCGTTACCCGTCGATACCCATATCTGCCTTTATGCAAGTGATATATGCGTATAATCTCTTCCTTTTCATTCTTGTATTTATCTCTACTATTCAGGCGCTTGAGATGATAATAAAATACCGAGCGAGCCATCTGTTTGCAATCCAATAGAATTGCAACATCATGTGCAGGCCTTAGTTCTTCGATGGCTTTTGCCCACTCATGTGTTCGCGGGCTTCTCTTTCCTTGACTAAGGCCGTGACTTTTTTTAATAGTGCGTTCTCGGCTCGCAAACGAGCATTCTCTGCCTGGAGTTTTTCTAATTCTGTTTCAGGCTCATGCTTCTTTGATCTACTCATGTCTTTGGGTAGTCGTTCACGATTTTTTTGTTGGTGTAGTACGCCATAACCCTCAACTCGTACTGATCTTACCCAGCGTTCTAAAGCGGTTTTACTTACTCCATATTGCAGAACAACTTGTACTAAAGGTACCTTTTTCTCTAGAACAATCCTTACAATTTCTTCCTTGAAATCAGGTGTGCCCCGGACATTAGGTTGTTTGAGTAGCCCACTTTCACCATAAAGATCATATTTCCGAACCCATTCCAATATCATCCTTTCGACTATATGCCGTTCGCGGGATATGCGTAGTATCGGCTTCCCGTTTTTTACTTGAGAAACTATATCTAGTTTCTCCTCAAATGTGTGTTTTGCCATAAATAGTGAACCCCAAAAGTTTTTGTCCAACTTTTGGGGTTCACTTCAATTCTGATACGTCCTCTTTTTTTGTTTCCAGGCTAAAAACCTTCATTAGGTAGCATTTCTAATAAATAGGGAAATGCTGGATTGTTATTTTCCTTTTTCCAAACGGCATATAGTGATGTTTGTTGAGGTATGCCTTTAAGTTCGATGAACTTAATATTTGGATGATGACCAGATGCCAATGAGGTAGGTATAATGCTAAGTCCCATGCCGTTTTCTACCAAACGGAAAATCGTTGGTGCATGGATAGATCGGTGTGCTACTTTAGGAGTAAAGCCTTGATCTGCACATAAATTCAGAATCTGCTGATAATAAAATTGGCTTTGCTCATTAGGGAACAATATGAAAAACTCATCTTTCAGTTGCCCTATGTTTTTAAATTTTGAGGAAGCCAGAGGATGAGTGGCAGGGAGTACAACAGAGAAGGTTTCTGTATAAACCTTTTGACTTGTAAATCCTTCAGGAAGGTGATTGCTCCGCATAAAGCCGAGATCTATTGCCTCATTTTGTAAGGCAATGAGTTGATCACTATTACTAAGTTCATCCAGTTTAAATTTGATATTTGGACAATCTGAATTGAATTTTTTTAGTAATTCAGGTAAAACAGACTCCATGGCTGAAGCAACAAAGCCAATACCAATTTGACCTGTATTTCCTTCCTTATACAATTTTATATGGATAACTGCTGTCTCCACTTTATTTATAATCTGTTGTACATCTCGATAAAATAATTTGCCAGCATCTGTTAGGACTACTTTTTTATTGCTCCTGTCAAATAGGGTTACTTTAAGAATCTGCTCAAGTTGCTTAATTTGCTGGCTCAATGCAGATTGTGATATATATAATAGCTCTGATGCTCTTCGGTAATGTAATTCAGTGGCTAGTACCTTAAAATAATTAAGGTGTCGCATTTCTAATTGATTAGCTATACTTATCATTACTTAATTAATATGTATCGTTTACTTATGATAAATATAGGCATATTTGGTTAAGATGATGGATGAACCTCAATAAAATAAAACATTGACAAATGAATTTTGAAACGCAAAAACCATTGGATATCTTTCTGAATATGCTGTTTGATCGCTATGCAAAAGATGTTCCTGCAGTTAAAAAGATCACCAACTCTTTAATTTCATTAGGTGTAGTAAGAGATCAAGATGAGATAATAAATGACCATATCGCCTTCCGAACCTTAGGAGTACCACATTTAGGGATTGCTTCTTTTGAAAAGATTTTCTTGCACCAAGGGTATAAAAAGATGGATTACTACCATTTTGAAGGTAAAAAATTAAATGCCTACTGGTACGCTCCACCATCACCTGAATACCCAAGGATATTTATGAGTGAGTTGATTGTTAGAGATTTGTCTGCTGCATCTCAAGTGATTATTCATAAATATATAAAGCATATTGACAAAGATCCTGTTGATGAACTGGATCTTGATAATGGATATCAGATTGGAGAGTTTTTCCATCAGCCTTTATGGCAATTGCCAGATTTAGATGATTATCAATTTCTATTGGAAGAGAGCGAGTATGCTGCTTGGGTAATATATAACCGATATTATCTTAACCATTACACCATCAGTGTTCATGATTTAAAAAAAGGTTATAATACATTAGAAGAGTTTAATGAATTTGTTGAATCCTTAGGGTTAAAATTAAACACTGCAGGAGGGAAGATCAAGGTGAGCCCTGATGGATTATTGAGGCAAAGTAGTACCGTTGCAGAAATGAAGGATGCAATATTTGCTGAAGATCAAACAATGCCCATTGCAGGAAGCTATGTCGAGTTCTCTGAACGGTTAGTTTTACCTGAGTTTAAAAATCTACCAATGACTGATCTTAAGAGGTCACATAGACGAGAGGGTTTTGAAACAAACAATGCTGATAAAATATTCGAAAGTACTTACATTAGACAAACAAAGGACAACCAATCATAAAAGCTATGAAAATCAACGATATATTAGCCCGTTTGGGTATAGAAATAAATAATCAAGGTACATCTACAGGCATTAATAAGCTACCAGGAAATGGGCCTGTTATCAGTTCATATTCACCAGTAAATGGAAAACTGATTGCCCATGTGGAAAGTACTGACACAGAAGGATATGAGACCGTAATGCAACAGGCGCAAAAAGCATTTTTACATTGGAGAAGTGTTCCTGCCCCTAAACGAGGGGATATGGTACGTCAATTTGGTGATGCTTTACGTGAAAATAAAGAAGATCTTGGAGCATTGGTTTCTTATGAGATGGGTAAAAGTCTGCAGGAAGGAATGGGTGAAGTACAGGAAATGATAGATATATGTGATTTCGCCCTTGGTTTATCGAGACAGCTTTATGGTTTAACAATGCATTCAGAACGTTTGAATCACCGTATGTATGAACAATGGCATCCTTTAGGTATTGTAAGTATTATATCTGCATTTAATTTCCCTGTAGCAGTTTGGGCGTGGAATACGGCATTAGCCTGGGTGTGTGGGAATGTTTGTGTATGGAAACCGTCTTCAAAAACACCACTATGTGCTGTGGCTTGTCAGAACATCGTAGCTAAAGTCTTAAAAGCCAACAATCTTCCTGAAGGAATATGTAACCTTGTTACAGGAAATGCATGTGGTAATCTGATGAATGAAGATAAACGTGTATCATTAGTTTCATTTACGGGTTCAACAAAAATAGGCAGATTGGTTTCATCAGCTGTGGCAGGTCGATTTGGTAGGAGTATTCTCGAATTAGGTGGAAATAATGCCATTATCATTTCTGAGAGTGCAGACTTGGAAATGTCGGTAATTGGTGCGGTTTTCGGTGCAGTTGGGACTGCTGGACAACGGTGTACTTCTACCCGAAGACTCATTATTCATGAAAGTGTTTATAATGATTTTACTGCTAAACTGGTTAAAGCTTATGCGCAGATTAAGATAGGCGATCCTTTAAATGAGCATAATCATATGGGACCTTTAATTGATAAAGACGCAGTAAGAGCATATTTAAATAGTATAGAAAAGGTAAAACAACAAGGTGGACGTTTTATTGTGGAAGGGGGTGTTTTGGATGGAAGTGGTTTAGAATCAGGTTGTTATGTGAAGCCTTGTATTGCAGAAGTGGAATATCATTTTGAAATTGTGCAGGAAGAAACTTTTGCACCATTATTATATGTCATGAAATACAGTACTATTGATCAGGCTATTCAGATGCAGAATGATGTGCCTCAAGGACTGTCTTCTGCAATTATGACTTTAAATCTGCGGGAAGCAGAACAATTCTTGTCTTCTGCTGGTTCTGATTGTGGTATTGCTAATGTAAACATAGGTACTTCAGGTGCTGAGATTGGTGGTGCTTTTGGTGGAGAAAAAGAGACTGGTGGTGGTAGGGAAAGTGGATCTGATGCATGGAAAGGTTATATGCGAAGGCAGACCAATACCATCAACTATTCCAATGCATTGCCTCTGGCGCAAGGTATTAAGTTTGATTTGTAAGTATTTGTTAACTTGCTATTCAACTAACCATAATGAAAGATAAGCTTAAGGTATTAGCAGCCTCAATTGAGGGTGAATTTTATACTGATGAAACCATGAGGCTCCTTTATGCTACAGACGCATCTGCTTATTCAGAGCTGCCGTTAGCAGTAGCTATACCAGTTTCTATAAATGATCTGAAGCAACTAATTCGTTTTGCAGATCGAGAGGAGACGTCTTTGATACCTCGTACTGCCGGGACGTCTTTGGCGGGACAGGTTGTAGGCAATGGCATTGTGGTAGATGTATCAAAACATTTTAATAAGATTCTTGAAATTAATCCTGACGAGCGGTGGGTAAGGGTACAGCCTGGTGTGGTTAGAGATGAGTTGAATTTGATGCTTAAACCTTATGGTTTATTCTTTGGACCTGAAACATCTACGGCTAATCGTGCTATGATTGGTGGTATGGTTGGTAATAATTCATGTGGTTCAAATTCAGTCGTATATAAAAGTACACGTGAACATACACTTGAAATAAAGGCATTGTTAAGCGATGGTTCTGAAGTAATATTTAAATCGCTAAATTTTGATGAATTTATTTCCAAATCTTATGGCTCAGATCTGGAAGCATCATTATATCGTTCAATAAAGCATCAACTTGGTAACTATGAAAACCAACAGGAAATCAGAAAGGAATTTCCAAAGAAAAGTATAGAGCGACGAAATACTGGCTATGCAATAGATTTGCTATTAGATACTGAACCTTTTACTGCGGGGGGTGGCCATTTTAATTTTTGCAAGCTTATTGCCGGATCAGAGGGTACATTAGCATTTATTACAGAAATTAAATTGAATCTGGAGCCATTACCTCCTGCACATTCTGGACTGCTCTGCGTACATTTTAATAAATTGGAGGAAGCATTACGCGCCAATTTGATTGCACTAAAGTATAAACCTAATGCCGTAGAGCTTATTGATCACTATATTTTAGAATGTACGAGAGATAATATTGAACAAAGGGAAAATAGTTTCTTTGTTAATGGAGAACCTGATGCTTTATTAGTTATTGAATATGCAAAAGATACTTATGAAGAGGTAACTGAAATTGCAGCCCAAGTTGAACTAGAAATGCGTGAACTTGGATTGGGATATTATTTTCCTTTATTGTCTGGCAGTGATATAAAAAAGGTCTGGTCACTTAGAAAGGCCGGACTGGGATTATTAAGTAATTTACCTGGAGATGAAAAAGCAGTGCCTGTAATAGAAGATACTGCAGTTGATGTTCAGGATCTGCCTGCATATATTAATGAGTTTAACGAGATTTTAAGAAAACACGGATTGTATTCAGTTCATTATGCGCACGCAGGCTCAGGAGAAATACATTTAAGACCCATACTCAATTTAAAATCTGAATCTGGAAACAAAATGTTCCGAGTAATTGCTGAAGAGATTGCTGTTTTGGTAAAAAAATATAAGGGTTCTTTAAGCGGAGAACATGGTGACGGAAGGTTAAGAGGAGAGTTTATTGAGCAAATGATTGGTACAAAGAATTACGCTCTACTCAAATCTCTGAAAAATACCTGGGATCCTAAAAACATATTTAATCCTGGTAAGATTATAGATACCCCGCCGATGGATACGATGCTTAGGTATGAGGCCGGACAGAAAAGTTTTACTGCTAAAACAGTATTTCGTTATACGGGGCAAAATATGTTGCAGCATGTAGAGCAATGTAATGGCTCTGGAGATTGCAGAAAATCACATTTGGCAGGTGGTACTATGTGCCCGTCTTATATGGCAACACATAATGAAAAAGATACCACCAGAGCCAGAGCTAATATTTTGAGAAACTTTTTAACTCATTCTGATCAGCTAAATAAGTTTGATCATAAGGAAATTAAAGATGTTCTTGATTTGTGTTTAAGCTGTAAAGGGTGTAAATCAGAATGCCCTTCTAATGTAGACATGGCAAAATTAAAGGCAGAGTTTTTACAACATTATCAAGATGCAAATGGGATTCCAATTAGAGCTAGGCTCATCGCTAATTTCAATAATATTACTGCACTTGGTTCAATTTGGCCATCTTTATATAATTGGATGATGACTGGTCCGTTATTAACCAATGTGATGAAAAAATTGGCAGGTTTTGCCTTAAAAAGAAGCATGCCTGCAATTCATTCAATTACTTTAAGGAATTGGTTTATTAAACATCAGCGGATTAAACAGAAAAAACAAGATCAATTTTTAAAAAAAGTTTATCTGTTTTGCGATGAATTTACCAATTATCAAGACACAGAAATAGGCATAAAAGCAATCTTATTACTAGAGAATCTAGGCTATGAAGTAATCATACCGATACATTTGGAAAGTGGTAGGGCAGCAATATCAAAAGGTTTACTCAGGAAGGCTAAAAAAATTGCAGAACATAATGTATGGTGCTTAGATCCTTTGATTAAAGAGGAGTCACCTTTGATTGGAATAGAGCCTTCAGCGATTTTAACATTCAGAGATGAATATCCAGATCTTGTACAGGAAGAACAACTGGAAACTGCAAAAAAACTAGCTGCTAATACATTTATGATTGATGAATTTTTAGCGATGGAAATGAAAAGAGGTAATATTCAGAAATCGCAGTTTAAGTCTGATAAAAAACAAATTAAATTGCATGGACATTGTCAACAAAAAGCTTTTAATGCATTGTCGGCAACGGAACAAGTCCTTGCTTTTCCTGAGAATTATACCGTAAATACTATTCCTTCTGGTTGTTGTGGAATGGCTGGTTCTTTTGGCTATGAAAAGGAGCATTTCGAATTATCTATGCAAATTGGGGAACTTGTATTGTTTCCTGAGATCAGAAAGCAAACCGATGAAATTGTAATTGCAGCACCCGGAACAAGCTGTCGACATCAGATAAAAGACGGGACATTCAGGAATGCATTGCATCCAGTCGAGGTATTATATGATGCTTTAAAAATTGTAGATACAAGTCTTTAATTATAACATTTATTGTTTAATTTGCAGGTTCATGACGTCTCTCTCATTCTATTGCGAAAAGGCGACAAGCAAAAATAAATGTTTAAAAAAGTAAAGCATATATGGGAAGATAATTGGCCCCGGGCAGTAGGGGATGCGGAACAGTTTTCTCTTGAAGGCCGTATATTTCATGGCATTTGTATTTCTGTTATCTGCTACATTCTTATAATTACTTTCTACAGTTTTTCGGTTTCTCTTCATTTTGCTGGTATGATTGCAGCCATTATTCTGGTTGTACAAACTGGCCTTTATATTTTAAGCCGCTTTTTTGGGAAATCCAAATTTGCGATTGTACTTACTGTAATTCAAATCAATATTGGTGTTGGACTTGCTTATTTTTATAATGCTGGAATAGGTGGAAGTATTTTGCTGTTATTTATGGCTACTTTATACTTGTCCTTTCTTATTATTCCTCGTAAAAAGCTTGTATTCTGGTATTTTTTTAACTTAATACTGGTATTTGGTGTATTAATTATAGAATACATTAATCCAAATAGTATAAGACATTATTATCTGACTCGATTTGAACAGTTTATAGACTTTGGTTTTACCTATTTAATGTCGAGTGTAATGATTGCTGTAGGGACAATTCAGTTACGGAGAAGCTATAGAAATCAAAAAATAAGGGTAGAAGAAAAGACAGCAAAATTAGAATTAATGAATAAGGAGAAGGATAAGCTGTTTTCTATCATTGGCCATGATTTAAATACACCGCTTAATTCTTTACAACAGTATTTGCAACTATTAAGTGAGATGGAATTAAATACGCAGGAGCGTATACATGTTGAACAGAACCTCTCTAAATCTTTATCCGATGCACAATATCTTTTGGTAAATTTATTGGAATGGGCTAAAAATCAATTACAGAATGTTCCTATGAACATAGTGCCTATTCATGTAGAACAGCAATTGTTAGCTACATTAAGAATGTTTGATGAAATTGCCGCTAGAAAGGATATCAAACTGAATATAGAAATTTATAAAGATGTTTTCATTCTTGCAGACAAAAATATGTTTGATCTGGTAATGCGGAACTTATTAAATAATGCGGTTAAGTTTACGAACATCGGAGGTGAGATTCAAGTGGGGACAGAGATTAAAGAAGATCGCTGCATCATTTTTGTAAAAGACAATGGTATTGGGATTGCTCCAGATAGACAAAGTGAAATATTCAGTCTTAATATTGCATCAAGTTATGGTACCATGAATGAAAAAGGTACTGGTCTTGGCTTGGTATTATGCAACGATTTCATCTTTCAGCAGGGAGGACGAATTTGGTTCGATAGTTCAGAATCTGATGGAACTGTCTTTTATGTTGAAATGGCTCTGGCAAGTGATTCAATAAACTCTGTTGATCAACTCACAAACAAATTAATTAATTGATAAATCATCAGTATAGCTGGTCTTATTGAGTATATTTGCCTTTTCTATATTTAACAAAACAATATACTTTGAAACAACAATTATTAGACAGAAGCGAAAACAAGTGTGAATTATGTCAATCGGCAGTATCTTTAAAACTGTATGAGGTCTTGCCTCAGACAGGTAAAACTGAAGATAACTGCATCATAGTCTGCGATAAGTGTTTAGGTCAGATTGAAAAAACGGAGGAACTTGATGTTAAGCACCTGAACTGTTTAAGGACAAGTATGTGGAGTGCTGTACCGGGTGTACAGGTGGTTACATGGAGATTGCTTAACCGCTTAAAAGATGAGAGTTGGGCAACAGATAGCATCGACATGATGTATATGGATGATGAAACTCTAACATGGGCGAAAACAGGAGCAGAAGATGAAAGTGATGGAGTTGATGATGTACATAAGGATTGTAATGGTCAGATCTTGGAAGCTGGAAATTCTGTCGTTTTAACAAAGACTCTTGATGTAAAAGGCTCCTCACTAAGTGCTAAATTAGGTACAGTAGTTAAAAATATCCGATTAGTAGAAGATAATACGGATCAGATTGAAGGTAAGATTGAAGGGCAGACTATTGTTATCCTTACTAAATTTGTAAGGAAACAAAACTAAGCCATATAACAAATGTTAAATTATGATGAATAAAGCTATTTTTCTGGATAGGGATGGTGTGTTGAATCATGAAATTCACGATTACATTACCCGACTGGAAGATTTTGAAATACTTGATTATCAGATTGCTCCTTTAAAAAAATTATATGATGAAGGCTTCCTTTTAATTATAATTACGAACCAGGGCGGAATCGCAAAACAAAGATACACTGAAGAAACGTTGGCTGAAATGCATAATGCATTAAATGAGCGTTTCGAAGAACAAGGGGCATCTATTAAACATGCTTATTATTGTCCGCATCATCCAACAGTTTCGGAAGAATGTGACTGTCGTAAACCTAAATCAGGGATGCTTTTAGAAGCAATTGAAACTTATAATATCGATCCTGCTATGTCAGTGATGATTGGTGATAAGCCTCGCGATGTAGAGGCTGCAAATGGGGCTGGAGTAAAGGGGATCTTGATTTCGCCTGATGAGCTAATTGATTATGATTTGGTTAAAAGGGTTCTTGCCGGTTCTGAATTTAATGTGCTTTCTGAAAAGATGCAGGCAATTTAATTTAAGAATACTAATTAAGAAAAGCCTGAACATAATTCAGGCTCTTCTATGTTTAAGGAAGGTTTAATTAAAAAGCATACCTAAGGGTAACACCGAAAGTTCTCGGATCTCCAAGTACACCTGCATATAAGCCTGAGTTACCAGCTGCTGCCTGTAATTGCTCATAGTATTTTGTGTCTCCGACATTTCTGCTCCAGGCAAATGCTGAGAGTTTTTCTGATTTAAATCCTAACCTAACATTTAGCAAAGAATAACCTTCAACATTTAATACACGAGAAGGTGTTGGATTTGAAGAGTATTCCGAACGGTAACTAACATCGCCAGCAATAAAATATCTGCCGTTTTGAGTAGCCAGAGTACCTGCAGTACTTAATTCTGCTCCACCAGATACATTCCATGTAGATATACCTGGTATCCTGCCTCCTGAAGCATCTTTAAATGCTACTTGAGTAGCTATTCCATTAATGATTTCTGTATGTCCTGTTTCTTCTAAAGGTAATGGCGCATTTGTGAATTTTTTATATTTACCATCAAGATAAGCTACTGCAGCATTTAAAGTTAAAAATCGTTGTAGCTGGTAGCTCCCATCAACTTCCAATCCTTTAACATTAACTTTTTCTGCATTTGCAAGATAACCTCTGTTAACACCTAATTGTGGGGATTGAACATTGGTCTGGTAATCTTTAATATCTGTGTTAAATGCTGTTATGTTTAATATTGCACCTTTAAGAGGTTTTGTTTTTGCACCTAATTCATAATGTTGAACATATTCTGGTTTTACAACAGCTAAAGATAAGTCTGCATCTCCGTTAGAGGTTGTTGGTAAACCTCCAACATTAACCCCAACTGGTTTATAAGCAGTAGAAAAGTTTCCATATATATTTAGTTTAGAGTTAGGTCTATAAGATAAAGTCAAGTTACCAGACAAATTATTGTTATCTGTACTGGTATTGAATTGCTGATTACTATAAACTGCAGCTTTAAGAGCAAGTAATGCTGCGTCTGAAGTTTGTAAACCACCGTAGGTTACCCTATCGTATTCTACATCTTTTTTGTCATAGGTGAACCTTAATCCAGGTAATATATGTAGGTTTTCTAAAAACTCCCAGTCGGCCTGGGCAAAAATAGCAGTACTTAACGATTTGATGGTGGAATTGGTTCTGATGCCGAAACCATCTAATAAGCCAGGTGTTGAATATAATGCCTGCGCACCTGTATTAGAGGTTTGTACAAACCTCCACTGATCTTTGCCAACTTCTTCTGTCTGTGCTAATCCTTTCAAATTCTGGGCAAGGGCAAATACCCCGATTACACCACTTACTTTTTCTGTAATATTACCTGCGTATCTGATCTCTTGCGAGTATTGATCATGGCGAGAGTTGCCCTGAGATTTTGTTAAAGCGGAGAATTCTGAGAAATCCCTGTCGTTTGTAGGATCCCAATTCCAGAATCTCCATGCTGTAGTAGAGGTAAGTGTTCCATTGCCGATTTTGTAATCGACATTTGCTGATACACCACCTATTGATTGATTTTGTTTCCAAGGTGTATTGGTGCTGATTTCTCTTGAAAAAGGATCTATTTTAGGTTGTTCATACCCTAAATCAGAAATGATTTTGGCATACTGACGGTAAGCGCTTCTTTCAGTTGGAGTAACTCCCGCAATTACCAATGGGTAACCTGCTGGATGCTGGATACTTACATCACTACTTAATAAAATCTTTAACTTATCTGATGGAGTGTAGTATAACTGACCTTTAAAACCAAGATTGTTTTGACCACTGTATTTTCTTTCTTCCCTGATATTCAAAATTGTTCCATCTCTTTGTGTGCCTGAAATTGAAATTTTTGCTGCAAGATTTTTTGCAACTCCTCCTGAAACGGAAGTTTTGGCTTGTATGAAATTGTAATTACCAAAGCTCAATTCTACTTTTGCACTAGGAGTTTGAGTTGGTTTTGTTGTGGTGATATTAAATGCACCTGCAGTGGTGTTTTTTCCAAATAAAGTGCCCTGAGGGCCACGTAAGATTTCTATTTGCTCAATGTCAAGAAAATCTGTTGAGGTAGCCGCAGGACGGGCTTGGTAAACACCATCTACATAAAAACCCACCCCAGGATCAATGCCGTCATTAGTTAAGCCGAAGGTTGATCCTAACCCTCTGATATTAAGGGTTGTATTTCTTGCGTTTGATGCATATAACTGAACTGAAGGAACTAACTCCTTTAAACGGTTGACATTAAATGCACCAGCGTTTTCAGCGGCTTGTCCGCCAATAACAGTGATTGCGATTGGAACATCCTGAAGTACTTCTGAACGTCTCCTAGAGGTTACAACGATTTCATCAAGCAGTTCACTTTCAACCAGAATTAATTCCAAAGGAGTATTCTGAATTTTTAATACCTGAAAGTCCTGGGGCTTATAACCCACTGAGCTGACACGAATGTAAAATGGAGGTTCTTGATTAGAAGTGATATTGAATTTACCGCTCTCATCTGCAGTAACAGAGTTATTTGTGCCCCTGATTAATACTGTTGCATGAGGTACCTGGATACCGTTTGAGTTTTTTATTATGCCATTTATTTCATGTTGAGCAAAGCTGTAGCTTGCTGAGAGTAACAGTGGCAAGATGATAAGTAATATTTTTTTCATAACTATTGTTTGGTGATTATGCGTAATTATCATTTCTTTTATACGCGTTGATTTGATTTATTTTGATTATTGTTATTCGATAAAATTGGCACAGCAAGTCCATGTGGACGTTTTTAACATCCATTAAATTCTTATTTAAAATCAGCTAATTGGAGCTTGGTGACAACTAGTACGGATTGACTAGCTTAGGTGTTAATCAACAACAGGACATGAGTTGAAGCCTTTTACATTGATCTATATTAAACTGAATGTCATTAAAAATTGCTTTCATTTTGGTTCGTTTTATAAACGTTATCGCTAATGTAGTGGGACAAATATATTAACAATTCTTAGTAATTCAAATAAAAACTATAGATTTAGTAGACTATGTATTTAAGATGCTGTATTTTAGTGTTTTAATGTTTATTCTTTAGAGGGATTCTTGCGGATCACTTCGAATATGGAAGTCGGATAGTAGAGTTTTGGATGGAAATGATAGCTATAAAAAAAAGGATAGATCATTTTTTTAATAATGATCTATCCTTTTTGTTTTTTATTCCCTTCAGTTACGAAGGAGGTGTTATTTATTTTCCAGAAGCTTTAGCATGATCTGCTAAGAATGTAGCTAAACCGCTATCTGTTAATGGATGTTTCAATAATGCTGTAATTGCCGATAATGGAGCTGTAATTACGTCAGCACCTAATTTAGCACAAGCTACAATATGCAATGGTCCGCGGATTGAAGCTGCAAGAATCTCAGTAGGGTAGCCGTAGTTATCAAATATTAATCTGATATCTTCGATTAACTGTAAACCATCAGTAGAAATATCGTCTAAGCGACCTAAAAATGGTGAGACATAAGAAGCACCCGCTTTAGCTGCTAATAATGCTTGTCCTGGAGAGAATATCAGAGTGCAGTTGGTTCTGATACCTTTTGAGGTTAAATATTTAATAGCTTTAACGCCATCTTTAATCATAGGAACTTTTACTACGATTTTTGGATTTAATTTAGCTAATGCTTCACCTTCTTTAATAATTTCATCATAAGTAGTTGAAATTACTTCTGCACTTACATTGTCGTCGACGATATCACAGATCGCTTTATAATGAGCAATTACATTATCATCACCTGTAATACCTTCTTTAGCCATAAGGCTGGGATTGGTGGTAACACCATCTAAAATGCCAAGGTCTTGTGCTTCTTTTATCTGGTCAAGATTAGCTGTATCAATGAAAAATTTCATGTTATTTTAATTAGCAATTGTTTTATGTTTAAATCTATCAATTATTTTCGCCTAAATTAGGCAATTACATTGAGCTCTTTTAGGAAAATTTGAATAATAAGAGTGTGTCTTAGATCATTACTTTTATCGAAAAAAGTAAAAATGGGCAAGCAACTTTTATCGCATCGCTACAACCTTCTACCCTTGCTTCGTTCCCGCCCTGGGGGAGTTCAAAGGGAGCTGATCGTAAAAGACTTGCCCACTGCAAATGTAGCAAAAGAGATCAGTTTACAAAAGAGAAAATCATAAATAGTTGATTTTTTTTCGTAGGAATTACATAATCAATTGAGGCTAAATAGATTGATTGCTGAAAAATTTTTTAAAGATTGACAAATAGAGGAGTGCAAGTAGTGTATCAAGCTTTATGAAAAATTATTCTAAATAACATGATTATTAAAATCATAATTTCAAACGTTATATTTTATTGAAGTGTTAATATTGGTGTATTTTATTTTAAATATGTTGAATAAATACTAAAAAATATATAAATATTGTAATTTGTCGTGTTTTTATCGTATCTTAGTGTCCTAAATACACTTACCATAAACACATCACCAAAACTATTAAACGGAATATGGAACTAACACAAGATAACCAGGGGTTATACGACCAGCGTTTTGAACATGATGCATGTGGCATCGGATTTGTTGCCCATATAAAGGGTCGCAAGTCGCAGCAAATCATTTCGGATGCGATAACCATTCTTGAAAATCTTGATCACCGCGGGGCAGTAGGCGCTGAAATCAACACAGGAGACGGGGCAGGTATTATGATACAGATACCTCACGAATACCTATATGATGAATGTCTTAAAATCGGATTCAGCTTAAATGAATCTGGAGATTATGGCGTTGGTATGCTTTTTTTACCCAAAGATGTAAAAGCTAGAGAAGAATGCAGAGAGATTATTTACAGGGCAGCGGAGAAGCTTAACCTTGAAATTCTAGGCTTTAGAAAGGTGCTGACCAACACCGATGGTATAGGTGATATGGCCTTATCTGTTGAGCCAGAAATGGAACAGGTGTTTGTAGCACGTCCATATGCTGTTGCAGCAGGAGCTGATTTTGAGCGCAAGCTTTACGTATTTAAAAACTACCTGTCTAAAACTATAAATACTACAGTAAAAGGAATTAATGGTGATTTTTATATTGCTTCTTTTTCTTCACGTACTATAGTATATAAAGGACAGCTTACTTCATTACAAGTAAGATCGTATTTTACTGAATTAAGTGACAAACGCGTAGTATCGGCGTTTGGATTGGTGCATTCCCGTTTTGCGACCAATACATTCCCTTCATGGAGATTGGCACAGCCTTTCAGATATATTGCTCATAATGGAGAGATCAATACCTTACAAGGTAATCTAAACTGGTTTAGAGCAAGTGTTAAATCTTTTGCTTCTCCATATTTTACACAAGAAGAATTAAATATTTTACTTCCTGTAATTGATGAGTCGAACTCAGATTCAGGATGTTTAGATAATATAGTTGAATTACTGCTGCATTCTGGCCGTTCATTACCACATGTATTAATGATGTTAATTCCTGAAGCATGGGATGGCAACGAAGATATGGATGAGCTGAAACAAGCATTTTATAAGTTTCATGCTACTTTAATGGAGCCATGGGATGGACCAGCTGCTGTTTCCTTTACAGATGGTAATCTGATTGGTGCTACGCTTGATAGAAATGGTTTGCGCCCGCAAAGATATGCCATTACTGAAGATGACCATGTAATTATGGCTTCTGAAGCTGGAGCTTTGGCATTGGATCAGAGTAAAATCATTGAAAAAGGAAGACTTACACCTGGTAAGATGTTTGTGGTAGACATGGAACAGGGCCGTATCATCAGTGACACTGAAATTAAGCAACAGATTTGCGGAAGCAGACCTTATGGCGACTGGATTAATCAATACCAGATCAGACTAGAAGAACTTCCTGAACCTAGATTGGTATTCAGTGGTCTGTCTGAGGAATCAATTTTTAGATATCAGCAGGTGTTTGGTTACAGCAGAGAAGATGTAGATCTAATCCTGAAACCAATGGCAAGAGATGCTAAAGAGCCAATTGGTTCAATGGGTACAGATATCCCATTGGCAGTTTTATCACAAAAACCACAACACCTATCTTCATATTTTAAACAGTTATTTGCACAGGTGACCAATCCACCGATTGACCCGATCAGAGAAAAGGTGGTAATGAGTCTTGCAGGTTTCATGGGTAACGCAGGAAATATATTGGAAGAAAATGCTATGCAGTGTCACTGTGTAGGTATCAAACATCCAATCTTAACCAACCATGAACTGGAAAAATTAAGAAGTATCGATACAGGTGTATTTCAATCTAAAACTTTACAAACCTATTTCAGGGCAGATGGTAAACCTGGTACCTTAGCAAAAGGCCTAGACAGACTTTGCCGTTATGCCGTAGACGCTGTTGAAGATGGCTTCCAGGTGATTGTACTGTCAGATCGTGCACTAGATTCAGAGCACGCTGCTATTCCTTCTTTGCTTGCTGTTTCTGCAGTACATCATCACCTGATCCGTAAAGGCTACAGAGGTGCAGTTGGTATTGTAGTAGAAGCAGGTGACGTTTGGGAAGTACATCATTTTGCAACCTTAATTGGATTTGGTGCAACTGCAGTAAACCCATACCTGGCATTGGAAACAATTACTGGTTTTGAAACTGAACTTGAAGTTAAGTCAGAGAAATTAATACAGAACTATATTTATGCTATTAATAATGGATTGTTGAAGATTTTCTCAAAAATGGGAATCTCTACTTTACAATCTTACCATGGAGCACAAATCTTTGAAATCCTTGGTTTACATAAAAATGTAGTTGATAATTATTTTACTGGTGCTGTATCAAGAATTGGTGGATTAGGTTTGGATGAAATTGCCAAAGAAACATTGATTAAGCACAACAGGGTATTTAAACTGAATAACCGCCCTGATCCAATATTGCCTACAGGAGGAAATTACAAATGGAAACGTAAAGGTGAACAGCACTTGTTCAATCCGCAAACCATTCACTTGTTACAAAACTCTACTCGTAAAAAAGATTATAACATCTATAAGCAATACTCTAAACTGGTAAATGAACAAACAAATCAAGCCTTTACCATAAGAGGTTTATTTGAATTTAACTACAATCGTCCAGCTGTTCCTTTGGAAGAGGTTGAACCGATTGAAGGTATCTTAAAACGTTTTGCTACGGGAGCAATGTCGTTCGGCTCTATTTCTCACGAAGCACACTCTACTTTAGCTATTGCAATGAACCGCATAGGTGGAAAGAGTAATACTGGTGAGGGTGGTGAAGATGAATTGAGATACGAACTGTTGCCAAATGGTGATTCTATGCGTTCTGCTATCAAGCAAATTGCTTCTGCACGTTTTGGTGTAACCAGTTATTACCTGAGCAACGCAGATGAATTACAAATTAAAATGGCTCAAGGTGCTAAGCCAGGAGAAGGAGGACAATTACCGGGCGAAAAAGTAGATGACTGGATTGGAAAGGTTCGTCATGCTACACCTGGAGTAGGATTAATTTCTCCTCCGCCACACCATGATATTTATTCGATCGAAGATTTAGCTCAGCTGATTTTTGATTTGAAAAATGCCAACCGAGAAGCAAGGATAAACGTTAAACTTGTTTCTAAAGCTGGTGTAGGTACCATTGCAGCAGGTGTTGCTAAAGCACATGCTGATGTGATCCTCGTATCTGGTTTTGATGGTGGTACTGGTGCTTCACCTTTAACCTCAATACAGCATGCTGGTTTACCATGGGAACTTGGTTTGGCTGAGGCACATCAAACATTGGTTAAAAACCGTTTACGTAGCAGAGTAGTTCTACAAACAGATGGACAATTGAAAACTGGTAAAGATATTGCAATTGCGACTTTATTAGGAGCTGAAGAATGGGGTGTGGCTACAGCTGCATTAGTAACTACTGGTTGTATCATGATGCGTAAGTGTCATCTGAATACCTGTCCGGTTGGTGTAGCTACACAAGATCCTAATTTAAGGAAATTGTTTACCGGTGAAGCTGATCATGTTGTGAACTTGTTCTATTTCTTAGCTGAAGAGTTAAGAGAAACGATGGCAGAGCTTGGTTTCAGAACAGTTCAAGAAATGGTTGGGCAAGCAGATGCATTAAGTGTACGTGCTATTGAAGAGAGTGACTGGAAATTAAAAGATCTTGATCTTTCTGCAATTCTTTACAAAGCACCAGATAATGGCTTAAGTTTATATCAAACGGAAACTCAGGATCATGGATTGGCAGAAGTGCTTGATCATGAACTGATCAAAGCCGCACAGCCTGCATTGGCTACTAAGGAGCCTATATATAAAGAGTTTGAGTTGAAAAACACAAACCGTGCCGTTGGAACTATGCTTTCTAATGAAGTTTCTAAAATTTACAAGAGCCAGGGCTTACCTGCTGATACCATCAACTTTAAGTTTAAAGGATCTGCAGGTCAAAGTTTCGGAGCTTTTGCAACAAAAGGGATATCATTACAGTTAGAAGGTGAAGCGAATGACTATGTAGGTAAAGGTCTTTCAGGAGCAAGATTGTCTATCTATCCATTTAGTAATGTACCATATGTTCCGGAGCAAAATATCATCATTGGTAACGTTGCCCTTTATGGTGCAACTTCTGGAGAATTGTTTGTACGTGGACAAGCGGGTGAGCGTTTTGCAGTGAGAAACTCAGGAGCTACAGCAGTAGTTGAAGGACTTGGCGATCACGGTTGTGAGTACATGACTGGTGGTGAAGTACTGATAATTGGAGATACAGGTAGCAACTTTGCTGCAGGTATGAGTGGTGGTGTGGCTTGGGTATACAATACCAAAGGTGACTTTGCAAGTAAATGCAATAAGGAAATGGTAGATCTTGATCCACTTGATGAGCAAGATGAACTAAGAATAAATGTATTGCTAAAAAGACATATCCAGCTTACCAACAGTGAAGTAGCTAAGTTCATCTTGAACGATTGGACCACTCAATCTGCACACTTTATTAAAGTATTCCCTAAAGAATACAAAGCAGTGTTGCAAAAAAGAGCAAAGTCAGTTAAAGTATAAAGAAAGAGCAGATCAAGAATAGAAGACAAAAAAATGACCACAATAAGTAATTCAAAAATATAATGGGAAAAGTAACCGGATTTATAGAATATGAAAGAACTGCTCCTGCAAAAGAAGATGCTAAAGCTCGTTTAAAACATTATAATGAGTTTGTCTCGCCTTTTGAAACTGAGCAAGTAAATACCCAAGCAGCAAGATGTATGGATTGTGGAGTGCCTTTTTGCCAGTCGGGATGCCCGCTTGGTAACGTTATTCCAGAATTTAACGAAGCAGTATATAAAGGAGATTGGCATTTGGCCTCAACTATATTGTTGAGTACAAATAATTTCCCTGAGTTTACAGGTAGGATTTGTCCTGCACCATGCGAGTCTGCATGTGTACTGGGCATCAACAAATCACCTGTATCAATTGAAGAAATAGAAAAACATATCATAGAAACAGCTTTTGCAAAAGGATATATCAAAGCAGAACCACCTTTAATCCGTACTGGTAAAAAAGTGGCTGTAATTGGTTCTGGCCCTGCTGGACTTGCAGCTGCTGCACAGCTGAATAAAGCTGGTCATGAGGTAGTTGTTTATGAACGAGATGATACACCTGGAGGTTTGTTAAACTATGGTATCCCTGATTTTAAATTGCAAAAAGATGTGGTAACGCGTCGTATTGCCTTGATGGAAAAAGAAGGTATTGTATTTAAATGCAATTCAAACGTTGGTGTTAATGTAGAGTTGAATACCTTATTGAGAGATTTTCAATCTATTATTTTGGCTGGTGGTTCTACCATTCCGCGTGACCTCCCTGCAAAGGGTAGAGAAGCAAATGGAGTACATTTCGCAATGGACTTTTTAAAGCAACAAAATAAAAGAGTTAAGAATTTTCAGGTTGATGGAGAAGACATTCTTGCAACAGGAAAAGATGTGATCGTAATTGGTGGTGGTGATACAGGTTCTGACTGTATTGGTACTTCTAACCGTCAGGGTGCTAAATCAGTTACGCAGTTCGAGATTATGCCTATGCCATCTCAAACCCGTACCGAAAATATGCCGTGGCCAACTTATCCTATGTTGCTTAAAGTAACATCTTCTCATGAAGAAGGTTGTGAAAGAGGCTGGGGAGTGAATACCAAAGAGTTCATTAAAGATGAAAATGATAATCTTAAAGCGGTAAAAGTAGTTGATGTAGAATGGGATATTGATGCAACAGGCCGTCCTGTAAACTTCAAAGAAAAACCAGGTACAGAACGTGATTTACCTTGTCAGCTTGTATTATTAGCTATGGGTTTCTTACATCCACAGAAAGAAGGCTTAATTGAAAAGCTGGGGGTTGATGTTGATAACAGAGGTAATGTGAAAGCAGAAGAAGGTAAGTACCAGACCAATATTGCTAAAATATTTGCAGCAGGAGATATGCGTCGTGGCCAGTCATTAGTGGTTTGGGCAATATCTGAAGGTAGAGAAGCTGCACGTAAAGTAGACCAGTATTTAATGGGATATAGCAGTTTACCATCTAAAGATGGTATTCCATATGCTTAAGAGTTCGTCTTGCTGACGAGATGTATAGGAAACGGGCTGTATCATCGATACAGCCCGCTTTTGTTTTCAGGGCAGATGATCTGATAATTAATTTATCGGTTATTGTTTTTGACTATTGTTTGTTAAAAGTCAAAATGTATAGTTGTGGATTAGCCCTGACAAACATTTTTTTTTTAATAGTGTTCTTTGTAGGATATGAGAACACTGCTCCTTTTATTTTTCAGTATAACCTTAGTCAGCTGTAACCATTTTGAGTTCAGCCCTAATCAGACTTTTGATAGTATTTCTTTAAAAGATATAAATGCCACTAATTTAAAGCGATTAGGTAATGGCGCAAATGACGATACTGTAAAGTTTGTCTTAACAGGTGATTCACAACGTTCAAGAGATGAGACTGTTCAGCTTTGTAAAACAGTGAATGTCATGAATGATATTGATTTCGTAATTCTCAACGGCGACATTACTGAATTTGGTGTCCTTAAAGAAATGCTATGGATTTCAAGAACATTAGAAAGTCTGAACAGACCATATGTAGCTATTATTGGAAATCATGATGAAACAGGCCGGGGTAGGGAGTCTTTTAGAAATATGTTTGGCGAGTTGAATTACTCTTTCGTTTATGGAGGGATTAAATTTATTGCGCACGACACCAATAGCAGGGAGTATGGTTTTAATGGACATAATCCAGACATGACCTGGTTGAAACAACAATTAAAACCTGAGGCCGGTGTAACAGGATATGTAGCAGCTTCTCATATTCCAGTAAATTCTGAAGATTTTGATCAGAATTTAAGTAGTGATTATATGAAATCATTTGCGGAAACTCCTGGCTTTCTTGCCTCATTACATGCACACACACATAATTTTGATGTGTATTACCCTGACAATTCAGGAATCCCATACATTGTAACCAGTTCTATTGGTAACAGAGAGTTTTTAGTTATTCAGATTGTAAACAATAAATTAAGTTTTGAACGTGTACCATTTTAGATTTCAAATTGTTTTTTTATTGTTTCTGATAGGAAGTGGCATAAAAGCGAATGCTCAGAAGTTAAAGTTTTTAATTCCAGATGAGGCTATAGTACAATATGCAGGTAGCATAGGCTATTTCAGTGTTGGTGCCGGATACGAAATATTTGGTAATAAAAGAGGAAATTTAGCATTTCACTACGGCTATGTGCCTGAAAATAAAGGTGGTGAATTGAATATAGCAACTGTTAAACTTTCCTATAAGCCTTGGGTTGTAAAGTTGAAAGAGTGGGGGACTTTGTACCCATTTAATCCTGGCTTCTTTGCCAGTTATACTTTTCATAAAGATTTAAGTTTGTTTTTCCCTTCCGGTCAATATCCTAATGATTATTACTATTGGTCTGAAGCGATCCGTCCGCATCTTTCTTTTAGTACTGAGTTAGAACTAAAACCGCCAAAGGCTCTGACAAATGTAGGAGTAAGGGCACTAGGTCTTTATATAGAAACGAATACCAATGATTTTTATCTGATCAATTATTTGCAAAACATGAAGACACTCACAATTGACGATATTTTTCAATTGGGACTAGGGTTAAGAGTTAAGTTTTGATGTAGTTTGATCTTGTTTATTTCATAGTCGGATTCTTCTTGCCATTTTTAAGCATCTCTATTGTTTTTTCTAAGCGGGTTAGTTTGGTCTTTTCCTGCATAGCTGTTAATATCCAGAGTACATATTCTTTTTTGTGAGAATAGGCTAGTGATTCAAAGAATGCTTTGGCTTCAGGCTGCTGTTTAAGTAGTTTCTCCAACTCAAGAGGTGCTTTTACTTTTCTGTTTTCTACATCAATGTATTCAGAAAAAGCACTGTCTTTTATTTCTTTATTGCCAACTCCAGATGCTTTTACAGCAGCAATAGGTTTGATTCTGAGTCCAGTCCACACCTCGTCAATAGCTGCAGAAGCACAAGGAGTCAGCTTATAAGTCTCCAACTCGTTCCACTTTTCCATTTTTAAGTCAGTGTCAATTCCACTGTTCTTTTTGGGATAAGCAATCCAAACGATCTGATCGTTAATTTTTGAACCAAATTTTCGAAGTAAATCATTTAGTTCCGTACTATTTTTTGCAAATAACAACATGCCCTTGCACATCGTATTTTTGTTATTGTTGATCTCTATAGAAGATGTATCACCTAATATGCTTGTTAAATTATCAGGCGCATTAGCAACTATAACTTTAAAACCAGGTTTAAACAATAGTTTTTTTAACAGACCATTTTCCATATCTAACAAATTGATTTTTACAATCTTAATTTAGCAAAGAAATCCCAAAGTACAATACCAGCTGATATGGTAATATTAAAAGAGTGCTTGGTACCAAACTGTGGAATTTCAATACATTCATCAATTTTAGTCATCACCTCATCAGCAACACCATTTACTTCGTTACCAAATATCAAGGCAAATTTTTTATTGACATCTGGTTTATAAGTGTTTAACATAGTACTTCCCGCAGCCTGCTCAATGGCAATGATTTCATAACCATCAGCTCTTAAAGCATCTACAGCATCAATGGTAGTATTAAAATGTTGCCAGCTAACTGATTGTGTAGCCCCTAAAGCGGTCTTTTCGATTTCACGGTGAGGAGGCTGAGCTGTAATGCCACATAAATAAACTCCGGCAATAGAAAAACCATCCGCTGTTCTAAAAATAGAGCCAATATTATGCATACTACGCACATTATCAAGCACCACAATTACCGGAAGTTTTTCTTGCTCCTTAAATTCATCAATACTAACACGGTTCAGATCGTCTAATTTCAATTTCTGCATGCCGCAAAAATAAAATTAAATTACGGAAGCACCATTGCCTATTTCACTTATATAGATAGACGCAGGATAACCTATGCGGTCAACATAATAATCCGTTAGTTTTTTAGCAAAATCTTCTTCCTTTCCTTTTTCAAGTAATGCAATAGCACAACCACCAAAGCCCGCACCAGTCATACGTGCACCAATCACATGCTCGTAGTCAGCGCAAAAGTCTACCACGGTATCCAATTCAATACCTGTTACTTCATAAAGGTCTTTTAACGATTGGTGAGAAGCATACATCAGACGACCAAAGGTTGATAAATCCCCTTCATTTAATGCTTTTGCTGCCAGGCCAACTCTGTCATTTTCTTTTACCACATGCGTTGCCCGATTCAAAACAATAGGATCTGTAATCAGGTGACTATGTAAAGCGAACTTCTCTGCGTTCAGCTCGCAGAGATTATTAAGTTTGATTTCGTCATTTAACTGACTTAAGGCAGTCTGACATTCCTCTACGCGCTCATTATATTTAGATTCAGCAAGTTTTCTTGGTTTATTGGTATTAACGATGGCTAGTGAGTAGTTTCCTAAATTACAATCTACAATTTTATGTTTAACTGTATCACAGTTTAAAACTATAGCTTTATTGGTTTCACCAAAAGCGACAGCAAACTGGTCCATGATACCACAATTGACACCAATAAATTCGTTTTCAACTTTTTGTGCCAGCAAAGGGATTTCTATTTTTTCGTAGCCCAGGTTAAAATAGTTATTCAAGGCAAAAGCCATAGCTACTTCAATAGAGGCTGATGATGATAAGCCAGAACCTATTGGAATATTGCCATAGAACAACAGATCCAGACCTGTTGTAATTTGATGTGTTTTTAAGATTTCATTGAAAACTCCTAAGGGATAATTAAACCATTCAGAGCCAGTTTTCGTATAACTTGATTGTAAAGGGAATTCTTGTTCTTCAGGAAAATTTAGACTTTTGAAACGGATCACATTGTCGTTATTTGGTGCCATACACAACCATGTACCAAGTGTAACAGCGCAAGGCATTACCAATCCGCCATTATAATCAATATGCTCTCCGATCAGGTTTACGCGTCCAGGGGTAAAATAGTTTGCTGTTGGTTCATATCCGTATTTTTCTAAGAACTTATTGATTAATTCCGCTTTCATTGTAATTTTTTAAGTTTGGTTTTGTTTTAAGTTAAAGTATTGATAGTATTGTCATCAATTTACTGACGCTCCTAAGATACAATTTATGAACCATCATGAGTTTACGAGAAGTAAAAAAATCATGATCTTTCATCGACCCCTTTAAAGAATAATATAAACCAATGGAAACAAAGCTGATCAAGACCGGTAAATTCATCGATGGCAAAGAAGTTCTGGCCATAGAACTGACCAATACTCTGGGAACATACGTTAAAATATACAATTACGGAGCTATTATAAATAAGTTTATAGTAGAAAATAAACACGGTGTAAAACAAGATATTGTGTTAGGGTTTGACGACATTGATCAGTATACCAGCGATGATTATTTGAGTAATTATCCTTATTTAGGGGCTGTAATTGGTCGCTATGCTAACCGCATCAAAAATGGTCGCTTTTCTATAGATGGAAAAACATATCAGCTTTCGCAGGCAAATGGAGGTGACTGTTTACATGGTGGTGATATAGGTTTCGACAAAAAAGTATGGGATGTATTATCTACTATAGACCCAAGTGTTACCCTTCAATATATAAGTCCCGCAGGAGAAGAAAATTTTCCTGGGAACCTTACAGTTCAACTTACCTTTAAGCTGACAGACGATAATGAACTTATATTGGATTTTAAAGCATCAACAGATGCACCAACAGCTGTAAACTTAACCCATCATAGTTATTTTAATCTTGCACCTAAGGGTGGCTCTATAGCCAATCATATTCATAGAATACCGGCAAGTAATTATTTAGAACAAGATGATAATTATGTAGTTACAGGAAAGTTAATCCCTGTAGAAGGCACTATACATGATTTTCTTGGTGATAAAGCTATAGGGCAGGACTGGAATCCAGATGAGGGCTACGATCAGACTTATGTGCTGGATAAACCATATGGAGAATTAACACTTGCCTCTGAAACTTCAGAAGCAGATAGTGGATTAAAATTATCCGTATATACTACTGAACCAGTTGCTCACTTTTATACTGCTAAATATCTTGATGTTAAAAGAGGTAAGGGTGGAGAAGATTATCATCCTTACGGAGCATTTTGCGTTGAAACACAACATCAGCCGAATGCCATTAATGTCCCAGAATTTACAGGAACAGTATTAAGACCTGGAGAAAACTATAAACAAACAACAATTTATAAAATAGAACATACGTAATGAAGGTAGATATTTGGTCGGATGTAAGATGTCCGTTCTGTTATATAGGCAAAAGAAAGTTTGAAATGGCTTTAGAGCAGTTTGAACATAAAGATAAGGTAGAGATAGAGTGGCATAGTTTTGAACTTGATCCTAATGCTGAAACATTATTGGATAAAAGTCCTTACGATTACCTGGCCGATCGTTATGGTAAAAGCAGAGAATGGTCGGTAGGGACCCATAATCAGGTGGCACAAACTGCTGCTGAAGTTGGATTAACCTTCAATTTCGATCAAGCCATTATGGCAAATTCATTTGATGCTCACCGATTAATTCAAATGGCGAAAGTAAATGGTGTGTCGGACAAGGTTGAAGAAAATCTGTTTAATGCTCATTTTACAGATGGTAAGAATATAGCTGACGAACAGGTACTCATACACATAGCTAAAGAAAGTGGTTTGGATGCACTTGAAACAGAAGTAATGTTAAAAAATAATGATTTTACTGATGAGGTACGTTATGATGAGAAAACAGCTCAAAATATTGGTATCACCAGTGTACCATTTTTCGTAATTAATCAAAAATTTGGTATTTCAGGAGCCCAATCGCCAGATACTTTTTTAGGTGCTCTGATTAAAGCAGAGGAAGAAGGGAAAACTGAAAGTTAAGATCAAAGAACATTTTTTTGACGCTTTTTTACTATTTCTGACCTTTTTATTAATGTACCTTTGTGTTGTTCATAAATCATCATTATGAAAACAATTGGGCAAGTGAAAATTACATTATGTTTTACACTTGGAGGACTATGTTTTCTTTCTTCTAAGCAATCTGACCATACTAATTTTGTTGCTGGTATTCCTGCCACAATCACTTTCAGCAGACAAGTAGTTCAGCGAACACATGGAGAAGATGGTACTAAGACCGTCACATATTATTTTAGTTTAAATGGCGATTATGCCGCTATGAAGCCTGATCCTAAAAGCAAAATGGGCATGGATCTAATGGTTTATACCAAGGGCAGTAAAGCTTTAATGTTTAATTATAAGCTGAAGACCATAACGATAGTAAAGATTTCAAGACTTATAGGGGATGGTAATATGAGTAATGAAGTTGCCGAAGAAATAGCTTATAAAATGCTATCCGATGAAAATAGAAACACTAAAGTAATTGGGACAGGTAGAACAAAAAATATTTGTGGTCATCAGGCAATTGAATATGAAATGAAGAACGAGAATGGAAAGGCGCTCTGGTACTTTGTTAAAGTAGATTTCAATCCGATAAAGATTTATACAATGGGAATGGGGAATAGCAAAACTCAAGCAAACCTCGATTCAAAAGAAATAAGAAAGTTGAAAAATACTCCAATGGGAATCCCTGTATTAAATAGAAATTATTTACTCGCAGAAATGTCATCACCTGGTGGTATAAAAGATATGGAGACGAAAATGATCAGTAAAAAGATATTCAACTTATCTACCAAAGGCTACAAAATCATTGATCTAAGTAATAAAGGATTAATGGGAATGGTAGGAAGAAATTAAAAAGGGAAAGTCTGGAAGACCAGGTACTTTCCCTTTTTAATAAATTCATTATTGACCTTGTTACACTTTAGGCATATCTGGCAGTGAAAAGCCATTATGATAAGTGTGCTTGATCCATTCAGTTGCAATGGATTTAGCATTAAACTCTGAAGTACGTCTATCGAAGCGAGGATGTCCATCCGTAACTACGAAATCATCTACTGTAACTATTTTGATCTTATCATTATCATTAATATTTGTAAACTGCATATTTTCTCCGTCCCATAACAAATCGCGATTCAATCCCTGTAGTCTTACCGCCAAAACTCCCATCACAACCATTTCGTTAAATGGGCCAGCAAAAGCAAAGTTTGAACTCGATTCAACACGGTGCTTTGGATTTTCCTTACTTGCACGAATCCAATCCTGTTCATGAGCAGTAGATTTCCAGATGTCGATATTACCACCAGGAATACGTCTAAGTGTCGGTGCAGGTTTTACAAAATCTTTTGCCTTGCCTAACAAAGTAGGATTCAATCCAAAACAACCTGTAACCATTTTTCCTTTTGTACCAACAAATAAAATACCTCCATCAGGATCACCCATCATTACCCCAGGAGTTAATTCTTCCGGTCTAGGAGGCATTAAGCCGCCATCATACCAATACACGTCCACCTCTGGCATTTTAATGCTGCCTTTGGGTGGACGAGCAGGGAAAGTATACTTAACCAGTTGGGCATGAGGAGGAGAATATAGGTTGCTTAATGTCGAACTACCATTTACCTTGGTTGGATATTTCAAATCCAGCGCCCAGTATAGAGGATCCATGATGTGGCAAGCCATATCACCTAAAGCCCCTGTACCAAAGTCCCACCATCCGCGCCAGTTCCATGGCGTATAAACTGAATGATAAGGACGTTTTTCTGCCGGACCTAAGAACAAGTCCCAATTCAAACCAGTTGGTATATTCATGGCTTCTTTAGGATTTTTTAGCCCCTGTGGCCAAATCGGACGATTGGTCCAGCAATGAACTTCCGTCACCTCACCAATCGCACCCGCTTGTATCATTTCCGCAATATCACGACACCAGTCAAATGAATTACCCTGGTTTCCCATCTGGGTTGCTACTTTGTGCTTTTTAGCCAGACGCGTAAGCAGTCGGGATTCATATACAGAGTGTGTTAAGGGTTTCTGGACATAACAGTGTTTGCCCATGGTCATAGCATGTGCAGCAACACCGGCATGTGTATGGTCAGGAGTAGCCACCATAATTGCATCGATAGACTTACCCATTTTATCAAACATTTCCCTCCAGTCTCTAAACTGAGTTGCTTTAGGATAATCTCCAAAAGTCTTGGCTGCATATTTCCAATCTACATCACATAAAGCCACTATATTTTCGGTATTCATGTTTTTCAGATTTCGGCGACCAACACCACCAACACCAATACCGGCAATATTTAATTTATCACTAGGAGCAGTATACCCCAGTGCTTTACCCAAAACATGACTGGAAACAATTGTAAAGCCTGCGGCCATGGATGATTTCTTTATGAATTCTCTTCTTGATTCTTTACTCATAATGTGTTTGTTTTAGTTTGGTTATTTTAATTTATAATATTCTGATTTTTATGTTTTTATAGAATACAGGACCTCCATGATCCTGTAATCCAATTCTACCTTCAGTAGCCTGAGCATAAGGAAGTTTTGCGAATTTACTGGCAGCTATTTGTTCCTTTAATGTTGCAGAGCCTAGTTCGTACGACAATATTTTCTTACCATTTAGCCAGTGTTCTACCTGTCCATTATTAACAAGTATCCTGGTATGGTTCCACTCGCCGACTTTTTTAACTTTAGTTCCATTTGGAGGGATTACGTCCGATAATGATCCTGTTTTTTGGGAAGGAGTTAATTCCTGGGGGTAATTGAGATCATCGATGATCTGAAATTCTGGTCCAGTTTCATACATTCTCTTGTTTTTAGGATCTTCAACCACATTAATAAATATCCCGCTGTTACCTTTAGCCTCTATTTTCCATTCCAAAGAAAGTTCAAAGTTTTTATAGATTTTATCCGTCACGATATCACCTTGTTTTCCGACAGTAGAAAGTATGCCATTCTCTACTTTCCATCCAACAGGAGATTTGTTTAAATAAGTATGCCAGCCGTCGGTTGAACCATTCTGGATTAAGGATTCCCATTTTCCCGGCTTTTTATCTTTTTGTGTTTCAATAACCGTAAAGCCCAATAGCACTCCGGTAAGTAAAACAAGGCAAATGGGGAAATAATTTTTTGTTTTCATGTTGTTAATTTGGTTTTATAATAGTGTTTTGGTTTTACTTTTAATATCCTGGGTTTGGTGTTAAGTTTGGATTGGCGTCAAGTGCAGTTCTGGGAATCGGATAAATTAATCGTGTCGGGGCAATTGCGCCTCTACCTACAGGACCTGGAATAGGCTGTAAGAAAGTCCCAAATCTTATCATATCCTGTCTGCTTAATAATTCCCAGGCAAACTCAAATCTCCGTTCCTTATAAATATCGTTCAGTGTAACTGATGTTTTAAGCTGGGAAGGATCATCAAAACCTCTTTTTCTTACTGCATTTACCAGTTCCGCTGCATCAGTCGGACTTCCACCAGACCTTAACATAGCTTCAGCTTTCATCAGGTATACATCGGCTAAGCGGAAAATAGCATAATCATTTTCCATATGCCCGTTAACTCCTTTTTCAAATTCCCATTTATAACACCTGGCACCATCTTCCTGCTCAACCTGTCCCCAGCCATCTGCGTCAATACCATATTTAAATGTAAAATCTATAAAATGAATTAAAGGGCGACCATGAGCAGTAATTAATACTTCACCAGTAGCTGGATTAGTCATAGGTCCAGTAAGGAATGACCAGTTTTTTCTTTTGTCTGCATCATCAAACTCATGCACATATCCAGGCATGGCATTAATCCCATTAAAACCAGTTGTATTTAATCCAAGGGCAGCATTACTCAGGTAGTGTAGGGTATGTTGCAGCATAATATTTCCACCATCAACGGTACTAAAAACTATTGGGAATATGGCTTCTTTTGATACCTCATTCCTAACCTGGAAATTGGTCTTCCAATTGGGCTCTAAAATATAACCCAGTTTTAAAACCTCATTTGTTTCATCTATACATTCCTGCCATTTAGAACCGCCTTCCGGATTCCATACCATAGCATTTAAATACATTTTAGCCAATAGTGTATGTACAGTACCTTTGGTCATTTTTCCATAGCTCGATGTTGAAACATCAGCCCTAACCTTATCCTTGATTTCAAGTAGTTCTTTGATAATAAAATTAAAGACTTCTTTCCTTTGCGAGGTTTTGGGCTTTTCAGTACTTGTGAAATCAGTCACTATGGGGACGTTACCGTAGTTATCGATCAGAAAATAATACCATAGGGCTCTAACACCTCTGATTTCACTTAAAATCTGTTCCTTATTTTTTACTGTCTGACTGGTATTAATGAGATGGTAAATCTGGTTACAGGTAGAAACTCCTCTCATCATAGCATTGTAAGAGTCTGTTACATACCGATTCCCGGATGTCCAGGTGCCAAACCTAAGTTCTTTAAATAATCCACCTTCCCATCCATCTCCACCTTTTCGAGTAGGGGTAATGGCCATATCCGAAGAACCATCAACCATACAGAAATAGGCAGGGCTCCAGATTGGTTTTAAAGTACGATATATAGGTGCGATCAATGCATTGATCTCTTTATCTGAATTGCCAAACTGATCAGTAGGCAGTTTATCATAAAGCTCTTCGTCCAGGTTGGTGCAACCTGCAAACGATATGGCTGAAAAAAGAACCAGGAATAATTTAATTAATGCTTTCATCTGATTGTTGTTAAAATAGTAAAATCTGATTGAATTATTATCATTCTTAAAGTGTTACATTAAGACCTATAGAAAAAGTCCTGGCCTTAGGATAGTAATCCCGACCTTCCATTCCCGGTGCAAGTCCACTCATATCAACCTCGGGATCCAGTCCTTTATAGCTTGTAATCACAAACAGGTTTTGCGCATTCACGTAAAGTCTTAAGCCTTTCAGATGCTTAATACGTTGTGTGTCAAAATTATATCCAAGGCTTGCATTATCCAGACGAAGGAATGAACCCTTTTCAATATTGTAACTGCTGTACTTAGGGTTGTCTGTTAACCCATTTTCCAGTGCTTCCTCCAAGGCATTACCACCCGGCAACCATAAAGTTGTAGCATAAGCCATTCTAGAAAAATTCAACACATCGTTGCCGTACACCCCTCTTAAGAAGAAATTAAAGTCTATTTTTTTATAAGTAAACGAATTGTTAATACCATACGTTAGTTTTGGCTGAGCAGAACCAATATAAGTTCTGTCATTATCAGTTAAACCAGGTTTTCCATCAACCATATCATCCATAATGTATTTACCAGCAGCATCAAGACCAAGATTTCTCCAGCCATAAAATGTTCCAACAGCTTTTCCTTCTTCAATAATATGAGTTGTAGTTGTTGCGGCTCCACGAACAGCAGCGCTACCAAGTTTTATTGATGAAGTAGAAAAATTGGAATTAGATAACCTGGTGATTTCATTTTTGTTATGTGCCATGTTTAAAGAGATGTTCCAGCTAAAATTATTGGTTTGTATGGGATTTCCATTGATCAGGAACTCTATACCTCTGTTAGACATAGTACCAACATTGGCAATCATAGTTGGATATAAATAGGGTGGAACAGGCACCTGATACATGTACAACAGATCGGTGGTTTTCTTATCATAAAACTCGATCACACCATTTATTCTTCCTTTAAATAAACTATAATCTAATCCAATGTTTAACATACTGGTTTCTTCCCACTTCAAATCTGGATTTGCATTCTGGCTGATTTGATAAGCCTGGAACCAATTCCCATTATCAAAATACCTTCCGCTAGGCGCATACAATTGTAAAGTTTGGTATGGATTTAAGCCATCCTGATTACCAACTACACCATATCCGGCACGTAATTTCAGATCTTCAAAAACAGGATCATTTTTCATGAACGATTCCTTTGCAATATTCCAGGCAGCAGAAACGGAAGGGAATGTACCCCATTTGTGATTAGCTCCGAATTTTGAGGATCCATCTCTACGAAGTGCAGCGGTGAAGATATAGCGTTCCTGAATTGAATAGTTAACCCTGCCAAAAAAGGAGATCAGCTTATTCATATTAGCACTGGAGGCGACATCCCCAGCGCGAACATTTTCTCCGGCTCCGAGGTTATTGTATTCAAAGAAATCAGTAGCAAATTGACGGGATTGTGCACGGGCAGACTGATAATAGTTGTTTTCGTATGAGTAACCGCCCAATATTGTAAGATTATGATTTTCGATGGGCGATTTTACATATTCAATTGTAGTTTCAACTAAATTACGATCCCTTGTCCAAAACTCACGAGATGCAAAGCCCTGATCATCTCTCCCTCTTTCTGTTTGTGAATTGTTGTAAGAACCATAGTCATTATTCTCACGTTCCTTTAAAGCATTTACTCGTCCAAATAAGCCTGTCAGAATTTCAAGTTTTGCTTGTCCATTCAGGTAATACAAATTACCTTTATTGTTGCGCCTGTTGTATTCAATATTTCTTAAGGGATTACCTTCATCATATCCTCGTCTGTCAAACCAAGAACCATCCGGATTCTTCACTGGGTAAACAGGAATCATATTATAAGCCAAAACAAAATTTCTCCCATCGGTTGGGCTATAATCTCTTTGTGTTAGCGCACCGGTTAGTGTGATTTCCAATTTATTATCCAATGCTTTTTGTGTAAAAGAGAGCCTGCTATTTAAAGTTTGCATTTCATTTCCTCTAACTACACCTTGTCTATCCAGGTAGTTTACAGATGCACGATAACGACTGTTATCGCCACCACCTGATAGAGAAACACTGTGATTTTGTGAAATGGCTTTACGCATAATTTCACCAAACCAATCGGTATTTGCCCCCATATCTAATCCAGATACATCCAATTGTTGATCGCTGGCATACTTGCGCCATTGAGTACCATTTAACATTTTAGGCTTATTAGATACCACGTCTAATGCTGTATAGCCATCATAATTAATAACTGGTTTATTGTTATTTCCTTTTTTTGTGGTGATCAGAATTACGCCACCAGCAGAACGTGAACCGTAAATGGCCCCAGCTGAAGCATCTTTCAGGATACTGATAGAAGCGATATCCTGAGGAGCTACCGAATTTATGTTTAAACCAGGAACACCATCTATAACTACAAAAGGAGCACTACTTCCCGTTAAGGAGGAGGTTCCTCTTAGTCTGATGGTTTCACCAGTACTTACATCACCACTACCGCTGGTTATTGTTAAGCCTGCAACCTTACCTCTTAATAAATCAACTGCATTTTTCGTTACTCCTTTATTAAAATCTTTTTCAGATAAATTGGTAACAGAACCTGATATTTCACTCTGCCTTTGTGTTCCATATCCTACAACAACTACTTCTCCTAGTAATTTATCCAGATTTTCAAGCTTTATGCTTAGGTTCTCCTCATCACCAACAACCGCTTCAGCAGCTTTATATCCAAGATAGGAGATAAATAAAACATCACCTTTACCAGCATTGATTGTAAACTTTCCATCTGCATTGGTAATAGCCTTTACGGATGGTTTGTTTCTCAGGACAATTGTGGCGCCCGGCAAAGGATTACCCTCACTGTCTTTCACAGTTCCTGAAATTTGTCGTTGCCCCCTAATTGTTTCATGAGTATTGTGTTTCTTTCTACTAGAAATGAGTACAGTCCCAGACAATATCTTAAATTCATAAGGTGTATTGTTGAGTGCTTTTTTGAGAACACTCTCAATAGGTTCATTTTTTACATTTAAAGTAATTCTTGAATTTTCACCAGGAATTATGGCATCATAAAAAAACTTGTAATCCGTTTGCCTTGAAATTTGGGCAAAAACTTCTTCTATACCTTTATTATGGACTGAAACAGTTACTCTTTGTGCTATCCCATCTGCTTTTGCAAATAATGTAAATGCAAAAATCATGATAAATGTTAGCTTCATAATTCTAAAAATTCGGATAAAGTGGAAATCAGCCAGCGGGAAAATAGCCCACTTGCCATGCCTAAAGTTTTTCATAACTTTGTAATGGTTAAGGTGATTAAATAAAGTTAATTACAGAAATAATGGCTTAGCCTTAGCTATACACGGGGGTGGACCAACACCCCCGTTTTTTAACCAATCAGACGGATGTAGATTTCTCTTTGTTCATAGTTTTCGGTTTTATTTGGTTAAATTATTAAGTTGATTTTTAAGATACAGTTACTGTTCTTCCAGTTAGTTTAAATTTATGACCACTTAAAAAGTGAAGCATTTCCAGGACTTGTGGTAGGGTTAATGATCTGCTTAAGCTTCCAGAAAACTCTTTTCCATAATTATCGCCATTGTATAGAATTTCGACATCATACCATCTCGAAACTTCGTCCATTATTTCTTTTATACCATCCTTTCTAAAGAAGAATTCACCATTTTTCCATGCCATTACCTTTTGTGTATCAGCAAGCCTTATTGCAATTTCATCTTTAGAAAATAGGGCTTCCTGTCCGGGTGTTAGCATCTTTGATTTATGGTTGATGGCTATTTTAACACTTCCTTCCAGCAAGGTCGTTTTTGCTATAGGCTGATAGGCATTTACATTAAACTTTGTACCCAAAACCTGTATGTTCTTTCCTGACACCTCCACAATAAATGGACGCGTTGGATCTTTCTTAACTTCAAAGTAAGCCTCGCCAGTTAATTTGATATTTCTTTGTTGTTTCCCAAAGCTAACAGGGTAATAAAGCCGTGTATATGAGTTTAACCAAACCTTTGTACCGTCGGAAAGTGTAAGTTTAAAAAAACCTTTTTTAGGTACTACAATAGTATTGTATATTAAGTTATTAATTTGTACAGTACTGTTATAAATCAACTCGCCATTTCTGCCACTTATATTAATGCCATTTGTTTCAGCAATTTCAAATGACTGTTTATTAAGATCTATAATTCTTCCGTCAGACAATTCAAGTTGAGCAGTACTTGACGCAGGTAAAAAATCGTTAGAGATAGGAGTGATGCTTACTTTTTTAATATGCTCTTTCGTGGAGTAAGATTTAAAGAAATAAAGACCTGCGCCTACGCAGATAATGAGCACTGCAGCAGTACTGAGGTAGGGGATAAGTTTTTTAAATCCTAGATTACGCCTTTTTCTCTTTACTGATTTCCATCCTTCTTTATAATCCAGGTTAGCTAAAAAGTCAACTCCGGACTGAATGGTTTCATCACCTTTAAGCTGATTGAAGAAGTTTTGATTGGTTTCACTCTTTGCTACCCAATTTTTTAAGATTTCACTCTCATCATCACTAATATCTTCGTTGAAGTATTTGGTTAGCAGTTCAGCAATATAATAATGATCTTGGTTGGGGGTCATTTCTGTTCGGTTTTAGTATGAAGAAACACTCAGCCAGAAAAAAGACTACAAGAAGATGTAAAAAATATTAATTAACTTAAGTTCTTAGTTACTTAACAATAATATAGAAATCATAAACCTTCTAAAAAATGATGCGATTTAATTCTATACTCATTCTAACACTTTTGATGATCAGTAATATTTGTACAGCACAAATTAAATCGTCAAAACAAACTAAGTCCAATAAACGTGGAATTACTACAGGTGCCGACCAAACCGAAAAATATTTGCCATATCTAAAAGGAAAACGGATTGGTATGGTGGTAAATCAGAGCTCCATAATCGGCAATAAAAGCAGCGTAGATAGTTTAATGAGTCTTGGAATTAAAATTGTAAAAGTATTTGGACCTGAGCATGGTTTTAGAGGCAATGCCAGTAATGGAGCTGTTGTGGCCGATGAGAAAGATGCTAAAACTGGCCTTCCAATTATCTCTTTGTATGGGAGGAACGAGAAACCAACAAAAAAACAGCTGGCAGATATCGATATCATGGTTTTTGATCTTCAGGACGTAGGCTGTCGCTATTACACTAATATCAATACCCTGGAGTATGTAATGGATGCTTGTGCAGAAAACAACAAAGAACTGTTAATTCTTGATAGACCAAACCCAAATGGATATGTGGTAGATGGACCGGTAATGACTGAAGATAAGTATAAATCTGCTATTGGAATCCATTATACGCCTATGACCCACGGTATGACTATAGGCGAATTTGCGCAATACCTTAATGGTGAAGGGTACCTTAAAAAGCAGTGCAAAATAAATATAATAAAAGTTGCCAACTATGGTCGTGACATGCCTTATGTATTACCAATACATCCCTCACCGAATTTGAATACTCAGCAAGCTGTGATGCTTTTCCCAAGCTTATGTATGTTTGAAGGAACGGCTATCAATGAAGGCAGGGGAACTCATATGCCATTTACTATATTGGGAGCACCCGCATTGAAAGGCAAATATTCATTTTCATACAAACCAATAAGTATCCCTGGAATGAGTGAAAATCCACGTCATAAGGATGCTGTTTGTTATGGTTTGGATCTTCGCAATTATGATATTAACAAGCTTCGTAAGAGCCGGAAAATCGATTTATCTTGGTTAATTGAATTGTATAACGCTTATCCGGATAAAGCAAATTTCTTTACTCCGGGAAGGCAGAACCAGGATATATCAGCTTTTGATCTGCGTATAGGTACTGATCAATTAAGAAAACAGATCATAGCAGGAGTTTCAGAAGCAGATATCAGAAAAAGCTGGGAGCCAGGATTACAGAAGTTTAAGGCTATACGAAAAAAGTATCTTATATATCCTGATTAATTAAAGAAAACAGCCATAAAAATGGCGAATGATTCATAGTCAAGTCTCGTTTTTAAAGCTTTTAATCCACGTTGTTTTTGAGCACGGACAGTATTTACGCTAATATTTAGTGTTTCAGCAATTTTAGTATTACTTAAACCTTCTAGATAACCTAATTTAAACACTTTTTTACAACCATCAGGTAAGGTGTTAATTGCCTGGTACAACTTCTCAATAAGCTCTGATTCAATAATTTTATGCACAATTTTTTCTTCTGAGAAGTCTGTCTCAGTTCTTGAATTAAGATAGCGTTCCAGAACTTTTTTTCTACGGATCAGGTTAAGACAGGAATTTCGAACTGCAGTATAAAGGAAGTCTTTAATGGCGAGGGGATGAGTTGATACATTTTCTTTGTTGCTCCAATAAGCTACAAATGCATCCTGAACCAAATCTTCAGCAATAGATTTGTCAGTAACTAATTGAAATGCAAAGTAACAAAGACTGCCATAATTTTGATTAAATACTGTTTCTGGTGTAATTAAAGCATGATTACTGGCATTAATATTTCTCATAATCTCTGTTGGGAATCAGGAATCCTTGTATGTTATTACAATAATACAAATTATAGATAATAAATTTCAGATTACAAAAGGTCTATAAAAAAAGAAAGAGGCGACTCATCCAAGCTCTCCTCTATTCTAACCAAATATAAACCTGTATGAACGGGTTTTCTCTTTAATTCTACTAGAACTGATTAGTGTTCTGGGTAGAAGTGTTGTTCATTTTTAATAGGGCAAATATACACACATTTTGTATATAGTGTACATGATACACTATTGAAATTTCATATTTATGACATTAAATCAATAATTGTCGCAAATAACCCTTTTTTTTGACGCTTTTTAGCCTTTTTTGTAAATTAATTCTATGTAATTTTATTGTTAATTATTAGATACATAACATTCTTTATTATACTTAATCTCGTAAGCCATGAACAAAAAAGGAATAGTCAAAGAATTAAAAGATACGATTGGTGAATTTCAATCTTTGCTTTCATCATTTGATGAGAATCAACTCAACTCTGTACCTTTTAAAGGAAGTTGGACTCCAGGACAAGTTGCACATCATATCATTATGGCAAATTCTGGTTTTGGGGAAGTATTAAATGGTCCTGTTGAAGAAACAGTAAGAGCATCTGATCAAATGATAGATCGGATTAAAACAGACTTTCTCAATTTTAATTTTAAGATGACCTCGCCAGACTTCATTTATCCCAAGTTCAAGATTTATGATAAAGAACGTTTATTGATGTCTTTAGAAAAAATAAGAGAAGATATAACTAGGGCAATTACAGATTTGGAACTTGAATCAACTTGTCTGGCCTTTGAATTACCAGTTTATGGTCGTTTAACTCGTCTTGAAGCAGTTTATTTTGTAGTTTATCACACCAAACGACATGCCCACCAATTAAAAAAAATAAAACAACACTATTCATCAAGTTAATAAGCTGTAAAAAACTATCGATTTTATGTAAAATAAAGTCTGTAATGGAGTAGATAAAAGGTTTTGAGGTAAATTTGCATTCTAAAAATACATACATGAAATTAGCAAAGCCTAATCCCCGTTTACTTTTATTTTTCTGGCTTTTCATCGCTTTATCATTTAGTGAAATTGTAAATGCGCAAGGTGTAGAAACAGGCAATCCCTCTCCGCTGAAATTTCCTACACCAACTGGCATTGCCAATCAGCTTTTCTATTTGCAAAGAGACCCCAATACTAATACTATTATTTGTGAACTTAACGTAGATAATGATGGAGTTCCACATAAGAATGAACCTATAAAAGTGTATTGGCTTAGGTATGGTAATAAAGGAGAACGAGAGGAATTAAATTATATACAACGTAAATTTGCTTATGGAATCCAAACTAAAGCAATTGGTGATGACGAATATGAATTAAGATTTGTATCTCATAAAAAGCTACCAATGTATTTGATGAAATCGGCTGATGATAAGAAATATCATGTGTATGTTACTGTAAATAATAAGAAAATTCAGCTCGACAGGATATTTCTTAGAATTGAAGGTGGCTCATTCTGGTTGCCAAATGTTAAATATGTAGAGCTGAAAGGTACTAACACAGCTAATAAAGCCAAAATTACAGAAAGAATTAAAGTCTAATTTTTACTATCTTTAAATAACCTAATATTTAAAGTCATGGAAAAAGAAGCAATTAAATCATTACTGGAAATAATAGATCAGCAAATCAGTTCTTCAATACTCGGTGGGATGGAAGAAGAATACGAAGAACTGGAGAGCATGGGGTTAATAAAAATAGATAGACATAGGGTACAGCATTCTGCTTCTATTACACCTGAAGGCTTAGACTATTTAGAACACTTAAATAACAGCTAACAACATTTTAAATTATTTGGGCTACTGACATCCAAATGATGCGTAGGCTAGATAGTATTACAATTACTGCAACACCTATAAACATTTTCTTGATTGGTAATCTACCTACCAAACGGGCTGCTATTGGAGCTGCTATAACGCCTCCTACAATTAAACCAAGTATGGATTGCCAGTGACTTACTCCTAAAAGGAAGAAGAAAGTAACAGCACTTGCCATAGTAACGAAGAATTCGGTTAAGCTAACAGAGCCAATTACATATTTAGGAGTACGACCTTTTGCAATAAGCGTTGAGGTTACTAATGGTCCCCAACCACCACCACCAAACGAATCCAGAAAGCCACCTGCACCAGCTAACCAACCTGCACGCTTTACTTTCTGGAGTTTAGGTTTTCCTTTAAAAGCATTACTTAGAATTTTAATACCCAGTAATAATGTGTAGACTGATATAACTGGTCTGATCCACTGCGAAAATGCATCACCTGCATAAAATAATAATAATGCTCCAGTTATCGCACCTAAAACACCTGGTATCAATAGTGTTTTAAATAGCTTCTTATTTACATTACCAAATCGGTAATGGCTAAAACCTGAAGCACCACTTGAAAACATTTCAGCTGTATGTATGCTCCCTGAAATTACAGCAGGATTTAAACCGCCTGATAACATAAGAGTAGTAGATACTACACCATAACCCATTCCTAAAGCACCATCAACCAGTTGCGCAAAGAAGCCAATAGCCAACATCCAATAAAACTTATCATCCATTTGCGCATGGATTTCCTGACCTAAAGAAACCAGAGAGTCGTAACTTACATAGCTATAAACTGCATACCCACCAAATAAAGTAGCAAGAACTAACAGGCATAGATAAGCAATTTGTTTCCATTTTTTCTCTTGAGTTTTACGCTGAACTGGAAGCTTTATTTCGTTTTCTTGTATATTCATTATTTCGTAAGTAATCCGTCTGTGGAATATTGGCCGAGGCAGTTATTAATATTGTCTACTGATTCAGTCGACAATATTAATTTAACTTTTTTAATAATCAAAATTAAATCTATAAAATAGGTAGATTTAATTTTAAAAACCTTACTTACATACTCTTAAAGCTAATTTTAGCTTTGAAATAATTTTGTAAAGAAACAAGTAGCTTAAACTTGTTTTAGAATTAGGCTTTTTCTATAAGTACTTTTGTCTTATTTTGAAACCTGAAAAACAATAGGGTAGAGGCGGTAAGCAATCCGAATGTTAAACCGTACCAAATGCCATTTACACCAAATCCTAACTGAATTCCCAACACATATCCAAGTGGAATACCAATTATCCAATATGCAATAAATGTAATCAAAGTAGGGATATTAACGTCACCAATACCTCTTAAAACTCCAAGACCTACAACTTGTGTTCCGTCAAAAAGCTGGAAGAATCCAGCAATGATAAGTAGTTGAGCAGCAATCGTAATTACAGCTGTATCTTCAGTATAAATATAAGGGAGGAAATTATTCGCCAATATAAATAGCAATGCAGTAACTGTCATAAATAGAAGAGTTACATGATAACTAGCTATTGCCGATTTCCGAAGGTCTGAGAAATGCTTCTTGCCAAAGTTGTTTCCTGTTTTAATGGTTGCTGCAGAAGCAATACCACTAGCCATCATATAAGTTACCGAAGCTAGGTTTATAGCTACCTGATGTGCCGCCTGTTCAATAGCACCAATGGTTCCGATTAATATCGCTGCGCCACTAAAGGCACTAATTTCAAAGGAATACTGCAAAGCTACTGGCGTACCAATCTTAGCAATTTTAAGAGTCCTGACTTTATCAATTAAGCCTATACGGAAACTTTTAGTATATTCTTTAAAATATTTAGAACGAAGGACATAAGTAGACATAGCTATAGCCATTAACGAGCGGTCAATCAATGTACTTAAACCAACACCTTTTACACCCATAGGTGCAATTCCAAACATCCCTTTTACAAATATGATACCCAATATTATATTAAGCAGGTTGCCCCATATAGAAACAAACATAGCTTGTTTAGTAAATCCAAGTCCTTCGGCAAATTGCTTAAAAGTTTGAAAGATCATTAAAGGAAGAATAGAGATTGCCAGGTATCCCAGATAAGGCTTTGCATAGGCAACTACTTCGGGTGATTGCCCGATATGGTCTATAGCCAATAAGGTCCCAAAATGAACAAAAATATAAAGTATAATTGATGTAATGATATTTATAACAAGGCTGTTTGACAACAGCTTACCACATTCATAGTAATTTTTACGTCCATTTTCCTGAGCAATTAAAGGGGTTAAACCATAAGAAATTCCCAATCCAAGAACCAAGACCAACATAAATAAGCTGTTAACAAGAGATACAGCTGCGAGTTGTATGGTTCCTGCAAAATGACCAACAATAATACTATCAGCTAAATGCACTAGCGTATGTCCAAGTTGGGAAACAACAATGGGTAAGGCTAAACGTAAGTTGTCAGCGTAAAAAGGTTTGTATTTTGCGTATAAATTTGTCAACATTTTGGCAAAAGTCGCATTTTTTCACCTGTTTTAAATACTCCAGATTGTAACTTATTATGGAATCATGGTTTAAAACGTTTAAACTGTTATTGACATTTATGAAATGAATCTCGGATGACAGTTGCAGTTAATTTGTTGTGAAATATTCTTCTTTTTCGGACGAATGTGGCCTAATCAGGCCACTGATAATCATGCTTACCAGAATCTTCTGTGCCTGTCTGTATGAACTTCGCGTGATTTTACTAAATTCTTTAAGTGTAATCCTTCCTTTCTCTGCCAGGTATTCAAATAGTTTTTTCTCTTGTTCAGTATATGAAATCAATACTCCTGTATTGCTATTGTTTTTCTTGATTACATCTACTATAATCTTACTTGCAAGAAGACTTTTATCTTTAACTCGATAGTATACCCACCATTTCTTATTCTCATCGAGTGCATAATGGGGTTTTGTTTCGCTTGCTGGAATATTTACGACCAGCACCAGTTTATCATCAACATATACTTCTTCAAATTCCGGTTCAATAGCTGGCTTGCAGAATTGATGAGCTGATTTTGTAATCATATAACGTTCCTCATCTTCAGATTTGACCCCCTTTATACTACCGTCATCTGCAACGCCAATTAAGAGTTGTCCGCCTTGATTATTTGCAAAAGCAACCAGGCTCTTTGCAATTTTCTCATTACTGGTAATGGTCTTCTTAAAATCAAGAGTAGTACTTTCGCCTTGTAAAATTAGTTTCCTGATATTCATGGTTATAAGCGTTAAAAATATTAATAAGCAATGCGGGGCTCTTCTCCTTTATGTAAATTTCTGATGTAAACTTCATTCATTACAGTTGCACATATTTCTCCTTCCGTATTTGTAATTTCCATTGGATAGGCTTTGATGAATTTACCATTTGTTTTCAGTGTATCTATTGCTTCTTCTAACATTTCATCAGATACTTTTATGGTGAAATACAAACTTCCCCTTCCTGGTTTCAAATATTGAATGGAGGCACTTTTTAACCAAACGCGTACTTTAAAGCCTTTCCTTTGTAACAACTGATCAAACAAAAGAGCATAAAATGGATCTGTTGCTGCATAAATAGTACCACCAAAAATAGAACCGTTGTAGTTTTTATTGAACAGGCTCTTGGCAATTTTTACATCTACACCTCGAAATCCTTTATGGAATTTCCGCACCCATATTCGCTGAAACAATAAAGGAGGGTAAAAGCACAATGCCCATTTCAGGGTTTTTTCAGATACAACCATGGTGTTTAAATATCAGAAAGATTATTGAACTTAAAAATTTCTGTGGACAACGAAAAGTAATTTTTCAGTTAAAATTAAAATTTCATTGATTTTAAAAAATAAAACACTTAACAAGATTTTTTGTTAAACACTTGAATATAAAATAGAAACCGTATGAAAAAGTTAATTTTAAGTCTTGCAACTGTCAGCATGTTTAGTCTGGCATTTTCAGCATGCAACTCGACGAAAAATGTTTCCGGTTCTTCAGACAGCACTAAGATTGATACAACTATAGCTGTTCCAATGGATACCACTATAAATCCGGATACTATGAAAACTATGCCGCCTGATACTACAAAGATGCCACCAACAATGTAATGATGATGGGGCAGCACAACAAAGACTGTATTAATACAGTCTTTGTTGTGCTCTACTTAAGGCTTTATGAATTTTTGCATATAACCCCTCAAACATCTCAGCAATGTATTCTTCTGCATGTGGTTTAAACTTCTCCTGATTTAAAAACTCAGTATAGAGTTTATGGTTGTTATGCAATTCTTCAACGGTTTTTTGAAGAGTGGGTAAGCTTTCAGGACCATTATAAAACAAAATAGATTCCTTATTAAGCACATGAGGTTCAGGATTGTTGTTGCTTCCCCAATATATTGGAATGGTATTACATCTGATAGCTTCAAATAATTTTTCGGTTACATAGCCCTCACGATTTGAATTTTCAGGACAGATGTTAAATTTGTAATGTCCAATAAACTGTCGTTTATCATCTCCAAATTTATCTTTTAGAGATTGTGTGTTGTTTAAGAATTTTCCGCCGCTATCTACCTGGCCAATTTTACTTAGACTATCAAATAATACTTTTCTGATATTACCTTTATCATGATTGCTGACTAAAGAAGTGAATTGTTTATTGGTATTATCGCAAATATCCTTTATGACAAATTGAGAAATCAATTTCTGGATTGATGTTCTGGTTGAAGTTTGAGGAAAAAAATACTCTAACCATAGAGGAAAACGTTGATATTGATCATCATCATGGTAATCAAAACCAATCGCTACATCTACAATTCCTTTACATTGATCCTTGTACTCGGGAAAACGACTTACATTTTCTCCAGTGTAAAATACTTTTACCTTGCTTTCACTTAATTCTATGGCTTTTTTCGGTCCGAATACGGTGCTGATTAAGACAGAGTTATCTGCAGTAATCAGGTTAGAGAAGTTTTGTTCTAAAAACTGATATTGCCAAGTATTCTTTGGGTCGGGTGACCAAAAATTAAGAACTTCAATGTGATTTTTATCTGGCTGATATTTGTATTTAACAGATGGTTTATACAGTCCCAGATTGATTAAAATCTTTTTTAAATTCATTGATTGCAATTTTTATCTAGCCGCAAACATAGCGATAAATATAAAAATACGAGGAATTTATGGCGATGTATGACTGTTACAATAGGACAGTCAGAATTATGGAATATTAGTGTCAAAACAATGTACTATCTGTAATTTTAGGTGATATCGCTTTTTAATAAAGTTAACTTTGAGCTTAGTTTTAATTAAAATGGTTTTTAGAGATCAAGTAGTAGCAGCCTATCAAAAAATTCAAGATGAGATTTGCGGCAGTTTGGAACTGGCTGATGGAAAGGCAAAGTTTGAAGAGGAGATATGGAACCGGGAAGGCGGCGGTGGCGGCAGAACCCGGATCATGCAACATGGGGATGTAATTGAAAAAGGTGGTGTAAACTTTTCAGCTGTACACGGAAAACTACCAGATGCTGTAAAAAAAGCTTTTAAAGTCGAAAATGATGAATTTTTTGCAACAGGTGTTTCAATCGTAATGCATCCATCAAATCCATTTGTCCCAATTATACATATGAATATCAGGTATTTTGAAATGGATGAAGATACCCGTTGGGTTGGTGGTGGGATAGATTTAACACCTCATTATATTATTGATACAGATGCCAGGTTTTTCCATCACCTTTTAAAGCAAACCTGTGATGAATTTGATACATCATTTTATCCGAAATTTAAGAGTAATGCGGATGAGTATTTTTATATCAAACATCGTGAAGAAACAAGAGGAGTAGGAGGAATTTTTTACGACAGACTTAAGCCGGAGAATACTGGATTGACTTTCGATAAACTTCTGGAGTTTTCAAAAGCAGTAGGTAACACATTCATTCCTGCATATACTGAATTGATTGATAGAAATCGCGATCAGGATTTTACTCCGCAAGACCAAGAATGGCAATATTTGCGTAGAAGTCGGTATGCAGAGTTCAATTTGGTGTATGATGCAGGAACAAAATTTGGTTTAGAAACAAATGGTAGAATAGAATCGATTTTAATGAGCCTTCCTCCAATGGCAAAATGGACCTATAACCATCAGCCAGCTTCTGGTAGTCAAGAGGCTTATACCCTAAGTAAACTTAAAAAGGGAATTACATGGGCATAACGGCCAGAATCAACCCGTATTTATAGGTTAAAATTTTTCCACAATGCGCCTTAATGGCGCATTTTTTATTAGATTCGCAAGGTTATAACAATACCACAATTTAAATCGTTCTTAAGGAACATTAATATTTATGGCAGAAGATTTAGAAAATCAAGAAAACGACAAAGTAATTAGAATCGATATTGACGAGCAAATGAGATCCGCTTACATCGATTATTCGATGTCGGTTATCGTATCAAGGGCTCTCCCTGATGTACGTGATGGATTAAAACCGGTACACCGCCGTGTGTTGTACGGGATGCTTGATCTAGGCTTAGCAAACAATAAACCATATAAAAAATCAGCACGTATTGTTGGTGAGGTACTAGGTAAGTACCACCCACATGGTGACTCATCTGTATACAATACCATGGTAAGGATGGCTCAGGAATGGAGCTTACGTTATTTAATGGTAGAAGGACAGGGTAACTATGGTTCTATTGATGGTGACTCACCAGCAGCAATGCGTTATACGGAAGCACGCTTCCAGAAGATCGCTGAAGATATGCTTGCTGACATCAATAAAGACACAGTTGATTTTCAACTAAACTTTGATGATTCATTGCAGGAGCCTACAGTGCTTCCTTCAAAAGTTCCAAACTTAATTATTAACGGTTCATCTGGTATTGCTGTAGGTATGGCTACAAATATGCCTCCGCATAACATCACTGAAACCATCAATGGAACTATAGCTTATATCGACAACAGAGAAATCACTGTAGCAGAGTTGATGAAGCATATTAAAGCACCTGATTTCCCTACAGGAGCAATCATTTATGGTTACAATGGGGTTCAGGAAGCTTTTGAAACTGGAAGAGGCCGTATAGTTATGCGTGCTAAAGCTGAAATCGAATCACATAAGGACCGCGAAACGATCATCGTTACTGAAATACCTTATCAGGTAAATAAGGCCATGATGATTGAGCGTACTGCTGAACTGGTTGGCGAAAAGAAAATTGAAGGTATTTCAAATATTAAAGACGAGTCTAACAAAGATGGTATTCGTATCGTTTATGAAATTAAACGTGATGCAAATGCTTCTATCGTTTTAAATAACCTGTTTAAACAAACTGCATTACAAACCTCATTCAGTGTAAATAACATTGCACTGGTTAAAGGCAGACCGCAATTATTGAATCTAAAAGATTTGATTCATTATTTCGTAGAGCACAGACACGAGGTGGTTATCCGCAGAACTAAATTTGAACTTGCTGAAGCTGAAAAACGTGCACATATATTAGAAGGATTACTGATTGCGCTAGATCATCTTGATGAGGTTATCAAGTTAATCCGTAGCTCTGATACTCCAGAGGATGCGAGAACAGGATTAATGGAGAAATTTGGTTTGTCTGATGTTCAGGCAAGAGCCATTCTCGATATGACCCTTCGTAGGTTAACAGGTCTGGAACGTGATAAGATTAAAGATGAGTACAATGAGTTAATGAAAACTATCGAGTACTTAAAATCTATCTTAGCTGATGAAGGCTTGCGTATGCAGATCATCAAAGACGAGTTGACCGAAATGAAAGAGAAGTATGGAGATGAACGTAGAACAACTATTGTTCATTCGGCAGAAGACATGAGTATGGAAGACTTTATTGAGGATGAAGAAGTAGTAATTACTATATCTCATGAAGGTTATATTAAACGTACTCCAGCTACAGAATACCGTACTCAAGGTAGGGGTGGTAAGGGATCAAAAGGTAGTGATTCAAGAAGTGAAGACTTTATTGAACACTTATTGATTGCTTCTAATCATAACTATATGTTGTTCTTTACAGAGGGAGGACGTTGTTTCTGGTTAAGGGTTTATGAAATCCCAGAAGGTTCAAGACTAAGTAAAGGAAGAGCTATTCAGAATATCATTAATATTCCTAAGGATGATAAAATCAAGGCCTTTATTAAGGTTAAAAATCTGAAAGATCAGGAATATCTTGAAAACAATTACATCATTATGTGTACCAAAAAGGGAACGATTAAGAAAACTTCTTTGGAAGCTTATTCGAGGCCTAGGGTAAACGGTATCAATGCTATTAACATTAATGAGGGCGATCAGCTTTTAGAAGCTAATTTAACTACTGGTTCAAGTGAAATTGTTATGGCTTTACGTTCTGGAAGGGCGATTCGCTTTAACGAAGAGAAAGTTAGGCCAATGGGCAGAACAGCTACTGGTGTACGCGGCGTAACACTTGCACATGAGAATGATGAAGTAGTTGGCATGATTGCTGTTGATGATCCAGGAGCAACTGTTTTGGTAGTTTCAGAAAAAGGTTACGGTAAACGTACTGATATCGAAGATTACCGTGTGACAAATAGAGGTGGTAAAGGGGTAAAAACGATAAATATTACGGAGAAAACCGGAAGCCTTGTTGCTATTAAAAACGTAACGGACGCAGATGACTTGATGATCATTAACAGATCTGGTATTGTTATCAGAATTGTTGTTGCTGAATTAAGAGTGATGGGACGTGCAACTCAAGGTGTACGTTTAATTAATCTGAAAGGTAATGATGAAATTGCTTCTGTAGCAAGAATTGAACATGAAGACGAAGAAGTTGAAGAGACTGAAAGTCATGTGGTTGTAGATGGTGAATCAGCAGGTGAGGTAGAAGATGAACCTATTGACGATACTACTGAAACAGATGGACCTGAGGAAGATAATGAAGAATCTGAGGAAGGATAAATAGATTTAATGATTCATTATTGACCTGATTAAGAAATTTCAGGCTCTAATGAATCATTATTATTAAAAAATAAAAATGTAAAACAATGAAAAAAGTACTTCTAAGTATAATGTTTGCAGGTGTTGCCTCATTTGCAAGCGCTCAGAAAAGTGAAATCAATGAGGCGAAAAAGACCTGGAACCTTTTGGGCATTACATCAGGTAAATCTCTTGCTACTGACTTAAAGACGCTTAATGGCGGATTAGCTCGTACTGATTTGGCAATTGCTAATGAAAAGTCTAAGGTAATGGCTGAAGCATGGGTTTACAGAGCATTATTTGCTTCAAGGATTGCACTGATCGATTCAGTGAATCTTAATAATGCGAAAGCTAAACAGAAGATTGCTGATGAAGCAATTACAAAAGCAGAAGAACTTGACAAAAAAGGTGCTGAAAAAGAAAACATTGCACAAGCAAAAACAAATGTTGAGAATGCAGTAAGAAACAGAGCTATTTATGCTTATAGAAAAAAAGACTTCAAAACTGCATTAGAAGCTTTCAAGGAAATTATAGCTAAAAACCCTAATGATACATCAATGTATGTAAATGCAGGTGTTACTGCTAAAGAAATTCAAAATTACCCTGAGGTAATCAAGAACTTCAAAAAAGCAACTGAGCTGAACTATCCAGAATCTAAGGCGTTGTATTCTGAAATGATCAACATTACTATGGATAAGTTAAAAGATAGTGTTGCCGGATTAAAATTAATCCAGGAGGCTGCTGTTAAATATCCTGAAGATTCTTATTTCATTGGGTTAGAGACTGACCTTTATATTAAAAGCGGTGATATTAGCAAATCACAGGAGATGCTTAAAAAATTAATTGCTAAAGATCCTAAAAATGCTGTTTATCAGTATTTAATGGGTGAAACCTATTATAAGCAAGCGTTAGCTATCCAAAACAAAAGAAATGCTTTGGATGTGAAAAAGAAGAAGGAGTTTGATGCAATGACTGCACAAATGAACAAGTTTATTGATGAGTCTGTGCCTTATTTCAAAAAAGCTTTAGAAATAGATCCTAAGAATGTTAGCGCATTGGAGAATCTTAAAATTATTTATATGTTTAAGAACGATACGCCTAACTATGAAGATATGAAAAAGAGATTAGACGCTATTAAGCAATAATTTTGTAAGAAGTCTTAAAGAAAAAGAGGGGTAATTTTTATCCCTCTTTTTTTTTTATAAGTTTGTATCAGTAACACACCTTTTCTATGAGTAAGATATCCTTTTTTTCTAGTTTGTTTTTAGTTTCTGTAAGTTGTAATGTTGTTCTTGCCCAAAAAAGCCAGCTTCAAATTGCAAGGAACAGTGTTGGTAAATTGCAGGTTGCTATAAATGCCAAGCAAGATGCTAAAAAACAACTTACGGTATTAGGAGAGGGGATCAAAGCTGCTGAGGCAGCACAGAATGACAAAAAGACTAAGAGGTGGCCTGAAACATGGGCTTTAAAGGCATACCTGGCCTCATATGTTTCTATTATTGATACCGATGAAGGCAATGCTGACAAGTATTATAGCCTTGCATTACAGGCAATTGATTCTGCCAACCGTCTTGATAAATTTCAGGCAAATTACCGTTTGATTGCTGCTTCATCATACAATGTAAATATCAGGAAACAGAGAAAGGGGAGTAGCGCCTATTCAAAAGGGGATTATGCAGCAGCATTTGATTTACTTAAAGAAGTAAGCGATTTTTTACCAAAAGATACTTCGCTGGCAATTAATGCAGCATTAGCAGCACAAAATATACAAGCTTACGATAAAGCATTGGTTTATTTTAAAAGAGCTAAAGAAAATGGGATTAAAAACCCGGTAGTTTTTCAGAATATGGCAAATATTTATAGTTCTAAGTTTGAACATGATTTAGCTATAAAAACACTTGAAGATGGTATTAAGGTAAATCCGTACAATGTATTTTTAACAAATGATTATATCAATCTGTTATTGGATAATGAAAAATATACGGAAGCATTAAAAGTTATTGAGTCAACAATCAAAGTTGAATCGAATAATAAATTACTATATTTTCTGTATGGCTATTTACAACAGCACAAAGCAAATAACAGTACAGCAGAACTTGCATATAATAAAGCCTTAGGAATTGATGAGAATTATTTTGATGCTTTGTATCAATTAGGACTCGTTTATATAAGTTCAGCCAATGAGTCGCTTAAATCTGGAAGTAGTCAGAATGCTCCAAAATTTTCTTCGTATATAAACCGTGCTGAAATTGCATTATTGCAAGCTCACGAAATCAATCAGAACGACAAAGCAACAGTACAGTTGCTGATTGATATTTACACACGTAAGCAAAGACTGGATAAAGTTCAGGAACTTAAGAGTAAACTCGAAGAGTTTTAAAGTCTGTAAATATTCCTTTCTTATATTTAAATCAGTATATTAAATGCTTAAAATTTCTATATATTACATGTTATATAATTAATATTATGTTAAGTAATAATTTTGGAACTCCCTATTCAGCCCTTTAATCATTTATAAATTATTTTGTCTTTTTGCCTTAAACAAGCCTAAAAAATGCTGATATTACTAATCAAAATGGTCAAGTAATTGATATGCATTGTTTATAAATTTGCAATATGTTTAATCGCCCCATCAGAAATATACATGATTTTTTATTAAGTACTTATTTTGCTGATGGTTTGCGTATTACATTAGGCGTTCTTTGTCCGTCACTGATTATGGCACAATTTGGTTTGTTGCAATATGGGATGACATTATCTTTAGGTGCTTTATGTGTTAGTGTTGTAGATTCTCCGGGGCCAATTGTTCATCGCAGAAATGCAATGTTGATTACGACTGCATTGATTACGATTATTTTTATTGTAGTTGGATTGACCAATAGTAACGTTTACTTTACAGCTGTGTTGCTTGTGTTTTTCAGCTTCATTTTCTCCATGCTTTTTTTGTATGGCACCAGAGCAGCTTCTGTTGGAACTGCGGCCTTACTGATTATGGTATTGAGTATTGACGATATCAGGCCCTGGAAAGAAGTTCTCTTTTCATCTGCCCTACTCCTTTTCGGCAGCATCTGGTATACCCTACTCAGCTATTTTTTCTATAGAATCCGCCCCTTTCGTATTGTACAACAGACATTAAGCGACTCTATACATGAAGTAAGTCTTTTTTTAAGAGCTAAAGCTAGATTTTATCATAAAAATATTGATTATGATGATAACTATGCTGATTTGCTGCAACTTCAGGTATTGGTGCATGAAAAACAAGATGCCGTTAGAGAAGTGATGTTCAAAACCCGGGAGATCATCCGTGAATCTACTCCTGAAGGTCGTTTTCTGCTGCTTGTTTTTGTAGATATGGTCGATCTTTTCGAACAAGTAATGTCTACCTATTATAATTACAAGCAATTACATGATCAATTTGATGATTCTGGTATCCTGAGAAATTATGAATCCATTATCATAAAAATAGCAGATGAATTGGATGATATTGCTTTCGCCTTGAAAACGGGCAGCGTTCCCAACCTCCCAACTTCATTGATGGAAGATGTTGAAAAATTAAAGCGTGCAATTGCTGAGTTAGAACAGAATAATACAGACGGGAAATACAGCACCTTAGGGATCATAGCTTTAAAGAATATTGAAGTTAATATAGAAAATATACTTTCCCGTGTAAAAACGATCAATAGTTACTTTAATAAAAAGGAAAAGAAGAATTTAAAAGCTCGTGAGATTGAAGTAGATAAGTTTGTAACAAAGCAAAGTCTGGATCGTGGCTTATTTTATGAGAACCTGACATTCAGTTCTTCTACATTCCGACATTCATTACGTGTAGCAATTGTTATGCTCATTGGCTTTGTAGTTGCAAAATCTTTAAATTTCTCACATAGTTACTGGATATTACTTACAATTTTAGTGATTTCTAAACCTGGTTTTAGTTTAACCAAACAGCGAAATTACGAAAGGATTATTGGGACAGTAGTTGGTGCATTTATTGGGATGGGAATTCTGGTTTATGTACAGGATAAAAATACTTTATTTATCATCCTGTTGTTTTGTATGATTGGTGCCTATAGCTTTCAACGTAAGAATTACGTTGTAAGTGTACTTTTCATGACGCCTTATATCCTGGTACTTTTTGACTTTTTAGGGATGGGTAGCTTATCTATAGCAAGGGAAAGAATTTATGATACATTAATTGGATCAGGTATTGCTTTGCTCGCTAGCTATTCGCTTTTTCCAAATTGGGAACACAAGAAACTGAAAGAAGCTATGTTGGATACTTTAAAAGCCAATATGAAGTATTTTGAAGAAGTGGTTTTGCTGTATGTAGATGAAGTATATAACATGACTAATTATAAGGTAGCCCGTAAGGAAGTTTATGTAACTACTGCTAATCTTGCTTCGCTTTTTCAGCGTATGTTCTCAGAACCTAAGAGTAAACAGTTGATGATGAAAGAATTGCACCAGTTTACAACTTTGAACCATCACCTCTCCTCTTATATTGCTACACTTTCTTTATATAAAAAGGAACACGCTTTTGTGGTTGCAAATTTCGAGAGCCTTAAGCCGGTAGTTCAGAACACTAACTATCTTTTGAACCTTGCGATAGAGAATTTAGAAGCCAATAAGGGTACAACAAGCAATGTACCGTTGATCAGACAGAATATAGAAAATCAGAACACTGACCAAACTGATGAGGTAATTATTAGTGAACAGATAGATCTGATTCAAAAAGTAGCTTATGATATCTTCAAGCTTTCTGAGAAAATCAAAATATAAATAGATAAAACTATAATTGATTTTTTTCTGTTGTATATAGAGTAAAAAACAACAAGATATTATGGAGAAATTGTATACAGCCACCGTTACGGCAAAAGGTGGCCGAAATGGTCATATCAAATCAAGTGACGGAACAATAGAATTTGATCTTAGAAAGCCAAGGGAAATGGGCGGACAAGGAGGCGCTACAAATCCGGAGCAACTGTTTGCTGCTGCATGGGGGCCTTGCTATTTAGGTGCATTGGGTTCAATTGCAGAACGTGAGGGTGTAGATGTTTCGGAAGCAACGGTAGACGTTCATGTTTCATTTAATAAAGATGGAAATGCATTCCTATTATCTGCAGACCTGGATGTACATATTCCTGGCATCAGTACGGAAGAGGCACAGAAATTGGCCGATAAAGCTAATCATGCTTGTCCTTATTCTAAGGCAACAAAAGGAAATATTGAAACAAGAGTAACAGCTATTTAATAGCTGTTACTTATTATAGTAAAAGCTTACTTGCAAGTCCGAGCAAGAATAAAAATCCAAAGACATCGGTAAACGTTGTAATAATTATTGAAGAAGCTATAGCCGGATCAATTCCTACTCTTTTTAATGCTAATGGAATACCGGCACCTGTAATACCTGCAATTACTAAATTGCCTGTCATTGCTAAAAATATCACTATCCCTAACAATGGATTAGAATCAAAATAAAGTGCAAATAAAAATACGATTGCACCTGTACATGCTCCATTAATCAAACCTACAGTAAATTCTTTTAAAACCGTTCTGTAAGCCTGTCTGTCACTTAAATCATACAAGGAAATCCTTCTAACTGTTACAGCGAGTGCCTGGGTCGCGGCATTTCCTCCCATGCCAGCAATAATAGTCATGTAAGCGGGCAAAACAGCCATTAACTTGATGGTGTCATCAAAATGCCTGACTACTGATGAGGCCAGGAATGCAGTCCCAAGATTTAGGATCAACCATGGTAAACGTGATTTTACTGCTTCAATCCAGTTACCGCTCAATTCCTCATCTTCAGAGACCCCAGAAATCTTTAAGATATCTTCCGTATTTTCATCCTCTAAAACGTCTATTACATCATCAAATGTAACACGTCCCAGTAATTTTAACTCTTTGTCTAATACAGGAATACTCGTGATGTTATATTGTGAAATTAGTCGGGCTACTTCTTCCTGATCTGTATCCGGATAAACCCAGGCTACTTCAGCCTTTACCAATTCTGTTATCTGTACATTTCCTTTAGCCTTAATGATATCCTTTAGTGATACAATTCCTTGAAATACGTTATCGTCATTTACAACGAAGATGGTATAGAACTCTTCAATTTCCTCACTTTGCCGGATGATCTCTTCTATAGCATCTTTTTTAGCTAAGTTTAGATTAATTCGGATAAACTCCGTATTCATCAATCCACCAGCTGTTTTTTCGTGATAACTTAAAAGGTTCCTGATGTTTGATGCATCATCTTCATTAAGCTCGGCAAGGATTTCTTTTTGCTCATGCTCTTCCAGCTGCGAAATGATGTCTGTAGCATCATCATAATCCAGCTCTTCAACAATTTCTGTACGTTTATCAGGATGTAGCTGCAGTAAAAGTTCTTCGGGGTGTGATTCCTCATGCATTTCTGCTATTACCTCAGAAGCAGTTTCTACATCCAGCAAATTAATAATTCTTTGCTTCTCATCTTTGTTCAGATTAGCAAATAAGATCGCGATTTCTGAAGCATGGTACTCCGCCAGAATTACCTTCAGCTGTTCGTCATCAGCACTTAAGGCTTGCTTAATTCTGGATACATCTGTCTTATCTAATTCGAAAGATTGCATGAGGCAATAAAGGTAACAATAATCAGTCCTATTTAAACCATCCCTTACGCCAGAAATATATGATTTGTGCGAGTGCAATCCCTCCCATGACTATCATCGTATATAAATACCCATGTTCATTATAAAGCTCAGGCATATTTTGCGGTAGTACCTTACCCGTTACAGGATCAGTAAAGGAGAAGTTCATCCCATAAATTCCAGCAATAAAGGTCAGAGGAATAAAAATTGAAGAAATGATTGTCAGGACCTTCATAATCTCATTCATTCTGTTGCTGATAATAGAGAGGTACATATCTATATTACTTGCAGAAATCTCCTTTAATGATTCTACAATATCTATGATTTGTATACAATGATCATAGGCATCCCTGATATACATTTTTGTCTGATTAGGAATCAGCAGGCTATCACTCCTTAACATATCATTTAATTTATCACGTTCAGGCCATACCACCCTCCTTACGTTGATAAGATTTCTCTTAACTAGTTGTGTGTCAAACATTACATTCTTATCTGGTTTGTCAAACAACCGGTCTTCAATCAAATCCAGTTCATCACCCCATGAACCCAGTATTTGAAAATAAGTATCAATAATGATATCCATTAAAGCATACATCAAATAGCTGCTTCCGGCAATTCTGATGTTCCCCTTTCCTACTTTCAAACGATTTCTAACTGGCTGCAGACAATCATCGTAACCTTCTTGTAAAGTAAAAAGTGCATTCTCCATCAATATAAAGGAGACTTGTTCATTTTCAAGGTTCTTTTGCTCATCAAAATGAAGCATTCTACTCACAGCAAAATCATATTTTCCGTACTCTTCCAGCTTTGGACGCTGATAAGTTCGGGTAATGTCTTCTAAAACCAGCTTACTGATGCCAAAATCATTACTTAGCGTTTCAAACATGGCAAGAGAACCAAAGCCTTTGATTTCTATCCAATAGTTGAATTCATGATTGCTCAGGATTCTTGATAGGTTCTCGATATTATCAAGCTGTTTCACTGCATAATGATGGTCATTATAGCTATGAAACATGATAACAGGTTCCAGTGCATTTTTATCAATATAAACTACACCTGGACTGGACCCGGCTTCCGGTAAGGAATATCGTTTACGTTTGCGCTTTTGTTTTGCTGGTTTAGCCATACATCATAGATATGATTTAGTTTGCGGACCTTGATTAAATAACAGATCTACAATACTTAAGTTTGGTTTAAAGCCTTCCCGATCATCAAAGACCTGGAAATAAGGTTTAAAATCTGCCTCATTTACAGGGTGTTTAAAATGTATTTTACTTCTGAAATCCAGTGCCGGATCAATCTCTTTTATATATTCACTTGTGTAACCAATCGTAGGTTCCTTTTTCAATTGTTTGAATAGCCATTCTAAAAGTTGCTGATTGTAATCAAATAAATATTCAAATTTTGTATGATAAAAATGTGAAAATTCATCTTCATAAAATTCAAAGTAAGCGGCATTTCTATAGCAGCTTTCAAAGCTCTTCCAATGTAAGCGTTGCCAGTTAAAGTCATTACTGATTTTAACATCTTTGATCTTTGTATGTACTTTAGAACCCTTTATTACTGGTATAATTAAATCTAAATGTCCGTTTGGTGAATATATCCTTGTCCGGTTTCTATAGGTTTGTTTAGGGAAATGTTCTTCTTTCTCTAATAAAAAATTATAATCAAAGTCTTTCAGACCAGAGAAATAACCTACAGGTGGAAGATAAAAAAGAGGGAATATAGCTGAACTTTGCATCTGATATTTTATGTTTGCATCTCAATTCGCCAAATTAATGATAAAAAAAGGCTTTTCTTATATAGGAATAGGTTTTTTGAACTTTTTGTCCTTATTGCCGCTTTCGGTACTCTATTTCATTTCTACAATAGGGTATTATCTGGTGTATCATATATTCCAGTACCGTAAACAGGTGGTACGTGATAACCTGACTAAGTCCTTCCCAGATAAAACGCCTGCAGAGATTATTAAAATTGAAAAACAGTTCTTCAGATATTTCAATGACCTCGTTGTTGAAGTCATAAAAATGAATTCTATTTCCAGAGCTGAACTTAAGCGAAGAGTAAAATTTACGAATCTACATTTAGTAGAAGCTTATTTTGATAGAGATGAAAGTGTTTTGGCTTGTACAGGACATTATGGGAACTGGGAATTATGTATGCTGGCATTGGGTGCAGAACTGTCCAAACCAGAATATGTGATTTATAAACCATTAAATAATGAGCATTTTGATGATTGGTTCTATAAAATAAGAACTCGTTTCGGTAATCATTTTATTCCGATGCGACAAACCGTAAGGGCGCTCGCAGGAACCAGGAATGAAGCTACGATGTTTTGTTTTGCAGGTGATCAGACACCTGGAGGAAGTGATTCCCGTTATTGGATTAACTTCATGAACCAGAATACGCCTGTATTGCTGGGATTAGAGAAAATTGCAATACAAACCAACAGACCGATATTTTATTTCCAGGCTAAAGTTGTAAAAAGAGGCTATTATGAGGTAGATTGCATCCCCTTATGCCTTGAACCCAAAGCAACTGAAGGGCATCAGATTACAGATATGCAATTTGCAATGCTGGAAAAATTTTTGAAAGAAGAACCGGCTTTTTGGCTTTGGAGTCATAAACGTTGGAAACATAAACAGATGGACGCAGGATAATGACAATACCAAGTGTAGCAGTAGTAATATTAAATTGGAATGGAAAGGCATTGCTAGAGCAGTTTATGCCGGGCGTGATCAAATCGGTATATCCTAATTTGCAGCTTATTGTTGGAGACAACAATTCCACAGATGATTCTGTCGCTTTCCTGAAAGCCAATTATCCGCAAGTACGTATTATTGTAAATGACCATAATTATGGCTTTGCTGAAGGTTATGGTAAGGTTTTAGATCAGGTTGAAGCCGATTATTATGTGTTGCTGAACTCTGATGTTGAGGTTCCGGAGAACTGGATTCAACCTGTTATTGATGCTATGGAAGTCGACAGTAATATAGCTGTGGCTCAACCAAAAATCAAATGGCAGAAAAACAAGAGTCAGTTTGAATATGCAGGTGCTGCTGGTGGTTATTTAGATTTACATGGCTTCCCTTTTTGCAGGGGCCGTTTATTTGATACGGTAGAGATCGATACCAATCAATACGAAGATCAAAGAGAGATTTTCTGGGCTAGTGGTGCGGCATTATTTGTAAGAAGCAAATGCTGGAAAGAAGTTGGCGGACTTGACCCTGATTTCTTTGCTCATATGGAAGAGATTGATCTATGCTGGCGATTAAAAAACCTGGGATACAAAGTTATTTATTGTCCGAAAGCAGAAGTTTACCATGTTGGAGGTGGAACATTGAATGCTAATAATCCTTATAAAACCTATCTTAATTTTAAGAACAATCTGGTTATCATGCAAAAGAACCTTCCTTTAAATGATGCCTATTCAAGAATATTTATAAGAATGAGCCTCGATTTTATCGCCTGGATACATTTCTTATTACAAGGGAAATCAGATTTTGCCTGGGCAATTAATAAAGCACATTATCATTTTCTGCAAAACCTGTCCAGAAACGGAAAAAAGAGAACAGCTAAGCAAATTGATTTTTTAAAACATACTGGTCAATATCCATCCAGTATTGTATGGGCTTATTTTATCAAGAAGATCAGATTTTTTAGTCAGCTACCTTAATTCTTTTTTTCAGGAACAAAGAAGATTGTTTCATTTTTGTTTGCCACACTAAGAATAGCCTTGTATATGTAATCGCAAACCAGCTTCTCTCCTGCTACATTGATATGTGCAAAGTCGTCCTCAGGAGTATGATATTGAGGGTGTCCGCCTGTATGAAAGCCCAGGACGGAAATGTTTTTCTTATAAAATGAAACGTGGTCGGAACCACCTACATCATAAGCGATGACAACAGGGTTAATTCCTGATTCAGGGCCTAATCCCTTCATCAGCTCCATCCCACCATTAAAAGATGCAGCACCGCCCATGTAAAGCTGCTTCTCCGCATTCATTCTCCCTACCATATCCATATTCATCATTAATTTTATAGATGATAAGGGAATTACAGGATGATTAACAAAATACTTAGAGCCTAACAGACCTTGTTCTTCAGCGCCAAAAGCAATAAAGAGTATGCTGCGTTTCAAGTCCTTTTTATGAGCAGCCAGACGTTCAGCTATTTCCAGTAATGCTGCTGTGCCACTTGCATTGTCATCGGCACCGAGGTGAATTCCTACCGTATCCGGCTTTTTAGATGAAGGACCACCCATACCTAAATGATCGTAATGTGCTCCCAATGCAATAAACTCATGCTTTAATTCAGGATCAGATCCCTCAATAAAACCAATTACATTTTGTGTGGTTACAACTGGGGTGTCTAATCCCTTCTTCACTCTTATCTTAGCATTAAATTCCTGGGTATAATTTTTACCATAAGGTTTTATGCCTGCTTGCTTAAAGTTTTTAATTAAGTAATTTACTACTTTCCTATTCTCTTTTGTTCCTGGAAAACGACCTGCCATCTTTGGTGATGCCAGGAAAGAAATATGCTCAGCAATCTCTTTTTCTGTCACCTCTGATTGAGCGAATGCACCGAAACTTAACGTGGCGCATACAACAGTAAGAAAACAGGTTTTAATATTCACGTTATTTAACCTTTTAGCAAGCTTTCAATGGCCAGTCTGTAACCATCCATACCAAAACCAGTAAGTACACCTTTACAGTTTTTCCCTGTCAGCGATACATGTCTGTATTCTTCTCTGGCATATATGTTTGAGATATGGACTTCAATAACCGGAGTCTTTATTGCGGCAATAGCATCAGCTATAGCTACAGAAGTATGCGTGTAACCACCTGCATTAATGACAATACCATCGTAACTAAAACCAACTTCATGTAGTTTATTGATCAGCTCGCCTTCTACATTGCTCTGGAAATAATCAATTTCAATAATACTATACATGTCGCGCAGTTCATTTATATAAGTATCAAAACCTTGATTTCCGTAAATACCTGGTTCACGAACACCTAAAAGGTTTAAATTTGGGCCATTAATAATTTGTATCTTCATCCAGTCAAACTTAGAATAAAAAATTCGAGTATAAAATTCTTTTTTGTGATTCATAACCCCTACCTGCAATCGTTTAAAAATTACCTTAAGTTAGAGCGTTCTCTATCCTTAAACACTATTGAAAGCTATCTTGGCGACTTAAATAAATTATTGCAGTATTTTGAAAGTATTGGACAAGTGCCTGATTTAAAGCAGATCAATAGTTCAGATTTAAAGCTATTTATTAGCTGGATCAATGAGTTGGGAATGATGGCAAGTACACAAGCAAGGGTGATCTCTTCACTCAAATCATTTTTTAGCTTTCTGGTGCTTGAAGAAGTCATCGATACAGACCCATCAGAAAATCTCGAAACGCCACGTTTAGCACGCCATCTTCCGGATACGCTGGAAATACATGAAATTGATGCAATGATCAATATAATTGATGCTTCAAAACCTGATGGGATGCGTAATAAAGCTATTCTGGAAACCCTCTATGGTTGTGGATTACGAGTTTCGGAGTTGATCAACCTGAAAATATCCGATATTTATGAGGATAATGAATTTATTAAAGTTACTGGAAAAGGAAATAAAGAGCGTCTGGTGCCTATTGGGTTAACCGCATTGAAATATATTAACATTTACCTTCATCAAACAAGGGTTCATATACCCATAAAAAGAGGATTTGAGGATTATATCTTTCTCAACCGATCAGGAACCAGGCTGTCACGTATATCCGTTTTTAATATCATTAAGACACTTGCTGAAAAGTCAGGCTTAAGAAAAAGCATTAGTCCCCACACCTTCCGTCATTCCTTTGCTACACATTTAATAGAGGGCGGAGCAGATTTAAGAGCTGTACAAGAGATGCTGGGACACTCGAGTATTACTACGACCGAGATTTATACACATCTTGACAGAGGTTATTTAAAAGGTGTTGTGACTGATTTTCATTCCAGAAGTTAAACGTTCGCTTTTTCACATTTAATCATCCTGTCTTTCCCTTGCATATCTTTTCTTAATTCTATGTTTATAAATGATTTAGAAGATAGCATATCAACAGTTTCCTGACCTAAATGTTCATTGATTTCGAAGAACAATAAGCCCATATCACTTAAACTTAGCCAGGCGAAATCAGCTATAGCCTCATAAAATTCTAATGGTTTTTCATCTCCAACGAATAAAGCCAAATGAGGCTCATGCCCCAACACATTGTCGTGCATTTCCTCTTTTTCACGTTGTGTAATGTAAGGCGGATTACTCACTATTAAATCAAACTTTTTTTCGGTTGCAAAAGTCCTGATGTCTGCATGTATGAACTTTATATCTACCTCATTTAATGATGCATTAATTGAAGCAGTCTCAATTGCCTCTTTAGATATATCCAGTGCAGATACTTTACAGTTTGGCAGACTTTTCTGTAAAGAAACAGCAATGCAACCACTACCTGTTCCAACATCCAGAATGCGCAAACCAGTTCCAGTAACATCAGCGAGTTCAGCACTTTCAATTATCCATTCTACCAGTTCCTCAGTTTCAGGTCTAGGTATCAGTACAGCAGCATTTACCTTAAATGGAAAACCATAAAATACAGTTTCACCAAGTATGTATTGCAAAGGTTTGCCTGTTTTCAGTTCAGATAGGATGTTTTGCAATTTAGTCAGGTGTTCAGCAGAAAGGGACTCCTCTTTTTTAAGTAGGTAATCAGCTCTTTTGTACTGTAAGACAGACTGAATGGCGATTAAAAATATAGATTCCGTTTCATCATGTCCATAAATATCATATAGCCCATCTTTAAACTCCCTTGCTAAATCCTGTAATTTCATACTACAAAAATAATGATAATACCTAAGGTATTGTTACACTGTTATTAGAAGTTCATCATCCATAAATCGTAATTTAACCTTACTTTTGCTATGATGACAGACGAATTATACATGCAGCGATGCCTGGAATTAGCAAACCTTGGTATGGGAAATGTGAGCCCAAACCCGCTGGTTGGTTGTGTTATTGTAAGTGACCAGAAAATTATTGGTGAAGGCTATCATGCTAAGTACGGTGAGGCACATGCAGAAGTAAATGCAATTCATTCAGTTATTGAAAAATACGCTGACCAAGCGGCTGGCTTACTGGCAAGGGCGACTGTTTATGTGAGTTTGGAGCCATGTGCACATTTTGGTAAAACTCCACCCTGTGCGGATCTGCTTGTCAGACATCGTGTTAAGAAAGTTGTAATTGGCAATAGAGACCCTTTTGCAGATGTAGATGGAAAAGGGATTGAGAAACTTAAAAATGCTGGTATAGCAGTTGTTACAGGAGTATTGGAACAGGAATGTTCTCAGCTTAACCGTCGTTTTTTTACCAGGATCCGTAAACAAAGACCTTATATCATCTTAAAATGGGCAAGTACTGCTGATGGATATTTTGCGCCTAAGGATGTTGCTCAGCGTTGGATAACCGGTACTATGGCAAAACAACTGGTTCATAAATGGCGAACTGAAGAAGATGCAGTTCTTGTTGGAAAGCTTACTGCTTTGGCAGACAACCCACAATTAAATGTCAGGGAGTGGCAAGGTAAAAACCCTATTCGTATTGTTATAGACCGCAATCTGGAGATTCCACTGAGCAACAATCTTTTTAATGATGTAGCTAAAACAGTTGTATTTAATGAACAGAAGACGGAAGTCCAGAATAATATCCATTATATCCAAATGGAGGATATGCAATATTACCTGCCTCAGAAAATAGCATTCCAATTGTATCTAATGGATATACAATCCGTTATTATAGAAGGTGGAGCAAATATTCTACATCAGTTTATCAAAGGGAACCTCTGGGATGAAGCCAGGGTGTTTAACTCTAATAAAATCTGGAAAGAAGGTATTCCTTCTCCGCAAATAAACGGAGTAATTACAGATCAATTTAATATAGAAACCGATACACTTACCATATATCAAAATAACCATTCATGATATTCCTACTTATCAGTATTTGCTGTAGTGTTACAGTCGCCATCCTCCTCAAACTTGCTAAAAGATATAAAATAAACGTTACCCAGGCAGTTACCTGGAACTATTTGTTCGCTATTGTTCTTGCATTCATTTTTTACAAACCCAGTTTCAGTAGTTTCTTTTCAGCTTCAATTGATCCGGTTTATATTGCTTTAGGTATATTGTTGCCCCTTGTTTTCTGGTTTTTGGCAGGATCTGTACGTCATATTGGAATTGTTAAAACTGATATTGCACAGCGTTTATCCTTGTTTATCCCTTTGCTGGCCTCTTATTTCCTTTTCAAAGAAAGCTTCAGTACGCTTAAAATCGTGGGCTTATCAGTTGGTTTTATCGCTATATTTTTTACACTTCATAAAAAGACAGTACAGAAAAATGAGGGCTTAAACTGGTTGTATCCAATGTTTGTTTTTGTTGGTTTTGGAGTTATTGATACCCTTTTTAAAAAAGTGGCCCAAATTAAGGATATCCCCTATACCAGTTCATTAATCATTATCTTTTTTCTGGCTTTCATAGTGTCACTCCTCTCCATTTTCTATCTTTCCATAGTTAAAAAACAGAAAGTTGAATTGGTAAATTTCCTTTGTGGATGTATTTTAGGCTTTTTCAATTTCTTCAATATCCTGTTCTATCTGAAAGCACATCGTGCAATGGCAGATAACCCTTCTGTTGTATTCGCAGCAATGAACATGGGGGTTATTATTCTGGGTAGTTTAGTAGGTATACTTATATTCAAAGAGAAGTTAAATAAATTGAATTACTGGGGGTTAGCACTTTCACTTGTAGCCATACTTCTTATTACCAATCCATTCTTTTAATGCTGTTCGACGATACTTATAAAACTATATCAGCTCCTTCAGAAGGTATATTCAGAGACCGTGGGAGTAAGTTTATTGGTTATGCCTACCCCATTTTATCCGAAGATGCTGTAAAAGATATTTTAGCAGTATTGAGGGCAGAACATCCTAAAGCCAGGCACTTTTGCTGGGCATTTCGTTTAAGTCCGGACAGGAGTATATTTCGTGTTCAGGATGATGGTGAGCCCTCTGGTACAGCAGGCAGGCCAATACTAAACTCAATGCTTTCTGCCGATATTACCAATGTACTAATTGTAGTAGTTCGTTATTTTGGTGGCACATTGCTAGGGGTGCCGGGACTTATAAATGCGTATAAAACAGCTGCTGTAGAGGCAATTCAAGCTGCTGAGGTAATTGAGAAAACAGTAAACGATATATATGAGTTACAGTTCGATTACCTGTTGATGAATGATGTGATGAAGCTGATTAAAGAGGAAAGGTTAAATATTCTGTCGCAGGAATTCGATAACTCCTGCAGTATTAAGATTGAAATCAGAAAATCCAGCCTCAACAGTATCTTGGGAAAGATTGAAAAAATAGAAGGAGTTCAATTAAAATACCTTTTTACTGCCTGATAATTTATAGCTTTATCCTATACTTAAGCTTAATTATGGGACACGCTTTATCTCCATCAGACCTGATTATTAATCCAGACGGAAGCATTTACCACTTAAATCTCCTTCCAGAAGACCTGGCTGAAACTGTTATTACCGTTGGCGATCCGGATCGGGTAACAGAGGTTTCTAAGCATTTCGATAAAATAGAACTCAAAAAAGGGAAGCGTGAGTTTATTACCCATACAGGATTTCTTGGCAAGAGACGTATAACTGTACTTTCTACTGGTATTGGCACAGATAATATTGATATAGTATTCAATGAGTTAGATGCTTTGGTGAATGTTGATTTTCAGAGCAGGATGGTTAAAGAAAAATTAACATCCTTAAATATCATTCGGATCGGTACTTCAGGAGCCATTCAGCCAGATGTACCGATGGGTACTATATTAGCTTCTTCATTTGGTTTAGGGCTGGATGCTTTAATGAATTATTATATCCATGAGTTATCCGGCGATGAACATAGTTTTTTAGATGCATTTAAGACGTATTTTGCACATTTTAGGGGGATTGTACCTTACGTTACCGCTGCTGATGCCGGACTTTTACAGTCGATAGGTAGTCAGATGGAACAAGGTGTAACTGTTACCGCCCCAGGATTTTATGCACCTCAAGGTCGACAGGTCAGAGCTAAGAATGCCGTCCCCGATCTCATTACACAACTCAATACCTTTCGTCATCAGCAAGTAAGAATTACAAATTTAGAAATGGAAACGGCTGGAATTTATGCGCTTGCTAAGGTATTGGGACATAAAGCATTGTCTGTAAATGCCATATTAGCCAGCAGGGTGAACTTTGAATTCAGTAAGAATCCTCAACAGGTGGTCGACAAAGCAATAGGCATGGTTTTAGATAAGCTTTAAAACAAAAAAGCCCATTAAACGTTAATTAAGTACTATTTAACTGAAATACTATGTTACAAAATATAAAAGAGAAATTTACTATAACCATATTAAGTTCATTATTAGATAAATATGATAACGCTATTTCCAGGTATGCGACAGAGGAATTAGAAGCAGGCAAGCGATTGATATCTGTAATTGCCGGGGTTTATTTTTTTCAAAAAGGAGTTCGAAATATCCAGAAACACCCTATTCTAGCTGTTGAAGAGGTGGCTCTTGGTGGTTTTTTATTGTATACTGCTGCCGCAGGTTTAGGTAAAAAGATCATCAAAAAGCCAGTTGATCTGGAAGATATACGTAGGAACCAAATCCAAGGTAATGATCCCAATAGCATTGTACCTGCCTTTGTTTAAATCTTATTAGAGTCCTGCTATAGATCATCAATTTGTAAATAGGCTAAAAAGCCTTACTTTTGCCTTTTATTATTTATTTACCGGGCCTTGAACCCGAGTCAGTATCAGAATTATGAGCAAACGCGGTAGAATATTAGTCGCCATGAGTGGTGGCGTTGACAGTTCAGTAGCAGCAGTGATGTTGCACGAACAAGGATATGAAGTTATTGGTCTGACCATGAAAACATGGGATTATGCCACTTCAGGCAGCAGCAGTAAAGAAACTGGCTGTTGTAGTTTAGATAGCATCAATGATGCCCGCACACTTGCTGTAAACTACGGATTTCCACATTATATCCTTGATATTAGAGACGAATTTGGTGATTTTGTAATCGACAACTTTGTTGATGAATACCTGGCAGGGCGTACCCCTAACCCATGTGTTTTATGCAATACGCATATCAAATGGGAAGCTTTATTAAAACGTGCCAACAAGCTGGATTGTGAATTTATTGCAACCGGTCACTATGCAAACATCCGTAAATTAGATACGGGCAGACATGTGATTTCTAAAGGTAAAGATGAAAATAAAGATCAATCTTACGTGTTATGGGGAGTTTCACAAGAAAATCTTGCACGTACACAGTTTCCTTTAGGTTCTTTTGCTAAAGCTGACATCCGACAAATGGCCCTTGATATGGGACAGGAAGAACTGGCTAAGAAAAGTGAAAGTTATGAAATCTGTTTCGTACCGGATAATGACTACCGTTCCTTCTTAAGGCATAAAGTAGAAGATCTGGAACAACGTGTTGCAGGTGGAAACTTTATCACCAGTAACGGTATGGTAGTTGGACAGCATAAAGGATATCCTTTCTATACCATCGGACAAAGAAAAGGTCTGGGCATAGCCTTTGGTGAGCCTATGTTTGTTACTCAGATTCTTCCGGAAAGCAATACTGTAGTGTTAGGCAGAGCTGAAGAACTGGAACGCAGAGAAGCGCTGGTTAGAAACGTGAACATGGTGAAATATGAAAGTATTTTAGAGCCAATGGATAACGTGGTGACCAAAATAAGATATAAAGACGCAGGTATGCTCAGTACTATTGTACAGGAGAAAGATAAAATGCGTGTGGTGTTTGACCACAATGTATCTGCAATAGCACCAGGTCAGTCCGCTGTATTTTACGAGGGGAATGACCTTTTAGGTGGTGGTTTCCTTTGCTAAAAGGATTAACTATCTAATTCATTAGTTATTAAATAAGGTGAGGCGGTTTTAATCCGCTTCCCTTTATAACGTTCAAAATAATAATCAATCCGACCGAGGTTTATTCCTGCAAAACCAACCTGGTTTATGGTTGTTATCTTACCGCTTAAATTGGTTACATCTTCTGGTTCCTTCATAAAAGTATGAGTATGTCCGCCTATAATCAGGTCTATATTCTTGTTGTTTTTTGCCAGTACCTGATCTGAAACCTTATTGTTCTTGTATTTATAACCTAAATGAGATAAGCATATTACAAGATCACACTTTAACTCTAGCTTTAACAGATCGGCAATTTCATTTGCCTTTACAACGGGATCAATGAAAACGGTATCTCCATAATTTTTTTCCTCTACTAAGCCTTTCAGTTCAATCCCAATACCAAAAACGCCAATCTTTAAACCTTGTTTTTTAAATATCTTATAAGGTTGAGTGTCCCCTTTGAGCAAGGTATTCGAAAAGTTATAATTACTGCAAAGTATAGGAAAGCTGGCATGCGGCAGTTGCTTTTTAAAGCCCTCCAGTCCATTATCAAAATCGTGGTTCCCCATTGTTGCCGCGTCATAGCCCATTGCCGTCATGAGCTTAATTTCGAGCTCTCCTCCGAATTTATTAAAGTATGGTGTACCCTGAAATATATCACCTGCATCCAAAAGCAATACATTCTGGTTTTTTGCTCTGATGTTGTTGATCAGTGCAGCACGTCTGGCTGTACCTCCTAAGCCCTGGTTTCTTGATCCGTCCATCGGGAAAGGCTCAATACGACTATGCACATCATTGGTATGCAGAATGGTTAGTTTTATCACATCTCCTGCTGCCATAGAACCAAAGGAATTTAAACTCAAAGCTGTTGCAGCAGCTGTTATCCCCCCTGTTCTTATAAAGTCTCTGCGGTTAATCATTAACAATTCTTCCATCTAATTTAGGGTTAAGGGTTTTACCAGCAGCCTGGTTGGCTTTAACATAATTGATTATAGCTTGTCGTACTTTTAATCCAAGCACCTTTTTTTCAATAGGATTTTTAAATCCAAGGGCATTATCGCCACCTCCAGCAATATAATCTGAGGTGAGTACTCTGTATGTTTTTTGTGGATCAAAGGGTTTACCTTTAATAAATACATCTACAGGCTTTTTGTTTTTTATTTTGAGTCTGATTCCTGCAACAGGCTGACCGTTGGTTGCTGCAATAAAATTAATCAGCTCTTGTACATCTGTTCCTTTTAGCGTAAAAGCAATCAACTCATTTTCAAATGGCATCAGTTCAAAAATGTTAGATAGTTTTATTGCTCCTTTAGGTACATCTACCCTGATCCCTCCTTTTGTTGATGGCATAGAGAAATCAATCGTTGGATCCGTTTTTAAAGCCTCAGCTAAAACAGCGTCGGAAAAGAAATTGCCAAGTACAGTTTCTGGTAAATCATTGCTTTTAACCATTTCAACCTCCGAATAACCCAGAATCTGGTTCATTTCTGCATCCAGTTGTGTTTTATAAGGTAGGTAAGATTTTATGATCGAACTATCAACAGTTAGATTCTTATTGATATTGTATTCTGCCCTATTGGCCTTGACCAATTGGTATCCTGTAGAGCAGGATAATAAAAATGAAGCAGCCGAGAGGGCTAAACTTCCTTTGAAAAGATACTTCAGATTCTTTACCATATGCGTTTTTTCATTCTGAACGCAGCAAAGTTACTAGAAACAGAGAAAAGTTGAATTGAACTTCATGTTAAATTTACCGTTGCTATTTAATTTTACTTAAAATGGAATAAATGTTAGAGAGGTATCTGTATTCAGGTATATCCTGAGCAGCATCTCCAAAGGATCCAGAAAATTTCATATTTCTAAAATTATTACCTACTTTAATTTGTATGTATAATGCGGATTCACCTATGATTTCAATATTGCTATGAGCTGTTTTAACTTTTTTTTGAATTTCAGTTTGGGGAACCAGATCAAAAAAATAATTATCTATTAATTTACTAAAGAAATCTTGCCAGGTGTAGTCTTCAAGTTTTAATTGATTCTCATAAAAAACCAATACATCCATACCTGGATTTTCTGGTAAAGGTCCCAGGTTTTTAGAATTTTTATATATTCTTGTTCGATCTAAAGTTGGTTGGAAGCCTAATCCATAATGATTTATTTCAATCTTATTCCCATTACACTTTATAACTATGGTTTTCCCAGGGCTAAAGTATGGGTAGCTATATAATCTTATCTCAAAGTTCGATTTAGACTGTTGAATGGGAATTAAGACCTTTTTTCTAATTAATATCTGTTCGCTGTCAGAAAAAACTGAATCTTTTTTGAAAGTAGGAATGGTTAAATTAATACCACAGGAATTTAAAGGTATTTGAGAAAAAGACCTGGGTAAAGAAAAAATAATCAACAAACTAACAAGAATTGTTTTTAAAGCGTTAACTCTCATGTCTATAATTGATTAATGTTGTTACAGGATAATACCTGTGATAAACCTGTAACAACAATCTCTGTTCTTACAGGTTTTTTGTGATAGCTTCATCCAAAGGTTTTACTTTAGACCGGAAACGGTGTACCAGTTGTCCTTTTTCATTGATCAGAAATTTCTCGAAGTTCCAGTTGATGTCGCCAGTAAAATCAGGGTTTTCTGCTGTAGTAAGATATTTGAACAAAGGATTGATGTCGGGTCCTTTAACACTGCTTTTTTCAGCTAACAGAAAAGTAACATTAAATTTTCCAGTACAAAATTCTTTGATTTCACTATTGGTTGCCAATTCTTGTCCGCCAAAATTTCCTGCCGGGAAGCCGATCAACACCAATTTATTACCATACTGTTTATGTAATTTTTCCAGATCGTCATATTGCGGTGTATAGCCACATTTTGAAGCTGTATTTACAATCAGAATTTTTTTACCTTTAAATTTAGACAGCTTCACTTCTTTACCATCAATAGTTTTAAAAGAAAAGTCATAAACGCTTTTTGTTGGAGGATTAAAAAGCAAGGTCATTAATATTAATAATGTATTCATCGTTTTAAGGTTTTAAAGGATATATACGAATCTAAGGACAAATAGTTTAGAAAACTATAATGGAATAGTAAAAATACCCTACTTTTTTAAAATGCCCTATATTCGCCGGTCAAATAAGTATTAGCTTTTTCCTCTTTAAACTTGGCGGTTTTAGCATCCCAATGCAAGGTTTCTCCGGGGAAACGCCCTGCTATGGTCCCCAAAAGAATCGTCTCTGTTAATCTTGAGGCATAATCAAAAGGTGCCGAACATTTCGCTTTTCCCAAACAGGCATCTACAAATTGGTGGTAGTGCTTAGCACCTTCGGTTTCGTAATCGCGGATGGGCTCGCCTAGGTTGTGCTCTTTGGTAAGTTTGGCAATTTCTTCTGAAATATCAACATACTTTCCATTGACAATTTTCTTGGGCAATTGCATAAAGTGAGGTAACAACAAACGTCCCTTTTTACCCACAAACATCGCTCCTTGTTCTGGTAACTCATGCTCGCCTGCTATCATGGGATCAAGGGACACTTTTCCTGCACTATCCGCAGCCTTACTCTGTTGCTTTCTATCTGCTTGGGTATCCATACCCGGTAACATAAGATCTTCGTTCATTGCCGGGGCACCTTGTCCGTCATACCATATCCATTTTAAGGCCTTGGTGGTGTATTCGGTCCCTGGAAACTCATAGGTTACCTTATTCTGTTCTGGAAAGCCGAAGCCGTTGGCTGCTCGGCACTCATTGATGATGGTCCGCGGAACATCCAATTGCAAGGCATTGTAGGGTGTATCAAAAATATGCACGCCCATATCACCTAAGGTACCGCAGCCATAGTCCATCAATTTCCTCCAGACTCCAGGGTGATACACCCCTTCTTTATAGGGTCTCTTACGTGAAGTTCCTGCCCACAGATTCCAGTCCAAATATGCTGGAACCGGATCCTCGCCTTGAGGGGGAAGGCCGTCGTAACCATGGTTTTTCGGCGACCAAGCATGTACGGTATGAACCTTCCCGATAATACCGGATTGGATTAAAAGTGAGGCCAGCTTATAATCATAAAAAGAGTGCACCTGAATGCCCATCTGAGTAACCAATGCTTTTTCGCTCGCAAGTTTTTTCATCGCCCGAGATTCAGATACATAGTGGGTGAGCGGCTTCTGGCAATAGACGGATTTGTTCATCTGCATGGCCAGCATAGAAGCTGGGGCGTGGGTATGATCCGGTGTGGATACGATGACCGCGTCAATTTCATGGCCGAGTTCCTTCAACATAATGCGATAATCAGAAAATACACGAGCCTTAGGGTGGAGTTTGTGTGCGGCGGATAAATTCCGGGAATCTACATCGCAAAGAGCCACCACATCAACATTTGCATGGGATGAGACGGCCTTCAGATCAGCCTCTCCCATGCCCCCGACACCGATATGGGCGGTTCGCAAACGCTCCCCCTTTAAGGAAGCTTTCAACAGAGACGGGGCTAGCATGATCCCCAAGGCACCTATAGCACTTTTTTTTAAGAATTCGCGTTTGTTCATGATTGATTTAATTATTGATCGATTATAGTTTTTAATCTTAATGTTAAGGGACGAAAGATACAATTAGTTTCGCATTCAGCCAGAGTTCCACTCTTTCTGGGGTAAAAGCAATTTTGGGACTGTTTCATTCCCCTGCAGGATATAAGGTCTTGTTGAGATCGCGAGAATGCATAGCATAATTGGTATAAAGTAAATATGCATATTACAGCTATTTAAAGCAAATAGATTAGAAAAAGAAAAATAGACGATTTTTGCAGTAGCCCTGCACAATCTCTGCATCAACCTTATGGTCACCTTAATGACAACTACTAACCTCATACTACTCTCATACTGTTCTGATACTAACATCGTACTACCCTACCAGAATGAGATTAGTAATATACCAATATAAAATCAGTTGATTGTATTAAGGTAGAATAAAGTTGAATTAATAAATACTGCATATAAGAGATTAAATCAGCGGTTTATGGATAAATTTATTATAAAATGTCTGTCGAATTTTGAAATTAGCCTTATTTATAGCTTTATTTGCAGAAAAACGGTCTGAATGGCGAAGAATTTATTAATAGTTGAGTCACCTGCGAAAGCAAAAACGATAGAAGGATATTTAGGTAAGGATTTTCTTGTTAAATCAAGTTACGGGCACATCCGTGATTTGGTTAAGGGAGATATGGGGATAGATATATCCAATAACTTTGCGCAAACTTATGAAGTTCCATCTGATAAGAAGCAGGTGGTGGCAGAACTAAAGAAACTAGCTAAGGACGCAGAAATGGTATGGCTTGCATCCGATGAGGACCGCGAGGGAGAAGCCATCTCATGGCATTTATATGAAACGCTAGGACTAAAATCGGATAAAACAAAGCGTATTGTTTTCCATGAGATTACTAAACCAGCTATATTAAAAGCGATTGAAACACCGAGATCTATTGATTACAACCTGGTAAATGCTCAGCAAGCCAGACGTGTATTAGATAGATTAGTAGGTTTTGAGCTTTCTCCTGTATTATGGAAAAAAATTAAACCTTCATTATCTGCAGGACGTGTACAATCTGTTGCTGTTCGTTTAATTGTAGATAGAGAACGTGAAGTCAATAAATTTAATGCTGCTGCAGCTTATAAAATAACTGCCGAGTTTAGCACTGGCAATGCCAGAGAACTGGTTAAAGCAGAGTTGCCACAACGTTTTGAAAAAGAAGCTGATGCTGAGAAATTTCTGAACGACTGTGTTGGCGCAGGCTTTTCAGTAGATAGCCTGGAAACTAAACCTGCAAAACGCAATCCTGCCGCCCCTTTTACAACTTCTACTTTACAACAGGAAGCATCACGTAAATTGGGTTATTCGGTAAGTAGAACAATGCAAATTGCACAAAGGTTATATGAAAGCGGACGTATCACTTATATGAGAACGGATTCTGTAAACCTTTCTGAAACTGCTTTACAGGCAGCTGCGGCAGAAATCAAATCTGCTTATGGCGATAAATATCATCAACCAAGAACTTATAAAACGAAATCAGCAGGTGCACAAGAAGCTCACGAAGCCATCCGCCCTACTTATTTCAATCATCATACTGTAACGGGTGATAGCTCAGAGCAACGTTTATATGAACTGATATGGAAACGTGCAATTGCTTCGCAGATGAGTGAAGCATTGTTTGAAAAAACAACTGCTCAAATTGCAGCAAGCACACGTAAAGAACAATTAATCGCTGAAGGCGAAGTATTGAAGTTCGACGGATTTTTAAAGGTTTACCTGGAATCTTCTGATGAAGACGATAGTGATGATTCAGAAAATCATGGCATGCTGCCTCCGTTGTCACGCGGACAAGAGCTTACTTTAAAAGTAATGAATGCTACTGAGCGTTTTTCAAGACCTCCGGCTCGTTATACTGAGGCTTCGCTGGTTAAGAAATTGGAAGAACTGGGTATTGGTAGGCCTTCTACTTATGCACCGACTATCTCTACCATTCAAAATCGTGGTTACGTTATTAAAGAAGATCGTGATGGACGCCAACGTAGTTTTGGTGCTATTGAATTAATCAATGGAGCGGTAACTAAAAGAACTAAATCTGAAATTACAGGAGCTGAAAAGGGTAAACTCTTTCCTACTGATATTGGTGAGGTTGTAAATGATTTTCTGGTAGAACACTTTAAAGGAATAGTTGATTTTAACTTTACAGCGAATGTAGAGAAGGAATTTGATGAGATTGCTCAGGGCTTACAGGAATGGACTAAAATGCTTCACTCCTTCTACACTCCCTTCCATATAGAAGTAGAAACAACATTAGAGACCGCTGACCGTGCAAATGGTGAGCGCTTATTAGGTATAGATCCTGCTTCTGGTAAAAACGTATACACTAAAGTTGGTCGTTTTGGACCACTGGTACAGATTGGTGAAAATGACGACGAGGAAAAACCACGTTACGCTAGCCTGGCTAAATCGCAGTCTGTAGGTACGGTGACTTTAGAAGAAGCATTGGAACAGTTTAAACTGCCTTTCCAATTGGAAGACTATCAGGATAAGGAAGTTTCTGTAGGTGTTGGTCGTTTTGGCCCTTATGTGAAATGGGGTGAAACTTATATTTCAATTCCAAAAAACGAAGATCCATTGTCTGTAGATCAGGCGCGTGCTATAGAAATTATAGACGAAAAGATTACGGCGGATGCACCAATTGCTCATTTCCAGGGTATGCCAGTTACTAAAGGTACCGGTCGTTTTGGGCCATTTATCAAGTGGAATGATCTGTTTATCAATGTGCCTAAAGCATATCATTTTGAGAAATTATCACAAAATGATATTGATGAGCTTATCAATAAGAAAATTGAAAAAGAGGCCAACAGATTTATTCAACAATGGACAGCGGAAAAAATTGCTATTGAGAACGGTCGCTGGGGACCATTTATTCGTTTCGGCAAAGAAATGCTGAAACTACGTAAAAACCCAGCTACAAATGATAAATATACAGCCGAAGAATTGGCTTCAATTTCATTAGATGAAGTTAAAAAACTAATTGTTGAACAAGTACCTAACGCTTTTGAACCTAAAAAAACTGGTGCAAAAAAAGCAGCCGGAACTAAGACTGCGGCTAAAAAGAAAGCCCCTGCAAAGAAAACTGTAGCGAAGAAGTAATATTTATGAAGAAAGATCTTCCTGAAAATATAGTTGAAGATATTGCAATGGCGGTGGTGCTTATAGGTGAAACTCCTGAAGTAAAAAACTGGACGGTTTATATTATAAACTTGAAAGATACTCCAATTGAAAATGTTTTGATTAGCTCTAAAGGCTATGGAGAGAAAGACGGTAAAATGGTCAAAACTTCAGTTTTACGCCATTTTATCGGAGATATTAAAGCCAGGTCCTTTTCTGGTGTAGAAGCAATAGATCCTGAAGTTTTTGGCTTGACAAACGAATATTGGTTGAGCTATTATATTGATGGTGTTATTTATGATAAGAAATTCATTTTTCTACCAGAGAGTATTGTAGATGAACACCTCATTCACATACCTTTAGTGAATAAGCCTGGGGTAATGATCAGGTAGGAATTGTTATTGTTGATAAAAAAGACTTTCGTTTCCAATCATTTTTAATAATATTCGTACACATCTTATATCCACAATTAGATTTGTATGAAAAACAACTCTCCCTCATTTGTTCAGCGGAACAAAGCTGCTCTAATTGCTATCATTACGTTTGCAGTGTTTGCTATAGGTGCTTTCTTTTACTTTAAAAAAGATAGGCCAAAAGATTATAATCAGCAATATTCCAAATACATAGAAGCCTATACCTCTGGTACAATTTCTAAGAAAAGTTTTATACGTGTACATCTTGCTAATCAGGTTAAAACAATGACTGACGTTGGTGTACCTGATAGCAGGGATTTGTTCAGCTTCTCTCCTTCTATAAAAGGAAAATCCTATTGGATAGATGCACAAACCGTAGAATTCAGACCAGAGGAAAATCTAAAACCAGGAGAAATTTACGAAGCTACCTTTAACTTAGATAAGGTTACGGAAACTGAAAAAGGATTGGAATCATTTGAATTTGATTTCAAAATCATCAGGCCTGGTATTCATTTAACACAAAACGGACTCGTTTCTCAAAATAATACTTCATTAGATTACATGAAGTTAAGTGGCGAGGTCTTGACATCAGATCAAGAAGATACAAAATTGATAGAGAAGGTATTAACGCTTGATTTTGGACAATCACTTAAGGTGAAATGGCAACACAATCCAGCGGCAAACACTTCATCATTTACCATCGACAGCATTAAAAAGACAGGACAGGAAGTTCCTTTAAAATTGATCTGGTCTGGTAAACCTATTGATGCAGACGGAGATCAGAGTAAGGGCGTAGAAACTGTTTTAGTACCGGCAAATGGTGTATTCAAAGTTTTAAATATTCGTGCAGTACAGGATTTAGAAGATTTTGCATTGGTGCAACTTTCAGAACCAATAAATGTGGGACAAGATTTAAACGGGTTAATCTCTTTAGCAGGACTCAGCGATCTACGCTTTACGATTGATGCCAGTCAGGTTAAAATATACTCTCCAAATACATTAGAAGGTAATTATGTGCTGACTGTAAATGAAGGCATAGAAAATATTAATGGTAAGAAGTTACAGGCAGGTAAAACAGCCAATATTGTGTTCGAGAACAAGTTGCCATCTGTTACAATTGCTGGTACAGGAGCTATAATTCCTATTTCTGGAAAATTGGTGTTGCCTTTTGAAGCGGTTAACCTTAAAGCAGTTGATGTAACGATTGTTAAAATCTACGAGAATAATATTCCTCAATTCTTCCAGACTAACAATTATAAAGATGGAAATGAATTACGACGTGTAGGTAAGCCTATTATACAAAAAACGATCAGATTGGATGAGGATAAAGCTTTGGATTTGCATAAAAAACACCGCTTTACATTGGATCTTGATAAAATTATCAGAACTGAACCTGGTGCCATGTATCGCGTTACAATAGGATTTAAACGGGAGTATAATGTATTCAAATGTGCACAGACTGAAGCTTCTGATGAAGAAGGTTATGAAGATTATGACCGTTATGGTGAGAAAATAGATGAAGATGATGAATTCTGGGAACGCTATAATAGTTATTATCCGAATAATTATAGATGGGAAGACAGAGATAACCCATGTACTCCATCCTATTATACTAATGAAAGATGGGCCAGCAGGAACTTAATTGCATCCAATATAGGCCTGATTGCAAAAAGAGGAAATGATAACAGTATGTTGGTTATTGCAACAGATCTGATTACAGCTAAAACATTAAGTGGGGTTAGCATTGAATTGCTTGATTATCAGCGTCAGGTTATCCATACTGTAAAAACAGATGGTGATGGTATGGCTTCATTCGAATTGAAAAGAAAACCCTTCCTCCTGGTTGCTAAAAATGGAGATGAACGTGGTTATTTGAAGCTTGATGATGGTAATTCCCTTCCGTTGAGTCGTTTTGATGTAGGTGGTGATGTAGTGCAGAATGGATTGAAAGGTTTTATTTATGGAGAACGCGGTGTGTGGCGCCCGGGAGATTCCGTGTTTCTATCTTTTGTGCTGGAAGATAAGCTGAAAAAATTACCTGGTGGATATCCTGTTACTTTTGAATTATATAATCCACAAGGGCAATTGGTTAAAAGGACTATCAATGGTAAACCTTTAAATGGTTTTTATGCATTCAGGACTGCAACAGAAAGTACCGCTCCTACAGGAAACTGGATGGCTAAGGTTAAAGCTGGAGGTGCTGTATTTACCAAGACTATCAAAATAGAAACCATTATGCCTAACAGGCTGAAAATAAACTTTGATATCGGTAACCGTGGCTATTTGGGTTCTGGAGCTGCTTCTACAGCTAACCTTTCGGCCGCCTGGTTGTTTGGTTCGCCTGGTAAGCATCTTAAGGCAAAGGTTGATGTAAACCTTAATACCATGAGAACCACCTTTAAAGGGTTTGAGAATTATAACTTTGATAATCCTACAGTATCATTCCAGTCGCAGGTAAAAACCATATTCGAAGGTACTTTAAATGAGAATGGAACAACTGTGGTAAATACCAATTTAAATGAGAATAACAGTGCTCCTGGTATGCTTAAGGCTAATTTCAGCACAAGGGTATTTGAGGCTGGTGGTAATTTCAGTATAGACAATTTCAGTATCCCTTATCATGTTTACCAGAATTATTATGGTATTAAAACACCAGAGGGTGATAAGATGAGCGGAATGTTGCTTACCGGACAGGACCATAAAGTTGATGTGGTAAATGTTGACCGTAATGGAAAACTTGCTGGAGGAAGTAAAACTGTAAGTGTAGAGCTGTATAAAGTACAATGGCGTTGGTGGTGGGAACAGGATAATGAGAACTCCTTTGCCAATTTCACACAGAACTCTTACAATAAGCTGATTAAACATGAGAATATGACGCTTTCGGGTGGTAAAGGCAGCTGGAAATTCAGAATTGATGAACCAGAATGGGGCCGTTATTTAATCCTGATCAGAGATTTAAACGGCGGACATGTTACTGGACAATCTGTATACATTGATTGGCCAGGCTGGGCACAACGTGAACAAGGCAGTAATCCTACTGAAGCGTCGATGCTTTCATTTACCGCCAATAAAACCAAATTTCAGGTTGGTGAGGAAGTGGTGCTGACTATACCTTCAGGTGAAGGTGGCAGGGCGCTGATCTCAATTGAGAATGGTAGTAAAGTACTTAAAACATTCTGGACTGATACTAAAAAGGGACAAACACAATTTAAGTTCAAAGCAGAAAAGGAAATGGCGCCAAATGTTTTTGCCAACGTGACTTTATTACAGCCTCATGCGCAAACGGTAAATGATTTACCTATCCGTATGTATGGTGCTATCCCTCTATTGGTTGAAGATCCGCAGACTATATTAAAGCCTGTGATTAAAATGGCTGAAAAACTTAGGCCGGAAACCGAAAGCACTATCACTGTATCAGAACAAAATGGTAAGGCGATGACTTATACCATTGCTATTGTGGATGAAGGTTTATTGGATCTTACACGTTATTTAACCCCTAATCCCCATGCTGTATTTTATGCCCGTGAAGGTTTAGGTGTTAAAACCTGGGATCTTTTTGATCAGGTATTAGGTGCCTGGGGCGGAAATCTGGAGCGTATCCTGAGTATTGGTGGTGATGGTAGTGTGAACAAGAACCTGAACCCGGCAAAAGCAAATCGTTTTGTTCCTGTAGTCAAATACTTAGGTCCTTTTGCTTTAAGTAAAGGAGGCTCACAAACTCATAAATTTAAACTGCCTCAATACATTGGCTCTGTAAGAGCAATGGTTGTTGCTGGTCAGGGCGGTGCATATGGCTCTGCTGAAAAAACTGTACAGGTTAAAAAGCCGCTGATGTTACTGGCTACTGTTCCAAGAGTAATTGGGCCGGGAGAAAGTTTTACCTTACCGGCTACAGTATTTGCGACTGAAAATCACCTTAAAAATGTTACTGTTCAGTTACAGCTGCAGAACTTGCAGGTAACAGGTAATAGAACCACTCAGTTAAGCTTTAAGCAACCGGGCGAGCAGATGGCTTATTTTGAAGTGAAAGCTCCGGAAATGGCAGGTATTGCTAAAATTAAGCTTATTGCTCAAAGTGGTGTAGAAAAAACAAGTTATGATGTAGAGCTGGATATACGTAATCCGAATCCTTTTGTAACCAATGTAGTTTCCTCTATTGTGGAGCCTGGTAAAAATATGGGTACCAATTATCTTCCTATTGGCATGGCGGGTACCAATACTGGAAGTGTAGAAGTTTCCTCTATTCCTGCTATCAACCTTAAAAGACGCTTAAATTATCTGGTTCAATATCCCCATGGTTGTGTGGAGCAGATTACTTCTGGTGTTTTTCCTCAGTTATACCTTAATAAATTAACGCCATTAACTGAGAAACAAAAGGCAGAAACAGAACGTAATTTAAAAGCTGGAATCAACAGATTGCGTGGTTATCAGACTACAGAGGGCGGTTTAGGTTACTGGCCTGGTGCACCAACTGCAGATGAATGGGGCAGTAATTACGCTGGCCACTTCCTTGTTGAAGCCCAGAATGCAGGATATACTCTGCCTGTGGGTATGGTTGATGAGTTATTGCGCTATTTAAAAGTAAAAGCTGCTAACTGGTCGCCGAATAGTACTAATTTTTATGGAGGCGATTTATCACAATCCTATCGTTTATATGTATTGGCATTGGCTAAAAGAGCAGATATGGCTGCTATGAACAGGTTAAGAGCCTTCCAGTATTTGTCTGTTAGTGCTAAATGGCGTTTGGCAGCTGCTTATATGCTTGCCGGACAACGTGATGCTGCAAGCAATATGATTAAAGGTTTAGCAACGGAAGTGCAGCCTTATAATCAGCTGGGCGGAACGTATGGCTCAAATCTGAGAGATGAAGCGATGATTCTTGAAACCATGACTTTAATGGGGCGCAAAGCAGATGCAGCAAAATTAATACAGTCGATCGCTGTAAAACTAGGTCAGGACAGCTGGTATAGCACCCAGACCACCGCATATAGCTTATTAGCTATAGCTAAATTCTGTGGAGCTAATTCTGCTTCTAACAATCTGCAGTTTAGTTATACTATAGATGGTAAAAATGGAAAAATCAATTCTAATCAGTTTATGAACAGTATCCCACTGAGTTTTAAAGGCGGTAATAATGTTGCCATCAGCAATACAGGTAACAGGGTATTATTTGTACGTGTGATTCTGGAAGGGCAACCTGCTGCGGGTCAGAACGATTTCTTGCCTAATAATCCTGATGTGCTGGATATGAATGTCAGTTATAAAATGATGAATGGTAAGTCATTAGATGTAACTACCTTAAAACAGGGTACGGATTTCTATGCAGAGGTTGTGTTGAGGAATCCTGGGAAAATGGGTTATTATGAGCAGATGGCTTTAACACAAATCTTTCCGTCAGGATGGGAAATCATAAATACCCGGATAAATGATAATGAAAGTATGATTGCTTCGTCGCCATTTACTTACCAGGACATCAGAGATGATCGTGTGTTTACCTATTTCAATCTGAGAGAAAACGAAACGGTGACCTATAAAATTTTGCTAAATGCTTCATATATCGGCAGGTATTACCTATCTGCAGTGCAATGTGAGGCAATGTATAACAATAACATAAGTGCAACAGAAGCAGGGAAATGGGTGCAGGTGATTAAATAAAACATGTTGAAAAACCAGAAAGCGATTTTTATTTCTGATGGTGTTTGCCTGCTCCTGCTATTGTGGTTTTGTTTTGCTTTGCCACAGAAGTTGTTTACCAGTCCTACTTCCTATGTGGTAGAGGCATCTAATGGTGAACTCCTCAGTGCAGCAATTGCGAAAGACGGACAATGGCGTTTTCCGGTAGCAGACACCATTCCAGAGAAGTTTGTACAGTGTATTGTAGCTTTTGAGGATAAGCGTTTTTTTGAGCATACTGGTGTAGATATTCTGGCCATGAGCCGGGCTATGCGACAAAACTGGAGGGCTAAAAGTGTAATTAGTGGTGGCAGTACATTAAGTATGCAGGTCATCCGTTTATCCCGTAAAGAAAGTCGTACGGTATCGCAGAAAACCATAGAAGTGCTGTTGGCTTTAAGGCTTGAACTGACTCATTCCAAATCAGAGATATTGCAATTGTATGCCGAAAATGCTCCATTTGGAAGTAATGTTGTTGGTCTGGAAGCAGCCTCCTGGCGTTACTTTGGCCGTAGTCCGGAAACCCTTTCATGGGGCGAAATGGCTACCCTTGCAGTATTGCCAAACAGCCCGTCGCTGGTACATCCGGGAAAAAATACAGTAAGATTAATTAAGAAGCGTAATGATCTGCTGGATAAGTTAGTTACTTTAAAGAAACTGGATCAGGCTACCGCTGATTTATCAAAGCTGGAGCAAATCCCTGGTAAGCCCCGGACTTTACCTCAGAATGCCCCCCATCTGCTGAACCGCTTTAAAAGTGAATTTAATACTTTAAGTAAAACTAAGGTTATAAAGAACAATGGTACAAGGATCGTATCTACAATTAATTATGATTTACAGTTAAATCTTAATGCACTGCTTAAGCGTTATAACAATCGTTACCGTGCAAATGACATCAATAATATATCTGCACTAGTACTTGATGTAAAGCAAGGTATAGTAATTAGTTATGTGGGGAATATCTATCAACCGGAAAACAAAGAATTGGAAAGTCATGTCGATATGATTAAAGCTTTACGTAGTCCGGGAAGTACCTTGAAACCTCTGCTATATGCCAGTATGCTAAATGATGGATTTATACTTCCAAGGACACTGATACCGGATGTTCCAACGCAGATTGGTGGCTACTCACCTCAAAATTATGATTTAGGTTATGATGGTGCAATTCCTGCTGATAAGGCACTGAGCCGTTCCTTAAATATTCCTGCAGTTAAAATGTTGCAAAATTATAAGTATCAGCGGTTTTATGATCAGTTGAAAAAACTAGGCTTTAGTAGTCTTAACAAGCCGGCAGATCATTATGGATTGTCCCTTATTTTGGGTGGTAGTGAGGTTACAATGTGGGATCTTGCCAAAACTTATATGGGGATGGCACGTACTTTAAATCATTTTAATGATTATAAAGGGAAATATAACCCGCATGATTACGATGCTCCGGCTTATATCAAGAGAAAGCGAGATACGCGCTATGATGAATATGAAACGCAGGTATCTTCTGTATTGAGTCATGGCGCAATATGGAATACTTTTAATGCCATGGAGGAATTAATGCGTCCTGGCGAAGAAGGTTTGTGGGAACAGTTCTCCTCTTCTCAAAGACTGGCCTGGAAAACAGGCACCAGCTTTGGCTTCCGCGATGCATGGGCCATTGGATTAAATCCTGATTATGTGGTTTGTGTATGGGTTGGCAATGCAGATGGTGAAGGCAGACCAGGTTTGACAGGTGTTGATGTTGCGGCTCCTGTTCTGTTTGATATTTTCAAACAATTGCCCGATGGGAAATGGTTTCAGACTCCACGGCATAAATTAAAGAAAATGAAGGTTTGTCGACAAAGTGGTTATAAAGCCGGAGATTACTGCAAGGATATTGTGGAGGAATTGGTGGCACCATCGGGTGAGAAAACAGCATTATGCCCCTATCATAAATTAATTCATTTAGATAGAACAGGTACATATCGGGTTACTGACGTTTGCGAGAACCCGACGGACATGGTACATCAATCATGGTTTATATTGCCGCCGGCAATGGAATATTACTATAAAATAAAACATAGTGATTATAAGCTGCTTCCTCCTTTTAAATCAGGTTGTGGTAATGAAGACGGACAGTTTGTTATGGAAATGATTTACCCTAAAAACAATGCAAGTATTTATGTGCCTGTAGAGTTTGATGGCCGACGAGGTAAGGTGGTTTTAAATGCTACGCACCGTAATACGGATGCTAAGATTTACTGGCATATTGATGGCGAATATGTCGCAACCACTCAAAACTACCATCAACTGGCCATCAGTCCTGCGTCCGGAAAGCATGCGCTGACCTTAGTAGATGATAAAGGTGAAAGGTTAGTTCAGATATTTACGATTCTGGATAAAGAGAAGCCTTAGGCAGGTTAAGAAAGATCTTAGTTATTATGCAATAATTTACGTTCAATAGCTCCAATAGTAATCAGGTATTGCGCGAGCATATAGGTTGCCATAATCCATAAACCGGCTTGGTTTATTGGTTGTACAAATTTATTGTAGGCAAGAATGGAGTCTGAAAGCATAAACAACATGGCACCAAATAAAATCAAGTTAAAGCTAATAGTATTTACACGTTGATTGCGGAAGCTGGCCATCATCATCATCATACTGATCACAAGGATGTAGATCATAACAGGAAGTTTCATAATGCCTAGATGTGATCTGATGAATAAATAATAGCCTATGGCAAGTATAGCACAAAGTAGAATGGCAATCCTTGCTCCTTTTTTATCAAGTTCAGGAGCAGATTTGAAATCCAGGTAAAATGCGCTGATGTAAAATACATGGCATAATAAAAATGCGATGAGCCCATACATAAAATAAGCCGGATCCTGAGCAGCATAAATCAACAGGACATCCCCTGCCAAAGCGAAAATCAACCCAATAAATATGCGTTTATGGAAGCGTCCTTTTAATTTAGTGGTTAAAAAGAACACGATGAGAAGCGAAAGGACTATGGATGGTTTTATCAGGTATTCAATATGCCCTATTCCATTATTTCCCAGCGTAAGCTGCAGGATAAAGATTAGCGCAAATACAGCACTAAACCATTTGTGTCTTTTCATCATAATATAAAGTCTATAATCAAAACAACAGTTATGATATAAGTCATAACTGTTGCCCTATATAGATTGAAACTATGAAATAGATTCTGTAAAAAAGAGAAAAAAGCTTAGTAGCTTTTTTCTGTACGGTTATTGCGTCTAAAGCCGCCAGCACCACCACCAGTATTTGGTTTTTCCTGTGCTTCAGCAACCTTAATACGGTTACCATTATAATCACCACCGTTCATACGTTTGATTGCTTCTTTTGCCTCTTCTTCAACAGGCATTTCAACGAAACCAAAACCACGACTTTGTCCAGTCTCACGATCTTTGATTATTCTAAGTGATTTTACTTGACCGAAATCACCAAATACGGCTGTTAGTTCATCTTCCCCTACTTCTAACGGAAGGCCTGTAATAAATATCTTCATTAATGTTTAAAAATTTCTACAAAAGTAAGCATTTTTTTGCTTAAAATCAAGGGTTAGTGTCAGTTATACGTATAATTGTCTGACAATCATATAAACACCAGGTCTTAATTTTTGTTTTAACGAAATCAAATTAAAATGAAGTTTTTCTAATTGTCAGCTTAGTTTATCTTTAAACAATGTAATAGAGCGTTTCCATGCTAAATCAGCAGCCAATTTATTATATCTTGTTGGAGCAGTGTCATTATTGAAAGCATGATTAACATCTTTGTATATAAATAGCTGATAATCAATTTTATTTTCTTTTAATGCAGATTCAAAAGCAGGTATTCCGGCATTGATACGTTCATCCAGTCCCGCATAATGCAGCATAATGCTTGCTTTTATTTTATAGACACCTGCTGAGTTCGGTTGTGCGCCATAATATGCAACTCCTGCCTGTAATTCCGGATCAGCAACAGCTAGTTTACCAACCATTCCTCCACCCCAACAGAAACCTATACAACCTGTTTTGCCGTTTCCATCTTTGCGATTTCGTAAATATGCTAATCCCAGCAGATAGTTGTTAAGATTTTTTTCAGGATCAAGTTTGCCAATCAGTTCTCTTCCCTTGTCTTCATCGCTCGGAGTTCCGCCAAAAGGAGAAAGAGCATCTACCCCAAGGGCAAGAAATCCTTCGTTTGCGACTCTCTTAGTTACCTCAATAATGTGCGGGTTTAATCCTCTATTCTCATGAATAACCAGCACACATCCTAAATGTTCCTTGTTTTTAGGTTTTGCCAGGAAGGCCTTTATGTCCCCATCTACACCCTTGTAACTAATGTTTTCCGTTTTCAGGTTATCAAAATTGACAGTCGTTGCTGCAGCATAATTATTTTCCAGCAATGGTAAAACTGATATTGCAAGTGCAGTACTGCCTGTTAAGATTGCAAGCTTTTTCATAAAGTCTTTTCTACTCATGCCACTATGGGTATAAGTATCGTACAGGTTGATTATTTTCTGGTCCATATACCATTGATTTTATTAAAATAACGAAATAAAAGAAGATACAATATACAGCTTAGTACGTTGATATTGAATAACTAATCTAATAACAATAAAATTATGATAGTTCTTTTGGACGATATATTGGAAAGAGTTCTTATTTTTAAGCGTTTATTGTTGATGAGATTTGAATTAATTATAAGAAAATTGTAAATTTTGTTTTAAAAAGTAATATATTCAAACTTGGTTGACTTCAAGTTTTGTTTTCTGTGTTTATGATCTTAGCTTTGGGGACTTTTACGAATTGACAAAAATGTCAATTTAGTCAGTAAATAAATAGTAACAATAATGAGACTTTGTTAAAGGCAGAACAAACAAATTCTCATATAAAAAATATATCAACTAAAAAAAAAGTTCTGTGATCTAAACATATCAAGTACCAGCATGCGCAAAAAATTATACGATAGGATAGCGGCTTTCAAAGACGCTAACGCAATTAAGGAAAAAGGTTTGTACCCTTACTTCCGTGCAATTGAATCAGGCCAGGACACAGAAGTTGTGATAGACGGGAAGAAGGTGCTGATGTTTGGCTCTAACTCCTATCTGGGCTTGACTAATCACCCTAAGATTAAAGAGGCTTCAAAGCAGGCGATTGACAAGTACGGAACCGGATGTGCAGGTTCAAGATTCCTTAATGGTACATTAGACATACATATTGAGCTGGAAAGAAGACTTGCTGCTTATGTAGGTAAAGAAGCTTCAGTGCTATTTAGTACAGGTTTCCAGGTTAATCTGGGTGTAATTTCATGTTTGTTAGACAGGAATGATTATTTGATTCTTGATGAATATGACCATGCTTCTATCATAGATGGAAGTCGTCTATCTTTTTCAAGATCGATCAAATATGCTCATAATGACATGGATGATTTACGTAAAAAACTGAGCAGATTACCTGAAGATGCAGCGAAACTTATTGTTGCAGATGGTATCTTCAGTATGGAAGGTGATTTAGTTAACCTCCCTGAAATCGTAAAAATTGCCAATGAATTTGGTGCTAACATCATGATGGATGATGCACACAGTCTGGGCGTAATCGGCTTAAATGGAGCTGGTACTGCTTCTCACTTTGGTTTAACTGATGAAGTTGACCTGATTATGGGAACTTTCAGTAAGTCTTTAGCCTCTTTAGGTGGATTTATTGCTGGTACAGAAGAAACTATTGAATTTGTAAAACACCGTGCACGTTCATTAATGTTCAGTGCGAGTATGCCTCCTGCTGCTGTTGCCAGCGTTATTGCTGCTTTGGATATCATTGAATCTGAGCCAGAGCGTATTGACAAACTTTGGGCAAATACTAATTATGCCAAGAAATTATTGGTTGAAGCTGGTTTTGATATTGGCCATACCGATAGCCCTATTATTCCTGTTTATATCAGAGATAATGATAAAACCTTTATGGTTACAAATATCTTAAGTAACAATGGAATTTTTGTAAACCCTGTGGTATCCCCTGCTGTACCTTCTGATTCATCATTAATCAGATTCTCGCTAATGGCTACACATACTTTCGAGCAAATTGAAGAAGCAGTAGAGAAGCTTTCTTTGGCTGCAAAAGAAGTGCAGGTAAAATCCTTCCAGGAAACAATATAGTACCTTACAAAAGGCTTAATGATTATCATTAAGCCTTTCTCTTTTTTCATCCTACATACCAAAGCATAAACTAATGAAGAGTATTGTTGCCGTTAGCTCCAAAAAACAGTTAGCAACATTTATTGACTTTCCGCACGAGCTTTACAAATCAGATCCGAACTATGTTCCTGAACTGTTCATCGCTCAAAAAGATCTTTTAACAACACATCCCTTTCATAAACACTCTTCATTGCAGTGTTTTTTGCTTTATGATGATAAACAAGTGATCGGCAGAATTGCGGCTATTTTAAATAACAGCCACAATGAAATGAATAAAGTCAATGATGGTTTTTTCGGTTTTTTTGATTGTATTAATGATCAAAGTGCTGCCAATCTTTTATTTGATACTGCTGACCAATGGTTAAAAGATAAAGGTGTAACTGGTAAAATTATAGGTCCTACAAACTTTTCGACAAACGAATCCTGTGGTTTGTTGGTCAAGGGGTTTAATATGCCACCAGTAGTGATGATGCCTTATAACGCGAGTTATTATCCTGAATTACTTGAAGGTTGGGGATTGAGAAAGCAGGTTGACTTGATTGCCTGGAGCTTTACTGGTGAAAACTATGATGATCGTTCTGTAAAGCTGATGGATCGGTTAGAAGAGCGTTTACAACGCAATGATATCACCATCCGTAAAGTTAACATGAAGAATTTTAAGCAGGAAGCAGAGAGCCTGCGTGAAGTTTACAATAAAGCATGGGATAAGAATCTGGGCTTCGTTCCTTTAAATGACGAGGAATTTGATTACCAGGCTAAAGATTTAAAACTAGTATTAGATCCCGACTTCTGCCTTGTTGCAGAAAAGGATGGTAAGCTAATTGGTTTCGGTGCTGCTATTCCGGATATGAACCAGATCCAGATCAAAATTAAAAAAGGTCGCTTATTCCCTACCGGTATTTTTAAATTGTTATTCGGTAAGAAAAAAGTTAAAGGAATCAGAATTCTATTGTTGGGGGTTGTTGATGGATATCGTAAAATGGGGATTGAAGCCTGTATCTATGGTAAAATCATCAAAGCATATCGTGCCAAAGGAATGGAATATGCTGAAGCATCCTGGACATTAGAACACAATGATCTGGTAAATAATGCAATTATAGCTATAAAGGGTGATCCTTATAAAAAGTACAGGATCTACGAGAGGGAGATATAAATTTATGAGTAAAAAGAAGGTATTAATTACCGGTGCAAGTGGTTTTGTTGGGTATCATTTAATAGAAGAGGCACTAAAAGCCAATCTGGAAGTATATGCTGCTGTCAGACCTGGCAGTGAAGTATCGCAACTTTCTGAATTCAAAATCAATTACGTTAATCTGAATTATGGCGATGTTCAGCAATTGAAAGATTCGCTTGAAGAGCAGCAATACAGTTACATTATTCACGCAGCTGGAACAACCAAAGCTAAAACTGAGGCTGATTATAATCGTGTGAATGCCGATTATACGAAGATTCTGGCCATTGCGGCATTAGAAAGTAATATCAATCTGGAGAAGTTTGTTTTTGTAAGTAGCTTAGCCGCTTTAGGACCATTAAAAGACCTATCTGCAAAAATTCAGGACAATACTCCTCCCCATCCGGTAACTAATTATGGTGCAAGTAAAATGCTGGCAGAGCAATATCTGGCTGAATTAACGGAACTACCTTTAGTCACTATACGTCCTACAGCTGTTTACGGACCAAGGGAAAAAGATTTGTTTATCTTATTCAATAGTATTAACAAAGGACTAGAACCTCATATCGGGCGTTTTAAACAGCAGTTGAGTTTTGTGTATGTGAAAGATCTGGTAAAAGTAATTGTTAAGGCCTTGACAATTCCTGTTGTACATCAGGCTTACAACATTTCTGATGGTTTGGCTTATGATCGATATGCGCTTGCCTTATACACTAAAAAAGCATTAAACAGAAAAACCTTTAAGTTTCATTTACCTGTTTCTTTGGTGAGTTTACTGGCCTCAACAATGGATTTTATTTATGCGAATAGTAAGAATACGCCGACTTTAAATAAGGAAAAGATGGCAGAACTGACTGCTATAAATTGGGCATGCAGTATTCATAAAGCAAATACAGACCTGGACTACTCGCCAGAGTATAATCTGGAACAAGGGGTTATGCAAACCATCAAATGGTATAAGCTTAAAAACTGGTTATAATTAAGCAGATGGATTTTCCATTTGCTTAATGATCTTGTTTACCTCAGTTTCTGTGGCGCGAAGCTTTGTCTGGCAAAACTCAATCAGGTCTGATGCCCGTTTTACTTTTTCTGCTAAAACATCAACCGATACAGATTCAGTTTCTATCTCAAGAGCTATTTCAGTAAGCTCTTTATATGCTTTTTCATACGTTAAATTCGTCATTTCCATTTATTGTTGATTTAGAAGTCACTGTTGTTTTTATTTCTGCTGAAGCAAGTCGCACGGTCAGCTCTGTACCTTCCTCAATCGCATCTGCATTACTTGCAATACGGCCATTTACTTTTATAATGGCAAAACCTTTATTCAATATGTTCTGCGGACTCATTAGTCTGACTACCGATTGGAAGTGACCTATATATCCTCTTTTATTGGCAAAATACATCCTGTTATAAGAGGCAATATTACCAATTACATTAGTCAGGTCTTTTTGCTTGTTGGAAATGATGATTTTAGGATTGGTGAGTACCATTCTTGATAAATTCATAATATTCCGGTGCTGATCTTGTAAAAGATCTCTGGTTGTGCTTATGGTTACCTGATTAATATGTGTTAGTCTGTCTTTATGAAAATTAATGAGCTGATATGTCTTGATCAATACCATTTTTTGCAAACTCAGCATTGATTCTTCAAAAGCCCTGTTGTGTGCAATAATCAGTTCGGCAGCTTTAGTCGGTGTTTTTGTTGCCGTATGTGCCATTAAATCGGCAATTGTTTCATTTTTCTGGTGTCCAATCCCCGTAATCACCGGAATCGGAAATTTAGCAATTGCCCTGCTAAGTTCATAATTATCAAAAATCAGGAAATCTGTTTGTGCACCCCCACCTCTGATGACGAATAATGCATCATAAGGTTTATCAGATTGAAAGACATCCACAAGCTTAGAAAGAAATTGCTTTGCATTCGCTTCACCCTGTACCATGGTAAAGTAATCATCTATTTCAAAATGATAGCCAAAAGAATTGTTTTCCAGGGTATGTCTAAAATCCTGGTACCCCGCAGAAGTCGCAGATGAGATTATTGCGATACGCTGTACAACCCGATTAAGTGTTAAACTGTTGTTGCGGGTAATGAAATGCTCACCGGCCTTGCGTATGAAATCAGGGTTTTCCCTTAATAACCTTTCCAGTGTTTCTTTACGTTGTTGTTCAAATAACCCTAAAGTAAAGTTGGTATCAATATCTATCAGGTTTAACTGTAAGCCGAAAGCCGGATTATATTGTACCGAAACCTGCACCAATACATTAATATCATTTTTAAACTTTTGTCCGGTCGCACGTTCGAAATTAGAAATGTTAACGGCTGCATTTCCCCATGCGCGTCCTGCTATTTTAGTCAGTATTTTTGCGGATGCCTTATCTTTCTCTACCAGTTCAAAATAATGAAAGTTACTTTGTTCCTTATAAGTGTGACTGGTTACATCTGCAATTACCCAGAAAGTACGGTTGCCAAACAACCCATCAATAGCCTGCCGGATCTGATTGGTCAGTTCCGAAAGCCTGATGGCTGCAGGATTAGATTGATACGATTGAGCTTCCATTTGAGTCGACATTAAGTATGTGCTTTGCACCACATTTAAGTGCAAAGTTATTCTTTTGATGGCCTACAGGGAAATCAAAACATACCGGATAATCATATTCCTTTATTTTTTCTATAATTAGCTCATATACAGTACGTCCAAATTCCTCACCAGGATCATCAGGTTTGACTTTAAATCCTCCGATAATCAAACCTTTCAGATTAGCTAATTTTCCAGTCCTTTTTAAATTCCAGAACATTCGGTCTATGCTATACAGATATTCGCCCGTATCTTCAACAAATAAGATTTTACCATTAGTATCAATATCTGATGCAGTGCCCGCCAAAGTTTCAATGATACTCAGATTACCTCCTGTTAGTGATGCCTCTGCTCTGCCAGATCTGTTAAAGCTATTTGGCGCAGCCGTATATTTAATTGGCAGTCCAGTCAGTACCTGTCGGATAGAAAGTATGGTTTCAATCTGTATAGGATCTGCCAAAGACCAATCTGTAGGAAAACTATTGCACATTTTAGCATGTATAGAAGCAATATTCAATTGTCCACTTAAATGGCAATGTAGTACTGTTATATCGCTAAAACCAATAATCCATTTAGGTTTAGATTTGAATTGATCGAAATTTAAGAGATCTATAATGCGGATTGCTCCATAACCTCCTCTTGCAAACATAATGGCCTGGATCTTTGTATTATCTAGCATTTGTTGAAGATCAGCAGCACGTTCAGTATCAGTACCCCCCATACTAAAATCCCTTTTGCCAATTACATTCCCGATTTGTATTTTAAAGCCCCAGCTTTCCATTAGTTGCATGGCAGGCTGAATTTGTTCATGGGTAATATATCCTGCCGGACTTGTAATACCAATTGTATCACCGGGTTTTAGATAAGGTGGTATTCTTGAGTCTTTATCGGGTTCAGCTCTATTTGCCCAACTTTTAAAACTATTCCCGGTAATACCTGCAATTGCAAGTGCAGAAAGAAAGTGTTTGCGGTTCATTGTATTAGTTTTAGAGACAAACAATGATAACATTTATTACCCGGAATTGTCGAATTTCACTCAATCGTTTTCGTAAATAATTGGTTGTAAAGCTCGATTTTTGAATCGATTGTATCTTAAGAAGGGTATATTTAACTAAAACTAGTATCTGATTTAGGCGCTAATTTTAACCAAATATAATGAAGAGATACCTGATAATTGGTTGCTGCTTTTTTAGTTTGCAATTAAATGCACAAACACAAAAAGTAACTTTCCTTAAAAGTGATCAACAACAGAAAGTTGATGTTTTGATAGACGGTCAATCTTTTACAAGCTTCCTATATCCAGATGACCTGGAAAAACCGATTTTATATCCTTTAAAAACTGCCAGTGGGATTACACTGACACGAGGGTTTCCTTTGAACAAGGTTGGGAATGAGCGTACAGATCATCCGCATCATGTAGGACTATGGTTCAATTATGAAAGTGTAAACGGCCTGGATTTCTGGAACAACTCCTATAAAATACCCGCTGCTAAGAAAGCTAATTACGGCTGGATCAGGAATGTGAAAGTAACGACTATAAAAGATGGTAGTAAATCAGGTATACTAGCTTATACTGCAAACTGGGAAAAACAGGACAAAACAGTCTTACTAAAAGAACAGACCTCTTTTGTATTTAGTGGAACTGAACACACCAGGACGATTGATCGCAGCACTACCCTGACCGCAGAAAAGGATACAGTATATTTTAAAGATATAAAAGATGGTATGCTGGGTATCCGAGTAACCAATGAACTTGAATTACCTTCTGAAAAAGAAGTATCATACACTGATAACAATGGTATTGTAACCAAAGTATTATCAGCAAAAAATGGTGCCAATGGCAATTATCTGACCAGTGCTGGTAAACAAGGTAATGATGCATGGGGAACCAGGGCAAACTGGTGTTTACTATATGGTAAAAAAGATGGGCAATCTATATCCATAGCCATTATAGATCATCCAAAAAATCCAGGTTACCCTACATACTGGCATGCCCGTGATTATGGATTGTTTGCTGCGAATCCATTAGGACAAGCCATATTCAGTAATGGTAAAGAACATATGAATTTTACTTTAAAGCCAGGAGAATCAGTCACATTTAAATATCGAATTGTCATTAGTTCCGGCAAAGAAGTGAGTTCAGAGCTATTGAATAAAAATGCAAAGGACTTTAAGATGTCAAAATAGACCAAAATATTCTAACAAATAAATAACTAACAACAAATGAAGAGCAGTAGATTACTAATTTTAACAGGGTTAATCCTTGGAACATCTTTAAGTTCATTGCATGCACAAAGTGGGAAATGGCAAAACCTGTTTAACGGCAAGGATTTAAAAGGTTGGAAACAATTAAATGGACAGGCAAAATATGAAGTGATAAATGGAGAGATTGTAGGTACTACAGTTTCTAATACGCCCAATTCATTTCTAACAACAGAAAAAAACTATGGCGACTTCATTTTTGAGGTTGAATTGTTTGTGGACAATGCTATGAACTCGGGGATACAGTTTAGGAGTGAAAGTAAACCGGACTTTAAAGATGGCAGAGTACATGGATACCAAATGGAAGTAGATCCTTCAGATCGTGCTTATAGTGGTGGTATATACGATGAAAGTCGCCGGGGATGGCTTTATCCTTTAGATATAAATCCCAAAGGGCAGCTGGCTTTTAAAAAAGGTCAATGGAATAAATACCGTATTGAATGTATTGGTAATTCAATCAGAACCTGGGTAAATGGTGTACCTACCGCTAATTTGGTAGATGACATGACTCCTTCCGGTTTTATTGCTTTACAGGTGCATAGTATAGGTAAGAATGATGCACCGGGAAAACAAATCAAATGGAGAAATATCAGAATCCAGACAGAAGGTTTAAAACCATCAAAACCAGATCAGATCTATGTAGTGAATACAATTCCTAACGACTTATCCCCTGCTGAGAAAACAAATGGATATAGTTTGTTATGGGACGGAAAAACAACTAAAGGTTGGATTGGTGCTTATAAAAAGAGCTTTCCAGAAAAAGGTTGGGAAATTAAGAATGGAGAATTAAGTGTTGTTAAATCTAATGGTGGAGAAAGCACTAACGGAGGTGATATTGTAACTGAAAAACAATATGGAGCTTTTGCCTTAAAGTTTGATTTTAAACTTACTAAGGGTGCAAATAGCGGTGTTAAATACTTTGTAACCTTGTCAGAAGGAAATAAGGGCTCAGCAATTGGAATGGAATATCAGATTCTTGATGATGAGAACCATCCTGATGCTAAAATGGGCAAAAATGATAACCGTACACTTGGTTCCCTGTATGACCTGATTGCCAGTAAAAAAGTACCAAATGCAAAGCGAAAAATAGGAGAATGGAATAAAGGCGTCATCATGGTTTATCCTGATAATAAAATACAATACTTTCTGAATGGCTATAAGGTTGTAGAGTTTGTAAGAGGTTCTGCAGAATTTAATGCGCTTGTTGCTGAAAGTAAATATAAAAACTGGAAAGGTTTTGGAATGGCGCCAAAAGGACATATCCTGCTTCAGGATCATGGCGATAATGTATCCTTTAGAAGTATTAAAATCAAAGAACTTTAAAATGTAAGCAATCATGTTGGATTCAAGAAGAAAATTTATCAAACAATCTGCTATTGCGGCAGCGGGTACTTATTTGGGAACGATGGGTTTAAGTGCTAAAAGTTATGGGAATATTATTGGCGCCAACGATCGGGTACGTGTTGGTGTGGTTGGATTCTCCGACCGTTTTAAAGATGCTCTTCTACCCTCCTTTTTACACCATAATAAGGAGCTGAATTTTGATATTGTTGCGGTATCCGATTTATGGAACTATCGTCGCGGGTTGGGTGTAGATCATTTAAAATCAAAATTCGGACATGATATTACGGCTTGTCGTAATAATGATGAGTTGTACAATTTAAAGAATATTGATGCTGTAATTGTCAGTACAGCAGATTTCCAGCATGCCATTCATGCTGCTGAAGGTGTAAATAATAAATGTGATGTATATTGTGAAAAGCCATTTGCAGAAACCATGGAAGATGCCCGCATGGCATTAAAGGCAGTAAAGAATTCTAAACAAATTGTACAGATCGGCTCCCAACGCCGAAGCGGAGCTAATTATAAAGCCGCATCACAATTTATTAAGGATGGTAAATTTGGGGATATTACCATGGTTGAGTTGAGTTGGAATGTCAATCAGCCTGGCCGTTGGCGCAGACCTGATCTGGTTGCTAAACTAAAACAAGAAGATACCGACTGGAAGCGTTTCCTTTTGAACCGTCCTTTTGAAGAATGGGATCCGCGTAAATATTTAGAATATCGTTTGTTCTGGCCATATTCATCAGGTATGCCAGGACAATGGATGTCGCACCAGATTGATACCGTACATTGGTTTACCGACTTGAAACATCCTAGAAGTGTGGTTGCCAACGGAGGTATTTACCAATGGAAAGATGGCAGACGTAATTGGGATACTACTACCGCAGTATTTGATTATGGTAAACCGAATGATCCTAATAATGGTTTTCAGGTTGTATTTACCTCCAGGATGCACAATGGTGATGAACGTCCGGCAGAGATTTATTATTCTAATGGTGGCGAGCTGAACCTGAATACCAATATGGTTTCACCAATTGGTGGATTAAAAGAAAAACCTGCTGCGGCTATGGGTATGAAACCGAACTTGTTACCAGAATTGAAATTAACTGATCTGGTAGAAAAGGTAGCTGCTTCTGCTAATACAGGAGGTGATAAACTGACCTCTTCGCATATGCGTAACTGGATGGAATGTATCAGAAGTCGCAAGGAGACTAATGCGCCGGTAGAAGCCGGATATTACCATTCTATCGCTAATATTATGACAAACGCTGCGGTAAGGACCGGAAAGAAAGCTGTTTTTGATGAAGCGAAACAGGAAGTAATGGTGGACGGTAAAGTTTTTAAATACTAGGTATACATGATAAAGGGGCTTATTTGCCCCTTTATCATTTTAATAATTTTATACCGGATCAACTGCTGGTTTGGATTTGTAAATAAACTGCAGATAAACAAGTGAAAGAACAGTTATCCCGGCACAAACATAAAATGTTATAGGAATCATATTCAGGTCATCTATAAATAACCAACCTGCAAGTAATGCACCTAATCCAATACCAGCTTCCAATGCGATATACATAGTAGCCATTGCCTTACCCCTTTGTAGGGGATCACTTAAATCTGCCGTCCATGCTGATGTTGTTGGTGAAAGCATTCCTGTCGCTATACCATATAATGCAGATGCCAGCATTAAGCTAAGTGAAGAATTTGCCATTCCTATCCAGACCAATGAAATTGCTAAAAGTGAAATAGATATTTTCAAGATCAAAACCCGGCCATGTCTGTCGGATGCTTTACCTGCCACAAAACGAATGAGTAAGGAAGTCAGCGTGAATACCATGAAAAACATTCCCTTATTGCTGGTGCCCAAATGAGCACTCCAATCAGAAATGACAGTTAGAATAGCACCATAAGCAATATAAGTCATGAATATAATTGTTACAGCAGGAATAACGCGCCATTCAATAATGTCTTTTCTGTTTACTTTTAAGTGTTTAATTTTAAACTTTTCCTTTCCAGGCAAGGTCTCCTTCATGTTTGCCAAAATAGCGATCGACAACAAAGCAAATAATGAAGAACAGTAAAACAAGATATTGATGCTATAATGATCTGTGATCAAACTCCCTATTGCAGGACCAATGGCTAATCCTGTACTGAAACAAATTCCGTGAATGCCCATTGCTTCACCCCATTTTCCCTGTGGTACTAAATCTGCAACATAAGCTGCGGTGGCTGTTGGCTTAAAGCCTGTAGAAAAACCATGGATTAACCTCAGGAACAAAAAACCTGCAATGGTGGTCAGCATAGGATAAAGGAACCCACATACAAAACATACCAATGAACCTACTGCCATAACCGGTACCCTTCCAATGGTATCGGTTAATTTACCACTAAATGGCCTTGAAATACCTGCTGTAAGTGTAAATAAAGCAATAATCAATCCTTTGTACTCTGCTCCACCCATTGCTGTTAAATAGGCAGGAAGTTCGGGAATCAACATGTTAAAGCTTGCTGAGAATAAAAAGGAACTTAAACAAACAAGACCAAACTGTAAAGTATAAAATGTATCGGAAGGATGTCGCATTGAGGTAAATATTGTGGGATGCAGTGCGACAAAGGTAAGTTTTTTTTACTCCTGTTTCCGTTTTCCATTCAGGTTAATTACCGCCCCGATGGTAAAAATAGAGTTTCCGGCATTCATCTGCTTCCGACTATTTAAACCAAAAGTACCACTAGTAGTATACTGAAGCTGGAAAGTATCACTGATACGCATCCGGGTAAAAAATATAGGTTCAAGGAAAATATTACCTTCCCTAACCTGTCCGGTATTATTACGCATAAAAGTCTTCATATCTACACTACTGATGCGCAAAGCAGTACCATAATTTAAACCATAGTCATGGCCAAACAGGCGTAAGTTGTTGTTTTTCTTTGAACTATAGTTTACCTGTAAAAAGGTTTTATTGTAAGTAATTTCCTCGATATCTGTTTTTATCAGAACATCATTATCATCAAACTCTCTAAAAATACGATCTGTCCTACCTGAACCTACACCTATATACACTTCAAAAATGCGGTTATTATCTGGCCCGAAAGTATCAAACCACCCTCCCCCTATTTCCATTAACTTATGTCGGTAATCTTTACTCTCTTTTTCTCTGTTCATATAAGAACCACTAAAGAGAACACCAATATGGTTTGAAACTGCATAAGCGCCATTCAGACTGGTATTGAGTCTGGGAGAGATATGTAGTCCTCCACTAAATTCTCCCTTTTGACTAAGCATAGGGGTATTTGGCACATTAGGCATGTACACAGAAGAACATGAACTGATAAAAATGGCAGAGATTATAGAAAGAGGTAGCGTAAGTTTTTTGATCATAGATAGGTAATACTTTGCTTTGTTTCTACATTAACGTAGTTTATTTGGATTTTCTTGCAATGTATTATTTTTTTATGAATCCGCAGGTTTTTGCTATTCAATTCAAGAGGTACTATTACTGGCTTCTAATTGCTCTTAGAAAGAGGTAATTAACTATTAATTTAAATTAATTCAAACAAATGCAGAGCGTACCTGTTGTTTTAATAATATATGAATACAAGTAGTAAAACAATAATTATCTCGAATCGATTACCAGTAAAAATTACAGAAGAAAATGGCGAATACAAACTTAGTCCCAGTGAGGGTGGTTTAGCCACAGGCCTAGGTGCTGTCTACAAAAAAGGCAATAACATCTGGATTGGCTGGCCGGGAATTGAAGTTCCAAAGGAAAGACAGGTTGAAGTAACCTTAAAATTAGCAGCTTACAATCTTATCCCTGTATTTCTAACTGCCGATGAGATCAACTTCTATTACGAAGGATTTTCAAATGAAATATTGTGGCCGGTGTTTCATTACCTTGTTACCTATGCCAAATTTGACGAGCAATATTGGGAATATTACAAATCTGTAAATGAGAAATTCAGAGATGTAGCATTGAATAGTTTAAATAAAGGTGATACTGTTTGGATACATGATTATCAATTGCTATTGTTGCCTTGTTTGATCCGTACAGAAGAACCATATGTTACTATTGGTTTTTTCCAGCATATCCCCTTTCCGTCATTTGAAATCTTTCGGTTAATCCCCTGGCGGAAAGAGTTGATAGCCGGAATGTTAGGAGCTGATCTGCTTGGCTTCCATACTTTTAATGATGTCAGTTATTTTTTAAGTTCAGCATCCAGACTATCTTCCAGTAATTTGTCAGACAATGTGCTGAATTATAAAAACCGACAGATTGTTGTAGAAGCTTTCCCTATGGGGATTGATTCAGAAAATTTTGATTCGCTGACCAGGACTGAGAAAGTTACCAAGTATGTGAGTTCCTTTAAAAACAGTCTAAAAGATTTAAAAACTATTCTAACGATCGACAGGCTCGATTATAGTAAGGGCATATTACAACGCTTACAGACATTCGAACTGCTTTTAGATCAACATCCCGAATACATCGGAAAGTTAGCACTATATATGATTGTTGTCCCTTCCCGGGACACCGTTCCAAAATACAAAGAATTAAAAGATCAGATAGATCAGTTGGTTGGTAATATCAATGCTCGCTTCAGAACCATAAACTGGGTTCCTATCCATTATTTTTACCGTTCGTTTTCGGTCGAGTTCTTATCGGCTATTTACAGTACAGCCGATATTTGCCTGGTTACCCCCATGCGTGATGGAATGAACCTGGTGAGTAAGGAATATGTTGCTTCCAGAACTAATGACGATGGTGTTTTAATTCTGAGTGAAATGGCAGGAGCCTCCAAAGAGTTGAATGATGCTTTAATTGTGAATCCAAATAATATGGGTGATGTTATGGAAGCTATTATTAAAGCTATAAACATGCCTTTGGATGAGCAGGTTACAAGAATGAAGAGTATGCGGGCGATAGTCAGCAAGTTTAATGTGTACAGATGGGTAAAAAACTTTATGGATAAATTGACAGAAGTAAAAGCACTGCAAGCTTCCTTACTAACCAAACATGCCGTTGCGGCGGTAAGGGCTAAAATTGCAGATGATTATGTAAATGCAAAAGAACGATATATATTTTTAGATTACGATGGCACTTTGGTAGGCTTTGATTCAGATATAGACAAAGCCGCACCAGATGAAGAACTCTATTCTATTTTAGAACAATTGACACTTAATCCGCTGAACCGGGTGATCATAGTGAGTGGTCGCAAGTACCAGACCTTACAAAACTGGTTTGGCCATATGAAACTGGATATGATTGCAGAACATGGTGCCTGGCAGAAATATCAGGACAGTGATTGGAAACCCTTGCCTTTGCTTACCGATAAATGGAAACATGAAGTAAGAACAGTGTTAGATACCTATACCGATCGCACACCGGGTTCATTTATAGAAGAAAAGAGTTATTCATTAGTCTGGCATTATCGTAAAGTCGAAGAAGGACTTGGAGAATTAAGGGCAAATGAAATCATCAATCACCTTGGGGTATTTATTGCAGATAAAGGATTGCAGATGATGCCCGGGAATAAAGTAATAGAATTTAAAAATATAGAAGTCAATAAAGGTAAAGCAGTACAGAACTGGCTATATGATAATCATCCCGACTTTATATTGGCCTTAGGTGATGACCATACTGATGAAGATATTTTTAAAACATTATCTCCAGAAGCTTACACCATAAAAGTAGGCAGCAATATCTCTGCTGCCCGCTATTATTTAAAAGATTATCATGAAGTGAGGGACTTACTAAAAGAATTAATTCAATAGTTGTTATTAAAGAAATATAGGCCTGTCAAGCTTAATTGCTATTCTATGGGCGGCATTCATCAGGCCTACATGACTGTAGGCCTGGGGGAAATTGCCCCATTGACTGCCATCCACTTCATCCACATCCTCACTAAAGAGTAAAAGATGATTCGCGTATTTAATGATGGCCTCAAACTCTTTAATCGCATCATCAATTCTTCCTACACAAGCCAGCGCTTCAATATACCAAAAGGCGCAAATCAAAAATGTGGTTTTAGGCTTTCCAAAATCGTCAGTGTGTAAATACCTGTAAAACAATCCATTTTCTGTCTTTAGTTCATTTTCCAGTGCAATTAAATGATTCTTAGCTTTTTGAGAATCCGGATCCAGGTAATTCATTAATATAAGCTGCAAAGTACTGGCATCAAGATGAGGACTACCTACTGCATGTGTGTATACTTTTCGTACAGGATCATAACAATCTTCAATATGTTTTGCAGCCTTATCAATTAAGATCTGAGCTCTTTCTTCGTAAATGCTGTTTCCTATTGTTCTCGCCATTTTCAAGGCTGCATTTGCACCAGCCCACTGGAAAAGATTGGTATAACAATGTGTATTGGCAATATTTCTAAATTCCCAGATGCCTGCATCTTTCTCATCAATAGTACGTTCAATCTTTTTAAGCAGATAATCCAGCCATTTTTCCGAATCCTTTCTTTCGGAGTAAATAAAACGTGAGTCCGTATAAAGCGGTAACATAGAAACCAATACCTGACCATAAATATCATTCTGAATGTGCTCAAAAGCCTGATTTCCGACTCTTACAGGCTTATTACCCATATAGCCATCAATATTATCAAGGATACGCTCAGTCAGCACTCTTTCGCCTGCAATGCCAAACAAAGGCTGATAGCGTTGGTCGTCTCTAAAAGAAATATCAGTTACATAACCGAAGTATTTTTCCATTTCTTCAAAATGGCCAATATGGTTTAAAGCCGTAATCACGTAATAAGTATCCCGCATCCAGCAGTACCTATAGTCCCAGTTACGGGTACTTCCCTGCGATTCTGGTAAACTAGTCGTACTTGCCGCGATAATTGCTCCAGTGTCCTCATATTGATGTATTTTAAGTGTTAAAGCCGAACGTATTACCAGCGACTGATAGAAACCGGCTATTGTTGTATGTTTAATCCAGGTGCGCCAATATCTGATGGTTTCAGTTAAAAACCTATCAGCAGTACTGATGATGGGGGCTCCTAATTCGTGACCATAAGTAAGGATCAGGTACTTTGCCTCATTTAATGCAAAATACTTTCCGTCTTCAATATAGCTTAATGAGATATTGGTGCTTAGCTGCATGTCATCATCTGCACCCTCAAATTCAATATGGTTACTGCCGCGATGCCCTGTTTGCTTGATTTGACCATAATCATAGACGGGTTTACAAGTTACGTGTATCCTTGGCTCCCCTTCCAATGGTTCAATTTTTCTGATCAGCATCAAAGGTTTAAAATAACGTTCAAACTGATGAAATCGAGGAGCATAATCTACTATCCGGTATTTACCTTCAGGATTACTGATTTCAGTACATAAAACATTGGTATTTTCTAGATAATATTGTCTGGAAATATATTCACCTTTTGGAAGAATTGAAAACTCTCCCCCTTGTTTTTTGTCTAATAAACCACCAAAAACAAAACTACTATCAAACCGAGGCCAACATAGCCAATCTACATTTGTGTTTTTGTTGATATGAGCAAGGAATGCGCAATTTCCAATAATACCGGTCTGGTAAGTGTGTCTTTCTGTCATAAATAATAGCAATTGATCTATTATAACAACAGGAAGGCTGTGGTTTTGTTCAGTTTAAAGATAAAAACTGATGTTATTTGATAAAATTATTATATAAACTATTAATAGAGAGGCGTAGTATGTCTTGAATGCCATCTCTATATTTAGGATTGCAACCATTGTTAATTACGACTATCCCAAACTTCTCTTTTGGATCAAAGAACATGGCGCTGAACAGCCCATAAGCAGAACCCGTATGTCCTTTTAGACTTTTGCCTGGAATCAGATCATCAGCAGTTGTAATAGCCAGGCCATACTTACCAGATGCTAAAACCGGTGTTTGCATCAGCTTTGCACTATTTTTAGAAATAATCCTGACTCTATTAGATTTACCATAATTCATATGCATGATCATATCTTTGGCCAGATCTGTTGCCGAAATCTTAAGTCCACCTGTTGGTGAGAATATGGGTGTACTATAACCCATTTTGTACGTTTTCAAATCTTCAGCTCTAGAATCATAAGCTGCGGGTGAAGCTATTAAAGTTTTTTTCAGCGTATCATATTCATACAGTGTTACAAAACGTTTAGCATCTAAAGAATCAATACAGTAGCCTCCATAGATATCTAGAGGTCTCAGGATATTGCGAACAACATAATTGTCAAAACGTTCTCCTGAATATTTTTCTATAACTGCACCTGTCAGGTTATAATTCAGGTTACAATACCTGTAACCTTTGCCTGGTTCATAATCATTATAGCATTTTTCCCAATTGATGTTCTTTTCCGGATTAATCTTATCGAGGTTAAAATAGCCCTGACTATCATTAATACTGGAAGTGTGGGACATCAGCATTTTTAAGGTAATGACTGTTTCCGGATATTTAGGATTTCTTATTTTAAAGCCTATAAGTTTAGAAATATCATCATTTAAAGACAATTTACCAGCTTCTACCAATTGCATTATGGCGGTTGCAGAAAAGGATTTAGATATAGATGCAATTCTGAAAATGTCGCTATCAGACAATGGTATATTATTTTCCTTGTCTTTTAAGCCAAAGGAATGTGTATAAATGATCTTTCCCTTTTTCACCACCGCAACAGAAAGGCCGACAGCATCGAGATCTTTCATGATGCCTTGTATTTCAGTTTCAGCATTAGTAACGTTTAACTGTGCGTTTCCATAAGTTGAAAAAAGGATGATTAACGACAGTGACATAAGACACTTAAGAGAATTGATCATATTTTGGGTTTTATATAAATGGGTGTAACCATTTTGGATACACCCATTCCTATGTTGTGCCTGCCCTACGCGGATCACCCACTCACAGGACTTTTTTGTCGTTTTAATTTAGCTTCTTAATACTGATAACAATTTACGGAAAAAATTGATTTTAATTCACAACAATTTTATTCACAAATCCACATTTTGCCAATTATTGCTGTGTAGTTTAAAGAATGGATTGAGTTTTATCGATTTGTAAAGTTATATTTGTGCAGTCAAACACATTAAAACTCATATTATGGCATCATTAATCAGCTTATCAGCACTTTCACTAATTATCATGGTTACTGCTTTTTATTTAACATTCAGAAAAAAAGACAATCATAACAGCGGACATTAATTTCCGCTGCTAACTGCTTCTTTTTCCTTTGAGCAGCATTTTCATGGCATGCTCCATTGTACCAGCCTTAATTACTTCTCCAGAGTTTACAAAGTAAATCTCATCTGCATTTTCAATGGTGTTTAGTCTGTGGGCAATGATTACCAATGTAGTTTCCTTAGGTAACTTCTTAAGAATATCACTCAATAATTTTTCCGTAATGGTATCAATATTTGCCGTTGCTTCATCCAGTATCAGTAACTCAGGTTTACGCAGTACAGCTCTCATGAAGGCAATAAGCTGTTTCTGACCCAAACTGATATTATCAGAGTTTGATACTACCTCAGTTTCCAGCCCTTTGTCGAACAAGGCCAGTAAATCATCCAGATGTGCTTCTTTAATTACTTCTTCTAATTGCTCATTGCTGAAGTCTTTATACTCACTATTGCTATATAAGATGTTATCCTTAACCGTTCCGGTAAATAAAAAAGGTTCTTGTAAGATAAAACCGATCTTATTACTTCGTTCTTCGGCAGTAAAAGAACGTATATCTTTTCCAGCCAGTAACACCTCCCCTTTTGTTGTATCATACAGACGAGCCATGAGTGAAGCTGTAGTCGTTTTTCCACCACCAGTCGGACCAATTAAAGCATATGTTTTTCCTTTTTGAAGTTCAAAGCTGATATTGTGCAAAATCTCTTCGCCACCAGCGTAAGAGAAATGAACATTTTTAAATGCAATCAGCGCATCTGTCTGATGCGTATGTGTATCCGCGATAATCTTAAGGTCACTTTCTAAAGATAAAATCTGTGAGATCCTGTCCCAAGCCGCCATTGCCACCTGGAATGTGCTCCATAAAGCAGCCAGTTGTCGAAGGGGATTATAAAAGTTTATAGCATAAGAAAGATAACTGATTAATAAACCCACAGAAAACTCTCCAATTGAAATCAGATGGATACCATAAAGCAAGACAATCAGCTGAGCAGCACTAGAGAAGAATCCAAATACAGGGACAAACATCGTATTGGCAATACCCGCACCAATAGCAGTCTTGTAGTTCTCTGCATTAGTTTCATTAAACCTTTTTCTGAAATAATCACGACGATTAAAGGCAATGATCACTTTAAAGTTATTGAGGCTTTCCTGAATTCCGGCACTTAGGTTTCCTACACTTTTCAGGTTTAGTGCATTCTTTCTTTTTACCCAGGCAGAAACGAGTGTGGTAAACAATAAAATAAACAGTCCCGGAACAAGTGTGGCAGCACCAAGTTTAAAATTGATGACGAGTAAAAATACACCGGCACCAATCATGGTAAAAATGCTACTTAGAAACTGCATCAGCGATTGTGAAAAGAACTGATTAAGCTTATCCGTATCATTATTAACCCTTGAAATCAAATCACCCGCTTTATTCTGGCTAAAGAATGCCACTGGGAGCTCTTGTATCTTACTAAATATAGCATTACGCAAAGTATATAAAGTTCTCTGCCCCACGCCTCCCATCAGTTTAGTTTGCAGATAACCTGTAACTAAAGTAAGCAGGTACATACCAAAAAGAATGCCTGAGTAAAATAGTACGCCATTATATTGTTTGGTGCTGATATAATTGTCTATCGTATGACCAATAATGAGTGGTGATAATAAAAGCAATGTAGCATTGATGATCATGGCAAAAAAAGCGAGGAGCAGATTTTTGCGTTCATGTTCAATGAGTTTTAGCAGCTTTTTAAGTACTGCAAATGTTGACTTCTTTTCTTCCTTACCAGTAATTTGGTTAAGATTGTAGTTCATAATTGCTGGTACTTTGTTGTGAATTGTAAATTTGGACGTATTCGGGACTGCTACTCATGAGTTGTTGGTGTGTGCCTTGTCCTATGATTTCACCTTGCGTGATCAATATCACATGATCATAGTTTTGTACTGCTGCAATTTTTTGAGTTACAGAAAGTAAAGTAAGACCAGGGAAATTCCGCTGTACATTTGCCAGGATACGTTGTTCTGTATTGTTGTCTACCCTAGCTGTAAAATCATCTAATAATAATACCTTAGGATTTAAGGCCAATGCACGAGCTAACATAATCCTTTGTTTTTGTCCGCCCGATAAATTAGAGCCCCTTTCAGATACAATGGTATTCAGTTTTTCAGGAAGTGCATCAATAAAATCCCTTAGTTCAGCAGTTTCAATTGCCTTTTCTAAAGATTCATCGCTTACCTGGTCATTAAAAGCAATGTTCTCTCTGATGCTCATGTTGAAGATGATGCTATCCTGAAATACAAATCCAACCTGATTATGAAAAGTTTCCTGATTATAATCAGACACCGGTTTGCCATCAAATAAAATCTCACCACTATCCGGCTTAATCAGTCCGGTCAGTAAATATAATAACTGTGTTTTACCAGCGGCAGTTGGACCAATGATTGCAGTTTTTGAACCAGGTTTCAGGCTGAACGAAATATCTTTAAGTACTGGTTTCTGTCCATAAATAACGTTGATATCTTTCATTTCCACCAGCCCTTTCAATACATCTGTTATGGTGCCTGTGGCAGTGTCATTATCTTTGTTTAATACATGAGATATGCGTCCGTAAGATGCTGTAGCCTGGGCTATTACATTACTCATGAAACCAATTACTATAATTGGAAAAATAAGCATCGCGAGGTAACTGTTAAAGGCTGAAAAATCACCCAGAGTCATTTTATCAGATATCACATAATGTCCACCTAGCAACAATATGGTTAATCCGGCAAGGTTTGCTACGAATATAATAACTGGGATCAGGCCTGCAAAAAGATTTAATATAGAAAGACCAAGCTCTTTAGCCTTAGTATTGGCCGATAAGAATTTTACATTTTCCAGTTGCTGAGAATTAATTACACGGATTAGTGCAGCGCCAAGAATACTTTCATTAATCACCTTATTTAACCAGTCTATCACTTCCCTGCTTTGTTTAAAAAGCACACTTACTTTCCTGATGACTAAAAAAAATGTGACTCCGATAATTGGGATAATTGCAATGATGGCCAGGGCCAATTTCCAATTGATGGTCAATAAAAGAATGGTTGCCCCAAAAATAATGAATATGGAAGAAGTAATAGAGACTATTGCCTGGGCTATAAATACCTTTATGGAATCAACATCAGCCGTAAGATTAGTCAGTAATTTAGAAGGGTTTGACTGCTCAATGTAAGCATTGCTTTGTCTTGAAATCTGATCTGCAAGTTTCGTTCTCAGGTCTCTAGCAACTTTTTCTGAAGCGTAGGTTTGAATGATGCTTTGAAGAAAAGTAAATAGCAGAACAAAAAGTATTGCGATAGAGAACTTGAGAAGAATACTTTGTAAATCAAAAGTACCATTCGTATAAGCATCTATTCCATTCGCAATGATTTTAGGCAAGAGCAGATTTACCCCATTGCTGATCAGAGCAAACAGGAGTAATAAGATAATCAGTCCTTTGTAGGGCTTTAGAAGGTTAAAAATATTTGGTTTCCCAGCTGTACTGGTTTTTTTGTTCATAGTGTAAAGCTATCCATTATTTTCATGGATTGTATTGCCTGATCTGCAGAACATGGATTAATTGTTTGTCCCTGGAAGTATTTAACCACCTCTGCAATCATAGGTTGTTGTACATGTTCTAATGCGTCAAATATAAATTCTTCTTCATTTCCATCTTTACTCAGCGTTACTTTATGTCCAAACATGGGGAAGCTAATTCGTCCAAGTGTCCCAATAATTTCACATATATCCCTGTGTTCAGCTGCAGAAAAGCACCAGTTACCATTAAAGACAACTCCATTTTTAAACAAAATATGTCCAGTCACCATATCATCCACACCAAAAGAATTTCCTTGATTTAAAGAAAGTCCATGAGATTGTTCTACTGCTCCGAAGAAGTGAATCATTAAGTCGAGTTGATGAGGGGCCAGATCATGAAATAAGCCGCCGCCGGAAATTGCGGGATCCATACGCCAGTTGGTTTCAGAATTTGCAATTAAATCAGATTTAGGTGGCTGTAGCATTTGTAGTTGTACAAGTCTTACCGTTCCAATTTCATTATTCTCTAACAGCGACTTTACTTTCTGGAACATAGGTTGTTCACGTCTGTAATGAGCGACAGCCATTTTTGCGTTATATTTTAAAGCAGCATCCCTCATTCGTATGGCAGATTCCGCATTTAAAGTCATCGGCTTCTCTACATATACAAATTTACCTGCTGCCATAGCTTTAATCGCATACTCTTCGTGTTGTAAAGGAGGAGTAGCAATATAAATAGCATTGATTTCAGGATCATTAATAATCATGTTTACGTCGTCATACCATTTTGGCACCAGGTGGCGCATAGCATAATCTCTGGCTTTTTCACCATCACGACGCATTACTGCTAATAATTTAGAATTGGGTACTTTATTAAAAGCGGGACCGCTTTTAACTTCAGTAACATCGCCACAACCAATAATCCCCCATTTAATTTCTTCCACTTCTTTTCTCCCCAGCATATTTCTAACTTTCTCTATAAAATAGTTAGGTTTATTACTTAATGATGTCTCCATTCTATAAATTATCTATACAGGTAAAAAACGTTATAATTATACATAAGCATTTTTTAGGCCATAAACAGAATGTTTGTTTATGCAATTTACGGATTAAGCCTGTTGATCACAAATAAAATGTTTTTAAACAAAAAAGCTTTTCTGTTTGTTAAAATAGAAAGTTAAGGCTGATCAAAGCTTTAAACACTATTGAAAACATTTAAATGAATCTTATGAAAAAGCTAATTTTTACTATTTTTTTTGGAAGTGTTATGGCATTTGGAGCAAATGCGCAAATACAGAAAGGGAATGTCATGATCGGTGCAAATCTATCAGATATAAAATTTGGGTTGGACAAGCCTAATGTATTTACTTTTAATGTTAGCCCCAAGGCGGCATGGTTTGTACAAGATGGACTTGCAATTGGAGGCGAAGTAAATCTTGGTATCGCTACACAAAAAGGAAGTGGAACAGATTTCAACTATGGTGTGAGTGCTTTAGGAAGATATTATGGAGAAACCGGTGCCAATGAAATAGTTAAGAGCTCCAGGTTCTTTGGAGAAGCTACAGTAGGTGTTCAGGGTTATAATCCTTCTGGAGGTGGTAGTACCAATGGCTTAGGATTTTCATTTGGCCCAGGTTTTACCTATTTCGTTACGCAAACGATTGGCCTTGAAGCTTTATTGAAATATAATGGAGTTGTTGGTTTCGGTACTAGTGCTTATGCTCATAACCTTGGAATAGGTGTTGGATTCCAGATTTATTTACCAGGAAAAAGTACAGCCAGAAAAGTTGAACGGGATATGAGATAATATAAATTAAAAAATATTTGGTAAGTAAGAATAAATTAGTACTTTTGTGGTGAGAGCGTTAATTTAACGGGGGTAAGTCTTAGGACCTATCCCCGTTTCTTTTTACAGGTTATTACTTTTGAAGTTGTATTGTTTTACAACATCCTCTGGTACACCCTCCCATTTGTTCGGAGTATTTCCAGCATATCCTAAATCTTTAACTCCTATTTCAGTGGTGAAAAACCCCGAAGCTGTCAGATCTCTCATCAAGTTAAAAAAGGCTACGCCTTGTTCCATTCCTGGTTTTACTTTTTTCGGATAAGCGATCATATCCAGCATTTGTGTTTGCTGGGCTGCTGAAGCATCTTTAAAAGGCTTCTCAAATCTGTTTAAGCATTGTAGATCCAGCCATTTTAATCCTCCTCTCATAGGAAGCTGATGATAAGGTAAATCCTTTACAATAAATTCTATAAACTCAGGAACCTTGGCATCTGTTGCACTTCCTGATTTTTCGTCTTTCGGAATAATAATATCTGATAAAACAGCAATGGTAGCCATTTCATGTGCACTGAAAAACTTTTCTTCATGCAGTTTTTTATCTCTGGCAATCTCGAACTCCTGTCTGCCGGGTTGTTCCGACTCACTGGATTCATCTGATAGTTTAGGACTTTTTTCGCCAGGTTTACATGCATCAAGTAGCACTGACGCACTAATTGTAGTCAGCCCTAGGATTTTTAATGATTGACGTCTGTTCATGTTATTAAATATTTTGCTTCTTCTTCTGATCGAGGATATATTCAGCTGTTCTCATTGATAATGCCAAAATTGTCCAGGTGGCATTTTTATCTCCCTGTTGTACAAATGGTGCCGCATCAACTACAAATAGATTTTTACATTCATGAGCCTGGCACCATTTATTTAGTGCGGATTTTTTAGGGTCATTTCCCATCCTTATGGTTCCTACTTCATGGATAATTTTGCCTGGAGCAAGTAGTCCGTAATTGGTTTCTGGACCTTCAATATCCGAAGTTATGATTGCACCCATTGCATGCATCATAGCCTGGAAAGTCTCTTGCATGTGTTTGGCTTGCTTAATCTCTTCATCTGCCCATTTATAGTTGAAACGCAATACCGGAATACCATATTTATCCACCACTTTAGGATCTATTTCACAATAATTACTTTCTCTGGCAATTGCAGTTCCACGACCAGCCATTCCTACGCGAGTTCCATAAAAGCGTCTGTAGTCATCTTTTAAGGATACGCCATAGCCTCCAGCCTCTTTCATTTTTCCATTTCTATCTGGTACCAAGCCATTTAGATTATGCATGCCATCGGTAAAGCCATAGGCAGGCATCCCCATACCTCCCCAATATTCTATATGGTAACCTCGTGGGAAATCAAGTTTCTTGTTATCCAGCCACCATGGAGAATAGATATGGACACTACCAACACCGTCTTCATTATAACGTTTTCTATCCATTAATTGCGGTAAAAATCCGCTTAATCCGGCTCCGGTAGAGTCATGTAGATATTTACCAATAATACCACTACTATTGGCTAATCCATCAGGATGAGCTGCAGATTTGGAGTTTAATAATATCCTGGCTGATTCGCAAGCACTAGCTCCCAATACCACTACTTTCGCATTGACCTGGTATTCCTGCATATCTTTTTTATTGATATAGGATACACCTGTAGCCAAACCAGCTGAATCTGTTAATACTTCCCTTACCATTGCATTGGTAACGACAGTCAGATTCCCACTTTTCACAGCTGGAATAACAAGGCAGGAAGATGAGGAGAAATCTCCATATACTTTACAGCTTCTTCCGCATTGTCCACAATAAAAGCACGGAGCACGGTCTGTATTTCCTGGTAAGGCTTCTGTTAGCACTGAACCTCTTCCCGGAATAACAGTTACACCTGTTTTTTCTCCTGCTTTCTTAATAAATAATTCATTTAAGCGTGGCTTTGGCGGTGGTAAAAAGATACCATCCGGTTCGTTTGGTATACCTTCTACACTACCGTAAACTCCAATTAAGCGGTCTACTTTATCATAATATGGTTTTACTTCATCATAAGTGATTGGCCAATCATCTGTTAAGCCATCTTTACATTTAAAATCATCAGGTCCCATCCTTAAGGATATTCTACCCCAATGATTAGTTCTTCCCCCAAGCATTCTGGAACGGAACCAGGCGAATTCAGAGTTGTTTTTTTGTGTATAAGGTTCACCGTCCAACTCCCAGCCGCCATAAGAAGCATCAAAATCACCAAACGGCCGGGTGGTACTCGCACCTCTACGTGGTGATTCCCAAGGCCATTTAAGCTGTTGAGCATGAAGGCGTGGGTCAAAGTCTTCTCCGGCTTCTAACATCAAAACCTTTTGCCCAGCATTGGCAAGTACATATCCAGCCATTCCCCCTCCAGCACCTGAACCAACTATTATTACATCATAATCTTTAGTCGATTTTTTAATCTGAAATTCATCCATATTGTATCATTCGTATTGGTTATCGTAATTTATATCTTTTTGGATTATGATCTAAATATTTTTGATAAAATATGGTTTATTGCATTTTATTTTAGTATTCTAATCATTTGTTGCTATTTAACGAAAATGGGGTTGGACTTTAATTGAAAATCGCTTTATTTGTATAATTTTACCAACTAAATACTAACCAATTTTAATGCAGTCAAAACAATTTACCTGGCAAATAGCCTGGGACTATCAAGCATTTCGAGTAAAATTCATCATTGGAATGTTAATTCTGGTAGCCATTTTAATTTTCATTCCTCATTTCTTTTCGCATATAGAAAACAGAGAAGGTATTCAGCTAAATGATTGGTTATTGAATATTATACCGGCAAAAGATGTTTCGGCATTGATATTTGCTGTCTTGTATGGAATGATTTGTTTTTTGTTGGTCAGAATGTCGAAAAATACAATTATGTGCCTTACGGCTTTATGGTCTTTCATTTTTTTATGCATTGCCAGAATCATCACTATATCATTAGTGCCATTAGACCCTCCTGCTGATATTGTTCATTTGTCAGATCCTTGCTCCATTTTCTTTTATCATGCTAATGTGATTACGAAGGATTTATTTTTCTCCGGACATACTGCTACTGTTTTTTTAGTTGCACTTTGTTTAGAGCGTAAACGTGATAAGATGATTGCTTTTATTGCTTCGGGGATTATAGCTGTATTACTATTAATTCAACATGTGCATTATACAATAGATATTCTTGCAGCTCCAATCTTTATGTGGTTTTGTTGGTATCTTGGAAAAGCAATGGCTAAAATTTAGTTATTTTATTATCTAGTAACTAAAGGGAGGTTGTACTCCCTTTAGAACTAAATATATACGAGAACGTACCAAATGTATAATTCAATTGTGTTAAAACCTGACGCACTAGCATGCGTCAGGTTTTGGGTTTTTATAGGGGGATGACTAAAAGTAGAAAAGATCAAATTCCTACGCAATTATATTACGCAAACGCTATGTTTTACGTGGTAAATGATTACTTTAACGTGGTGAACGAAATACAGCAAGTTGATAAGGATGATAATTATGCTATTAGACACTTTTAGCTTAACTTTGAAAATGGATATGATATTGAAATAATAAAATATATTAAGCAATAGTGTGTTTGTACTCGTAAATATAGCTAAGTTTAGAGAAAAATTTAATTAACGTATAGATGACAGATAAATTAAACTGCGTTATTATTGATGATGAAAAACATGGCATTGAGCTATTGTCGGAATATATTGAAGAATTACCAAATTTAACACTCTTAAAATATTATACGGATCCATTAGCTGCCTACAGGAACATTACCTGGGAAGATAATATTGATATTATCTTTTTAGATATTGATATGCCGGGCATGACTGGCATAGAGCTGGCCAGAATGATAAGAAATAAATCTAAATTCCTTGTAATTACTACTGCACATACCAGATATGCAGTTGAAGCTTTCGGCATTTATGCAAATGATTATCTTTTAAAACCTATTTCTCTAAATAACTTTGCGATTGCAATTAATAAAATGATTGATTTTGACAAGCTTGGAAGAGACAGGATTCAACCTAAAAAACCTGACTTTTTCTTTATTAAAACAGATCAGAATCAAAAGTATATAAAAGTCAATCTGAAAGACCTTGTAGCTGTTGAGGGTTTGAATAATTATGTAAAAATACATACTGTTAATGCGATGTATGTAGTTTATTTAACAATCAAAGAGGTTGAGCATAAGTTAGAGGGTGACAAATCTTTTATCAGAGTTCAGAGATCCTTTATAATTTCGATGGACCATGTAAATAAAATTGAAGGCTCATCCATTACCTTAAATAATAATCTGGAAGTTCCATTGGGTGCCACTTATAAAAAGCAATTCTTATCCTTTTTGGAAGATAAAACACTTAGGTCCAACCGCGGAGTTCCGGAATAAATTATTTAGCCATCTATCTTTTGATTAAAATACAAATTCCCACTCTGTTTTAAACTTCACAGATATACTGATTACTATAGCATAGAATGAAAAGCCATTTCAAAAAAATACTCTTGTTTATAATGAATTATAGAATTCATTTTATAGCATGGTTTTTCTTTATTTTTTATGAAATTGTCTTAACGGGAATCTTGAGAGGTTATTTTGCAAGCTTCGGAAGTTACTTTGTATTTTATGTATTCAATATTTTCTTATTTTATTTTCACGCACATATCATATTACCCACTGCATATAAGCAACCCAAACAAGCATTCTGGCTGCTTCCCTTGCTGGTAATTATTGAGGTATTAATATATGTACCTTTAACTATTGGTGCGGTAGCACTTTTACAGCAATATGCTGACCTTACTATCTCAACAAAAGCAGCAATTAATAAAACTTCTATAGGTAACGGAGTTTGGAGAGCAATCTATTTTATTCTTTTCTCTTCTGGATATTATTATTTAACGAGTTATTTTAGAGAACGCAAGAATGCCCAGCAAGCTGAAAAGGATAGACTATGGATGATTATTGAAAATCAAACGATTCAATCTGAATTAATCAAAACCCAGTATGCGCATTTAAAAGCCCAGATTAACCCCCACTTTCTATTCAACACTTTGAGTTTCATTTACACCAATATTCGTAAGACTTCTCCAGAAGGTGCTGAAGCAGTATTGTCATTATCTGAAATGATGAGGTTTGCCTTACGTGATGAGACTGAAAACACGTTAATCCCGGTACAATTAGAGATTGAACAGATTGAAAATTTGATTAAGCTACATACGCTTAAATCGGGTTCTCCACTAAATCTTACCTTAAAGTATGATAAGACTTTGGATAACATTGAAATTATACCGTTGGTTATGCTTACTCTTGCTGAAAATATCTTTAAGCATGGTGACTTGACTAAACCAGATAAGCCTGCAGTAATGTCAGTGAGTTTTGATGGAAATACAATATTGATTGAAACCAGTAACTTCATCAATTCTAATTATGTTAGCCAGAGCCATAATATAGGTCTGGATAATACAGTAAAGAGATTGAAATTGATTTATGGTGACAATGCGGTTCTGAGTTTTAATCGGGACAGTACTGGATATTTTAACTTGTATGTAAGAATTAACTTGTTCAATCCAGAAGAATCTGTGAATCCAGAATTTAGGAAGGATGAATATGTCCCTGAATTTCTTTCTAAGTAATCAGAACAACTCTACATAGAAAAGCCTCCGGAAAATTTCCGGAGGCTTTTCTATTCAATTGTAATAAATCCTTATGATTTAGGATTTAATGCAGCATTGATTCTTACTAATAAATCTTGTAAGTGATATTTACTCATGCCAGTTGCAGTAGGTATTGCTGTCCGGATTTCTTTTGCAAGCGTTGTTAAATGCGCTCTACCTATACTTGATATATCTGAACTGGTAGGATCTGTTACTCTCATGCCTGGGAACATAGATCCACCTGTTGAAGCCGCAGGTGCTTTAATTAATTTAGTCAGGTTGTCTACATATGCCTTCTGTAAGTTTCTTCTATAAACATCAATTGTCTTATGTGAAGACAATTCTGTCCATACTCCAGCCTTTAAATCAGTAAATAAGTTACCAATTGTATATGCTTTGGCACCATTTAAAGCTTCTGCATTGATTAGTTTATTAATGGTATTAGGGTTAAGTAATCTGCCTAAAACATTCTTTTGGGTATTCTGGAAGATGTCAACCGGGTTTATTCCTGTACGCTCAATCAGTTCTTTGTTAATTAACCATGTTGGTGTAGCGAATAATTGACCGTTTAGAAAAGTCATAGCTTCTTTTTGTTTTGCAAATGGTACATGTTCAAACGTAGGACCTTTTTCTTCAACACTTTTTGGTGAAGTATAGATACCACCTACGTTTTTAACTACGTGGCCCATATAGCGACCCCACTGTCCTACCACTTCAGTATAAAGAGTTTTAGCATTGCTATAGCCTTCGTTAGGCTCTTTACTCCAGGTTAAAATATTTGGCAATACACGTTTCAGGTTTTTAATACCGTACGTAGATGCAAGCATCGCATTGTCACCAATATCTTCGCTTTGATTACGTGGATCATCAGGATCGGATTCTGTACCGAAGGTTAAACGCTTGTTGGCGCGAACCCTTTTGATAATTGTTTGATTTGAATAAGTAGCTTCATCTGCCGGAGTATTGAATTCTGGCAGCCATTTGTATCCCCATTCAATTGCCCATAAATCATAATCTCCAATTCTTGGGAAAATACCTTTAGCAGTTACATTATCTTCTGGTTGCGCTACATAGTTGAAACGTGCATAGTCCATAATTGATGGAGTATGTCCATTTTTCTCTACCCATTGCTTATCTCGTAGTTTTTCTACCGGCACAGTTGCTGATGAACCAAAGTTATGACGCAGACCTAAAGTATGGCCAACTTCATGTGAAGATACAAAGCGAATCAACTCACCCATTAATTTATCATCAAACTTCATTTTGCGTGCCTGTGGGTCAATTGCTGAAGCCTGAATGAAATACCAGTTTCTTAATAACAACATAATGTTATGGTACCAGTTGATATGTGTTTCCAGAATTTCTCCAGTACGTGGGTCATGAACGTGTGGACCACTTGCATTTGGAATATCAGATGGTTTATAAACGATTACGCTATGTCTGGCGTCATCTATGTTCCATGAGGGATCATTTGGTGCTTCTTTAGCTATTATGGCATTTTTAAAACCTGCTTTTTCAAAGGCAACCTGCCAGTCATTCACACCTTGTATCAGGTAAGGAACCCATTTCTTAGGCGTTGCAGGATCGATGTAATAAACAATTTGTTTTTTAGGTTCAACCAATTCACCTCTTTTGTATTTTTCTACATCTTCAGCTTTTGGTTCTAAACGCCAGCGGGTAATTAATGATTGATTTTTAACACCATGTGGGTTTGCATCAAAATCTACATATCCGGTAGCAAAATATCCTACACGGGCATCAAAGAACCTCGGCTTCATTTGCTTAGATGGCAAAAGTACCATTGAACTGTTCAGTTCATAAGTGGCTGGTGTAGCACTTGGAGCACCTCCCCCCATCATACTGCCTGGCATTTGCGGTGCCGATTTCATATAGGTTTTAAGGGTTCTTATTTCTATATTCATAGGATAAGCCTTAATTTCCTTGATATAACTTCTATCTGATAGCTGATTAGCTAATGACAATCTTTTTTTTATCGATGCGTCAAAGAAGAAAATATCATTATCACTGTTCATATAATCTGTAACATCAATAACAACTCCTTTTGCACCTGAAGTAGAATCTTTAGCAAATGCTTTGATATCAAATGAAGCTACCAAAGGTTGAATATTTGAACTCATTACTGATTTGAACATTCCATGTTCTGTAGTATCATTTGAGCGCTCTCTGAAGGAAACACTTTTAAGATACACTTTGTTAGAAGGGCCTTTTTCGAAGCTGATAACATTATCACCAATATGATCGCCGCCGTAACCCATCATAGATGCTCGGTTTCCTGCTGCTGCTTTGCTGATTCTGTTTACTGTTAATATTTCTCTTCCTAATAATGAGTCTGCAATTTCAAAGAAATAACGGCCTTCAACGTTATGAACTTTAAACAAACCCTTGTCGGTTTTAGCTTTAGCAGTAATCACCTGGCTGTATGGTTTTGGGCCAGTTGATGGTCCACCCGGGCGATTCATGGCATTCGGATTACCTGCTGGTGCAGCCGTAGCCGGAATGGGTGTTGGGGTTTTCGGTTTTCTTTTTTGCGAAAAACCCTGATAGCTGGTACACAACAGTGCCAGTGCGATCAAACTTAATTTTTTCATTTAGATTATTAATTATAAGATTAGTTGGTTATATGATATAAACCTATAACTAGGGGCAACAGTATTTTAATGTCGATTGCCCCTAAATAAAGTTTATAAGATTATTACTTGGATTTATAAGCAGCGACACCGCTTCTTAAATAATCTGCGTATTCTTTTGCGTTAAAATTAGCACCCTGTGGGGCCACTAAAGGATTAAGATCTTGTCCGGCCAGTACGTATAAAGGTTGTGCATTGGAAGCATATCTTGTAGCCTGAAAGTCCAGGTTCCAATAACCCAGGTCATCGGTATTGCGTTTCAGGATCTTAGAATAATGAACTTTCTCTGCAGGCATCTTAATGTTACGGTCATCAACATATAATTGAATAAGTACATATTCCTCTTTAATCAGTCGTCCAACCTCCTGGTCAATCCATACCAGATCTTCCATTCTGCGACAATTTACACAGGTATGTCCGGTAAAGTCTAACAAAACAGGTTTGTTCACTTTCTTGGCATATTCAACTCCCTCATCCAGATCGAAGAATACATTGAAGCCTACAGGTGCTTTTAATGATTCGCTATGTTTCACCTTAGTTGGGAAATCTGCTGATCCAGCTGAAGCTGCAGATCCATGTGCATTTAAAATGAAGTCCTGAGTGTTCATTGGAGGTGCAAGTCCGCTTAGTACACTTACAGGAGCTCCCCATAATCCGGGAACCATGTATACAGCGAATGAGAACGACAGGATAGCGAAGAACAACCTCGGTACAGAAACATATTTCAGCTCGCTATCGTGTGCAAACTTGAGTTTGCCCAATAGGTAGATCCCCATCAGGATAAAGATCACAATCCACAGTACCAGGAAAATTTCTCTGTCGAACCATTCCCAATGCCAGGCCAGATCTGCCGATGAAAGGAATTTTAAAGCTAAAGCCAGTTCCAGGAAACCCAGACATACTTTTACACTGTTTAACCATCCACCTGATTTAGGCATGCTGCTTAAAAAGCCTGGAAAGATTGCAGATAAAGTAAATGGTAAAGCTAAAGCCAATGCAAATCCGAACATACCTATTGCCGGAGCTAACAACTCCCCTTTAGAGCTGGCCTGCACTAATAAAGTACCGATGATTGGACCTGTACAAGAGAAAGATACCAAAGCTAAAGAAGCGGCCATAAAGAAAATACCGCCTAAACCTTTACTGTTGTCGGCCTTACTATCTATCTTGTTAACAATAGAGCTTGGTAAAGTAATCTCAAAGGCACCAAAAAAGGAAACCGCAAATACCACCAGCAAGATAAAGAACAGGAAGTTAAATAATCCACTGGCACTTAAAGCGTTTAACCCTGCAGAACCAAAGATCACAGTGATCAGCAAGCCGAAAGCTACATAAATCACAATAATAGAAAGTCCATAAATTAAAGCCTGACCAACCCCCTTACTTTTGCTCCCGGCCCTGTTTGTAAAGTAACTAATGGTTAAAGGTACCATTGGGAATATACAAGGCATCAGGAAAGCCAGAAAGCC
>NZ_JBEHBV010000012.1:0-133763 GCF_040203335.1 Pedobacter sp. ASV1-7 | reverse complement strand
TGAAGTGAACCCCAAAAGTTGGACAAAAACTTTTGGGGTTCACTATTTATGGCAAAACACACATTTGAGGAGAAACTAGATATAGTTTCTCAAGTAAAAAACGGGAAGCCGATACTACGCATATCCCGCGAACGGCATATAGTCGAAAGGATGATATTGGAATGGGTTCGGAAATATGATCTTTATGGTGAAAGTGGGCTACTCAAACAACCTAATGTCCGGGGCACACCTGATTTCAAGGAAGAAATTGTAAGGATTGTTCTAGAGAAAAAGGTACCTTTAGTACAAGTTGTTCTGCAATATGGAGTAAGTAAAACCGCTTTAGAACGCTGGGTAAGATCAGTACGAGTTGAGGGTTATGGCGTACTACACCAACAAAAAAATCGTGAACGACTACCCAAAGACATGAGTAGATCAAAGAAGCATGAGCCTGAAACAGAATTAGAAAAACTCCAGGCAGAGAATGCTCGTTTGCGAGCCGAGAACGCACTATTAAAAAAAGTCACGGCCTTAGTCAAGGAAAGAGAAGCCCGCGAACACATGAGTGGGCAAAAGCCATCGAAGAACTAAGGCCTGCACATGATGTTGCAATTCTATTGGATTGCAAACAGATGGCTCGCTCGGTATTTTATTATCATCTCAAGCGCCTGAATAGTAGAGATAAATACAAGAATGAAAAGGAAGAGATTATACGCATATATCACTTGCATAAAGGCAGATATGGGTATCGACGGGTAACGGCCGAAATGAAGAACTTGGGTTATCATATCAATCATAAGACTGTTCAAAAATTAATGGGAACATTGAACCTAAAATGTAATATAAGGAAAGTTCGCTATCGCTCATACAAAGGTGAAGTTGGTAAAATTGCCGCCAATGTACTTGAAAGGAATTTCAAGGCAAGTTCCCCTAATCAGAAATGGGCTACAGATGTCACTCAGGTAAACATCAAAGGCGAGAAGATCTACCTATCACCAATACTTGACCTATTCAATGGAGAAGTTATCTCCTATAGTATCTCAAAAAGTCCGAATATGAAGATGATAGACGAAATGTTAGATAAGGCTTTTGACAAAGTAAAAGACACAAAGGGGCTTATTTTTCATTCTGATCAAGGCTGGCAATATCAGCATTATGGATATAGAAAGGCTTTAGAGAAACAAGGAATTATACAGAGCATGTCCAGGAAGGGAAATTGCTTAGATAATGCAGTGGCCGAAAACTTTTTTGGAATCTTAAAGACTGAGCTACTGTACTCACAAAGCTTTGAGACAGCAGATGAGTTTGTCCTTTCAGTAAAAGAATACATTCACTATTACAACAATAAAAGAATAAAAAACAGGCTAAATGGAAAGAGCCCGGTGGAATACCGAGCTCTCGTACAAAAAACTTAATTTTGTTAATCCGTCCAACTTTTTGGGGTCACATCACTTTTAATTGATAATGCAACCCTTTTTTAGACGGGTACGAAATATGAAGATTAAGCAGCCTTTTTCTTTTTATTTTCAGAATAAAATGCGAATCCTAAGCAAACTACTAGTAAAAGAGTACCTGCCAATGAAATTTTCTCACCCATGTAATAAGAAACAGGCTCGAATTTAAATTCGACCTTATGGTTCCCCGCTGGCAATTGTGCTGCACGTAAAACATAATCAGCTCTGAAGTAAGGCTTTTTAACATTATCAACATACATATTCCAGCCCTTATCATAATAAATCTCAGAGAACACCGCTATCACATCTGTCGGCGCACTGTAGCTGTAAACCAAATGATCTGGATTATAGCTATCTAATTTTATCATAGAACCCGTTCCAGGACCTAAACGTTTTTCATCTAAAAGGCTTTTGTACCTGACATCAACAATTGCTTCTTTCTTTGGATCGAAACTACTGATTGCTTTCATTTCTTCATCAGCATCTTTAGCGAATTGAACATGTGGTACAATCCAGGCATTACCTGCTGCTGTCGAATTTCGTTGCATTTTATAAGAACCGTTTTGCTGATCTTGTGTGATGATGTATTTAGTATTCAACATATCCAAAACATCTTGGTTGATACTTTTTGAAAACTGATGTTCTATTAACTCCTGATATCTTTTCAATTTTGCAGCATGGTATCCACCAATTGTCTTATGAAAAGCAGAAGGGCTTGCATCCTGGAAAGTATTAACAGTTAAGTCCAAAACTCTAAAATTAGGATCTTTATCTGCAGCTATAAAAGTATCAACATCTCTCGGCTGATAATGATTTGTTATATTACTTTTAGCTGTAAAGTTACTATTATTCAGATAACGACGATCTACCTGCCACATATCAAACAATACAATAGCCGCCAATAAGCCACATGCCATTGTAACACTTATCTTCTTCGTTATAAATGCCCAAACCAATCCAAATCCTATAACAATTAGAATAAATGAACGAAAAGCATCGGAACGTGCAATAGCTATCCGGTCATCAATCAAAGCATTAGCTATCTTATGCGCAAATGAAGTATTATTTTGTAAGCTTTGTGATAAAGCCTGAACAATTTCTGCATGATTGGCTGTAGTGAAATTGAAGAATAAAGTAGGCATAATTGCAACGATCAATGCAAAACCTCCAGTAATTGCAGCAGACAATTGTAGTTTTTTAATCAGTGTTTTTTGATCAACATTACCATCTTGTGCCTCTTTAACAGCAAGGATTGCTAATAGTGGCACCATTAGTCCTACTACAGCTAAAATTGATTCTACAGCTCTAAACTTACTATACAACGGAAAATAATCAAAGAACAAATCAGATATCAATGGAAAATTCTTTCCGAATGACAATAGGATAAATAACACGGTAGTTGCCACAATCCACCATTTCATTGGACTTCTTACAATAAACAATCCGAATACAAAAAGGAAACATATAATGGCCCCAAAATAATACCCACCCGATGTCCCCGGTTTTTCGCCCCAATATTGTTGCATATTCAGGTTTCCAGCCAATTGCTGTATGGCCTGAGTAGTTTGATTAGGATCCCCACCAGTAAGTTCTGAAATCGCTTTGTACATATGGCTTTCTGGCTTAACAAGCTCATTAATACTTGTAGCACCTCCATAAAGATCAGGAATCAGAAAAGTAAAACTCTCACCAATCCCCTGACTCCAACCATAGGCATATTCTTTTGCTTTTGCATTACTGGAACCACCATCAACTACAGTAGTAGTAGTTAAATTTGATTTACCTCTATTGGTCTCACTTGCATATTCGGCAGTAGTCCACAATACGCCAGCATTTACCATAACGGCTAAAAGTGTTGCGGCGGATAAAGCGCCTACTGCTTTTCCAAAAGCAGGTAGTGTTTTTCCTTTATAAGCATGATACAACTCAATGCCCATAAATATCAAGATAGATAGCAATAGATAATAAGTCATTTGCACGTGGTTAGCCCTAATCATTAAGGCTAAAAACAATGCAGTCAAGCTGCCACCTAGCAAATATTTTCCTCTTAACGTTAAAATAAAGCCAGATATGATGGGAGCAAAAAATCCAATGGCCAATACCTTATTATTATGGCCAGCAGAGATCAGCACAAAATTATACATGGTAAATGCAAATGCAAATGCACCTGCAGCCGCCAGCCAGGGATTTACTCTTAATACAATAAACATGAAGTAAGCACCTGTCAATAACAATAAAACAGTACCAATTGGACTTGGAAATGTACTTGTAATAAGTCTGATTCCATAAGATGCTCCATTGTAGGCATACTGCGCCCAAATTTGATAAGCAGGCATACCACCAAACATTTGATTGGTCCATAACGGAGCCTTGCCGTCTTTAGCTTTAAAGTCCATAATCTCAGTTTGCATGGCTTTGGCAGCCAAAACGTCACTCGTAGCTGGAGCTTTGCCTTGTAATACAGGACTGAAATAGACGAAACAAATGATTACAAAAAATCCAATGATGGCCAGATGAATGCCATTCGCTTTAAACCAGTTATTCATTAAGGGTTTGTTTAAGATTAAACTAACCCCAAACTTAGATAAAATGATTTATTTTTTTAGTCTTGGGAGACTTTTTTAAAAAAAATCTTTAAACAACTAAAACACAGTTATTTTACCTCTTCGTAATCTACAAAATCTCCTAATTTATCGGTCTTACCTGTTTTGGCACTCGGAGGTACATAGTCAATAGAGATAGATCCTTCCGGTTTTGTATTTTGTTGCCTTGATTGACCTTGCGCTTGATTTTGTGCTTGCTGTTGTACTTTATTGAACATATTTCTAAGCACCATTGGAAATACCAGACGAAGTATAATTCGTATGATATACATAATCAGTAGGGTGATTAATATGAATTTTATAAATCCCATTTTGTTTTTTAATAAGTATATAATATTAGACGGGTCTGGAATTTCAATATTACAATACCGTCCTGTTTATTGCATAACAATTACAATACCACCCACTTAATTGTCATCCACCACTGCAGCAACTCTGCCGATTTGTCCATCTTCTAGTCTAACTTTTATTCCACGGGAATGAAAAGCTGCCGAAGTAAGCAGATTTGCCACAATTCCTCTAGTCAACTTTCCACTTCTCTGATCTTTTTTAAGGATAATATCTACTTCCAATCCAGGATAAATATCTTTTCTACTCTTACCGTCCATCTTACAAACTTACAACTTAGCAAATCTTTCTTCAAACATTTTTTCCATTGCGAACATTTCATCCCTCAATCTTGCAGCAAGTAAAAAGTCCATATCCTTTGCTGCTTTGCTCATTTCTTTACGCGTTTTATCAATAGATTTCTGCATTTCGGCCTTGGTCATATATTGAACAATAGGATCCGCGGCCATACTCACCTCATCAACCTCCACATAAGCTTTTGCACGTTTAGTTTCACCAGAAGTAAAGTCAAGCACCGAAGTTTGCTCCAATATAGCTTCTCTGCTTTTACCTACAGTTTTTGGTATTATAGCATTTTCAAGGTTGTAAGTTACCTGCTTTTCTCTACGTCGATTGGTTTCATCAATAGTACGTTCCATTGAATCAGTAATTTTATCCGCATACATAATTACCCGTCCTCTATCGTTTCTTGCAGCACGTCCAATGGTCTGAATCAGCGCACGATCTGAACGAAGGAAGCCCTCCTTATCAGCATCAAGAATAGCAACTAAAGACACCTCTGGCAAATCCAGTCCCTCTCTCAGCAAGTTAATTCCAATCAGCACATCAAATTCACCCAAACGCAAGCCTCTGAGTATTTCTACACGTTCTAATGTTTTTACTTCTGAGTGAATGTAACGACATTTAATATTAAGCCTGTCCATATATTTAGTCAACTCCTCAGCCATTCTTTTCGTTAAGGTAGTAACCAAAACACGGTCTCCAAGCTTTATAGTTTTATCAATTTCATCTAACAGATCATCCACCTGGTTAATTGCCGGTCGAACTTCTATCAATGGATCTAATAATCCAGTTGGTCTGATCACCTGCTCTATTACCACTCCCTCTGTCTTTTGCAGTTCATAATCTGCCGGAGTAGCACTTACATATATGGTTTGCGGAGCAAGCCTTTCAAACTCATCAAAGTTCAGAGGACGATTGTCTAATGCTGAAGGCAAACGGAACCCATACTCCACAAGTGATAATTTCCGGGAGCGGTCACCTCCATACATCGCTCTGATTTGTGGTACAGTAACATGACTTTCATCAATTACCATCAAATAGTCTTCAGGAAAATAATCCAGCAAACAGAAAGGACGCATACCTGGGCTACGTCCATCAAAGAATCTGGAGTAATTCTCAATTCCTGAACAATATCCTAGTTCTTTCATCATTTCTATGTCGAAATTCACCCGTTCTTCCAATCTCTTTGCTTCTAACAAATGCCCGTCACCTATAAGTTGATTTTTACGGACCTCAAGTTCTTCTTGTATACCCCATATAGATGAATTGAATCTATCCTTTGGAGTAACAAATAAGTTAGCTGGATAAATGGCCATATCTTCCATCTTTTCCAGTGTTTTGCCAGTTACAGGATCTATCGTACTTAGCTCTTCAATATCATCCCCAAAAAAAGAAATACGGTAAGCATTATCAAGGTATGCTGGAAAAATATCAACTGTATCACCTTTAACTCTAAAAGTCCCCCTTTTAAAGTCATTGGTTGTACGTGCATATAAAATCTCTACTAAACTGTGTAAAAATGAGTTTCTGGAGATCCTTGTTCCCACAGAAAACCGGAATACTGATCTTGAGAAATCTTCAGGGTTGCCCATACCATAAATACAAGAGATAGAAGACACCACTATGATATCTCTACGACCTGACATTAATGCCGAGGTAGTTCGCAACCTTAGTTTCTCTATTTCCTCATTGATACTTAAATCCTTCTCTATATAAGTATTGCTACTCGCAATAAAAGCTTCAGGTTGATAGTAATCATAATATGAAACAAAATAATTTACTGCATTTTCAGGAAAAAACTGTTTGAATTCTCCATATAGCTGCGCCGCAAGGGTTTTATTATGACTAAGGATCAAAGTTGGTTTTTGTGTTTCCTGAATTACATTTGCAATAGTAAATGTTTTACCAGATCCGGTTACACCTAACAGTGTCTGATAGTGTTCTTCATTATACACACCTTCTACGAGTTGCTTAATGGCGCCAGGTTGGTCACCTGTAGGTTTATAATCAGAAACAATATTAAACTTCATCCTTAGATCTTTATACTTAACAATCAAATATAAGGATTTATCAATTCTCCTTAAATTTCACTAAAAAAAACAATATAATTTAACCATTATATGCTAAATTTATAATAACCATCCCTAGTTGATTTATTCACCTGAACCCCTAAAGGATGAAACTTTTGATTTATGTGCCCCTCATTAGCCCAAGGATTAAATACATTTTCAGCTTTATATTTAATGATATATTAAGGACCGAAATAGACTTTACCATAAATAAAGAAGAATTCCTCCAATCGAATCAACCCAAAATGAGTTATTCAGAACAACCTATTGGAAATGAATTATTTTTCAAAAGCAAACACCTGTTGTTTGAACATAAGATTTTAGCTCAACAAATTAGAACAACTGATTTTGGAGAAATGAAAGTCCCTTTCTCAGTTTCTAAAAGTACCCTGCCATTTGATGTTTTTACTGCATCATTTTATTTCCTTAGCCGTTATGAAGAATACATCCACCATGAAAAGAAAAATAGTGAATCTTATACTTTTAAAGACAGCTTACAGTATCAACTGAAACTATTGAAAATCCCAATCATTGACAATTGGGCGTTAATCTTAAAAAACATTCTTCTAAAGCGTTTTCCTGATTTAACCTTTGGAGGTAAACAGTTCTCTTTTAAAGCGGTATTCATCAATCATTTGCAAAAAAAACAAAAAAAGAACTTTATCATCAATACGACAACCTATATTAAAGCAGTTATTGGCAACAAATTGCATTCAAAAAAAGATAAGATAGCAACTGTTAAACAGATTATAAATCATAATAATGGATTTAGTCATATGCTTCCTGATCATGATATTAGCCTAAATAATAATCAGCACCTTATTGCCCAATCACAAATCCCCAAAAGCTATATCAAGTTGATAAAAAATACTGCAACTAGTGATTACAGTATGTTCTACCCGGATTTTTCGGGTTTTAGAGCTGGTACATGTACTTCCTTTTACTGGTACGATCTACAATTAGAGAAAAAGACCCGGCTATTACTACATCCTGTTGTGGCAACAGATCTCAACTTACTAAAGAACAAAACACCTGAAGCATTGTTGTTACAAATGAATGAACTTGTTAGCAGTGCAAAACTGGTTAATGGCGATTTATATTTTTTATCTTTAAGCAATGATATTCAACCTCAGTAAAACCAATTCCATTGCAAATGTTTTTATTTCCGAAATCAGGGATAAAAACATTCAGAAGGATGCCATGCGATTTCGTACGAATATGGAAAGACTTGGTGAATTTTTCGCACTGGAAATTAGTAAAACACTGGAATTTCAACAAATAGAAACACAAACCCCTTTAGGTATTGCAAAAACTGTAAAACTTGTCGCACAGCCAGTTCTGGCAACTATTACCCGCGCTGGTATTCCCATGCACAAAGGGATGTTGAATATTTATGACCATGCACCATCTGCCTTCATTGCAGCCTATCGCAGGGTACATAAAAGCGGGAACCTGGAAATTGCAATTGAATATATCTCAACACCTGATTTAACTGATCGAGTAGTAATTATAGCCGACCCAATGATTGCAACCGGTATGAGTATCGTTCTTTGTTGCAAAGAACTGATAAGCAGGTACAAAATTAGAGACCTTCATGTTGTATCTGCCATTGCCAGTTCGGAGGGACTGAGACATCTAAGAGCAAACCTTCCTAAAGCAAAGCTATGGCTAGGGGCTATTGATGAAGAAATGACAAGTAAATCGTACATTGTCCCCGGATTAGGTGATGCAGGCGATTTGTCCTATGGCCCAAAAATTTAGCTCTATTTTGAATGTTGCTAATAATGGGCTGCCGCTTTTAAAATATGAATTGAAATGATTAAACACATATTCTTCGATTTAGATCACACCATTTGGGATTTCGACCGAAATGCAGAAGAAACACTTAAAGAGCTCTATCAATTGTATGAATTGGAGAAATTAGGTCTCCAGTCCTGCAAAGACTTTATTGATACCTATACAACAAATAACCATCAGCTTTGGGCCGAGTATCACGTGGGACGTATTACTAAAGAACAACTAAGGTCTGAACGCTTTCATAAAACATTTAGACAGCTTGGAATAAAACCTGATAAAATTCCCATGCAGTTTGAAGAGGACTATGTTCGTATCAGCCCTACAAAAACCAACCTCTTCCTAGGTTCGGAGAGGGTATTGGGATATCTTTATGAGAAGTACACATTACACATTATTTCTAATGGTTTTAAAGAAACGACTTTGACCAAAATGGATGTTTCTGGCCTTAATCCTTATTTCAGAAATGTAATTATTTCTGAAGATGTGGGTGTCAACAAACCACATAAGGCTATATTTGAATATGCATTAAATAAAGCTGAGGCAGAAAAACACGAGTGTATAATGATTGGTGACAGTCTGGAAGCTGACATTCGTGGTGCACAGGATTTTGGAATGAAAGCCATTTATTTTAATCCACTTAACAAAGAAAAACCAAGTGATGTGGAATGGCAAATAAATGATCTTGAAGAGTTACTTCTTCATTTTTAATATCTTTAACAAAAACAAGTCGATGGATAAAGTTACGGGCACCGTAAATGAATCATATAATAACTTTTACAAAGGGAATAGCCTTGACTGGCGTATGTTATGTGCTAAAACCAAAGCGCAAAATCTGGTAGAAGTTTGCAAAGGCAAAAATTTTGAAAAAGTTTTAGAGGTTGGAGCGGGTGATGGCAGCATTCTCTATTATTTAAACGAATGGAATTTTAGTCCGGAACTCTATGCCTTAGAAATTTCTAGTAGTGGTGTCGAACAGATTAAAAATAGAAATCTTAAGAATCTTAAAGAAGTACAAACTTTTGATGGTTATAAAATTCCTTATCCTGATAACAGTTTTGATCTGATCATTCTTGCGCATGTGCTAGAGCATGTGGAGCATGAACGTATGCTAATCAGGGAATTAAAGCGGGTTGCCAAACATATTGTTATAGAGGTTCCTTTAGATTATAGATTTGGAGTAGACAAGCGAATTAAACATTTCCTTGCTTATGGACATATCAATATGTATACACCAACGTTAATCAGATATCTATTGGATTCGGAAGGGTTGGAAATTAAATCTGACAAAGCTTCACTTATCCCGACAGAGACAACAAAATATAATGAGTTTGTTAATAAAAAGAAAAAAAGAAGTCTGGTTATTACCTTGAAAATAGAAATTGAATTCTTTATAAAGAAATTATTAGGTAGACTTTTGGGGAAAAATCAAAAGGAAAAATTTGCCAATGCATATACTGTTCTAACAGAAAAATCCAACAAAAAGCTAGAGATCTTTTAAGTGGATATTAGAAATTAATCGTTCGTTTTACGATGACGAACAAAGTACTGTACCAGATTGGCCGCTATTACTATATGGTTAATTAGGTTTGGGAGCAGTCCATAATACTTTGTAAAGATCTTAAATCTCTCTTTCAAACTATCCATATGCTTTTTCTTTGAAATACCTCCCACCAGATATTTTGCTACGTAAGCATGTGTATTTACAATACTTGAAGCCTTTTTAGCAACACGGATGATCCAATCGATATCAGCACTATATTTATATTGAAGATCAAATGGCTCGGCAATACTTCTTTTGACGTATATCGCCTGGTGACTAATGCTCATTCCATATCTGAAGCTTCTCCAATTAAACACTGGAGGAGCTTGATGTCTTCTTTGTCCAAGGCTTACCCAATATTCATCAAACATCTCTGTCTCACCATAGTAAATATCTGCAGAGGCAGCTGTTTCAAATACCTCGGCAACTGTTTCTGGACCATAAATCTCATCTCCAGAGTTCATAAACAGCACATAATCACCAGTTGCTAATGACAGCCCTTTGTTCATAGCATCATAAATCCCTTTATCAGGTTCAGAAATAAACTGTGCAAGTCTAGCTTTATAATTGTAGATAATATCCTTTGTCCCGTCTGTAGAAGCTCCGTCAATTATGACATATTCTATATTGGGATAAGTTTGATTTAAGACCGAAAGTATTGTACGTTCAATATCCTTCACATTATTATAAACGATAGTGATTACACTTAACTTTGGTTGCATGGACTTAAAATTACTATTTTGGTTGTAAATCAATAAGAGATTGATACAATAATAGGTGTTTTTCTGCAATAACAACTTCAGAGAATTGATTTAATATCGTTCTTCTTGCCTCCTTCTGAATATCAGGAGCATTTTCGTCATGATATAACCATTCAATCCCTGTAGCCAGATCTTCAGATGATTTATAGTCTGCCAGATAGCCATTCTCCAGGTGTTTTACCATATCCGGAATTCCTCCGGTTTTAAAAGCTACTACAGGTGTTGCACAAGCCAGACTCTCCATCACTGTATTAGGTAAATTATCTTCAAGTGAAGGTGCTATAAAAACATCTGCAGCTGAATAGCATTTTGCTAAGTGATCATCATTATTTATACTGCCCAGAAAAGTTGTTTTAAATGGAAACACCGGCATCTCACCATTTGGTTTGTTACCAAATATCACTAATTCTATATTTTCTTTAATAATACCTGGTCTTGTCGCCAAATCACTTAATGCATCAATCAGGTAAGATGTACCTTTATGTTTATCATTTTTTGAAGGCATAAAGCCGCTCATCATTACAAACTTATCGGGATTAATCTTTAACATTTTCTTAGCTTCAGCTTTTACATAAGGCTTAAATACATTTGTTTCAATGGTATTCGGAATTACCACAACCTCCCTGAAGCCCATTAAACTACTCAATTTTACTGAATTAGCCATCCAGTTGCTGGGTGCCACAATGTGACAATTTAACTCAGAATATGCCTTTTTCTTACGTAACCAGTTTTTATGTGAGAAGTCTTCTTTGCCACTAAATCTAAGAAGTGGACAGAAGCCACATTCTTTATGATAATTTTCACAATCATACCTTACATGGCAACCTCCGGTAAAGGCGTTACTATCATGAAATGTCCAGACAATTGGTTTTTCCAATTCATCCAATTGCGCAAGAAACCTAGGAGAAAGAAAACCATGGTTTATCCAATGAAGGTGAATAATATCAGCCTCTTTTACAGCTGGGTGGTCAATTACAGAACGTCCAAACCACTGTATGGAAAATGGAGTCTTTACTGCCTTTGTTACCACTTTGGATAAATATCGCTCGGCCATAATATTAAAAATCGCCCTGGCTTTCTGAAAAATATTTTTACTAAAAGTACCCGTTTTTGTACTTTCTTTGAACTGGAAATAAACCATCACCTTAGAGGATACGTCTATCATATTAAGCGCATCACTTAACCTTAAACAAGCCCTTCCGGCACCGCCATTCCCTTCATATGTATTCAGATGTATAACCTTCAATCCTTACCTCCTTTTATACGCTATGTGCGCTTCATTTTCATTTTTGTTAGCACATGGTTCAAATAACGCAAACCACGTTGAAGATAGGTTCCTTTGCGGTGTTTTAAAAAATGTCGCACCAACAGGTAACCCGGTTTATATTCTTGCAGTTGATCAGGAAATTCTGTAATCCTGAAATTGTTTATCGATCCCTTGTAAATGGTACTAACACCCGAATGAACACCGGAACCATCGTGACCTATATTTTCTATTAATGACAGAGCTGGATTTAAAGAAAGTCCTTTATTCAGAAACACAGATGCATACCACCTGATGGCCCATGAATTATTTCTTCCCTGCTTAAACTCCATCATATGCTTCCAGAAATTCATCCCTCCTTCCAGCTCAAACTGATGTTTCATCTGATCATCAAAACTGGCTATAATTTTATCAATATCTGGCTCAAAGTTTTTCCAAGCCCTATCCCATGTAGCCCAAGCCTGGCTACTGGCTATTCTCAGGAAAAAAGTTTCCGGTAAGCTTTGATGAGGAATTGGATACATATAAGCGGTTACATGCATCACCTCATTCTGATCCTGATACTTGTTTAGCGCATCATTAAAATATTGGATGGTATAGGGCGAAGTTAGCACATCATCTTCCAGCACTATTGCTCTTCCATATTCCTTACATAACCTGCTCACTCCATCAATTACAGAGTTAGCGAGTCCAAAATTATGAGGCCTTTCAATGAGTTCGACAGACTTAAAACCCGTAATGGTTTTTGCTAATTCTCTTACTGCCCTTACATTTTCTTCTTGTCCACTAGCTGCTCCATCAGAAAAGATGAACAGTCTGGATTCCTCAGCCAGACGATTCTTTTGAAGAAAATTAAGTGTCCTGCGTGTATGTTCCGGACGGTTATAAACGAATAGGGCAATAGGTGCAAAATTTTGCATTCGCAATGGATTAAATAATTATACTATGAACGCTGATAAGGTAATGAAATTACACTTCAAATCTAACTATATTTTTCTGGATTTACTTTTCCTAAACTACCAGTTAATCCGTCATGAATTGCTTTTAAAAACTTACGATAATTATCCTGTTTAGCTGTTAGTTTACTAATAAACCATTGTCCAGACAAAAACAGCCATTTGTTAAATCCATATACCAGGCGATTACTTACATTTACCTGATCATAAAAATAAACACTATTACGAATCTGGTAATAGGTACGAAAACTCCACAGGTCCAGGTATATTGATCTCCAGAAATGTCGCTTATAAGTTATCCCGTATGATTTATCAATATCTGTAATTGTACTGCCAGGAATAAGCCAAATTTGTCCACCTTTTCTCGTGATCCGGTAAGTATATTCTGAATCATCTGCATATACAAAAAAATCCGCTTCAGGATATCCAATCAAATCAATTATCTGCTTATGAAAAAACATTCCACCATAAGGGGCATAAGGAAGCTTTGCATTTTTCTTAATCTGACTGCGCTGGAACAACCGATCGCGTAATTTATAATATTGATTAAGTGGGGTTTTAAATAGATTAAAGCCCATGAAACTATTGGCTACCATATAAAAACGCATTGCATCTTCACCCTGAGAGATCATTACATGTTGCTTCCTGTCTGGCCGGAGAGAAAAAAGTGCCTTCTGCTGATCATCTCCAGGAACATTATCCCATTCAATAGTAAGTTTATCAAGCGCATCGGGAGCCGGCATGTTGTCATCATCAAGCAGCCAGACAAAACTAGCTGAGGTTTTTGTCATGAAGTACTCCAATCCCACCTTGTAACCACCGGCTGAGCCTTGATTTTCTTCGTTTGTAATGACCGTAATACGCTCATCCTGTAATGAATTACAGTTTTGTGTTACACTATATGCCGAAGCATTATCAACTACAATAATATCTGTTACATTTTTAAGCGTTGTTACCCGCTTTAATACCTGCTCTAAAAATCGCCATCTATTACTATAGGTCACAATTAATACACAAATATTATATGTTATCTTTGCCATCTTATTATTGCAAGTTTACAACATAAACGCACATATTACAATACTATAAACGATCTTTATTACGGATGGGCATTATTCAGCAGCAAACATTAAAAGGAACATTCTACTCGTATCTAGGTGTGTTAATTGGTTTTTTTGCAGCTTACCTCATACAGCCCCACGTACTAAGCCCCGAACAAGTTGGACTAATTGGATTACTCACTACATTTTCCATTTTATTTGCTCAAATATCTGTACTTGGATTTAATGCTACAGCCAGAATTTTTCCTTATTTCCGCAATCCCCAAAACCACGATAACGGCTACCTGGGGTTAGCATTCCTTATTTCTATTTCCGGCTTTGTACTGTTTTGTATTGCTGCATACTTCTTAAAAGATCAGATTGTACAAGATAAGAATGGTCAAGGCAACTTATTTGCCACATATTACTGGCAACTCATTCCTTTAACTTTCTTTACCATGGTCTTCAACATTCTTGAGCTTTATTCAAGGATGCAGTACGACACAACAATAGGTAAAGTTCTAAAAGAATTCACTAACCGTTTATTAGTACTGGGCGCTTTGTTATTATTGTTGATTAAATCTGTGAGCTTTGAAACCTTTATGTGGATTTGGCTAATTGTCAATATTATCCCAACAGGAATGATAGCTTATCGCTTACATAAACGGAATCAATTGTCTTTCCGCCTGAACCTTGGGTTTATTGACAAATCACTTAAAAGACAAATCATTCATTTGTGCTTTTTTGGAATCCTAACCGGCACAGCACCATTTGTCATTCAAAATATTGACAGGTATATGATTAATGAAGAATTTGGTTTAACAAGCACAGGAGTTTATACGTTAGCTTTCACCATTGGGTCAATTATCAGTTTACCTGCACGTTCATTATACAGTATTTCATATACAGTTATTGCCGAGGCATGGAAAAATGAAAACACACAAGAAATCAAGTCTATTTATAAGAAAAGCTGTATTAATCAACTGATTGCTACTTTGTTCTTATTTTTATTGATCTGGGCTAATATCCATAATATCTACTATATATTACCTGCCGCATACGACTCGGGGCAATATGTAATCTTTTTTATTGGCATAGGCTATTTGATAGAAGCATCCACAGGAGTAAATGGTGTGATCGTTGCTACATCTAAATTTTATAAATACGAGTCTTACTTCAGCCTTGCCATGATAGCTGTGACGATTATAGCCAATCTAATTCTTATTCCACGCTATGGAATAACAGGAGCGGCCATTGCTTCTGCCGTTACTTTACTCATTTTTAATTTATCGAGATATTTATTTATTCTATTCGTTTTTAAAATGCAGGCATTTACTTACAAAACTCCTTTAACGATAATTACAGGTATTGCGGTTTATCTGTTCGTAAATGCAATACCAGCCCTCTCCAACTTTATAGTAGACGGTGTACTTCGTACAGGATTAATCACACTATTATTTTGTGGGACAGCTTATTACTTAAGCTTATCGGAAGACATTAATAATTTAATAGAAAGCCTGATTAACAAACATTTAAAAAGAAACAAATAAACTAACCCAAATTTCCTTTATCATTGGTTATGAACTTATTCTCAGGCCTTCCAAAGAGTCTGCCTTTAACTTTCATCCATATCGTTTCCTTTTTTAATTCAGGAGGAGTATATGGCGCATTTACTTTATTGCCCTTTCTAATATGAAAAGCATTGGGACGTTTTAACTTCTCAAAAACAACAACACTATCAAAGAAAGTAATACAATTGATATGATCTGTAATATCGTTTAAAATTAACCGATCTTGTTTAAGAATATGATCTCTGTACAGTGAATCAATCAGGTTTTTTGAATATTCAATAAATGTACTTTTCTTTTTATACCCCCCATGAAATTCGTACCAGTAAGACGTGTGTGTATCTTCTACCATATATACCCCACCCTCTTTTACTTTCAGGTACAGCATTTCAAATGAAACCTTTTGCTGAATCATCGTATGTCCACCATCATCAAGAATAATATCGAGATCAGGCAATTGATCAATAACTTTTTTAAGAAATGCCGGATCACTTTGTGATCCTATAAAAACTTTAGTATGTTCGTCTTCAAATTGTTGGCATTCAGGATTGATATCGATAGCATAGATATTCACGTCATCACCAAAATACTTCTTCCACATTTGTAATGACCCCCCATGAGAGATCCCTATTTCAAGTATATTCAGTGTCTTACCTTTATATTTCGAGAAATATCTTTCATAAATTTCGAAGTAATGATCCCATTTATGAATTAAACGTCCTTCATGTTGATAAAAAATATTTCTCAGCGTACTAACTTCCATTCTCTTTTTTTTGATCTTCAAATGTATCAAAAGTTTGCAAAAAATGGATTAATATCTTTAGGATAATACAGTGAGCCCAAAACATCCTATTCTTCTTTTAAAAACCTGATTAAAAACAAAAGCTGCCCCATAATTGGAGCAGCTTTTTATCTTTTATTATCAATAAATTAAGCGAATTTTTTAGCGTTTATTTTACGCTCGTTTTCTGTTAAATAGATCTTACGTAGACGCATACTTACAGGCGTAACTTCTATGTACTCATCAGCTTGAATATATTCCATTGCCTCCTCTAATGAGAATTTAATAGCTGGAGCAATACGTGTATTATCATCTGTACCAGAAGCACGCATGTTGGTTAATGCTTTACCTTTAACAATGTTAATTACCAAGTCATTATCGCGGATATGCTCACCAAGGATCTGGCCTTCGTAAATGTCAACTCCAGGATCAACAAAGAAACGACCACGATCTTGTAATTTATCAATTGAGTAAGCCGTTGTTGTACCTTTATCCATAGATACTAACACCCCATTTAGCCTACCTGGAATAGTTCCTTTCCAAGGCTCATAAGCTTTGAAACGATGCGCCATGATAGCTTCTCCAGCAGTAGCTGTTAAAATGTTATTTCTTAGACCAATGATACCGCGTGATGGAATCTCAAATTCTAAGTGTTGTAAATCACCTTTAGGCTCCATAACTAACAACTCGCCTTTACGTTGAGTAACTAATTCAATAACCTTACCAGCAACTTCACCAGGAACATCCACAATTAAAGTCTCAATTGGCTCACATTTCTTACCGTCAATTTCTTTAACGATAACCTGTGGCTGTCCAACCTGAATTTCATATCCTTCACGACGCATAGTCTCGATCAATACTGATAAATGGAGAATACCTCTTCCATATACTAAATAAGCATCAGGAGATTCAGTCTCAACCACTTTAAGAGCTAAGTTTTTCTCCATTTCCTTATATAAACGCTCTCTTATTCTTTGTGAAGTCACAAACTTGCCTTCTTTACCAAAAAACGGAGAATTGTTAATCGTGAACAACATGTTCATGGTAGGCTCATCAATTTTGATTACTGGTAATTGTTCTGGATTTTCAAAATCGGCAATAGTATCACCAATTTCAAACCCTTCAATACCTACAACTGCACAGATATCACCAGATTTCACCTCGGCAGTACGAATTTTACCTAACCCTTCAAAAGTATAAAGCTCTTTTACTCTTGACTTTACCATCTTTCCATCACGCTTAATTAACGTAACAGGTTGGTTTTCTTTAATGCTACCTCGATGTACACGTCCTATGGCAATACGACCTACGAAAGATGAATAATCTAAAGAGGTAATCTGCATTTGTAATGCACCATCATTTGTTGGAGCAGGAGGGATATGTGAAACTACTGTATCTAATAAAGTAAAGAAATCTGTTGTAGGCGTTTTCCAGTCAGTACTCATCCAACCTTGCTTTGATGAACCATAAATCACCGGGAAATCCAACTGTTCTTCAGTAGCTTCGAGGTTAAAGAACAATTCGAAAATCTGCTCATAAACTTCTTCCGGACGGCAGTTTTCTTTATCAACTTTATTTACAACTACGATTGGTTTTAGTCCCAATGCTAAAGCTTTTTGAGTAACAAAGCGAGTTTGAGGCATTGCACCTTCAAATGCATCACATAGTAACAACACGCCATCAGCCATTTTCAATACACGCTCAACCTCACCACCAAAATCGGCGTGACCAGGAGTATCAATAATGTTGATCTTTACATCTTTATACTGTACGGAAACGTTTTTAGATACGATGGTAATCCCTCGCTCACGTTCCAGATCATTGTTGTCAAGTATTAAATCTCCCGACTGTTCATTATCACGAAAGATTGAACATGAATGTAAGATCTTATCAACCAGTGTAGTTTTACCGTGGTCAACGTGGGCTATGATAGCTATATTTCTGATTTTTTGCATAAAATGCGTATGATTTTTGCCGCAAAGATACAGTTTATGATCGACATATCAAGCAATTAGCTATGACCGATGCAGAAAAAACTTACAAAAAAAAGATAGATTTATACCTGAGGCTTCCGTCCAAACGCCCAAATTAGAAATGGGAACATCGCTTTTCCCCAAGTCTGAATATCATGTTTACCGCCGACCATTTCGTAATAAGCAATGTCTTCAGGACGTTTGTAGCCCTTTATAAGTAATTCCTTTATCACATCAATAGAATCATCAATAGAATCTATAATAAAGTTCTTATTACGATCTGCCTTCTCATCTTCGGTACCTGTCATTAGCCAGAACTTTAGGTCAGGTTTAGCTGCTGTATTCCTTATGCACTGATGCAATATTCGATCTTCATCAGTATAACCATCTTTTAAATCTTTTTTGCGCCACCAGAAAGCCCCGGAAAACACACCAACAGCATCAAAATAATTATCATTATTCCAGGCAATATCAAAAGCAGTTAGTCCGCCTAAAGAAAAACCCGCAAAAACCCTTTTACCATTAATAGGAAAATCAACCTCTCCTTGTATAAAAGGCAATAACTCCTTAATAATAAAATCTGTATAAACTGAAGCCTTAGTCCCACGTCCTAAATAGTCTGGATTCCCGGCTACACCATACTCCTGTAAACGATCTACAGAAGCCTTAATTGCCACAACAACAAGTGGCTCTATTTTATAGGTCTGATAAAGATTATTCAATGTCTCTTGCAAACACAGCCCATCAGTATCCTGTCCGTCGTTAAGCAACAATAGGTTTAAGGTTTCATTCCCCATCAACCCTTCTGGAATAAAAAATTCTAATTCAACATCCCTTTTCAGATGAACAGATTTAAAAATACACTCAGTTTTTACAACTTCTGGAAGTAACATGGCGCCACTATACATAATCCAACAAATCCCCTTTCTCAAAAAATAATCGAACAAAGGTAAGATTCTCAGCATGACAATAGTTAGCCATAGCTTTATTTTTACATTTCATCCAAAATCTTAGAATAAAAGCATTGAATACTTGCTGTTTAACAAATTGTTTTTCTAACTTAAAGCATCTAACTATTAAGTTATGGAGGAAGCATATAAAAAATGGTATAGTCACAACCTGAATGCTGATTTTGAGCTCCTCACTTTTGGACATAGTGGTTATCCGATTCTGTTGTTCCCTACCAGCATGGGTCGGTACTATGAAAACAAAGATTTTAAAATGATCGACTCTATAAGTTGGTTCATTAAGGAGGGTAAAGTCAAGGTCTATTGCGTAGACAGTATCGATAAGATAAGCTGGTATAACATGAACGTTCATCCCGCGGAAAGAGTAAAGAATCATATTTACTATGATAAATTGATTCTTGAAGAAGTCTCAACTCTTGCACGACAAGAGACAGGTTATACTAAAATCATTACTGCAGGCTCCAGTTTTGGAGGCTATCATGCTGCAAACTTTGCATTTCGCCACCCTTGGCTTGTAAGTCATATGTTTAGTATGAGTGGTGCCTTCGACATAAGAGGACAGCTTGAAGGTTTTTACAATGAAGATGTTTATTTTAACAACCCTGTTGATTTTATTCCAAACGACAACAATCCAGATTTATGGCAGATGAAAATTGTACTGGGAACCTCGGACAGAGATATCTGCAGAACAGATAACGAGCGTCTGTCACAAACTTTAAATGAGAAAGGAATTAATCATTGGCTTGATGTAAGACAAAATGCTGATCACGATTGGCCAATATGGCGACAAATGTTGCCTGATTACCTTGCTCAATTACCATAAAGAATCAAAACTAATCCACTAAAGAATATTATACATCTATTATATATCTATGAAGAAAATTGGAATCTTATTTGGCAAGGAAAGATCTTTTCCTGAAGCTTTTGTGAAACGTGTAAATGAAATTGATGGTAATGATTTTAAAGCTGAAGCCGTTAGCATTGACAAGATATTTCAGGCGGAACCTCTAGATTATGCGGTGATTATTGATCGCATCTCACAGGGAGTTCCATTTTATCGGGCAGCTATGAAAAATGCTGCAATTAGCGGGACAGCGGTAATCAACAATCCATTTTGGTGGAGTGCTGACGAAAAATTCTTTAACAATGCCCTGGCTGAAAAATTAGGAATACCTGTACCGAAAACAGCTCTACTTCCTTCTTACGAGCAACCTGAAGACACCTCTGATGAGTCTTTTAGTAACCTTGCATTTCCACTAGATTGGGAGGGTATATTTAATTACATCGGTTTCCCTGCATATATGAAACCTTTTGATGGCGGTGGCTGGAAAGATGTATATAAGCTCAATGACAAAGAAGACTTTTTCGACAAGCACAGTCAAACCAAACAAACAGTGATGATGCTACAAGAGGAAATCATTTTTGATGAGTATTTCAGATGCTATTGCATTGGCGGCAAACATGTTCATATTATGCAATATGAACCACGTAATCCTTTTCACTTAAGATATGTTGTAGATACACCACCATCCAGTCAAAAACTACTACAAACTATCCACGATTATGTTATAAAGCTAAATCAATATCTAGGTTACGATTTCAACACAGTTGAGTTTGCAGTACGTGATGGGATTCCATATGCTATTGATTTCTGCAATCCGGCTCCAGATGCTGATATAGCAAGCGTAGGAAAAGAGAATTTTGACTGGGTAGTAGAGAACAGTGCAAAGTATGCAATTGAAAGGGCAAAAGCACATAATGAAGGCCTGGACAACCTGACCTGGGGCGAGTATATCAAAACTTCAGCAGCAGGCTTACCTCTGATTGAAAAAAGTATCGCTAAGAACTAAACGCCAGAACTATTTAAACAACAAAAAATAACGCTAATCAATCAGAGGGAAAAACATGATGAACGAATTTACACTCGGCATAGAGGAAGAATATATGATTATAGACCCTGTAACAAGGGAACTAACATCTCATGATCAAAAAATAGTTGAGGCTGCTCAAAAAATCCATAAAGACCAGGTAAAAGCCGAAATGCATCAGGCTGTCGTGGAAGTCGGGACTGGCATCTGCAGAAATACAGAGCAGGCACGTGAAGAAATCTCTCAACTCAGATACACCGTTTCGCAGTTGGCCGGAGCACAAGGTTTACGTATCGGAGCCGCAGGCACTCACCCCTTTTCTCATTGGGAAAAGCAACTTATTACTGAACACCCTCGTTACAACGAAATTGTGAATGAGCTGCAAGAGGCAGCTCGCTCAAACCTGATTTTTGGATTGCATGTACACGTTGGCTTCCAGTCGAGAGAACTTGCGATTCACATTGCCAATCAAGTTAGATATTTCTTACCTCATGTATTTGCACTTTCAACCAACTCCCCTTTCTGGGAAAGTAGAAATACAGGATATAAATCATTCAGAACAAAAATATTCGACAAATTCCCTCGTACAGGAATTCCAGATATTTTTAACAGCATTGAGGACTATGACAACTATGTAAAGCTATTGATTAAAACCAACTGTATCGACAATGCTAAAAAAATATGGTGGGACATAAGGGTACATCCCTTTTTTGAAACCATAGAATTCAGGATCTGCGACTGCCCTATGCTGATCGACGAAACCATGGCATTCACGGCTTTGTTTCAAGCATTATGCGCTAAACTGTATAAACTACGTCTACAAAACCTAAACTTCATTAGCTATTCAAGAGCTCTGATCAACGAAAACAAATGGAGAGCAGCACGCTATGGCATAGACGGGAGCCTAATCGATTTTGGCAAGGAAATGGAGGTTAACTGTCGCAACTTGGTATTAGAGCTTCTTGACTTTGTAGATGATGTTGTTGATGAATTAGGCTGCAGAAATGAGATCAATTATGTATTAAAAATATTGGAACACGGCACTGGAGCAGACAGACAATTGGCTGTTTACGAACAATTTGGTAACTTTGAATCCGTTGTTGACTACATTACAACACAAACACTAATTGGGGCTAAATAGCTAACATGACTGATAGAAGAAAGATAAAGGTTGCCATTATTGATATGAACAATGGCGCTACAAACCAGGGGATGCGCGGAATACAGGAAGTCTTGTTACGCTATCAGAAGAGCTACGAAATTACGTTATCCATTAACATATTTGATTTAAGACAAAAAGGAGAAATACCAGGCTTAGAATACGACATATATATATCAAGTGGCGGCCCTGGCAGTCCTTACGAAGGAAAGGGGCTCAAATGGGAAAATGATTTCTTTAACCTGCTTGACCTCATTGAATCCTTTAATCTTAAGAATGAGCACAAGAAAAAGCATGCTTTCTTAATCTGTCATTCATTTCAAATGGCCTGTAGAAAGTTCGGTATTGGCCAGGTCGTAAAAAGACGTTCAACTGCCTTCGGCATATTCCCTATCTTTTTGACTGAAGAGGGGGAAAATGACACCATATTTAATGGATTGAACAATCCATTTTACACTGTAGACAGTCGCGATTGGCAAGTAACAAATCCTGATGACCAACCCTTTTCCAATAAAAGCGCTAAAGTTTTAGCCCTCGAGAAAGATAGGCCACATGTAAACCTGGAACGTTGCGTAATGTCTGTCCGCTTTACAAAAGAAATTGTAGGCACCCAGTTTCACCCTGAAGCAGATCCTATAGGCATGAAGTCATACCTTTTACAGGAAGACAAAAAGAGAGCTATTATTGAAAGTCATGGTGAAGAAAAATATCATGATATGTTAAATAGCCTTGATAATCCTAACAGAATTGCATTAACACAACAGATCGTATTACCTAACTTTTTAAACGAGGCGATAAACACCTTACAAGAAGCATCATATGATTGATCGTTACAGGAATATCTTTAACAGCTATTTTTCAGAAGAGAAATACATAAAGTTTTTATTTGCTATTGAAAGGGGATTAACTAAAATTCCATTTAGAGTAGCTGAAACACCTGTTTTTATTCCAAAAGAGCTTAAAGAACAGTTAATTGCTGCTGGACAGGAAATAATAGAAATCATTAAACAGCCTGATTTTAAAACACTTACAAACAAATCCATTCCCAAACAATGGAATGTCCCAAATGAAAATGACCATCCCCACTTTCTCACTTTTGACTTCGGAATTTGCAAAGATGATCAAGGAAAAGTAATACCAAAATTAATAGAGATGCAGGGCTTTCCATCTCTATATGGATTTCAGCCACATTTATCAAAAAACTATAAAGATAGCTATGAACTCCCAAGCACTTTAACTCCATATTTTGAAGGATTAAATGAAGAGAGCTACATTGCCTTGCTTAAGCGAGTTATCCTTGGAAACCACCAGCCATACGAGGTTGCATTAATGGACACTGATGCTTTAAATCAGAAAACCGCGATTGACTTCTTAATAACCCATCAATTTTTAGGGATTAAAATATTAAGTCTAACAGACATTATTAAAGAAGGCAAAAATCTATTTTACCTGGAGGGTGACAACAAAATACAATTAAAACGCATTTACAATCGGCTTATTTTTGATGAAATTGCTGATCAGACAGATATCTTTAATAATAGTTTCGACCCAAGGGAAGTTCTAAACATAGAGTGGGTTACACACCCCAATTGGTTTTATAGAATAAGCAAATACACCATGCCATTCCTGAAAAGCAATTTTGTCCCAGAAACACACTTTCTCAATAATTTAAGCGAAATCCCAACTGATTTGGAAAATTACGTATTAAAACCATTATTTTCATTTGCTGGCATGGGCGTAATTATAGATGTAAATAAAGAGGATATACAACTTATTAATGACCCTGAGAATTGGATATTACAAAAAAAGGTAAATTACGAACCTGTGGTACAAGCACCTGATGGAGGAGTAAAAGTAGAAATCCGCCTAATGTATCTATGGCCAGACAATGCTGAACCAACACTTTGTATAAATCTTGCGCGATTAAGTAGAGGAAAGATGATTGGAGTTAGATACAACCAGGATTTTGATTGGGTTGGAGGTACAGTTGGGCTAATGGAAAGCTAAATTGACATTCAACAGACCCCAATTGACCAAGGGCTTATTATTTTTGTATTATGGACATTCAAAGCATATTAGTGATCTTGTTATTTGTTGCTGCCATATTTTATGTTGGCCGTATCATATATCGCTCTACCTTTCCTAAAAGTGGAAGCTGTGCCTCAGGCTGTGGTAAATGTGGAGTGGACTTTTCGAATATCAAACCTGATAAAAAATAGATTTTATCTATAACCATATGCTGGAACAATTCAAAGCCTACTTACAAGACAAGGTTGCCATTACAGACGAACAGTTTAACCTCATTTCCGATAAGTTAAAAGTGAAGCGCTTTGAAAAGAATGAAATCATCCTGATGAAAGGAGAAGTTTCAGCACATGGATATTTTGTAGTAGATGGCCTATTACGCAGTTATTCTATTGATAGCAAAGGGAAAACGCACATTATACAGTTTGCCCCAGAGCAATGGTGGTTATCTGATCGTAATGGCATGCTTTTCAATGAGGCTTCAGAATTCTTTATCGACGCAATTGAGCATACGGAAGCCATAGTAATTCCAAAAGATTATATTAATGAATCTGCCAAAGTTGTCCCTTGTATGCACGATTTAAATCATACAATTCTTAATAATTCTATCCGGTTTATGCAAAAACGCATTAACATGTTATTAAGTGCAACTGCAGAAGAGCGCTATCTGAATTTCATAAAACTTTATCCAAATCTAACTTTAAGAGTGCCCCAATGGATGATTGCCTCTTATTTGGGCATTACTCCTGAATCTTTAAGTCGAGTACGCAAAGATCTGGCTCACAAACACTTCAGATCTTAACTTTTTCTTATCATACATCAATGCCTGGCTAAACATAAGCTCCTAACTTTGTGTTATTAATTATTAACTAAATAAAATAAAACATAAAACTATGGCAACTACGAACTGGGCATTAGATCCTACACACAGCGAACTTCAATTTAAAGTAAAACACCTGATGATTACCACTGTAACTGGTAGTTTGAATGTTTTAACAGCGTCATTAACTTCCGAGTCGGATGATTTTGAAAATGCACATGTAAAATTTGAAGCAGATACGGCATCTATAGATACAGGAAATAATGACCGTGACAATCACTTGAAAAGTGGCGATTTCTTTAATGCTGATGAATTCCCTAAGGTTTCTTTTGAGTCTACATCTTTAACTAAAGACGGTAGTGATTATACCTTAAAAGGAGATTTAACCATTAAAGGTGTAACAAAACCTGTAAAATTAGCAGTAGAATTTGGTGGTATCGCTACAGATCCATGGGGAAATACTAAAGCTGGTTTTACAATTAGCGGAAAAATCAATAGAACTGACTTCGGTTTAACTTGGAATGCAGCTTTAGAAACTGGTGGTGTAATGGTAAGTGAAGAAGTTAAGATTTTAGGTGAATTACAATTTGTAAAACAAGCTTAATTTAAAGACAACAAGCATCCAGGTCATAAAACAAGAAAGGAGACAAATTGGAAGCGAAAATTAAACAGGTATCGGCCGTATTAAGCGCGCCGGCACCTCATATGGTTGGGGATGGATTTAGGGTTCATAATTTCTTCCCAAAAGGATATAAAATTAAGATGAGCCCTTTTTTTATGCTTGATTACAATTCTAAAATTGTATTCTCTGCCCGGAATGAACCTCGTGGTGTCGACGTACATCCACACAGGGGGTTTGAAACAGTAACCATTGCTTATCATGGAGCAGTAGCGCATCATGATAGTGCAGGAAACAGTGGTGTAATTTATCCCGGCGATGTACAATGGATGACAGCCGCCAGTGGAATATTACATAAGGAGTATCACGAAGCTGAATTCAGTAAAAAGGGTGGTGATTTTCAAATGGTACAACTATGGGTCAATTTACCTGCAAAAGATAAAATGGGTCGCCCAAAATATCAGGGCATCAGATATGATGATATTGCTAAACATGATTTAGCTGATAATGCGGGCACTATTGAGGTGATAGCTGGGACATATGAGGGCACCAAGGGTTCGGCAAGCACCTTCACCCCTCTTAGCGTGTATAATGCCAGGCTAAACATTGACGGCAAAGCAAAATTTAGCTTCCCGGAAAACTATAATACTGGCTTTGTAATTATCGAAGGAAGTATTAAAATTAATGGCAATGAAGTTGCTAATACTGATAAGTTTGTTTATTTCAAAAATGAGGGAACTGACATTGAAATTGAAGCCCTCGAAAACTGTATAGTACTTGTACTTAGTGGTGAACCTATTAATGAGCCTATTGCGCAATATGGTCCTTTCCTAATGAATAAACCAGAGGAAATCAAACAAGCACTTACTGATTATAATGAAGGCAAGTTCGGATATTTAGAGTAAAAGAGGAGAGGAAAACAACCATTCTCTTCTAAGTCTGGCATCTTTTTCTGAAGGGAAAAAGTGCCTAGGCCTTCTCTGAGAAGGTAATTTTCCTTTTCAAGCAAGCTAAGTGCAGAAACAATGTGTAGTACCGCTCAATTCCTTGCAAAGGTTATAAGTATAGTGGTGACCTCTATAAGCTTTCAATACAGATTGAGCACCAGCATATTCAAACCACATTAGTAAAACTAAGGATATCAAATAGATAATAAACAAATTAAGCAAGTGCAAAAACTATGCACCCTACTTTCTAAGCTCAACGCTTGACAGAAAAATCACCTTCTCTGAAGAGCATTGGAACTTTTTCCCTTAAGAAAAAGATTCCCGCAATAAAGAGAACGGTTATTTTTCTCTATTAATTTAGGTTTTCTGAATTAAGCAAACAGCATATGCTACTACCCCTTCTTCTCTGCCAATGAACCCCATTTGTTCATTTGTAGTCGCTTTAATAGAAATATCATCGATAGAAATACCTGCAGCCTCAGCAATGTTTTTCTGCATTGCTGGAATATGTGGGTTAATTTTAGGTGCTTCCAGACAAAGAGCGGCATCAATATTTCCTATTTCATATCCTTTTTCCTTTAGCAATTTAACACTTTCCTGTAACAGAATCAGACTACTGATCCCTTTCCAACGATCGTCTGTATTTTGAAAATGATAACCAATATCTCTTAAGTTGGCAGCCCCCAGTAATGCATCACATATTGCATGTAAAAGCACATCAGCATCGGAATGTCCAAAAGCCCCTCTATGATGTCCCAGATTAACTCCTCCAATAATAAATGGATGATTGTCTTTTAATTGATGAACATCAAACCCAAATCCTACTTTAATTTTCATTTTATCTTATTTGTTTTAACTCAAAATAACACATCAATCGGAATTTCTCTTCCTAAATCTTGTAGAACTCAACTATAGCTGTGTCTTTCCAAAATTAAAAAGTAGCGAAAACCTAAGTGTATTAGCTAAGGGACTATCTTGTGCATTCGCAAGTAAATAGGCAATATCAATATTAAAAATATTATACTTCAACCCAGCCCCTAGGGTAAAATAACGTCTATTTCCCTTTTGGGGACTTTCATAAAAATAACCTGCTCTAAATGCAAACTGCTGATCATACCAATATTCCATCCCAGCGGCAATACTTATTTCTTTCATCTCCTCTTTAAACCCTCCTGGTGCATCGCTAAATGAACCAAATATACCAGCAGGAACTGACCTGTCTGGATCCTTTCCTGCAATTATTTTTCCATCGATATCATAGATCGGCTGAGTAGGAACCATTAATTTATTAAAATCAAGCGCAAAAGTGAATTGACTAACATCATCTATAAAGAATGTAGATGCTCCCCCGATTTTCAGATTTGTGGGCAGGAAAGAAGCATTGCCACGCTCAGAATAGCTTATTTTTGTACCAATATTTGACATATTAAGTCCAGCAGAAAGAATAGCGTCACTACCTAAAAAAATAGTAGGCTTTTTAAAATAGGCTGATACATCTACTGCTACAGCCGTTCCAGCTTTAGTTTGTTGTCCAGAAGAAAACTGTCCGGAAGTAAGATTTGAATAGATATACCTTAATGACGTCCCTAAAGAAAAAGACTCACTCATTTGTCGTGCATAAGTAACATCAAAGGCCAATTCATTAGGACTATAAACACCCAAATCTTGTTGATTAACGTCTGTAAGCTGAATCTCTCCTAGATTAAAGTATCGTAACGAAGCCCCAAGAGCGGTTTTCTCATCTAGTTTATAGAATCCACTCAAATAGCTCAGACTCACATCGGGTACCAGATTCTTTAACCATGGGCTATATGAAACTGAAAAACCATATTTACTATCCAAAAAAGCAAGCTTTGATGGGTTAATACCCATTGCATTCCCATCTGGCTGCACAGCTACACCAACCTCTCCCATCCCTCCCATTCTGGCGTCAGGTGAGATAAGTAAAAATGGAACCGCAATAATTATATTATTACGCTCACTACCATTTGTCAGGGTACCTGATTCCACAACCTGGCCATACAATCCTTTAGAAACTGTAACCAGAAAAAATATGCTTAAAGAAGTTTTTACAAAACACCCTAAATTCATCCCTGTAGGTAATTTAACAATTATTGAACGCAAGTTAACATAGTGTTTATTAATTTCAAAGTATTACTCGGTTAACCCATGGTTTTAATCTGATAGCCTATTTTAACTTTATTAATTATCTTCTTGCAGCATAATCCTTTTTTTATGTAATTTTATCTCTTATCATTGTTAACGCATATTTGCCCTACTTGATAAAACCAAAAGATCGATTTATACAACAATAAATGAAAAGAACATCCTTATATTCAATCATTTCTATCATGGCAGCTGCCTCTTTCGTCTCCTGTAAGTCTAAATCAGGGACATCAGATAAAACAGGAATGGCCTATAACAAAAAGGAATATGGCGGCTTTGCAGTTAATAATCGCTACAAAAGAGGCCCTGGACCAGGATTAGTTGAGATTGAAGGTGGAGCATTTGTCGTAGGTGGCAGTGCAATTAGTGTCCCCGGGCAAGAGTTAGGCAATTTTAATCACAAAAGAGAAATCACGGTGAACTCCTTTTATATGGATGAAACCGAAGTTTCAAATACTAACTGGCTTGAATACCTTAACTGGATCAGGACAAATTTCCCAAAAGATTATGAATATTACTATAATGAGTTGCCCGACACATTGGTTTGGCGTAGACCATTATCTTACAATGAACCTTACGTAGATAACTATTTAAGACACCCGGCATATCAGGATTATCCTGTGGTAGGTGTTACCTGGGAACAAGCAGAGCGTTATTGCGAATGGAGAACTGACAGGGTAAACGAATTCATTCTTCGTGAGCGTGGTTACATGACCAGCTTTAAAGATCTAAATAATGGCACTGCAAATGCATCAGGAACTTCGAATGCGCCTTTTAACACTCCAGTTTATCAAAACAACCAGATTGATGACAAAGGAAAAAGGGCAATGAAAGATCTAAATCCCTCAAATGCTGGAACAGGAACTGGAAATGGTGTGGCTACAAGAAATGTTAGACTTGAAGACGGTATTCTAAAGTCTTCATACAGATTACCAAGTGAAGCCGAATGGGAGTATGCAGCATTGGGACTTATTGGGAGTACACAATACGAAAACATCAACGACAATAAAATTTACCCATGGAGTGGTTTAGGGTTAAGCTCTGCGAAAAAAAGCACAAGAGGTTTAATTTTGGCCAACTTTAAGAGAACTAAGGGAGATTATATGGGTGTTGGAGGTTCTTTGAATGATAAAGGGGCAATCACAGTTTCTGTAAGGTCTTATACACCTAATGATTTCGGCCTTTACAATATGGCAGGAAATGTAAACGAATGGGTTCGTGACGTTTTTCGTCCTAATACATTTGAAGCAGCTGATGCCTTCAATCCATTTAGAGGTAACTTATATCTGGATAAAAAGATTACAGATCCTGTTACCGGAAAAATTGCTGTAGATAAATATAACAGGCCAGTGATGACCGAGGCTCTTTATGCTAAGAAACAAACTTGGGCAGAAAAACAGGCTGCTGCTTCAAAACCTGCTGACTCTGCAAAGAACAGCTATGCAGATCAGAGAGGTTTCAGAGATCCGCAAAGTGAGCTATATGGTGAGATTACACTTGTAAATGACAAGTCAAGAGTATACAAAGGTGGATCTTGGAATGATCAGGCCCTATGGCTTAATCCTGCTAGTAGACGCTTCTTACAACAGGATGAATCATCAGCTGATATAGGATTCCGTTGCGCAATGGACATGCAGGGATCTCCTGAAATCAGATCATACGGAAAGCCTCAGTTTAAAGCTAAGCCTTCAAAACCATTCAAAGGCAGATAGCATAGGATGTTATATAAAAAAGTCTCCAGCTTAAAGTTGGAGACTTTTTTTATGCTTCATACTGAATATTCTTAAATTAAGTTGATCATTAAAACTGAATTAATATTTCATTCTTTTCGACCTTATCACCTTTACTGACTAAAATTTTTTTAACAATCCCGCTACTTGGTGATTTAATAATATTCTCCATTTTCATCGCTTCCAAGACCAATAAATTATCTCCTTTATTAACCTCTTGTCCAGCTTCTACAATAACATTTAATACCAAACCAGGCATTGGCGCTTTAATTTCAAGCATTTTATTACCCTTAGCTATGTCAAAGCCCAGTTGCTTTAATAAAATATCATATTGATCTTCAATGGCAATCTTATAGAGGTTTCCATTCACTTTAATCACACTAGTTTTTTCTGCTTTATCTTCAGAAACAAGCTCTACTTTATAGGACCTATTCTCATGGATAATATGGGCATGTCCACCAGAAAGATCTGTTATGTCGATCTGTAGTTCAGCCCCATCTACGCTCAACATTTGCTGTTCTACCTCAATCTCAAAGCCATACCTGTCGTTTACTTTTACATTCATTGTTATTGTGTTAATGCGTATTGAATTAAATTAGCCCCCATTTTAAGCGCAGTGGTGCGTTTTTCTTGTGTGTCATCAGGATAAGTACCAAAATCTTCCCAACCATTTCCCAAATCGCATTCAAACGTGTAATAACAAACGACACGTCCTTCCCAGATCAGAGCATACCCCTTAGCAGGTTTTCCATCATGTTCATGTATTTTAGGAAGCCCGTTAGGGAACTTAAACTTTTGATTGTAGATACTATGATTAGCTGGCAATTCTGTAAAAGACAATTCAGGAAAAACCTTTTTCATTTCAGTCCGGATAAATTTATCCAGGCCATAATTATCGTCAATATGCAAAAAACCACCACCTGTTAAATACTTGCGTAAGTTATTGGCTTCAGCGTTACTAAAAACAACATTTCCATGTCCGGTAAGATAAACAAAAGGATAATTGAAGACATCTTTACTTCCCACTTCTACAATATCTTCCTGAGGGGCAAAATTAGTTTTAAGATTTTTATTACAGAAATCTATTAGATTAGGTAAGGCAGTACGGTTAGCATACCAATCGCCCCCTCCATTATATTTAAGCTTAGCCATTTTATAGGTCGGCATTCCAAAACTGCTCAGCAGCACCCATAAAAAAAGTAAAGCTCTTATCTTCATCTGTTTAAATAATTCACTTCAAAACAAGCAGCCAGTCCAGCTGTTTCCGTTCTTAATCGTGTATTACCTAAAGTTAAAGGTTTATAGCCAATTGTCAAAGCCATTTCAATCTCGTTGGTTGTGAAGTCACCCTCAGGTCCAATTAAAATGGTATAATGTTCTCCTGGTTTAGCAAGATCAGAAATAAACTGTCTCGGTTCATTATCCAGGCAATGCGCAATCATTTTTACGCTCTCATTATTCTGTTTTAAGAAAGCAGACAAAGATATCTGCGGATTAACTATTGGATGATAAGCCTGTAGTGATTGCTTTACTGCAGAGGTGACCACTTTATACAACCTATCCTCCTTAACGACTTTCCTTTCTGATCTGTCGCAAATAACAGGAGTGATTTCTTGAATGCCCATTTCTGTAGCCTTTTCCAGAAACCACTCTAGTCTGTCTATATTTTTTGTAGGAGCAATTGCAATATGAAGATGATGATTACATTTCTGATACTCATGAGTGGCTTCAATTACCTTTAATGTAACATGCCTTTTATGTTCACCAGTAATTTCAGCTTTATAAAGACCTCCAACACCATCAATCAGATAAACAATGGTTCCAATATTTAAACGTAAAACTTTAATACAATGCTTGCTTTCTTCCTCATTTAAGACATACGAATTACCGTTGATATCGGGGGTATAAAAAACGTGCATGATTTTAGTTTAATGTAAGTCTATCGCATCACTTTTATTAATGACCAGCTCCATCTTTATCGTTTCAATATTCTGTTCAGTTTTCTTCAGAATAGTAAACAAGTACCCGTAGCATTCTTCACTATCTCCAACCTCCGGAATCTTTCCAAAAGCATGAGAAACCAATCCACCTACTGTATCAAAATCTTCATCTTCCGGAAGGTCATGAGGTAAATGTTCATTCACATCATAAACCGTTGCATAAGCATTTATGATAAATTCTGAATCGGAGATCCTTTCTACAATCGGTTTTTCTTCATCATACTCATCCTGAATCTCACCAACAATCTCTTCAACAATATCTTCCAGTGTAACCATTCCTGCCGTTCCCCCAAACTCATCAATTACAATAGCAATCTGAATGCGTTTTTGTTGAAGCTCACTAAGCAAGTCATTAATTTTTTTAGTTTCTGGGACGAAATAAGGCTTTCTAATGATATCTCTCAATACCCAGTCCTTATTATCCGCCAATAAAGGAAGGAGATCCTTAGCATGCACAATTCCTATGATTTTATCAATGATATCATCATACACAGGCAAACGGGAATACCCTTCCGTTATAATTTTTTCTACGACATCCATTTTTGGTGTATTCAATTCAACACCAGAAATTTTAGTCCTCGGAACCATAATATTTCTTACCACACGCTCATTAAAATCAAAAACGTTTTTAATCAGCTCATGCTCATTTGTATCTAATGCTCCACTTTCCTTTCCTTGATCAAGTAAGTAATACAATTCTTCAGTACTATGTACGGAATCATGACCACCTACATTAGAGATCCCAAAAAGTTTAAGAATTACATTTGCAAAGCCATTCAAAACCCAAATAAATGGTCTGAACAACCAATAAAATGCCTGTAAAGGTAAAGCGATAAATAAAGTAGTTGCGACAGGTCTTTGAATGGCGACAGACTTAGGTGCCAGCTCTCCAAATACGATGTGCATAACCGTAATGAACAAGAAAGCAATACCAGTAGATATTGACGTGATATATACCTCAGAAAGGTTAAAGTTAATTAACAAATCATGCACAATACTATGCATAACAGATTCACCAACCCAACCCAGACCAAGAGAAGCCAGGGTAATACCTAGCTGTGTAGCGGCAAGATATCCGTCCAAGTGTTGCGTAATATGCTTTGCTATATTTGCAACACGGCTGCCGGATTTAGCTTTTATCTCAATCTGTGAAGCCCTAACTTTTACTATTGCAAACTCTGCTGCAACAAAAAAGCCATTAAGGGCTACCAGGAAAAAGGTAAAAAATATTTTAAATGCTTCCATTTAGGACTTATTTCTAAACGTCTTGTCGTAGAGCTCTATGCTTTCCTGAATTACTTTGTGCGCATAACGTACACCAAGTAGATGTTCAATCGTAACCTGTTTTTCTTCTAACGCCTTGTAATCCTGAAAGAACTTCACAATTTCCTTCATCGTATGTGGAGGTAATTCAGCAAGATCGTTAATATAATTTACAGACATATCATTTTTAGCAACAGCAATAATTTTATCGTCTTGCTCGCCATTATCAACCATATGCATTACACCAATAACTTTAGCTTCAATGATCGTCATTGGATAAACATCCACAGAACATAACACTAAAATATCAAGTGGGTCATTATCATCACAATATGTTTGTGGAATAAAACCATAATTTGCAGGATACATTACTGATGAAAATAGTACGCGGTCTAATTTAATCAGGTTTGATTCCTTATCTATTTCATATTTTGCTTTTGACCCTTTCGGAATCTCTATAATCGCATTAACTGTCTCTGGTAAATTGTTACCCGGAGATACACTGTGCCATGGGTGATGGTCGTCTTTACTCATTTTTATTGTTCAGTATTTGATAATTTATCATTGTCATCCTTAACTACTTTCTTTTTCACAAAAGCAAAGATTAACGGAATAGTAGTGATGACAACGAAGCCTATAATTATATATAATAAATAATCGTTAATCTCTTTTTCAAATCTCTTACCAAGGAAATATCCCAACAAAGTTAAGGATGCTATCCAAATAATTGCACCTGCAAAGTTATATAAAGCAAATCTTTTAAAGTCTAATTTTACCACACCTGCAAAGATTGGTGCAAAAGTTCTCACAATCGGAACAAATCTTCCCATGATCAGGGCAAAAGCCCCCTGTTTATTGTAATATTCCTCTGCGGCTTTTAAATAACGGCGTTTAAAGAAAAAAGACTCCTTCCGATGATACAACATCGGTCCTGTCTTTCGACCAAACCAATAGCCCACAAAATTACCAGAAACAGCGGAAACCATCAGACCAAGGATCAACACCCAGATATTTACATCCAGTTTTCCCGTGGCCACAAACATTCCGGCAAGAAACAATAGATAATCTCCTGGAAGAAAAAAGCCAAAAAACAAACCTGTCTCGGCAAATATGACGAACATTACAACGTAAAAACCACCTTCTTTAAGTAATTTTTCGGGATCAATGAAATGCTGTAATGAGTTCCAGAAATCGTGCATATTTCAATTATTCGTAAAACTACAAATAATAATCTATAGAAGTGCCTATATCAGATTTAAAATTACTGAAGGATATACCCCTAAAAAAACAGTAATCAAAACTGAAACTATTAATACAAATTGATATTGCACAGGAGTCTGTAAGTCAGTATCATTACCCTCTTTGAAATACATAGCCACAATAACCCTGAAATAGTAATAGAAACCAACCAATGCATTTAAAATTGCAAAGGCCACCAGGTATACATGGTAATTGGTCATTACATTTACAAACATCAGGTATTTCCCAATAAATCCAGCAGTTAAAGGTATTCCCGCTAAGGATAGCATAGCTACAGCGAGCACCAATGCCGTTAATGGATTACGTTTAGCTAAGCCATTAAAACTATTGAAATGATCATCTCCGGTTTTTTGTTTTACCAAAATCAATACTGCAAAAGCAATAATACTAGCAAAAGTATAAGCGGCAACATAGACCAATACATTATTTGATGAGCTTGCTGTTAAAGTAACCAGAGAGAATAAAAGATAACCAGCGTGTGACACACTTGAATAGGCCAGCATCCTTTTAAAGCTCTTCTGAAATAAAGCTGTAACATTACCAATAAATAAGGTTAAACATACAATACCCATTAATGGAGGAAGCCAGAAATCATGTAAAGGTGCAAATGTACCTGCAAACAAACGAAGGAATGCAGCAAATCCCGCAACTTTCACTACAGTCGACATAAATGCCATGATCAATGTAGGTGATCCTTCATATACATCCGGAACCCAGAAGTGGAATGGAGCAGCTCCAATTTTAAAGCACATTCCTATTAAAAGTAAAACTAATCCAGGGTAAAACAACGGCGAAACAGCCTTATAGTTACCTACCAGATATTGGTTGATCACATCAAGATCGAAAGATCCTGTTGCGCCGTAAATTAAGGCAATTCCAAATAATAAGAAACCTGTAGAAAAGGCTCCCATCAGAAAATACTTTAAGGAAGCTTCATTCGAAGCAAAATTAGTTTTTCTGATCCCTGCAAGAATATATAAACTAACAGACATGATTTCCAGCCCTATAAACAACATCGACATGTTTTTATAAGAAACCATAATCACAATTCCAGCCAGTGCAAAAAGTATCAATGTAAAGTATTCAGCAATATTTTCACTGTTAGCAGCAAAATAATTCTGTGTAAGTAAAAATATAAATAGTGTCCCTAAAACCGTCAGGCCTGTAAAAGCTAATGCAAAGTTGTCCATTTGCATCATTCCGTAATAAACTTGATCCGTATTCCAGGCTGTAACAACAAATGCCAGTGAAGTAAGCAAACCAACCAGGGTAAGAGGTAATAACGCTTTTTTAGCCTTAAACAAACCTGCATAAAGCACTACCAAAGCAGTAACAGTTATTGTTATAATGATATTCATTTCCTTAGTTTACCGATGTTAATTTTTGTGTTACTTGTTCTATTAAATGTTGTACTGATGCTTCTGATAAGTGTAAAATCGGCTTAGGATAAACACCCAATACAATGACCAATGCACAGATGATGTACAATACAACCTGCTCCGATCCCTTGATGTCTGTAAATTTAATGGTAAGGTCATTCGTCTTGCCCAACATCACATTCTGATACATCCTGAGCAAATAAACTGCACTTAAAATGATGGTTAATCCAGCGAATACTGCAGCCCATAAACTATACTGATACACTCCAAGTAATAATAGGAACTCACCAATAAAACCATTCATTCCAGGCAAACCTACTGCACCCAAAATGATAATTAAAAATACAATGGCAAGTTTAGGAGCCTGTTTTGCAATTCCACCTAACTCAGCTATTTTTCGAGTCTGGGTACGATTCGCAATAATGTCAATTACAAAGAATAAACCGATAACGTTTATACCATGTCCCAACATTTGTATCATTGCTCCTTGCATACCTTGTACGTTTAACACAAATACACCAGCTGATATCAAGCCAACGTGACCAATAGAAGAATAGGCGATTAATCGTTTCGCATCCTTTTGTGTAAATGCAATAATCGAAGCATAAACAATACCTATAATTGATAAAATAATAGCCAATTGTCCCCAATCTTGAACACCACCAGGTACAATAGGCAATAACCATCTGATCACACCATAAATACCCATCTTAAGCATAATACCCGAAAGTAACATTGTTCCTGCAGCAGGAGCTTCAGTATAGGTGTCCGGTTGCCATGTATGGAAAGGGAATACCGGCATTTTAATGGCAAAAGCCACAAAGAAAGCCCAGAATATCCAAGTCTGTTGTGTTGAATCTAAGCTTAAATTATAAAATGCCTGGATATCAAAGTTATTTGAAGGATTCTGCAAATAAAGATAAATAATGCCAAGAAGCATAAATAGAGATCCAGCGATAGTGTAAACAAAAAATTTCATGTTTACTTTAATCCTGTCTTTACCTCCCCAAACAGCGCAGATAAAATAAATAGGAATTAATGCGGCTTCCCATCCAATGTAGAATAAAAACGCATCCATAGCAGTAAATACCACTAATAAACCGCTTTGCATAAACAATATTAATGCGAAAAAGGCATTTGGTTTACTATACTGATGCTGATAGGCCGTAAGGATAATCAATGGAATAAGCACATTGGTCAATAATATGGTAATCAGGCTAATCCCATCTACACCTGCATGAAAGCTAATCCCAAGGTCTTTTATCCAGGGAAAGTTCACAACAAATTGCGTGCTTGCATCCGGTATAAAATTACATACCATAACAAGAGCAAGGCCTAAGGAAACAATTGCCGATACCAATGCGACATGTTTTGCTGCATTTCCGGAAAATGCTGTAACCAAGGCGCCAACCAATGGTAAGAATATAAGAAGTAATAAGACTTGTTCCATTATTTTTTCTTGAACGATCTTTTATAGAGATAAATAAGTATACAATAACAATGAGATGATTCCTATCACCATCATAAAAATATAAGCGCCAACATTTCCTGTTTGCAGTAAACGTAACCCTTTGCTCGCCTCATTTGTAGACCAGCCTAAACCGTTTACAATACCATCCACAATTTTATTGTCAACAATTTTATAAAAGAAAACAGATATTGCATCTAAAGGCTTTCTAATGATGGCATCATAAATTTCATCAACATAAAACTTGTTGTAAGAAAGATTAGCCAATACAGAACGCTTGCCTTCGTCTGGAATAGGAATATGGTTTTGCTTAACATACTTGTCGTAAGCAACACCAATCGAAATCAAAACTCCAACTAACGAAACTGCCATTAACATGTATTCTGTTGCATGATCCGGAGCCTCACCCACATGTTTAATAACTGGAGATAACCATTGCGATAACCAATGACTACCACCTAATGCTTCCGGAATACCAATCAAACCTCCAAAGGTAGATAAAACAGCCAAAACGATTAATGGTATAGTCATAGACTTTGGAGACTCATGAATTTTCTCTTCAGCATGATGAGTACCACGATACTTTCCATAAAAAGTAAGGAACAGCATTCTGAACATATAAAAAGCAGTCAAGAATGCAGTAAATACAGCAACTCCCCACATCACTTTATCGTGCATATAAACATGAGCTAGAATCTCGTCTTTAGAGAAGAAACCTGATAATGGAAATATCCCTGCAATTGCTATAGTACCAATGAACATCGTGATAAATGTAACTGGTAATTTTTTACGCAAACCACCCATATGACGCATATCTTGTTCATGGTGTAATGCGTGAATTACAGATCCTGCACATAAGAATAATAATGCTTTAAAGAAGGCATGCGTAATTACGTGGAAAAAAGCGCCATCGTAAGCACCCACACCTAAGCCAAGGAACATATACCCTAACTGGGATACTGTCGAATAGGCCAGTACCTTTTTAATATCATTTTGCGTTAATGCAATAATAGCTGCAAATACCGCTGTAGCCAAACCAACAATGGCAATGATGTGCTGAATGAATGGGGCAAGATCAAAAATCAGGTTAGATCTTGCAATCATATAGATACCCGCTGTAACCATGGTAGCAGCGTGAATCAAGGCAGAAACCGGAGTCGGACCCGCCATCGCATCAGGTAACCAGGTAAACAATGGCAACTGTGCCGATTTACCACATGCACCAATAAATAAGAACAAAGCAATTAAAGCAATAGTTCCATTACCAGGTAACATATTAGCTGCCTGCGGGAATATTTTACCAAACTCAACACTTCCAAAAGTAGTGAAGATCAAAAATACACCTAGTAGAAAGCCTAAATCACCAATACGGTTCATTACAAATGCTTTTTTAGCTGCTGAAGCATAACTGCTATTGGTATACCAGAACCCGATCAGTAAGTAAGAACAAAGACCTACTCCTTCCCAACCAATAAACATTACAATATAATTTGACCCTAAAACAAGCAATAACATAAAGAAGATAAACAGGTTCAGGTAGGCAAAAAACTTACCGAAGCCTTCATCACTATGCATGTAGCCGATAGAGTAAATATGGATCAAAAAGCCAATTCCTGTAATGATCAGGAGCATTAATGAGCTTAATGGATCAACTAAAAAAGACAAGGGAATGTGTAAGTTTCCTGCACTAATCCAATCAAAAAGAAATATTTCGTGCGATTTATTTGCATCCGCACCTAGTTCAAAAAATATCCCAAGGCTTATCGCAAACGAAATGAATATGACACTGCTTCCTATAAAACCAATCAGGTTTTTGGATAATGAATTTCTCCCAAGGCCATTAATAACAAAGCCCAAAAGAGGAATCAACGGAACCAGCCAAACTAAATTTATCATCTTATATTCTTCTTAATAATTACCACTTAAGGCGATTCAACACATTAATATCTGTAGATTGGGTATTTCTGTAAACCATTACAATAATACTCAAGCCTATGGCCACTTCAGCTGCTGCCAAGGCCATAATAAAGAACACGAATACCTGACCCGATGGATCATTATTATGTACCGAAAAAGCAGTTAACAATAAATTCACTGCATTCAGCATCAGCTCTATAGACATGAAAATAACAATTGCATTTCTACGTGTTAAAACACCAATAACACCAATAGTGAAAATGATTGCACTTAACCAAATGTAATGGTTTAGCGGTACCCCTTGTAAATGATGAGTAATGTCGCCCATTATACTTTCTCTTTTTTAGTTAATAATATCGACCCTACCATTGCCGAAAGCAATAAAATAGAGCACAGTTCAAACGGCAGCATAAATGGGCCAAATAACTCCTTGCCAAGATTTTTTACCAGACCAAGATTTGGATTTTTCAATACCAGCGGATCAGAAATTGCTGTTGCCTTTAAAGCCCCTGCTAAAGTTACCAGCAGGCAGCAGCCCGCAATTACACCTACAACCTTTATCAAAGTAGACTTGAGCTGTTCATTGTCTTTATTCAGGTTCAGGAACATCAGTACGAAAAGGAACAACACCATAATCGCCCCCATGTACACAATAAAGTTCACTATCGCCAGAAACTGTGCATTCAGCAGAATGTAATGCACCGTAAACGTAAAGAATGTAACAATCAGGTAAAGCACGCTATGCACCGGGTTTTTAGCAAAAATAACCATCAGTGAAAAGAAGATACTTAATGTGGCAACAAAATAGAATATTGATGTACTCATTTATTTTTTATTTAATGGTTGTTCAACCAGCTTATCTTTTCCGTAAATGAAATCCTTACGCAAATAATCTGAAGGAACTATTGGTCCATCCAGGTAAATGGCCTCTTTCGGGCAAGCCTCTTCGCATAAGCCACAGAAAATGCAACGTAACATGTTGATCTCATATACCGAAGCATATTTTTCTTCGCGGTAAAGATCTTTCTCTTCTGGTTTACGCTCAGCAGCAATCATCGTGATTGCTTCTGCCGGGCATGATAAAGCACATAAGCCACAAGCTGTACAACGCTCTCTACCTTCTTCATCTCTTTTCAAAGAGTGCATACCTCTGAAGTTAGTCGAGAATTCACGCTCTACTTCAGGATACCTGATCGTCGCTTCTTTCTTAAAAAAGTGACCAATCGTAATAGCCATTCCTTTAGCAATAGCAGGCAAATACATGCGCTCTGCCAATGTCAAGGGCTTTTGTTCTAATACTTTCTTCTTACTGGTTAATGGTTCCATTAAACCTCCTTATTATTATTCCACAAACGTGGATGTTAAAATCCTTCAATTATTGCAATCACCACACCGGTAATTACCACATTCGCTATAGCCAAAGGAATTAATACCTTCCAGCCTAAATGCATCAGTTGATCATAGCGGAAACGAGGAATAGTCCAACGTACCCACATAAAGAAAAATATGAATGCAAATATTTTAACAAAGAATACAGCTACTCCAAAAAGCGGTGCCCAGGTTGGGCCTAATAAACCGGCCATATAATCCATCCCAGGATAATTGTAACCACCAAAATACAATGTAGCCATTACTGCTGCCGACACAAACATGTTGATATATTCAGCAAACAGGTAGAAACCCAGTTTCATAGATGAATACTCTGTATGGTATCCACCGATCAGCTCCGTCTCACACTCAGGTAAATCGAAAGGTGCCCTATTGGTTTCCGCAAAAGAACATACCATAAATAAAATAAATCCTAGTGGCTGATAAAGTACATTCCAACGCCAGCCATGCTGACCATCTACAATTTCTTTCAAACTCATAGAACCTGTTACAAGCAATAAAGCTATAATAGACAAGCCCATTGCAATTTCGTAGCTGATATTTTGTGATGCAGCTCTGATGGCACTTAATAAAGAGTATTTATTGTTTGATGCCCATCCACCGATCATCACGCCATACACACCTAGTGAAACCACACCAAAAATATATAACAAACCAACGTTGATATCAGTTACCTGTAAAGGAACCAATCTATCGCCAATCTGCATTGGGCTACCCCATGGAATAACAGCAGTACCAATACAAGCAGTTAACATGGCCAGGCCAGGGCCTACCATAAACAGCCATTTACTTGCATTCGAAGGAATGATTTCCTCCTTCATGAACATCTTTACACCATCAGCCAAAGGCTGTAAAATACCGAAAGGGCCAGCTCTATCCGGGCCTAATCTATCTTGTAAAAAAGCAGCCACCTTCCGCTCTGCATAAGTAGAATACATCGCAATCACAAGGCTTATCCCAAAAATGATAGCTACAAGTACAAATTTTTCTATTACAAAAGCTATATCCATTAGAATTTAGTGGTTTTATCTAGTTCAACCTGATTTGCTTGCTTCAACTTAGGGTTATCCTGAATTACTGGCAATGGTTTTAAAGTTTCGTAGTGATTAGAAGAAATTACTGAAGTATCACTAACAGGAGTAGGATGTTCAATTACCCAGTCCGCAGTCTTTTTCTTATCAAATCTGCAGGTATTGCAAATAAACTCTTCTACTTCACCATACACATCCTTACGAGCTGTTACCCTTAAAACATCTTCTCCTTTGTACCATAAAGTCACTTTACCACTACAAGTAGGGCAATCTCTATGTGCATCAATAGGCTTTGTAAACCAAACACGGTTCTTAAAGCGGAACGTTTTATCTGTCAAAGCGCCAACCGGACAAACGTCGATCACATTTCCTGAGAAATCATTATCAACTGCCGTTTGAATATAGGTGGAGATTTCAGAATGATCACCCCTGTTCAGAATACCATGTACCCTTTTATTTGTAATCTGATCAGCTGTAAACACACAACGATAGCATAAAATGCATCTGTTCATATGTAACTGGATCTTATCGCCAATATCAATCCGCTCAAAAGTCCTGCGCTCAAACTCATACCTTGTTTTCTGCAAACCATGTTCATATCCCAGGTTCTGAAGATCGCATTCTCCTGCCTGATCACAAACCGGGCAATCAAGTGGATGATTGATCAATAACATTTCTACCACACCACTACGCGCTTCTAATACTTCCGGAGAAGTAATGTTCATTACTTCCATACCGTCCATTACAGCAGTACGGCAAGATGCAACCAGTTTAGGCATTGGGCGCGGATCCTTTTCAGAACCTTTGCTTACCTTAACAATACAAGTACGGCATTTCCCACCGCTTCCTTCTAATTTTGAATAATAGCACATAGCTGGTGGCACAATATCTCCACCTATCTGCCTCGCAGCATTCAGGATAGAGGTACCCGGAGCTACTTCCACTGTTATTCCGTCTATGGTTACCTTAACTTTATCACTCATTGTTAAAGATATTCTTTTGTCTGATGTTAATTATCTGTCGTAACGGCTTTGGCAATTGGCTCAGCATAATTTGCCAGACCATAATTCGTACTTAAGCTCTTTACCGGCTCATTCACATGCCATTCAAATTCATCCCTGAAATGTCTGATCGCACTTGCAACCGGCCAGGCTGCTGCGTCACCAAGCGGACAAATGGTATTTCCTTCTATCTTTTTAGACACGTCAACAAGCAAATCAATATCACTCATCTTACCATGCCCATATTCCAGTCTGTGCAATACCTTTTCCATCCATCCAGTACCTTCTCTACATGGCGAACATTGTCCGCAACTCTCGTGATGATAGAAACGTGAGAAATTCCAGGTATTTCTAACTATACATTGATCTTCGTCGAAAGCAATAAAACCACCTGACCCCATCATTGTACCCGTAGCGAAACCACCTTCAGATAGAGATTCATAACTCATCAACCTTGGCTCACCATTGGCTAGTTTCAAACTTAAATTAGCTGGTAATACAGGCACGGATGATCCTCCTGCTACAGTAGCTTTCAAGCGTTTGCCATTAGCAATACCGCCACACCACTCATCAGAATAGATAAATTCTTCAACAGGCAATCCTAACTCGATCTCATAAACACCTGGTCTAACTAAGTTACCTGAAGCAGAGATCAATTTTGTTCCCGTACTCCGGCCAATACCAATCTTTGCATACTCATCTCCCCCATCATTGATAATTGGAACAACAGCTGCAATAGATTCAACATTGTTTACCACAGTCGGACAACCGTATAATCCGGCAATAGCTGGAAAAGGAGGTTTAATTCTTGGGTTTCCTCTTTTACCCTCAAGTGATTCCAACAATGCTGTTTCCTCACCACAGATATAGGCTCCACCACCAGGCTGAACATATAGTTCCAGGTCATAACCTGAGCCTAAAATATTTTTACCCAAAAATCCTGCATTTTTTGCTTCCGCAATTGCCTTTTCCAGAATACGAATCTGCGGCATCATTTCTCCACGTACATAGATGTATGATACATTTGCACCAAGCGCAAAACTCGAAACAATCATACCTTCAATCAGTGCATGTGGAATATACGTCATCAGGTAACGGTCTTTAAAAGTTCCCGGTTCCGATTCATCCGCATTACAAACCAGATAACGGGCAACCCCCTCTGGTTTAGCTAAAAAGCTCCATTTCATTCCCGTAGGGAATCCTGCACCACCGCGACCGCGCAATCCAGACTTTTTCACCTCTTCGACTACCTCTTCAGGTGTAAGGGTCTTTAAAGCTTTCTCAACGGAACGATACCCGCCCTTTTGGCGATAAACATCAAGTGTATTGATGCCAGGTACGTTTATATGTTCTAATAATAGTTGACGGGCCATTATTTCTTGCGTAAATCCTCAATCAATTTGTCCACCTTTTGCTCGTTCAGGTTTTCGTAAAATGTATATTCAGGGCCAATCTGTAAAACCGGACCGTAACCACAGGCCGCCATACATTCGACACCTCTCCAGCTGAATAAACCATCTGCTGTTACTTCATTTTCTTTCACACCTAGCTTACTTTCAATATGGTTCATAATTTTCTCCGCGCCAACAAGACAGCAAGGTCCTGTTCTACATACTTCCAGCACATATTTACCTTGTGGCTTTAAGAAATACATGGTGTAAAATGATGCTACTTCATAAACTTCAATATCCTGAATGTCTAAATAAGCAGCAACTTTATCCATGGCAGGGACACTAACCCAGCCATACTCAGCCTGCACTAAATGCAGAATAGGTAATAAAGCTGACTTCTGTTTACCTTCCGGATATCTTTTTACGATCTCATCAAACTTTTCAATTAAAGCCGATGAAAACTCTACAGGTTGTTGTTCTTCTACTTTAAGCATCTAATTCTCCTGCAATAATATTCATGCTACTCATGTTGATAATGGCATCTGACAATAACATACCTACACTCATGGGCGCAAACATTTGATAATTTATAAAACTAGGCCTTCTAAAATGCAGACGGTAAGGAGTCCTTCCGCCATCATTAATCAGGTAAAAACCAAGCTCACCGTTACCACCCTCTACAGCATGATAAACTTCAGCTTTAGGGGCATCAATCTCTCCCATCACAATTTTAAAGTGATAAATCAATGCTTCCATATTGTTGTATACTTCCTCTTTAGCAGGTAGATAAAATTCAGGAACATCAGCATGGAAAATACCAGCAGGTTCATGTTTTAATTTCTCCATTGCCTGCTCTATCAGACGTAAGCTTTGCCACATTTCCTCATTACGCACTAAGTAGCGATCATAAATATCTCCATTTGTACCTACTGGAATTTCAAATTCAAAATCTTGATATGAAGAATATGGTTCGCTTACACGCACATCATAATCAACTCCAGTTGCACGCAACAAAGGACCTGTCCAACCATAATCCAATGCTTTCTCTGGGGTAACACTTGCCACACCAGCAGTACGATCAATAAAGATTCTATTTCTATTTAGTAAAGCTTCAAATTCTTTTAAAGCAGGAGGAAAATCTTTCAGGAACTTATTGATCTTTGCAAAAGCGATATCATTAAAATCCCTTTCAAAACCACCGATACGACCAACATTCGTTGTTAAACGTGCGCCACAAATTTCTTCGTAAATCTCGTAAATATGCTCCCTGAACTGAAAAAGGTACAAAAATGTAGTTGTAGCTCCTGTATCTTGTCCGATGATCGTATTGCAAATGATATGATCAGCTATCCGTGACAGCTCCATAATAATCACCCTTAGGTAATCAACACGTTTTGGCGTTTGTATGTTCAATAGTTTCTCTACCGTCATATGCCAACCCATATTATTAATAGGTGAAGAACAATAGTTCAAACGGTCTGTCAAAGGTGTAATCTGATAAAATGGCCTATGTTCAGCAATTTTCTCAAATGCACGGTGAATATACCCAATGGTAGATACACCACTCACAATACGCTCTCCATCCATCTGTAAAACATTCTGGAACACGCCATGCGTTGCCGGGTGTGTTGGCCCCAGGTTAAGGGTTACCAATTCTTCCTGCGGATCATTATCTGTATATACTGGTTGATTGTGATTCATAAACTTATCTACCAAAGTATTCGTCTTTTTTATCTACTCTATTTGGATCTTCCAGGGGATATTGTTTCAACATAGGAAAAACACCAAGATCATCCATATTCAAAATCCTTCTTAAATCAGGGTGTCCTTCAAACTTCACACCGAAGAAATCATATGTTTCACGCTCCATCCAATTTGCAGCATTCCATAGTGTGGTTGCTGTAGGGATAGTTGGATTTTGCGAATCGATATACACTTTAACCCTTACTCTGATCTTTTTCACCATACTATGCAAGTGATAAACCACTGCAATTCCATGTTTCTTTTCAGGATAATGTACTGCTGTAATATCTGTAAGAAAATTAAAGTTTGCAACTTCGCTTTCTTTCAAAAATCTCAGCACTTCAACAATTACATCTTTAGTTGTTTCAAAAGTAAGCAAGCCATAAGGCTCATTTACACCTATGATTTTATCACCAAACTTTTCGCTTAGTAATGTTATCAAATCTTGATTCATCACCTCTGCCATTATAAAATTCCGTAAGAAGCCAACATTTCCTTATATTGATCCGAATTTCTTCTTCTCGAAGATTCATTCTTTACTAATTCCTGAATTTTACCAAAACCATCTAAAATAGCTTCAGGTCTTGGTGGACAACCAGGAACATACACATCAACAGGAATAATCTCATCAATACCCTGCAAAACTGAATACGTATCAAATATTCCGCCACTAGACGCACATGCGCCAACAGCCATCACCCAACGAGGCTCAGCCATCTGCAAATAAACCTGCTTCAAAACTGGACTCATTTTCTTAGCAATGGTACCCATCACCATTAACAAATCGGCCTGTCGCGGAGAAAAACTTAAACGTTCCGACCCAAAACGGCCGAAATCATAATGAGAACCCATAGTGGCCATAAACTCAATACCGCAACAAGAAGTCGCAAAAGGAAGAGGCCATAATGAATGGGAACGAGCCAAACCAATAACTTTATCTAAAGAGGTGGCAAAAAAGCCAGATCCTTCAATGCCTGGCGGCGCTTCTACTATATTGATGTCACTCATGATACAAAACGAAAAAGGCTCATTCCTTTAAAGAATGAACCACAAATTTACAATTTTTTGAAGCAAAAGGCCTACGTCATATGCATTTAGAATCGATCTAAATAGATTAATTCCAATCCAGGGCTTTCTTTTTCAAAACGTATATAAAACCCAATAATAAGGTTCCCATAAATACAAACATCTCAATCATACCCGTCATACCCAATTCCCGGAAGTTAACGGCCCATGGATACATGAAAATAACCTCAATATCAAACAGTACAAACAATATTGCAACCAAAAAGTATTTGATAGAGAAAGGCTGACGCGCATTTCCAATTGTTTTAATACCTGCTTCAAAAGTTTCCAGTTTATCTTTGGTCTTCCTTTTTGGGCCTAAAAAGTGAGTCGCAATTAAAGTCACAACAACAAAACCTAATGCAACAATAACTTGAAAAATGATAGGTAGAAAATCTACAGGTACACTTTGCGTTTCCATTTAAAAAATATTTTAGGACAAAAGTAAAACAAAAAGGCAGGATATCAACCCTGCCTTCTCAATTATTATATATTTTAATTATTTTCTCTTAACAGGAGCTTTAGGAGCAGGTGCCGCTAATTGCTTTAATCCTTCAGATGCAGTAGCATTTTGAGGTTCTAATGCCAACGCTTTATCCCAGTACAATTTAGCTTTTTCTTTATCGTTTTTGTACAAAGCAAAGCCTGCTATCTGGTTATAAGCTTCTACCATACTTTTAACTGGTGGAGCTGGTTGAACATTATTTTTCAAACGAACTTCCGCTGAATCCAGGTATTGCTGATAGAATGGCAATTTCAATCCTGTAGGTTCAGTATCGCTATCCATTAAGTTATTTACTCTTGCTCTCCAAAGGAATACATCAATAGTAGTTGGCGCTTCTTTTAGGACTGCTGCAAAAGCAACATCAGCTTTAGCTAAAATATCTTTCGATGGATTGGTTTTTGCACTATAACCTTGTCCATAAAGGAAATAGCCAGCAAGTCCGCGATAGAAGTAATTATATAATGAACCTTTTCCATTAGGATTGTACTTATTCACAACATCATAAGTTTCAATTGCTTTAGGATAGTTTTTTGCATCATAAAATGCTTTTGCAACCTCAGCTAATTGTTCAGCATAAGCAGAGTCCAATTCAACAGCTTTAATCAAGCTAGCCATTGCTAAATCATCTTGCTTATTTTCTTTTTGTGCCCTTCCAAGGTATAAATAATCTGAAGCGATTATACGGGAAGCATCTTTTGCTTTCGCAAAGAAATCGTTCATATATTCTAAAGCTTGAGGATAGTTTTTATTCTCAAATGCAGAGTAGCCGCGTAATCTGGAAACTACCAAAGCTTTTGGATCGTTAGGGTTACTTGCAGCAAGACTAGAAGTTACTTCTTGTAATGTTTTATAATCTTTTGCATAAAACAAGAACTGAGCATAACGTAATTTCGATTCAAATGAATTATCAGTTAAGTCGATATATTTTTTGTAATTCTCAGTAGCCTGAGCTGATCTGGCCTCAAACTCATTCGCCATTTGAAGTGCCCATTGCATATAAAGTTCAGCAATTTCACGGTAAGCAGGTCCATAATTAGGATCTTTTGAAATTGCTTCTTTTAATTGCTCTTCTGACTCTGTAAAAGCTCTTGACTCTTTGTACATACGGCCAATTTGAACAGTAGCTCTAACCAACGATTCGTTGATATTTAATGCACGCATATAGTTTTGTAAAGCCTCGGAATTTTTCTTTTGTAAAGCATAATAATCGCCTAGTGCCAAGAAAGTTTCCGCATCTTTATCTTTGTCATCCAATTCTTCTGCCTTCTGTAAATAAGGTAAGGCTGCTTCAAAATCTGGTTTATCAGTTGAGATATATGCTTTTCCGATATATAGCTGAGGAACCCAGTCTTTCTTTGATGACACATCAACAGCTTTTGCAAAATTAGTTTTTGCAGAAGCAGCATTGTTATCAATTAAATCTGCTTCACCTAAACCGATATAGTTTAATGAATTTTTTGGATCTGCAGTTACACCTTTTGTAAATACAGCACGAGCTGAATCCACATACTCCATACGCAAATAAACCTCACCCAAATTATAATAATTCTCTCCTTTGCTAGCTTGTGAATTTACAAGTGTTTTAAGCATTGAAGCGGCTTTCTGATACTGCTCGGCATCTATTGCCTTCTTTGCGTCACTTAAGCTCTGAGCAAAAGAGGCAGAACCCATCACTACTAAACCTAAACTTAAGGTTATCGCTTTCTTTGTCATTTTCATGGTTCGTATATTGTTTTTTAGTTATCAAGAAGTCCATCCACGTGGGGCTTCAAAGTTCAAATATAAAATTTAGTTTGTATTCTTAAAATTAAAATCACGAGAAGCCATTTTATGTGGCCCCAATCCGGATTTGAGTACAATCAGTTGTCCCCTCGGACTTACCAACCAGGTCGCGAACCCAGCTCCCAATCCATCTCTGCCCTCTGCATTGATAATATATATGTTCCTTAAAAAAGGATAAATTCCACTAATTAAATTCGCCTGAACAGGTTTATAGAACTGATCATCACCTTTTTTACCTTTGAGATTTTTCACTCCCATCATTTTTACTTTATCCAAATCACCGGCCATTTCTTTCTTATTATCAATAAGCCAGTTCACCCCTAAAACACCAATAAATCCCTTATTCTCTGCGATATATTTAATCACATCATTGTTGGTGTTTAAAGTATAAATGCCTTTTGCCGGCAAGGCCTTAATACCTGCCAGGTCTTTAAAATAACGCAATGTACTGGAGTAGGCATTGTCAAACACCAACTGTTTACCATTTGTAGAAGTCCCCTTTAGTATATTAACGACTTCATTTACAGTAATATTGCTATCCAGGTTCTCTTTATTCGTAATTAATGCAATTCCATCTATTGCAAATCTGGATGTTTTTGGAACAATACTTCGATTCCGGTATACCTTATCTTCAGCGTCAGTAAGCATCCTTGACATGACAATCACGCGGATGCTATCATTTAAGAAAGTGGGTATTATTTTTTGTTCATTCCCTTCAACAAGCGTGAATTTTGTATCCGGATAATCTGTTTTAAATACTTCAATCTGGTCGGCCAATACTTCCGAAAAAGATTCATCGACCAACACACTAATCGTACCTGAAGTACGTGTTTCCTGCACTTCATTTGCAGGTTTTGGTTTCTGTTTACAAGCAACAAAAACAGCTAGTAAGAGTACAAAACTAAGATTCTTCATTTGTTAAGCATTAATTGCTAATCCTCTTCAGGTTTCTGATTTATTAAGCGCACGAAACGAATCAATGCATAGACAATCAACAGGCAGCCTAACATAATTCGATATTTCGTCTCTATCTGGTTGAGTACTTGATTTCCAAAGATCAACATCCCTCCTAGTACGATGTAAAAGAAAAACATGACCAGGCCTAAAATGAACAGAAATCGCTGTTGAGGCGATTTCTGCATAAATGTTTTAAAATTAAACATTCTAATTTGATAAGGTAAAGCTAATTGGAATATTATATTTCACACGTACCGGTTTACCATTTTGGATACCCGGAGTCCAACGTGGACTAGCTTTAAGTACTCTGATGGCTTCCTCATCGGTACCACCACCAAGTTTTCTTTCCACTTTAATATCTGTCAAAGATCCGTTTTTCTCTACTACGAAAGATAAGAAAACTTTACCTTGAATGTTATTCTCTTGTGCCATTGCAGGATATCTTACCGCTTTCTTCAGATAAGCATAGAATTTCTCCATACCACCTGGGAAGCCTGGCTGAGTTTCGATACTTACGAAGTCATAAACTTTAGTATCTTCCACTACCGCTGCCTGTTTCGGACCATCTCCAACCGGACCAGCGATAACTATATCAGCTGTTGGATCACCTTCAATGGTTTTCTGACCAGGGTCAGCTTTTTTCAAATCCTCAATTTGAACAGGTTCTTTATCTACTACCTCATTATCCGGTTTTACAATCGGAGGAGGGAATTTCACCTGATCTTGTTTCGGCGGCGGTGGCTCAACCGGTGGTGGCGGAGGTGTCTCCGGGTTTACAGGTGGAGGTGGTGCAACCGTAACCTCTACCTGTTTTACTATCTCGTCTTCGGGCAACTTGCCTTTGATCAAGCCTACGAGCTTAGGCGCCACAAACAACAGTATAAATACTGATGATGCGAGGACTAGAGCCTTGGTGGTATTTGCGCCATTTTCTCTACGTAGCTCATAAGCTCCGTATTTCTTATTCTTATTTGCAAATACAACATCAAGCCACTCTGTCTTTAGTAAGTCTATTTTAGAACCAAACATAGCTTAAATTTTTAATATCGTTAATTTGTTTTTATTATAAAATTCCGCCCTGTTTCATGAAATCCTTTTCACCATCAGTGATGTTTTCATCATCAATTGCTGGTGCTGTTTTGATTTTAGTAATCGCCAGCTCATCCATAATATCAACAAAATTCTTATAAGTAGCTCCTGAAGTTGGTTTAATCACCATAATGATCTGCCTTCCACCAGTAGCATCTGCTACTTTCTTTTTATTATCTAATATTGATTTTCTGATATCAGAAAAGTTTTCAATAGTAGGTTGAGCATTTTTTGCTTCTCCCATATACCAGGCCACTTTATTGTTTTTACCCAATAAGATGGTCATGGTTTCTGAAGCACGCAATTCATTTCTTTCTACTGAATTGTCTTCTTTATCAGGCTTTGCAATGTCCATTGCAATTGGTTTCGATAGGGAAGTAGTAAGCATAAAGAAAGTGATCAACAAGAAAGCCAAATCCACCATCGCAGTTAAATCTACTTTGGTACTTTGTTTCTTGGTTCTTACTTTTTTACCTTTTTTCCCCCCACCGGAGGTATCTAATTCTGCCATAATATATAATTATTATTCCGCACCGCCTTCGGCAGATGTGATTAAACTGAATTTGTTAATTTTCTGTTTCTGAAGGATATCTACAACCTTTTTAATCGATGGATATTCTTCAGCCCCATCTCCTTTAATACTTACACGCATTTGTGTAGAATGAAGTTCCGCAACAGAGTGGCGCGATTGCAGAATCCATTCAGCCAACTGATTGTTGGTTGAATCTGTAGGAATACCTTGTAATGACTTTTGGAAAGCTGCTCTTTTATCTCCATCCAGTTGAATGAACTGTTGTAAATTCTGGATTGGAACACCGAACGCTCCGATTACACCAAAACGTTCTCTTTCTTCAGGACTGAACTTGATGTTGTATTTCTCGCCCATCTTGTCCAGCGTAGCCATTTTAATGTCTTTCCCTATGATTTCATAGTACACTTGTCCTTTACCTATTGACAATATCCCCATATCCAAATCAGGAACCTTAAGTTTATAGGTTGATGAAGGAATGGTTACTTCCAAAGGGTCAGGCTGACGTGCAGTTGCTGTTAATATAAAGAAAGTCAGCAATAAGAAAGATACGTCGCACATCGCGGTCATATCTATCGCAGTACTCTTTCTTTGGACCTTTGCTCTTGGCATAATTTTTTAAAATTACTAATGTTTTAAACTAATGATGTTTATTCCCCCGGTTTTCCATAAAGCCGGTAAAAAAAATTCATTATTTTTTATTTATGCGTACTAGCGTAAGTCTGGATGATGCTGAAACCTGCTTCATCAATTGCATAAGTCAACTTATCAATTTTAGAAGTAAGGATGTTGTACATAATAATTGCAAGAGTTGAAGTACCGATACCTGTAGCTGTACACATTAGGGCTTCAGAAATACCTACAGCAAGTGCAGCTTGATCCGGAGCACCAGAGTTAGCCAAACCAGCGAAGGCCTTGATCATACCTGTTACTGTACCTAATAGACCTGTTAATGTACCGATAGAAACCAAAGTAGCAATTACAGTTAAGTTTTGCTCTAACATTGGCATTTCTAAAGTTGTTGCTTCTTCAATATCTTTTTGAATACCTAAACATTTCTGATCTGTATCCATGTTTGGTTCAACTTCCATTTCACGGTATTTTTTCAAACCCGATTTAATAACGTTAGCAACAGAACCTTGTTGTTTATCACACTCAGCCATTGCAGACTCAATGTTGTTTGCGTTTAACAAAGCTTGAATTTTTTTGATGAATGCATCTAAGCTTCCTTTACCAGTAGCTTTACCAATGACAATCATTCTCTCCACTGAAAACACAATAACCATTAGCAACAATCCGATCAAAATTGCTACAATCGGACCACCTTTATATGCCATACCTGCATAGTTTCCAACTTTTGGTAAATTTTCAATGTTATCATCAATAAAGTTTTTTGGATCTCCAAGGATAAACTTAAAAATACATATCCCAATGATGATACAAATTGGAATAGTTAACGTAGCGAATAAATTCGAAGCTGTAGAGCTTTCTTTTTTTACTGTTGTCGGTTTTGGTGCGTTTGCCATTTTTTTTTAGTTTTTTAGTTTTTAGTACTTTGTTTTTTAAAATTAGATAAATAATCTGTAATACACACAACGACCATTATAAACAATTGTTGTTACAACAAATTTATAACTTTGATTTTAATACCAAATTAAATAATTGTTAGTGTATTACCCCGAGTATTTCCCTTCACGTAGTTAGTATAATTAAAAAAGATTGTCCCGGTGGAGAGACAATCTTTCGCAATTAAAACTAAAAAAAAATTGATATGCAAATTTTTCGGAAAAAAAATGCGTTTAATGTGCGTTTTCAACAACTTTAGGGGCCGATGCTAGCATTTCTTCTGTAGCACTTGCCTCAAACTGCTTAAAATTGTTCACAAAGGCCAAAGCCAGTTCGTTTGCTTTTTGGTCATATTCTTTCGCATTTGCCCAAGTATTTCTAGGGTTCAGAATTTCCGCAGGAACATTGGGACAACCAACCGGAATACATAAGCCAAATACTGGATCCGCTTCAAAATCGATGTTATCAAAATCACCTCTCAGTGCTGCCGATATCATGGCCCTAGTATAGGCCAGTTTCATCCGTTTCCCTACACCATAAGCACCTCCACTCCATCCTGTGTTAATTAGCCATACATTCACCTTATGCTCATGCATCTTTTCACCCAACAGACTTGCATAACGTGTAGGATGCAACGGTAAAAAAGCTTTACCAAAGCAAGCGGAGAAGGTAAGCTGAGGCTCTGTAACTCCTGCTTCTGTTCCTGCCACTTTAGCTGTATAACCCGATATAAAATGAAACATAGCCTGACCGGGTGTTAATTTAGAGATTGGAGGCAATACACCAAAAGCATCTGCTGTTAAAAAGAAAATATTTTTAGGCATTCCACCAATAGATGGTATTACTGCATTATCAATGTATTCAATTGGGTAAGCGACTCTTGTATTCTCAGTCTTATCTATATTAGAAAAATCTACAGTACGCGTTTGCGGAAAGTAATTCGTGTTCTCAAGCAATGACCCGAATTTTATAGCATTAAAGATTTGCGGTTCTTTTTCGACGGTCAGATCTACACATTTTGCATAACACCCTCCTTCAAAATTAAATACGCTATCTTCACTCCAACCATGCTCATCATCACCAATCAAGCATCTTTCAGGATCTGCAGACAATGTTGTCTTTCCAGTACCTGAAAGTCCAAAAAAGATCGCAGTATCACCATCCTTACCAATATTTGCAGAACAGTGCATTGATAATGTTTGTCTTTGTTCAGGCAAAATAAAATTTAGCACCGAAAAGATACCCTTCTTGATTTCACCTGTGTATCCTGATCCACCAATCAAAATCATCTTTTTAGTAAAGTTTAGAATAGAAAAATTGGGCTGCCTGGTACCATCAACCGCCGGATCAGCAAGAAACTTTGGTGCGGCGATAATAGTCCATTCTGGCTTAGAAATAATTTCTTCATCTCCTAATCTTAAAAATAAGTTGTTGGCAAAAAGATTCTGATAAGCCGTTTCCGTAATAACTCTGATGGTAGTTTTATATTTAGGATCCGCACAAGCATACGCGTCCCTCACATAAAAATCATTCTGATTCAGATGCGTTGTGATCTTCTTCAGAATTGAATCAAAATTTTCCGGATCAAATTTAATGTTAATATCACCCCACCAAACGGTGTCCTGCGTAATATCATCACAAACAATAAATCTGTCTTTTGGAGAACGCCCGGTAAATTTTCCAGTGTCAATTGCCAATGCCCCGCTATCGGCAAGTGTACCCTCTCCATTTTTCAAGGCCTCTTCAACCAATTGTGCTACATTAAGCTGAAATAGAGCCTTATCCGAATCCAAATTCAGATAGCTCAAATCAGGCTTAAGCATAAACGCTTTGCTCATAAATAATAAGTTAGTCCGACAAAGTTATACAGATTAAAAGGGAAAACGCATGGTTTTTCTTGAAAAAATTTACTTATTGTTGTCGATACACTAACAGGCAATCTGCTGACTTACAGAAGATTACACCTATTTTACGAGGCGATTTTATCCGCCAGATTTTTTCACTTTGTAACCTTCTTTTTGCAATAATTGCATCACTTTATCTCTAAAATCTCCTTGAACAATCATCTCCCCATCTTTAGCGGATCCGCCTACTCCACATTTGGTTTTCAGCATCTTACCTAATTTCTGAAGTTCATCTTCCGTACCAATAAAGCCTGTTACAAGTGTAACTGCCTTCCCTCCCCTATTCTTCTTATCAAGTGTTACTCTTAAATCTTGTTGATTATTTGGTAATGCTTCTGCAGGCTGATTACTTTCCTCTTCAAATACAAAATCAGGATCCGTTGAAAACATAATTCCACCAAGGTCGCTTAATGATTTCTTTCTAGGCTTCATAATCAGGTATAATAATGTTTAAAGATAAAGGCTTCACAGATACATCGATTTCCTTACCCATAAAAAAAGGCTCTCCATCTATATGTATCGCATCTTCCTGTATCCTAGTTATGTGTATGTTTTTTCCTTTGATAATTTCTACCAATTTAGAGTTATCAGTTTTTGCACTTAGCATTTCATATGCTAGCACAGGCAATTTATACATAGGAAATTCCTTCACAATACATACATCAAGCCACCCATCGGTAACTGATGCCGCAGGTGCGATATGTGCATTGTTTCCGTACTGTGATGAATTTGCTACGCTGATTACAAATGCTGTTCTTATATACTCCATCCCATCAATAACAATTCGGTAGGTTTGAGGTTTATAATTTAACACTTCTTTAAGTCCAAGTTTCACATAGCCCCTTAATCCCCGCCCTTTATTGCCTGCAAATACCGAGCTGATATGTGCATCAAACCCCATACCCGCCATATTAAAAAAATATCTATCATTAAAGGTCGCCGAATCAATCACAGCTACGTTGCAATTATTAATTACCTTTATGGCTTTTACGGTATTCATTGGGATTTTAAGGAATCTTGCTAAACCATTTCCAGATCCAAAAGGCAGGACACCTAGAATTTTGTTTTGCTCCATTACTTTTCCGGCCACCTCATTAATTGTCCCATCTCCACCAACAGCAACAATAATATCAAAGTTTTTACCCGCAGCCTCTTCTGCAATTTCTGAAGCATGACCAACATACTCAGTGAAAGCAAAATTTGCATTAAACTTTGAACGGTCCAGGTTTGCATCAATCAAAGAAGGGATCTTTAGTTTATCTTTTCCCCCTGATATCGGATTTATTATGAATAGTATATTTTGCTTCGACAAGATCTTCCAAATTAATAGGCTACAAAATAATCGATATTTTTTGACTATTTAAATATATAGTGTAATTTTGCACTATTAAAGTGGACTGATTTGCGATGCTATGTTAAGAATAGCGGGATTGCAACCACGTAAAAAAAAGTGCTAACCTATTATACACTTCGATTTACTACCTGTTTCACAGGGTCACCCTCCATTTTATATAATTGTTTACTCATTAAATTAATTATTTACAATGTCTTACTTATTTACATCAGAGTCTGTTTCTGAAGGTCATCCAGATAAAATTGCGGATCAAATTTCAGATGCACTTATTGATAATTTCCTGGCTTTTGATGCAGACTCAAAAGTAGCCTGTGAAACACTGGTTACAACCGGACAGGTGATTCTTGCAGGAGAGGTAAAGTCTAAAACTTACCTTGATGTACAGCAAATCGCACGTGATGTAATCAAAAAGATCGGCTATACAAAAAGTGAATATATGTTTGAAGCAAATTCTTGTGGTATCCTTTCGGCTATCCACGAGCAATCGCAGGACATTAATCAGGGGGTTGATCGTTCGAGTAAAGAAGAACAAGGTGCAGGTGATCAGGGAATGATGTTTGGCTATGCCACCAATGAGACTGAAAACTATATGCCATTGGCTTTAGACCTTTCGCATACTTTATTGCAGGAACTAGCTATCATCAGACGAGAAAGTAAAGAAATCACTTATTTACGTCCAGATGCTAAATCTCAGGTAACTTTAGAATATTCCGACGACAATAAGCCTGTTCGTATTGATGCGATTGTAATTTCTACTCAACATGATGATTTTGATGAAGAAGCAGTAATGCTGGCTAAGATCAAAAAAGATCTTGTTGATATTCTAATTCCTCGTATCATAACGAAATACCCACAATACGCACATTTATTTAACGATAAGATTGAATATCACATCAACCCAACCGGTAAGTTTGTAATCGGTGGTCCACATGGTGATACTGGTTTAACGGGTCGTAAGATCATCGTTGATACTTATGGCGGTAAAGGTGCACATGGTGGTGGTGCTTTCTCTGGAAAAGATCCAAGTAAAGTAGATAGAAGTGCTGCTTATGCGACGCGTCATATTGCTAAAAACCTGGTTGCTGCTGGTATTGCTGACGAGATCCTTGTACAGGTGAGTTATGCAATTGGTGTGGCTAAACCAATGGGTATTTACATCAATACTTACGGAACAAGCAAAGTGAATAAAACGGATGGTGAAATTGCTAGAATAGTAGAAGGCATTTTTGACATGCGCCCTTATTTTATTGAACAACGTTTAAAGCTAAGAAATCCTATTTATAGTGAAACTGCTGCTTATGGACACATGGGACGTAAACCAGAAACAGTTACCAAAACTTTCAAAACTCCAAATGGTGAAGAGAAGGTGGTTACGGTTGATTTGTTTACCTGGGAAAAACTTGATTTTGTAGATAAAGTAAAAGTAGCTTTTGCCTTGTAAAAAACACTTGAATATTATTATACGGAAAGGGGTTATATCAATTTGATGTAACCCTTTTCTTGTTTTATACCTATAGGGCGCAGCCTTTGTACATCCTGAAAGCTTTGAGATAATTACAATATAACTACCAGATAATTACTGGATGATTACAGGGTTGCGCTACCCTTGAGCTACCGTTACGCTACCGTTAAGCTACCCCTAAGGTATCTCAACCCTATCGCAAGGGTAGCTCAAGGGTAGCGCAACCAAGTCGTCAGATAGTGATCATCCTGTAATTATCCTGTAATCATTGTCCTATTTTCATATAACTATACGAGATGAAACAGTTGGTTTTTTCAATCAGATCAAACTATTTTATAATCCAGATGTTTTATAACCATAACCTACTATTATGGAACATCCAGCAGAAATGAACACCTTAAGCCAGATTTTAGAGAAACTGAGACTTAAAGGAATAGACAATGAGATAAAAATGACTGACCACGGTAAGATGCAAGGTGTCGGCCAAAAAATATATAGCCCTGAAGATTTATCAATAATAAAAACATATCGTTTTGAGGGGGATTCTGACCCTGGAGACAATGCTGTACTTTATATATTAGAAGATAAGGATAAACAAATTGGCTACATCCTTGATGCTTATGGTATGTACAGTTCTCAAGAAAATACGGGATTTGATGATTTCTTAAAGAAAATCCCTACAGCAGACAGAGACATGCAAGAACTATTAAGTTAAACACAGCATCTAGAACAAAGATTAGTTTCCAATTCTTCGCTTTTCTTCGTCATTACTTTGCTCAATCTTTTTATTACTGAATTTTTTACCTGAACTAAAATTATAATTTACCGATAAGCTAAAAGTGCGTGTAGGTCTTTTCTGGTAGAAATCTATTCTAGTTCCGGAAAACTCTGTTAAATCCATTTCTCTTGAAGTGTTAAATGGATCTGATATAGAAAAATGCAACATTAAACTTTTGTCAAGGAACCTTTTGGACATACCCAGGTCAGTATAGAGTTGATAGGCTATTTTTGAATTTGCACTAACATATGGAGAGCGGTAATCAACCGATGCCTCCAAATCGAACAATCCTTTCAACTCAACCTGATGTTGGGATCTGGCATAGAATGTCGACTGTCTAATCCGGTAGCCATCAAGATTGTAACTAAGGTTATAACCTGCTACTGAATTGTTTGTCGTCCAGCCCTTCATGATTTTAATTGGGGCATTAAAAGAAAAGCCATATTCATTACTACTATCAAAGTTTCTTCTCTGATATTCGATAACATTCCCTTCAACCGGATTAGCCAATTGGCCAATTTTATCATTTGTTAACGCAAAATAGATGTCAGCTGAGAAGCCTTTCCAAAAGACCGTTCCAATTTCAAGCTTGTGAGTATATTCAGGTGTAAGGTTTGGATTTCCAAGTTGCGTAAGGTAATCATCAAACTGTAGCCTATATGGATTAAGATCCGAAAAAGATGGTCGCTGTAGTCTTCTGGAATAATTTAGGTAAACCGCACTCCCCTTTTGCTCATTCAATTTTTGGGAAATAAAAACTGAAGGAAAAAAACCTAAATAATCCCTTTTAAATTTTTCATTTCCAGTTATTGAATTTCCATCCATACCTGTATGTTCAGCTCTTAAACCAAACTTGGCACTTAATTTACCCCAGGCTTTTTCTAAAGACACATAAGCCATCGAAAGATTTTCCTTATAAATAAAACGGTTACTCAAATTAGAGTTCAATTCCCAGTTTCCATTGATAAAATTCTCATTCAAGACTTCATTATCCCTTTTAGTGCTTGCAAACTTAAGGCCTGCTTTAAAAGAAAATGTATTTTTAAAAACCTTGGTATAATCGGTCTGCAAACTATAAAGATTAGTCTTATTCGGTGTATTATTACGATAATGCGAATTTTTCTGGGTTAAAGTATATACAGAAATAAAATTATTCAACTCAGTCCTGGTACTATTGAGATAATCGGCAATAACCTTTAAACCCGAGCCTAAACTATCCATTTTTAATGAGTAATTAAATGTTGTTCCATTAAACGAGGGCCTTCTGAACCATTCAGATTTTGCAATTCCTGTTAAGGATTGGACACCAATAAAAGAAATATTAGTATCAAAATACTGATTCATTTTGTTTTCAGTGCCTACTGATTGAACCCCAATTGACTGGTTTTTATTAATATCATAAGCTGCTCCAATCCTGTACATTAATCTCCCATTGTTGTTGTACCTATTTGTATTACTCGAATAAAAGTCCTGGTTTGGATAACTGATTTTAGTACTAGCAACATAGTCGCTTTCATCTTTTCCGGCAGATACACTTCCTGAAAGATAAAGGCTTTTAAGTTTATAATTTAATGAAACTCCAGCCCCATAGGCAGGTCTTTTTTCCTGTTGCCGATACTGACTATATAATGATCCGATCAACCCATCTTTACGAGTTTTTTTTAGTACGATATGAATAATACCGCCAGAACCTGCAGCTTCAAATTCTGATGGGGGACTAGAGATAATTTCAATTTTACTGATATCTTCCGATCTCAATGTGCGCAAATATTCAGCAAGATCATTCTCTGACATCCTTTGAACGACATCATTTATCATTACCATTACTGACTGATTTCCTCTGATCTTGATTGAACCATCACTTCCAACCCAGATTCCTGGAGATTTCTGGAGCACTTCGAGCCCATTATTACCTGTCCCTAAAGCACTTCCATCTACATTAACAATATAGCGATCAGTTTTTCTTTCTATCAATGGTCTTGCACTGGTAATATTTACAGTTTTTAGTGTCTGCTGATCTTCATTAATTACAATGCGTCGAACCATTACGGTGTCAGGATATACAAATTCTAGTTTCAATGGCTGATAGCCAATTGACGAGATTTTTAAAACGTAACGATTCTTTGGAATAAATTTATGGGAGAACTGATACTTGCCGGTTTCTCCACTTACAATACCTCCCAACAGTACATCAGCTTCAAAAAAACCGATGGATGCGAATGGGATTCCCTTTCCCTTTTGATCAACTATCGTTCCTTTAAGAGTCACTTTTAAAGTCTGATCATCTTCTATTGATATTTGTTTCTTGCGTCCGATTGCAATCAGTTTATCTGATACCATTTGATAGGTAAACCCATTTTCTAACAGAACTTTTGCCAATACCTGTCTAACAGTCCCATTTACTACATTTATGGATATCTTCATTGTATCTGAAACCACTTCATCACTATAAACGAAGTTGTACCTACATTGATCTTCAATTTGTTTAAATAAGGAAGAAATAGGCTGATCCTTTAGGTTTAATGTCAATTTTCGATCTTGTCCATAAAGTTTAGCATGGGCAAATATCACTAACAGAAGTATGATGTATCTACTCATCCCTAGTCATTTATTACTACCAATCTATTATTGATCGTATAAGTTAATGGGTAGGAAAGTTTGAGTGCTTCTAGCGCCTGCTGAATGGTTTCATTGGTAAATGTTCCACTAAATCGCTTTTCCTTTAATTGCTTACCTCGTATTTCTATCTTAAGATCATATTTCCTCTCCATTTTTACCACAAGATCCTTAAGCTTTTCTTTATGGAAGACTAATGTATCAGCTACCCACTTCGTATCCATTGACAATAAATTTGAGTTCATTGAAAGTACCCGGAAGTCATTTCGAATACCGCTTTGCGGCTTAGAATAGATAAGTTTTTCATTAGGCCTAAGTTGCACCTTGTTATTATTGTTCAGCCTATCTGTTACCTGAATTGAACCTCTGATCAATGCAATCTGTACCTCAGGGATACTTTTGTATGCATTCACATTAAAAGCTGTCCCTTTAACTTCTATTTCAATATTCCCAACATGTATAAATAATGGGACTTGGCTATTTTTAGCTACATCAAAATATGCTTCCCCATCTAAGGTGATTTCACGTTTGTTCTTGCCAAAGGCTTTGTTATAGCTTATTGTAGATTTTTTGTTTAGCCATATCCCAGTTCCATCATCAAGCATTTTAAAAATTTTCTCATCATTTGCTACTACCTTATTGAGGCTTAGACCATGATCTTTATTTATCAGATGATTCACCAACAGACCAACACTAATAAAAAGAATCAGCATCGAAGCAATTTTCATAAAGGACGTATTAAAAAACGGATTGTTTTTTGGTGTCGAATAATCAAACCTCTCCCCTATACTTTCATTATCAGCCGCTTTAATCATTTTCCATATATGACCAAGTTGATCTGTATTTGTCTGAGGGCTTTCTTTGTGGCTGAAGTATCGGTAAAATTTTATGGATAGAGATTTATATTCTTCATTATTCTCGATTACCCTATCAAACACCCTTCTGTCTTCAGCAGAGATTTCTCCAGATAGTTTTCTGGATAACATTTCTAAAAACTTTTCTCTTTTCATCATTTAGAAGCTTATAACTTAAAGACACGTATAAGCTGCAGATTACTTACTTCATTACAAAAAAAATAATGAAAGATCTGAAAGTGGCTGCTTTCTGGATATTTTCACCTGCGGATGGTACCCTAAATAACCACTAATAGAGTCAGCTAATGTCTTTACTGCTTTATAAAGTTGATTTTCAACTGTTCTTATTGAAATCCCTAAAATCTTAGCAACAGCACTGCTCTTTAACCCATGCTCTTTAATGAGGATAAATATTAACTTACGTTGTTTTGGAAGTGCCTCAACCGCCAGATCAAGTAACTTCATGAGTTCCTTATCCTCTGCTACAAAATTGAACTTATCTGATATCTGCTCTAATGATTGTTCAGCAGGCTGTTCTGTAAATAATAGGTACCGTTTTCTATCAGACCTATTCAGATTAAGACAAGCATTCTTAACTGATATATATAAATAAACCTCTGGATTGAGTACTTTTGATAAGCCTTCTCGCTTAAGCCATATTCTCACAAAAAGTTCAGAGGTCACCTCCTCCGCGCTTTCACGCTGTTTGATATATTGTCTTGCGAAAGCCAGTACCTTATTGTAATATAGGACAAAAAGCTCATCAAATGCAGCCTTATTCCCGTACTGGATTTCCTTAAACAATAGCACAATCTTACTTTTCTCTTCCGGCATTAACTTTAGCTTTTATGAACCAAGTATTGAGGTGTTATTGATAATGACACCAAAGTTTGAAGATATACTTATTCTGGGATAATATTTATGTGTATTATTTTAGATTCATAAGAATCCAGATTTATCGTCAAACAAATATTCTGATATGATTGAAATTATTAACTTGTTGCTTTAAATTTTAAGCTTTCGACTTGACAAAATTTCCATATCCAATAAAGTTCAAATATACCTGGAGAAAATATCAACAGCGCGTACTTAACAGTCTGAATGAATATTTAAATGACAGGCATTTACACATCATCGCTCCGCCAGGTTCAGGGAAAACCATATTAGGTTTAGAGGTTGCGTTAAGAATTAATAAGCCGACTTTAATTCTAGCTCCAACTACGGCAATCCGCAATCAGTGGATCCATAGATTCTGCGAATTATTTCTTCAAACAGATATTACTCCGGATTGGATTTCTCAGGATATTTATAATCCGAAATTTATGACAGTAGTTACTTATCAAGGACTACACGCTGCCTGCAATAACATCAAGGATGTGGATGAGGATTTTGAATCCGAAGAGGATGTTATTGAAAATAATCAAGGTAAATCATCCAATAGGAATTTAATTAATATCGTTAATAGCTTGAAAAAGCAGGAAATTGGATTAATAATAGTAGATGAAGCCCATCATCTTAAAAACGAATGGTGGCAAACATTAACCAAAGTAAAAGAAAGCCTTGACCCTACCATTGTAGGTCTTACTGCTACTCCCCCTTATGATGTAACACCTTTGGAATGGCATAGATATACTGAATTAAATGGGCCAGTTGATATAGAGATTTCAGTCCCTGAATTAATTATAGAAGAAGACCTCTGTCCACATCAGGATTATATTTATTACGCACAGCCTTCCACATCTGAAAATCAACATATTATTAACTTTAGAACTGGTATAAAAGCGATTTTTGAAGAAATAAAAAATGACGAAATAATCATTTCTGCTATAACTAATCACCCTGTTTGGATTAAACCGACTGACCACCTTGAATGGATATATACCAATCTCGCCTTTTATTCTTCTTCGCTTGTCTTCCTAAATGCTAATGGACAGGAAATTCCTGAAAGTCATATTGAAATTATAGGTGAAAAGGGCTTAAAAATTCCAGAGTTCAATTATCATTGGGCGCAAACATTTTTAGAATTCTACCTATTCGGGGATGACTTAAATTTTAAAGCCTCTGAAGAACACCAAAAAACACTGGAACATAAACTTAGCAGAAAAGGAGCTATAGAGAACAAAAAAGTAAATCTATTTAGAAACAAACGACTCACTAGCATATTAACATCCAGCGTCAGCAAATTAACTGGCATACAAGAGATTGTTAATTTTGAGTATAATCAATTAGGTTCTACACTTAGATTGGTAATTCTATCTGACTTTATCAGAAAAGAATTTTATGTAAATACTACAGAAAACAATCTGGAGCTTACTAAGATTGGAGTGATGACAATCTTTGAAAAGCTTAGGCGCCAAAACAGTTCGAATATTAAGATTGGAATACTTACAGGCTCCATTGTCATCATCCCTAAGGCAGCTTATTCTGCTTTTGAACTGCAAGTCAAAAAAATCAACATCAAAAATATCATCTGTAATCCAGTTCCTTTCGATGAAAATTACATATTAATTGAGCCATCTGAACAGTTAAAACATGATATCGTTCATGTAATAACACATATTTTCCAACAAGGAGAGATAGAGGTCTTAATAGGCACAAAATCACTACTAGGAGAAGGTTGGGATGCTCCAGCTATTAATACCTTGATTCTGGCAAGTTTTGTGGGGTCCTTTGTTTCTTCTAACCAGATGCGCGGCAGAGCTATCAGAACACATCGGGGCACTATGGATAAAACAGGAAATATTTGGCACCTGGCCTGTGTAGACCCCACTTCAGCAATGGGTGGGGAAGATATCCACCTTTTAAAAAGAAGATTTAAAAGCTTTGTAGGCGTTTCATTTAGAAAAGATGGAGGTATAGAAAATGGAGCTGGCCGACTAAATATCCCCAGTCACTTTCAACTTAGTGAAGACATTAATAAAAAAAATATGGATACGATGCGCTGTGCTGCAGATCGTAAATTATTAAAATACCAATGGGATGAGGGACTAAAAAAAGGGATTTCTCTTGTAGAAGAGATTAAGATTCCATTTTTAAAAAATCAACCTTATAAAACTTTAAAAAAGTCTTACCTCAATAAAACAATTGCCAATTTCACTGCAAGTCTATCCTTTGGTCTATCTATTTTTTTTGAAATGATAATAAGTACCGTCAGACAGTTGAGATCAATGGGTGACATACTCGGCTTTCTTAAAGTTACAGGAATAATTGGCTTTCTACTATTTGGTAGATTAACACTGAAAACACTTCTCCTATATGTTAAATACAGGGATCTTTCAAAAGATATACAAAAAATTGGGGAAGTATTATTGAATAGTCTGATAAGAATCGGAGTTATTAAAACGGAAAGCACAAGTCTTTTAGTTGTCTCATCTATAGATAATGATGGAGCTGTACTTTGTCATCTTGATGGTGGTACCTCTTTCGAACGCAGTGCATTTATCAATGGTTTACAAGAAATCCTCGCACCGATTGATAACCCACGGTACTTTATTATCAGAAAAGGGATATTAATGCGTTTCTTCAAACAAAAAGATTATCATGCGGTACCCGAAATATTAAGCAGAAATAAAGCTTCAGCTGAATACTTTAAGAATGAATGGTTAAGACTTGTTGGGCCTTGCGACCTGATCTTCGCCAGAAACATAGCAGGAAGAAAGCTTTTATTAAAATCTAGAATCAGATCATTTGCCTCACAATTAGAAAACAAAACTGAACGAGTGAGCAAATGGCGACATTAAAATCTAAGAAATAAAAAAAGCCACTTGATTAAGTGGCTTTTTTGCGGACCGGACGGGACTCGAACCCGCGACCTCCGCCGTGACAGGGCGGCATTCTAACCAGCTGAACTACCGGTCCGTTTTCCTTTCGGATAGCCTTTTATAGTAGGGCCTCTACTTTTTAAATTAAAAAGCCACTTGTGTGAGTGGCTTTTTGCGGACCGGACGGGACTCGAACCCGCGACCTCCGCCGTGACAGGGCGGCATTCTAACCAGCTGAACTACCGGTCCGTTTTCCTTTAACATTCATTTACGTCCGTTTCGGGATTGCAAATATAGAGTCTTTATTTGTATTTACAAACTATTTTTAAAAATGTATTTAACTGCCTATATGCCAGAACCTTCTTTTAGTTTTTCTGCATTCTCAGCAAACTGCAACGCATCAATTAGCTCCTGAACACCTCCGTCCATAATATTATTTAGGTTATAAAGTGTCAATCCAATACGATGGTCTGTAACCCTTCCTTGCGGATAATTATATGTACGAATCTTCGCAGAACGATCTCCAGTCGAAACCATAGTTTTACGCTTTGCTGCAATATCACCATTTTTCTTTTGCAACTCTATATCGTACAATTTACTACGCAACATTTCCATTGCAATGATCCTGTTTCCTAATTGTGAGCGTTCCTGCTGACAAACCACAACAATGCCGGAAGGTCTGTGTGTCAACTGAACTTTAGTCTCAACTTTATTCACGTTCTGACCACCGGCACCTCCTGAACGGGAAGTCTGCAAATCAATATCAGCTGGATTTATATAAAGATCAATTTCTTCTGCTTCAGGTAAAACTGCCACTGATGCAGCTGAAGTATGTACACGCCCTTGAGTTTCAGTATCTGGAACCCTTTGTACACGATGAACACCTGATTCATATTTCAACTGTCCGTAAACATCTTCACCACTAACTTTTAAGATAACCTCTTTATAACCACCTGCAGTCCCCTCTGTAACATCAACGGTTTCAACTTTCCAACCTTTCTGTTCAAAGAAACGACTATACATTCTATATAAATCACCGGCAAATAAAGCGGCTTCATCACCACCAGTACCTCCTCTGATCTCAAAAACAGCATTTTTAGCATCTTCAGGGTCAACAGGAATCAGCATTAGACGCACTTTTTCTTCAAGCTCTTCTTGTTCCTTCAATAAAATGTCGAGTTCTTCCTTAGCCATCTCACGCATTTCAGCATCCTTTTCCGTACTTAACATCTCTTTATTTGCCTCAATATTACTCATCACATTTTTGTAGATTTTATAGGTATCTACAATCTTGCCTAAGTCTTTATATTCTTTATTTAAAGCCGCAAAACGCTTCATATCCTGAACAGTGTCAGGATTACTTAACTGCTCCTCAACATCTTCCCAACGCAGTTTAATTGCTTCTAATTTATCTAACATATCTTTTCTCGAAACTTATAATGTATCGCCTACACGATTTTTTATTCGGGGAGCAAAAATACAGCTTTTTTTTCTTAACAGCAGGAAAAAATTATATAAGTCAGTCTGTTATCATTTAACCCTTTATCCTTTTTCAAAGTACTTTAGGTTTAAATCATTGCCGTCAAATACAGCGTATGAATTATAATTCATCCATTCCCCAAGATTTACATATCTACTTTTTTCATTCAATATAAGATCTAAAGGAAGATGCCTATGTCCAAAAACAAAATAATCATAATGTTCTTTTAACAAAATTTGATTAGCATAAACAGCAAGCCACTCATTTTCCACCCCTTCAAAAACTTCATCTTTATGATTTGCAGCTCTGCTGCTTCCTGACCACCAATTTGCAATCCCCAAACCAATTCTTGGAGGAATAATTGAGAACAGCCACTGACAAACGGGATTTCTAAATATTTTCCTCAACATTTTATACTTTCTATCACCAGGCCCCAAACCGTCACCATGATGTAAAAAGAAACGCTTACCTGACCGCTCAATTACCTTTTCATCATTCACTATCTCTATTCCCATCTCATCACTGAAATAGTTTTTCACCCACATATCATGATTGCCTTTAAAAAAATAAATCCGTATTCCGGCATCAGTCATAGTAGCAAGTTTACCTTGAAGTCTGATGAACCCTTTAGGGATAACTGTATGATATTCAAACCAAAAATCGAAAATATCCCCCATCAAGAACAATTCACTACAATCTGATTCTATGGAGTTTAACCATCTTACAACGCGATCTTCTCGTAAACGACTCTCAACATGATTAGGAGAGCCCAAATGGAAATCAGACGCAAAATATATGTTCTTTTTCATTGATGTAAACAAAGATATAGAAAATATTGACTACCTTAATTTCAGAAGTTCTACAGATTATATAGAATATTAATAAAATAGAATCGTTATTAATTACAAAAGTTCGTAAATTCGCACAAATTTTAAACTATGATTTCTACTGATATAGCCATCATTGGCGCCGGACCTGTAGGTTTATTCGCGATTTTTGAAGCAGGTTTATTAAAAATGCGTTGTCATTTAATAGATTACCTTCCTCAAGTTGGCGGGCAACTTTCTGAGATATATCCTAAAAAACCGATATACGACATCCCTGGCTATCCTACTGTATTGGCTCAGGAGCTGATCGACAACCTGATGGAACAGGCCAAACCTTTTCATCCGGGATTTACCCTAGGTGAACGTATTGAAGGGTTAGAAAAAAGAGGCGAAGGCGACTTTGTTTTAACTACTAATATGGGAACCATCATAGAATCTAAAGTAGTAGTTATTGCCGGTGGATTAGGTTGTTTCGAGCCTCGTAAACCAGCTGTAGCTGGACTAGAGCAATTTGAGAATGGACGAGGTGTAAATTATATGATCCTGGACCCTGAAAAATACCGTGGTCAAAAAATGGTAATCGCTGGTGGTGGTGACTCTGCTTTGGACTGGACCATCTTTTTAGCGGATGTTGTTGATGAACTAACACTTGTTCACCGTAGCGAAAGCTTCCGTGGGGCACCGGACTCTGTAAACAAGGTTATGGAACTTGCTGAAAGTGGTAAAATTAACTTGGTGTTGAACAGTAATCTGAATGCTGTTAATGGTAACGGAAAATTGGAGAGTGTAGAGCTTATTCATAATAAAACACTTGAAACAAATACTGTTGCTGCTGATCATCTCATTCCTTTGTTTGGTTTAAGTCCTAAATTAGGCCCTATCGAACAATGGAACCTAAACATTAGCAAAAGTGCAATAGAAGTAAATACAGACGATTATTCAACAAATATACCGGGTATATATGCAATTGGTGACATTAATACTTACACCAATAAGCTTAAACTTATTCTTTGCGGATTCCACGAAGCTGCTTTAATGAGCCATAGTGCATACCAATACATGAATCCAGGTGTTAAATACACCATGAAATACACCACAGTCAACGGCGTATCAGAATTTTAAACATGGAAGACAATAACATTACCCTACACGTAGAAAACTCAGACGGAAGTAGAACAACTCTTGAGGCACCTGTAGATATGGGCTTAAGCTTGATGGAATACTTAAAAGCTTGTGAATACGATATTCTTGCAACTTGCGGAGGCATGGCTTTATGTGCCACCTGCTGTGTAGATGTACTGGAAGGCGAAGACAAATTAAACGAGATGAGTGATGATGAGTATGCAATGCTCGATACACTTCCTGACGTACTTCCAAACTCCAGACTGGCATGTCAGCTACAATTAAATCCTGCAATGGACGGACTTGTAGTTAAACTACATCACGCAGAATAATATTTTTCTAATCATTTTCAACAGCGGCAGCCATTGTTTTTACAGGGCTGCCGATTGTTTTATATTCGCCATCTCCCTTTAATATCGCCAGCATTTTATGATTATCATTGAGCAGGGCCTTTGCAGCATTTAATTCCGCATCGTACTGAAACGCCTGGGTTACTTTTCCCTTCTCATAATAGTAACGACTAACAATTTGCGTTTCTAATACTCTCTTAATTTCAGCTTTATATACGTTAAGTTCACTTTTCTTTGCCCCAATCATCTTACTCTTCAAGTCATCCAAATCAGCCTTTACAAGGGCTAGTTTATTCTCTTTTTCGGCCTCTGTCCGCAAGTCAGACAACAATCGTTCGGTACGTGATAAATAAGAATAATCCTTTCCAGCCAAAGAACTTACAAACTGGGCATACTCATTATCCGTAAGCTGAAAAGCTGCAGCAGGTGCAATCGTCTTGTTGCTCTTTTTATAATTGTTAGCATAATCGAAAAATAAGTACTTATTGGCTAATGAAATTGTAATCGGGCTTAGCTTAGCACTCTTAACTATGATGTCTGGATAAATCCCATTTCCATCATATACATTCCGGCCAATCTTGGTATTGAACTTATTCATTAAAGAATCTGCAAACTTTGGCGTTTTACCATTTGCATCTTTATGTGCATAATCCAGAGCCTGAATACATCTTCCTGATGGCGTGAAGTACTTAGCTACAGTAACCTTTACCAAGCTATTATAAGGTAGATTAAACGTTTGTTGTACCAGGCCTTTTCCATAACTCCGCTGTCCCACCACCACTGCTCGATCCAGATCTTGTAAAGCGCCGGCAACAATTTCAGATGCAGAAGCTGATGAACCACTAATCAAAACCACCAACGGAATATCCTGGAATAATGGTGAGTTAAGCGTTCTATAAGAAATGGTCTTTTGGGGATTTCTGCCCTTTTGAGTAACAATCAGAACATCCTTTTCAACAAAAAGATTTACAATTTTTACAGCTTCTTGTAATATACCTCCACCATTATACCTTAAATCAAGAATCATTCCTTTTGGATGAAGTTTGTTAAGTGTTACCGCAGCATCCTTAACTTCCTGAGCTGCACTTTCAAGAAATTTATCTAAGCGGATATAAGCGATATTATCATCAGTCATGCCTGAATAAGAAACATTGGGTTGTTTTATAGCATCCCTCACCAGCGTCTTAGTCAGCAATGCACCATCTCTGATTATTAATAATTCAACAGGGGTTCCCTTTGGGCCACGTAAAAGTTGACTAACCTGACTTCTCTCTTTCCCCTTAACCTCATTACCATTAATTTTAACTAATTGATCCCCTGGTTTCACCCCTTGTTTATCTGCCGGATATCCCTCGTTAACTTCATTTACAAATAGCTTACCCTCAATAAAAATAGTACTTGCACCAATTCCTCCGTATTGTGTACTTACATATTTTAATTTGTAGTCTTCAACTTCCGACTCAGGAACGTATTCTGTGTAAGGATCAAGATTATCCAGCATTGCATCAATACTGGTACGCATCAAATTTGAGGGATTGGTTTCCTCTACATAGTTGATATTTATTTCTTTGTAAAGGGAGGCAAAAATATCAAGATTTTTAGATACCTGGAACAGATCTTCTTTAAAAGACCAGGTTAATCCGGCAAAAGAAATGAGGAGGGCGGCTGCGGCAATTTTATATGTTTTCATCATAAAGAGGATGTTGTCATCAATCTGTTGATGGTAAATTTACAAAAAAGCGCGCAACAAATGTAATTAAAGTCTGTTGCCGTCAGGATCGGCTAAAGCCTTTTGAATAGTAAATTCCACATAGCTACGATCTCTTTTTACCAAGTCCATTAATTGTTTAACCAACTGGTCTTCCTGACCGGGAACAAAAGTAAGATCAACCTGTGCCAGATCACGATATTTTCTCAGAAATTTAATTTTAACCTTTTTCCAGGTTTCAGGAGTTAATGTAAAGTTTGCCATGCTGCAAAAATAGAAATAATTATAATACTGCACCGCTTAATTGTAAGCCGGCGCACCTTTTATATTTAAATCCTTTATTTGCTCCCTAAGTTTCTTCATAAAATCAACCCCTGGGTCTGTTTTATGTGTGCTGTAAGCGGGATCCGCCTCTTTCCACAAAGACGTATTCTTAAATAAAGTATATTCGTAATGACCAATCACATACTCAATAGGGTATTTACTTTTAAGATACCTGATGAGTTGCTCGTTAGCAGCAAGCTGTGCTGGTGTTAAAGGATTCTTGTCACTTCCAATATTCTCAACCCCAATTGCACAGTAATTTAACCCTATTACATGCCTGGCAAAAACAGTATCAGGCAATAACCTAAAAATTGTCCCATCCCTGTCTATAAGAAACTGCGAAGAAACGTTTAATGCACTTGCAGTTGCGATTTCTTTACGCGCACCAGGCAATTTTGATTTATTAAATGCATTAAATGTTTGTTCGATTGAAGGAATAACTGTCCAATGTAAAACCACCATAATCGGTTTAATTGTCGGTTCGGTTTGTTTTAATCCATGACGCTTTTCCAAATATTCTAAAGAAAGTTGTTTCCGCTCTTCATCAAAAACAATCGGCTTATCGAATATTCTAAAAGTAGACTGCGCCCTTAAATTAAGGGCAGCAGTACTACATAATATAATTAGCAAAAGTTGCTTTATAGCATATTTCATTATTTTATATCTCTTTATTAATATTCGCTTCATCCCTATAGTTCCACCTACAAAGTTTTAAACTTAGCTAACGCAACTTTAATTAATGATTTATCTCCATGACCATCCTGTCCTAATTCCCAAAACATAATTCCATTTGCTCTGGTCTTAGCCAATATAGTCTTATTTTCTATTAGAGTTTTACCATTGTAATAATAAGTAGTTCCCCCCATAGCAAATGAAGATCCGTCCATATCTGCACCACCATTAAGCAAGTCTTTAAAAGGCATAGATTTTTCTGCACTTGTAGGTGTTTCTTTACCCTTACCATAGGTAGGCAATCCTAATACTGCTTTTTCCTTTGGCAGATTTTTTTGAGTAAGCCAAACATCCAGAACCTCTTCAGCAAGCGAATACGGTGAATGGTCTGGATTAGATTTATACCCAGCCCCATCATAAGCCATAAGATTAACAAAATCGCAGGCATCAATAGCTTCCTGGTTAATTCCATCTCTTATGGCCCCGGCATATACCCCTGCAGTCACAGCCATACTTAAAGTCCTGTGCCAGCTATGTAGTTCTACTGATAATTCCTTCATAAAAATTCCAAATGTTACATCGTTCCCTTTACTTGCATTTGGATACTCCCAATCCATATCCACCCCATCGAATTGATTCTCTAAGGCGTATGATACGATATTATCGATTAACAGCTTTCTGGTTTGAACATTCGAAATCAACGTAGTATAAATCTTATTATCCCCATTTAATGCGATAACAATTTTACAACCATGCCTTTTTACCAGGCTCACAACATTCTTTACATTCTCTTTAGATGCATCAAGCACTAATGTCCCATCAATCTTAGGTTTTAAGAATGAGAAAATTACGTGAGTTAAACCATCAAGGGAAGTTGTATCAATATCCTTTATAGAGCGATAAGCAGGAAAATAAGCTACCTTTTTAAAAGACTTGTCCGGCTCAAAAGGCGTAGTCGGTTTTACAAATTCTTTTGCACCATACCCTTCAGGAACTTGTGCAATTTCCTTTTTACAGGAGACCAAAACTGAGATGGCAGCCAGGCTTAAAATTAAAAATCTTTTCATATCTGATATGGTTAACTTCCCCGGGCTTAGCCGGAGAAGTGTTTTAATAAATACTATCGTTTTACCTGATCAATTGCCAAACCGTATGGAGCATAGCCCTTAAACAGGAAGCTCGCAGGGGCACTTCCATCTAACTTGTAACGCATAATACCGGATTGCGAACCCGAACCTACGGTTTGAGGGGCATTAGTGCCAGTAGCATCCGCTCGGTTTCTATATCCGAAATATAGATATCCTTTTCCTGCTTCATCTACATCAATGTCCATACCCGTTACATAGATCGTCTCATTAGTCAGGTTACTCGTAAACCCTTGATCACTAAAACCTCTGACTGGAGTACCTGTAGAGAACCCCATCGCTGCCGGATCATTGTAGATTGGCACGATACCATTTCCAGTCATATCAGAACGATAAATACCAGGCTCCAGGGTTGCAGATTTATTGATTGCAAAATAAATGTGATTATTTACTTTATCCACAACAAACTGACGTATACCATGATCTTTAATGGCTCCCGGCAGGAGTTCTATAAACACTCCAGCTTTAGTATAACGTGCTATACCCAAGCCTGCCGTACCAGTAAGTGAAGCCCATACTTCATCATTTACCTCCTTAATACCACTATAAAAATGACTCGTTGTAGCATAACCGGTATATCCTCCCCTTATTTTAAATGCAGGATAGACAGCTTCACTTACGGATGAATTGATAACAAAAATACCATTAGTTCTGGTAGTCCACCAGATATTACCATCTTTATCAACCATATTCATCCATGGATCTGCATTATATCCAACAGTTGACTGATCTGGATTTTTCGTAATGAGTTTTTCACCTGAACCATCAAAATTGAAAGATTTCAAATAACCGTCACCTTGATAATGTCCGGTAGTAGCAGTAAATCTCAAGCCATTTCCTGCCTCAGAATAATATAATTTTGTTCCTGCTACTGATAAACCTAAAGGACTTACACCTGTTGTAATACCCATATCAACGACCTGAGCCGGGCTTAATGTTGTCAGTTTATACTTATAGATTTTCTTTGTAATCACATCAGTAAAGAAAATTGTTTTAGCCAATTCACCTTTTACCTCAACCACAACCTCAACACTTAATGATTCTACTCCGTCATTCACTGTAAGTTTAACGGTATGCAACCCTTCAGTTTCAAATTTCACTGTTGGACGCTTTATAACAGAAGTTCCTCCTGCTCCAAAATCCCATGAATAAGTAACCTCCTTTCCAGGATAATTAAATGCCACAGCGTCAAATACCGCATCTTGAAAAACAGCAATATTTTGAGGGACAACAATTCTTGGTTGCATCTTTTTCAACGAGATTGTTTTACTTATCTCCTCTTTTTTATCTCCCTGCCAGGTAGTAAGCTTTACTGTATAATCACCTGGAAGCTGATATAAAATGGTATCAGGAGTCATTTTCTCTGATTCAGTCAAATCGGAAATTCCTGCCTTTGTCAGCGTTTTCCCGCCAACAAACTCCCAATGGAATTTATCTGCATTTTTTGAACGATTGGTTAAAACAACCTTTGCAGGAGCTGACAATTCTCCTAAAGGAAAATCAAAGTTAGCCACATATGCTCCCTGCTGTCCTATAGTGGAAATATCGTCCTTTGAACAGCCTAGAAAAACAAGGCCAATCAATATATATATGAGTTTATTTTTTTTCATGATCTTATAATGCTATATCAAATGCTCTTGTTGCTGCTGTAATGGTATTAGTCTGCGTTATTGCTGCAACATCAACTACAATATTATAATTACCGACCTTTTTTATAGTTAACACATTCGCAACCAGTTGCGCCCTCGTCAGATTTGCTTTGAGATTTGCTAAACCAATAGCAGATAATGCAGAAGTTCCGGAAGTCGCAAAATGAGTAGCCGGAGCTCCCGGAAAAAACGCCAGATAATCATTCTTAGTGATTACATAAGCCAACACCCCTTTCAGAACATTAAAATCATCATCAGACAACCCCTCAATCATATTTACATCATTTGGATACTTGCCTATTTTAGGTTTAACCATATACTCGTGTCTGATCACATAATTATTAGATGCCGTAACCCAATATTTATCCAGATCTACGGCTTGCACCTCAAACATTATGCTCTTCTTAAGAATAGAATCAACAACAGTAAGAGTAGATTCATCCTCTCCCTTTGTCACCAATGTGGTCCCGTTTTTCAAAGACATGTTTAGTCCAAAAGTTTCAACTACAGTTTCATAAAGGTCTACTTTCTGAAATTTATCATCTCTTTGCCAGGTAGAAGCGGAAACAATCAATGTATCACCAAAAGCAACTCTTGTTTTATTATAAGTTACCCTCAACTGAGTAGCAAACTGATTATTGGTTTCACCTAAATCAGTAATCGGATCATTTTTCTTACAGGATATGATGAATAGACACATCAACAAAAATCCTATGTATTTATTTACGTTTGTTCTCATTATTCATCAAATTTTAATTTCGAATTATCCGCCCACCATACTGGAGTAAAGACCCAATTCCTCACTTTAGCTCCTAACCTCTCTATCTCCTTTGGATTAAACACATATTCCGTTTGAGGATCATAAGGAAAGCGCTGAATGTATTTCCCACCCCATTCGGCCAATGCATACCTTGGGTATTTAACATCAGGATAAGCTTTTACATTATAACCATATCTTCTCATATCAGACCATGTTTCAGGCTGAAGGTATAACGCTAAGTACTTCTGCATCATAATATTTGATATCTTAAGACTTCCAGTATTCTGAGCAACCTTTGTGGATCCCATATAACTGATGATCTGGCCTTCTTCTACACCCAAACGTCGTAAATTGAGCTCAATTCCAGCATGATAAGCTGTGAGCGCCTCATCTAGCTGATTTAGATAAAACAAGGTTTCAGCTTTAATAAAATACAGCTCCTCTTTAATCATAATAGGAAATGGTGAGCCATCAGATGTCCAATATCCATTTGACACAATGGCAAAGTCCTGATAAGTAGTGTTTGTAGGTAAACTTGCGTCTCTTAATCCTTCCGACATCTTTGCACCGAGATATTTTTTGTTAATCCCTGGCGTGGTTAATTTAAACAGTCGTGGATCGTAAATTACAGGGTTAGTCGTTGCATCAACCGTTAACGCTTTCATCAGTACGTCTGTAGGCAAAGTATTCACCATGTCATTTTTGATATCTGCAAACTGGAATGCCTCACCAGCCGGAGGTGGAAGTGTTGGGCCCCATAAATTGCTTGTCCAGCCGGTAGTAGTCGGCTTAGGATATCTAAACAAAGCATCCTGAAACTGAACAAGCGCATCATTAACAATGGTCAATAACTCCTGATTTCCATTTTGAAAATTTGCAGTACGCAATTTCATTCTTGCTCTAATTGCTTTTGCAAATGCTTTCCAACTCTCTAGATTTCCGTTATAAATCAGATCAGCTGTTCCATCCATGCTTTGTGCTAGTTCATTCACATTATCCAGCTCGGCAACTCCTTCATTCAATAACTTATCAATTCCTGCAAATACTTCTTCTTGTGTATCATATAATGGATTAAAACTACCTGAGTAAGCTTGCTTTAGCGGCATATCACCAAAAACGTCCGTGGCAGAAAGGTAGCTTGCCGCTAGAATGATTTTACCCACGCCTACGTAATTATTAGACTTATCTTCAACTGCGCGAATAATCATTCCATTAACATTTGACCCTACATCAAAGTAATGCCATCTCCAGGCACCCATTCTGGTAATTGAATTGTAATTCCAGGTGTCAGTAATAGAATTACTATTTCCAGCTCGGGTAGTAAAATAATAGCTATGATATGCCGAGAACCGGGCCTGAGAGTAAAAAGAATAAGCCAGATTGGCTTCAATTCCTGGTAAACGCTGCTTAGCCGGCACAGTAACTGGCTGCACAGGGTTAACATTTAGATCCAATTTATTACATGAGCTTATGCTGATGATAGCAGCAACCAATGTTATATTTCTTAATATCGTTTTCATAATCATAAATCTTAAAGCGTCACATTAATACCAAAAGAGAATGTACGTGGCAATGGAATAGCTCCATTATCTACACCCATTGTACTCGCTCCCGATCCTCCAGCATTAGGGCCAGCACTATTTACCTCAGGGTCACCTCCAGAATAGTTGCTGATAATAAATGGATTCTGAGCAGAGGCCTCTAATCCAACATTTTTAAGTCCTAATTTGGTAGCAAATGATTTAGGCAACTGATAACCTAAGGTAATGTACCTTACTCTTGCCCAGTTTACTTTTTCAACGAAGTTGGTTCCTACCTGATAATAGTTGTTGGCAAAATAACTATAATCCAAAACTACCTGTTTAGTATTCTTTATATAAGTACCATCATCTTGCTGCACAACACCATTAAAAACGAATTCTTTATCTCTCCATTGGCCAATATCATAAGCAATACCATTGGACATCATACCTTGACGACTTGCATTCAAGATATCCCCACCAAATCTAAAGTCCCATAGAAAAGACAGGTTAAACTGTTTGTATTTTAAGGTATTAATAAAACCAATATTAAATTCTGGCTCTCTATTTCCTATATAATTCTCCTTATTACTATTGTCTATTACAGGGTAGCCATTTTTATCTACCACCACATACCCCTCTTCATTCCTTTTGTAATCGGATCCAATAATGCCAAGAACCGGCTCATTTAGTGAAGTCGCAGCAACCCCTGCGTTAAGCTGTGCATTAGTATATTTAAAAGTTACAATATCACCGGCAAACTCCAACATTTTTGAGGTATTTTTCCATGCGTTCAAAGTAGCAGTCCAGCTAAAACTATTAGTTTTCACAGGTGTACCACTAAATGACATCTCTACTCCTCTATTACGCAAAGATCCAGCATTAAAAGTCATGATTACATATCCAGAAGGCAACGGTACCCTTGGGGTCATGATCATATCTAAACTTTTACGCTCATAATAAGTCAGATCAACATTCAATCTTCTTTTAAAGAAACTCAATTCTGTTCCCAACTCAAATTCCTGTGTTCTTTCAGGTCCTAAATCTGGGTTTCCACCTGTAGCACTCGTCACAAATCCACCACCTACAGTATTTACCTGTACCAGATTGGTATTTGTACGATAAATAGGTGCATCCTTACCCACTTTTGCATAACTAATCCTTAGTTTACCATACCATTTATCTTTATTTTCAAATAGTTCAGAATAAGTAAAACTACCAGAATAAGAAGGAGAGTAGAAAGTTCGTGCATTTTCCGGCAGAGTAGAAGTCCAGTCATTACGCCCTGTGATACCTACCGCAAGGATCCCCTTGTATTCTAGTTTCATGTCACCAAAAACAGCATAACGTTGCCTGCGCGACAAACCTTCCGTTAGTGTAAGATTCTCTTTGTTTATAACATTCGGAGAAAAAATATCACTTACTAAAAATGTATTCCCTGAATAGGCAATAGATCTATTGTCGTAATATTCACTGCTACCTCCTAATATTAAAGTTGCTCTAAAATCTTTTAAAAACTTCCTGTCAAATGTCGATGTGAAGTTCGAAGTAATAAATTTTGTCACCCCATTATTCTCCGAGACTGCACCATCAAAATTACTACCAGGGGTGCCTGGAGTAGTGATTGTTCTATACTTTGAATTGGTATAATCCTGTCCCAATCTATAGCTCAATGTAACCCAATCAACAGGTTTATAAGCGATATTATTGTTTACCAAAAAACGATCAACATTATTATTTCTGGGGTTTCTCATTACTCCCCACATAGGTGATATTCTTGCCTGAGTTACATCCCCTGCTTCAATATAAGAGTACAGTGGCTCTCCATTAGGCTTTTGATAGCTCAAAATATCATACATTCTTGGATAAGTTAGGATGCTATTAATCCAACCTCCTGCTGAGGCTCCTCCTAGTCCTTCTTGAATGTCATTTTTGATATAGTTAGCTGATGTTGTTACTGTGATCTTAGAACTAAGTTTAGCAGTCCCTTTTACCAGGAGGTTTATTTTCTCCTGATTTGTATTAGGCACCATTGAACCTGCATTTCGATAGCCTCCGGAAACATAATAACTCAGTTTATCTGAACCTCCATTTATATTCATGTTCACATCATGTGTAATTGCAGTTTCAAAAAAACGATCTATATTATCATATATTTTTTCATCATAACGGAATTTTCTTCCCCATGAACTCCTTGTCGACTCATCAAACACTCCACCAGTTCCTACTGTATAAATACCTTGCTGCCTTGGCGTACGTCCCATGGTCTCTACAAAAGTTTTATAAGATCCATTAACCTGAAGCGTGCCTGCTTTACCTGCCTTTGTCGTAATGATAATTGCTCCAGAAGCAGCGTCAATACCATAAAGAGCTGCTGCAGCGGCCCCTTTAAGGATAGATATGTTTTCAATGTCCTCTGGATTAAAATCTGCCAACCTATTTACTGTTCCATTTGATGAGGAGTTACTTACCCGAATCCCATCTACAATCATTAACGGTTGATTATCCCCGGATAAAGTGGTCGACCCCCTTAAAATGATCTCAGAAGGCAGACCAGGCGATCCACCTGACGAACTAATTTGAGCACCTGCAATTTGCCCCTGTAAAGCATTAATAATATTTGACTGGTTGGATTGCCTTAAATCATCTCCTGTTACACTTTGCACAGAATAAGTAAGCGTTCTTTTGTCCCTTTCAATACCAAGGGCGGTTACCACTACTTCACTTAATGATTTGGCATCTGGTTTTAAAACAACATCAATTGTTGTGGCAGCACCAACAGTTCTTTCCTGAGTTTCAAAGCCAATGTAAGAGAATTGTAATACATCACCGGCTTTGGTTTTGATGGAGTACACTCCACCCATGTTCGATTGGACTGCTGTAGATGTGCCTTTGACTCTGACAGAGGCTCCAGGAACCCCTAGCTTGTCTTCGGCAGATGACACCTTTCCTGTCACTGTAATTTGCTGCGCCATTGCATAAACAGTCAGCAAAAACGTACTCAAAAACAGCATGAGTAATTTTTTTTTCATAAAAGCTTATTTGGTTAATAGTTCAAATTCTGTTTTGTTTAGCATCCCTGGTCAAAGGACAGAATCACGCAAATACCCGCACAGAAACTAAACATTAGTAAATATCAATAATATTTTCCAGCTTTTTCCCGCAAAACACAATCTTAGTTTCATGTTTTGTAAAATTAATGTTGCACAAACCTGCATAAATAAACCATAAATTGCTTTCACATTTTTGACTACATTCGCACTCCATTTACCTGGAGTTAAGTTTTTTAATATGCTAAAAAAAGAACGACACGATTTCATTATGCGCCAGATAAACTTGCACAATCGTGTACTTAGCTCTGATCTTATTGATCTACTTAATGTATCAGAAGATACCATTCGGCGTGATCTGCAGGAGTTATCAGAAAAAGGGCAATTATCAAAAGTACATGGCGGCGCACTTTCAAAATCTTATCAATCTTCCTTTAACGACAGCGAGGTATATGCCAAGGAAGCAAAAATCATCATCGGCAAAAAAACGATTCCTTTAATTAAGGACGGGATGGTTGTTTTAACAGGAGGAGGCACATCAATCATTGAACTTGTAAAACGCCTACCTGAAAGTTTAAATGCTACTTTTTTTACGATCAGCCCCTTTGTAGCCATAGAACTTGCTAAATATCCTAATGTAGAGGTTATACTTATTGGAGGTATTTTCTCTAAGAACTCTCTGGCAACTTACGGTGGACATGTAATTAATCAGCTTGCCGAAATCAATGCCGATCTATGTTTAATAGGAACCAGCGCAATCCATCCACAAGATGGACTCACAGATACAGACTGGGAGATTAACCAACTCAAAAAAGCCATGCTAAATTCATGCAAGAAAACAGGTATCCTCTGTATATCAGAAAAACTAGATACTTCACTAAGGTTAAGAGTCGCCTCTTTAGAAAATATTGATTATCTAATCACTGAACTTGATCCACAAGCTCCGGAACTAATTGCATATAAAGGAAATAACCTTAAAATACTTTAATGCTCCCAATTGAGTTCAGACTCGACACCATTTATTAAATAAAAAGCGACACATCATGAAATGTGCCGCTCTTAATTTTATAGGTAAACTTAATTTGAAATAATAACTACCAAAGCTTTGTCTGAGTCAACTTGAATCCCTTTTCTTCATATTGAACAATCTGCGCTTGTCCTACAGGAGCTAGATATGACCGATCAGTAAAAGCGTTCCTGTCCCTTGCACCTGTCACCATCCAGAAACCCACCATCGCAGCTGCATTGGTACCATTATAAGTCACAATAGTTCCATCCAGTTTTTTCACTTTTACAGTAAGTGCCGCAGCATTTGCCGGAGTTAAAAAAGCAGGAATCTCTGTCTGAACATTTACCCATGGTCCCAATAAATAATCAGGATTAGTGCTAAAGTTCATATAATTCAGTTTTTTCCATCGCTTCAAATCGAGTAAACGAGAGTGTTCAAATGAGAGCTCCATCCTTCTTTCCCTTCGAATTTCCCAAATCAACTCTGGTACATCTCCATCACGGACCGGATCATTTGGATAAGCACCCAAATTTAATGGCGCCGTTTTCTGTATACCTTTTGCTATCGCAGTTCCATCTAATGGGCGATTACGAATTGCATTAATCGATCTATTTAAATCCATTTGACTTACAGCTACACCTCCATGATATTGGGCTAATTCTGCTTTTGCCTCTATCCAATTCAACACTACCTCACCCAAACGCATTACCGGAGCATCACTCGTATTAGTATTACTACCCCAAGCTGGAGGATAACTTTTACCAATAAAGGTAATCGCTTCTCGTGAAGCAAACTTATAACTATATAACAAAGTTGCGGATGAAGCCAATGGCCTATCGATAAACGAAGCCTCAAATCTGGGATCTCTGGTTTTTACAAGATCAGCTATAGCAAAGGAACTCGCATTAGGAACTGCTGAAGTTTGCCATACCTTGCCATCATTCGCAATAAAAGATTTAATAAATACCAGGTTTGCATCCACCCCCGGAACTTCCGTCCCATTACTATAAGAACCAATTGAATGAAGAATCCCTAAGCCTGCATCGTATGATCTGTAAAAAAGAACTTCCGGATTCCCTGCCAAATTATCAGAAGAAAATAAAGCTTTATAGTCACTAGTAAAAAACCATTTGTTTGCATCCATTACAAAAGATCCAGCCTCTACAGCAAACTCCAGATACTTTTTTGAACGAGCTTGATCCAGATTATGATAATGCTGAAAAGTTCCCTCAAACAGCATAAACCGAGAAATAAAAGCAGCAGCAACATACCTATTCAAGTATTGAGAATTTACATCGCTTAAACGCATATTTGCCATTACATATTTGAAGTCATCATAAACCTTATCCATCACCTTACCCCGATCATCTCTATCTATATAAGAGGCCGCAAAATCATCTTCTTTCAATTCCTTATCAAAATATGGAACATCACCAAATACACTTACCAATCTACAATACTCATACGCCCTAAAAAATCTAGCCACAGCCGTCCAGTGCTTATAAGCATCATCCGTAAGATTCGGCTTAGTGACATTGTCTATGCGGTTAAGAAATAGATTTGCTTTACGTACCCATGCAAAATCCCAGGTTGGCCCCGCATATGTTGACATCCAGGCAGCTACTTCAGAAACAGAGCCCCTTGAGCTAGGGATACTACTTTCAAAAGCAGTCTGAACATTTTTACCTGTTAAATCATCCGAAAAGGTGTACCCTCTGATCGGTGTATAATCTGCTGTAAAACTGGAATTATACCCATTAAAATAATTGGTATAGAACCCCGTTCCGTACAGACGAAGATCATCTTCATTTCTCCAGAAGTTATCATTTCTGTAAGTATCCTGAGGCGGCCTATCTAATACATCTTTATTACAAGAAACAAATAGAACAATTACTGCAATCAGGCTATATATATATTTAAAATATCTCATATCTCTAAGTTTTAAAAGTTTAATTGAACGCCAAATGAAATACTTTTAAAAGCAGGTATTCCAGTGCCTATACGACCCAAATTGTAATTATCCTGATTCCACATAGAATATCCACTGATTGCTTCTGGATCTATTGGCAAATCACCTAATTTATCCCAGGTGATAAAATTTTCTATAGAAGCATATACCCTAAGTGAACTAACACTTACCTTTCTCAATAAATCCGAAGGCAGAGAATAACCTAAAGTTAGATTCTTAAGTCTGATATAAGCCATATTTAATAAATAGCGATCCTGTACCTGTAAATTGTTATTTACATTACTCCCTGCATTATTATACGCTGCAGGATAAAATGCTCCAGTATTTTGCGGTGTCCAGTAATTTTCAGAAAAGGCAGCAGGCATTGCTCCATCAGCAGAGTTATAACCGGGAATGGCAAGAAATCCATCACCCCAAATCTTACGACTCCCTACCCCCTGGAAGAAAGCACTAACATCAAACCCTTTAAAATCAAAACCTAATCTGAAACTATATTCATACCTTGGTGTTGAGTTACCTATTTTCTCCAAATCGCCATGATCATTCAATAATCCTTTTCCATTACTAATCTCGCCATCGCCATTTACGTCGATAAACTTAACATCTCCAGGTCCAAAATTAAAATCTGCAGAATTTTGAAGAAATGGTTGATACACTGGCTTTTTACCATCAGCACCTGCTTTTAACTTATATGCTTTTTTATTACCATGCAAGGCACTTTCTGCAGTAGTTAAAGTAATCAACTGAGGTTTTCCAGCACCATCTAATTCAAAATCACTAAGTTGATACAAGCGATCTGTACGGTACCCCCAAATCTCTCCAATTGTTTTTCCAACATAATTTTCATTTACCCCTGTAAGTGTACCATATTTCGTAATAATTGATTTCGCATCTGAAAGAGTAGCTCTAAGGTTAACACCTAAACCATTTTCAAACCTATGATTATAATCTACAGCAAGATCCCAACCTCTGGTACTTAATTCACCAAAATTACTAACAGGAGCTGCTGCCCCAAAAGTTAAAGGAACACCCTCCATTGGTACAATGGCATCCTTAGAATCGCGCTGATAAATATCAAAAGTCACATTCAAGTTGTTATTCAAAAATCCCAAGTCCACACCAAGATTTTTATTCACAATATTTTGCCATCCGATAGAAGATACTACTGCCGTAGGTGTTCCAACATACGGAGCTCTTACCCCACTATTAATCCAGCTAGACATCCCACTTAGCATTTGTGATATATATAAGCCAGATGACACGGTCTGATCGCCAATAGAGCCCCATGAACCTCTTATTTTCAGCAATGATAATGATGGCTTAGCCCAATCCATAAATTGCTCTTCACTAGCAACCCATCCTGCTGAGAAAGACGGAAACCATCTCCACCACAAATCGCGAGGGAATTTCGAAGTACCATCATAACGTAAATTAGCCTCCAATAGATATTTATTTTTAAAGGCATAATTGACACGCCCAAAATACCCCAACTGTGCCTCCCTGTATTTATTACCACCTCCCGTCGTTGTACCGGCAGCAAACGCAAACTGTGGATTAGTAATATCACTGAGGTTAGTGATCTGTGTGAATTGTGACTCTCTGCTAAGTGCTACACGATTAATACCCAAAATAAATTTAAAATCATGATCTTCCTTTAATTTCAGATTATAAGTAGTAAAGGCATTAATTGTATGTGTATACCAGTTGCCTGCAAATCTGTACATATGATCTGGATTAGCACCATTTGCTGTATATGTTTCTTTCAAAAGATCGAATGCTGCAAATGAGCCGGGCGTACCACTCGAAACTACCTGACCGGCAGAATTTACATAGACAGGAGCCCCGCTCCCGTCCAATCTCGCTCTTGGAGCAACCCAGGAATTTCTGGCAGTATATCTTGTTCCAGGCCTATTCCAAATTGTATCCTGATTAGAGAATGTATAATCAAAGTCCACTTTCCAGTTGTCTTTAATATTAACTGTAGCACCAGCATTGACATTAAAATAATTTTGTAGAATTTTTGCTGTATTTGCCGCCGCAGCCTCACTAGCTGGGCTTCGTATAGGATCACCATTTTCATCATTGCCAAATGGATACAATGGGCCCCAACGATAAAGATACAACCAAGGGTCAGCAGTGGTCGAGTTAGTGATATACGCATACTCTTTATTTCTTTGAACATACATTGCGCCTGCCCGAACTGTAAGATATTTATTAAGCTCACTTGACACTTTTAATGAACCATTATACCTGGTAAACTCATCCGATTTAGCAGGCTTCATCATACCACTTTGATTTAATGCCGCTAATCCTATATTATAACTTGTTTTACCCGTTGTACCGCCAATTGATAAGTTGTGCTGCTGAGTTGGTGCCCACTCTTCAACCATTAAATCATATGCATTATAAGTCCTAACCCCCATCTTCTGGTTAGTAGCACCCTGCACATACCAATCTCTTCCAAAAACTGTAGGATCATTTGGACCAACTGTACCTCCGTAAGTATTCTGCCATTCAACAGCTTTCTCATAACTAGCCCGATCTACATAATAAAATGCACCAACAGGTGTAAATGTTCCTATACGCTCAGCAGCATCAACTGTATACTTCAAAGCACTAACTTCTCCCATTCTCAATTTTTTCCATGGATTCTGAAAAGAAAAGTTATTAGTGTAACTGATTGTTGGCTTATCAGATCCTGAACCTGTTTTTGTGGTTATTAACACTACACCAAATGCGGCCTTTGCTCCATAAATAGATGAAGCAGCAGCATCTTTCAATACTGTAACATTTGCAATGTCTGCTGGATTAACGAGCTGAATGCTAGGTATTTCAACGTTATCTAATAAAATTAAAGGTTGTGCAGTTCCTCTGAATGAACCAATCTGTCCTCTGATTTTAATAATCGGATCAGACCCAACTTCTCCACTCGGAATCACCACACTTAAACCTGGTGCAGCGCCCTGTAGTGACCTTCCAACATCAGCAACAGGCCTACCAAGTAGAGTCTTATTTACATCAATTGAACTAACCGCACCAGTCAGATTAGATTTTCTCTGCGTACCATAACCAACAACTACAACCTCACTCAACCCCTGATCACTTTCTTTAAGTGATACATTATAAGTTGTTGTCGCCGCCGTTATTTTTAATTCTTGTGTTTGGTAACCTATGTAAGAGAATGTAATTACGTCACCCACACTAACACGAATGGAATAATTACCATTTGCACTGGTTTCGATAGTAGCAGGTGTGTTTTTAGATTTAACAGTAACCCCGGGGAGCGGGCTGCCATCTGACGAAGTAACTTTACCAATGATTGTTTTTTGCTGCGCAAAAACATGTGCGAAGAACAAAAAGCAACCTAAAGTTAGGAGTAGTTTTTTTTTCATAAACGCCGATTTTAATAAAGGTTTAGAACTATACTTGGTATTAATCGAGAATTGAAAAAAACGCGCTAACCCGCATAAAATTCAACGCTCTTATAAATATAAAAAAGAATTTTCATATAAAACAATAAATTTTTACTAATTTTCTATCAAACCAAAGCAAACCCAGCAAAAACACGCAAAATACTGCACGCGCTCAATTGATATAATTTTTTTTACATTCGCTAAAAATTTCATTTATGCTCAAAAAAGAAAGACACGGCTTTATAATGCGTCAGATTAACCTGCATAACCGTGTACTTAGTTCCGATCTTATAGACTTACTTAATGTATCAGAAGATACTATTCGCCGCGACCTACAGGAATTATCAGAAAAAGGACAATTATCAAAAGTACATGGTGGTGCCCTTTCAAAATCTTATCAGTCATCTTTTGATGATAGCGAGGTATATGCCAAGGAAGCAAAAATCATTGTTGGCAAAAAAACGATTTCTTTAATTAAGGATGGAATGGTTGTTTTAACTGGAGGGGGAACTTCAATTATTGAACTTGTAAAACAACTACCTGAAAACTTAAATGCTACATTTTTTACAATCAGTCCTTTTGTAGCAATAGAACTTGCAAAATATCCTAAAATAGAAGTTATACTTATTGGCGGTATTTTTTCTAAAAATTCACAAGTAACTTATGGCGGACATGTCATTAATCAGCTTTCTGAAATCAATGCAGACCTGTGCTTATTAGGAACAAGTGCAATTCACCCCCATGATGGACTAACAGATACAGATTGGGAAATCAACCAGCTTAAAAAAGCCATGCTAAATTCTTGTAAAAAAACTGGTATTCTCTGCATTTCAGAGAAATTGGGAATTTCATTAAGATTAAAGGTAGCAGCTTTAGAAAACATTGATTATTTAATTACAGAGCTTGACCCTCAATCTCCTGAACTTAGTGCATATAAAGTAAATACACTTCAAATTCTCTAACGAATTTAATCAGTAAGGTAAACATATCTTTCCCATTGTAACTGATGGAACACCCTGCCTATTTCCAAAATTTGTATTTCCACCCACTAGAGTTTCGTTAGCTAAAATAGCAAATAATACACCCTCTTTAGCATCAGGATTAATCTCCAAATCATCCGTTGTATGGAATGAAGCGTTATAAAGTCCTTTTTTAAGCTGATCTAAAAGCATCGGATTATGGATTCCACCTCCACTGATATAAACAGCAGGCCCCGCAGCTTTTCCAAAACATTTTTCAATGGCATTAATAATTACCCGGGCAGAAAAACAACACAATGTAGCCAGTACATCTTCATTCCTGATAGTCATGGTTCCTGATGCCTTCTGGGCCTGCTCAAGATACCCCAGATTAAATAGCTCAGGACCTGTTGTTTTAGGAAAGTCTGCATCCAGAAAACCAGATAGCATTAACTCACTTAAAAGTGCCTCACTAATTGTTCCAGAACTTGCAATAGTAGCATCCTTATCAAAATAAAGTCCTGAATAGTTTTTTTGAACATACTGATCCATTAAAGTATTTCCTGGCCCAACATCTGTTGAGAAAACCTTAGCAGCATCATTATCTGCCGGGAGATAGGTAAAATTGGCAATTCCCCCAATATTGAGCATAATCCGATCCTCACCCTTTTTAGAAAAAAGCAGATAATCTCCATAAACAGCTAAGGGAGCTCCCTCACCACCAGCAGCAATATGCTTTTGTCTGAAATCGGCTATTGTTACAATTCCTGTTTTAACCGCTATATGATCTCCATCTCCTATTTGCAAAGTCCCATCCGGATAACCATCCAGACCATGTAAGGATTTAGGAGCATGAAAGATCGTTTGTCCGTGACTCGCTATCACATCTATTTCATCAGATTTGTAACCCCAAGAATCAATTGCTTCTAAAATCATTTCTGAATGCACCAATGCAATCTTTTCATTCATCATACATACCATTTGCAGATCTGCATCACGCCTGGAGAATATAGACTTTATTTCTGCTTTAAACGTCTCTGTATACTCAACCGTCTTAAACTCAATTACTCTAACTTTAGTATCAGTTCCACTTCCAGACACCCCGCATAAAGCAATATCCAGTCCGTCCATTGATGTCCCAGACATTAATCCTATAATAATCCGTTCCGGCTTTTGAATAATATTGAAGATTTTCCTCCAATTTGAATTCAAACCTTCTGTACAACTTAACTCTAACTTACTATCCATGATACTTTTAATCCTGTTATAGGAATCTATGTTTCAAATCACTCAAATTTAAATATACTGGATTAAAATCTTTTTAATTAAATACTTTTTCCTCAACCTGCCCTTATTCATAGTGATCAACCGTTTGCACAAACGCCTAATTCTCTTTTCTTGTTAAGACATTGGGAAATTAAGTCAGATATACTTCTTAAAAAATTTGATAAAGTCCTAAGAGTACCTATATTTACTGCTCCGTACAAAATTTAAGAACAAAAATTAAATGGCTAGATTAAATCTTCTAGAAGAAACTCGCTTTGAAAAACTGCCTGTTTCTGTCTTTGAAAACCCCCAAGCAGCTTCACTTAGTGTTGCTCATCGTATCGGGAATCTCATTAGGGAAAAACAAAAAAACAATGCTCCGGCTGTATTAGGTTTAGCAACAGGAGCTACTCCAATTGCCGTTTATGCTGAACTTGTTAGAATGCATAAAGAGGAAGGTTTAAGTTTTAAAAATGTGATTACCTTTAACCTGGATGAATATTACCCTATGCAGCCTAACGCAGCACAGAGTTATGTTACTTTCATGAATGAAAATCTGTTTGACCATATCGATATCGACAGAAATAACGTAAACATTCCTGATGGAACCTTGAGTTTAGAGGAAATCCCTGCATTTTGCCTGAATTATGAGAAAAAGATTGGAGACCTGGGAGGATTAGATATTCAAATCCTCGGTATCGGACGTACAGGTCACATCGGATTCAATGAGCCAGGTTCTGCGCCAAACTCTGGAACACGCTTGGTTACCCTTGATGATCTGACAAGAAGAGATGCAGCCAGAGACTTCGGTGGAAAGTCTTTTGTTCCTACAAAAGCAATCACAATGGGTGTTGGCACTATTTTCAAAGCCAGAGAAATTATTCTAATGGCATGGAATAGAAAAAAAGCATCTATTATCAAGAAAACTGTAGAAGGTGAGCTTTCAAGCGAAACTCCTGCTACTTACCTTCAGCTATCAGATAATGTTGAGTTTATTTTAGATCAGGATGCAGCCTCAATGCTTACACGCTTTGACACACCTTGGTTGGTTAAAGATTGCTCTTGGGATGATAAAGCGTTAACTAAAAAAGCTGTAATCTGGTTAGCTAATACGCTTAAAAAGCCAATACTGAAACTTACTGAAGATGATTATAACAATCACGGTATGGCGCAGTTAGCTGTCGAAAAAGGCCCGGTATATAACATTAACATTGATATATTCAATAAATTACAGCATACAATTACAGGTTGGCCAGGTGGTAAACCTAATGCTGATGATTCACAAAGGCCAGAAAGAGCTGAGCCTGCTAAAAAACGCTCTATCATCTTCTCTCCACATCCAGATGATGATGTAATCTCTATGGGCGGTACCTTTATTCGCCTTGCTGATCAAAAACAAGATGTCCACGTAGCCTACCAAACTTCAGGAAATACAGCAGTTTGGGATGATGACGCTTTGCGTTTTGTTGAGTTCAACATAGATTTTTCTGAAAAAATGGGGCTTGATACTTCAGAATTGAAAACGTTGTATCAAAATATGCGTTCTTTCATGGCGACTAAGCAACCTAATCAGATTGACACACCTGAGATTCAAACCGTTAAAGGTCTGATCAGAAAAGGAGAGGCAATTGCCGGAGCTAGGTATTGCGGATTAGACGATGACCATATCCACTTTATGGCATTACCTTTCTACGAAAGTGGCAAGGTTAAGAAAAACCCTGTAACTGAAGCTGATGTTGTTTTAACTATGGAATTGTTGCAGAAAGTAAAACCTCATCAGGTATTTGCGGCAGGCGACTTTGAAGATCCGCATGGTACACATATCGTTTGTTTCAATATCATATTAGAAGCCTTAAAACGCTTAAGCAAAACTGAAGATTGGGTTAAGGATTGCTGGTTATGGATGTACCGTGGTGCATGGCAAGAATTTGAAACTCATGAAATTGAAATGGCTGTTCCACTTAGTCCACAAGAAGTTGAGCGTAAGAAAATGGCAATCTTCAAACATCAGTCGCAAAAAGACACCGCTGTATTCCCTGGTGATGACCCAAGAGAATTCTGGCAACGTGCTGAAGACAGAAATAGAGAAACAGCGCAGGCCTATGACAGCCTGGGTCTGGCCGAGTATGAAGCCATGGAAGCCTTTGTTCGTTATAAATTTTAGTATATTTTTTTTATTATATTTAATCCCGCTATTGCTTATTGCGATAGCGGGATTTTTATTTTAAAACCGACCATGGCTCAACCTCAGCTTATGCAGGAAGCACCTGCAAGATTATTATCACTAGATTTCTTCAGGGGCGCAACTGTTGCTGCTATGATCCTTGTTAATAATCCAGGCGACTGGGGTAATATTTACGCCCCGTTAAAACATGCAAGTTGGAACGGTTGTACACCTACAGACCTCATCTTCCCCTTTTTTCTATTCATCGTAGGTGTTTCTATTGCTTATGCGATGGGCAGCAAGAAATCAGACCCAACCACACATCATAAAACCATTAAGAAAGCACTAAAAAGAACCCTAATCTTATTTGGACTCGGTTTATTCCTCTCTCTTTATCCTAAAGTTTTCACCAACCCAATTGAGGCCATTCAAAATGTAAGGATACCTGGAGTATTACAACGTATTGCAGTAGTTTTCTTTATCTCTACGATTATATTTCTAAAAAACAGTGAGAAAAATATATTCAAAATCCTCATTAGTCTTCTGGCCATTTATTGGGCACTAATGACTTTTGTACCCGTACCAGGTGTTGGTTATGCAAATCTTGAAAAAGAAACAAACCTTGGTGCTTGGTTAGACCGCAGCATACTTAGTGAAGCGCATTTATGGAAAGCCTCTAAAACCTGGGACCCAGAAGGCATATTAAGCACCATGCCAGCAATAGCAACGGGACTATTCGGTATTTTGGTTGGAGTTTATCTGAAACGCAAAGATATCGATGCTGCAACAAAAATAGTCTGGTTATTTTGTACAGGAACAGCTGCCGTAGCACTTGGCTTAATCTGGGATTTACAATTTCCCATTAACAAAGCATTGTGGACAAGTTCATTTGTACTTTACACTGGCGGCCTTGCCACTTTGATTTTAGCATTCTGTTACTGGATTATTGACGTTCAAAACTATAATCGTTTTACCAAACCCTTCGTCGTTTATGGCGTCAATGCAATTACCGTATTCTTTTTATCTGGCATGATTCCCAGAACACTTCAAATGTTTTCTGTAAAATCGGCCAATGGTACTGAACAGAATCTCCAGGCCTGGCTATATTCAGGATTAACTGCAAACTTTTCACCCATAAATGCTTCTCTCGCATGGGCCGTTTCAGTGATTGTTTTCTGGTTGCTTATCTTATGGATAATGTACAATAAAAAAATCTTTATAAAGGTTTAAAGTTAACAACCATGATTTGCATACTACTGTTAAATTATGTTAAATTTTACCCAACTATTTTTCGTCCTTCGTAGGTTTGATCCTAAACTTAAATTCATGAAAAAATATCTTAGCGTCCTTAGCATTGGACTCTCAGTACTTTTTGTGGCAAATGTGCCTGCATATGCTCAAAAAAAGACTATAACAGTTAAAAAACAAGCTGTAAGTAGTGCAAAAAAAACTCCATCACCCCTCATCCCAAATGATCCAAATGTTAAGATAGGTAAACTATCAAATGGACTTACTTATTATATCCGAAAAAATTCTGAGCCCAAAAACAGAGCTGAATTATACCTGGCAACACGTATTGGTTCGTTAATGGAAGATGACAATCAGCAAGGATTAGCCCATTTCACTGAGCATATGGCTTTTAATGGAACAAAAGATTTTCCAAAAAATGAAATGATTAATTACCTGCAAAAAGCGGGTGTACGTTTTGGTGCAGACTTAAATGCCTATACCAGTTTTGATCAGACCGTTTATCAATTACCTATCCCAACAGATAGTACTGCTGTTTTTAAAACCGGATTTAAAATTCTGGCCAATTGGGCAGGTAAAATTATTATGGAAGGTAGTGAAATTGATAAAGAGCGTGGAGTAATTGTTGAGGAAGACCGTCAGCGCGGAAAAAATGCTCAGGACCGTATGAGTAAACAGTTGCTACCTGTATTATTGAAGGGCTCGCATTATGCTGATCGTCTGCCTATCGGAAAAGTTGATATTCTGAATAGTTTTACATATGATAAAATCAGAAACTTTTACAAAGACTGGTACAGACCAAACTTACAGGCAGTAATTGCTGTTGGTGATTTCGATGTAAATGAAGTTGAACAGTTAATTAAAGAAAACTTCTCTGCCCTGACTAACCCTCCAAATCCACGTCAGCGTTTAAGCTATGATTTACCAGATAACGTTAAGCCACTTGTAAAAATCATTACAGATCCTGAGCAGCAATACAATGTGGCCCAAATCATGTATAAACAACGTGGAAATGTTTTAAAAACAACTGCCGATTATAAAAGGAGCATGATTCATGGTATGATTAACAGTATGCTAGGTGCTAGAATTCAAGAAATCATGCAAAAAGGCAATGCACCTTTTATACAAGCGCAAAGCGCATTTGGTGCATACCAGGGAGGCCTGGTACCTAACCTTAATGCATTTCAATCTGTTGCTGTCTCTTCTTCAGGTGCTACTTTAGAAAAAGCTTTTACAGCTGTTCTTGCAGAAAATGAACGTATGAATAAATATGGCTTTACTCAGTCTGAATTAGATGTCACTAAGAAAAACATTGCTGCAGGAAACGAAATCAGGTTAAAAGAAAAGGACAAAACAGCTTCGGCTTCCCTTGTTAAAAGATATCTAAATCACTTCCTTTCAGGAACCAGCATCCCATCGACTGAGTATTCTTATGAATTAACAAACAAATTATTGTCTGAAATCACGCTTGCAGAGGTGAATGCAATAGCGAAAACACTGATTACGAAAGACAATCAGATCATTCTTATTCAGGCACCTGAAAAGGAAAAAGCAAATCTTCCGACTGAAGCTCAATTGTTAGCTGCATTAAAAAATGCATCGAACAATGTAACGGCTTATGTTGACAATTCGATTAACAAACCATTGTTAGATAAAAAACCAGTTGCCGGAAAGATTATTTCAGAACAAAAGAATGAGAAAGTAGGTGTTACGACCCTTACTCTAAGCAATGGCATTAAGGTGTTACTTAAACCAACTGATTTCAAAAATGACCAGATTATTTTCAACTCATTCTCTAAAGGCGGAACCTCTCTTGCTACCGATGCCAATTTACAATCAGCAAACGCAGTGAGCCTAATTCCTGCCAGTGGTGTTGGTGATTTCAATCCTACTCAATTGAATAAACTTCTTGCAGGAAATACCGGAAGAGCTGGAGCTTATGTAAATAGCCTTTACCAAGGCTACAACGGAAGTGCCGCACCTAAAGATATTGAAACAGCCTTTCAAATGGTTTATGCCTATGCAACAAATCCGCGGAAAGATGTAGAAATCTTCAACAAGAACATTAGCGATTTTAGAGTAACGCTTGAAAACAAAAGTGCTAATCCAGAAAGTGTTTTTGGTGATACTGTAGAGGCTGTACTTTCTTCTTATCATAAACGCGCTATGCCTACTACAATTGCAGATCTGGGTAAAATATCATTAGATGAAGCTTATAGTTTTTATAAAGATCGCTTTGCAGACAATAGCGAGCAAACATTTGTAATTGTTGGTTCTTTCAATATTGAAACTATTAAGCCGCTTATAGAAACATATATTGCAAGTCTACCTGCATTGAACAAAAAACAAAACTTTGTTGACAATGGCATATACCCTCCAAAAGGGAAAGTTAGTAAAACAGTTTACAAAGGACTTGAAGACAAGGCCTCTGTGCAACTATATATTCACGGCGATTATGACTACAGTGTTGATACCAATATTCAACTAGACGCACTAAAAGCTGCCCTGGAGAATAAAATTCTGGAACGATTACGTGAAAAGGAAAGTGGAGTTTATAGCCCGAATGTCGAATTAAGCGTTAGCAAGTATCCAACAGCCCATTATTACTTTACGATTTCTTTCAGTTGTGCAACTGCAAACGTTGAAAAGTTAATAACAGCGACTCTCGATGAGGTTCAGCATATTAAAGACAATGGTGCTACCAGCGATGACATTATGAAATTTAAATCTGAGGAACAACGTCAGCAAGAACTTAGCTTACGTAACAATAGCTTCTGGCTAAATTACCTTATTAATCGTGAAAAGTATGGAGATGATTTAGAACAAATTTTAGGCACTATAGAGAGGCTAAACAAAGTTACTGTTGAAACCTCCAAGATTGTAGCACAGAAATTCTTAAGTGATAATAATTACATCAGATTAGTATTAATGCCCCAGAAATAAGTGGATTAAAAAAAGGAGCGCAGATTAAAAATCTGTCCTCCTTTTTATCGGTTGCCCTCTCCTTACTCTTTATTCTCTATTCCCTGATCTAAAACCATCCCAACGCCTTCTGTGCTTGCTAAATCCTGCGCTTCAATTCCTACAGGGCCTGATGGCTCACTTTCATTTTTAAGTCTATCTAATGCGGTAACCAGATAATTATAACGTTTTCCTTTCTCGACATTTGTATCAATAAACTGGTGAAAATCCTCAAAGCTTATTTTAATAATATTTCTTGCATCTAAAACCTCTATCCTCTCTCCTTCAATAAAACGGTAGATCACATAACCTGAAGCAGTCTCTCCATCAGAGGCTTTTAATGGTTTTTCCCATTTTAAATGAACCCCATCCTTTTTAGCTTCAGCAGAAAGGTTCTGAGGCTGATTAGGCACAATATCATCCAACCAAGGCATTTGAGGTGGCAAAGCAGGATATTTATATAAATTATTTCTTAAAGAGTCACTCAACCCTCTTGCAACATTCGTGAAAGACTTAGAGCTAAAGAATACACTTCCCTGTATTCGGTTACTATTCCTGATATACTTAATCTGATTTGGGATCTGATGAGGAAATGCCCATGCAGCTTCTTTTCTGGTAGTCCCATTATGCATCAGGTAAGCACCGTGTCCAACATAAACATGCCTGTTAAAGCTATTATTACTCCACCAATCAACTAAGGTTCCAAATGGTGCAGCTTTGCGCGTAAAACTGAAATAAATCTGCGGATTGATATAATCAATCCAGCCTTCCTCTACCCATTTCCGGGAATCTGCATATAGTTCTGAGTAATTTGATAAACCATTTGTTGCAGAACCCAAACTGTCTTCAGAAATATTCTTCCAGATACCAAAAGGGCTTATTCCAAACTTTACATACTTCTTATAATGATGAATACTATCATCTAATTGTTTAATTAGGAGATCAACATTATTTCTTCTCCAATCAGATATATCAGTAAAACCATTTGAATACTTTCGAAATGTTGCTGCATCATTAATGGTTTGTCCGGCTATTTTATATGGATAAAAATAATCATCAAAATGAATACCATCAATATCATACCCCTTTACCACATCAAGAATTACTTGTACAATGTATTCCCTAACTTCTGGAATTCCCGGATCAAATTGCTTCTTACCTCCATACACAAAAAACAAGTCGGGTCTTTTCTTGGTCATGTGGTCTGCACTTACGACTGTATTTGCACTCATCGTCGCTCTATAAGGATTAAACCATGCATGAAGCTCCATACCTCTGGAATGAGCTTCTTTAATAGCAAATGAAAGGGGGTCATAACCTGGCGATGGAGCCAAACCTTGTTTACCCATTAGCCATTGACTCCAAGGCTCTCTTGATTTTGAATAAAATGCATCTGCAGCAGGTCTTACCTGAAGTACAATAGCATTCATACCATTAGCCTTATGCATCTCCATCAAACCTATTAATTCCTGTTTTTGTTGATCAATACTAAGCCCTGGCTTTGACGGCCAGTCAATATTTGCAACCGTTGCAACCCAAACTCCTCTAAATTCTCTTTTTGGAGCAATTTTTGATAGTGTCTGTGCTATTAGGGAAATAGGGGTTATTGTTATTGATAATAGTGCATAGATTATTATTTTAAACATTTTTAATGATTAGATGTGATATAAAATAGGTTTCTTTTTGTTGTGTTCAGTATACAGTTAGATAACTGATCTAAGCAATTAAACGATTTTTTTTTATCTGTCATACAAATTGAGTGTTTTTTTACCTAACTCTGCATATAAGCTATTCCTTTTTTACTAAGTATTAAAACTAAAGAATGTCAGACCAAAATGATATTGTAAATAAAGGCGACCGTAACAAAATCTATTTTTTGATTTTTGTAATAGCAGCTTTACTAGGCATCAATGCTTATTTGTATATAAAAGATGAACGCCAAAGTGAGCGCTTTGTATCTATAAATACAGAAAAAGACAGGCTAAAACTTGAAGTAGAAAAAATTGAATTTGAATTAGACAAGTCAAACAACCTGAATATGGTATTGACAGAAAAACTTCAAAATGAACAATCCTCTGCAAGAAGAAAAATCGCAGAGCTCAAACTCGCTTTGGAAAAAGGGGCAATTAATAAAAGGATTTTAGATAATGCGCAAAGGGAGATTCGAGAACTGAGGCAATTTGTTAAAATGCATAATGAACAGATTTCTCATTTAAAAAAGGAAAACATATCACTCAAGACCCAACGCGACAATCTACAGGAATTTGCCAACTCAGAAAGTATCAAAGCTAACAAACTAGCTATGAAAAATGCTGAACTTACTGCTAAAGTTAAAACAAGCGCGTCCTTAAAAGCAGGGAACGTTCAGATCTTTGCCTATAGAGTTAAAAGCAGTGGAAAAAACATTGAAGTAACACGTGCGAGCACCGCAAAGAAGTTAAGTGTTAAATTCAATATCGTTCCAAATCCTCTCGCAGAAAAAAGCTATCATAAAATATATCTACGCATTTTTGATCCTGCAGGCAATCTAATTGCAGATGAGGATAATATGTTTGAGGCTGACGGCCAGGAAATGCAGTATACCTCCTCGACCACAATTTTATACAATGAGGACAACTTGACCTATACCATGGATTGGGTAAACCCTAATCCCTTTATAAGTGGAGACTACTCAATCATCCTTTATGCAGATGGCTTTACAATGGGTAAAGCGTCAACAACTTTAAGATAAAGGGAAACTAAGGTAAAAAGTAGTTCCTTTAGCAGATACAGATCTAAAGTCAACACTACCTCCAGCATTTTCAACAGCTTGTTTAACAAAGGCAAGCCCCAGTCCCGTTCCAGATGACTTAGTTGTAAAATTAGGAACAAATATCTTATCCTGCAGATGAGGATCTATACCATTACCATTGTCTTTCACCTCAATAAAAACATACGATTCATCATTAAAAATCTGGATTTTTATAACACACTTGCCATTGACAGCACCTGCCTCAATTCCATTTTTAAGTAGATTGTTAAAGGTTCTAAGTAATTGATCTTTATCCCCCAGAACAAATACATCTACATTTGTATTGTTAAAAATAGTAATTTCAGCATCCTCCGTATTTGTAAAGATATTTCTGGCCTGTTCTATAATAGGTAAAAGCCTAAGCTTTTCAAGCTTTGTATCTGGCATCTTTGCAAAGTTCGAAAACTCGGATGCTATTGTTGACAGACTATCAATCTGTTCAATAAAAGACTTATTAAATCTTTCAAACTTCTTTTCAAAATTAACATCCTTCTCTTTCCAGGATTTTTCCAACAATTGAACCCCAAGCTTTAGCGGTGTTAAAGGATTTTTAATTTCATGAGCTACCTGTTTAGCCATCTCTCGCCATGCACTCTCTCTTTCAGAACGAGCAAGCTTAACCGCACTTTCTTCAAGTGCAGCAATCATTTTGTTGTACTCCTTAATTAGGGAGCCAATTTCATCATGTCGAGACCATTGAATAGGTTTATTTATTTGCCCAAGCTTAGTCTTACGGATACTGTCTTGTATAAATGTAAGCGGACTTGTAATCTGATTTGCCAGGAAAACGGCTAATATTCCTATGGCTACAAATACCAATGCATAGATATTGATAAGGGTATTAATAAACAAGCCAATTTTAGCATTATAATCAGCCTCATTGCCATAATATGGTAACCCAATATAAGCAATTGTCTTATTTTGGGCATCTCTTATTGGTGCGTAAGCAGATGCGTATTTAAAATCTCCGATCTGTTCATTTGGATTAATAAACTCCGATACCTGCCGCAATTTAAGATATATATATGCACTGGCCTCCATTTTTCTACCAATGATATTAAAATCATATATCTTAGGAAGTGATGTAAATCGTAAATTCCCATTTGTGTCAAACAGATTTAAAAAGGTGGCATTTATATTAGCAAACTGATTAAAATCTGCATTACTCTGAACTGTTACTTCGGGGATTCCTCCCGTACTAAAGACTTGCTTTTCATAAGAAAGCTGCACTTTCCGTATCTTTTCCTTAATAAAGCTTTCCTGCTGTCTTCTATACTCATCCCTTATATAAAAATAAGTTGTCCACCCCACAATGAGTAAGGTTGCAACCACAGAAAGCACAATAGAGAATTGAATCCTTGTCTTGTAAAGGATTTTATTTGCATTGATCATTAGCGAACGGTTGATATTAAACCAACCTCCCCAACTCTGATCTATATTCTTAACAAGCCATATTAGAGCATACAGCAATACTGAAAAAATAATAAAAACCAGGAAGAAGAAAGATAACGTAGCCAGTCTTACCACATAGGAAACCTTCTCTTTACTAATTACAATAACTTTTGAACTAGCTGGCATATATACCAAGTGTGTGTAATTCAACGTATCATTAACAATAACACTCTTTCCAACCTGTCCCTTAAACTCAGTATTTGAAAGTTTATAAGTATACTTTCCAGATTGATTAATCAACTTACCTGAATTATAAAAAGCAAAGGAATAGTTACTATAATCTTCTTCAACTTTTACTTTCCCATCAACCAGAATTTCCGGCAGCTGGCTATTGTAATTGTATTGTGGGGATTTAAGATCTATAACTAATGTACCAAGTATACGGTTATCAACAAAAATGGGAATCATTCCAAAATAATTCTGATAACCAAACGTATAATTGAGCCTATAAAACGATTTAGATTCAGGGACCTTTACAGAACCGGACCTTACCAAACTCTTGTAATAGCTTAATGGAATTGCCCCTTTATTAGATATAGCAGAGTCCTGTCCATTGTACTCATAAAGATTATATTCATATTGAGTCAAGTAGCTGTCAAGTAGAATTCTATTAACATGTTTTTCTAAATCAAAGGTTCCATTTAACACCGGCCTTTTAAAGTATTCAGCAATAAAAGCATCTGTTGACACTGCCTTTTCCAGGTTCTGAATAGAATTGATAATTTTTGGGTCATCTGCAGAACTCAACTTTTGGGCAATTGTATGTCTTTTACTCTTTTCCTTAACTTCAGTAAATCTGAGGTATTTAATAGACGTTATAAAAGCCAGACAGAAAAACAGAGCAGCAAATATGCCTATTGAAAACTTGTTATTTCTGATATAAATATTCCAGCCCATTATGAATATAAACAGGGCGTATGCAATAAAGAAAATACTGAATCCAGTTGCCAGACGGTATATTAAATACACAAAAAAAACGGCAAGAAATAATACTAAGCGTTCTTTGTTGGTTACCTTAGTCTGAAGCGTTTGCTCCATCATAATATTTCCCACCAAATAAACATTAAACCATACCAGGCATAAGATTACGATGCAGACCCAACTAATTAAACTTAAATTGATGATGTTGGTGATATTAAAATTAATTTTTGAATTGATAATCAACCCCAAAAACACCTGGTCAAATAAAAAAGCCAATGCCGAAAAAGTAATCAGCAATAAAAGATGAAAAGCCAATCCATAAATTTTACTTTTTGTCAGCCATATTGGCACCTGATATTTATCCTTATAAGAATAAACAAATAATACCACCCAGGTTAAGCAAATCACATTGAGTAAAAAATCTCCTAAGGAAGGAAGAAAAAAGCTTTCTCCAAAAATCGTTGGGCTAAATATCTGAAGATTAAACTGGTTGTTAAACCAACCATATTCCAGGTCACTAATCCTAACAGCCAAAAAGAAGATCATCAACAGAAAAGTTCCTGCTATTAAATACCCTCTTCTTACCAACCAAGCACAAAAGGAGTTAACAAATAAACAGAAACTAAAAAGTCCGACGACCCAAAGCCAGACTTCTATTGTGCTGTAAATATTCTTTGTATAGCCTTGCTTTAATTTAACTTCAAAAAGAGGTTCTCCCTTAATACTTTTAATACCATATACTTCAAGATCTGAATAGGTTGCTAGCAAAAGAGAATTTGAAGTAGAAAGAAATGGGGAAAAGTTATTTTCGAGATAGTGATTCTGAATATCAAACCTTCTTTTCACTTCAATCAGAAAGACAAACGTATGATTACCAGAAGCTTTCTTAATGAGTTCATAATATCCATTACGGAGTTCAATAAAAGAAGCTCCCTCAGCGACCGATTCAAGATCAGTAGGAAATGTGTTAAATGAACTCCAGAATCTAAGCTCGTCGTCCTTATAAACCAGAATATTTATGCCTTGACTGGAATATTTTTTTATGAAATCTGCACTTCCCTGCTCATTCTGAGCAAAATTTTTAGCTCGCTCTACCTGTAAACTATCTGCGAGAAAATCATATACAGCTTTCTCCTTGACATTAAGGTTTTTCTGTAGCTTAATTGCATCATAACGAAGCAGCTCCTTTTTTGTTATAGAGTGCTTTAACGATAATGCTGTAATGATACAACAAGCGCCCAGTACTAATAAAAGAAATCTTATTTTACCTCTTATACTCACGCTTGTTCTATCATTAAATATTTATTACAATTTATACAATTGTTGCAGAACTAGTCTGAATAGCTCTGTTAACCTTCTTCACTAATCCTTGTAATACATTTCCCGGGCCAACTTCAACAAAGTCATCAGCACCATCAGCAATCATTTGCTCTATAGTCTGTGTCCACTTCACTGCACCTGTTAATTGGGTAATTAGATTTGCTTTAATTTTTTCAGGATCTGTATTTGGTACAGGATCTACATTCTGATAAATTGGACATACTGGAGGCAACACTACAACTTTTTCTATTGCTTCTTGTAATTCTAATCTTGCTGGCTCCATTAATGGTGAATGGAAGGCTCCGCCTACATTTAGTTTCAATGCGCGTCTTGCTCCTGCTTCTGTTAGTTTCTGACAGGCAATATCAACACCTTCAATGGTACCAGAAATTACAATTTGTCCAGGACAATTATAATTGGCAGCCACAACAACTTCATCAATGCCAGCACAAATATTTTCTACCACATCATCAGCAAGTCCAAGAATTGCCGCCATTGTTGATGGCTGAAGTTCACATGCACGTTGCATCGCATTAGCACGGGTTATTACTAATCTCAATCCATCTTCAAAGGATAATGCCGAAGCAGCAACTAATGCAGAAAATTCGCCTAAAGAGTGACCGGCAACCATATCAGGTTTAAAATTTGCTCCTAATGTTTTAGCCAAAATTACTGAGTGTAAAAATATAGCAGGCTGTGTAACTTTTGTTTCTTTCAATTCTTCATCAGTACCCGCGAACATAATATCGCTGATGCGAAAACCGATAATTTCATTAGCCTGCTCAAATAGCCGTTTTGCTTCTTCATTTTCATAAAGCTCTTTTCCCATCCCTGAGAATTGCGCACCTTGTCCTGGAAATATATATGCTTTCATTTATTTATAATTTTACCCTGATTCTTATTAATGCAGGTTTGCTGTTATTAATCTTAAAAACTCCGCTCTGGTTTTATCTTTTGCAAACTCACCCGTAAAAGCTGAGGTAGTAGTTACCGAATTTTGTTTTTGTATACCCCTCATTGCCATGCACAAGTGCTTACATTCAATAACTACTGCTACACCAGCGGGCAATAAAGTATCCTGGATACAATCCCTAATCTCATTAGTTAAACGCTCCTGAACTTGTAATCTGCGAGCAAAAGCATCAACAATACGAGGTATTTTACTTAATCCAACGATATGGCCATTTGGAATATAGGCAACGTGTGCCTTTCCAAAAAAAGGAAGCATATGATGTTCACACATAGAGAAAACCTCTATATCCTTAACCACTACCATTTGGCTATAATCTTCTTTAAACATCGCTGAACGCAATATCTCAGACGGATTAAGGTCATAGCCATGTGTAAGATATTGTAAAGCTTTAGCGACACGTTCTGGAGTTTTTATCAAACCTTCACGACTTGGGTCTTCTCCTAATTGCCCTAAAATATCTTTATAATGATCTGCTACAGCAGCTATTTTACCCTCATTATAACGGTCTATCTTAATGTATCCGTTATCTTCTTCCTCATCTAAATGATTTGTATAATTCATTATGAACAGTTATTGACCGAAATATTCAACAAAATTATTTTCGGTCTCGTAAATTTTTATGCTATGCAATTGTGCTCCCGCAGCTGCAATCAAATCCACCAATTGCTCCCAAATGGCAATAGCCAGGTTTTCTGTTGAGGCCAACTTGCCCTGCATAAAATCAACATCAAGATTCAGGTTTCTATGATCAATTTTATCAACTACATAAGTATTTGTGATATCTTTAAGCCATTTTAAATCTACTAAAAAACCTGTCTCAGGGTTAATTTCACCTTTAACTGTCACATAAAGCTGGTAATTGTGACCATGCCAGTTTGGATTGGCACATTTGCCAAAAACCTCAGCGTTCTTATCTTCAGTCCAGTCTGGCCTGGACAATTTATGTGCTGCGTTAAATGATGCTTTTCTGGTTATATAAATCATTGTCTCTTATATTATTGACAAATATACGCAGAAAGGTTAAAGTAGAAAGGTTAATTATCTAACTTAGCTATCATGAAATTTGTATGCCAATGAAAATTCTTTTAGTCGCTGCCACAAGGTCAGAAATAGCTTTACTGGCCACACATTTCCAGTTACCCGAACAAGACTTTGTAAAGACAAAAGAGTTCGACCTGTTAATTACAGGAGTCGGAATGGCAGCTACAGCGTATGCCTTAGGCAAACATTTATCTGCAGCCTACAAGCTTATCCTAAATTTGGGCATTGCAGGTTCTTTTGATACAAAAATTCCCTTAACAACTGTTGTAAATGTAACATCTGACGAGTTTTCGGAACTAGGTGCAGAAAATGGAGATACCTTTCTAAGTATTGATCAGCTAGGTTTCGGAAAAGCCAGATTTGATGCAAGAAACAACCTGCTAAATAACGAAATAGATAAACTACCTAAAGTACATGGAATAACTGTGAATCGTGTACATGGAGAAAAAATCAGTATTTCTAAGGTGATTGAACAATGCAATCCGGTCGTTGAAAGCATGGAAGGAGCCGCTGTTCTTTATTGTTGTGAAAAAGAATCATTGCCCTGCCTGCAGGTTCGAAGCATCTCAAATTATGTAGAACCACGAAATAAAGAGCACTGGCAAATAGGTCCCGCAATAAAAAGTCTTAATGAATGGGCCATTAGATTTTTGACAAATACATAACCAAGCATCTTTGCTTAGTCCGTAACTTTACAACATGAAACTTAGTCTTGGCTTTTCTCCCTGCCCTAATGATACTTTTATCTTTGATGCATTAATACATCATAAAATTGATACTGAAGGTCTGGAATTCGAAGTTTTCTTTGATGATGTGGAAACACTTAATCAAAAAGCGATGAGAGGGGCACTAGACATTACCAAGCTCAGCTTTCATGCTTTTGCTTATGTCTGCGACCAATATGCACTATTAGATTCGGGAAGCGCATTAGGCTTTGGTGTTGGTCCATTATTAATTTGCCACAATGAAAATTTAGTTAAAAGTAAGGGAAGTTTAGATGCGACTTTAAAAGTTGGCATACCTGGACGTTATACAACAGCCAACTTCCTGATGGGAATAGCATTCCCCCATTTGACTAATAAGCAGGAAATGATTTTCTCGGAAATAGAAAGTGCTTTACTGGAGGACAAGATAGATCTTGGATTAATTATCCATGAAAACAGGTTTACTTATGCGGATAAAGGTCTGCATAAAATCATAGACCTGGGCAATTACTGGGAGCAGGAAACTGGATGTGCAATCCCTCTAGGTGGTATTGTTATCAACAGAAGTCTTGACCAGGCAACTAAAGAAAAGGTAAACCGTCTCATTAAAAAGTCTGTAGAATACGCTTTCGCTAATCCAAAATCAGCTCTTGAGTTCATCAGACAACATGCTCAGGAGATGAGTGAGGAAGTAATGTATAAACACATCGACCTATATGTCAATCAATACAGCATTGAACTAGGCATTGAAGGTAGAAAAGCTATAGATGTAATGTTCAAAATGGCACAGGAAAAGGGAATAATCTCCCCTCTTAAACAAAAGATTTATCTTATTGCTTAATTACAAGGCCCATCTGGAATCTCTTTTGTAATTTTTAACAACTTAGTCACAACCAGGGTAGAATCAAAATCAGCTGACATACTCAAGCTATCAGATTTCAATGCATGACATTCCACTTCAATATAAACTGGTTCATAAGGTTTCTCAAAATTGAGGTTATTATAAGCTAGCTCAAGTGTCTTGGCACTGTCTGCAACCCAATACTCATTACCTTCTTCGCATTCTGTAAAAGACTTAAGTTCGGGCCCATAACTATATAACCCTTTCATTATCCTGGTCCCCCCATCTTTCACCTCCGCGGGCTTACGATTACAAGCAGATACAACAATAAGAATTGCTATTATTAGAAATAATTGACTTTTAAATATATTCATGATTTTAGAGATCTTGATTTAAATGATTTATCTTCTTTACGCTCAAATTAGATGACAAAGCTGATGCCATAAAAGAGAAAATACTTACAGTTAAAAATACGAGTAGAAAATCTTTCCATTTTAATGCAACGGGATAAGCATTGGTAATAACAAGGTTATCTTGTGACATCTTTACCCATCCAAACTTTTGCTGTAACAAACAAAAGATAAGCCCTACGGTTAAGCCAGAGATACATCCGGCCATAGTAATCATCATTCCTTCGAAAAGGAAAATACGTTTAATAAGCGTTTTTCCGGCGCCCAAACTGCTTAATATAGCAATATCCTTAAGCTTATCTATTACTAGCATTGTAAGAGACCCTATGATATTAAAAATGGCAATAATGAGAATAAAGGTCAGAATGATATACACAGCCCACTTCTCACTCCCCAAAATATTATAGAGCACTTTATTTTGCTGAATCCTGTCTTTAATTTCAAATTCATTCCCTATCTGCTCTTCAATGGCAGCTTTAAATTTATCCGCATTAACACCTTTATTCAGATTGATCTCGATAGAAGAAACCTTTACCGGCTCTTCTAAAAGCTTACGAGCAAATCTTAGAGGAACTACAGCGACGTTATCAAAATCTTGCTGAACTTCAAAAACACCCGATACAGGTATAGAAAGAACAGTAAAATCATCAGCCGGATTAATAGAACCACCTCTGTTACTCTTCTTTTTGGGAGAGAAAAACTGCAGAGGATTATAAGGATCAGTAGTATTCACCATTAAAAAGGTTTGAATAGCAGATCCAATCACCACATAGTTCTGACTTCGATTCTCGAGTTTAAATTCCCCATCAATAGTAATACTATCCAGTCTTTTATTCTTTAAATAATCCGTGCTCACTCCTTTAACTAACCCAACAGACTGCTTATCATTATACCTTAGCAAGGCATTTTCGGAGAGAACTTCCGTAAAAGAATGAACCTCCTTATTCTTTCTCAATTCATTAAAGTAAGCTGTATTGGGATCAAATGTTTTCCCTTGTATTGGAGATATAGCAATTTCTGGAGTAATGGTATTAAACATTTTTAAAACTACTTCCTCAAAACCATTGAAAACCGACAAAATTATAATTAAAGCAGCGCTACCAACAAATACACCTATTGCAGAAATTGCAGAGATGATATTTATGGCATTGGTAGATTTCTTTGCAAAAAGATACCTGCGTGCTATATAAAATGGTGTATTCAATACGTTGTGATTTATAATTTATTGCAAATAAGGATTGTGCTCTTTTTCAAACCCTATAGTGGTGAACTGACCATGACCGGGATAAACCTTGCAATCATCAGGCAATATAAACAAGTTATTTTTGATACTATTGATTAATTGTGAATAGCTACCTCCAGGAAGATCTGTGCGCCCTATACTTCCGTAAAATAAAACATCACCGCCGATTAAAAAATTATCTGCCGCAGCATAGAAGCACAAATGCGCAGGAGAATGTCCTGGTGCAAAAATCAACTCGAGTTCGCTATTGCCAAAACGAACCTTACCAGTCTCAGCTAAAAAAACTTCTGGCTCAGGAGAGAGCTCGTAATGAAGCCCCATCTGAGGAACATATCCCGGTATTGCTTGCAACACATACAACTCTCCTTTATGAAACTGCGGTTTTAATCCCCATTGATCATACACAAACTTATTTCCAAACACATGATCATAATGACAATGTGTATTCAGTAAGAGAACAGGCTTTAAGCCTTTCTCTTTTATAAAACTGACAACAGCATTCTGCTCTTCAGCATCATACATTCCCGGATCAATAATTACACATTCAGCGGTTTCATCAAACAAGATATAAGTGTTTTCCCTTACCGGATTAAAAGTGAACTGTTTAATACTTATCATAAAATGTATTTGTATTTAAAAATTAGTTTTTCCATTTAAAGGTACTGATCATCCGATCAAGGTCCTTCTTAATAAAGTTTACCACTGGTTGAATCGAATCATACTGAGGCTTTTCATTAAAATATAATGCAGCTCTAAAATAATGCTTCGTACTATCTGTTAAAAAGAATTGAACTGATGACGCGGTATTTCCTTCTATTGCATAATAAACGCCATACACTTTCTTTTCCGGGTAATTGATCAGCTTTTGATCAATAGCATTTGCTTTCACCGTATGCTTAAAAGCAAATGTCCTGGCGTCTTCAATCAAATTTTCATATTCCTTTTTAGAAGATATATCGTAGTAGGTTAAATGAAGACGTCCGTTAAACTGCGGGAATGCAAGATTATACCAACAGGGCTGTGTATCTGCACTATTGTCGGCAACCAGATTTGCATATTTTGGATATTCAAATGAAAATTGACACCCCTGGTTAAAAGTCTGATAAGATTTAGCAGGAAAATCGATCTTAAAATATCCTCTTGGCTTAGGCGTATAATTGCTGTTAGTACAGGCTGACAACACCAATAAGTGCGCGAATAAAAAAAGAAAGAAATACTTTTTCATTTTATCTATTCCAAATTTCCCAGGAACGTATAGCTTGTAAATGCAACATCTCCAGTCCATTTTTTACTTTTCCGCCCCTAGCTTCTATTTGTTTCAAGAAGTAAGTTCTGTCAGGATTGTACACTAAATCATATCCAACATGTTTTTCAGTTAAATATTGATAAGGTATATCCGGGTAAGTATCTATATGTGGTGACATACCCAATGGAGTAGTATTCACCAGCACTGTATATTCCAGAAGCAACGCCTCATCAACAGCATCATACAAAATACTACCCGGACTTGGTTTTCTGGTTACCACTAAAAAAGATATCCCCAACTTATTTAATACGTACTTAATTGCTTTTGCGGCACCGCCATCACCAAAAATCAAGGCTTTACGATGGTGCATTTCTAATAATGGTTTAAGGGACTCCTCAAATCCATAAGCGTCAGTATTATATCCTATAAGCTTCCGCTCTGTACCATTTTTTTGAATGGAAATACAGTTTACTGCACCTATTTCTTTAGCTGCTTCATCCATTTCATCTAAAAAGGGTAACACCTGAACTTTATAAGGTATCGTTATATTAATCCCTTTTAGCTCCTGATCATTAGCTACAAGACTTGCAAAAAGATCTATATTTTCAATTGGATAAAGTTCATATTCACATCCATCGATCTGTTCATCTCTGAATTTTTCAGTAAAGAATTTCTTTGAAAAAGAATGTGATAAGGGATAACCGATTAAGCCGAATTTTCTCATTATTATTAAGAATGCGATTATTTCTCCAGATTCAAAAAATGATCAAAAGTATCACCTCTTAATCCCAGACGTATAGTTTCTAAAGGAATTACTTCCGCTGGAGCAATATTACCTATATTTACATTGGCCCCTAAAAGCTTTATAAACCACACCTGCTGTTCTTTTTGAGGAGCCTCCCAGATAATTGTTTCTTCTGGAATTTGAGTTAAGATCTCATCTACCAGTCCTTCACGGACTTCTCCAGAACCTCTGTAAATCCCCACATTACCTCCCTCACGAGCCTCAGCAATCACTTTCCATGAACCTGCTTCAATTTCAGCATTCATCAGTTTAATCCATTTATAAGGTGCAAATATTTTCGTTGCATCTTTAGATCCCACTTCTGAAATAACAGTCACCTGCTTAGCCAACTTTTGAATATATTCACATTTCAACTCATGTTCAATGGTAATAGATCCATCAGATACTTCTGCATACTCCATTCCATACTCATCAAGTACCCTGCAATAATCGTCGAACTGGTTACGAATTACAAAAGCTTCAAAAAGAGTCCCTCCGAAATAAGTTGGAATTCCTGCATCTCTATAGATCTGCAGTTTCTGTTTTAGGTTTGGTGTCACAAAAGATGTAGACCAGCCTAATTTTACAATATCAGTATGTATTCCGGCAACTTCTATAAAGTCTTCTGTTTGTCTTAAACTTAATCCTTTATCCATAACCATAGTAATTCCTTTATTACGTGGTTTCACTGGACGTTCCGGTATATTATTCAATGGGTAATTCATATAGGTCACAAAGGTGAAAAAAAATAGACAGTTTTCATCAATACTATCTAATAAAAAGGCACAATACTATTTAATATACCTACTAATAACCTCAATAATTGAACTGTTCTCTTGCAATTGAGGTAAATACTCAAACAAAATATAATGCTTTTCCGGATCAGTCACCAATGCAGTTTCAAGATATAAAAGAGCTTCATTTTTCTTGCCAAGCGCAAACAAATAAGCTACCATACGGTAATAAAGTTCAGCAGCATCTGGGTTATTCTTAATTGCTTCAGCAATTGTTTCTGACGCTTCAATTAATTTTCCCTGTTCATATAATACTGTTGAAAAGTCAAGCCAAGCTTCCACATCAACAGGATTATACTCCAGCACTTTATGGTAAGCCTCTACAGATTCATCGATCTGCCCTAGTTTATAATAAGCATCTGCCATAGCAAACCAAAAGTCTGGATTTTCTCCATCCAGCTCCAAAGCTTTTCTATAAAAATGTAAAGATTCAAAGTAACGTTCTTCAAAATTTAAAGTAACACCGATTCCAAACCAGGCATCAGCCATTTTTGAGTCCATCTTTACCGACTTTTTATAGTAAGAACGAGCTTCGTCCATCTTTTCCAGCTTTTCGTAACATTCGCCTATTGCACAATAAGTATCCGCATTTGGCGGTTCATACTCAAAAGTTTGTTTATAGACTTCTATTGCCTCCATATAACGATCCAATTGCACCAAAGCATTGCCTTTGTTATAATAAGCTGAAGCAAAATTATCTTTTATCAGGATAGCATAATCATAAGCATCAATAGCTTTTTCAAACAGATCCAGTTTATGATAAGAATTAGCCAGATTATACCAGGCTGCATAAGAATAAGGATCATTGTCTATATACTCCTGGTAAAACTTAATGCTTTCTTCCTGTTTATCTAAAATATCGTAACAAAATGCAAGCTCATACAAGCCATCTTTGTTTTCCATATTCTGCTCAAGACTTTGCTTAATATATATGATAGCATTTTCATAATCCAGCATATTCTGGTACACATACGCTATCTGCAGCAAAATCTCGTCAGTAGTCTCTGCAAACTCGAGCGCCTTCTGAAAATTATCCAGTGCCTCTGAATACCTTTCCAGGCTATTATAGATGTTCCCCCTTAAGATATATATTTCAGCTTCAGAGGCTTCCAGCATTTCTGCTTTCTGTAAAGCTAAAAATGCACGTTCAGTCTGATCAGTTATAAAGAGCAACTGTGCTTGTTTTACCAAAAACACCGCAGCATAGGGGTGTTGATTAACCGCGTATTCTATAACTTGAAGGGCCTTTACAGGATCACTCTTCTCGATATAATAATCAATAATATTTTCAAAAGCCTGGGCATCAAAAAAGTACTGATCTTGATTGCGTATCATCTCTTCGTAGCGCTCCACAGATCGTTGCGCATCATCACTAAAATCAAAGTAAAATTCCTCTTCCATGTATCGAATAATTAATGAACAGATCCCCGTTTGTTAAATACATCCTAAGTTTACAAAATTAAGCTTGGTATGTGCTAAATAATTTTCAACATTCACACAACTTATTGGATAAGTAACTGATTATATTATGAATGCCCCGGGTTCATGATCAGAATTATTTTACAAAGAAATGCAACATTATCTGAAATCACGTAAAATTCAAGTCATGAAAAAGCCGGAACACAAGTATTCCGGCTTTTTCATCGCAATATGTAAACTTTATCTGTTTATGCTTTTTGCTATAACTGAGTCTTTTGTAACTGTCAGGGCATACTCTTGAACGCTTTCCTCACCGTCAATTGTACCTGTTGTTTTTAAGGAAGCGAATTGTACCGTATTTAATTTAGCTACTTTACTTTTAACAGATACGTGATCTTTTGACGTTCCTTTTAATTTAAGTTCCGAACGATCTTTTACCAATGTATACAAGCTTCCTATATCTCCACTCACATAAGCTTTTGCTTTATCCTGAAGAAATACCTGCAATACATTTGATGCAAAACGACCTCTTGTTATAACTGACACACGGTTACTTGCATCGATTCTTTGTAAATCTTTAACATAAACAGTAATATGGATCGGCTCATCTTCTTTAGAGTTAATAAATAACTTATCTCCCTTTTGTGTTACTGTAGTTAAATTCTTATTGTAAGCTTCATAGATAACAACCCTTTGTTTTTCTGATTGAACAAGTTCCACATTTACATTCCCTGTAATTACTACTTTGTTAAAGTCAATTGTAGTAGAGAACTCTGAGAAGCTATCACTTTGAACTGCAGCTACTGAAGTAAATGCTGAAGTTGATAAAACGATTGCTGTAAGTGCTGAGGCGAATAATGTTTTTACTGAAGTTTTCATATTTTCTAGTTTTAAGTTTTTTATATTGTTTACATATAAGTCGCCCAAAACCAGAAAACGTTACAGCTCTTTTTTTCCTTTTAGGCAACATCAATGTAATACCCGACCAACTGCCCAATTTTTTCGACGAACCAGCAACAGAAAAATGTCATCATTTGTAACAAATGCATTTTCACCCTTGTTCTTATGCAAGCGTGTTTTTTAATCTTATAACGATATAGGACGCTGCCACAAAAGGAAATGTAAGCTGAATAAAGTTGTTGTGAAACATAAACAGGCTGACAATAAAAGACAATAGAACGGCAATTATAGCCCATAAACCATCTTTAATTCGCTTATTTGCAAATACAATAGCACACAAAACGGCATTAAAACTGAATAATCCCGCACCAATATCCTGAACCGGAATAGAAAAACAAAATGCCAAAATCCCTCCTAAAAAAGCACCCATAAGACCGTAAAATGCCGCAACAGGTGAATTGATAAATACGGCAATTAAGAAAATGGTTCCACACAATAATTTATCTTGAAAAATAACCTGCCCAAATCCCTTTATTGCAAAAAAATAAAGATTATCATCCGTAACAAGAGATTCAGGGAGTTGGTGCAATACCTGTGGTAAAAAATGGTGAGACAAAAAGAGCAGTAACCAGGTTACTAAAACGAAAGGAAGGGTAAATAACGGGAGATTTCTTTTGATAAAAAAATGCTGTATGACCGTAGCTGATATCGAACCTATGATGATGAATATCCAAGTCATAAGTATGGGTTTTAAAAACAAAACAAGTGCGACTCCCGTAAGTGCTGCACTAAAACCATATAGTCCTTTGTCTATTTCGCTACTGTTGTATTTGAGGCTTCTCGCAGTGAGTGTTCCACAAGCTGATGCCAATAATGCTGCCAGCCCCATATTAAAAGACCCGTAAGAAATCCCTAACAAAAAGAGGAAGCCGGTAACGGAATTTTCCTGAAGCATTATTTGTCCAAGCCCTTTAAAAACCTGTTTCAAAAATATACCAAAAGGATTTTGGGCAGAATAAATCATTATGTTATATCACTCAACGTTTATCGAGTATAAATTTGTGTAAAGGCTGGTGCGTAAACATCTTTGCAAATTGAGCCTTTTAGAGGTTAACAAACTATAATATTATAAAAAAGAAATTGAAATAACAAGAAAGCATCAACCTGTAAAAACGATCATAACAAATAGATCTTTTAATTTCATGATCAGCAATTTGTAATAAACAAGCTAAAAAAATAAAAACAGCTTAATTTATTTGATCACACTTCAATTTGGCGTATGTTTAAAGATTTTTAATTGCTTAACCTCTGATTGTTTTAACCTTTTGCCAATGTTACGCGTAGATAGCTCCAAACCCTGCAAAATTGTATACTCAATATGTAAACACGCGTATTTTGGCTATTTAATTGAACCACATATTGTTCAACTGAATCCACAGGGAGATTTCTCTCTGACCTATCAGCGTTTGTTTTCACATACAGCAGGAGAATTTGCAAAGCACTTAACAGAAAGAGATCTAAAGCTGATTAAAATACTTGATGAAACTGAACAAGATTATATCATCAAGAAGTATCATAAAAAGGCAATCAGGCCTGTCGAATTCTTCAGCAAATTTTTCAATGAAAAATTTTACGAAAATGTACGTCCTAGAATTGAAAAAAAAATATCAGAAGTTCTTGAATCATTAAAAGAAGAAGGTCGTCTATACCTTATGGACAAAGATGGCTGGCCAGCAGAAAGAAAGATAGAAATAGCCACTGAACCTTCTACTGTTTTGTTTCATTTTAGAAGAAATGAAACAGAAACAAGATATTTTCCAACTATAAAATATCAGGGTTTACGCATCGACTTCATGTTCAAAGACGCACAGATAATCAGCAATCAGCCTGCATGGTTATTACTTAACGAGATGCTTTACTTCTTTGAGCAAGATATTGAAGGAAAGAAATTAATGCCCTTTTTAAACAAGAGATTCATAACTATTCCAAAGGCTACAGAAGAGGCATATTTTAGAAAATTTGTAGCCCCCTTGATTGAAAAATACCATGTATATGCTGAAGGATTCGATATAAAAACGGAAAAACACGACCCCACTCCCGTTATTAAGGTCATTTATGTGGATGCTGGTATATCGCAACTCCAATTATATTTTAATTATAGCGAGCATGCCTTTGCAATGGGCAATGAGAAAAAAATAACTGTTCATGTTCATAAAGAAGAGGACAATTATATTTTTACCCGAATTAAACGCAATGTGGTTTGGGAGAAAGAAAAGTTTAATTTCCTGATTGGACTTGGTTTAAAAAAAACAAGCACACTTTATCATCATTTAGAAGTCCCGGCAGATCAGGAAGAAGATCAATCCTATGCAGTCATAAACTGGGTAAATGAACATTTAGAAAAGCTCAAAGAAGAAGGTTTTGAAATAGAACAACACCGGGGCACTAAGAAATTCCTATTTGCCACTAACAAAATAGATTTTGAAATTAAAGAAGATAATGATTGGTTTGATATCAATGCCATTGTTTATTTCGGCAGTCACCCAGTTCCATTTATCTCCTTAAAACAGCACATTCTTCATAAAAAAAGGGAATTTTTACTTCCCGATGGATCAATTGCAATTATACCAGATAAATGGTTTACTCAATATGGCAGTTTATTCAGCCTTTCTGATGGAGGCAAGGTGCTTAAGCTCAAAAAACATCATATAGGCCTTATTAATGAGCTTGCCGAAGATGGTATTGCAAACATCACTTTAAGTAGAAAACTTCAAAAGCTAACTGACTTCGAAAATATAGCAGACACAAAAATGCCTGTACATTTCAAAGGTGATCTTCGTAGTTATCAGAAAGCCGGGTACAACTGGTTTAGCTTTTTAAGAGAATACAATTTTGGCGGATGCCTGGCCGACGACATGGGATTGGGTAAAACCATCCAGACATTAGCTATGTTACAAAAGCTTAAGGAAGAAGACCAGGAAAATAACACGCATAGTACTTCGCTGATAGTCATGCCTACATCATTAATCTATAACTGGTTAAATGAAGCAAAAAAATTCACTCCAAAGCTTAAAATCCATGCCCATACCGGAACATCACGAAATAAAGATGTAGGTCGCTTCTCAAATTATGATATCGTAATTACAACTTATGGTATAACAAGAGTTGATATAGATGTGCTTAAAGAATTCTATTTCAGCTATATCATCCTGGACGAGAGTCAGAATATAAAAAACCCATCCTCTAAATCATTCAAAGCAGTTAAAGCACTTAAATCAAGGCATAAACTAGTATTGAGTGGTACACCAGTTGAAAATTCTGTAGGAGATCTATGGACTCAGCTTACTTTCTTAAATCCAGGCTTATTGGGTACTCAGGCATTCTTTAACGAAGAATATGTACAGGCTATTGAAAAGCGAAAAGATGAAGATAAAGCCAAAAAATTACAAGCGATTATAAAACCATTTGTACTGCGTCGGACAAAAGAACAAGTAGCGGCAGAATTACCTGCTAAAACTGAACAAATCTTTTATTGCAATATGAGCGAAGATCAGGCCGCTTACTATGAAAAAACCAAATCAGCCTATCGGAATGACCTCCTTAACAGCATGGATGATGGTACATATGCTAAGAAGCAAGTTCAGCTTTTACAGGGCTTAACGGCGTTACGTCAACTTGCCAATCACCCTGTAATGATTGATGACGCCTATGAATCTGACTCTGGTAAGTTCGAAAACGTTATTCATACTTTAGACAATGTGCTAAAAGGCGGACATAAGGTTCTTATCTTTTCACAGTTTGTAAAGCACTTAAGTATATTCAGACAGTATCTCAATGAGGAAAAAATCCCTTTTACATATCTGGACGGCACAACTAAAAACCGCGGGGAAATAGTTGCTGAATTTCAACAAAATACAGAACTAAAGGTATTTTTAATATCAATTAAAGCAGGTGGAGTTGGCTTAAACTTAACCCAGGCCGATTATGTATTCATCCTAGATCCATGGTGGAATCCTGCTGTAGAGCAACAAGCAATAGACCGTACACATAGAATAGGGCAGGATAAAAAGGTATTTATTTATAAATTCATTGCTAAAGACACTGTAGAGGAAAAAATTCTGGCTCTTCAAAACCGCAAAAAGAAACTGGCAAGTTCGCTGATCACAACTGAGGAGAGCTTCTTTAAATCTTTAAGTAAAGAAGATATCAGCGAGCTTCTTAAATAGCCCTTAAATGTCCTAAGTATTCATCCTTACTGATCATCTCAGCTCCAAGACTCATGAGATGATCATTGGGGAGTTGGCAGTCTATCATCTTAAAATTCTTGTGTTTACAAAGCCAGATCAACGCATATTTAGAAGCATTGCTAACCTTACTAAACATACTCTCTCCACAAAATACCTGATTATTTTGAACGCCATAAAGGCCGCCTACTAATTGATCATCTTGCCAAACCTCTACACTATGAGCATACCCAAGTTCATGTAATTTTAAATAAGCACGTTGCATTTCGCTCGTTATCCAGGTCCCATTCTGGTCTTTTCTGCTAATTTTAGCACAGTTTTCGATTACCTCACTGAATACTAAATCATAAGTCACTTTAAAAGCATTTCCTTTAATAAGTTTAGCCATACTTTTGCTAATCATTAAGCATTCAGGAAAGATTACACAGCGTTCTATGGGTGCATACCAACAGATTGGATCACCTTCACTAAACCAGGGAAAAATACCATTCTGGTATGCTAAAATTAGTCTTTCCGCTCTTAAATCACCGCCTATCGCTAACAAACCATCCGGATCGGCTAATTCCGGATTCGGAAAAACGATTCTATCATCGTCTAACTTAAAAACCATTTACAATATTACATACTAAAACATTACGTACATAACATCACCCTAGATTAATCCGATCTTTTTAGAATGGATTATAGCCGCTTCGCTGCTGTCATACAAACAGGTCTTTACCTGTTGAGCTGATTCAACTTCATTTAGCAGTACCAGAGCTTCTGCTTCATTTTCCCTTCTAACATTCCGGATATATATTGCAGCAATATTTTTAGGGTACTTTTTGGCAATAGTGGTATAAATTGCCGGGTCTTGTTGACTATTATCACCAAAAAAAACAAACCGTTGATTAGGGAACGCATCCAAAATCCGCATAACTCTCATTAATTTACCTTCATGCCCCGTTTTACCCGTTTTAATCAGATCTTTCCATCTTTTAATCTGATTGAGCAAGAAAGCACCTTCAGGAAGATTGTTAAACCTAAATGTTTCCACCAGATAATCATACAAATTCCATTCACTACTAGACACATAGAAAAATGGATTAGGCTGTTCTTCTTCTGTATGAGATAAAGCCAGTAAATTATAATGTTGCTGGGCCTCAGAAAATGTTTTACGGGTTCTTGGATTTTTAATTAACAATTCTCTTAGTCTGCGCAAAAAAGAGGCAGAATGAGAAACCATAATAGTATCATCAATATCAGAGATAAAAGCATATTGGGTAATATGAGGTACATAAACCAAACCATTATTAGCTGCTAAAACCATATCATTTTGCCCTAAAGCTTCAACTACAACTTTGTGCCAACCAGCAGCAACATTTTTCTCAGCCTTCCATTCCAATTTAAAAAAACCATCATACTCGGTATGTCCATATATTGTCTGATCATAAAAGCGTAATCTGACCTTTACATAAGGATATGGCTTTAGCACAAAAAGCTTTAAAACATGCAGCATGTTAACAAACAAATTGTTACTGTAATGCTGATTAGTTTTAGCTCTGAAACGAAATACATGTCCATACACTACCAGATTTTGTGTATGTCCATATCCATGATATACTTTTACACTAACAGATTTATTCATTACTTACTAAAACAGAATTTCACTATAGTTGTTTTGCTATTACCCATGAAAACAGAAGTGACTGCCGAACTAAAACTACTATTTATTATAAATCCCGGATCCGGAAACGGGGAAATAGACTATAGTGAAATTATATCCACCTATTTTGAGCAGCACCCAAATAGCTTTGAAATATATAAGTTATCCAGTGGTTGTACAATTGATCAGCTTAAAAGAACCATTAAACAGTCTAATGCATCCAGAGTAATTGCTGTAGGTGGCGACGGAACACTGAAGCTAGTTGCCGAATGTTTATTGGAAACAGATGTCCCTATTGGCATTATTCCAGCCGGCTCTGCAAATGGAATGGCAAAAGAACTTGGCATACCTATAGACACCCAACAAGCACTGAATGTCGCTGTAAATGGAACTCCTAAAAAAATACATGCCGTTTTAGTGAATGGAGAATTATGCATACACCTGGCCGACATCGGCTTTAACGCTTACATTGTTAAGAAATTCGATGACCTTCCCGAACGTGGAATGCTTGGATATGCAAAAGCAGCATGGAAAGCCTTATGGAATCATAGCAAGATGGATGTTGAAATTAAGATAAAAAACAACATTATCCGATCGCAGGCTGCAATGGTAGTTATTGCTAATGCAACTATGTATGGTACAGGTGTAAAAATTAATCCAGAAGGTGAGCTTGACGATGATCTTTTCGAAGTTATCCTGGTAAAAGAGTATTCCGTAATGGAAATTCTAAAAATCAGATTTACCAATTTACCCTTTAACCCCAAAAACATACAGTCCTTTCAAACAAATAATTTGAATATTAAAACCAAACGTAAAGCGCATTTTCAGGTAGACGGAGAATACATAGGAAAAGTACATACCCTAAAAGCACACCTTATTCCTAATGCGATTAACATCATTGTTTAATAATCACTTACAGTATTTTTCCAGCATTTCATCAGCAAGATCGGACCCCATATGCTTCACAAAAAGAAAATCTTCACAGGCTCCCTGTTTATCTTTTTGTTTCAGCTTTTTAAGCCCGTCTTTAATGCGTGCTCTATAATATTCATCATTGTATCCCAACTCTTTTTTAAGTGCCACAAATCTATGTTCCTCTGCTTCTACAGCCGTCCCCTTTTCTTTGTTTCTATAAAAATTCTGAATGGAATTCACCAGCTCTTCATTGGATCTATAGGCTTCAATTGCTCTTTGAATATCCTGAGGATTTCTATCACGACAACTATAAGTAGCCAGACTAAATTTTATAGGCGCAATTAGTGAGACTGCGGTATCATGGTTTTTAGGGACAACCCATTTTCCACTGCTAAGCCTGATTAGCCGCAAAGCTTCATCATCCAGATCCGTCCCCATTCCTGAACTTATTTTTGAATAATACACCTCACCTGCTGAGTTTAGCTTAAAGCTGATCGTTACGGTCCCCTGAATGCAATTATTTAGTGAATATCGAGGATAGACACTATTGCTTGTCGCGAAGCTCTCCAGTCCACCCTTTATTACAGGCTGAGCCTTTAATGTAAAAGTGAAGCATACGAGAAATGCAAAGAGAATCCTGATCATATACTAATTTACGCAATTTTTAACAGATCAAAGATTTATCTTTAAGCCTCTTCTGTCCCGTTTTCTTCACGATCTTTAGAGATCTTATCAAACAATTTATCCATGCGCTCCACATATTCATTTGTATCATCGACAAAGAAAGTTAACGTTGGAATCACACGAGCTTGATGACGGATTCTAGCGCCTAATTTATATCTGATCTCCCCGGCGTGTGAATTTACTTCAGCTACCGATAAGCTGGTATTATTTGTATTTAAAAAGCTTAAATAAACCTTTGCAACGGCAAGGTCAGGAGATACTCTAACTTTTGTAATGGTAACCAATGTATTCGGCAAATACGCCGCCCCTTCACGCTGAAAAATCGCAGCTAACTCTTCTTGTAATAACCCGGCAAATTTCTGTTGACGTTTACTTTCCATAATGGTTCCTTTTCTTCAATTAATATAACAACTTATCATAAGGATAGCGCTCTGTGTGCAAAGCAACAACCTTATCGTACAATAACTGTCTAAATTCTTCTAAATTATCTTTGTGCAGAGCTGAAATAAATATTGCAGGAGCATTTTCCGATCCCATCCAGCTCTTTTTAAAATCCTCAAGCGTAAGTACTAATGGCTCCTCTTCCTCATGATCAGGCTCAGGGCTCACATAGGCATCAATTTTATTGAATACCATAATAGTTTCCTTATCTCTTGCTCCCAGATCCTTTAATGTTTCATTTACGACATTAATCTGATCCTCAAAATTGGGATGAGAAACATCCACCACATGAATCAATATATCAGCTTCCCTAACTTCGTCCAACGTAGATTTAAAACACTCCACCAAATGGTGAGGTAGCTTTCTAATAAAACCAACTGTATCAGACAATAAGAACGGCAGGTTTTCAATAACTACTTTACGAACGGTTGTATCAAGCGTAGCAAATAGCTTGTTTTCCGCAAACACTTCCGACTTTGATAACATATTCATGATGGTAGATTTACCAACATTTGTATATCCTACCAACGCTACACGAATCAGTTGTCCACGGTTTTTGCGTTGTGTTTCATTCTGCCTATCGATCAGCTTCAAGCGGTCTTTCAAAAGAGATATCTTTTCAAGAATCATCCTTCTATCGCTCTCAATCTGAGTCTCACCCGGTCCACGCATACCAATACCACCCTTCTGACGTTCAAGGTGGGTCCATAAACGCGTTAAACGTGGCAATAAATATTGCAACTGTGCCAGTTCAACCTGTGTTTTTGCCTGAGCCGTCTGGGCTCTGCCCGCAAAAATATCAAGAATCAGGTTACTCCGGTCTAAAACCTTTACTTGCAACTCTCTTTCAATATTTCTAAGCTGTGACGGTGAAAGCTCATCGTCGAAAACTACGATATCAATTTCTTCCGACTTCACATATGCCTGAATCTCTTCAAGTTTTCCCGTTCCAACAAAAGTTGCACGATCGGGCTTAAGCATTTTCTGGGTAAATTCACGCTCTACCAATCCTCCTGCAGTATCCACTAAAAAAGCAAGCTCATCAAGATATTCTCTGGTTTCCTCAGGCTTTTCACCCGGCCTGATCACTCCAACAAGTACCGCTCGCTCCTTCTTAACTGCTGTATCGAAATATTTCTGTTTTCCCATCTAAAATACAAAGATACAAAAGTTATACCGAGATCAGTTTTCCGACAAAGTCACGCATTGCCTGTCCCGGATTGACTGTTTTCATAAAATTCTCCCCAATTAGAAACCCATTAAAGCCTGCAACTTTAAGGTCTAAAATAGTCTGAGGTGCACTTATGGCACTTTCTGAAATCTTTAGAAACTCATCCGGAATTTGATTAACTAAATCAAATGAAGTTTGAATATTAACCGTAAAATCGGCCAGATTCCGATTATTAACACCTATAGCATCCAAATCTTTACAAATACTACGTTGCAATTCTTCCTGGTTATGCACCTCTAGCAATACATTTAGCCCAAGGCTTTTTGCAAATGCCGACAGATTTTTAATCTCTTCGGGTGTCAAAATTGCAGCAATAAGCAAAATAATGTCAGCTCCCAGGGCTTTCGCTTCCAAAATCTGATACTCATCAATGATAAATTCCTTTCTTAAAATCGGAACTTCATTAGTTGCTCTTGCTGCTAACAGATCATTGGTATGACCGCCAAAGAAATCAATATCAGTTAATACAGAAAGCGCTGAAGCCCCCGCTGCTGCATAAGCCTGCGTTACTTCTTCTACAGTTACCTGATCATTAATCACCCCTTTTGAAGGGGATCTTCGCTTAAACTCTGCAATTATGCCTGTTCTTTTATCATCCACTAAAAAATCCTTAAAAACATAAGGGTTACGGTTAAAGTGTAAGCCTGCTTCGAGCTCCTTAACAGACACCAATCGCTTTGCCTGGGCTACTTCTTCTTTTTTTCGTATTACAATTTTATCTAAAATAGTCATATCTAATTCTCTAACCAGTTTTTCATCATTTGTTTCCCAAACTCAGTAAGCACACTTTCCGGATGAAACTGTACTCCCCTGACGTCAAAATCTTTATGCCTTAAGGCCATTATTTCAGTATCAGCATCTGCTGCAGTTACAGTAAGACAATCAGGAAGCCCCTCTGTGGACACAACCCAGGAATGATACCTTCCCACGTTTATAGTTTCCGGACAATCCTTAAAAAGCAACTCTGATCTATCTAATACAGTAATAGGTGTTGCAATACCATGCATCGGACGCCCCAGATTTAATAAAGTTCCGCCAAAAGCTTCCGCAATTGCTTGTTGCCCCAAACATACTCCAAATATACTTTTTGTTGAAGCATAGGTCTTAATTACCTCAAGCAGCAATCCTGCTTCCTCAGGTATACCAGGACCGGGCGATAAAATAATCTTATCAAACTGATCAACATCGGCCAAGTCAAACTTATCATTTCTCCAAACCTCCACTTCTCTACCTAATTCATTTACCAGATGTACTAAATTATAAGTAAAGGAATCATAATTATCAATAACCAATACTTTCTTTTGAATGCTCTTATCCATTTTATTAAATATCTGTAGCCATTTTTATTGCTTTGCGTAAAGCAGCAATTTTATTATTTACTTCATTCAGTTCGTTTACAGCTACTGAATCAGCCACTATGCCTGCTCCCGCTCTGTAATGCAACTGATTATTTTTACTCATAAAGGTCCGGATCATGATCGCATGATTAAACTGATCATTAAAACCCATATAACCTATTGCCCCGGCATAAAAGTTACGCCCTAAACCTTCGTATTCATCAATCAGCTGCATCGCTCTATATTTTGGAGCCCCACTTAATGTCCCTGCCGGATAAGTATCTGCAACAACTTTAAAGGCTGACACATCTGGCTGTAGATTACCACTTACTTTAGACACCAGGTGAATCAAGTGAGAATAATACTGTACTTCCTTAAATGATTTTACTTCAACACCACTACAGTGTCTGCTCAGATCATTTCTCGCCAGATCAACAAGCATCACGTGTTCCGCACTTTCTTTAGGATCCTGCTCTAATTTACGAGCCAGCTCTGCATCTTCTTCATCGTTACCAGTGCGCTTAAAGGTTCCTGCAATCGGAAAAATATTAGCAATATTATCATTTATAGTGATCTGGGCTTCTGGCGAAGAACCAAAGAGTTTAAAGCTACCATAATCAAAATAAAACAAATATGGAGAAGGATTTATTGAACGCAGGCAACGGTAAACATTAAATTCATCTCCTAAAAAACCCTGATTATATGCTCTGGAAGGAACGATTTGGAATACGTCACCACGTAAAATGTGCTTCTTCATTTTCTCGACAATATCCATGAACCCTTCATTACTCATGTTAGATTCTTCCTCCCCGTTTATTTTAAAGCTATATTCAGGGAAATTCTTATTCTGAATGATATACTCAATCTTTTCAAGTTCATCATTGTCATCTCCGTTAAAAGCATTTTTAAACAGTGTAATCTCATTCTTAAAGTGATCAATCGCAATGATATACCTGTAAATATGATATTGCATCGTTGGAATCTCCTGATCCTTTGGAGTAACAGAACTAAACTTAATGTCTTCAAAATGTTGTACTGCATTCCAGGTAAAATATCCAAATAGACCACTGGAAATGTATCTGGTATCTTCTACTACACCTGGTTTAAATTTTGCTTTAAAAGCATCAATTTCCTCGGCCAGGACAAAGTCTCTTTTTTCCTCCTTTTGTCCATCCGGGAAATAGGTTGACAATACACCATCCTGCAACACAATACCTGCAACAGGCTCCGCACAAACATAACTTACCGAATTTGAACGACTATGATAGTCAGAACTTTCCAGCAATATCGTATTTGGAAATACGTCCCTAAGCCTTAGGTAAATACTCACCGGAGTTGTGGTATCTGCAAGTCGCTTTTTGCAGGTAGTTTTAATTACATAATTAGTTTCCATATTTAACTAGCTTCTTTAATATCTTTTAATTCTTTTTTCAACTGCCTCTTTAAAATTCTCTCAGTTCCGAAAAAAAACCAACAAAAAACCCGACGTGTGGTCTACGTCGGGTTTTTAATGTGGTTTGGTTTAGGTTGATAAACTATAAGGTACACAAGACTACGACTAGACTCTTTTGGGGAGTGCTACGCCATTGCCATGTATGAATGTTGTTAATCATAGGTCACAAAAATATAAATAAATCTTACAATGCAAAATTATATTTGTAATTTTTATGAAACACCAAAAAATGAACGAGAAGGATCAGCACCCACCATTGCAAAAATTGAAGCTATAATAAGAATCAATGCCAGGCCAAAATAAAGCGAAACAGAACGATGTTTTACCGCTGCATCTGTTCCTTTCTTAGATCTCGCATTTCCTACAGTAATCAGAATAACAGCCAGAACCATCATACCGATATGCTCCATTTTCCAGTAGCGTCCTAAAGCAACTGAGCTGTCAATCTTATACCATCCATTCATAAAATAGAGGATTAATCCCATTAAAAGCTGAATGTGTGCAGAGATCAATGTGAAAAGGTTTACTTTTCTATTCCCTTCTGTATAAGGTTTTTTACCAAGCCATCCTGATAGTGCCTGAATAAGTGCAACTATAAGCAAAACTAAAACTATGTAACGCCACCCCGAATGTGCACTTTTTAAAATCTGATCCATAACTGTTTTTCTTTCAAACTTAACTATTTCCTTTCTGAATCACATTAAGCGATCAGGTAAAATGCTTTTTAGAATTATTATAAATTACTTCTGCAAACCCATTTTCATTACATATTTATCAATTCCTTTTCCAAAACCATTTGGAATAACCTCAATCGTCTCAAAACCTCTTTTCAGGTAAAAGCCGGCTGTATGCTGAGATGTATCTACCTTATAAACTTTACTGGGATATGTTTTTTTTAAAAGATCAATCCTGAACTCTGTAAAGAATTTACCGATCCCCATCCTGTGATGATCAGCATGTACCATTCCCCATGACAACCCAGCCTCTTTACCATCATCAGTTAAAAAAATACCGCCACAAGCAACTATTTCATCATTATTTTCCACGACATAATAGTTGTCATCAATATCATGATCCAGAAAATCAATAAAAGGCTGTAATTCATCAACGGCAAAGAATTTAGGCATATTACTTTCAAAAATCTTCACACATTTCTCCTTAAATAAAGGCGAATACTTAAGTATCTTCATATTAAAAGGTTTATTTGGTTATTCCAAGTTACAAAAATTTGCCGTAAACCTCCCCTAAAATTGTCGTCAACACACCCCATTGCCGGGCCACATTACAACGATATTTGTTATAAATCCAAAGGTTGAATTATAAGGTTTTAGAAAAAAGGAATATGACCGCAGAAAAAAAGAAGTTTACAACTGTTGATGAATACATCAATACCTTTCCAGAACATGTACAGTTCTTACTGGAAGTGATTAGAGACACAATAAAGGAAGCAGCACCAGAAGCAGAAGAGGTAATCAGCTACAACATTCCTGCATTCAAATTTCATGGCATGCTCATTTTTTATTCTGCATATAAAAATCACATTAGCATTTCTATACCCCCATCAAAAGTATACGAAGTATTTAAAGAGGAATTATCCGCTTACAAAGTCAGCAAATCAGCTATTCAATTACCATTGAATGAAAAATTACCGGTAAAACTTATTGAAAACATGACTAGATTCAGATTAAAAGAAAATCTTGAAACTGCAGAAGAGAAGAAGAAAGGTAAAATTACAGCCTAGGACCTAAATTGTAACTGGTAATTCCCGGGTGTAACACCTACCAGTTTTTTGAAAGTACGAATAAAGTAATTCGCATCGCTAAAGCCCAGCTCATAACTAATTGCAGCTACTTTAGCAGATGGGTTACTTAATAATTGTTTTGCTTTAGAAATCTTTTCCGATAAAATAAAATCATTCGGACTTACCCCCAATTCTCTCTTAAACAATCTATAAAAAGTAGCTTTACTCATACAGGCTTTATCACTTAAGCCATTAATATTCATCTTCTCACTAAGATTGGATTTGATATAATCAATCACAAAAGCCAATGGATTATTATTGCTTTGTCCATCACCCGATATGAAAGCATTTAGATTCTGGCTTTGCATGATACGCACCAACAGTTCTTTCAAAGTAAGATCAGCTAAAACATCTTTGGCAGTTGATTGCTCTGAACAGATTCTAATCACTTTATTAATTAAATAGGCGATCTCCTGGTTGTTATCAAAATGGTATTTATCATAATCTAATGCCCATTTCTCTCTCCCTTCCTTAGGAAAAAACTCATTCAGATAATTGATAGTCTTTTTAATCTGCTCATGATCTATAGCTAAGGCAATACATTGAGTTGGATTATCATCAGCTGCTTCCGGAAAATCAATTTTCATTGTTACGGAAGGAGGAATAATAACCGTTTGTCCCGGGAAATAATCAAACCCTTCCTGATCATATAAGTGCATTACTTTTTTCCCACGCAACATACTGGTAATAACAAAGTCATTAAAAGTAAGCGGCACCAGACATGACCTGGTATAGGTCTCGAAAACATTTAGTTCACACCTCTCCAATGTATATGAAGTTCTGTTCTCCACCAATGTCTGTAAGCTTTCTGCTTTACTAAGACCTACTGAATTTGGGATGTAATGCATGATTAACGTGACTTGATTAGACAAATATAACGTACAAGTTAAGCATAAATTACAATAGACACGTTACAAAGCCTGCAACGATAATGCTACTAGATGAAACAATTCTACTACCTAAACCTTAGCATTCAATACTAGGTTTGTATCAGACCAAACGATAAACTAAGTGTTTTATTAAATTAAGAACGGCAATATGAAAAATCTATTAGAAAGACCAGCTTTCAAAGCTCAATACGACAACTTTATAGGCGGTAAATTTGTTCCACCTGTAAAGGGAGTATATTTCGATAATATCTCTCCTATTGATGGAAAAGTATTTACGAAAGCAGCCCGGTCCAGCAAAGAAGATGTTGAACTGGCTCTGGATGCTGCACATGAAGCATTTAAAACATGGAGTAAAAGCTCAGCTACTTATAGGAGTAATATTCTTTTAAAAGTAGCACAGAAAATAGAAGATAATTTAGAGTTCCTTGCAGCAGTAGAAACTGTTGATAACGGGAAGGCTGTCAGAGAAACTTTAGCAGCAGATTTACCTTTGGTCGTTGACCATTTCAGGTATTTTGCTGGTGTAATCAGAGCAGATGAAGGTTCGATTGCAGAGCATGACGAAAATACAGTAAGCATTGCCCTGCATGAACCTATCGGTGTGGTTGCACAAATCATCCCATGGAACTTCCCATTGTTAATGGCTACCTGGAAAATTGCTCCTGCACTTGCAGCAGGATGCTGTACGGTAGTAAAACCAGCAGAACAAACTCCGGTTTCCATTATGGTATTAATGGAGTTGATTGGCGATATACTTCCTCCGGGGGTATTAAATGTTGTTAATGGTTATGGTATCGAAGTAGGAAAACCATTAGCAACTTCTACCCGAATTTCGAAAGTTGCCTTTACAGGAAGTACTACTTCGGGTAGATTAATTATGCAGTATGCTGCAGAGAACATTATTCCCTCAACTATGGAACTTGGTGGTAAATCCCCAAATATTTTCTTTGAGTCAGTGGTGGCCGAAGATGATGCTTTCTTTGATAAAGCTGTAGAGGGTGCAGTAATGTTCGCTTTAAATCAGGGTGAGATCTGCACCTGTCCATCACGAATGCTGATCCAGGAAAGCATTTACGATAAATTTATTGCTAAGGTAATTGAACGTACTAAGGCCATAAAAATATCACATCCATTAGATAAAACCGGAATGATGGGCGCACAAACTTCTAATGAACAATATGAAAAAATCCTTTCTTACCTGAAAATTGGTAAAGATGAAGGGGCAGAAATTTTAACCGGAGGACGAGCGAATAAGTTGGAGGGCGATTTAGAAAGAGGATATTACATTGAGCCTACTATTTTAAAAGGCCACAATAAGATGCGTATTTTCCAGGAAGAAATATTTGGTCCCGTAGTTTGTGTAACTACATTTAAAACTGTTGAAGAAGCGATTGAAATTGCCAACGATACACTCTATGGTTTAGGAGCCGGGGTATGGACACGTGATGCGCATGAACTGTATCAGGTGCCACGTGCCATACAAGCCGGGCGTGTTTGGGTAAACCAGTACCATGCTTACCCTGCCCATGCTCCATTTGGAGGTTACAAAAAATCTGGTTTTGGCCGTGAAAATCATAAAATGATGCTTGATCACTATCGCAGCACTAAAAATATGCTGATCTCATATGATAAAAATAAATTAGGATTCTTTTAATATATAAAGTAACCTGAATCAGGAATGGCAGCCTTGCAGATCAGCATCTGCAGGGCTGCCATTCCTGATATATTTAAAAAACAAATAAGATGAACAAAAGAATATCCGTTACCGAAAATGCCATGAAAGTTATTCAGCAGCTGAAGGACGAATATGGCGAATTGATGTTTCATCAAAGTGGGGCTGTTGTGAAGGCTCCTATCCACATTGTTTTGAGAAAGGTGGCTTTTTGATTGGAAGCAATGACATTTGTATTGGCGAAATTGCCGGCTGTAAATTCTACATCGCCGCTGATCAATTTGAATATTGGAAGCATACCCACCTTACTTTAGATGTTATGGCAGGCAGGGCCGCTAGCTTTTCACTTGAATCTACCCTAGATATGGGCTTTATAATTCATTCCCGCTTATTTACCGAAGAAGAGCTTAACGACCTTGAACCGGTAACCACCGGATAAAAAAAAGAGTAATCCCATCCAAGATTACTCGTTTTTAACTAACTTATTATTCATAAAAAAACTGGCTGTTGGGGAAGGAGTCGAACCTTCAAGGGGTAGTTAGCTACAGTTCAAAAATTAATTTGTGGTCAACCCATAAACTGCGTTTATCCATTTATCCCCACCACCGAGACAAGAAGGCGTGTCTGCCAATTTCACCACCCAACATTACATATAAGTACTAACTTTGTTTAAGTAGTAAGATTTTTGGTTCAGGTTGATTTTTTTCTGATCTTACTACTTAATTGCTGTAGGGGAAGGAGTCGAACCTTCAAGGAGTAGTTAGCCCTTACGGGTTTTCCATATTCTCCACCACCGAGACAAGGAGGTGCGTCTGCCAATTTCACCACCCTACAGAGTATAAGCAAATGTTAAAGAACTATCTTTTTTTTGTTTTGCTTGATACAAATGTAACAACAACCCCAATACGTTACAAATATTTTAATCATTTAATTTTATTTTTATCAATTTTATAATTATATTTGATTATCGTTAACAAATATCAAAATCATGCTTAGAAAAGAAAGCCAAAATTTAGAAATTGATAACCTGGATATCGACATCCTGAAACAATTGATGCATGATGCCACGAAACCTTATACAGAAATCGCTAAAGATCTTATCGTTTCTGGTGGCACGATCCATGTAAGGATGAAAAAATTGCAGGAAATGGGCATTATTAAGGGTTCTCATTTAATAATTGATCCACAAAAAGCGGGATACGATGTAACTGCCTTTTTAGGTATATACCTGGAAAAAGGAATTCAATATAAGGATGCTGTAGCGCAGCTTAGTAAAATTAAGGAAGTTGTAGAATTGCATTATACTACAGGAGCATATAGCATGTTCGCCAAAATTATTTGTAGAGACACAAGCCACCTCAGACATGTTTTGAATGAGGAAATACAGGCAGTAGAAGGCATACAGCGTACAGAAACACTTATATCACTAGAAGAAAGTATCAGAAGACAGATTGAGCTGTAGTAGCTCAATCTGCCCCTTCTTTTACAACCTTATTACTTCAGCACCAACGGCCCTGGTGATTTCTTTTGCTATGCACTGTAAGCTAAAATGAGGATAACCTTCTATAAATTTTTTGTATTTACTGATTTTAAACTGTGCATCATTGTATTTTACCTCATAAGCTAAACCTTGCTTAATCCCCTGCTCAACAATAAAGTCCACTTCATTCCCATCAGAAGTACGCCAGTAATGTAAATTATCATCATGATAAAGATCTCTAAGACGGATGTAAACATAGTTTTCCAGCAACTCACCTTTATCTGCACGCTCATTAATCTTACTAAAATTATTTATCAGCGCATTTCGTAATCCATTATCAGTAAAATACACTTTTGGCATTTTAGTTAATTCCTTACGTAAACTTCCATAAAAAGGACTCAATAGATTGACAATGAAACTTTTTCGCATTATGTAAATGTAGTTATCTACAGTTATGCCTGTCATCTGTAAAGTATTTCCCAATTCATGGCTATTCACTAAACTCCCAACCTGACCAGCCAGCAACCTTACTAAATGAAAAAACTTTTGCTCTTCTCTTACTCCTGCCTCTAAAGCATCTTTTTTAATATAGCTACTCACTAGCTCTTTTAAAAGAACATGCTTTTCTTCAGCTGTTTCTGCAAGTACAACCTCAGGATAACCACCATATACGAGGTATTCATCGAACAACAAATTGATCTTAGTGTGATCTGGTCCTTCATATTTATCACGTCTTTGCATTTCATGCCATTCTTCAACAAGATTATTTTCTTGTTTGAAATACAAAAATTCATCAAATGAAAGCGGAAAGAGTTCAAAAACCTTTTTCCTTCCTGCTAAACTGTCTTTAAAATTTTTATCGATATAAAAAGCACTACTTCCTGTCGCAATTACTTTAATCTGCTCTTTGTACTTATCATAAAGCAGTTTTAAAAAATTACTCGGATTCTTTGCATACTGTACCTCATCAATGATCAAATAAAGCTTTTTACCCACTGGTAAATCTGATGGAAGGATAGTATAATTGAAAACATTCTCTGGATGCTCATTTATTGCCTCCAGAATATGAGGGTCTTCAAAAGTTAAAAATGCGCACTGTTCTCCATCTTGCTTCAAAATATCCGCCAGTTGTTTTACAAGTGTAGTTTTTCCAACTTGTCTGGGCCCAATTAAAATACTATGCTGCGGTTTTGACAGATGACCCTGCAAAGTTTTTAACATTTCAAATCTTTTCATGATGTCAAATTACACAATTTTCCGATAATATTAAATCAATAATTTAAAAATATCGGATAATATTAAATTACCAATTTAAAAATATCGGATAATATTAAAGTCATGTCCGTTCCTGAAAGCACTTGATAAGATTTAGGTTAATTCTTAAATTTAATTAACCATGGAAAAGCCAAGAAAAGGATCAAAAGGTGGTCGAGTTGCCATCTATGATGAAAGTTTCAAAATTGCTGTAGCCAGTGAATATCACATTGGCAGTTTGAGTGTGCTTCAACTGGCACAGAAACACGGATTAGAAGAGAAGACGGTCTATCATTTTTTACGATGGTATAAGCATCATCAATTAGCTTTAGGAGTTGAGCCTCCCTTAAACACCACCTCTAAGGACAGCATTAGTCTAGCCAATGAATTAGCCTATGCCAAATTAAAAATCACAGCTTTAGAGCTTTTAATCAGTAATGCCGAGCGGGAAATGGGGGTGGATATCAGAAAAAAGTCTGGTACCAAACGGCCTGCCAAATAAGAACTTTTTATTCTAAATTCTCTTTAAAAGAGATCTGCAGACTGTTTGGAAGAACTCCTCAGGCCTGGTATCACCTTAAAGATCACCAGGATGAGGCCGTAATGAAAGAAGCCTTCATTCTGGAAAAGGTAAGACTGATCAGAAATGATCAACCTAAAATAGGAGCGATAAAACTGCGTGTAAAGCTACAAGATCAGCTTGAAAAAGAACATTTAAGCATTGGTAGAGATTGTTTTTTCCGCTTATTACGAGAAAACGGATTGCTCGTCAAACCCAAGCGACAATATCTAAGTACCACTAATTCCAATCATCGTTTTAAGATTTGGCCTGATTTAGTGAATCGGCGTCCGGCAATCATGCCTGAAGAGATTTGGGTAAGTGATATTACCTACATCCGTTGTAAAGACGGATTTGCTTATCTCTCATTGGTTACCGATGCCTATTCCCGTAAAATAGTGGGCTATAATCTTAGTCCAAACCTCAAGGCTGATAGTTGCATTAAGGCATTTATTATGGCAAATAATGCTAGAATCTATCCTAAAAGACCTCTAATACATCATTCTGACAGAGGAATACAATACTGTTGCGATGCTTATGTCAAACTTCTACTCCATCATCAAATCAATATCAGTATGACCCAGAGTGGAAGTCCATATGATAATGCTATTGCAGAAAGGGTCAATGGCATATTAAAAACTGAATATGGGCTAAGGCAAACCCAGTGGTCTTTCACTCAAGCACAACAAGCCATACAAAAGGCTATTTACCTATACAATTACCAAAGACCCCATTTTAGTTGTGAATTAAAAACACCCCAATACAGGCACGCCCAAAACAACAACAAAAGAAAACAGAACAACAATCAATACCAGAAAAATAATTCCCACCATCAAACGATTTCAGGAATAAAATCTATAGTAAACAAACAAAATCAGTAACTCCTAGTTTGGAGCTAGTTCGAGTTAGCCTAAATCAACAAGTAAAATCAGTATAAGACA
>NZ_JBEHBV010000011.1:0-169913 GCF_040203335.1 Pedobacter sp. ASV1-7 | reverse complement strand
GTGGCTGATGAGGCTTTGGGCCATTTTTCTTTCGTTAGCTGATATTTATACTCATCTACTGTACTGCCGTCTACTGTTACATCATTTTGGGTAAGCGTAATAATAATTTTATCAAAATCAAGACCTGAGGATGGTAGCTTTACAGGCTTAATCAGGATTGGTACATTAGTTTTATGATTATAGCTGTATTGTTTTATCGCTTGTATTGTAACTGGTGATGACCATTTACCTTTAAAAACCAAGACAAAGTTCTTTTTCCTATAATCCATTTTTGCTTCGAGATATTGGAATTTAAAACGGGCAATTGAATCAGATTTATTTAAAGGTTTGAGTATAGCTACAGGAAAATCAATGGTTGCAGTCGAGTCCAGACTCAGGTTGAAGCGAGGGTTAAAGTGATCATCTATTTTGGCTTTCATACCACCCTGAAAAAACCTGGTGACTGCATAGAAACGTTCAATTTTTTCCATGGTTTTTACAGAATCCTTTTGTTCAATGAACGTTTTGTATATGGGGTTAATGCGTTTTAAACCGAATGTCTGAATGTAGTATTTAAGATATTGGTTGATATCTGCATATGCCTTTTCAGGAACTATAATGTTGGTTTTCATCTTTTTGTTCACCATTTCATTAAAGATCTTCAGTTTTTCAATTGATCCGTCTGACTCGATTTCATAATTTAGTGTATTGGCTATCATTTGACCCGGTGATAGTTTGAGCATTTTATAAGCTATATAGAAAAAGTCTTCGTTTGTCTGTGGAAGTTCATCGTAGCGCACTTTGCCGAGATAAGATCTTATTTGCTGCGTGAACAGTACACTGATTTTTTGAGAACGTGCGCTTGGTGGCGGAAGTGTTGCAAAGTTTAGCTGCATTCCATTAGTGCCATCAAGCGGCACCAGAACAGGATTTCTTCCACGAAGAGAAAAACTCAGAAAGTTGTTATCTCCATAAGTTGATGTACTATACTGCAAATTCGCAATGTATAAAGGGCTGATAGATTTCTTAATCCACTCTTCTACTTTAGTCATGTCGCAAGGCATTTCGGTACAACTGGATAGATTGAAAAGTAAGTCTAAAGTGTTTTGAGCTGATGCTTTGGCTCCGCAGATAATAATTAAAATCAGTACAAAGAGCGTTCTTCTAATTTTCATAGTTCAAATCTAAAGAAAAACAAGTGTTAATTTTTATAATGTATCTATGAATCATTTGCAATATCTTGTAGTTCTTTTTTATCTTCAAAATAGGCATTGATATTCTTTGAAGTTAGCATGTGGATGATAAAGAATAAGTTACAAAAGCCGATTAAAAGAAATACCCAGGCAACAATGGTTAATTAGATTACTGGAATTGGACTTGCTGAAATGTTGATTAAATTAATAAAGACTACTTTATCTATAGTAAATAGGTAATGATGGATAGAAGTGGGAAATATTTCAATGAATTGAAACTACTATAAATAATACTATGGGAGAAACTGCAAATTAAATGCTTAAAGCCCGTTAACTCACCAAGCTGGATGTGCTTCGAATTATTGGAATTAACCAAAGAACAGGCTGCTGTAATTTAAAACTCTCACTTCTAAATATTTTTTATATTAGTGATCAATAAATATTTATGACGCTACTCAATACGTTTTTTGAAATATGAAAAGAAAAGGAACTGGTTTAAATATGGTATTCTACGCCATTATGTTTTTGGCTTCATTATTAGTGATATACGCTTGTTATAGGATTTTCATTAGTTCAAATAAAATATTTTCCCTGAGTTTCATTGCATTAATGGCAGGGTTGCTGTTTCATGATAAAAAGACCGTTGCAAAATTAACTGAAGGAATTACCTTGATCCAATCAATTGCCATTATCTACTGGGTTATTGACTACGGATATTTAAATATCGACAACTTATTTATGTATATATTACTTGGTATAGGTTTGTTGTTTTGTTTGTTTTCTTTTATTAATGCTTTGACTTATATTGAGTTGTCTAGACCGTATCGCTTGTGGTTAAGCGTCTGGAGCTCAATTATCATGCTATTGTTTTCCATAGATAATATTTTCAGGACTTATAGCAATGGTGATATCGAAAACACATGGGCAGTTTCTGATTCAATTTTTATTGGTTTGCAGTATTTTCTTTTAGGTGTTTCAGGAATGTATATTGTTAAGAATATGCTGATGCTATTCGGACCTTTACCAGGTAAAGGAACTTTCTTTAATGCTCAATATTTTAGGGATTTATACGAATTGAAGAAAGAATATATAGAAAGATATTCCGAAGATCAGATTTACATTGGTCATGTGATCTTTTGCATTCTGATTACCGCTGGTCTTTTTTTTGCAAATTACACCTACAGATTTATACCAGCTAATATTGCCATTTGGATCAGCTTTATTCTGTTCCCAGGAATACTTATGCTTGTGAATTTCAGAAGAGGAAGACGTAATGGATGAGGCTGTTATATTTAGCTGTAAGCGACTAAAAAGATAGCTTCCATAACCAAATCAACAAATTCGAAAATATGAGTGTATTTACTTATCATTTATTAAAAATTTCGCTTTATCAAGCATTGAAAAATATGATTTTTCCTCTAAAATCAAAAAATATCGAAGGTTTAATACATGCAGAAACGATGTCAGCAATGATTTTAGGGTCACCTGTTTTCTCTAGTTCCAGATTCTTATCACGAGAAATCATTGTCTTTGCACAATGGGAAAATGACCAAGTTTTCGACAATTTTTTGGCAAGTAATTCATTCGGGATACAATTAACCAGAGGTTGGTACGTCAAATTAGAATTTATAAGACAATGGGGTGAAATTTCTGGTTTCCAAATCCCTAATGAAACTCAAGAAAATCATAGTGATGAAAATCCCGTAATTGCGGTAACTATCGCAAAAATGAAATTTACAGAAATACCGAGATTTATTCGTTGGGGAAGACCGGTTGAAAAATTAGTTCGTGATCATCCCAGTACTACTCTATCATTGGCATCTATTAAATATCCTAATATGATTTCAACTTTTTCGATTTGGAAAACTCAAAAGGAAATGACAGATATGGTGAGAGGACATAGCGCTGTGCCAAAGCCTAAAAGACATATCGATGCAATGAAAGAACATGATAGAAAGAATTTTCATTTTGAATTCATAACCTTGAGATTCAAACCAATTTCTGAATTTGGTCAGTGGAAAGGTAAAACGAATTTAACCCACAAAAATCAAAACTTAGAATGAATTTAGCATATACGATGCAAAAATTTCAAGATTGGTTTACGCAACAATGGGTAATCCTAAGGGGAAAGAAATTTAATCCAAATGATCATTCTTGGCTTATTGGTCCATTCGGAGAGTTGAATGGAATAGGAGAAGATTTTATCTATCAATTAGCTAAAAAAGAAAATTTAAATGTTAAAAGAAATTGTCTGTCAAATGGCTTGTTGGCATCAATTAACGATCTTGAATTAAGTGAATATGATTTAAATAGGCTATCTAAAAATGTTATTGGTTTTTACGAACATACTTCAAGCTATAAACTACAATTCAAAGTAAAATGGAATCCATTTTTTAGAATTTTCGGTTACTTTGTGAACAGATTATTTAGTCAACGAATAAACCAACTAAATATCCCAATTAAAAACATTCATGATTCTGAAATCCTTAAAAGCGAAATAATAAATCTCTTTAATTCAGAGACAAATGAAGTAAAATACACTATTTGGTTAAGGAAATTTGAGTCGACAGGTAAAGTAATCTATTCGGGTATTTATGGAACTTGTAAAATTCCTTCAGGAAAAACATGTATCAAAGCTATTTTTCCTTTGCCGAAGGGAAACGCAACTGTTATAATGAAGTCTAGTGTTGGGGAAAATAATGAATTAATCTTAGATTCATCAGGTAATAAATTTGGAGATGCGGGATTTTATTTTTTGCTAAACGATGAAAAAAATAATTATTGGGCTCAATTTATTTCTTCATTTACTGATAAACTAATTGTAAGTGAAATCAACAATTCTCTACAGGCTACACAAACCTTAAAACTTTGGAATCTTAGAGTCGCTACTTTCAATTACATAATAGAAAAATAAACTACATACAACATAGGTTGGCAAGATTGCGGGCTAGTTCACCAACCTTTCCAAACTGCGAAACATTAACAGTAATAAATTTTGATAACCGTAAACTTGACTGTAAACTATTTCCAGTATCGGACAACCAGTATAGCCATATACGAATAAGACAATGGTGTCCTGATTAAATATTTTATACATATGGCAAGCATGAAGTATGGTATCCTTGGACCGATCATCGGGAAAATTTCAAATCTAGTGACTTATATAAGACGTGGCGTGCCAGTGGTCAGGACAAAGCCCACTGTTTATTACGACGCAGACTGGAAAACTACGATAAAAGCCAATGCCTCTTACTATCGAATAGTAAAGTTAGTTGAAGAAAGTAAAAAGTATGAAGTTACCGATTTCTATATGTCTGGAAAGATTCAAATGACTGGTACTTTTTCTTCTATGTCACCCGAAATAAAGGATGGTATTTTGATGTTCCATTTTGGAACATCAAGTCGGGTGGAACAATAAAGTACTTAATTTATGATGGTATTGCTACCCTCGTCAAATATTGGACTGATATGAAAAACGTTTGTGTCGATTAAATTCCCACTACTATTCCCCGGAAAATTCACCATTATGGGTATTTGTAATGTGAAGGGGAATCTGTAAAAATTTTCTTTATCCAAAGTCCTTGCTAAACCCAGGCTGTTCGGATGGATACAGATCATCAGAAACCCGTTTCAATATTTGGTGTGGATTACGAAACTGTTATATAATGTTACTTACTGGCCGTGTAATTATTCTTCCTAAAATATTTCAATTCTCATATTTAGTTACAGGAATACTTTCCAATAATTTGGAAAATCATTCAAATTTTTAACTATAAAAGTAATTATTGTTTTTTAGAGTTATTATTTTGTTTTTGTTTGTTATTTATTTCTTTTTGGTTATTTGCTAGATGCTCTATAAGTTTGTATTAATTATAGATTTCATAACAACCATTCTAATCAAAAAGTAAGCTTTTGACAAACTCAAGACGAATTATTAAAGTGCAAGACATTGGTATTGAAATTTTAAATGTGAATGGTTATATCTCATTAACAGATATCGCCAGAAGTAAAAGTGCAAATGAACCTAAAGATATAGTGAAGAATTGGATGAGATCAAGAAGTACGATTGAATTCTTAGGAATATGGGAGCAGTTAAACAATACTTCTTTTAAAGGGGTCGAATTCGACCCCTTATTGTTTGAAGCTGGAAGTAATTCATTTACATTATCTCCAAGTAAATGGATCGAATTAACCAATGCAAAAGGAATTGTTTCAAAACCAGGTAAAAACGGAGGTACTTACGCCCATAAGGATATTGCTTTTGAATTTGCATCTTGGATTAGTCCAGTATTTAAACTTTATTTGATTTCAGAGTTTCAGAGACTTAAAAAAAGTGAAAATAACAAAGAGAATTTGGATTGGAGTCTTCAACGTACACTCGCAAAAGTAAATTACGGAATTCATACCGACGCAATTAAAGAGAAAATTATCCCATTAGAATTAACTAAAGAACAAGCTGCTGTAATTTATGCCAATGAAGCGGACATGCTAAATGTCGCTTTGTTCGGTAAAACAGCTCAGCAATGGAAAAGAGAAAATCGGAATTTAGAAGGTAATGTCCGTGATTATGCTACATTAGAACAACTCGTTGTATTAAGTAATATGGAAAGTATGAATTCGGTTATGATTCACCAAGGTTTAGCACAGAAAGATCGTATTATACAACTAAATAAGGTAGCTATCATTCAACTTAAATCGTTGTTAGGCAATAAGCAATTGAAGAAATTGCAAACATCTGTTGGTTAGCTTTCTTAAAAGAGATTAAGAGTGTAACCCTTCCAAAATATCGGACTGTATAAAAGGCGATAATTCGTAACTTCCATATTAAGAACGATTGACGGAATGGCCAGTTGAATTTGCTCTTGTTAACAATTTAAAAATCAAAATTATGGCACTTATTAATCCTCACATTAACTTCAACGGAAATGCCGAAGAAGCATTCAATTTTTACAAATCAGTTTTTGGCGGAGAGTTCGCAATGATTATACGTTTCAAAGATATGTCAAGTCCTGAAGTTCCAATTTCAGAAAATGAAGCAAACAAAATCATGCACATTGCTTTGCCTATTGGCAAAAATATTCTGATGGGTAATGACGTTCCGGAGTTTATGGGAAAAGTTAATGAAAATGAAAACAGAAGTAAAATTTCCATAAGTGCAGAAAGCAAAGAAGAAGCTGATAAATTATTTAATGGACTTTCATTAGGTGGAAATGTTGAAGTTCCAATTGCTGACAGCCCCTGGGGTTCATACTTCGGAATGTTTAGAGACAAATACGGTATTGAATGGATGGTAGATTTTGACCCAAAATATAAAGAACAAATTTAGATATACTGAATATGAAATTTCGTGAAGCAACAATAGAGGATATTAATCAAATTCAAATTGTTAGAAATTCTGTAAAGGAGAATACTTTATCAAATCCGGCACTTGTTACCGACCAAGATTGCAAAGAGTTTATGTTTAAAAGAGGTAAAGGTTGGGTTTGTGAAATAGAAAATCAGATTGTTGGTTTTGCGATTGCTGATTTACAAGATAATAATATTTGGGCTCTTTTTCTTCTTCCGGAATTTGAAGGAAAAGGTATCGGCAAGAAACTTCATGAAATAATGCTAAACTGGTATTTTGAAACAGGGAAAGAATCTGTCTGGCTTGGAACTTCACCAAACACTAGAGCTGAAAAGTTTTATGAAAAATCAGGGTGGAAAAGAAACGGGATGCATGGCAAAAATGAAGTGAAATTTGAAATGTCAAAACAAGATTGGGAAAAAAGTAAGTTCGCGAATTCTTGCTTGGGAAAGCTCCTTTAGTGCAAACTATGGATTCGGAGATGCAACAATTTCTGCATTTAAGGCTTACAGCGGAAAGACGGTGAACAGTAATAATGACATCATCACCGCAACGGGCGGGATTGGTCCCATTTATAAGGACTGGATAGAGTTTCGATCGATGGCGGTAACAAATCTCATTACCAATATCCGTACTAAAGTAAAATCTATCAATCCGAAACTGGAACTTCATTTATGGGCTTCTGCAGATTGGGCTTCGCGTTATAGTGTGGGGCAGAATTGGGCCAGTAAAAATTATAAGCCGACACCAAGCGGTATTTACACAGATACTTATAGCAAGACCGGTTTTGCTGATCAGCTGGATGTATTTTCTTTAGGCGCATACACCGACAATATTTTTATATCAGAGAATCCTGGCTCGGTATGGTCAGTGGAGAATTTTGTTACTACCTATGATAAATTTACCAAGGGAGACTGTAAAGTATATGGCTCGTTCGCATCTTATGCGTATGGGACCACCGCAAGTAAAGTATCAGATGCAGTTTATCTGTCTCTTAAAAACACGGAGGGAGTGATGGCTTTCGAAATATCGCATGTAATCAATAACAATCAATGGGGTGCCATTAAAGCTGGGATTGACCGGGTTTATAAAAAATAAACAAAGTCCTAATCAAGCCGTTAAACGGAATTTAGAAAGATTCCCTTGGGGGTATCTATCAAATGACTAAGGAGGAATTAAAAAATTGGAAGTCACAATTTGTGACTTCCAATAAAGAAGTAATGAGGCTTCTTAAACGATTGTTAGCCTCCCATACCTAGTTTTATAATTCTATTTTTCATCTTCAGGGCGATAAAACTCCTGCACATTGCTTAAGTTTCACTTTACTTGTATTCTTTAAGGAAAGAAACGGTCATCCTGAATTTCAATAATAGCTAGGTTTATGGAAAGTAAAATCGGCATAGGTTTCGTTTATAGGTTTTGGTTAATTAATCTTTCTAAATCAGAAATAGGAATTACTCCAGACTGTCGCCAAAGGATTTCACCTTTTTTAAATAAAATAAGTGTTGGTACGCCACTTACACGATACGTAGCTGCAACTTGCTGATTTTTATCTACATCTATTTTAATGATGCTGGCTTTATCACCCACGCGTTTTTTTAAGTCTGTTAACATGGGGGCCATCATTTTACACGGGCCGCACCATTCGGCAAAAAAATCTATTAAAACGGGTTTATCTTGATTGATGATTTGTTTAAAGGTCATACTGTTTGTTTTTTATCTTTTGATTGCTAAGCCAAAAACAGCTTCCATAAATGATATTGTACTACATTAATGCCTCGATCTCTTCTCTTGAAAGCTTAGTGTATTTTGATATTTTATCTATTGATTCATTATTAGCTAACATCTCCATCGCTATTTTTATTGCTTTTTTATGTTCGCCTTCTTCACGTTTTAAAGCATAAATCCACTTATCCAATTGAGTATGAAGTTCGTGGGGCTCTTTAACAAAGTTAAGCAACTCAATGAACATTAAGGTTAATTTGTCGTAGAATATTTTACCTGTATACCTGTTAGCTAAACATATATCTGAAATACTGCGTTTTCCTCAGTATAAGGGGTAATACGTAATAAGAAATTTGCTTAAAGAAAGAGAATAGAATAGTTGACAGAATGTTGTTTGGTTCAAGATGTATCAATGGGCTTTCTTTATATCAATTACTGTAAAAATTGATATATCCGAAAATTTATTTATCATTGAATAATTTCTACGTATTTTTTGCGGGAAATAAAGCGGATGATAGATTATAGTAGCTATACAGATCAACAATTAATTACGCTTTTAAAGGAAGGCGATCACATGGCCTATGCCCAGTTGTACGACCGCTATTTTCAGTTACTTTTTGTATATGCATTTAAACGCCTTAGAGATGAAGCCGAAGCAAAAGATGTGGTACAGGATTTTTTTACTGTGCTCTGGGTTAAACGCGATACGCTGAATTTTAATTCATCTATTTCAGCCTATTGTTTTACTGCTGTTAACAACAGGATTATAGATATTTTTCTGCATAAAAGAGTAACCGATAAGTATAGGGATTCCATTTCTTTTCCTACAGAACAGGAGGAAGCCAATACAGATCATCTGGTAAGGGAAAAACAATTGATGGCTTACATCGATAAAGAAATACAGGCATTGCCTGCTAAAATGCGAAAGATCTTTGAATTGAGCCGGAAATCTAATTATACTTATAAAGAAATAGCTGGTGAATTGTCTATCTCTGAAAAAACAGTACACCGCCAGATGTCGAATGCATTACTACGTCTGAGGACCAAATTTGGGCTTTTTGTCTTTCTGATGATCTTAACAAAAATTTAATTTAAAATATTTTCATTTTTTTCTGCACGTATAGTGGGGACTTTCCCGTCATGTCTTTAAATACGGGAATTATCCGCTTTTAGCTATGTCAGAACAAGAGAGAGAATTACTTATAAAATACAATGCCGGCAAATGTACTGAAGCCGAAAAGGCCGCAGTTGAAAAATGGCTTTTTGAATTCGATACATCTGCTGATTTATCTGCTGAAAGAATTGCGGAAATAAAGGCTGAAGTGTTTAGCCAGTTACCCGGACCGGTAGTAAAAATCAGGAAATTCAGCTACTGGCCTCGTATTGCTGCGGCCATTGCATTGATGCTGGGTTTTATTTATTTCTTTAAGGCAGATTACTTCCCGGTTGGCAACCATCGGCTTTCCAGCCTCAGTAATGATGATGTGTTGCCGGGGAGAAATTCGGCAACCCTTACGCTGGCAAATGGAAAAAAAATTGTTTTATCTGATGCGCATAAAGGAGAGCTGGCCAGTGAGTCGGGCGTGGTAATTTCCAAGACAGCCGACGGACAGATTATTTACAATGTAACACAAGCTTCTTCATCAGGAGCGGCAACTTATAACACACTTTCTACAGCCAACGGAGAAACTTTCCAGGTCCGTTTACCTGATGGCTCATTGGTGGTACTTAACGCCGCTTCTAGTTTAACCTACCCAACCAATATAAACCTGGTAAATGAGCGAAAAGTGAAACTTGGGGGAGAAGCTTATTTTGAAGTTGCAAAAGCAATGATAAAGGTCGAAGGTGCAACGAACAATGTTGCAGGGAAAAGGAAACCCTTTATTGTAGAAACAGATAGACAGCAGGTAGAAGTGCTTGGAACGCAGTTTAATGTGAATAGTTATGCGGATGAGCTGGATACAAAAACAACTTTAGTGGAGGGAGTTGTGAAGGTGGCAAGCCTGGGGACGGTAAAGTATTCTTCAGTTTTAAAGCCAGGGCAACAAGCTTTGAGCAGGCCTGATGGGTTTTTGGTAAAAGAAGTAAACATTACACAGGCTATTGCCTGGAAAAATGGAACCTTTGATTTTGACAATGAGGATATCCAAAGCGTAATGCGTAAGATTTCGCGCTGGTATAATGTGGAGGTGGAATTTGAGGGCAATGTTTCCAGAGAAAGATTTAATGGCGCACTCTCGCGTAAAAAGAACATCAGCCAGATGCTTAAAATGCTGGAGTCAACCGGAGTAGTTCACTTTAAAATAGAAGGAAGGAGGATCATCGTAATCAATAACTAAACAAAACGATAGTCCTTGATAAGCCAGGAAACCGACGGCAATCGGAATCCTGACTAAGTCTGGATTGTCAATACATTAAATTACATATCAACTAACTGCGATTACCTTCGCCATCTTGCAAAATGAAAAGGTAAATCGCCTAACCAAACTTATCAAATGTACAATTTTTACTCAAAGAAAATGGTACAGCCACCAGACTGTATCGCAAGAATTTTGCTGATTATGAGGTTTACCCTGCTAATTCTAATCACCGCCATTTTACAGGTTAGCGCAAGTTCTTATGCGCAAAAAATAACCTTATCTGAAAAGAACGCTCCGCTAAGGAAGGTCTTTGATCAGATTAGGGTTCAGAGCGGATATGATTTCTTATTTACTTCGACTATACTGAAAGACGCGAAAAGTGTAAGTATTAATGTCAAGGATGCCGAAATTGAGGTTGTTTTGCAGAAAATATTTGAAGGACAGCCTTTGAAATATACCATTGATGAAAAAACTGTGCTGATCAGGAAAAAAGAAAAAAACTTTCTGGATAACCTTATTGAAGGTTTACAGGCAATTGATGTGCGAGGAAAGATCCTGACGGAGACAGGAAATAACCTTGTTGGGGCTTCCATTACGGTTAAGGGAACCGGTAGGGTGGTCAGGACAAATGAAAAAGGAGAATTCTTTATCGCCGGGGTAGATGAAAATGCCATACTTGTGGTTACTTATATGGGCTATGAAACCAGGGAAATAAAGGCCGAAAAAACAATTAGCCTTGTATTAAAAGTTGACATGACTGCTTTGAGTGAGGTGGTAGTAGTTGGGTATGGAACACAGAAGAAATCTTCCCTGTCAGGTGCTATATCATCTATTAAGGGCGAGGAATTGCTGAAAGGACCATCTACAAATATATCTAGTTTATTGGGCGGCCGACTTCCGGGTATATCATCGGTACAGGAATCGGGAGAACCGGGCGTTGACCAGGCGTCATTGAGAATACGTGGTTCTAATTATGCGGTTACTTATATTGTAGATGGAATGCCACGGTCTATAAATGATCTGGATCCAAATGATGTGGAGAGCGTATCGGTATTGAAAGATGGTGCTGCGGCTTCAGTTTATGGTTTGAAAGCTGCCGGAGGAGTAGTGATCATCACAACTAAAAAAGGACTTTCTGGAAAACCAACTTTAAATTATAGTGGTGCGACAGGTGTTTCGCTAAATGCCAATTTCCCGAAATTTATGGATGGGCCGCAGTTTGCTCATTATTACAACATGGCCGATATGATGGATAAGCTTGCAAATGGTACCATCAAAAATAGAAATGAATATACACCGATTTTCCTGAAAGCGGATGTGGATGCGATGTTGAACGGAGACCCTAACGACGGCTGGGACAATGTAAACTACATTGATGAAGTGTTTGGAACCGGACATACAACTAAACACAATCTTTCTGTACAGGGTGGAAAAGACAATACCAATTATTTTGTATCGCTGGGCTATCTGGGCAATAAAGGGAATATCAAAAACTTTGAATATGACCGTTATAATCTGCGCAGTAATATAAGCACCCGGGTGGCACAAAATCTGAATATGGAGTTTGGCATAGCGGGTAGCACAGGCTATAGACAAACACCTGGTTTTCTGTCGGGTGGTACAGACAGTAGCCCAAGTTTAGGTGAACAGGGATGGTTTTCAATTGCGAAACAAACTATTGGTATGCACCCTTATCTGCCTATCAAATATAACGGTCTTTACACCGGTGTTACGCCTAGAAACAATTCGGGGGCCCCAAACAGCCCGCTTGCTGCAATAAATGAATCGGGGTATAAAAAAACTAATGCTGTAGACCTGCAAACCAATCTATCTCTTGAATACAAATCTCCATGGTTAAAAGGATTAAGCTTTAAGGCTACAGGATCTTATGACTACAGCACTTCACACAATAAAAACCTGGATACTTACTATTCGGTAAATGCAGTGAGATTAACAGATGCGACCAGTAAACTGGGATTCAATAAAATGCTGGATCCAAGAGGAAGATCGTTCAATTTCTTGGGCGAAGGCCAATCTCAAAGTAAACAATTGGTAGGACAGGGTAGTGTGAGCTATAAAAATACTTTTGCTGAACATAATCTTGATGTGCTGGCATTGGTGGAAATCCGCGACAATAAATCCAACTCTTTATCGGCCTACGCCAAAGATGTTGCTTTCCCGGAATTGCCGGAATTGGGCCTAAATACGCCTGCTGATAATCCGATAGGCGGAAGGAGTGCAGGATCGAGGAGTTTAGGGTATGTGTTCCGTTTAAAATACGACTACAACGAAAAGTACCTTGCTGAGTTTACAGGCAGGTATGATGGTTCCTATAAATTTGCGGGCAATGTTGAGGGTAAAAGATGGGGCTTCTTCCCTTCTGCTTCATTAGCCTGGAGGGTGTCTAAAGAGGATTTTATGAGTAACCAAACTAGTATTGACGATTTAAAAATTCGTGCATCCGCAGGCTTGCTGGGAAATGATGGCGTGCCCGATTTTGCTTTCCTGAGTACTTATTCATTTGGGAGTAAATTGCCAATGAATGGTGGCCTGCAAAATTCATTGTATACCAGCGTTATTGCCAATCCAAACCTTTCCTGGGAAAAAACACTTTCTTATAATGTGGGGGTTGATATGACGATGTGGAAAGGGCTGCTGGGGCTAGAGTTTGATGCTTTTTATACTTATACCTATGATATCCTGACGGGGATGTCGGCCGGATATCCTCCGTCAATGGGCGGTTATTATTTTTCTTATGAAAACTTTAGCGCTACAGATGCCAAAGGTTTTGAGTTGTTGCTGAAACACAGCAATAGTTTCAATCTTGGAGGAAAAGCATTTAAATATCGCGTATCTCCGAATGTTACTTTTGCCAGAAACCGCTGGATTAAATATCCGGATAGCGAGAATGCTCCCGAAATTCAAAAGGTTACCGGAAAAAGAACAGGGATAGTTTCCGGTTGGATTGCTGATGGACTGTTCCGCTCGGAAGAGGAAATTGATAATGCAGCCTGGTATGGTAGTCGTCCAAATGTGGGTGATGTTAAATATGTGGATCAGAATGGTGATGGTAAAATTGATTATCAGGACAGAGGTCTGATCGGAAGGCCAAACAGACCGGAACTTACTTATGGACTGAACCTGGCTGCCGAATGGAACGGTTTCGATATCAATGCTCAGCTAACAGGGGGGATGTTTTTTGATGTATCATTAACGGGTACTTATTACAATTATTACGATGACAATACAATCTGGACGCAAACCTTTAAAGAGGGTGCAAACTCTCCTTTATTTTTGGTGGAGAATGCCTATAGTATAGATAATCCTAACGGAACGTTTCCAAGAATGACCTTAAGCTCTACTACACATGGTGGTGATAATGGCCTGGCTTCAACTTTCTGGTTCAGGGATGGAAAATACATCCGTTTAAAGTCGGCACAGATTGGCTATTCTATACCGAAGAAAATTATGGATAAAATGGGCCTGGGTACACTGCGCTTTTTTGTTGAGGGATCTAATATTTTTACCATATCGGGATTACCAAAGGGTGTTGACCCTGAGTCGCCTGGTGTAAATAATGGTTATTATCCGCAGCAGCGAATATTTATGGGCGGTGCAACACTCTCTTTTTAAATCTTAAATCTTGATTCAAATGAAAAAATATATATTCAAAGCTGCTCTGATTGGCCTGGCCGCTTTAAGTTTTTCTTCCTGTAAAAAGTACCTGGATATGACACCTACTTCTGCCGCCTCTGATAAACTGGTATGGAGCAAGATCGAATATGCTGAGCTGGCCATCAACAGCTTTTATCACGACCTGAATTACTTTGGTAATTTCAGCACAGGGCAATCTATTGCAGGTATGACAGATGGTTTTACAGATGCATTTAAATATTCATCAATGACCTACAATGCCTATATGTATATTCCTAATGAAATTGCTTATGGGGGTAGCGTGCTCACACCAAATTATGTAGCTGTTTACCTGGGTAACTGGGCCGCAGTTTATGAGCAGGTGAGACGGGTTAACGAAGCTTTGTCAAACCTTAAAAAGTATGGCACTTTTGGAGATGCCGACCGCAACCGTCTGGAGGCCGAAATCAGGTTTTTCCGTGCTCAGCTTTACTTTGATTTGGTAAAGCGTTATAAAGAAGTAATCATTTACGATGAGGACCTTTCGAAAATCAATAAGAATACAGGATTAAGTACTGAGGCCCAGGGCTGGGATTTTGTACAGGATGATTTAAATTTTGCTGCTAAACATTTGCTGAACAGTAAAAATCCGAATGGCAGGGTAACCATTGGGGCAGCTTATGCCTTGTTATCAAGGGCAATGTTGTATGCTGAACGCTGGGAAGCAGCAAAGATTGCAGGTGCTAAAGTATTGGAAATTGGCTATGAACTAACGGGCAATTATGCTGATGCATTTAAAACGGGAAGTACAGAAGCCATTCTCCAGTACAGTTATAATAAGGCTTCATTTACACATAATTTTGATGCAAGTTATGCACCGGGTGGCGACCGTAAGGGAGCTGGGGCTTTGGGTACTCCTACACAGGAAATGGTGGAGTCTTATGAGCTGAAAACAATTGGAGGCTTTCCCGACTGGACTGCCTGGCATAATACTTCTGGAACTAATGATGAACCACCTTACGCAGATTTAGAGCCGCGCTTCCATGCCAGTATCTTATACAATGGCGCAAGTTGGAAAGGACGTAAAATAGAGCCTTTTATTGATGGAACTGATGGTTGGGCAAGCTGGAAGGATGATGCTGTACCGGCTGGACGTACTGTGACCGGTTATTTTTTAAGAAAGATGCTGGATGAAAATATTGACCTGAGTAAAGATGGGTCTACACAGCCCTGGACATCATTTCGTTTAGCTGAAGTATTGCTGAATTATGCAGAAGCCTGCTACCGTTCTGATGCTACTGCAGATGCGAATGCAGCAGTACGTAAGGTAAGGGCCAGAGTAGGACTTCCTTATCAGGATAAAAGCGGTTCAGATCTGATGGCTGCCATTATGCAGGAGAGAAAAGTTGAGCTGGCGTTTGAAGGATTCTATTACTGGGATATGAAACGCTGGAAGCTGGCAGAAAGTGCATTTACGGGAAAGCGTGTACATGGATTGAAAATAGAAAAAATAGGAGCTGGGTTTAAGTATACTTATGTAGACTGTGATAAACAAGATCGTAATTTTCCCGCCAAGATGTATCGTATTCCATTGCCAACAGCTGAAATCACGAACAACACTGCAGTGAAACAATTTCCTGAGTGGAATTAATTGCATTATTAAGAAATATAAATATGAGAAAGCACATATTCAATATAATTATAGTGGCTGTAGTTATCCTCACAAGCTGTAAAAAAGCGGTGCATGTACAGCCAACAAACGATGCCAGGGGGATTAATAGCCTGGTAGCTAAGTTTGCTACTGGTGACCTGAAGGAAATGGAAGCCGTTAAGTTTGATATAACCGGAACTGAAACTGAGTTTGTGATCCCTGTACCCTGGTTTTTTCCAGAGGATAGCGATCATGAAACTACTCCGTACATGAAAGCGATGAAGATTGAAGCCAACCTTGCCAACAATTGCAAAATTGAGCCAAAACTAGGCATATTGGATCTGACTAAGGAGAACTTCTTTACTTTTACAGATCAGCTTGGAAATCAAAAGCGGATTTCCATCAGGGGAGAACGTACAAAATCTAAAAAATCAAGCATTACTTTCTTCAACATTGAATTAGTAGGGGTAACGGGCTTGATTGATCAGGATAAGAAAACAATTTCCTTAATTACAGTAGAAGATTTATCCGCTGTGAATGTAGAGGTCTCGATGTCGGCACATGCTACTTTAGACCGTTCTCTGGAAGGTATGAATCTGAATGCTCCGACTCAACTTACAGTAATTGCGCATGACGGGGTAAGCAAAACGACTTATTCGATTATGAAAACGGCTCCGGCTAAAATTACTTATGGTTTTAGAAGTGGTTCTGAAAATCTAAGCTTCAACCTTAACCTTGGTACTTTAGGCTATACTGATGGAAGTAAGCCAAGTTTAGCCGCATCGGGTAACTTCCTGGTAGTTTCTACGGCCAATGGACAGGCTCCTAAATATTATAACAGAAGTACTGGTAAGTATGTTGGGTTGATGAATTTGGGCGCTGCAAAAGGCAATGGTTCTGTTGCCAGTGATGGTGCCGGAAATATCATTGTAGCAGATTATACCAATGCTGGCGAAACCTTAAAAATATACAAAACCAGTGCGGTGACAACTGCGCCTCAAGCCTTAATCAGCTGGACAAATACCTCAGGTTTCCCTGTAGGAAGTAAAATGTCTGTTTATGGAAATCTGAACGATAAGGCAATTCTTATTGCTACCTGCGACGGTACTTCTGGTTCAGGTTCGAACAGGTTTGTGAGGTGGGTAATTACAAATGGAGTGGTAGGAAGTGCTGAAGTAGTTACTGCCGATGGTATTCCTTTCTGGGGAGCAGGCGTGAACGGCACGAAAGTCACTTCAAGAAGTGCTGATGTTGCTGATGGATCTTTTGTCGGTTTTTACGATGGCGGAGTAAATAACCTGTATTATCTGGATGGAAACAACACCAAAGCGTTGAACCTTGCCGATCAGACATCTGGTAACGGATGGGGTATTAACAATAGTTTAGCTGATGCCAAAGAATTTAATAATGCTAAATACCTGGCCTTCTACTGTCCAAGTCATTTCCCTGGATGGGGCATTTCTTCTGAGTTATACATTTATGATGTTTCTTCAATGGGGAACTTTAAAGGTAATGTAGATAAAACCAGTGCTTTGGTATTTTCTGCTAAATATGGTGTTGTAGGAAACGCAGTTTCGGCTAGTGGCGATGTGTTAATTGCCCCAAGTACCGATGGCTATAAAATGCAGGTCTTTACCATTGATTTTAATGCAGGCAATCTGGCTTGTTATGAATTTAATTGTGTTGACGTAAAATAAATAATGGTGGATATGGAAAGGGACTAATTGTGTAAAAAACAATCTATAATCCTTTCCATGCCACTGCTTTTGTGAAATTATTCAAAGTATAAAACTAACCGAATATGAATAGGAAGAATTTCTTGATGGCTGCAGCTGGTCTGGGCCTGTTTGGGGTTACCTCGTCCTGTAAAGAAGATAATGCTGCTATAGAATGGATCTGGGATAAAAAAGCTGATCCAAGTCAAACTGCAAAACCAAGATACATATGGATTGATGCTGCGGCAAATTTTCCTGATTATGCGAACAGTAAGGAAAATATTAAAAGAGACCTCGGGAAACTGGCCGATGCAGGGATTACTGATGTTGTGGTTGATGTACGCCCAAGTATGGGAGATGTGCTTTTCAACTCTTCGCAGGTACAACAGGTGAAAAAATTGGATGTGTGGTCTTCGGGCTCATACGGATTTGTGGAACGTACTGCAACATGGGATTATCTACAGGCTTTTATTGATGAAGGACATGCTTTAGGGCTTAAAATCCATGCAGCAATAAATACGTTTGTTGCTGGAAACAATTATGCATATGGATTGGGGCAGCAGGGGATGCTGTTCAGAGAAGGGACTAAAAAAGAATGGGCAACAACTTTAAACCTGCCGGGAGGATTGGTAAATGTAATGGATATTACCACTGCCCAGGATCCTAATAACAGTTATGGAACCAAGTTTATCAACCCTGCGAATGATGAGGTGCAACAGTATATGCTCAACATTATCGGTGATTTGGCTAAGTATAATATTGATGGACTGATTCTAGACCGTTGTAGATACAATGATTTTGTCTGTGATTTTTCTACTGTCACGAAACAAAAGTTTGAACAGTACATTGGTGAAACAGTTACAAATTTCCCAAATGATATCATTGTTCCCGGAACACCTTCTTACCCTTTGCCAGCTACCATGCCCAAACATTTTAAGAAATGGATGGAATTCAGGGTAAAGACGATACATGATTTTATGGTAAAGGCAAGGGAACGTGTAAAGTTGGTAAATGATAAAATACAGTTTGGCGTATACGTTGGAGGCTGGTATTCTACCTATTATGATGTAGGAGTAAACTGGGCCAGCCCGAAATACAATACCGCACAATTTTATCCGGCCTGGGCAAGTCCTGCTTACAAGGATTTTGGTTATGCTGATCATATGGATTTTATATTAATTGGGGCTTATGCACCTGTAGATCGTATATATGGTTCAGGTGAATGGACCGTAGAAGGTTTCTGCAAAAACGCCAAAACCTTAATGCAGGGCGATACTAAAGTCTCGGGTGGACCTGATGTTGGAAACGGAGATGGTTGGGGAAATGGTGGTATGGATGCTGCAGTGACCAAAACGGTTGATGCAGCAATAAATGCGGGCGACGGTTATTTCATTTTTGATATGGTTCATGTTAAAAGGTATAATTACTTTGCAGCCCTAAAAACAGGGATTGATAATTATCTGAATAGTATAAAAAAATAAGCGAATTTAATCAATGAATAAAATAACTAATCTTCTCATTATAGTACTTCTGTGTGGTATTGCTACGCAGCTGGAAGCAAAAATTAAGCTGAGTACTGTATTTGGAAATCATATGGTTTTGCAACAACAGGCAAATGTGACCTTTAAGGGATATGCCGATGCAAATAAACGTGTAAAAGTTAGGGTTGGCTGGAATACAAAAAAGTATGCCGTGATAGCCGATGCAACCGGATATTTTGAAATTACGGTGTCGACACCTGAATCTGTTGCAAAACCATATGAGATTAGTTTTAATGATGGGGAGGAATTACTGTTAAAAAATGTGCTTATCGGTGAAGTATGGTTTTGTTCTGGACAATCGAATATGGAAATGCCGGTAAAAGGTTTTCGAGGCCAGCCGGTTTTTGGTACTTTAAAACATATTGTAACAGCAAATCCTAACAGAAAGATAAGGCTATATACCGTAAAACGTGCCTGGAACACCATGCCACAAGTGGAAGGGGTTGTAGGAGAATGGAAAGAGCTGTCTGCAAAAGACGTAGCTGAGTTTTCTGCAACTGCCTATTTTTTCGGAGATATGTTGGAGCAATCGCTCGGTAGCCCGATTGGTCTGGTCAACTGCTCCTGGAGTATGTCGAAAATTGAAACCTGGATGGATCAGGAAAGCCTTGCCCGTATAGGAGGGATAAAATTTCCGGATATCAATCAAAAGGAATTTGAATGGCCAGCAGGAACGCCTACGCTTTTATGGAATGCCATGGTAAACCCATGGAAAGGATTTCCGATTAAAGGTGTGATCTGGTACCAGGGAGAAGCCAATACTGGCGATCCGACATTGTATAAACAATTGTTCGCTGCAATGACCAGGCAATGGAGGACATTTTTTGAGGCTCCTGAAATGCCATTTTATTACGTTCAGCTCGCACCCTGGCAATCGGGCGGGAAAGATCTGCTGGACTGGGCATATTTCAGACAAGCTCAACTTGAGTTGTTGAATGAAATTCCAAATGTCGGAATGGCAATAACCGCTGATCTGGGAAGTGAAGTTTTTATTCATCCGCCTCTTAAAATTGAAGTAGGGCAGCGATTGGCTTACTGGGCGTTAGCGAAAACATACGGCAAGGAAGGCTTTCAGTATTCCGGACCTATATTTAAATCTGCCCGCTTGAAAGATGCTGTTGCAGAACTGGTATTTGATTTCGGGAAGGACGGGTTAAATCCCGAGAACGAAAAGATTAAAGGATTTGAAATTGCCGGTAAAAATGGAGTCTTTAAGACTGCTGAGGCATTAATAATCAATGGTTCAGACCGCGTTAAAGTGTGGTGCGACGAGGTTAAGGAGCCGGTAGAAGTACGCTATTGTTTTAAAAATTATAAAATTGGTAATTTATATAATAATGCAGGTTTACCCGCTGCTCCCTTCCGTGCATTAATCAGTAGGTAGATGATTTCTTGGTTTTTTACATGTTTGAGCAAACTCAATCAGATCAATGAAAAATGGTATCATTTTTCTTTTTTTTGAAAATAAAGATTAACATTGAGCCTTGTTTTGACCAAATATTATGCAGAAGGATCTCTTTTATGACCGATTTTAGTAAACATTCCGATGCTGCGCTTCTGAGATTGTTGAAATCGGGTGATCATTATGCTTATACCGAATTGTATAACAAGAACTGGAAGTTTCTTTACAATTCAGCGTACAATATTTTACGAAATCACCAGGATACGATGGATGTATGTCAGACCTTATTTATGTGGATCTGGGAGCATCACGATCAAATTGAGATCAAAACTAATTTCAGGGCTTATCTTTTTGTCGCTGCCAAATATAGAATCGCTAATTTGATCAGGGATGGCAGGGGCAGAACTGACCTGTTTGAAAATGCAGATTTTGAGCATTTAAGTGATGGCGATTTTAATCCTCTGGAGGTGAAGGAACTCAAGAACCTGATCCGGCAGTTGATTGAAGAGCTGCCACCCAAGTGCAGGGAGATCTTTATCATGAGCAGGGAGCGTGCAATGAGTCATAAGGAGATAGCTCAGGAATTAGGCATCTCTAATAAAACTGTAGACGAACAGATCAGCCGGGCGTTGAAGAAATTAAAAATTCCATTGAATAGATTGGCTTCTATTATTTTATTGTGTTGATTTTTAATGTTTTGTGAGTTTTTGAAATAATTTTTAAATTCTTTGTAGGTGTTCCCTCTGTTTTTTGTGTCATACAAGCAATTCTCCGAAAAGTATGGACAAACAATTATTCAACAGGTTAACAGATAAAATTAATCAGGGCATTGCTTCTGATATTGAACTGGCTTTATTCAATGCTTATATGAATAAGATGGCTGTTGATGATAGAGATTGGACAAATGACTATCCGGGAGGGGAAGAGGCAATAAATGATGAATTGTGGACTAAGGTTAAGCCTATAAGGACATCAAGATGGCGTTTCTGGCAGGTGGCAGCTGCAGCAATGCTGATTGTAACTGTAGGGCTAGGTATGTATTTCTTAGCGGATCAATCCCCCAGAGCAGAGGAGTCTATTGTTCTGAGAAATGATATTGATCCGGGTAAACAGGGGGCAACATTGACACTTGCTGATGGAAAGAAAATTCGTTTGGGGGATGCCTCCAGTGGAAAACTGGCAGAACAGGCCGGAGTGTTGATAAGTAAGGCTGCTGGTGGAGGTTTGTTGTATGAAATTAAGGATTCGGATGCTGGAAGAAAGGTGAGAAGTAATCAGTCAGTCAATACCGTAAATACACTCTCTACTGCTAAAGGGGAAACCTATCAGCTTCGGTTACCTGATGGTTCTAGGGTTTGGCTTAATGCGGCCTCAAGTTTAACCTATGCTGTTTCTTTTCAAGGGCGTAGCCTGCGAACTGTAAAGCTTCAGGGGGAGGGATATTTTGAGATTGCAGAGGATAAGGCGCATCCTTTTATCGTGGAAAGTGCGGGGCAGCAAGTGGAAGTGCTGGGAACCCATTTTAACATTAATAGTTATGCAGATGAACCGTTTATAAAAACAACGTTATTGGAAGGAAGTGTGAAGGTGCGTTCAGGTGCTGAGGAGAAATTATTAAAACCCGGATATCAGGCTCTGAATTCTGGTAAGCAGATTAATATCACTCAAACTGACGTGAGTCTGGCTATAGCCTGGAAAAATAATGAGTTTGTTTTTGAAAGTGAGACCCTGCCCAATATCATGAAAATGTTAGAGCGCTGGTATGATGTAAAGGTCATCTATGAGGGGCCTGTTCCCGCAGATTTGTTTAATGGTGGGGTATCAAGATTTGATAAGGTCTCGGAAGTTCTGAAGGTATTGGAATCAACGAAAAAAGTTCGTTTTAGAACTGATGGGCGGGTGATCTATGTAAGTAAATAAAAAAATAAAATATAATTAACCAAATATTAAACCAAACCAGTAATAATGATGAGTAGATTTTACAATAGGAATGTTAAGTAAATAAAAAACAACCAGATCCTCTAAAGACCTGGTTGTGGTTGGCCTTGGCCAATACTAAGTATCAACTGAAACTGCAGAAGCCTTTCCCCTAGGAAAGTTGAGGCTACTGCCTGGAACCAACTAAAGACAAATGTATCTAAAAAAAACAAAAGATGGGAAGCCTATAGGGCTATGCTCCAATATATTGCTTATTATGCGATTATCAACTATCATATTGATTGCATCGCTGATGCAGGTAAGTGCTGCAGGACTTGCTCAAAAAGTTAATCTATCTGAAATCAATACGCCTTTAAAACTCGTTTTAAAAGAACTGAAACGGCAAAGTCGTTATAATTTTGTGATTACTGATGCTCAATTACGGATTGCTAATCCAGTGAATATTCATGTAAAGAATATGCAAGTTGAGCAGGTGTTGGTGAAAATTTTTGACCAACAACCTCTGTTGTTTGAAATTGACAACAAGACTGTTGTGGTACGGGATAAAGGGCCTTCCTTTCTCGATCGCATGGTTAGGCCCTGGACTACTGTTGATATCCGTGGTCAGATATTAGATGAACAGAAAAAACCGATGCCAGGTGCAACGGTCAGGATCAAAGGAGCCAATCAGGTTGCCATTACTGATCAGAATGGGAAGTTTGTATTGAAGGATGTTGCGAATGAAGCAATTTTGGTTGTACAATATGTGGGCTATAAAACCAGAGAGGTTCCTTTGAAAGATGTTAAGAATGGAAGTCCCATCATTTTATTTGTGGAAAATGCAAAGTTAGATGAGATTGTAGTCGTTGGTTATGGAGAGGTAAAAAGGGGTGATTTGACAGGAGCGGTAGGAACGGTTAATATCAATGATTTAAACAAAGCTCCTATAGCTACTTTTGATCAGGCACTTGCCGGTAGAATTGCTGGTGTGCAGGTAACTTCGAAAGATGGGCAGCCCGGCGAACAAATGAATATAGTAATTCGTGGAGGAAATTCTTTAACACAAAGTAATGCTCCTTTATATGTTGTTGACGGATTTCCAATGGAGAATTTTTCGGTTTCTTCCATAAATCCCTTAGATATTAAATCTATTAATATCCTTAAAGATGCCTCAGCTACTGCAATTTATGGGTCCAGAGGAGCTAATGGTGTTGTTATCATAGACACTAAACAAGGTTCAATAGGAGATCCTGTTATTAACTACGAAGGTTTTATTGGAACCCAAAATACCATTGCACGTATGGATTTAATGAGCCCTTATGAGTTTGTAAAATACCAAATTGAGTTAGACCCTGCTTCTATGACTAAACGCTATCTTACTGATAGAATGATGGTGCTGGAGGATTATAAAAATATTGATGGGATTGACTGGCAGGATAAATTCTTTAGGGAAGCGCTTATGCAAAATCATGCTATATCGCTCAGAGGGGGAAGTCAGAAGACGAAGTATGCGGTTTCATTATCTACTACAGATCAGGATGGAGTAATAAAAAACTCAGGGTTTCAACGAAATGTAGGTCGGGTAACTTTGAATCAGGATATCGGCAGTCGTTTGAAAGCCAATTTAATTGTCAATTATAGTCGGGACAAAAATTTTGGCTCAATCACATCTTCGCAAGCAACTTCGGAAGGCGGATATGCTTCTTACCTGATGTACAGAGTTTGGGGGTACAGACCTATATCTTTTGGGACAACAGATATTGTGGAAGATCTTTTTGATGAAGAGATAGATGGGGCGGATGGTGCTTACATATTAACCATGAATCCGATAATTACGACTGAAAATGAAATTCGCCAGCAAAATAGGGCAAATTTATTTACAAGTCTCGCATTGAATTACGATCTCACTAAAGACCTTAAATTAAGTATTAGGGGTGGATATACCAATGTATCAACGGTGGATGAAGCTTTCTATAATTCGAAAACCTGGCAAGGTTATCCTTCGGCGACGAATAGAAAAGGGGTAAATGGGAAGTATCAGAACGTAGAGTTAACAAACTGGATGAACGAAAATACGCTCAATTATAAAAAGAAACTAAATAGTAGAAACCAATTGGATGTTCTTGTTGGTGCAACAATACAAGGTGCTGAGCGTAAAGATTATGGTTATGAAGCATATAATATTCCAAATGAAGAGCTTAAGCTTAAATCCTTACAATTAGGATTGCCTGCCTCAGTTATATCTACGGGATCGGAAAATGCGCTTATTTCTTTTCTTGGAAGAATAAATTATAATTTAAATTCTAAATATCTGTTTACAGCATCAATTAGATCGGATGGATCATCTAAGTTCTCCAGATCAAAAAGATGGGGTACATTCCCTTCAGCAGCATTTGCCTGGCAATTAGGTAGAGAATCTTTTCTGAAAAACTCCAGATTTATCAGCGATTCTAAATTGAGATTGAGCTATGGAATAACAGGGAACAATAGAATAAATGATTTTGCCAGATATACAACATTAGATATCGATGATTATTATTCTTTTGGTAATGCGACTCCTGGTTACGCAGCACTGTTATCAAATCTTGGTAATGAATCGCTCAAATGGGAGAGAACAGCACAATGGGATTTAGGCTACGAGATCTCCTTGTTTAACAATAGAATTAACATAGAGGCAGATGTATACCGTAAAACCACTAAAGATTTATTGTTATATAGCGATCTTCCATATTCTACCGGATTTAACAGGGTTTATAGAAATGTTGGCAGTGTCCAGAATGATGGTCTTGAAATTAGTATCAATACCGTAAACATAGCATCTGGAGATTTCAAATGGACGAGTGACTTTAATATCAGTTTTAACAAGAATAAAGTTATTGCTTTATCCGATAATCAAAATAGTTTTTTGTCAAGCGTAAATTTTACAGGAGATTTTAATACGGTTCCCTTGTATATAACAAAAATAGGCGCACCTGTATCATCCTTTTATGGTGTTGTATGGGATGGTGTATATCAATATGAGGATTTTGATAAACTGCCTAATGGATATGTACTGAAACAGTCTGTTCCAACCAATGGTAGTGATCGTTCTTTGATTCAGCCAGGAGATATAAAATATAAGGATCAGAATGGTGACGGAGTGGTTGATGAAGATGATAGGGTGGTAATTGGACGTACACTCCCTAAGCATTTTGGAGGGTTTAATAATAATTTTTCGTATAAAAATTTCAGTCTTAATGTGTTTTTTCAGTGGAACTACGGTAATAATATAATGAATGCTAATCGTATGTTGTTTGAAGGAAGCTATAATAACCGGTTGAATTTGAATCAGTTTAGATCTTACGAAACACGCTGGACAGCAGAAAATCAATCTAATGTGATGTATAGGACACGTGGTGCAGGGCCAATGGGAGTTTATTCATCGAGAACAATTGAAGATGGTTCATTTTTACGATTGAAAACTGTACGCTTTACCTATTCTATCCCGAAAAAATCTATCAAAGGGATTGATAATGCGAGTGTTTTTCTTGCTGGACAGAATATTTATACATGGGATCGTTATTCAGGGATGGATCCGGAAGTTTCAACCAGGCAGACTGCACTTACACCTGGATTCGATTATTCAGCTTATGCCAGAAGTCTAACCTTTACGGTAGGAACCAGTATTACATTTTAAATCGTTTATACAACACATTTTTGATTATGAATGCAAAAATATCATATTATCGTTTAAGAATTTTGATAATAATCGGAGTAGCTTTTTTGACGCAATCCTGTAACAAGCTATTGGACGTAAATCCGGGAGAGTATACATTGACTTCTGGTGGTTTTTATAAAAACAAGGCAGAACTTAATGATGCTTTAAGAGGAGTATATTCATTCCTGGCTTCAGGAGATCTTTATGGAAGTGCGATGTTGGGAAGAATGGGACTTGATGCTGACGAAGGATATATTAATAATTCAGTTGATAGAGGCACCATAGGGTATTATGATGCAAGTACGGCAGATACCAAGATCTTGTTCTATTGGAGAGCGGTTTATGCAGCCATAAATAACGCCAATGCTATATTGGCCCAGGTAGACAATCCAGAGATTGAAATAGATAAGGCAGAAAGGGATAATATTAAAGGACAAGCACTTTTTTTAAGAGGTTACTATTATTTTATGCTGTTAACTAAGTTTGGTGAAGTGCCTCTGGTTAAAAAGCCTACCTCCTCTTCAGGATCTATGGACGTCTATTTGCCCCGTACCTCATTGAAAACGATTTATGAATCTATTGTTGAAGACATGGAGCAAGCTTCAGCATTGGTTTATGATATCAACAACGTAGAATCATCTGGGAGGGTATCTAAATCGGTTGTCTGGGGAATGCTTGCCAGAGTCTGTTTACATATGGCTGGAGAACCTTTAAAGGATCTTTCTAAGTATAATGAGGCTGCTAAGTATGCTAAAATGGTAATAGATACAAAATATCATGAGTTAAATCCATCTTATAAGCAGGTATTTGTTAACTATGCCCAGGATAAATACGATCCTAAAGAAAGTATATGGGAAGTAGAATTTTATGGAGATGGCAAAGGGGTTTATAAAAATATTTATGGTACGGTAGGTCGTACCAATGGTATTAAGTATGCAGGAACAGATGGACTTAGTTTTGGTTATTCTGTTGGTGTAACATATACTACTGAGTGGTTGTATAATTTGTATGAGGCTAATGATCTGAGACGTGATTGGGCAATTGCTCCTTTTAGATATGTTAATGACCAGAAAGAATATTGGACAGCTAGTGCAAATAAGCTACAGCGAAATGCAGGGAAATTTAGGCGCGAAGAGGAGATTTTATTACCTAGAAATCCAAGTAGTACTCCTCAAAACTTTCCGCTATTGCGTTATTCAGATGTCTTGTTGATGTATGCGGAAGCTATCAATGAATCAGAAGGAAATCCTGAAAATGCTTTAAAATATATCAATCAGGTAAGAAGAAGAGCAAAAGGTATTGCTGTTGAAGGTGGTAATACTTCGGCAGATTTACCATCCGGTATTCCTTATTCAGATTTTAAAACAGAAATTAAAAATGAACGGGCAAGAGAACTCTGCTTTGAACTTTTGCGCAGGGATGATCTGATGAGATGGGGAATGTTTTATAATAGTATGAAAATCAGGTTGTCACAGATACCCTCAGGTACATCTGGCTATCTTGTACAGGCTCGCTTGTATTTTGGAAATGTATCTCTAAGAGATATCAGATGGCCCATTCCATCTTACGAAATGGGTATAAATAATCAATTAGAACAGAATACAGGTTGGTGATTAACTTGTTGTTAGTGAGTTTGTTATTTTGAATGTGGAATTCAATAAATTATATATATTATGAAGTTGTCAATTATATTTTTTCTTGCTATTTGTTTGTTTTTCTGCGCTTGTACGAAGGACAAAATAGAGGCTGTTGATTTTAACGTCAATGTGGTCTCAAATACTGTAAAGGTTGGAGATGCCATACAATTTAATTTTACAGGCAATCCTGATATTATAGCATTTTATTCCGGAGAGTTTCTTTCTGACTATGATTTTATAGCAAAGGAAAAGAAATTCAATGCGTCGAATGTACTTTCCTTTTCCTCAACAAAATACAGTGGGGTTAATAATGATTGTGCAAGGTTAAAATATTCAACCAATTTTAATGGATCTTATGATTCTGTATCCATTGCCAAGGCTGATTGGATAGATATAACCAGTCGTTTTTATATACCGGATATTACACCTACTTCAGTTTTTTATGATTCAGGGGAAGTAGATATCACTGATATGGTAGAAAGTACAAACAATACTATTTATTTCGGATGGTTTTTTGAAACCCAAGAAAATAGTAGAAGAACCTTATTTAAAGTAAATGATTGGCAAATTAAGGCTGTGTCTAAAGATGGTACTTCTATAGTGCAACCTAAATACACGCATGTGAGTACTGCTTTTAAAATGCTTTTAGGAAGCAGCTGGGCAAATGAAACAACGGATATCCCTTTGGTAAATACTACTCAAATTGTTTGGACAGGAGTTTCAGCCAATGTGACACGTAAACAGGGATGGGTCATAACAGCTCCGCTTTATTTACCGAAGGAAATAAATTATGGTATAGCACATTCAATAGCTGTTAAATCTTTGAAGGACGGAAATTTGAGCAGATATACTTATACTTATGATAAGCCGGGTACCTATCAGGTAACTTTTATGGCGGCCAATTCTGGTATTTATGGGAGGAGTGAAGTCATAAGGCAGTTGACCATCACTGTTGAGCCATAGTTTTAAATTCTTGAATAACAATTTTAAATAACTTATAATATGAATATAATGAAAGTTGTAGGGATTCTTACGACCCTATTTTTTATTTCCTGTAAGGTCAATGGCCAGACTCCTGTAATCGTTTCAACAGATCCTTTACGTTATGCAGATACTGTAGTAACGGAATTTTGTATGGGATTAGAGAATTCTCCGACAATTTTACCTAATAAAAGCCTGATTTTTAATATTATTTTATTAGGAGAAGGAATGTATCAAAGTAAATACCTGGGTAAGACTCCAAATGGTTCAAATTTATATGATCGTCCACAAAAGTTGCCGGATTGGAGTAAAAAAATCACCTTCAGTAAATTATTCCATCTTGCTAAAAAATCTTCTGAGTTATTTTTATTTGATTCGGAGGAAAAGAAATGGTTCCATTATGATTTTGAAGAAAGTCCTTCTTTAAAAATCTCAAATCCAAGGGTGCTCATTGCAGGGGGGAAGCCTGTTGTTGGAGAGTTTACTATTATGAGGGTAGGGCAAAAGAATATTTTAATAAAAATGTTTAAAAGTCCTAAAAGTGGCTATTATATACCTAATAATAGAAGCCTTTTTGGATACCCTCCTAATCCTGATGCAGGTTTTAACAAAGGCTATGATGAAAAAGGAAAATGGATGGGAGAAAAAAGTATATTTTATATAAGTTATGCCGAACAGATTGAAGGGAAAGATTGGGAATTTGGAGGTTGGAAGCGAATTAAAATAAATGATGAGGATTTTACCTTAACAACATTTTCTAATCAGATCAAATTTCAACAAGTTGATCTGTTGAGGAATAATAGTCCTCAACTTCTTATTTCTCATGATGTAGATGAACTGTCTTTATACAGTTTGAATTATCATTCGGATAAATTGGAGTTTTTGTCTTTAAAGTTACCTAAAGGAATAAAGAAAACTACCGAAGAAGTATATTTTAGTATGCCATTTACCTCAACGATTCCTTATGGAGAGAAAAATAGTGGATTTGTAATTGGCGGAAATCCAGGTATTCTTATTGAATATTTTTGGGATAATAAAAATAAAGCATGGTCTCACAGACCTCTAATGATGCGTGGGGGAGATTTAAACGTAAGAACATTAGCCGTTCCTAACTGGGTTGATTGGGATGGGGATGGCGTTGCTGATATAGTTTCTGGAGACTCATCTGGTTTTTTATGGTTTTTTAAAAACACCGGTACCGATGAAAATCCAGTATGGAAGCCAGGAGTAAAGCTGTCTGCCGCCAACAGAACTATCCATCATCAGGCCGGTTTAACAGGTTCTATACAGGGGCCTAATGAGAAACGATGGGGATATACACAACCGTTAGTGACGGATTGGGATGGAGATGGTTTATTGGATATTGTTTGTAATGATATTACAGGATATTATGTCGTGTATAAAAATATTGGGAAGGTTGGCCAACCGACTTTGAGTTCAGCTGTGTCTTTAATGTTAGATCAAAAACAGTTTAAAGCAGCATGGAGAAGTAAACCTTCATTTTTACCGATGAAGTTTTTAAAGTTAACTGGAGTTAAAGATCAACTTGATCCTCTTTTAGCAATAAACGGGAAAGGGCTTTTGTGTATGTACACTAGAAATAAAAAAAGTCCAAATACACTTATTGAAGAACGCGAATTGTTAAATGTAAAAAATGAACCAGTAAGAATCGTTGGATTTGCCGGCAATGAAGGAAGGGCGACTTTAGGTATTTGTGACATTAACCAGGATGGTGTTTGGGACATTATTTTTGGACAAGGCAACCATATGTATCTATCCAGGGAAGTTCCTCAAGCTTTACCTTATGCTTCAGCCTATGTTATGGTTAATAAAGGAAGCAACGAAACTCCCAGATTTGCAGCACCAGCACCACTTTGTGATAATCAGGGGACTTCAATAAATATGGATAGGCATGGTTGCTGGATTAGCCCAATTATGGATTCTAATTATAAAATAATTGATTTGCTTGTAGGTGGTGAAGATGGAAGATTTTATATCTACAAAAATCCTATTGTTTGTGAATCAAGATAATGGGAAGCGTTATTTTTTGAATATTCTACATTTATAATTTATTATGAAAAAAGCCAGGTATATTTTGGTCATTATTTTAGTGATTTTTTGTACTCAATTTTTAATAGCACAAACTTCAATAACCTCTTATGTTAACCCTTTTATTGGTACAGGATCTGTCGATTCTAGTAGTCTTGCAGGAAATAATTTTCCAGGAGCTACGGTACCTTTTGGTTTTGTGCAACTAAGCCCGGATACGGATCCAAGCCCATCGTATAATTTAGCATCAGGGTATAACTATGGAGATAATACTATAGTAGGATTTAGTCATACGCATTTAAGTGGAACAGGTGTAGCAGATTTTTTTGATCTATTAGTCATGCCCATTTCGGGTGATGTAAAATGGACACCTGGGAATGGATCAGAAAAAAGATCAGGATACCGGTCTGCTTTTTCAAAAAAGGATGAGTTCGCAAAACCTGGTTATTATCGGGTTTTATTACAGGATTATAATGTAAATGCTGAGCTTACAGCAACTGAACACGCCGGTTTTCATAGATATACTTTTCGGGAAAACCAGCCGGCTCATATATTGTTTGATCTTTCCCATTCAATAGACAAGAAAAGGGAAAAATGGCCTGTTGATATTATAGGGTCACAGCTTAGAGTAATAGATCAATACACTATTGAAGGGTATAGAATTATAACAGGGTGGGCCAGATTGAGGAAGCTTTATTTTCATGTAAAATTCTCAAAACCTATAATTAATCACCAAATGGCAAGAGGAAATAAGGTATTTGAAAAACTTCCGATAATAAATGGATTTAATGCTTATAAAGCAAAAGGAGATATCTCAATTAGAGCAGTGTTTGATTTTGACGTAAAGCCCGGTGAACAGGTTCTTTTAAAAGTTGGATTATCTTCGGTAAGTGTTGCTAATGCGAAGGAAAATCTGGAGAAGGAAATTAATGATTGGGATTTTGATGCGGTTACAGCTAAGGCAGATGCACTTTGGGAAAAAGAATTGTCGACCGTTCAAATAGAAGCTACACCTGAAGTCAAAACTATTTTTTATACAGGTCTTTATCATTTGTTTATACAACCCAATGTTACATCCGATATAAATGGAGATTATCAAGCCTCTGATATGACAATAAAGACTGCACCTACTAAAAAACACTATTCGACTTTTTCATTATGGGACACCTATCGGGCAGCACATCCGTTGTATACCTTGTTGAAGCCATCAAAAGACGCTGCATTTATCAATAGTATGATAGCTCATTATGAATCTTATGGCTATTTGCCGATATGGCAATTATGGAATGATGAGAGCTATACTATGATAGGGAATCATGCAATTCCTGTAATCGTAGATGCGGTGCAAAAGGGGATAACGGGATTTGACTTACATAAAGCCTATGAAGCTGTTAAAAACACTTCTATAATAGAACACCCTGGTTCTCCTTTTAAATTATTAGATCAATATGGCTATTTTCCTGAAGATCTTCAAACACAATCTGTTTCCTTAGGCTTGGAAGTTGCTTTTAATGATTGGTGTGTTGCTCAATTTGCAAAAAAGATGGGCTATAAAGATGATTATGATTTCTTTATAAAACGTTCTCAGCTTATAAAAAATATTTACGACAAGAAAACAGGCTTTTTCAGAGGTAAAGACAAAAATGGAAATTGGTTAGAACCATTTGACCCTTTCAAATATGGAGGTAATGGGGGTAGTCCATATACAGAAGCCAATGCCTGGCAATATCTTTGGTATGTGCCACAGGATATTCCCTGGATGATTGAACTATTTGGTGGAAAAGATAAGTTTATAAAGAAGTTGGATGATTTTTTTAGTTTAAAGCAAGGTGAAGATCAAAAAAATCATAATGCATCAGGTTTTATTGGACAATATGCCCATGGAAATGAGCCTAGTCACCACATAGCGTATTTGTATAATACTGTTGACCAAGGGTGGAAAACACAAAAGATGGTTACAGAGATAATGAATAAATTCTATACTACTGAGCCTGCAGGTTATTCTGGAAATGAAGATTGTGGACAGATGTCGGCATGGTATATTTTTAGTGCTTTAGGGTTTTATCCTGTTAATCCAGCAATTGGGAATTACCAATTTGGATCACCAAAATTAAATAAAGCAGTTATCAACTTAGAGAATGGTAAACAATTTTCAATCTTAACTAAGAACTTTAGTGAGCAGAATGTATTTGTCCATTCAATACGATTGAATGGTAAGTTGGTAAAAGAAACTTTTATTTCTCACGATGATATACTAAAAGGTGGTGTTCTTGAGTTTGAAATGGGGAAAAGCCCAAAAAATAAGTTCCAAAATGAATAATTGAAGCTATCAATTTGCTTGAAAAGACTACTAAGTTTCTATGTTTGGTCTCATTTGTCGTTGATTTTCAGTATATTTATATGTATTGAGCTGCTGAATTAATCGTATGAAGAATAAGATTTTATACTTGGTTTTTCTCATTTGTTTCCCATTGATGTTAACTGCTCAAAGGGTTGTGGTGATAAAGATTGATGGTTCAATTAATCCGGTTTCGGCCTCTTTTATTCATGATGGAATTGAAAAGGCAAGCAGAGAAAAAGCAGAATGTTTGGTTATTCAACTCAATACCCCTGGAGGGTTATTGGAATCTACGCGTACTATTGTTAGCGATATTCTGATGTCACGGGTTCCTGTGGTGGTTCACGTTTACCCGTCCGGTGCGCGTGCTGGTTCTGCCGGGGTTTTTATTACCCTTGCAGCTCATATTGCCGCCATGGCACCCGGAACCAATATTGGTGCTGCACATCCCATAAAATTGACTGGCACGGTAGATTCAGTGATGAATGTAAAAGCTACAAATGATGCCGCGGCGTTTATTCGAAGTATAGCTGAAAAACGAAAACGTAATCTAGAATGGTCGGAGGAGGCTGTCAGGAATAGTTTATCTATTACCGAAAATGAAGCATTAGAAAAAAATGTGATCGATTACATAGCTCCAGATGAAAATGCATTGCTTAATCAGATAGATGGCAAAAATCTGGAGCTAAGTTCAGGGGATATTGTATTGCATACAAAAGGAGCAAAAATTCAACATCTGGAGATGAGTGCTTCTGAGAAGCTGCTTAACTTTATAAGTAATCCTGATGTTGCGTATATTTTACTCATGCTCGGCATGGTGGGTATATACTTTGAATTGTTCAACCCGGGAGCTGTGTTACCTGGTGTAGTAGGTGTTATAAGTCTGATCCTTGCTTTTTATGCTATGAATACCTTACCGGTTAATTATGCCGGATTAATGCTGATCATCTTTTCTTTAGTGTTGTTTCTGCTTGAAATTAAGGTGGTTAGTCATGGAGTACTGGCAATAGGAGGCGTAGTTTCTCTGTTCCTTGGATCTATAATGTTATTTAAACCAAGTTCTTCATTGGATATGATTAAGATATCAACAGGAATTATTATTTCAGTTACGGTTTTAAGTACGGTTTTCTTTCTCTTTATAATTGGCCTGGGACTACGGGCACAACGTCTAAAAACAGTGACGGGGATTAATATCTTGCTTGGACAAATTGGAGAAACATTGAGTCAGCTGGATCCTCAGGGACAGCTCCAGGTAAATGGAGAAGTGTGGACTGCAGAATCAACCCTGGGAAAAATTAATAAAGGGGAACTGGTAAAGGTGATAGAGATTAAAGGGCTTACTTTACTGGTGGAGCCACTGAAGCGTGTGGTTTAATTTTATTTCTAATTAAAAGGAGGTGGTTATGTACAATGTGTTTATTATAGTGCTCATTTTTTTTGCAGTTCTGGTACTTTCCAGTGCGATCAGGATACTTCGTGAATATGAAAGAGGGGTTATTTTTCGTTTAGGCAGGGTGCTTGATAAAGGGGCAAAAGGACCAGGTCTGATTCTTTTGATTCCTTTCATAGATAAAATGGTCCGCATATCTCTGCGTATTGTAGTTATGGATGTGCCACCTCAGGATGTGATCACTCGGGATAATGTGTCTATTAAGGTTAATGCTGTAATCTATTTTAGAGTAATAGATCCTCAAAGAGCTGTAGTTGAGGTAGAGAATTTTTTAACGGCTACCTCTCAGTTTTCGCAAACCACATTGCGTAGTGTGTTGGGGCAGTCGGAACTGGATGATTTACTTTCACAGCGGGATAAAATAAACCTGCATCTGCAACAGATAATTGATTTGAAAACGGAGCCATGGGGGATAAAGGTAACAGCTGTTGAGGTGAAACAAATAGACCTTCCTCAGGAAATGCAAAGGGCAATGGCTAAACAGGCCGAGGCAGAACGGGAAAGACGTTCAAAAGTAATTTCTGCTGAAGGGGAGTATCAGGCTTCGCAACGTTTGTCTGACGCTGCAAAAATCTTAAGCGAACAGCCAAGTGCACTGACCTTACGCTACCTGCAAACACTTCGTGAAATTGCTACAGAAAATAATTCAACTACCATTTTTCCTGTTCCCATTGATTTGTTGAAACCTTTTATGCAGCCATCTGTAGAGATTCATTCGAAGGAAGATAAGCCGGTAACAGATACCTGAGTTGAATTGCATATGTAAAAGATATTATCCTACTTTTGCAAGCAAAGAATTGATTATGGACTCAAGCGAATTACGAATCATCAGTTTGTATTAAATGAAGATTTACAACCTATGGACGGCGAAATTGCAATGCCGGGGATTCTTTGTAATAGATAACATAAGCAGTTGCAGATTTTGACTTCATTTCTGCTGTCCACTCATAATTGGTATGAATTAAACCTAGAGGTTTGAATATATGTTCTTTCATATAGCTTGAAAATCTTTCCTTAGTTTTTTCTTCAAGAAGTAATTGTGCAAGCGTGTAGCCACCACCGGAATATTCCCATTTTGTCCCTGGTTCATTTATCAGGCGTACACTTTCCCCATTTCTCTTTGTTTTCCCTTCAAGGGATTCTTCTAAAGTTAGCAATTTGCTTCCTTGCTCAGCTCCTCCATATCCATGTACCGAAAGACCTGCCGTATGACTCAGTATGCGTCGTAATGTAACTTTTGATCGATTGTATGACGATTGTGGTATTTTCCAACGGGTTAAGTATTGATTAATCGGAGCTCCGTTACTGGTTTCTTATCTGCCATATCAGCATAACCGATACATTGTATCCATGCTATCTTTCCATTTCGAATAACTGATACTGCTAATCCTGGAACATGCTCCCTTTTGGTGAGTTCCAAACCTAGTCTTTCAATTTCTTGATAAAGCAAGTCGGATTTTTCAGGTGTTACATTTGTTTTTATTTCCTGCGTTATATTTTTTGTTGATGAACACGAAAAAAGAAACACAATAAATGTGATGAAAAGTAAGGCGTGTTTTCTTCTATTTGGCATAAATGAAAGAAATACTGTCTTGGACAATAAGTCCGCTCATGTTTTGACCTACATACTTAATAGTGTATTTTGAAGGTTTGGTGATGCTATATCCTTTTAAAAGATCGACAGTAATAGAAATACTGTCTTTAGAATTTACAGGTAGGTAACTGTCAGCCGGTGGCGGCATTATTCGTTTCGCCATAGCGCCTTTGTAGTCAACTTCTTCACCAGATGCTGATGTTAAATCCAGGTATTTGCTGATGAATGGTTCAAAAGGAGTATGCCATTTGCAAAAATGTTGTGTAGTATCGGCATTGTTGTATACTGTGAATTTCAGTTCAACCAACTCGCCAGCCTTAACTGTATCTTTCATTGACATCTTTGCGAACAGACCTTTTTCAGCAGTGCTGTCTACAGCTTCAGTTGTTGAGGAGTCTGCCAGATCAGTACTGTTTTGTTCGCTATTATTGTTGATTCCGCAAGATGAGAGTACGAGTACAACAACAATGGATAATAATACTTTAAAGTTTTTCATAGAGTAAAAGTATCTTTTTTGTGCCAGACTTCTCTATTATCTTTATGTGATGTTACCTTTATGTCGAGAGGTGAGATTTTTGAGAATTATTCAGCTGATGGAGAAAATTTCAATAATGATAAACCATAATGGACAAATTTTTTTTAGATTTATTGAACATTAATCATCAACTATAAAAAATGGATGCATCCGTAAATGACCTTTTAGCAAGTAAATACGACATCAGATTATCAAAGCCTGAAGATGCAATCACAATTTTGGAAACTGGGCTCGCCGGCATGATTTTTATTCCGGATGATATTGACGAAAAATTTTTCGATCTAAAAAATGGAGTACTGGGAGAGACATTCCAAAAGCTTGTTAATTACCGTTTTCCTATAGCTGTTGTTCTTCCTGCCGATCACGATTTTGGATTAAGGGTAACTGAATTAGCAAGAGAGCATTCAAAACATCCCATTATCAGATTTTGTCAAGACATTGACGATGCTAAAGCATGGATGACCCAGTTTTTATTCTAATTTGTATTATCTGATTTTAAATATACATTTGGATTCTGATCAAATATAAAATGTCGATAGATAATCCTGTGGAAGAAAAAGAGCTACTGAAGAATTTGAGCAATGGTAATACTTTAGCTTTCGAAAAATTATATTTGAAATATAGTGCCAGAATATATGGTAACATTATTAAACTGGTTAAATCTACTGATGTTGCTGATGATATCCTTCAGGATGTTTTTGTAAAGATATGGGAGAAAAGAGAGTCTATAGATCCGGAGAAATCATTTAAGACTTATCTATTTGTTTGCTCAAGACATATGGTCATTGATTTTTTTAGAAAAGTATCTTTAGAGCAACTTGCAGAGAATTTTTTAAGTGAAAATGGATCTGAGTTGTATAGTCATGTTGAAGAGGATACAGTTTATCGGGAAACGGGAAAGGCTCTGGATAAAATTATTGATCAGCTTCCGGAAAAAAGAAAAATGATATATAAGCTATGTAAAGTTGAAGGACTGAGCTATAAGGTAGTTTCTGAACAACTAAATATATCTATCTCCACAGTACATGATCATGTAGTTAAAGCCGGTCGATTTGTAAAGAAAGAACTGTTAGTTCATGAAGGAAACACAATAACTGGTCTGATTTTCTTGTTGTTATTTAAATAATTAAATCTTTTTGATTTTATTTTCGTTTGGAGCCGACCATATGTCTGTCTCATCCGTATTATATATAAAAGGACCTGAATTGACAACTGAACAAAAGTTTAAAGAAACATTACATAACTACAAAAATGGACAATGTAGCATTGCCGAACTAGAGTGGTTAATGGATTATATACGCTCTTCACAGTCAACTGAGATGATGGACGATGCGATTACCGATGAACTGTTGGAAGAGATTTCAAATGGAGTAACAGATACTCCTGAAATGAGACAAAAGCTTAGCCATTTGTATGCGGGAATAGAAAAGCGGACAAAGGTTAAAGTTGTACAATGGAGAAGATGGTATGCAGCAGCGGCTATCTTGGTAATAACTTTAGGTAGTGTGTTTTTTATGTATCAAAAGGATAAAACCACAATTGAAAATAATGTATCTATTAACAAAATTAAGCCAGGAAGTAACAGGGCTGTGTTAACTCTTGCTAATGGGAGATCGATTGTGCTTAATGCTGCAAAGGAGATGGTTGTGATTGATGGTGATCGGATGCAATATAATGATGGAAGTGAAATCTTACCAAAAGGCACTAAAACGGATTTTTATACAATTTCTACACCTAAAGGCGGACAGTATCAGGTGTTATTAGCAGATGGAACTAAAGTTTGGTTAAATGCTGCAAGTACATTAAAGTATCCTTCTTCTTTTAATGGGGGTAGACGAATTATTGAGTTTGAGGGGGAAGGTTATTTTGAGGTTGTTTCTAATGAACAGAATGGTAAAAAGATGCCATTTATTGTTAAAACTCCTCAACAGGAAATTGAAGTTCTGGGGACCGGGTTTAATGTTAATAATTATCTGGACGAAAAGGTTGTGACCACAACGTTGCTACATGGGCGCGTAAATGTATTTTCAAAGGCAACAGGAAAACAGATGTCCCTTAAGCCTAATCAACAAAGTACTATTAGTACAATCGGTACTGATATGAAGGTTAAGGATATAGATGCAGAAACAAGTGTAGCCTGGAAAAATGGTTACTTTAAATTTGATGAAGCTGATATATGGGTAGTGATGAGGCAATTGAGCCGTTGGTATGACATTGATGTAGAGGTTGATAAATCAGTCCCTGCTTTGAACTTTTCAGGTAAGATAAAACGTAGTGAGTCTTTCAAAAGTCTACTGGATCAACTGAGTTATTTCGGAGTTCGATTTGAAGTCAAGGGTCGAAAAGTATTCGTTGAAAAGAAATAAAAAGAACTAACCAATTTTATAAACCAAATATAACAACCATGATATAGAAAAGAGACCAGACAATTCCAGGAACTTGAAAAACCAGTAACGTGCTCGAACACGTTACTGGAAAATAATCAGGTTTGAAGGGCTGTAGAAACGGCCCAATGTTACGAAATCAACAATTTCAATAAACCTTCATATCACAAATTTATGTATTTTATTAGACTTCTAAACATCCTGGCAAGGATGAGTGTACATGTGATGTATATTAATGAGCAGCCAGGCAAAACGAGGCGATGTCAGTTATTAAATAAATATGTCATTATGCGTATTAATATCGTTGCTCTAATCCTATTTACTTCGCTAATGCAGGCGGGCGCCACAGGTAAAGCGCAAAATATTACCCTGGTTATGCGAAAGGCTGTACTAGAGGAAATATTTAAACAGATTGAAAAGCAAACTCCTTATACCTTTTTAGTGGATAAGAACGAGCTGATCAATACAACTAAAATAAATGTAAATGTAAAGAATTTGCCACTTAAACAGGTTTTGGACCAGTGTTTTGAGGGGCTTCCCATTACTTACAAAATTGTAGATCAGAATGTATTGATTAAGACGACTGACGGTTTACTTGATAGAAATAAGATTTATGGAGTTCAGGACGGGTTGATCAAAGGAACGGTTACAGATGAAAATGGAGAACCCATACCCGGAGTATCTATCCGAATTTTAAATACTAATAGAGTTTATGCTTCTAAAACAGATGGTACGTTTGAATTCAATGCAAAATCAACCGATAATGTCTCTTTTTCTTATGTTGGTTACCAGACGCAAACTATCCCGATTAAAGATGCAGTACAATTGATTGTTAAAATGGTGCCATCAGATAATCAGGATTTAAGTGAGGTAGTTGTATTGGGGTTTGGCCAAACCCAGAAAAAGATAGCCCAGACAGGATCTACCGCTTCAATTACAACCAAAGAACTGAAACAAAGTCCTACAGCAAATATTACCAATGCCTTGGCTGGTAGATTGCCTGGTTTGATTACACTTCAAAGAGGTGGTGAACCAGGTAAGGACGCATCTTTATTGTTTATTCGTGGACGTGCAACAATTAATAATGCAACACCTTTGGTTACGATAGACGGAGTACAAAAGGATTATAGTGCAATTACTTTATTGGATGTCAATGAAATTGAAAGCGTAACTATTCTAAAGGATGCATCAGCCACAGCTTTATATGGTGTTAAAGGAGCAAACGGAGTAATTATTGTAACGACCAAACGTGGTGTGAGTGGAGCTCCACAGATCAATGTTTCAACCGAAACAGGTTTACAAAATCCAATTAATGTACCAGAGTTTTTAGACTCTTATAATTATGCAAAGCTTGCAAATGAAGCATATCTGAACGATAATCCTGGTGGAGTTCCTTTATACAGTGATCAGGTTTTAGAACATTATCGTATTGGTGATAGACCGCTAATTTATCCGAATGTGGATTGGGCGGATCAAATTATGAAAACCGGTATTCAGTCAAGAGTGAATTTCAATATTAATGGAGGTTCTAAGCAGGTAAAATATTTTGTTAACGTAGGTTATTTGGATCAAGGCGGAGTTTATAAGGCGCAAAAAAATGATCTTTATGATCCTAATGCAAATTTTAAACGTTATAATTTCAGGTCTAATGTAGACATTGAGTTTGATAAAGATTTTTCTATAGGCCTGAGTCTATATGGCGCAATTGAAGATAAAAGAAATCCAAACTATACAGATGCTGATATATTCTGGACTTTAATACAGATACCACCAAATTATGGGCCGGTGATGTGGCCTAATGGATATTACAGTTTAGGAAATGATGTACAGAATCCTTTATGGTTACTGAATGAGAGTGGCTATGCGCAATCATTTAACTCTTCCTTGTCTGGAATGTTTACTTTAAATAGAAAGCTGAATTTTATTACTGAGGGCTTATCCTTAAAGGCTAATTATTCTTTTGATGGTTATTTTAAGAATAGTTTAACCAGATGGGCCAGAGCATTACAAGCAAAATATAACAATGGCTATTTTGAAGATCCTTCAAGTTATACATATTTTAATGAAGAATTAGCTTTACAAGCTCCAGCCTCATCTTATTCACAAAACCGGGATGTATGGATGGACTTTTCTTTGAACTACCAACGTAGGTTTGGAAACCACGAAGTGTCAGGTTTATTACTGGCAAACCGTACACAAAGGGTTTTAGGAAATGAGGTCCCATATGTTTCGCAAGGTTTGGTTGGACGTGTGGTTTATAATTACAAATACAAATACTTTGCTGAGGTTAATGGAGCTTATAATGGTACAGATAACTTTGCAAAAAAGAATCGATATGGTCTTTTTCCTGCCTTTTCAGCAGCTTATGTTTTGTCTGAAGAATCCTTTCTTAAAAGTTCGCCAGTTATTAGTTTGTTAAAATTGAGAGGTTCCTACGGAATTGTGGGTAATGATCAGCTTTCAGGAAGACGCTGGCCATTTATTTCAGAGTACCAGGGCTCAGCCGGTTATGTGTTCGGCGAAACACTTTCGAATGCCATAGGGGGTAATTCGGAAGGAGCATTATCAAATCCAAATGTAACCTGGGAAACCGCTGTTAAATCAAATATTGGACTGGAGCTTAATCTTTGGAAGGACCTATTTGCTATTAAGGCAGATGTTTTTATGGAGAGACGTAAGAATATATTGATTAGTAGAAATACTGTTCCTGGAATTATTGGTGCTTCGGGATCACGATTGCCAACGGTAAACTGGGGGAAAGTAAATAATAGTGGGTTCGAGATTGAGCTTAGTCACAGGAATAAGATTGGTCAAGTGAACTATTTTATCAATTCAAATTTCTCTTTAGCTAAAAATAAAATCATGTTTATGGATGAGGCGCCAACTGTATATCCATGGCAGCAGCTTACCGGAAACCCTATAGGATCACTTTATGGTTTAACCTCTATCGGCTTTTTTCAAAGTCAGGAAGAAATAGACAATAGTCCAACTCAATTTGGGAAGGTAATACCTGGCGATATTAAATATGCTGATCTTAATAATGATGGAGTCATTAATAATAATGACGAGGGATTAATAGCGAATAGTAACATTCCGGAAGTTTTTTATGGGGCTTCTGCAGGAATCAATTGGAAAAACTTTGATTTTAGCGTCCTTTTTCAAGGCTCTTCAAATTCTTACCGCCAATTGTCGGGAGTGGCAATCTGGGAGTTTTTTCAAGGTGGTAAAGTTGCAAAATTGCATGAAGGAAGGTGGACACCGGAGAATGCACAAAACGCGACCTATCCTGCTTTACACTACGGAGCGAGTGCAAATAACTTCAGGCCTTCATCATTTTATTTGGACGACACCAGTTATTTAAGGTTGAAGAATGTTGAATTGGGCTACACTTTTAAAAATGTGAAATTATCAGAAGGAAAAAGCCTCTCAAGTATCAGGGTTTATAGTAATGCAATTAACCTGCATACCTGGACTAAGGCCAGGTTGTTTGATCCTGAGAATTATAATGGTTATGGTGCTGTGTATCCCCCAACACGTGTAATAAACTTCGGATTATCAGTAGGATTTTAATCAAGTTAAAGATGAAAACAAGATATATACTTATAAAAGTAATCGTATTGCTGATTTTGATTCAAGGAATCTCAGGATGTAAAAAGATTGATAGTTATCTGGATCGTGATCCAGTGGGTGGACTATCAGAGAAGCAAGTATTTTCGAGGTATAATGAAACTGAGAAATATGTGGCAGGTCTTTATGCAAAATTGCATAACCGTATAGAATGGTGGCCATCAGCAGAAAGCGACAATAAAACTTTTTCTTATGCTGCGGCAAGTGATGAAGCGTTATGCTCTGTTCAATACCCTGATGGTCCCCACACTTTTACACAAGGGACCATAAATTCAAGTTATAACCCTCTTGATCGCTGGGTAGAGCTTTATGGCTCGATAAGAGCTGCTAACCTTTTTCTTGAAAAAATAAACTTGTTGGTTCCTCAAAACAATCAGCAAACAATCGGTAAAAACAGAATGATTGGCGAAGTACATTTTATGCGTGCATTCTATTATATGGAATTATTTAAGCGTTATGGTGGCGTACCGATTATTGATCATGTACTGAATACTGATGATGATTTGAATATCAACAGGAATACCGCTGAAGAAACTGCTAATTTTATTGCAGCCGACTGTGATGCGGCAGCTGCGCTTTTGCCACTTGAATATACTTCTATAGACTTGGGTAGGACAACAAAAGGTGCAGCTTTAATGTTGAAAGCAAAAGCATTTCTTTTTTCAGCTAGTTTGTTGCACAATCCGCAACAGGATAAAGAGCGTTGGTTAAAGGCAGCAGATGCTGCTAAAGCTGTAATGGATCTGAACCATTATGAGGTTGATAATGATTATGATGGATTAACACATAAAAGAATTGCCAAAAATCTGATCTTTCAGTCTAACTTAAATCAGACCACTTGGGTACATTTTAATTTTTTGCCAAGTTTAGGTGGACAGGCAAGGGTACAGCCTTTACAAAACCTTGTAGATGCCTATGATATAAAATCAAGTGGATTGCCGATTAATGAAGATCCTAATTATGATGCTGTGAATTCTCCATACATTGATAGAGATCCCAGGTTTTATAGTTCTATTATTTATGATGGCAGTTCTTTTAAAGGCAATACTATTTACACTTACGTGGGAGCTCCCGGAGGAAACGATATCCAACGTTGGGGAGGTGACCGGAGGACACAAACGGGCTATTACCTTAGAAAGACAGTTGATGAAAATGGGAGTATAACTCCAAATTTTATTGTTGGAGATCATTTTTGGATTTTTATGCGATATGAGGAAACATTACTGATTTATGCTGAGGCTTTAAATGAATATTTGGCTGCACCTGATCAGAATGTGTTAAATGCTGTAAATGAAGTTAGAACACGTGTGGGAATGCCAGGATTACCCGCCGGAATGCCTAAGGAAAAGATGAGAGAGAGAATTCGAAATGAACGAAGAGTTGAACTGGCATTTGAAGGACATCGTTTTTGGGACATCAGAAGGTGGAGAATTGGTGGAGATGTTATGAAATTGGCACGTGGAGTAATTGTAGATGGTAGTGTAACGCCAAGAAAGCACTGGGATAACAATATTGAAGTTAGAAAATACCCTGTTTCATATGATTTGTTCCCAATTCCTCAGTCAGAAATTAACAAACATCCTAAACTGAAGCAAAATCCTGATTATTAATGTTATGAGAAAATTAAAAATAAATAATTTATCCTTTGTATTGACGATGATTGCTTTGTGTTTAGTCATCAGCTCATCATTTGGACAGCATACCACACATGGAACAGAAGATAATTTAAAGATTGGGATCTTCTGGCCACCGTCCTGGGCTCATACTAACGATATGCAATATAAACGCTTGCATGAAGCTAAAGTCGATGTGATACAAAATACTACTTCCACGGATTTAGCTAGGCCCGAGCGTAACAAGAAAATGCTTGATCTGGCTTTGAAGTACAAAATGTTAGTATCTGTCGCTGATTCATTGATTTATGGAAACCTGGAGGATTCGAAAACCTTTATAAATAGGTATAAAGAACATCCTGCTTTATTTGGGTATTATATTAAGGATGAGCCGACTATAGCAGAATTGGAAGGATATGCGAAAAAATATAAAGAATTACTTTCTTTAGATATTGATCATGTACCGTATTTAAACCTGTTTCCGAATTTCGGTGTTGAAGGTGATTACGATAAAGAATATGTTGAGCGCTGGATAGAATTGGTAGGGGCTAAAAATCTTAAATATCTCTCATTTGACCATTATCCTTTTAAGCCTTCAGGAGAGTTTGCGCCAAGATATTTTGAAAATCTTGAAAGCATTAGAAGAGCTGGTATCAAGTATAATGTGAAAACTTCCTCTTATTTGCACTCAATGGGTATAAGAGGGTCTTATAGAAGACCTAATGTTGCTGAACTCCGCTATAGTGTGTATTCAAATCTGGCCTATGGAATTAAGATGCCGGTTTGGTTTACTTATTATACACCAACAAGTTTAACAGAAGATTTCATGGATTCTATTGTTGCCAGGGATGGAACTTTAACGGATTTGTATGCCCCGTTTAAGGTGCTGAATGGAGAGATTAAAGCATTAGGTAAGACTTTAGTTTCACTAGAGGCAGAAGCCGTATATCATATAGGAAGCGAAATTCCTAAAGGGACACCAAAAATGCCAGCTGATTTTGAATGGAAACCAGTGAGTAATCAGGACTTAATTGTAACTCTGTTCCGTTCAAAAAACTCAACTGAAACTTATTTGATGATTGTTAATAAGTCTTTTGAGGAGACATCGAAGTTTTCAATGAATATTGCCAAAAGCGTTGATAAAGTGAGTGAGATTGACAATAAAAATGGTCGTAAAAAGTCTTTATCCTATAATAAAGCTACAAATGTGTTTGCTGATACTTTGTTGCCTGGAGGAGGTAAACTATATGTTTTACAAACTAATTAATCAACTTAAATGATACTATTATGAAACTAAATATATATCTGGCAATTTGGATTGCTACTGTTTGTTTGACTTTTTCATGTAAAATTGAGCCTATTGCAATTCCCGAGGATACACCAATACTTGTTGAACCACCGACTCCACCGGAGGATAATGAGTTAACAAACTTACTTATTGGCGTATATTGGCCACCGACTTTTGATTTTGTTACGGATCAGCAATTTAAAGTATTGAGCCAGGGAAATGTAGACATGCTTCAATATGTTATTACCTATAGTCAGGCTCAAAATATGACGATTTTAGATAAATGCAGAGACAATGGAATGAAGGCTATCATATTTGATGGCCGTGTGATGGGGAATGATAATGATTTAAGTAACATGGTTTCTGTTTACCGTAACCATGCAGGCTTAGGTGGATATTATATCAAAGATGAGCCTGCTCCAAATGAGTTAAATTGGGCTTCAACGTTGTATAAGAAACTCATTGCCCTGGATCCGGATCATTTACCTCATGTTAACTTGTTGCCTAGTATTGCAGCCTCTATGGCTGGTTTAAATTATGAAACAGACTATATGAAGGCTTGGATTGATAAAGTTGGTGCTCCAAACTTGAAATTCCTTTCACTTGATATCTATCCATTTATGGCAGATGGTACTTTTAACCCGGTTTATTATACTGAGCTCGACCGTCTAAGAAGGGTAGCACTTGAAAAAGGTGACCTCAAAACTTCTGCTTATATTCAATCTATAGGTATACCTGGAGCTTATCGCAGACCAAATGAAAATGAACTTCGATATAATGTGTATTCGATGTTGTCATATGGTATTAAACATCCGGTATGGTTCACCTATTTTACACCTGAAAATACTGTAAATGAAACATTCACTGATGCTATTATTGATCGGGAAGGAAATAAGACAAACTTATATGTGCCTTTTCAGGTTTTGAATGCTGAGATGAAAAAACTAGGAAAGGTATTGTATAATATGCAATCTCAGATTGTATTCCATACAGGGGCTAATATTCCTGCTGGTGCAGAAAGCTTACCGACTTCTTATTTTCTACAGTTAGCAAATCCGAATGAAGAATTGCTTATTGCTCAACTTAAAAACTGGCCTGAAGGAGGTAGAAATTACGCTATGATTGTTAATAAATCTTTAACTGAAACAAAAGAAATTACGTTTAATGTTGCCGGATGGATTACTGGGATAGGTGAGGTCTCTAAGGTTTCTGGATCTGAAAATCCAATTACTGTTACTAACAATACAATAACGCTGACTTTTAAGCCTGGGGAAGGAAGACTTTTTGGGTTTAAACCATTCTAGATTGGAATGATATAGAAGTGAAATTAACTTTTTTGACACTTACTCATCTCCCTGGATGCAAGATAAACCTGTATGATTAAAGTAAATAAATTGTTTTTAATGCCTTTAGTGGCTGTTTTTTTATGTTTCTGTTCAAAATCCAAAGTAGAGGACGCTATAGATTTTGAAGGGGCGGTATGGATTGGAGATCATAAAGAGGAGCCTATATTAGATTCGCTGATGTATCTGGATGATCCTGCTCCGGTATTCCGAAAGGAATTTGCATTAAATAAAGCTGTAAAATCTGCAACACTTTATATTACAGCAGCTGGGTATTATAGTGCAGTAATAAATGGAAAGAAATTAGAGGATAACTATTGCGATCCCGCCTGGACGGATTATCGAAAGCGTATTTATTATTCTGAATATGATGTTAAGGATGATTTACTAAAAGGGGAAAATTGTATCAATGTAATGTTAGGTAACGGATTTTACAATTCATTACCGATGAAATTTTGGGGGGTATACAATTTAAGGGACGCATTGGTTAGCGGCCGGCCTATGCTTTTGGCTAAGCTGAAAATTATTTATTCGGATGGAGAAATAAAGGAAGTTAGCACTGATAAAACGTGGAAATACACTTATGGCCCTGTGATTCGGAACAATATATATCTTGGAGAAGTTTATGACGCAAGGAAAGAGCTTAGTGGTTCAGAACTACCTGGCTTTGATGATAAAGGATGGAATAATGCAGTAGAAAAAGAAGGGCCGGGGGGACAATTACAACGGACGTTTTTCCCACATATAAAGGTTATTGATGTAAAACAACCAATAAAAATTACTGAGATGCCGAAACAAGTTTATGTTGTTGATATGGGGGTGAATTTTACAGGGATTTTTAAAATGAAATTGCGTGGTAAGCCAGGAGACACAATTCGATTCCGTTTTGGTGAGCGTATAAATGATGATCAAACATTGAATCCGCTAACTGCTGTTGCTGGTCAGATTAAAGAGAAAGGAAAGGGGGGACCTGGAGCACCTGATTTGGCTGCTCAGGCCGGAATGTACATTTTTGGCAAGGAAGCAGAGGTAGAATATAGCCCGCGTTTCTCCTATGCTGTGTATCGATATATGGAAATATCGGGACTTAGACAGGCTCCTGAATTAACAGATATTAAGGGACTTGCTTTAGGATCTAATGTGGTTAGTAAAAGCAATTTCTCTACCTCGAATGGGCTAATCAATTCTATACAGGATATGATAAGAAGAACTTTTCTTAGCAACCTGATGAGCGTGCAGTCTGATTGTGCCGGTAGAGAGAAATTTGGTTATGGCGGGGACTTAAAAGCAACGAGTGAGGCTTTTATATATAACTTTAATATGCATAGCCTATATAAAAAGGTTTTGTATGATTGGGTTGATGTATATCAGGATTCTGTTTTCGTCGATTCTGCGCCTTATGTTGGACTGAAGTATTGTGGAATTAACTTTGAATCAGCCATTTTTGATTTGCAAAATGATTTGTTGCAATATTATGGAGACACGGCTACTATAAGAGAACTCTATGACTTTAATCTGAAATGGATGGATAAGGCTGCAAGGATTCATCCTTCGGGAATAGTAGATAAAGGCTTAAGTGACCATGAATCATTAGTGAATGTACCTGTTGAGCTTTTAGGTACTGTGTCTTATTTAAATACTGCACGACTTATGAAAGAGTTTTCAGCGCTGTTGAATAATAAGGATAATGAAAAGCGTTTCGCTTTATTGGAAAACAAGATCAGAAAGAAGCTTAGAGAAATGTACTGGACCGGAGAATCCCCTGGGGCTTTATTGGATCAGCAATCAAGGGCAGCCTCTATGACTTACATCAGCACGCTTCCCGAATCAGAAAAGGCAATAGCGATAAAAGCCTTGAATGCTACCAAAGATGCATTCAATAAACAAACATTTTATACTCTATTATTATATGCTGATGTTATTCCTGAAAAAGATAAAAGTAAAGCTGTAGCATTATTGTTAAAGGCCTTGGATGAAGCACCTGCTAAACATTTTACGACAGGGATTTTTGGTACAAAATATATTCTTGACGTCCTTTCTAAATATGGTCACGCAGACAGAGTTTACCAGATTGTAAACAGTACAGAGTTTCCTGGCTGGGGGTTTATGGTTAAGAATGGAGCAACTACCCAATGGGAAACCTGGAAGGAAAGTGATAATATTTATTCAAACTGTCATCCGATGTTCGGTTCAGTATCTGCATGGTTTTATAAATGGGTTGCAGGAGTAAGGCCTTTGACTCCAGGTTTTAGAAAGTTTTTGATTGCACCAGTATTACCCTCTGGTCTTTCGGAAGTTAAATGCAGTTATGTATCTCCACAGGGGACTATAACCGCAGACTGGAGTAGAAAGGGAAATGAAGCCATTTTTAATTTGGTCGTACCTTCAGGAACTACGGCTTTATTTAAGTTACCTATTAAGAATCCTAAAAAAGTTAATGTAAAAAATCTGGAAGATGATCGTCAATTTACTCCAAAGCTTAAAGCTGATGGTTCATGTGAATTTGATTTATTGCCTGGTAAATATTTAATTGTATCGGAATGAAGAAATTAATATTTGTATTTCTTTTTGCATTTTCCACAGCTTTAAAAGCACAGGATATGGCCATAAAATTGCCCTCAATTATAAGTGATCATGCAGTGTTTCAACAATCTGAGGATGTGAAACTTTGGGGCTGGGGTCCATCAACCCGTAAAATTGCTATTGTTGGAAGTTGGGCCCCTACAGATACTATTAAGACTTTGGTTAAAGATGATTGTACCTGGAGTACCAGTATCAGAACTCCTAGAGCTGGTGGTCCATATACTATTAAATTTATTAATGGCGTTGATGTTGTTACCATCAATGATATTATGATTGGAGCTATTTGGCTTTGTAGTGGGCAATCTAACATGGCTTTACCTGTTAATGAAGCGCTATTAGATGTGGGAAATGCACTCAAAGAACCCAAGAACAATCAAATGCGTTTTTTTATGCCTGAGTTTGCATACGATGTTCTGCCTCGTAGTGATTGCAAAGGTAAATGGGTAGTTTGTGAATCGAAGACTATGGCTTCTTTTAGTGCTGTAGGATATTTTTTTGGTGCCAGATTGCAAGAACAACTAAATATTCCTGTTGGTTTGATTGGCGCTGCTGTTGGAGCAACAAGAATTCAACCCTGGATGCCTAATTATGCAGTAGAAAATGATGCAGAACTAAGTAAAGTAAGTGAAAATATTGGTAATTCATGGTCACCTCAAGGAGTCTCTATATTGTATAATGGGATGATTAATCCCTTGGTTCCTTATACTTTATCGGGAGTGATTTGGTATCAAGGAGAGACGAATGCATGTGTAGATGCTGAAGCCAGGGTATATGGGAAAATGTTAAGGGGCTTAATTACTAGCTGGCGTAAGGAATTTAAAAAAGAGATGCCATTTTATAGTGTTCAAATAGCACCTTTTGATGGTTACTATCCCCCTGATGCAGCTGCATACTTGCGTGAACAACAGGAGACATCACTGGTATTATCCAATACTGGGTTAATCACAATAGGTGATTTAGTAGATTCTTTAAAAGATATACATCCACGGTTGAAAGCGAATGTAGGTCGACGATTAGCAAACTTAGTTTTAAAGGAGCAGTATAAGGTGGATGAATTAGAACCCTATTCTCCTCGTTTTGCAAAAATGGAAATTCGCAATGGACGCGCTATTATTTATACCACTCAGGCTACTGCACTAAAAACCGCAGGAAAGAAAATTAATAGTTTTAAGATGGCAGGCAAGGATAAAGTATTTCATCCTGCCGAGGCCAAAATAGAAAAGAATGGAAATATAATTTTGTTGTCGAAAAGTGTTAAAGAGCCAGTTGCTGTCCGCTATTGTTTTACCAATGATGGTGTACCCAATATATTTAATTTAAGAGGTTTGCCGCTGATGCCTTTTAGGACAGATACTTGGGAATAAACACTTATTTCCTTTTACTACTTACAAGAATTACGACTCCTGCAATTAATACAATACCACCCACATAAGGAGGCCAATTCACATTTTTCTCTTTATCTGCGGATATTTGAATAGGTCCGGCATCTACTATTTTTTCTTTTTTATTGTATGTGAAGCCAGTCCATACTAGCATTACAATACCTAAAATGGTTAGGATTAGTCCAAGAGGTTTATTCATATCAGTTCTGTTAAGTTTATGTATTAACAGAACTGATAATGGAATGTTTGAAACTTGTTTGATTCATTTAAATCTCTCGAATTCGAGACGCTAGATGTTATTGGTCTGTAAATAGTCTTCACCGATATTTGTTACATCATCTGCTGCATTGGAAAGAATGACTATTGCCCGCTGTCTATTCAGATCAAACCCAACGAATGAGCGAAAACCACCTGTTCCACCCGAATGGTGGAAATAAGTGTTTCCCTTATTGTGATTGATTCTCCAACCCAGTCCCATGTCTTGCTCCTTGCCCTTAAAGGTAGTCTGATGGCTTAATATGATTGCTTTTTGAAAAGGGGTTGTATTGCTTATGTTCATTTGTGCCATGGTGTATTTCACCATGTCACTTAGAGTGGAGCGGATGGCTCCGGAGCCCTTCAGTGCTGCAAGATCCCATGGCGCTGTAGCTTCACCAGCTTCATTGTAACCTTGTGCAAAGTTTTTCCTTGCTATTGGGCTGAGGGAAATCGAAGTGTTGTTCATTTTAAGCGGTTTGCAGATTCTTGTAACAATGATTTGTTCAAAGCTGCAATTTGTATTACGTTCCAGGATAGTGCTCAAGACTCCCGCTCCAAAATTGGAATAGGAAAATAAGGTGCCAGGTTTTACAGTTGGTTGATAATGTTTTAAAAAGCTATAAAGTGCATCTGTTAGGTAATGTTTATATGGGTCTTTTGGATCTACATTTCTGCTGAAGATGTTGGCTGGTAGTCTTGGTAATCCAGATGTATGGTTAGCCAGGTTCTCCAGGGTGATTCTGGTATTTTGGAATTGAAGTGTTGGTATTGAATCTGGTAGATAGCTGTTAATCGGGTCGCTAAGTTTCATTCTGCCTGCAATGACTTCCTGGGCAAGAACTAGTGCATTGAAAGTTTTTGTCACAGAGCCGATCTCGAAAATGGTTGTTTCAGGACTTGGGAGTTGTTTTGTGATTTTGCTTGTCGATCCATAACTGTAGGTGCGTATTTTTCCGTTTTGGATAACGGCAAGGGTTATGGCTGCTGTATTTCCTTTTTGTATGTAGGATCTTACCTTTTGCTCTACCCAAAGGTCTGTTGAGTCTTTCAAAGGATTATTGCTTTCTTGTTTTTCAGTTTTGTTGGCAATGATAATGGGAGTGGCTGCAAAGTTGAGTCTATCGATTTTGCCTTCGGCATTGAGCTTGAGGGAAAAGATTTGTTTTGAATTCTCAAATAGAGCAATATAATCGAAGCCTTTCTCATTTTTTTCTTTGAAGTCATTTTTTTTCCAATCTCCAACTTTTGTACGGAATCTAGCCATTCCTCTAGCAAACTGTTCGCCGGTCATTTTCTTTTGGAATATAGCGGAGGTGAGTTGGTATATTCTCTCAGACTGATCAGCATTAAAGTTAGCCTGTACTTTTATGGCTATAGCATCGTAATCTTTTCTTTCCTGCTGGGCATGGGTAAATTGAATGCTGAGCAAAATAAAGCAAATTATAAGCTTGATGTTCAGAAGTCTACGCATGATGTTTTCTTTAGGTATTTTAAAGTTAATATCCTTGTTTTGAGATTACAAAAGAGTATTTGTTACAATCCCATTTCTATTTTTCTGGCTATACTTAACCTTGGGGATGGCTTTTTCTCAATTATATATTAAATTTGGTAAATGCATGTTTCAGGTATTGTAATTGATTGATTTAACGATGATTGTGCAAGTAGTTAAGCAATTAAGCCAAGTGAAGACACCAATTTTATAATGCAGGAGAAAGGAGATTGCGAAAGCACTATGAGAATTGAAATATCAAAAAGTCTAACAGAAGATCAGGCCAAGCAAATTGATCACTTCTGGAATGAAGTTTATCCGGTTAAATTAAAAAATAGATTTGGACTGTTGTTGAAAGACTTAAAAGAATCTAAACACCATGTTTTACTTAATGAAACCGACGAAGTAGTAGGTTGGGCTGCTGCATTCTTGCGAGATGGGGAAATATGGTTTTCTATTCTTGTATCTTCTGAAAATCAAAACAAGGGTTATGGAAATATGCTAATTGATAGTTTAAAGCAAAATTTCAAGAATTTATACGGTTGGGTTATTGATCATAATAATGATTTGAAAGAAGACGGTTCAACCTATTTTAGCCCAATTCAATTCTATTTGAAAAATGGCTTTGTTTTAATGGAAGATAGAATTAAAACCGATATTATTTCTGCAGTTAAAATTAAATATGAGGCAAATATTAAGTAGTTAAAAAATGAAATACTAGAGTCAAGCTCTGTCTTCAAGGTATGGAAATGGAAGAAAAGCCACTTTGCATTAAGCAATTTAAGAATTTCTTGTTGTAGGCTCCTTTTCTGTAATGGCCTTAAACCCGCACTCCAATACGGCTTTAAGTAGCTCTATGGTGTAACTATTAATATAAAGTCCAATATAGGAGTAGTTCTTAAGATGTTCATTAATAAAGCAGCTTTCGGGATATTTTTCAAGAAAGAGTTCCCTATTTTGAAAATTGGTCCGTATAATCAGAGATTCCCCGTTTTCGTGCAATCTGCAAAGTAAGTGCTTTTTAATCTTAATTGATGGTGTATTGTAATGAGATAAGCTGTCCTGGGCACCAGGGAATAATAAGGCGATCTGTCGTACTGTTTCAAAATCAGCTGGATTGAAATTGATCTCTTTCATGGCATATGATTTTATCTAATTAATGACAGCTAGATTGTTACAATCAATTAATTAGAAATTTATGTTCTATTCGTATTTTATACCTAATTTAGGATACTGCTAAAACAACAACGAAATGAAATAATGACATTCTATTACGCAATTATTAAGAGCAGAAATCGTTAAAGCTGATAATAGTTCGAAATATTAACCTAGTTTAATATGATAGCTTCATATTTTATTACAAAATAAATATGTTCTGATGAAAAAACTGAGATCAAAAATAGTAAAAACGCTCAAAAAGGAATTTACTTTCGAATGTATCATTTCCTCCAGAATGAATCAGGTAATTTTAGATGTTAAGAACATAGATTTTGAGCAACACCTTGGGCAGTTGATACAGCAAACTCAATTCATCATTGATAAATACTTCCCTCAAAGGGAAGATCACTTATGTCTTGTCATTCGCGCTATAGATGGAACAAACGAGAATAAATTTAAAATCTGGAAGTCTCATTAATACTTATTTGCCCTTTATATAGGTCTATCTTCCTTCTTTATCTCTTTGCTTTCAGGCGTTTCTTTAACTATAGTTTTTTCTACATAGTTTTCAACTGAGTTAGAATCCTCTGGTTTGATTTTTTCTTTCAAAATTGTATCCCAGAAAACGGTAGTTTTACTTTCCTTAATCTCGTCCTGCTTTTCTTTTCTGATCATAATATCAAATTTACTGAATTAATGTAGTGAAGACAAATCTCAGATTGCTGATGTATTTGAATAACGTACATGATAAGTTTTTTGTTATGTACTCAACTTTGTGAAAAATTAAATAATTTAATTTAGTTAAGTCTTTTGTTGTAAGATAATTATAGGATTAAAATAAATATTATTGTTATTGTGAGTTAAAACTATAAATTTGAGAAGGCCAATATCAAAGGAGATAAGGACATAAGTAAGAATTAATAAAACAGACGATGATTAAATACCTTTTAAAAATACAATTAATCGGATTTATGCTAGTTGCCATAAACACGATTAATGCGAAAGCTCAGAAAGGGGCATTGTATGAAAACTTTCCTGAAAGTTTTGAAAGCTCCGGAGAGCAAAAAGGTATAGCAAAAAAAACAGTAAATCTTTCTTCTGGTAAATGGGAATTTTATGGGGTTTCTATAGATTCTTTTATAGTAAATGATCGACCAACAAGTGGAAGTTTTGCTCTTAGAATGGCAGCAAATAATACTGAACCTTTATATGCACAAATGAATTTTGATTTAACCCAAGGCGCGTCTAAAGTTACGGTTTGGTATAGTTCTTATGGAGCTAAGGCAGACCAGAAAGGTACTTTTAAGTTAGAATATTCAACTGATAAAGGAAAAAGCTGGAATCAATCTGGAAAAGATGTGGTGGCTAATAGTAAGACTAAACAAGGATTATCTTTTCCATTAAATATTTCTGGGAATGTGCGCTTTAGAATTGTAAAACTTCCACTAGGTAATGGTAAAGACGATCCTAGCATTGAAAATGGAAGATTAAGTATCGACGATTTCTCAGTCTATAAAAATTAGCTTAGAACTCATTAAACAATAAATAAACCATCAAATAAAAATATTATACTAAAATAGATGAGAAAAGTACTTTTTATATTGATCCTGATTATTGGATCGAATCAGTTAATGGCACAAAGTATCCGATTAGCCACTTATAATATTAGAGGGATATTAGCTAGAGATGTTCCTGTGAATATGTGGAAGGATAGAGTAGGGCTTGTTATACCTTTAATTCAATTTCATGACTTTGATGTTTTTGGCGTTCAGGAAGCAAATGAAGAGCAATTGTCTGATTTAGAAAAAGCACTCCCTGGTTATGGAATTATAGCAGAAAATAAAAATAACGGCTTAAATACATCAGCTATATTTTATAAGAAATCAAAGTTTAATTTTCAAAAAAGTGGACATTTTTGGTTATCCGCTACTCCAGATGTAGAAGGAAAAGGCTGGGATGCGAAGCATCCAAGAGGTTGCTCTTGGGTAGAGCTAACAGATATCAAACAGAATTTTAAATTTTACTTCTTTAATACCCATTTTGATCATGTCGGAGTACAGGCTCGTAAAAATAGTGCAAAGTTAATTATAGAAAAAATTGACCAAATTGCTGGTAATAATCCTGCTGCGGTTGTTGGTGATTTTAATTTCGATCAGAGAGATGAGAATTTTGCCTACATCAAAACTTTTAATAAGCTTTTTGATTCTTATGAGGTAGCTAAATTTAAATATGAACCAAATGGAACATCAAATAGTTTTAACATCACTAAGAAATCAGATGCTCGTATAGATCATATTTTTATAACTAAACAATTTGAAGCCTTAAAATATGGTGTTTTAACTGATAATTCTGGAGGAAAGTTTCCTTCTGATCATTTTCCAGTGGTAGTAGATGTGATAACGAAAAAGTAATAGAAGTTACTATATAAGTTTTTAAACAAAAAGGTCGGATAAAAATATTTCCGACCTTTTTGTTTATTTCATAGGTATATAGCTTACTGAACTACTTTACCATCTTTATCAATTTTGATTGATCCTGTTTCTTCTCCTTTTTTAACATCAATTTGATAGTATTGAGTTTTATCTGCATTCGTTACCAGGAATGCTGCTACTGGAGTAAGTTCTTTAGCTTCTTCAGATTTTAATACTGCTTTTACAGGTTCTGGAAGGTCTTTTAATTCAACTGGAACTTTTGTAGTGCTATCTTGGTATACCGCAATGTTAATTGGGTTTTTAATTTCGCTTGCTTTTACTGATGTTAATCCTGCTACGGCTAAAAATGCTGCTGATAAGATGATCTTTTTCATAATATTCGTTTTAATCAATTAAAATTCTTGTTAATTATGAATAGGATAGGTTTGATAACCGTGCCGAAACAAGTGGTTTTTGGCACAACTCTGGATGTCAGTTTGTTGTGTTATTCTTGCCTTTTGAATATTGTAGTATTTTTCTACAGTTTGTTGTTTGGTTCAACAAAGTAATGTTGTGCTGTATTTATCACTTACAATCGCAATCCCAATCCGTATCCATATCAATTACAGTTACTACAATTTGAGTGTCGTTACAGGGTGAAAAGATAATTCTCACCAGCTGATTGTCCCTGGTTGTGCCTTCCAAAGCATATTTTTTGCGACATGGATTGTTAGAAGAAGTATCACTTTTAACATAATTAATATAACCTTTTTTAAGTATCTCATCTACTTCTAAAGAGTCAATAGAACGACATTTCATTCTACATTCACCGTGTTTGGTGAAGATAATCCGCTCAGGTTTTCTGTTAAAAGAATTTTCCTTTGTTTCAAAATCTTGTACATCTGTATTTTGGCTTTGATTACCGCATCCATTAGAAAGAACTGATATAGTCAAGCCGAAGAATAAAAAAATATTGAATCGAATCATGAATGAAGCTGATTGTTTACTACAATTATAGTTTTTTTATTGAATCAAATTGTTATTGTGAAGAAGAGAGATAATTTTTGTGCTTGTTTTTGCTGTGTTTTGGTTTTACTGAAGCTTTGTTTATAAAAACAATGCTGTTTTTTGCGGTTTTTTAATTTTATTGATATATTTAAGAATTGGCTTGACAAGAAGCAGTGATTTTTAAATGATAATTCTTTGTGACTTGTCTTATGAATTATAAACATGATACATGGTATGAAGTTAAAAGTTTTAATACTGATGGTTTGTTTGTCTGGATGTATCATTCCAATAGTTGCTTGTGCCAATCGTTTGACTGATTCTGAGGTCTTAGTCGATACCAGTCGATATACTAAATTGTATGGAGCAATAGTGAGAGGCGATATAACCAAAAAACAAATTGCTCTTGTTTTTACAGGAGATGAATTTGCTGACGGAGGAATGGTTGTCGCACGTACATTAAAAGAAAACGATATCAATGCTTCTTTTTTCCTTACGGGAAGATTTTATAGAAATAAAGACTTCCGAGATATTATCAGTTCGCTGATTGCAAATGGAAATTATATGGGAGTGCATTCTGATATGCACTTATTATATTGCGATTGGAAAAAGCGTGATAGCTTATTGGTTACACATAAACAGTTTACTGAGGATCTTGAAAATGCTTATAAAGAACTTAAAAACTGGAAGATTGAAAAGGATAAGGCAAGGTATTTTTTACCTCCATATGAGTGGTATAATAATACCATTGCCAATTGGACAAGTCTAATGGGCTTGCAGCTTGTAAACTTCAGTGCTGGAACTCGTAGCAATGCAGATTATACTTATCCTGAAATGGCTGGCAAATATGTTGATAGTGAACGTATCTATAAGTCTATTGTAGATTATGAACGGAGTTCTGAAAGCGGTTTGAATGGCTTTTTGTTACTTGTACATATCGGTACAGATGCGAGGAGGAAAGATAAGTTTTATGATCATTTGCCCAAATTGATCAGAGAACTAAAAGAGCAGGGGTATAAGTTTGTGAAAATTGATGATCTATTAAATTGATTGCTGATGAGGTTATTAGGTATTGATTTAGGTGGGACAAAAATAGCGGCGGCTACTTTTTCAAAGGAGGGGGATGTTATTGAGCAGTCGACTGTTTTATTAAATGGTAGTAATGGTAAGAAAGTAGGTGAAATAATACAAAATGAAATAATCAAGAGGATCGAGATAGGTTTAACTACGGATAATCCTATTGGTTCTATCGCTATATCAGTACCAGGTATCAGCAATACAAAAGAAGGTACGGTATGGGCGCCAAATATCCCTGGTTGGGAAAAATACCCTTTATTGGAGGAAATAAAGTCAATAGCTGTTAATATTCCTGTAGTGATTGAAAGTGATCGTACTTGTTATATTTTAGGAGAAGTGTGGAAAGGTTCTGCAAAAGGATGTGAGGATGCTATATATATGTCAGTAGGTACTGGAATAGGTGCTGGTATAATTATTAATGGTCATGTTTTTAGGGGAGCAAATGATATTTCTGGTGCAATTGGATGGATGGCATTAAAAGATCCTTATAATAAAAAGTTTGAATGCTGTGGGCATTTTGAATATTACGCATCGGGAGAGGGCATTGCCAGGCTGGCAAAGGAGCTAAGTTTAGAGAATGTCAAATACGAAGGTGTATTATCTGAGGATAGGTCAGCTATAACTGCTTATGATGTATTTGAAGCTTATGAAAGAGGCGATGAGCTTGCAGAAGCTGTTTTTGCCCAATGTATCACTTATTGGGGTATGGCGGTAGCTAACCTGGTCAGCTTATTTAATCCACAAAAAGTTATTTTGGGTGGAGGTGTATTTGGTCCGGCAAAACAATTTATACCTGAAATTTATAAAGAGGCTAAAAAATGGGGGCAACCCATTAGTATGGGGCTTTTTAAGCTGGAGGGGTCGGCACTTGGCAATGATGCTGGATTGTATGGCGCTGGTTATGCGGCTTTAAAAAATATTGGAGATTAAAAAATCGGAACAATGTATAATAAAAAGTTAGTTTTCTTTTCTTCCTGCTTGGGTATGCTTTTGTTTGGTGTAACCCTCATTACGCTTGGTTCGGTCGCTCCGGAGCTTGCCCGGAAATTTGATTTAAGTAAAATAGCTTCTGGTACTTTGTTTTCAATCATGCCATTTGGCGTTTTGATGGGGTCTTTTTTCTTTGGCCCTTTTTGTGATAAATACGGATATAAGTATCTATTGGTATTTTCGGCATTTTTAATTTTTATAGGTTTTGAAGGAATTGCTTATGCGACTGATTTCTCTATACTTCGTATTAGTGTCTTTTTATTTGGCTTGGGTGGGGGTGCTATAAATGGTGCTACTAGTGCTGTAGTAGCCGATATTACAGAAAAGGATAAATATGCGAATTTGAGTTTGTTGGGCGTGTTTTTTGGCATTGGCGCACTGGGGATGCCTTTTGTACTGGCCTTGTTTGAAAGTGTGGTTGATTATCAGGTTGTTGTTGCTGCTGTTGGTCTGTTGGCTTTACTCGCTTCAGTTTTTTATATGCTGATAGCTTTCCCTCTTCCAAAGCATGTTAATGGTTCTCCTATTAGGCGAAGTTTTAGTTTACTAAAGGATCATGTGCTGATATTTATTGCTTTCTTTCTTTTTTGTCAGTCGAGTTTTGAAGCTATTATTAACAATTGGACTACTAGCTATTTGATAGCTCAGGTAGGGGTTACGCCAAGTAAAGCGCTTTATGGTCTTTCTTTATTTGTAGTGGGGATGACCGCAATGAGGTTGTTAACAGGGAGTCTATTTAGAGATGTAAAGACGCAAAAATTATTGATGGCTTCTTTTCTGTTCTTACTTTTTGGCTGTTTTTTATTAAATACGACTAATTATATATCTGCAGTGATAGGATTGGTTTTTATCGGAGCTGGTTTGGCTGGAGGTTTTCCGATAATGTTAGGTATGGTTGCTGCAAGATATAGTGATTTATCGGCCACAGCATTTAGTATGGTGCTGGCAGTTGCGTTATTAGGTAATATGTTGGTGAACTATATGATGGGCATTGTAGCCCAGAAATATGGGATTCATAATTTGATTACTGTCGCTTTTATGGAAATTGTAGCAATGACCATACTGGCTGTATTGATATTTAAATTTCAAAAAACCAAAAGCGCTATTTAATTTTATTGACTTTAGAATACTTGCTTAATTCAGGATCTTCCGGATTAAGTTCGGTAATTAGGTAATCAACATCATTTAAATCGCAAACTGTTAAGTTTTGTATTGCACCAAGCTTTTCAGCAATACTCATAACGGCTAATTTGTTAGCACGTTTGATCATTTCCTTTTTTACTTGTACCACATCCCAATCTGTATCGGTTAGTCCTTCGGTCGAAGAGATGCTGTTTGTACCAAGTAAACAAAGATCAACCCTGATCTCTGAAAGTTGTCTGATGACAGATGGACCTGTGCAGATGTAGGAATTTCTGGCAAGCTTTCCACTGATTAAAATTACGTCTATCGATGAACGTTGTGCAACTTCTAAGGCTACCAATGGACTAATCGTGAAGAATGTGCCTTTTAAATTCTCAGGAATCATTCTGGCAAGTTCAAGCATTATAGTTCCTCCACCTGTTAAAATGTTCATCCCATCTTCAATCAATTCCAGTGTTTTTTTTGCGATTTCCTTTTTGTTTTCCTGGGCATAAACTGCTGGCTGTTGAAAGGGGTAATGGAAAGATTTTGATATGGCGCCTCCATGTACCTTTACAAGTTTGCCTATTTTCTCCAGATCAGTAAGATCTCTTCTGATGGTATCCAGTGAAACATTGAGCTCGTTACATAAATCAGATGTATGAACTTTGTTGTGTAAGTTAATCTGCGTTAATATGTAGTTTTGCCGCTCTTCTATTAGCATTGCTGATCTATTAAAATGTAGATTTTTTGATGAAATGATATCAAATATACCCCTTTTAAGCGCAAAAGTAAACAAAGTGGTACATTTTATTGAAGATTTAATTTGATGAAGATTTGCAGTTTATTGCGTTTTATTTGTATATTTAATTAAATTACAGCAAAAAGCTGCATCCTTACTTCTAAACCAATAGCAATATGCAGAAAATTAAGATTAAGAAACTTTTATGGATGTTGACAGTAATGTTGCTGGCGTTTAATTGTAGCTTGTTGGCAAAAGATAGTCAAGGCATATGGATTCGGATAAATCAGTTAGGCTATGCGCCTGCAAGTGTTAAAGTGGCCGTTCTGGGTGCTAAAATGGAAAATCCAGGTGTTACTGATTTTGAGTTGATTGATGCAGGTACAAATAGGAGTGTTTTTAAAAAGAGTGTAGGTAAGAATTTTGGAGCATATGGTCCATTTCTTTCTAGTTATCGACTCGATTTTTCTGCTTATAAACTTTCTGGAAGCTATTTTATTAAGGCTGGTGGCGCTGTATCACCTTCTTTTAAAATTTCGGATAATGTATATGATGGAGCAGCTGATTTTACTTTGCGGTATATGCGGCAGCAAAGAAGTGGCTTTAATCCTTTTTTGAAAGATTCATGTCATACGCATGATGGCTATATTGTTTATGGTCCGGTACCGGAGCGAACTAATATAGACGCCTCTGGAGGTTGGCATGATGCTACTGATTATTTGCAGTATGTTACCACATCGGCAAATGCAACCTATCATCTTTTGGCAGCTTATAGGGATTTTGGTTCTGTATTTAAGGATCAGCATCAGGCTAATGGTTTGCTCGGACCGAATGGAGTGCCTGATGTTTTGGATGAGGGGAGATGGGGACTGCAATGGTTGCTGAAAATGCATCCACGGGCGGATTGGATGTTTAACCAGATTGCGGACGACCGTGATCATTCGGGAATGCGCTTGCCAAATAAGGATTCTGTTGATTATGGCTATGGTAAAGGCACCGGTAGGCCTGTTTATTTTATTACTGGTGAGCCACAGGGCCTGGGTAAGTATAAAAACAAAAGTACAGGGGCAGCGTCTACCGCTGGTAAGTTCGCTAGTGCTTTTGCTTTGGGGGCTAATATTTATAAATCAAAAGAGCAAAAGTTTGCAAATTTGCTTGCACAACGATCAATTTCTGCATTTAAATATGGTTTAGCAAAACCCGGAGTAGCACAAACAGCAAGTGTTAAATCTCCTTATATCTATGAAGAAGATAACTGGGTCGATGATATGGAGTTAGGTGCAGCGGCCTTGTTTCAGTTAAATAAGGATAAAAATTACTTAAAAAGAGGGATCGAATACAGCAAGAAAGAAAAAGTAACACCATGGATGGGAGCGGATACCGCAGGTCACTATCAATGGTATCCGTTTCATAACTTCGGTCATTATGAACTGGCGAAAAATGCCAGTCCGACAGAAAAGGCCACCTTAATTAAATATTATAAAGATGGTATTGAAAGGGTGTGGACAAAAGCTTCTAATAATGCATTTTACCGAGGTGTGCCATTTATTTGGTGTTCCAATAACCTTACAGTTTCGTTCACCATACAGTGTTATTTATATAGAAAATTAAGTGGTGATAAAACCTATGAGCAGCTGGAACAGGCTGGTTTTGATTGGCTTTTTGGATGTAATCCATGGGGAAAGGCCATGGTTTATGGCTTGCCCGAAAATGGAGATACACCGCGCGACCCCCATTCGTCATTTACAAAATTATACGGTTATGCTTTGGATGGAGGTTTAGTTGATGGGCCTGTCTATACTACTATTTATAGTAAGCTCACAGGTATCCGGTTGACGGGTGAAGATAAGTATGCTGATTTTCAGTCTGGTTTAGCAGTTTATCATGATGACTCGGGTGATTATAGTACAAATGAGCCAACTATGGATGGCACTGCGTCTCTTATTTATTTGTTGGCTGCACGTGAAAATGAATTTAAAGCAGGGGGTAAAAAAAAGTAGAGGATAGGATGGAGATAAAATAGAAACGATTATTTATCAAAAAATAAACAGATATGTTAGCAAAAGAATGGTTGAATAGCGCAAGGGACATCATGACCCGTATTGAAGATACACAGATGGAGAACATCCGTAAGGCAGCAGAAATCATGGCCGACTCTATTGAGGCGGGGAGGTGGGTACATACTTTTGGATGTGGTCATGCGACCATTCCAATCGAAGAAATGTATCCAAGGATTGGGGGCTTTGTAGGTTTTCATCCGATGATAGAATTGCCGCTGACTTTCTTTACACGTATCACTGGTGAAATGGGAGTTCATCAATTTGTTTTTTTAGAACGTGTTGAGGGTTATGGGATCGAGATTATGAAAGGTTATAATTTTGATACACGTGACACGATGTGGTTATTTTCACATTCTGGTATTAACAATGTGAACATTGATGTTGCGCTTGAAGCAAAGCGTAAAGGGATGAAGGTGATCGTATTTGGATCTGCAGCAGAGGCGAAAGGAAAGCAGACTCGTCATTCTAGCGGTAAGAACATATTTGATATAGCGGATCTTGTGGTAGATTCATGTGCACCAATAGGTGATGCTGCGGTATCGTTAAAAAATCATCAGGATAAGATCGGACCTGTTTCAACTATGGCATTTGTAACTTGTGTATGGATGACTATCACTACTGTCGCCGAAATATTAGCTGAGCGTGGAGTGAAACTATACATACATCCATCTCATAATGTGCCTGGAGATAATACAGCAAAAGATAGGTTAGAAGAAGCTTTAGCTGTTTATAAAGAACGGATTACGGGAGTATAATTTAGTTGTTCATCTTTTAAATTCGTTATGAATATAGCTTTGTCCGGTACTACTCAAAGGCAAATTTCAATTGATGCGTTTCGTGCAATAACACTGATACTCATGATTTTTGTGAATGATCATTGGACACTGGTAAATATACCTTCCTGGTTGGAGCATGCTGATGCAAATAAAGATGCTATGGGTTTTGCAGATGTTATATTTCCAGCTTTTTTGTTTATAGTTGGACTGTCCATACCATTTGCTATTCAAAGCAGACTAAAAAAACAACCTTCAGTCTTTAAAATTGAATTACATATTATATCCAGAGCACTAGCTTTATTAATCATCGGTTTCTTTTATGTCAACATGGGGAACTATAGTCATGAAGCAGTATTGCCTGCTCCATTATGGAAGGCGCTTGCTACAATTGCATTTTTTTTAATATGGCTCGATTACCCAAATGATGGAAAACATAATTATTGGAAAGTACTAAGGGTTATTGGTATCGTGCTTTTAGTTATACTCGCATTTTTGTATAAAGGTACTTCTGCTGATGGGCCTGTTTGGATGCAAACTAAATGGTGGGGTATTCTGGGTTTAATAGGTTGGACCTATCTTATCGTTAGTTCAGTTTATTTGTTAAGCAGGAATAAATTATGGGTAATGGTGATTGCCTTTCTATTCTTTGTTTTATTTAACGCTGCAACACAACTGGGATGGTTGGATATGTTAAAAGGTGTAAGTAAGTATATTTGGATTGTTGGTGATGGTTCTATGCCTGCATTGGCCGCTGCAGGTGTAATAAGCAGTATGTTGTATCGAAATCCATCCGTTTCTTATCAAAAGTTTTGGATATTTACATTATTTTCGTCAATAGCATTAATTGCCTTTGGTTTTGCAACCCGGCCTTTATGGGGAATTTCTAAGATAAGGGCAACGCCTTCCTGGGTTACCATTTGTATTGGTATTAGCTTAGTCGCTTTTGCGGTTATGATTTATCTGACTGAAATTAAAGGGTATAAGAGGTGGTACAATTATGTAAAAGCAGCAGGTAGTATTACGCTAACTTGTTACTTACTGCCTTATTTGCATAACGTTTTTTTAGAGCTTGTTCCTTATCGTTTACCTGTCGAACTTAGGACAGGAATAATAGGCCTGCTTAAATCTATGGCATTTACATTATGTATTGTATTTATAGGAAATCTTCTAGAAAAGTGGCGTATACGCTTAAAACTATAAAATGCAGTTTCATTTACATCTTTATGATGGAAATGCAGGAGGTACTTATTACCTTTGTCCGAAATTAAACCTGTATAATGTATAAGAATTGGTGGAAAATTTTAGGAGCTGTGTTGGTTATTTACTCAACCATTGCCGGTCTTTTATCTGGTGTACCTGAACTTCCTATTTTGTATGAGAGCATAAGGAACCTATATTTCCACGTTCCTATGTGGTTTGGGATGATTGTATTGTTTAGTGTGTCTGTATATCACAGTATCAAGTTTTTAAGCAATGGTAATCCTGATCATGATCTTAAAGCTGTTGAAAGTATAAATGTTGGCGTGATTTACGGTATACTTGGAATTGTAACCGGTGCTATATGGGCAAAATTTACCTGGGGACAAGCCTGGAGTTTTGATGTTAAACAGAACTTTGCTGCAATTGCCTTATTGCTGTATTTTGCTTATCTGGTATTACGTAATGCCATAGATGAAGAACAAAAAAGAGCTAAAATATCCGCTATATATAACATATTTGCTTTTCCAATGATGGTGGTATTACTTTTTGTCTTACCACGTTTAGCTGATTCTTTACACCCAGGAAATGGTGGGAATCCAGGATTTAACGCTTATGATCTTGATAGCCGTATGCGAGCCGTATTTTATCCTGCCTGCTTAGGATGGATTTTAATAGGATATTGGATTTATACAGTTTTATACAGAGTACGTACATTAGAAAAAAAGAATATATTATAGTCATGAAGAAATTTTACGTTACCTTTTTAATGTTGGTATTATCCCTTCAATTGTTTGCACAAAATGGAGGTTCTTCCATCACTGATAGTATATATGCTTCAGGTAAAATATATGTTGTAGTCGCATGTATTGTTCTAATTCTATTGGGGCTACTGTTCTTTCTGTTCACGATTGAAAAAAGATTAAAAAAATTAGAACAAAAATCTGCTGGTAAAAACTAATTTTAAATCGTTTAATGCCTGTTTTTGCCTCTTTTTTTGTGTGGTGTGACAGGTACACTAAGTGATTTTGCATTTGTATTAATCGTTTTTTTTAGTGCAATTTTGTACTCATATTGAGACTTATTTCATAATTCATTAAAAAACTAATAATGGCTAATAAAGCAAATGAGACAAATTTCTTTGCAGATGTCTGTAAGAATTTTGACAGTGCCGCGCAATTTACCTCTCATCCAGAGGGTTTATTAACTCAGATTAAAGCTTGTAACAGCGTGTACCGTTTCCAGTTCCCTATTCGCAGGGGTAATGGTTTCGAGGTTATTGATGCATGGCGTGTAGAACACTCGCAGCATATGAACCCAACAAAGGGTGGTATACGTTATAGTGATATGGTAAATGAGGATGAGGTAATGGCACTTGCAGCATTAATGACCTATAAGTGTGCGATAGTAAATGTGCCCTTCGGTGGTGCAAAAGGTGGAATCTGCATCAATCCTAAAAATTATACCATTGGTGAGTTAGAGAACATTACCCGTCGTTATACGACAGAATTAATCAAAAAGAACTTTATTGGTCCTGGTATTGATGTTCCTGCTCCTGATTATGGAACGGGTGAACGTGAAATGAGCTGGATTGCAGATACATATATGACCATGAATCCTGGTCAGCTTGATGCTCTTGGTTGTGTTACAGGTAAGCCCATTGCATTGCACGGAATACGTGGGCGTAAGGAAGCTACTGGTCGTGGTGTTGCTTATGCAGTGAAAGAATGTGTAAACGTTGCAGAAGATATGGCGAAAATTGGTCTAACGGCTGGTTTAGGTGATAAACGTATCATCGTTCAAGGATTAGGTAATGTGGGGTACCACGCCGCTAAGTTCCTTTCTGAGTTTGGGGCAACGGTAGTTGGTCTTTGTGAATATGAAGGTGCAATTTATAACGAGAATGGCTTTAATATTGATGAAGTATTTGCTCATCGAAAATTAACAGGTTCAATTTTAGGTTTCCCAGGTGCTAAAGAGTTTAAAAACTCAATGGAAGGATTAGAGCAACCATGTGATATCCTGGTTCCTGCAGCTCTTGAAAATCAGATCACTGTACACAATATCCGGAATATCAAAGCAAAAATTATTGCTGAAGGTGCTAACGGACCTTGTACTCCTGAAGCAGAAGTAATTTATACAGAGATGGGGGGGATCATTATTCCAGATATGTACTGTAACGCAGGTGGTGTTACTGTTTCTTATTTCGAATGGTTGAAGAACTTATCACATGTTGCTTTCGGACGTATGGAAAATCGTTATGCTGAAAACTCAAATGCTAATCTGATCAATACACTGGAAAGTCTGACCGGAAAAAGTATTCCAGCGGAACATCGTTTAATGATTGTTAAAGGTGCTTCTGAGATGGAACTGGTAAATTCAGGTCTGGAAGATACCATGATTCATTCTTATCATGAAATCAGAGAAACGCTAAAGAATAAGCCTGGAATTAAAACTTTGAGAACAGCAGCTTTTGTTGGTTCTATTGATAAGATTGCTATATCGTATATGAATTTAGGCGTTTGGCCTTAAACTATTCTTAAATTTAGGGAACCGCGATACCTTTTGGTATCGCGGTTTTTTTATGCTTTTGTCAGAGAACTATCAATAAACTGTCATCATAGCGTTTTGAATGATTGCGAAAGGTTTTGGCTCCTTATATTTTTTATCTTTGTGAAGTTTCTTTAATTTTTTTTATAGTCCATGAGAAAAAGTGCAATTATTGGTTTGATAACAATAGCATTATGTGTAGGTTTTTTAGTAAGCCTTAACGCTGATACAAATACCTATTCGACCTTTAGTGAAGCGGCGAAAGATCCAAAAGAATTTCATGTGATGGGTTATTGGGAAAAAGATAAGGGTACACATTATGATGCCTTAAAAGATGCTAATCGCTTTGAGTTTTTTATGAAAGACGAAAAAGGGAAAGTGAATAAAGTAGTATACGCAGGAACCAAGCCCCAGGACTTCGAGCGCTCAGAAAAATTGGTGTTGATTGGTAAAATGGATAACAATACTTTTTACGCCTCCAAGATACTGATGAAATGCCCATCCAAATACAATGATGAACTTGTAGAAGTTAATAAGGATGGTATAGTAGAAAAATACAACTAAATTTAATGGATATACAGTTTATTGGAGAGAACCTCCTTCCCGGTAAAATCGGCCAGTTTTTTATTGTTTTGGCATTTGCCGCTTCTTTATTATCAACTATAGCTTATTTCTTTGCTACCCGAAATAAAGAACTCGGAGATCATTCATGGACTCGTATAGGTCGTATTGCTTACTTGATAAATGTAGTGAGTATTTTAGGTATCGGGACTACATTATTTTATTTGATTTTAAATCATTATAACGAATATTACTATGTTTATTCGCACTCTTCAAAAGAACTTCCTGTATATTACATAGTATCTGCTTTCTGGGAAGGCCAGGAGGGAAGTTTTTGGCTATGGGCATTTTGGCAGGCATTGCTAGGGATTATTTTAATCTGGAAAGCAAAATCATGGGAAAATAGCGTGATGACTGTAGTTGGGTTCTCACAAGTGTTCCTGACATCGATGCTGCTTGGTGTTGAGATTTTTGGTGAACGTTTAGGTAGCTCTCCATTTATTCTGTTAAGAGATGCTGTAAATTTAAAAGAAATGGCGCCAGCAGTATTTGCTGACCCTGAAAACTATAAAAACTATCTTAAATTTATTACTGATGGTAGAGGCTTAAACCCACTACTTCAAAACTATTGGATGGTAATTCACCCACCAACCTTATTCCTTGGTTTTGCGGCTATGATTGTACCTTTTGCGTATGCAGTAGCAGGATTATGGCAAAAACGGTATAAAGAGTGGATTAAACCTGCAATGCCATGGGCCCTGTTCGCTGTAATGATATTAGGTGCGGGGATTATCATGGGGTCATTTTGGGCATATGAAGCTTTAAACTTTGGTGGTTTCTGGGCATGGGATCCAGTAGAAAATGCCTCTATTATTCCTTGGTTAACATTAATCGCCGGTGTGCACGTAATGATTGCGTTCAAGAATACAGGACATGCCTTTTTTACAGCTATAGTGTTGGTGTGCATTAGTTTTGTGTTAGTATTGTATGCTTCTTTTCTAACCAGAAGTGGTGTACTTGGCGAAACATCAGTACACTCATTCACTGACTTAGGAATGTTCTGGCATCTGATTCTGTATAATGTTGTTTTTTTGGCTATCCCGACTATATTGTTAATCATCAGATGGAAGGAATTACCAATTACAAATAAGGACGAGGAGACTTATTCGAGAGAGTTTTGGATGTTTATTGGTGCATTGGTAATTACAGTAGCTTGTATTCAAGTGATCTTCTCTACCTCTGTCCCAGTATTTAACCAGGCTTTTGGAACCAAGTTCGCGCCACCAATTGATGCGATAAAATATTACAACCAATGGCAAGCACCATTTGCTATTCTCGTAACTATTATATCTGGTTTTGCGCAGTTCATGAAATACAAAAGAACTGACGCAAGGAAATTCTATAGCAGCTTAATTGCTTCTATTGTTTTCTCAATTGTAATTACAGCTGGGTTTGTTTATATCACAAACGTATATCATAACCTGATGTATATCTTGCTTACATTTAGCTGTGTATTTGCAGTTATATCTAATGCCAGGATATTAGCACAAGCATTTGGTGGAAAACGTAAACTGGCAGGTGCCGCTGTTTCGCACATAGGATTCGCTTTATTATTACTAGGAGCACTTGTTGCCGCTGCTACAAACAGACCAATTTCACTGAATGTAAGTAACTTCATTCCGGTTAAAGATTTCGAAAAGGTTGAAAAACCAGGAGAAAATATTGTTTTGTACAAAAATGAGCCCAAAAAGATGGGCCGTTATACAGTAACTTATGTTAGCGATACTACAGTTAAGCCGAATACATTCTATAAACTTAACTTTAAGGTGTATGATGAAAAAACAGGTGAACTAAAAGAGGATTTTGAATTGAATCCACACGTACAGGTTAACGAGAAAATGGGATTGATCGCTTCTCCTGATACCAAGCATTACCTTACGTACGACATTTACACACACATCACCAGTGCTCCTGAGAAAAAAGAAGATCATGACCACAATCATGAAGGACATACTGAGGAAGAAAATTATAAGGCACCAAGAATTGTAAATGTAGCTGCCGGAGATACATTACACACTAGTAGTGGAGTGCTTACAGTTAAAGGATTGAATAATCAACCAAAAGCGAAAAGCCTTATTTTGGCTCCGGGCGACTTAGCAGTAGGTTTACCTATTGAAGTTGAGGTGAATGGTAAGATTTATAAAACTGAGCCTATTTTCCTGATCAAAGGAAACAATACATTTGATTTTGCCCGTAATATCGACGAATTGGGTTTAAGACTTAGGTTTACAAAAGTATTACCTGAACAACAAAAAGTTGAATTGCAGGTTTATGAAAAACCACAACAGGCGAAAGACTGGGTCGTATTTAAATCAATTGAATTCCCATATATTAATCTTTATTGGGTAGGTACAATTGTAATGGTTATTGGATTTGTTATTTCTATCTTTAGAAGGCAAAAAGAAGTTAAAGCAGCTTAGTTTATCGCTGTTTTTTATAACCATAAAATAATAATTGTATCCCTATGAAGATTGTTTGTTTAGGTTCTGGTAATGTAGCCACACACATGGCTATTGCTTTTAAAGATAATGGTGCTGATATTGCGCAAGTATGGAGCAGGGACTTCGAAAATGCAAGAGAGTTGGCTAATAAGACAGAGGCTCAGGCTATTTCTGATTTAAAAGATGTAGATGAGTCGGCAGATTTATATCTTATTGCTGTTAAAGATGATGCTATTGAAAAGATATCTAAAGCATTGAGAAATGTTAATGGCCTGGTAGTTCATACTTCTGGGGCAACTAATATAGATGTATTACAAAATCATAAACAGTACGGCGTATTCTACCCTTTACAGACTTTTTCTAAATCGCAACCTTTGGACTTTATCCGGGTTCCTTTATGTTTAGAGGCCAATACAGATGAAAATATGAGTTTGTTGCAATTGGCTGCTATGAAATTGAGTCCTTTGATTTATGAGGTAGATAGTAAACAACGTGAGATATTACACGTTGCTGGGGTATTTGCCTGTAATTTTGTAAATCACATGTACCAGCTTAGTTATCAAATGCTTCAAAAGAATAACCTTGATTTTGAAATACTGAGACCATTAATTGTAGAAACAGCTGCAAAAGTTCAGGATGCTATACCAGCTGATGTACAAACAGGACCAGCAGCAAGAAATGATAAAAAGACAATATTAAAACATGAAGAGCTCCTGAAGAAAATGCCTCACATGCAGGAAATCTATAAAATTTTAAGTAATAGCATTAAAAAAACGCATTAATCATATAATTACCGTTTTTGGTGCTTATTTTTGAACCATATTATGAGTATTTTTAAATTAAAGATAAATTTCGAAGAACAAGGAAAAGAATCAGTTGAACTACCTATTGCCGGCGGAGAGTCTGTATTAGATGTCTGCCTTGATCATGGAATAGAATTACAGCATAACTGTGGTGGAGTATGCGGTTGTAGTACCTGTCATGTATATGTAACTAAAGGAATGGATAACATCCAGGAAATATCTGACAAAGAAGAAGACTTCATCGACAGAGCAGTTCGTCCAAGAATTACTTCCCGTTTAGGTTGTCAGTGTGTAGTAAGTGCTGGAGATATTGAAGTTACTATACCAGATCAATCTGAATTTTTAGGCCATTAATTATAAAATTTAATAAATTAAAACATGGATAAGTTTGCCCTGCCGATATATTGGAATGATCATGAGGATATCGCTCAAGAACTATATGAGAAATTTGGTGATGATTTTAATGAAGCTAAAATCTACAGAATCAGGTTTACTGAACTGTTGGAATGGGTATTAGCCCTACCTAACTTTAAAGGTACTAAAGAAGAAAGTAATGAAGGACACCTGGAGCAAATCCAGTCGGCCTGGGTTTACGAATGGAGAGATAACCAGGATTAGTGAATGTTTCTTGAACAGCTAAAACATATTACAACTTTCATCTTTGATATTGATGGGGTATTAACTAACGGTGATATCATCGCGTCTGATTCTGGCGAGTTTTTACGTACTTTTAATATCAAAGATGGATATGCGTTGCAGCTTGCTGTTAAAAAAGGTTATCATGTTTGTATCATTTCAGGTGGTAAGGGTGCAGCAATGGAGAAACGATTTGAAGGTCTTGGTATCACCAATGTTTTTTTAGGTGTTTCTGACAAGGTTGCAGTATATAGTAGCTTTCTTGAACAATATAAACTTAATGCTTCTGAAGTCCTTTTTATGGGGGATGATATTCCTGATCTTAAAGTGATGAAGCTCGTAGGAATTGCAACCTGCCCGGCAGATGCTGTTCCTGAAATTAAAGCCGTCTCTCAATATATATCGCCCTATACTGGTGGCAAAACAGCGGTTAGAGATGTGATAGAAAAGGTACTTAAAGTACAAACAAATTGGTTTGATGAAAACCCATCCGCTGCCGATTCCGGCAAATAATCTCAGTTTCTATTTATGTAACAATTATGTTGCAGTTTATGGTTAAACCTAATTAGGTATTGGCTTCTCTAACATCTGAGCTTACAAGAGAGCTATAATTTTAAAGGATTGACTATGAAAAAATTAATGATTATTTGCGGATTGTTATTCAGTGCAGTAACATTTGCAAACGCGCAGACCGGTGATCGTCAAATGCCGACACCTGAAGAAAGAGCAGAAAGAAATGCTACCCAACTGACTAAGAAGTTGAATCTTACTGATGATCAGAAAGCCCAGGTAAAAACCATTTATTTAGATCAGGTAGCTGCAATGACTAAAGCTAAAGCTGAGAGTAATGGCGATAAAGCAGGTATGATGGCGAAAATGAAAGCTCTGAATGAAGAAAATAACGCGAAAATAAATGCTTTGTTAAATGAAGATCAGAAAAAAGCTTATGCTGCCTGGCAGGCTGAAAGAAAAGAGAAAATGAAAAATAGAGGTGGCAAGGGAGCTGGCAAAGGTGCTCCTGCTGAGGTAAAACAATAACGTAAATCAAATAAAAAATAATAAAGGCGGCTTTACAGTCGCTTTTGTTATTTTTGCCCACAAAAAAATAAGAATGTATATACAAAAGCTTCCAATAATACTCGCCTCAAAATCACCTCGCAGGCAAGAACTGTTGAAATTAATGAACTTAGATTTTAAAGTCGTATTAAAGGAAGTTGATGAAAGTTATCCGGAAAATCTGTTACCAGCTGAAATTGCGGTTTATATTGCTGAAAAGAAAGCCGCTGCTTTCATTGCTGAACGTAAGGATAGTATTGTGATTACTGCAGATACAATTGTGGCATATCAAAAAGAGATACTTGGTAAACCAGAAGATGCACATCATGCTGCCGAAATGTTAGGCAAATTATCTGGTACCAACCATCAGGTATATACAGGTGTCAGCATTGCATATGATGATAAAATCCAGTCCTTTTATGATGTGACCGAGGTGTTCTTTAATGAACTTACACCAGCCCAAATAAATTATTATATTCACAATAACAATCCTTATGACAAAGCTGGTTCTTATGGCGTTCAGGATTGGATTGGATTAGTCGCAGTTGAAAGAATGGTTGGTTCTTATACCAATGTGATGGGCTTACCAACTGAAAAACTGTATAAAGCTTTGATGAATTTTTAAACCCTTAGCTGATATAAGATCCCCATTTTTAAATCATAGGTAGACAAACTTAGTTGTTTGATTTTGCAGTTATTTATTACATAATTGGTGATTAACACAGCAATTACAATCATATCTACTCTTAGTTTTATTAGGTTTGGCATTAGATCTCTTTCAGCATGTGTCGAGAAAATTAGATTTTGTGCCAGGTTCTGGTACTTTGGTAAATCGATAGGAGCTGACTTAAGATTCTTGATGTCTTTTTCAGGATAAATCATAGCTGTAAAGGTTTCAAAAGCACCAGCAGAGCCTATCAAATGTTCTGGTTGATATAGTGCGCAGGCAGCAATCAGATCAGTCAGTTCTGCATCCAGGTGTTTGTTGATGGAGGTCTGATCATCATTACTTATTGGATCAGATTTAAAATAAGCTTGCATAAGTCGTGCAGCACCTATGTTGTAACTCTTTTTCCAGAATAAAGTATCTTCATCACAAATAATGAATTCGGTACTTCCTCCACCAATATCCATAATCAAGGTCATACCTTTTATACTACCTGTTGCTTTAACGCCATTAAAGATATAATCTGCTTCTTCGTCGCCTGTTGCGATACTAATCATGATTCCTGCATCTTGTTTGGCAGAATTTATAAAGTCTGTACCATTAGCAGCACTGCGTATAGCTGATGTGGCCACAGCCTTAACAACATCAATGTTATTATGTTTGTCAATTTCTTTTCTGAAATTTTTAAGGGTATTTATACCCCTTTCAAAAGCTTCTGGAATAATTATACTATCATTAATTCTTCCTTCTCCTAATCTTACAGGTTCATTTGTTTTAAATAGGATGTTTATATCCTTGGATGATAGGTCTGCAATGATTAAGTGAAAAGTATTGGTGCCAAGATCTATAACGGCTGCTTTCATGTTATGTATTTATGGCTATAAAGCTATTAAATAGTTTTTTCTAAAAAAAAGCCCGCATTAAGCGGGCCTTTGGAGTATTTAATTAATTATTCAAAATATTCTTTCATTTTTTCGAAGAAGCTCTTATCATTCTTACCTGGTTGCGGTTTGAAATTTGGAGATTCTCTAAGTCTTTCAAGGATTCCCCTTTCTTCAGCACTTAAGGCTTTTGGCGTCCATATATTTACATGGATGATCTCATCTCCACGGTGATAAGAATTAATCTCAGGAATACCTTTACCTTTCAGGCGTAGTAATTTACCACTTTGGGTACCTGGTTCAATCTTAATTTTTGCTTTACCATCAATGGTAGGTACTTCTGCGCTATAACCCAGTGCTGCATCTATAATAGAAACATGTAAATCATAAACCACATTGTTCCCTTCACGTTTTAGGGTTTCATGTGGAATTTCTTCTATCAGGATGATCAGATCTCCAGGAATACCTCCGTTAGGAGCTGCATTACCTTTTCCACTCATGCTCAATTGCATACCATCACTTACACCGGCAGGTATATTGATTGTAATAGTTTCTTCCCCTCTAACAACACCTTCACCATGGCATGAACCACACTTTGCAGTGATTTGAGATCCACTTCCATTACAAGTAGGGCAGGTTGAAGTCGTTTGCATTTGTCCCAATATAGTATTGGTTACTCTGCGTACCGCTCCACTACCACCACAGGTTTTACAAGTACTTACTGATGAACGGTCTTTAGCACCGCTACCATCACAAGTTTTGCAGACGATCTGTTTATTTACTTTTATTTTTTTCTCAGTACCATTGGCAATTTCTTCGAGCGTAAGTTTTACTTTGATACGCAGATTGCTACCTTTCGATACTCTTCTGCCACCACGTGATTGCTGACCACCAAAGAAACTTTCAAAAGGGCTGCCGCCACCGCCACCGAAGATATCACCAAATTGGCTAAAGATATCTTCCATGTTCATGCCGCCACCACCATAGCCACCGCCTGAAGCACCACCTACACCAGCATGACCATAATGATCATAACGTTGTTTCTTTTCAGGGTTACTTAGAATCTCATAAGCTTCAGCTGCTTCTTTAAACTTCTCTTCAGCCGCTTTATCATCAGGGTTTTTGTCCGGGTGATACTTAATGGCTAATTTGCGATAAGCCTTCTTAATTTCGTCAGCCGATGTGCTTCTGGATACACCAAGCACGTCATAATAATCTCTTTTGCTCATAAAATATTAACTACCTACTACTACCTTGGCAAAGCGTATCACTTTGTCATTTAAAGTATATCCTTTTTCCAATGTATCTACTACTTTTCCTTTCAGATCCTCTGTAGGTGCAGGTATTTTAGTAATAGCCTCATGGCTGTCAGTATCAAAAACGGTATTGCTACTTTCTATCTCTTTAAGACCTTTTTGGGCCAGGGTATTTTTTAACTTAGTATGTATAAGATTTACACCTTCACTGATAGAAGCGATATCAGTAGCGCTCTCCATAGCTTTATTAGCTCTGTCGAAATCATCCAATACAGGTAACAGGGAAATGATAACGTCTTTACCTGCTGTTTGCAGCAATTCTAAACGTTCTTTATGAGTGCGACGTTTATAGTTGTCGAATTCTGCAAATAATCTTAAATATTTGTCATTTAAAGCAGCATTCTCTTGTTGTAATTTTTCTTCTGCGGAGAGTTCCGGTACAGTTTCAGTAGCTTCCTCATTTTGTCCTGAAGCTTCAGTATTCGTTTCTTCTGTATCTTGTATCAATTGATCTTCAGCATTGATTTCTGCTGCAGGGTCTTGATTTTGCATAGTTGTATCTTGATTATTGTTTTTTTTCTTCTTGCTAAACATAGTATAGTAGAATTTTGGTTATGAACTCAAAAGCTTTGCCAATAGGTAATATCCGTCATGCTGTCAGTTTTAATTTAGAAACAACTAACAGAATGGCCGAATAAGAAAATTTTGTCAGAAAATTATATTAAATAATCTGAGCGTCTTCATGAACAATCCCAGTTTCACATTTAATGATTCTTGAAGGGAATGTTCTGATGATATGGTAATCGTGGGTTGCCATTAAAACGGCAGTTCCACTCTGACTGATTTGCTTTAATAACATTACAATTTCTTCAGAAGTATCTGGATCTAAGTTTCCTGTCGGTTCATCAGCAAGGATAATTTCAGGATTGTTTAATAGTGCACGTGCAATTACAACACGTTGCTGCTCTCCACCAGATAGTTCATGAGGCATCTTTTTTATTTTTGAACGTAATCCGACTTTTTCCAGCACATCCTTAATACGTTCATTAATCAAGTCTTTATCTGTCCAGCCAGTAGCCTTAAGTACAAATTCGAGGTTCTTTTCAATTGTTCTATCAGTTAGCAACTGGAAATCCTGAAATACAATACCAAGTTTCCTGCGTAAGAAAGGCACTTCTTTAATGCTCAGTTTTTTTAAATCAAAACCAGCTACCTGTCCATCTCCGTTACCAATATGAAGGTCACCATAAATAATTTTAAGTAAACTGCTTTTTCCGGAGCCTGTTTGCCCGATTAAAAAAACGAATTCCCCTTTGTCTATATTTAAGTTTACGTTCGACAAAACAAGATGCTTTTGCTGAAATACATCTACGTTTTTTAAATTTATAACTGCGCTTCCTGTCATGATCTAGATATCTAATTTAGCAATTTGTCCAAATGGCAAATCGTTTACAAAATTCATAATGTATGGCACTTTATCCCTCAAACCCAATTTGTCTAATGACTTATCTGGTCTGTCTACTCTGAAATAAGCCAATAAGGTAAATTTGTCATCCCTTAATTGTACATAATCTGGAATCTTGGCAATGCCTTTCACTTTTATAACATACATTGTTCAAAAATAGTATTTCAAAATGAGAAACAAGACATGAGGGCTATTTATCTGGTAACAGTTAAGATCCGCTGAGCCTACTTAAAAAATCTATAGTATTTACATTATCAGCATAATCCCATAGTTTTGGATTTTGGCTCTGTCCAAAACCTAATACCGGAGTTTTTAATTTTAGCGGAGCTTTACTTACCACGCACTGAATATCATCTGCTTTACTCTTAAGGATCTCTTCAACTTGGTTTATGTTCGTATATGTTTCGTAGTACAATACCGATAAAGGAGAAGAAAGGCTATCGCCTTCTGTTAATAATAAAAACCCATTGTCGTAATGATGTTTAAGATTTACTAAATAAATGGATTTGTTGTAGTCATAGTTATTATTGTATTTGAAATGGTTGATGATGTCATTAAACTTTTCAATAGGTTCAAAAAAGTTTTTGATGTCATAATCTTCAGGTATATATAATTTAGAAACGTTTCTACATCCTAAACCAAAATAATCAAACACATCATGTCCTAACTGTTCTAATTCTTCCTTTGTTTCATTTCCGGTAATTACAGCAACACTATTTCTGTTTTTACGTATGATGTTTGGACCTTTACCAAAATAAAAATCAAAATATCTTGCAGTATTATTACTACCTGTGGCAATTACTGCATCAAAATCTTTCAGACGCTCTACGTATATTATACGATCAGCGAGTAAAGGTTCAAATTTAACTAGTGCCTGTAATAGAGCAGGTACCAGTTTATCATCTGTTGATGAAAGTTTAATTAGAGCAATATTTCCAGTGGCTAGAACAGCAATTACATCATGAAAACCTACCATAGGGATGTTTCCTGCTAAAATCAATCCCACTTTTTTTGGTGTTTTTGTTACATTAATATCTTTAAACCAAATTTCAAGATCATGTTGATTTAACATATTATGAAGGGAATTTAACGCCCTGTTTACTTCTTCTGCGGTGAACCATGCATTACTATTTGAAGCAGATAAGACTAGATTTTTGAACGCCTCGCTGGGTTCAATCATGAAGTCACTAAGTTTTTTTAATGCAATAATTAGTTTTTCGCTATTAAGGATTGGCATATTTCCAATGAATTTAAAGTTTATGTATTATATTTGCTGTTGCAAAGGTAATCTTAGCAATAGATATAGACGAAGACATGGCTATTAAAATAACAGACGAATGCATTAATTGCGGAGCATGTGAGCCTGAATGCCCAAATAATGCAATTTACGATGCAGGCACAGCCTGGAGATTTTCAGATGGTACCAATTTAAATGGTATTATTGATTTTGGAGGTAAGGAAATTGATGCAGAAGCTGCTCAGGAAGCAGGATCTGACGAAGTTTACTATATCGTTTCCGATAAATGTACAGAGTGTAAAGGTTTTCATGATGAACCTCAATGCGCAGCGGTATGTCCTGTAGATTGTTGTGTAGATGATGAAGATGTTCGTGAAACTGAAGAGGAATTACTAGCTAAAAAGGCCTGGTTACATCAGGAAAATTAAGCTCAGAATATTAACTAGTGAAAGCCAGTCTTGATAAAGGACTGGCTTTTTTTATGATTTTTCCTCATATTTGTTAGGTATAATCAATACCGGACAGGCAGATTTTCTTGCAACATGTTCAGCTACGCTTCCCATTAGGAAATGATAAATTCCAGTGCGTCCATAAGTGCCAATTACAATTAAGTCAGAACCCCACTCATCAGATTGTTTAATGATTCCATGCGCAGCACTGTCAATTACACTTAAATAAGTGGTAGGAATCCCAAGACTGTATTTAGTTTCTATTTCTTTTAAAAGTATATGGCTGTTCTCTTCACTATTATCATACGACTCTAAAAAAACAGGTGCCAAGGTCAAATCAGGATTGATATTTGCCGGTATAGGTTCAATAATATTTACAAGTGCAACTTCTGCACCAAAAGTTCTGGCAACTTCATATCCTGTTTTAGCCGCTTTTTCTGAGCAGGTGCTATTATCAACAGCAATTAAAATCTTTTTAAGGTTCATGTCGTTAGTTTAAATTATAATTATTCGCTTGATCTATAAATGTTCTATATAAAAATAACGAATTAACCTCATAAAAGTTTAATTTTATAACATTGATTTTATCATTATGGAACCACAATACGGTATTTGCAGAGTTGCTGTCTCTCCAATAAGAGCAGATCAGTCAGATAAAGCAGAGATTATGTCTCAGTTATTATTTGGCGATCATGTAGAAATAATTGAAAAAACTGATAAATGGTGGAAGATCAGAAATGCTTACGATAACTACGAAGGCTGGCTTGATTTTAAGCAATTAAGTAATCTTACTGCCGAGCAATACTCAAAATGTAATGGAAAGACCTTTTTAGCACCGGCACAAGTTGTAAATGAAATCATTGCTGCTGATGGAAGTAAATATTATGTCCCTGCGGGAAGTAACTTACCCTTATATTCAAATGGATATTGTTACTTAGGAGATGAACGCTTTGAAGTTGGCTTTATACCAAAACAACCTTCGTCAGCTCCTGAAATTGATAAAGTAGTAGATACAGCTATGTTTTTTAAAAATGCTCCTTACTTATGGGGAGGGAAAACACTGTTTGGAATCGACTGTTCTGGTTTGAGCCAGGTGGTATTTAAGTTAAATGGTATTAATATACTTCGTGATGCGCGTCAGCAGGGAGAACAGGGTACTACAGTAGATTTTTTACCAGAAGCGAAAGCAGGTGATCTGGCCTTTTTTGATAACGATGAAGGACGCATTATTCATGTCGGTATCATGTTGAATGCTAGTGAAATTATCCATGCATCAGGACGTGTAAGGATAGACCCTATCGATAATCAAGGGATTTATAATGCAGAACTAGGTCGCTATACACATAAACTTAGGATCATTAAGCGATTTGGTTAATGTAGTATTGTTAAATAAAGCTAAATAAATATCATCTTAATTAAAATGTATTAGTTTTATGGAATCGACAATTATTTGCATCCATATTACAAATACATTTATATGAAGCATTTCTTACGCTCAGTACTCCTAATTTTAGCAACCGTAACTGCCTCTTTTGCGCAGAAGAAATTGACAAATAGCCTCACATCTGGTTCTTACACTTATATTTATAAGTTAACGGATAAAGAAGCCTTTTCTATTGCATCAATCAAAGAACCTGCAAGTAAGCAGATTGTTAATGATGATTATTTGCATACGTTGGTTGATTCATTTTATAATGTAAAAAGTAATATCTACCCCAAAAAGCTTCCTTTTGGTAATTATCTGGAAGTCAAAGCAGTTAAAAATGAACTGGTTTACAGGCTGCTGGCAGAGAACAACGTAAATCTTCAGTTTATAAACAATAGAAATGATTTTCAATTTACAGTAACAGATCTGAGAGGAAATGAGATCTCTGATGCTTCTGTGAAAATTGGGAAAGGTAAAACTGTAAAGTATAATCAGCAAGCTAAATTATACATAGCGCAGTCGGTAAATAAGTTGGCTGTGATTGCAGTGAATCACAATGGAATAAATAACTATTTCAATTATGAAGAACAAGATGTTTACAGACCCTATAGACCAGCCAAAAAAGCTTCATTTTTTAAACGGATATTTAGTCCGAAACCGCAACAAAGAGCAAAAGTTGTAAAACCGAAATATTCTGGCTACATGGTTTTTAATAAGCCTATGTACAAACCTTTAGATACAGTAAAGTTTAAGGCATATCTGGTTCAGGCCAATGGGAAAAGATTAAAGAATAAGCCACTTAGGGTAGAATTGTTAAGAAATGGAAACGCTCCTGGAACTTTATTAACAACTTTAAATCCATATCATGAGGGTGGCTATGAATATAGTTTTGTATTGGCAGATAGTCTAAAGCTAACTTTAGACCGTAATTATGGTATTGCATTGAAAGAACCTGCAAAAAAGGGCTGGGCTGATGTTTATAAAGGACAATTCAGGTATGAGGACTACGAACTAAAATCAATAAGTTTTAACGTTAGAACAGATAAAGAAGAACATAATCCTGGCAATCCTGTTACCGTGTTTATGAAAGCTACTGATGAAAATGAGCTGACTGTACCAGATGGCCGCGTAGAAGTAGTTATGACTGCTAATTCACCTATAAAGTATTATAATCCTCATGTATTTGTAAAAGATACCTTATGGAAAACCAGCATAGTGCTTGATCCTGTTGGTGAAACAAAAATGGTATTGCCAGATAGTATATTTCCAAAGGCTGACCTTAGTTTATCTATGTCTTTTAGCTTTTTAAATAGTAATAACGAGCATAAGCGTGCATACAAGAACCTAAGGTTTTCGATGAAAGATCAGGAAATCAAGACTGAATTTGTAAAGGATAGTCTGTTTATTGATTATCAGGTAAAAGGGAAATCAATTAAGCAAAAAGCCGTCTTGAAGTCTGTTTACTCTTTTAGTAACGAAAAGGATTCTATAAAAGTTGAGTTGCCAACAAAAATTAAAATGAACTATAAATTGGATAGTTATGAGGTGAAAACTGCTGATGGCTATACAAAAGACATTAATTTTGACGATCTCCGGCCGGACTTAAATATTGCTGCCAGACAAAGTAAAGATTCAATAATTATTGCTGTAAACAATGTGCATAAAATTCCTTTCTGGTATACTGTTTTCTCAGGTAATGATATCCTTTTTAGAGGTCACGCAAGTAGTCTGGACACTGTTGTTAAGCATAGTAGCACCAAGCCCGCGCATATAAAACTGAACTATCTATGGGGTGAAAGGGAACAAAATGTTGAGAGGAGCGCATACACTACTAATAATTCATTAAATGTAAAATTATTAGCTCCAGATTTGGTTTATCCGGGACAGACGGTAAATATGCAGGTGAAGGTTACCGATGTTAATGACAAACCTGTAGCCGGGACAGATGTTACAGCATTAGCTTATACCACAAAATTTAGAAATGGGTATCAGGTTAATGTTCCATATTTTGGTAAACCATTTTATGGCCGTAAACAAAAACCTCAATTTGAAGCTGAGGAGTTGAGATTATCAGGCCAGATGAAGCTTGTTTGGGAAAAATGGGGCAAAGAATTAAAGCTAGATACTATTGAGTATTACAAATTTACTCAGGCCAAAGAGTTGTATGCTATACAGGAAGATTCCGATGAGACTGATAATGCTATAATTGCTCCTTTTGTAGTTAAGGATGGTGCAATTATTCCAATTCATGTGCTTTATGTAGATTGGGTTCCGGTATACTTTAGCCAGACGAACCAACTTCAGCGATATGCTTTCAGGCTTCCTGCGGGGGAGCATCATATTAGTATGCGTACGGCTGGATATACTATAGATCTTCCATCATATAACCTTGTAAAAGGAAAAAAAACAATATTAAGTGTTGCTGCTGATGTACTGAATACTAAAGCAAAAGTTACAGCTTCGAATAATGAACTCAGCACTGAAGATGCAGCCTATTTAACAAAACATCTGATCCGGATTGAAGATAATTTTAATGGAAATAAAACAACTATTAAAGCGGGGAATAATACCCATTTATTAAATCTTTCAGGTCCGGCTTTACCTACCGCTGGGCTAAGACAAAATCAAAGATATATCAACTCAAATAATATAAGCAATAGTTTGTTAATAGGTCCTTTTTCAGAGAATCTGTTAGAATTTAATTCAGGTAATGTTAACCTCAATTTTATTAAAGAGCCGGGATATACTTATACCTTTTTACCAGGTTTACTTAAACAGAAATCATACGCTACACCTTATGGTTTTAACACCACATTGAATGGGGCAGGTGCAGATGATTACAAGCAATATCCATTAAAAAAAGGAGAAGCAGATAGTATCTGGAATGAATATCTGGATTTAAGAAGTAGTACAACCGTTTTATTTAGTCAGAATAGAAGGTATAATAAGAATAATGGAAGATTGGTTATGAAGCTTGATACTTCAATTTCTAATCGCCTGTCATATCTGAAGAATGTTATTATCTATAAGCATGATGAAGCTGATTTTATTCAGATCTATCCAGGTAATACAGGTTATTTTAATCCATTAGAACCCAGTGATTACAGGGTGATGTATTTGTTTAAAGATAACCGGTACTTTGTTATTGAAAGGATGAGTGTTAAAGGAGGCGGTACAAACTATTTTGAATGGAAAGGGGTGACGATCAAACCTGCCGATAAGCTAAGCAGGAATATTGATGAGAAGATTAAATCTGTCCGTACTGGATCTAGCGGTAGTAAGGTAGATGCAGAAAGAACTATCCTCGAAAACATGAATGATAAGCATTTTGATTCTGCAATTTTAACAGGTACAATGACTGGTCGTATTGTAGATGCGGCTAGTAAGGAGCCTGTAACAGGAGCCATTATAAAGTTAAAAGGAATAAGCCATGCAGCAGTAGCTAATGCTGACGGATATTTTAGTATTAAAGTTCCAAAACGGGGTAAAATTACGGTTTCTTTTATTGGTTATGAATCGGTAGAGCTTCCCATAACTAACGGGAATGTGAAGACAATTAAACTTAATGCTGCTAGTTCATTTTTGAATGAAGTTGCTGTTGTTGGCTATGGTACGCAAAGAAAGGCAGATTTGACAGGTTCTGTACAGGCAATTGCTGAAGATGCATTACAGGGGAGGCTTGCAGGAGTAAGTATCCAGGATAACGTGGTACTAAGAGATATTAGAATTCGAGGCGCAAATTCTGCGACTAATAACAAACCTCTGTACATTGTTGATGGTTTGCCTTATAGTGGTAATGTAGATAAATTAGATCCTCAAATGATTGCTTCAGTTGAGGTTCTAAAAGGTGCCGATGCATCTGCTATTTATGGTGCCAGAGCTGCGAATGGAGTAATTATAATTAAGACTAAAGGAGGAAGTGCTATAACATTGCCAAGTGGTGAGTTGGTTCAGCAGCAGGGTGCCATGCGGACTAACTTCTCTGACTATTCCATCTGGCAACCTAAATTGCTAACGGATGCATCTGGAAAAGCTTCTTTTACTGTGAAATTCCCGGATGATATCACCAACTGGAATACCCAGCTAATTGCCATGAATGGCCGTAAACAAACCGGAAGTACACAAACAAATATCAAGTCGTTTAAAACGCTAAGTGCAAATTTTGTGTCTCCTACTTTTGCTTTAGCTGGCGATAGCATTAATGTAATTGGCAAGTTGATGAATTATAACAATCAGGAGGAGACGGTAACCAGAAAGTTTGTTTATAATGATGCAGAGTTATTAAACAGTAAGCTGAGTTTTAAAAATGCTAAAATTGATACAGTGGCAATTGTCGCTAAGGGGGCGGGATTTAAAATGCATCCTGATCATTTGAATATTACAGATAGCCTTAAGTTTGAATATACCATGAAACAGGACAATGGATATTTCGACGGTGAAATTCGTAAAATTCCATTGTTACAGGCTGGAGTAATGGAAACGAAAGGTTTCTTTAATGCTTTGACACGTGATACTACAATCAACTATCAATTCGATGCTGGTTTGGGTAAGGTAAAGCTTAGAGCTGAATCTTCTTTATTCCCAATTTTGTTAGATGAGATTGAGAAAATTCGCAATTACGAGTATTTATGTAATGAGCAATTGGCTTCTAAGTTAAAAGCACTATTGTTAGAGAAATCAGTTAGAAAATATCTTGGGGAAACATTTAAAGAAGAAAAGAACATTAAGGAGATCCTTAAAAAACTACAAAACAGTAGGCGTCCGGAAGGCACCTGGGGATGGTGGCAAAATAGTTCTGAGGAACTTTGGATTAGCTTGCATGTGGTTGAGGCCTTAATAGATGCTCAGAAGCAAGGCTATAAGGTAGAGCTGGATAAAGATAAGCTATACCGCTATCTTTTAAGTAAGATGGCACATGAGAAAGGGTTTGATCAGGTTTATGGAATCCGTTTGTTGCGTATTCTGGACGAGAAGTATTATATAAACGATTGGATTAATGCTGTTGAAAAGAAAAGGACAGCGCTTGAAGAAAGAAACAGACTAGAGAGAAAAGCGGATTCAAGAGTGGCAGCAATTGCTGATCAGCCATTATATGAAAAATTGCTATTGATGCAATTGAAACAAAAAGCCGGAATGCCAATAGATATAAAATGGTTGCTTAACTTAAAAAATGAAACCATGTTTGGTAATATCTATTGGGGAGAAGCAGGCTGGAGATTCTGGGACAATAGCATTCAGAATACTTTACTGGCTTATCAGATTCTCAAGGCAAATGGCGGACATACTGCTGAACTGGATGCTATTCAACGTTACTTTTTAGAGCAACGTAAAGATGGTAAATGGCGTAATATTTACGAATCATCTTTAATACTACAAACCATATTACCTGATCTGATGGCATCACCAGGTAAAAAGTTTCAGCCGGCATCATTGGTGTTGAACAAAACAGAAACGGTAACCACATTTCCATTTGATAAGATAGTTGATGCAACTACATTAACTATAAATAAGAAAGGAGATGCTCCGGTATACTTCACAGCCTATCAGCAATTCAACAATCCTAAGCCTGTAAAAGTAGATAAGGATTTCAGTGTGGTGACATCATTTGAACAGAATGGATCAGCTGTTAAAAAGCTAAAAGCAGGTACTGTCGCCAATTTAAAAGTGGTTGTTAATGTACGTGCAGATGCGGATTATGTGATGATCGAAATCCCAATTCCTGCGGGTTGTTCATATGAAAACAAAATGCAAAATTTTTGGGGTATAGAGACACACAGAGAATACTTTAAACACAAAACAACAATATTTTGCAGCAAGCTAAAGAAAGGGAATTATTCTTTTAATGTACAATTGATGCCAAGATACTCTGGTAATTACATTCTTAATCCGGCTAAAGCCGAAATGATGTACTTCCCAGTATTTTATGGCAGAGAAGAAATGAAAAGAGTGCCGATTAAATAAGTATGTTATGGTGTAAACTCCCATATCATTACTTGTCTGTCATCACCGGTAGAGATGAGGTATTTGCCATCACTGCTCCAAATCATCTTGTTAATGGAATGAAAATGGCCTGGAGTATTTTTCTCCAGGCTCAATATCTTGTAAAGCTTAAAGTTTTCACTGTCCCACAATTTTATGCTTTTATCCTGACTACAAGTAGCAAAATAGGGGAGTGTAGGATGAAATACCACGGAATAAACACTAAACATGTGTGCTGGTATATTCTCTTTTAAACGATAATCTGGCAAGTTCCATACTTTCAATTGTGCATCTCTGCTTCCAGAAATAAGGTAAGTGCCATCTGGCGAGTATTGTACTGCTGTAACAGCAAATTTATGCCCTTGCAATTCTCTGATCAGTTCGTAATCCTCCGAGTTATAAATTCTGATGATGCCGTCTTTACAACCTAAAGCCACTTCTTTATCATCTTTGCTAAGTGCAATGGTACGTACTGTGTTCTGTATAACGGGAAAATGATATAGTAACGTAAAGTCAGTTAAAGACCAGACAGCAATGTTTCCATCTTCTCCTGTACTAATGATTTCGTTTTTATAAGCAATGGTTTTTATGTCGAAAACACCTTTTTGGTGATAGCTTAAGGTTGCTTTTATTTTCTGTTCTGATAGGTCATAAACGAGTATCATTCCACTTCTTTGGGCAACAAAAAGTAAGTCGTTGTGAGTGTGTAAAGCGTATACAGAGCTTTGCACAGGTAATATCACCTTGACAAAAGACATGGTATCTAAAGACCATTCTACCACACCCTTATCATTACCAGCACTAAAAAAAGCATTAGTCTTATTGGAATTAGCTAAAGCATAAATCGGATTCTGATGGCCGCTAAGGGTATGTAGGTGTGTGATCATAATTTATTTCTTGTGCCTGCTTTCCAGGTTCAATCCTATATCAGCAAGTGTTTTTCCTTTTTCCCTTAGCAATACCAGCAAGTGGAATATCAGGTCAGAACTTTCATTTACAAAGTCAACATCAGTCTCATTTAATGCTGCAATAACCGTTTCTACACCCTCTTCACCAACTTTTTGCGCAATTTTATTTAACCCTTTTTCCCGCAATTTATTTACATACGATTCTTCAGAAGGATTTTCGTATCTGCTTTTGATAATCTGCTCCAATTCAAAAATGAAGTTTTGATTGTAATCTGTTTTAAAGCAGCTGCGAGAGCCTGTATGACAAGTTGGACCAACAGGCGAAGCCTTTATTAAAATTGTATCCTTATCGCAGTCAATATGTGTTTCCTTTACAAAAAGGAAGTTGCCACTTTCTTCGCCTTTTGTCCACAAACGGTTTTTGCTGCGTGAAAAGAAAGTAACCTTACCTTCAGCCTGTGTTTTCTCCCAGGCCTCCTGGTTCATATAACCCAGCATTAAAACCTCCAGGGTTTGTTCATCCTGTATAATAACAGGAACCAAACCCTGTGTTTTTTCGAAATCTATTTCCATTCTGATTTTTTGATCTTATAAATGACCCCGGGTTTATCACCACAAGGTTCATCAGTGTCATATTTCATTCCCAGCTTCTTGAATACATTTATTGAAGCAGGATTCTCTAGCATCGCTGTGCCGATTATCTCTTCAAGATTTAATGTATTGAATCCGTAGTCTAAGCATACCAATGCAGCTTCAGTAGCATAACCTTTACCCCAATGTTTCTTCAGGAGGCGATAACCAATATCAACCTGACCACAATCTTCCAGATATTTCAATCCGCACCAACCAATATATTCACCAGTAACCTTATCAAACAGACTTAGCCTGCCCATTTTATATTTAGTATACTGATCGTAGTTTTTAAGCAGATTTAAAGCATCATCAATACTAGTGAACATCACATCGCCAGTATACTGAATCACTTCAGGATCACTGTTTAAAATGAACATGTCCTGAGCATCAGTAATGTTCATCTGCTTTAAAAGCAGTCTTTCTGAGGATAGTGCTATTTCCATATTTAAAGTCTTACGGGAATATTTTGTTTTTTTAATTCTTCTTTTAAAACAGGAATTGGAATTTCACCAAAGTGAAAAACTGAAGCTGCCAGGGCTGCATCAACACCTGTTTGCAAAAAGACTTCTGAAAAATGTTCTATTTTACCAGCACCACCAGAGGCGATAACCGGAATATTGATAGAACGGGCAACTTTATTCAGTAACAGGCAGTCGAATCCATTCTTTGTCCCATCATGATCCATGGAGGTGAGCAGTATTTCTCCAGCACCCAGATTTTCAGCCTTAAGAATCCAGTCTTCTGTTTGGAGTTCTGTAATTAATCTTCCGCCGTTTAGATGTACCATATTCCGACCGTCAACCAGTTTGGTGTCAACTGCAACCACTACAAACTGAACCCCAAAAGCCTTGGCCAGATCTTCAATCAACTGAGGGTTTCTTACAGCTGCGGAATTAATACTGATTTTATCAGCTCCCGAATTCAGTAAAGCTTCAGCATCAGCAACAGAGGTAATACCTCCACCAATCGTAAAAGGAATATTGAGCTGTCGCGCAACTGATTTAACCATTTCAATGGTTGTTCCGCGACGTTCATGTGTAGCAGTGATGTCCAGGAAAACCAGTTCATCAGCGCCTTGCTGTGCATATTGCCAGGCAAGTTCAACAGGATCACCAGCATCTTTCAGGTCAACAAAGTTTACACCTTTAACCGTACGACCATCTTTTACGTCCAGGCATGGAATAATACGTTTACTCAACATGTCTTAAAGAGAAGTCATTTGCTTTAAATTCCAGTCTTTAATCTCTTCAATCGTTATTCTGTTTTCATAAATAGCTTTACCAACTACTACAGAACGAATATCAAGTGTTGCCAGCTCTTCTATATCAGCCATTGAACTAACTCCGCCAGAAGCGATCAGTTTGATGAAAGGAGAATGCTCAAGCAGTTTCTTGTATAAATCCATTGCTGCTCCTCCTAATTTACCATCCTTATTGATGTCGGTACATAAGAAACGGAAAAAGCCCAGCTGTAAACATTTATCAACATAGTCCATCAGTTTTATTGGAGAACTTTCCATCCATCCAGAATACTTGATTACCTCATCTAATACATCGATAGCAATCACGATACGATTAGCATAATCGTATTTCTTGCCAACCTCAGTGCTCAATTCCTGTAAAAAGTCAGGGTTGGTAATGGCCTGGGTGCCCACAATAACACGGTGAATTCCTGCATCCAGCAAGTCAGTTACCTGTTTTATGGTACGGATACCACCACCATACTGAACACGCATATCAGTTTTTTTGATGACTTCAAATAGCTCTTTTTGATTGCTGAAGTCGCCTTTAGCACCGTTTAAGTCAATGATATGTATAAACTCTGTGCCATTAGACCGGTAGGTCTCTATCATTTCAGCGATGGAAACATCATAAACTGTTTTCTTGTTATAGTCACCTTCTGTTAGGCGAACAACCTTTCCATCTAAAATATCAATTGCAGGAATAATGTACATTTTACTGTTTTAAGTTTGAAAAATTTTTTAATAAAAGTTCTCCGGCAGTGCCAGATTTCTCTGGGTGGAACTGAACGCCGTAGAAATTATTTATTTGTACAGCTGCAGAAAATGGCATGCCATAGTTTGCAGTCGCGATGTCAAAAGTAGCGTTATATTCAATAAAGTACGAATGCACAAAGTAAAATTGTGTGCCACTTTCAATTCCTTGAAATAACGAATTGTTTTTGTGCTCAATATTATTCCAGCCCATATGCGGAATTTTAATCCCCTGGTTCTTATCGAATAATCTTGTTTTAATAGGTACAATGCCCATTAAGGCAGCATTTCCCTCTTCTGAGTGTTCGGTAAGCAGTTGCATTCCTACACAGATACCTAACACTGGTTTCTTCAATGCTTTAATAGGGGCAACCAATCCCGTTTGCTCTAATTTATTCATGGCCGTACCAGCATGTCCTACACCAGGAATGATGATGTGGGTATATTTATCCAGATCAGGCTCAGTGTTGACCATGCCGTAAGCGATATTCAACCTTTCCAGTGCTGATGTCAACGAAAAGATGTTGCCTGCTCCGTAGTTTACAATTCCAATCATTACAATACTCCCTTAGTACTTGGTAAGACCAATTTATCTGGATCACGTTTAATCGCCACTTTAATAGCTTTAGCAAAAGCCTTAAAAATAGCTTCAATTTTGTGATGCTCGTTGTCTCCTTCAGCTTTAATATTCAGGTTGCATTTTGCAGCATCACTAAAGGATTTAAAAAAGTGATAGAACATTTCTGTTGGCATATCACCTACCTTTTCACGTTTAAAATCAGCATCCCAAACGATCCAAGCGCGACCACCAAAGTCAATCGCTGCTTGTGCCAGACAATCGTCCATAGGTAGACAGAAGCCATAACGCTCTAAGCCTAATTTGTTTCCTATTGCTTTGGCAAATGCTTCACCAAGTGCAATTCCAGTATCTTCAATAGTATGGTGTTCGTCGATATGCAGGTCGCCAACAGTTTTTATTTTAAGATCGATGCTACCATGACGGGCAATCTGATCCAACATGTGATCAAAGAAGTTCAGTCCGGTATGAATATCAGCTTTACCTGTACCATCAAGATCAATAGTGATGCTGATCTTGGTTTCATTGGTATTACGTTCATGAGATACTAAGCGACTTCCTGCGCGTAAAAAAGTATAAATATCTACCCAGTCCTGTGTTTGCAAGGCGATTACATCGCCAAGTGTATCCGCTTTTTCCAGTACTTCATTAGCACCTAAAAGATCATTATTACGTAACCAGATGGCTTTAGCACCTAAATTTTTCGCAAGAATCACATCGTTAATGCGGTCTCCGATTACAAAAGAGTTTTTCAGGTCATATCCCTCAGCCAAAAAATGTTGCAGCAGACCAGTATTTGGTTTGCGGGTAGGGGCATTTTCATGTGCAAAAGTTTTGTCAATGATAACTTCACTAAATTCTACACCCTCACTTGCAAATGTTTTTAAAATGAAATTATGCACTGGCCAGAAGTTTTCCTCGGGATGTGAATCCGTTCCTAAACCATCCTGATTGGTCACCATTACCAGATCAAAATCCAGCTCCTTAGCTATTTTGGCAAGATAAAATAACGATTTCGGATAAAACTCAAGCTTTGCAAACGAATCAATCTGTTCGTCCTCCGGCTCAGTAATCAGGGTTCCATCTCTATCTATAAATAATACTTTTTTCATTTTATGGTTAAGGTTGTTGGTTTTTAAAGTGTTTTTAGCGTTTCTAAGAGTGTTTTGTTTTCTTCTGGAGTTCCAATCGTTATACGCAGGCATCCTTCGCATAGTGTGACTTTAGAGCGGTCTCTGATGATGATACCTTCGTCTACCAATGAGTTGTATGTGTTTAACGCATCTTCTACCTCAATTAGTATAAAGTTAGCATCCGATGGATATACCTTTTTAACCATTGGGAGGGCAGCAAGATCATTACTCAGGCTTTCTCTTTCTGCAACAGTGCTCTTTATCCAGTCATTTACCAGCTCTATATTCTGCAAGGCTGCCAAAGCGATATCTTGTGTGGCCTGATTGATGTTGTATGGAGGTTTTACTTTATTCAAAACATCAATAACCGGTCTTGCTGCAAAGGCCATTCCTAAACGAAGCGCAGCTAGTCCCCATGCTTTTGAGAAAGTTTGAAGAATCACTAGATTTGGATATTCCGTCAGTTCCTGGATAAAAGTGCGTTGTTTTGCATAATTGATATACGCTTCGTCAATAACCACAAGGCCATTGAAATTGGCTAATACAGTTTCAATATCCGTACGGATAATAGAGTTTCCTGTAGGATTATTTGGCGAACATATAAAGATTAATTTGGTGTTTTTATCGATCGCTTCAGCAATGCCATCCAGGTCTAACTGAAAGTTTGGAAGCAGGTTTATTTTGCGAACTTCAACATTGTTAATGCTTGCTGAAACTTCATACATCCCATAAGTTGGAGGGAGGATAATCACGTTGTCTTGCCCTGGTTCGCAGAAAGCGCGAAACAGTAAATCAATTGCTTCATCGCTACCATTTCCCAGGAAAGTATTTTCGATAGGCACGCCCTTAATTTTTCCAATAGCATCCTTTAAATCCAGTTGAAGTGGATCAGGGTATCTGTTGTAATTCTTGTCAGCTGTAGTGCCCGGATTAAGTGGAGAGCCATAGCTGTTTTCATTGGCGTCCAGAAATATGCTGGCTTGCCCTTTATATTCGTCCCTTGCAGTAGAGTAGGGGCGAAGGTTTTTGATATTTTCTCTTTGTAATTTGTTAATGTCCATTGCAATATTTTTATGGCTATCGTCATACCGGAAAGAGTCGGTATAACGATTTTACTAAATCATTTTTAAACGAATGCTTACTGCATTTTTATGAGCGTCCAAACCCTCAGCTTCTGCCAGTACCTCAACCGTATTTCCTATGTTTCTTAATCCCCTTGGCGTGATGTGCTGAAAGGTGATTTTTTTAACGAAAGAATCCATTGATACACCTGAATATGCTTTTGCAAAACCACTGGTAGGAAGTGTATGATTTGTTCCTGAAGCATAATCACCCGCACTTTCAGGTGTAAGGTTTCCAAGGAAAACAGAACCTGCATTACTGATCAATGGAATCAATTGTTCAAATCGATCTGATGATAGGATTAAATGCTCCGGAGCATAAGTGTTGCTGAATTCCATCCCTTGTTCCAGGCTATCTACAAGCACTGCATAGGAGTTTGAAATGGCCTTTTCTGCAATATCTTTTCTAGATAATCTGTTCAATTGAGCTTCGATTTCGATTAAAGTATCATCTATGATTTTACTGGAAGTGGCTACTAAAATGGTCTGACTATCAGTGCCATGTTCAGCTTGAGCGAGAAGGTCGGATGCAATATATGACGAATTGGCAGTCTCGTCTGCGAGTACCAAAACCTCTGATGGACCGGCAGGCATGTCGATTGCAGTACCTGCAGCCGATTGTACCAGTTGTTTAGCCTGCGTTACATAACGGTTTCCAGGTCCAAAGATCTTATAAACCTTAGGTACGCTTTCTGTTCCGTAAGCCATTGCAGCAACTGCTTGTGCACCGCCAACCAGGTATATTTTTTCAATGCCGAGTAACACGGCAACATAGGCTAAATAGCAATTGGTTTTTCCGTCTTTTTGAGGTGGAGAACATACCACAATCTCTTTGCATCCGGCTAATACAGCAGGTATACCAAGCATTAAAAATGTACTAGGTAGAACTGCCGTTCCTCCCGGAATGTAAAGCCCTACACGCTCTATTGCGCGTGTTTCTCGCCAGCAGGTAACACCGGGCATGGTCTCTATTTTATCTTCCCTGTATTGTTGACTTGCATGGAAAGCTTTGATGTTCCGGTAAGCGGTATCAATTGCAGATTTTGCCTCAGCAGGTATTGTTTCGGCAATACTTCTGATCTCGGCTTTTTCTATGAAAAGCTGTTCAAGTTGAATCTTGTCGAACGTAAGTGCATAGTCAAATAAGGCCTCATCACCTTCCGATTTTACTCGGTTTACAATGCTTTGTACCCTTTCTCCAATGGTTATGTCGTCTTCCAGCTGTCGCAAACAGATTGATTCAATTTCTTGTTTAGTTAAATCGTTATATCTGTAGAGTTTCAATGTTTTATATTTTTAGTTTAACTAATAGTTAATGGTTGTTTTGCCGATTTTCCTATAAAATGGTCTGCATTTTAAAGAAAAATACCTTTTTCTTAAGCAATGATTTTTTCAATAGGCATCACTACAATACCTTCGGCACCGGCAGCTTTTAGGCTATTGATTTTTTCCCAGAAATCATATTCTGCAATTACCGAATGTACAGCAACCCAGTCTTCATCAAACAAGGGAACTACGGTCGGACTTTTTACTCCTGGTAATAAATCTACTATTTTTTTAAGGTTGGTTTTTGCAACGTTAAGCACTACGTATTTGGTTTCTTTTGCACGCATTACCGAACGGATACGTTGTAGCAATTCCTGAACTTCTGGAAGTAAATCCGAACCTTCTTTTCCAATCAGTATCGCTTCAGATTTCATGACTTCCGAGAAAGGTTTTAGTCCATTGTTTTTTAATGTACCACCTGTAGAAACGATGTCGCAAATCGCATCACTTAGTCCAAGTCCCGGCCCAATTTCAACTGATCCCGAAATCATTCTCACCTCAGCATTTACATTGTTTTCTTTCAGGTACTTTTCAAGAATTACAGGATAAGAAGTAGCAATTGCTTTACCGCTTAATTGAGCAACTTCAGTGATGTTACTTTCGTTAGGAATGGCAATTTTCAAAGTACACTTACCAAAACCTAGTTTTTGCAGGTAAGTAACTTTAGCGCCAGCTTCAACAATTACGTTTTCACCAACAATACCTAAGTCGGCAATTCCGTCTTGCACATACTCAGGAATATCATCATCTCTCAGAAATAGAATTTCCAAAGGGAAATTTGTAACTGTTGATATTAATGAACTTTTGTAGTTCTCGAATGATAGACCACAATTTTTAAGAATCTCTACTGATTTTTCGTTTAACCTACCCGATTTTTGGATAGCAATTTTTAGTGTTTTCACTTAGTGCTTTTAGAATTATTGATTGAACAAGAAAATATTTCGGAAACAAGTTTTGAAGTACAAAACATTACATATACATCGCCAATTGGCGATGGTGCAAATGTAAATGATGGTTCAAAAGGTGTTTCATATAATATCTTAAGTTCCTTATCAACAATGGCTAGCATTATGAGGAGCTGCAAATATAGGGATTGAAACGGCAATTCCAAATAAAATATACAAATCTAGTAGATAATTGCTGTCCGGATCTTGGTTTTAGTAAAGAAACCCAAACAACCATAGTGGGATTTTATGATTAATACCTGTCTCAAGTTGATCCATTGCAATGAAAGCATCACTTACATTTTTGATTTGTTTATTCGTTTTATTTTTTCCACCTATTTCAAAAGTAATTCTGTCATCAACAAAAAAATCACCGGTTTTAGGTAAACTTAAATGGTGTTTTGCATTGCTGAGCTGATTCATAAAGAAGGATTCTCTTAACGAACCAATGTCAACATTATCTGGAGCAAGAGCATAATGAAGATTTGTATTTTCCAGAAAGATCTTATCTGGTTTTTGTAAAATGCTGATGCTTCGTCCATCAGCCGACAATGTATTGATTAAACGTGCATTATTAAGGTAATACAAGTATTCAACAATCATATTTCTATGTATTCCGGTCTTTTGACTTAGGCTTGTAATATTGGGTTTAAAAGGGACATTTGTAGCCAGAATAGACATAAGTTGGTAAATTTTTCTGGAATGATGTGGATTAAAACCAGCAATAAATTGAAGATCATCTTCAATAATCAGACGTACAACCCGTTCTACTCGTATTGAATAGGTAGCAATGTTTTCTATAAAGAATGGATAATAGCCATGCTTCAGATAATCATTGAAGTATTGAATTGGTCTGAATTTTAAAACCAATTCATTTGCAATTTCTACATGGTGTTTTAATAGATCTTCGAGCTTGAATACGTCGAATTTGCCAATCTCTGTAAATTGAAGGAATTCACGATAAGATAATCCGCACATTTCATACTGTATTGCGCGCCTGCTTAAATCTGCATCTTGACGATTAATATCTATGATGGAAGAGCCTGTGAAAACAATTTTAAGGTCTTTATAGAAGTCATAGATGTTTTTTATTTCTTTGGCCCAGTTTGGGTATTTATGTACCTCATCTATAAAAAGTATTTTTCCTCCCTGTTGCCTAAACTTTTCCGCCAGGTCAGAAAGAAGGTGGTTGGCAAAATAAATATCATCCATTGTGATATATATAGCTTCGTTACTAGTGCCATATTCTGACTTTAACCTTTGTAATAGTAGCGTGGTTTTTCCTGTTCCCCTTGCACCAAGAATTGCAATTAATCTGTCATTCCAATCAATGGATTTTGACAGTGGACGAACAATACTCAGTGATTGCTGACCAATTATTACATTTGATTTAATTTGGAGATGTTCCATTTTGCTATTAATTTACAGCAAAAATAACAATAAGTGCTGTAAATTAATAGCAAAATTGGTATTTTTTACTAAAGTAGCATGGCAAAATTGAAAGTTGTATGCTGATGCTGGGATTAATCTGACTGTTAATTGTGGTATAAATCGGGTTCAAATTAGTTCAAGACAGCGTTTAATCTTTACTATATCTAAACAGGGTGCAAACAGGGTCTAAACAGGGTGGTAACAGGGTCATTCATATAGTTTAAATACTGTAGTCACCTTGTAATTGTTAATTGATTTTACAAATAACTATCTAAGCTGTTTCATGGGCTATCTTGAGTTTAATAAGATCGAGTTGGTTTGAATTAGCAATCTCAAATGAAATATAGCTTTTAATTATTTTTATTAGTAATGTTGCACAATACATTAATGCTTTTAAAATGATCAATAAAATAATATTAGCTGCTCTAATCTTTTCTATGTCTCTTGGAGTATTGAGCGTAAATGCACAGGAAAGTCCGGTTAAGATTACATCTAAGGTAAACAACGATAAAAGTGTAGATATTTCCTTTGAGAAGGAAGAACCTGGCACATTTACCGTCCTCATTAAATTCCGGGAATTGACAAATACTGATGCGTCTAGTGAACAGGAATTGACCATTAAAGGGTACTCTGGAAATATATTATCCCTGAAACCAAAAAATGAGGGACAAGGTATCGGTTATTCTTATATATCCAGATATATTAGAGGGAAGCTTGAGCCAAAGTACAATGCTGATTTTATTTATACTTTACCTTATAAAGCAGGAACAAAAGTGATGGTTGCGGAATCTGGATTTGTTGGAGCTAAATACTTTGGTAATGCTACCCCGGCTGACTGGAAGGCTTACCGTTTTTATAGCAAGACTCAGGATACTGTTACAGCAGTGAGGAAAGGGATTGTTGTAGAAATTAGAGATCTGCATGATACGGATAAGACTGGTGATGTAGCCTATAGTAGCAAAAGCAATGATTTAATTATAGAGCATGCTGATGGCACGCTTGCTACTTATAGAGGATTTAAGAAAGGTAGTTTTGTTATAGAAAAGGGGCAAACTGTTTTTCCAGGTACAGCATTAGGGCTAAATAGTAGTAGTAACACTAAACTTGGATTCGGTATTTCACTTATGTTGACGTATCTGAAGTCAACAGAGATAGATCCTTCCCAAACACTTCAGAACTCTAAAAGCTTATACGGTTTTATAACGCCACGCTTTACTACTGTCGAAAATCCAAACATTATCCTGGAATCAAGAAAGGAATATAGTGTTTTGTTGCCTGTAGAAGTTCTAAAAAAAGAGCTTACTAAAAAGGAGATGAAGAAACAGGGTGTAAAATAATACTTTTGCTTCTTGGCACTTAATTTGATTAAAGGCAGATGACAATACTAAATTACGTTATTTTTGCATTTCAATCCTATTATTTTGAAAAGAGTCTTACTTTTTCTAATCCCTTTTTGTTTAACGTTTAGCGCTTGTAATTGGTTTAAAGAAACTCCAGAAGTGGGTTTGATGCTATCCGAGCATTTTAACAATAAGCTTTATAAAAAGTTCGATACTGCAGAATTCAATGTCATTTTTAAAAAACATTTAGATTCCCTTAAAGGCGGTTTTTCTAACCCAAATACCATTGCTGCCTATTATTTACAAAACAATAGCGAGCCAAGACTGGTAAATAAATATTTTGCCAATGGAGGATTAGATTCACTTGAAAATTATATCAGCAGAAGTGAAGAACATGGTTTTAATCCACAGGTGTTTAATTTTAAAAAATTGAAAACACTGATGGCACAATTGTCTGCGAATGACTTCAAATCGATATCTGAAGTTTATCCTGTAGTGGCAGATTTGGAACTGAATGCGGCAGAGAGCCTGATCAAATACAATAATTTCATTTATTACGGTAGTTTAAATCCACGTAAACTTCTTTCTCGGTACTATGTGCCGGTTAAAAGACCTGACAGTATAAGTATTACTGCCGTTCTGGCAACAGAAGATTTGACGAAATTACTTCAGGATATACAGCCTGCTTCAGAAAGTTACCGCGAGTTGCAAAGGGCAATGCTCAAAAAGGAACGAACGGGTAAAGGCGATGATGAAACCTTAAAAACGATAAAGGTGAACCTGGAAAGGTTGAGGTGGAAATTGCCCGATCTTGGTGAAGAATATGTAGAAGTAAATATTCCTGATTTTTCATTAACCTGGTTTGACAAACAAGATACTTTAAGTCATATGAAGGTTTGTGTAGGTGCAGTTCGTGAAGCTGGTTATGCAGAGAAATTAAAGTTGTATGCAAAATCGGGTAGTCTTGATGATAAACCTAAAAATCATGAAACCCCAATATTGTATAGCAAATTGAATTCTATACAGGTAAACCCAATCTGGAATATTCCTGTTAGTATTGCTCGTAGTGAAATATACTGGCAGGCAGTCAGAGACCCCTATTATCTTTCCAATAATAATATCAAAGTATATTACAAAGGTAAGCAGGTAATGGATCCGGATACTATTCAATGGAACAAGTATTCTCGTGAAAAGCTTCCTTTTCAATTTAAACAAGGCTCTGGTGAGGGCAATGCACTTGGTAAGTTTAAGTTTATATTCGACAATGGTTCGAGCATATATTTACATGATACCAATAATAAAAGTGGATTTGCAAGAGCAAACAGAGCTATCAGTCATGGTTGTGTACGAGTAGAAAAACCTTTGGAGTTTGCTGAGATGATGGTAAAAGACAAGTATCAATATGACCAGTTGAGGATGGAGGTAAGCTTGCCACCACTCGATACTACCAAAATGGATGTCTACAGAAAAAAGCTAGCGAAAAAGGCAGATACCGTAAATATATTTCAGTTAAAACCTAAGTGGTTTGGCCCTAAAAAACCAATTCCACTTATCATCAATTATGTTACTGCATGGTCTAAAAATGGAGTAATACAATATAGAGCAGACGTTTACGGTTTAGATGAAACTTTGTATGCAGCCATGAAGAAATTCATGTAAAATTGCTAACTTTGTTTTTTAATGAATTTCCTATATCCAGGTTTTCTTTTTGCGCTGCTGGCAATAGCAATTCCTATTGTAATACACCTGTTCAATTTCAGGAAATTTAAAAAAGTTTATTTCAGTAACGTACAGTTCCTGTCGGCAGTTAAAGAACAAAATTCATCCAGAGAAAAGTTAAAACACCTGCTCGTATTGCTGAGTAGAATTTTGGCTATCGTTTTTTTAGTACTCGCATTTGCCAGACCATTTATCCCATCATCAAATCAAAATGTTAATAATGCTTCAGGCACTCTCATAAGCATATACATTGACAATTCATACAGTATGGAAAGCCTTAATAAAGAAGGTAGCCTGCTGGAAGAAGCAAAACGTAAGGCAAAGGAGATTGTAAATTCATACGCACTGACAGATCAATTCAGATTAGTTACGAATGATTTTGAGGGCAAGCATCAGCAGGCGGTAAATAAAGAAGAGCTAATCAGTATGCTGGATGGTATAAAAATATCAACAGCTGCAAGATCTCTTCAACAGGTAATGAATCGTATTGAAACAGATGCCTCAGCGAATAAAAATGAAGCGGCTTATCTGATCTCTGATTTTCAACAAACTTTTGTAGGGAAAAAGCCGATAAAGAAAAATGAATCAGTAGACTATTCATTTATAAAATTAAATGCCAACAGCTTGCCAAATATATCAGTTGATAGCGTTTGGAGCATTTCACCAGTTCATTTGCCAAATCAGCCCGAACAGTTTGTTGTACAGTTAGGTAATTACAGTGAGGAGGATGCTATTGATATTCCATTACAATTGACCATCAATAAGCAGCAAAAGGCAATAAGTAATGTGAAAATTGCTGCAGGTAAAACATTAAAAGATACCTTGTCATTTAGCGGACTGAAAGGAGGTTGGCAAAAAGCAACGATTACGATTAAAGATTTTCCACTTACTTTCGATGATCAGCTAAACTTTAGCTTTAAAGTAGCACAGGATTTGAATGTGCTAAGTATTAGCAGTAATTCCTCAGAAAAGTATATCCGTTCACTTTTCTCTGCAGATCCTTACTTTAAACTTACCGAAATGCAAGAGTCGAATATCAGATATTCGGCTTTTGAAGATTATAGTCTGATTGTTTTAAATAGTTTAAAGGAACCGTCTTCTGGATTGGCTCAACAGCTTAAACTGTATGTTGAAAATGGAGGTTCAGTCGTTGTTTTCCCTGATTTGGATGTCAATGCTGCAACTTATACCTCATTTTTAACCAGCCTGTCTTTACCTGGAGTCCAGCAATTAAATATAGGGCCTGCTATTGCAAGTACCATCGATTTAAAACATTCCATCTTTAATGATGTATTTGAACAGGTGCCTCAAAACATTGATCTTCCGGTTGTAAACAGGTATTTCAGTTATGCTGAACGAAATTCAAGTAACAAAGAGAATATTCTTAAACTACCTCTTAACAGGTTCCTGTTTGCCCGGTACAATATCGGAGCAGGTAAAATTTATTTATCGGCCAGTTCATTGAGTGATAAAGATGGCAATATGGCGTTACATCCTGTTTTTGTACCCTTAATGTTTAAAATAGCTTTTGCAAGTACAAAAGAACAACCATTGTATTATACTACTGGGAAAGATAACTTGCTGGAAAGCGAGCGTATCAGTCTTTCCGGTAATCAATCTTTAAAATTGGTATCTGAAGATTTTGAAGTGATTCCTGAAGTCAGACAAACGCCAGGCAAGACTTTATTATATATAGCCGATCAGGTAAAAAGAGCTGGGTTTTACGATTTAAAAAAAGCAGAAGAACTTTTATCGGTAGTGGCTTTTAATGATGACCGGTTGGAATCAGATATGCATTATGCTGATGAAAATGAAGTTAAAGCCTTATTTGGCAAACAAAATATAGCGTTTTACAATTCTAAGAAAGACGCTTTATCTATGAATGTGGAGTTGAAAAATAAGAGCAGCGAGTTATGGAAACTTTGCCTAATTTTAGCTGTTGTTTTTCTAGCCATTGAAATAGTACTGATCAGATTTTTTAAACTTTCAAAAAATATATAGACAACATGAATCTTCTCATCACAGGCGTAACCATTGCCGATCCCAATAGTAAGTTTAACAAGCAAAAATGTGATGTGCGTGTAGAACAAGGTAAGCTAATAGCTATAGATAGTAAATTAAGCCCGGTAAAAGGTGAGACTGTATTTGATGGTGCAGGAATGATCTTATCTCCCGGTTTTTTTGACTTGAACTGTTCTATCGGAGATCCTGGTTTTGAAACCAGGGAAGATATTTATACAGCTACTGCAACTGCTGCAGCTGGAGGATTTACTGGACTTGCAGTTTTGCCTGATACAAAACCTATTGTACATTCTAAAGGTGAGGTAGCCTATATCATTAATAAAGCAAAAGGTAATTTAGTTGATGTACTGCCAGTAGGAGCCATCAGTCAGCATTTGGAAGGAAAAGAACTTGCCGAACTTTATGATATGCAGGAGGCCGGAGCTATCGCATTTTCGGAAGGCAATAAGCCTGTTACTGATGATGGTTTTATGAGCCGTGCACTTCAATATGCTAAAGGTGTTGGATGTTTATTGATGGTTTATCCGGAAAATAAATCAATAGCAGGTAAATCGCAGATCAACGAAAGCAAAAATAGTGTGCTGTTAGGAATGAAAGGTGTTCCTGCCTTAGCAGAAGAAATGCAGGTCAGCAGAGATATTTTCCTTGCAACTTATCATGATGCCCGACTTCATATCAGTAATATCTCTACAGCCGGTTCTGTCGCTTTGCTGAAAAAAGCTAAAAAGGACGGACTTAAAATTACTGCGGATGTTGCAGCTCATAACCTGGTGTTTACTGAAGAACTTTTATCAGATTTTGATAGTAATTATAAAGTGAAACCTCCTTTGCGTGGAAAAGCAGATGTAAAGGCGCTATTAGCTGGATTAAAAGATGGTGTAATTGATGCGGTCAGCTCACAACACCGCCCACATGAAATAGAATTTAAGAATGTGGAGTTTGAAATTGCTGCTTATGGTATCATCGCTCTGCAAACTGTATTGCCATTATTGCTTAAAGCGGGGCTAGAAGCTTCACAGATCGCTGAAAAACTGGCTATAAATCCACGTGCCATTTTAGGTATGACAGCTCCGGTAATAGAAAAAGGAGCAGAGGCGAATTTTACAGTTTATCACCCAACAGAAGAGTGGACATTTAATGCCGCTAATAATTTATCTAAATCTGCAAATTCACCCTTATTAAATCAGAAATTAACCGGTAAAGTAAAGCTGGTATACAATAACAAACAATCACAATCATATGGATAATTACGTAAAAGCTGCGCTGGTTGCATCACTGGATAAGTTTGCAACAGCATCGGGAAATGATTCAGTAAAGCTAAAAAACAATTTAATTGAAGTATTTAGTAAAGATTTAGGTTTTTTAGAAAAAGTAGAAGAGTTTGATGCTGCTTTTGATGAATATCCTGCATTTGAGGAATTAAGAGAGGTATTCTTCGATCTATTGATGATTAATTTCTTTGCTAATGATGTGAAGAAATTGGAAGAGGATTATCTGGATTCTGAAGAATGGGCAGATATTGAAGAAGAAACGATTGATAGAGGAACCGAATTGTTGAACTTGTTATTGTACATTAATGAGTGTCATGATGAAAAGATTAAACCTGAGCTGGATGATTTCCTAAAAGAGTTTTTACTAGTTGAAGAAGATGAGTTTCAGGATGAATTTCATATTTACGAAGACTTAATCAGTAATCAACAATTGGTGGATAGTAGTGTAGAAGATATTTGCAGTCATGCAGGAATGATTGAATTAGCCGAAGAAATGGAAGAGTTATTTGTTCCATTTATGGTTTTCTTCCATCAACCGAAAGCAAATGCTGAAGTGGTTGCTGATTTGAATAGCTATAGTGCTAATAAGGAGTTCGATATTGCTGTATACTCACTGATTTCAGCATTCAACGAAGCTTAAATTAATATTATGACTATAAATACATCAACTATAGAAAGCTTAAAACCTGAGGCTTTAAAAAACGGGATAGGTTTAGGATTAATTTCCCTGGTATTGGGGATTATTACTTCTTATTTATTAGTAGGAACTGAATCGATGATGACGGTTTTTGTTGTTCCTATGATATTTGGTTTAGTCATCCCCCTGATTGCTGCAGTGTTTTTCTGTTTTGATCTCAGGAAAAAGATTGGTGGATTCTGGACATTGAGACAGGCTACATCTGGTATTTTTATCATGTTTATTGTCGCTTATGCTTTATCTACTGCTGGAAGTGTAATCTTCAATAAATTTATTGAAAAAGATATGACTGAAAGAATTCAGACAACAGTCGTGAATGCTACATCATCAATGATGAAAAGTCAAGGAATAGATGAAGATACGATTGATAAAAAGGTTGAAGAAATGAATGACGAATTTGATAAAAAAAATAAAGGCACCATCATGCAAACCATACAGGGGCATGTTATTGGGGTAATTATCGTATTTGTTGTTGCTTTACTTTTTGGTGCTGTATTTAAAAAGGAAAAACCTTTGCAGCCAACATTTGATTAATTGGATTGTGTGGGATATGAGTTAGCTATTAAGCTTATTCGTTCCTAATAACTAAGGATATAAAGCGGACAGGTCGTATCATAAATCATGATGCGACCTGTTTTATTATGTGCTAAAATCTCCTGGAAACACAGTTTAACAATATAATAACACGATACTTTGCTGTCATTTGGAAATTAATCTATAATATTGGCATCCATAATACCAAACCACGAGCCAGGGATTTTTTTATCATGTTAGAATATAGTGATCATAAGGACGCTGATTTGCTTCATTTATTAAAAAATGGAGATCACATGGCTTATAAAGAAATTTATAACCGGTATTGGGGGGTACTATACAGACATTCGTTAAGGATGTTGCAGGATACTGAGCAAACCAAGGATGTTATTCAGGATGTATTTACTATGCTATGGGTAAAAAGGTCAGAACTTGAATTACAGATTTCTTTATCAGCTTTTTTGTACACCTCTGTAAGAAACCGAACTTTAAATCAGATAGATCATAGTAAGGTGAGGACAAAATACATGGATTCTTTGCAACTGGCAATTGAAGAAGGGGTGTGCAGTACTGATAATCTTGTAAATGAAAAGGAACTCATAAAACGAATAGAGGCTGAATTGGCAAATTTACCCGAAAAAATGAGGGCAGTATTTGAATTGAGCAGAAAGTATGATTACTCTTATAAAGAGATCGCTGATGAGTTAAGTATTACTGATCATACGGTTAAAAAGCAGATGAGTAATGCACTCAAAATCCTGCGTTCCAGAATCAATTTGCTATTTTCTATCTTCTAAATAAAAATATTTCATTTTTATCTTACACAAAACGTTCGTTCAGCTTTCTTATACTTAAACAGCCATTTTTATGCTGTCGCCAGATATGAAGAACCAACAAGCGGAAACATTATATAAAAAATACCTTGCAGGTAACTGTACACCCGAAGAACGGGCTGTTGTTGAAGCCTGGTATGTAAATGAAATTGATAAAAGAGAAAAGGATCAGCTAGAGGTAGATGATGAAAGGGTTAAAGCTGAAATGTGGGCAATATTGGAAAAACGTACCAATACTGATATTCCTCGCAAAGGGATATTGCGTCGTTGGTATTCTTATGCGGCCGCTGCGGCAGTTATTCTTGTTGCTTTCGGGATCAATTTGTTTTTACACAAGGATAAACCGACGCCAGTTGTACATCAGGTGAAAATTACAAAACCAGTAATAGATGATAAGAATTCTGCAACATTAACACTTGATAATGGTGAGAAGATTATATTATCTGATGCTGTTAATGGAGATCTTGCCAGGCAGACAGGTGTTGTTATCCGTAAAAATGCTAAAGGACAGATTATATATGATATGCAATCTGCCTCTTCTTTTACTGATAAAGATATGGTTGCCAGGAACAATACTGAAACCCGAAACATACTAACTACTAAACGTGGACAACAATATCAGTTGGTGTTGCCCGACGGTAGTAAAGTCTGGCTTAATGCAGAATCATCATTACATTTTCCTACATTGTTTAAGGGGAGTGAACGTCGTGTAGAGTTAGTTGGAGAAGGGTATTTTGAAATTGCTAAAAATAAAGCCAGACCATTCATTGTAAAGATTAAGGATGTTAATATAGAAGTCCTGGGTACCCATTTCAATGTAAGCTCTTATCCTGACGAAAGGCAGGTTAAAACTACTTTATTGGAAGGCTCTGTAAAAGTAGCTACGGGAAATGCTCATGATGTTTTAGTGCCGGGTGAGCAGGCAATTGTTAATCAATCCAATAAGATAGAGGTGAGTCAGGCCGATATAGAAGAAGCAACAGCATGGAAAGACGGATACTTTAAATTCAACAAGCAAAACATTCGTTACATCATGCGGCAATTGGCCAGGTGGTATGATATAGAGGTAGCATATGAGGGCGATGTATCTGAGGATGTATACATTGGTAAGATCAGGCGTACAGGGGATATCTCTGAAATGCTTAAGGTGTTGGAACTGAATCAGATCAGATATGAAATTAAGGGCAAAAAAATCACGATAAAATTTTAACCAAATAAAATCAAACCAGCAACATAATATGACCAAGAAACAGACTTAGAAAAAACGGCAGATCAAAAAGAACGGAAGGTGTTCCAGCACCTTCCGTATAGGATCAAGCTACAAAAAAATCATTTGACAGATCATTTTATTATTTAATCCAATCCTACAAAAGTATGAAATTTAACTTATGTGGTAAAGCCTTTATTCAATGGGTTTTACCACAAAAAATGTTTCTAATCATGAAACTTACGCTAATATTATTAACTATTTGCCTGCATGTTGGTGCCAAAAGTTTTTCTCAGAATATTAACCTTTCTGGAAAAAATATTCCGCTTGAAGATGTGTTTTCGGCGATAGAAAAACAAAGTGGATACTTCTTCTTTTACAAATATAATGACCTTAAACAAGCCAGGCCGATCAACATCCACATTAAAAATTCTACAATTGAACAAGCATTAACAAAAAGTCTTAGTGGGCAACCCTTTACTTATTCAATAAGTAATAAAACTGTGATTATTACAAGGAAACGAGTTATGACAACAGCCTTACAAGACACGATTTTAACAGTAAAAGGTAGAGTTGTGGATGCCCAGAGTCCGCCAAAGGTATTACCTGGAGTAAGTATTAAGCTTAAAGGGAAAACTACGGGTACGGTATCTGACAAGGATGGTCATTTTACGCTGAAAGCTGTAAAGAATGATATTCTGATATTTTCAATGCTGGGTTTTAAAACCTTTGAAATAAGAGTTGGTTCTGCTGCTTATAAGGAAATCATTTTAACAGAAGAGCAACGTGGTTTGGATGAGGTTGTTGTTGTTGGTTATGGCGAAGTAACCAGACGTGACCTTACTGGTGCAGTAGCAAGTGTTAATATGAAAGATCTTGAAAAGATGCCAGTAGTAAGGGTTGATCAGATGTTACAAGGTCGAATTGCTGGTGTTGATTTGATTTCTGCAGGCGGTGATCCTGGTGGAGGTACATCTGTACGTATTCGCGGAACAAGGTCTATCAATGCTGATAACGAACCTTTATACGTGGTAGATGGTATTATAGATGCAGGGAGTTTAAGTAACATTAATCCCGCGGATATTGAATCGATACAGGTGTTAAAGGATGCTTCATCTACTGCCATTTATGGTTCCAGGGGAGCAAATGGTGTTATCATCATCACCACTAAAAAAGGTATGCCGGGCAAGGATATATTTACTTACAATACAGAAGGTGGATTTGCTCAGTTGCCAAGGTATTTAGATATGATGAATGCCCGTGAATATGCGGAAATGGTTAATGAGAATACCTTGTTATCTAATCCAAATGCAGTGAATCTGCCTTACCCTGATGCTGCATCATTAGGTGAGGGGACAAACTGGACAAAAGAGGTTACGAGGGTTGCGCCATATAACAATCATACGATATCTGTTTCTGGTGGTGTACCTAGTTTACGCTATTATGTTTCTGGAAACTATGCGAATCAAAAGGGGGTAATTAAATCTTCCGGTTTTGAAAGATACCAGGGAAGATTAAACCTTGATAAAACATTTTCGCAGAAACTAAAAGGTGGGTTAAGGCTCAACTATTCATCAACTGTTACAGAAAATAATAAAGTTGATATTGGTTCTAACGAAGGTTGGTGGAATTCAACTCTGGCCATTCCGCCGGTAATGAATGTATATGATGGTGGTGAGGATGGTGCTGGCGATTATGAGGACTGGAATCCGGGATGGTATTCCGGAGGGGTAATCAATAGTCCGGTTGCGTTGGTTAATATGATGAAAAATACTTCTTATCGTAAAAACTTATGGACCAATTTCTTTTTGGAATATGAACCTATTAAAAACCTGAAAATTAAATCTGCTTTCAGCAATACCAATTATTTCCTGAATGTAAGTCGTTATGATCCGGGAGAACTACCTAGAAGAAAGTTTTTAGAGCAAGGTGGTTATGCTGTTAAACAAGCTTATACGTATGAAAAACTACTAAGTGAAACTACAATTTCTTATGCTAAAAGCTGGACAGATCAACATAAGCTAAGTGTACTTGGTGGTTGGACTATGCAAAAATCTAAAGCTGTTAACCAATGGCAAAGAGGTCAGGGTTACCTGGTAGATGCTGTGGAAGATAATAATATGCAAGCCGCAGAAATTGCAGGAACTACGGTTACTTCAAATTTAGATGATCCCACCATGGTATCGGCTTTAGCAAGAGTGAATTACGACTATAAGAGAAAATACTACCTTACATTTACAGGTAGAGCAGATGGTTCTTCAAATTTTTCTGCAAATCACAAATGGGCATTTTTCCCATCTGGTGCATTCAAATGGGCATTACTACAGGAATCATGGATGAAGCCTTTTAGAAATGCACTAGGTGATGCCTCTCTTCGTTTAAGTTATGGTACTTCTGGAAACCAGGCTATTCCATCTTATGGTTCTTTAGCCAAATTAACTGCAAATAATAACGGTTACATTTTTAATGGGATCATTCCTGTAAACTATTATTCAACAAATATTCCTAACGATAACCTTAGCTGGGAAACTTCATCGCAATGGAATGCAGGTTTAGATATAAAGATGGCCAACGAAAGAGTCAGTTTTACTTTAGATGCTTATAATACCATTACAAGAGATTTATTGCTGACAGTTCAGCTGCCTCAGCAAGTTGGTTTTCCAAGTAGATTGGTCAACTTAGGTAAAACTCGAAACCGTGGATTGGAGTTTTTAGTAAATACGGTAAATGTACAGGCCCTTACTGGATTTAAGTGGGGAAGTACTTTTACATTCTCGACCAATAAAAATGAGGTGCTTGACTTAGGGCCACTTGTTCGTGTAACTACAGAAACAAATTATGCTGCTCCGCAATATTATATGTACGGCTATGAAGTTGGAAAGCCTGTTTCAGGATTGTATGGTGTGAAATATGCAGGAACATGGAAGTCGCAAGAGGATATAGATAATTTACGTACGGAGTTTGTTTCTATTCCTACTTTTTATCAGCCGGGTAGACAGCGTTACATCGATGAAAATAAAGATGGCGTTTTAAGCGAGGCTGATGAGGTTTATCTTGGACAATCGGAGCCTAAAATACATGGTGGTTTAGGCAATAACTTTACTTTTAAAGGTTTTGAGCTGGATGTGTTTATGCAATATTCATGGGGTGCAAAAATGTATAATCCTATTGAATTTAAGCAAGGGACTGGTTATGTAGGTCCGAATCAATTTCAATACATGGTAAACAGATGGCATCCGGTTAATAATCCGTATTCTGATATTCCAAGAGTTGGTTCACAGGATTTTGTAGCAACGGATAGGTTTTTACATGATGCTTCTTATATCCGTTTAGCATCAGCTCGTATTGGTTACACATTTAATAAGAATAATATGCCGATAAAAGCATTGAAAAATCTTAGCCTTTATGTAACAGGAACCAACCTTTATCTGTGGACCAAGTACAATGGATATGATCCGGATGTGAGCAGTAATTCTTCTTCAACAGTACGAAGAAAAGATGATGGTGCTTATCCAAAGAATAGAACCATTGCATTTAGTTTATCTACTAAATTTTAACTGATATAATTAGTTTTTAAATAAACGATTTGAATATGAAACGATATTTTTTAAAAATTGCTATTCTGTTTTCAGGGATTTTAGTTACTACAGGTTGTTCTAAATTTCTGGAAGAGGATATCAAAAATAATGCTGCTCCATCTAACTTTTACAAGAGTGTTGCTGAGTGTCAGGCTGCTGTAAATGGAGTTTACCCAGTATTGTATGATCTCTTCTCCAATATAGATTTCTTTATTGCAGCAGAGGGAAGTACGGATTTAGTGGTAATGATCACTGAAAGAAACCTGAATGGTAATTTCGGTTATACGCCATCAGCACCCGGAGTTGGACAGGAAGTATGGCGACATGCTTACAAAGGAATCATGTACGCAAACAATACAATTTCTGCGATTAAAAAATCACCGATATCTGAAGATGATAAAAATAAGCTGGTTGGAGAAGCACTTGCTTTAAGGAGTTTATATTATTACTTTTTAACCAGTACATTTAGTGATGTTCCTTATTGGGATAAAGGTTTAGAGACTGAAGATGATGTGAATAAAGTGATCGTTCAGCCTCGCAGCAGTGCTGATTCTATTCGTAATGTATTAATTGAAGACTTAGAACATTATGCTCCTTTTTTAAGAAAAACGGCAACAGGTAATGATCTTGGTCGTGTTACACAAGGCTTTGCTTATACCCTTATTGCCAAAATTGCTTTATTTAATAAGAATTGGGAGAAAGCAAAATGGGCATCGGAACAGGTAATAAATGATAAAGTTTATAGCCTGAATATGGATTATGCAGATATTTATAAAGTAGAAAATAATAAGGAATCTATTTTTGAAATTCAGTATTCTTATTCTCCAACTGGAATTATGAGGTCTCATCAGATTTATAATTGGTGTATGCCTGCTCCAAAATCGGGAAGTACCAGTGTTTATGACGGGGTTGACCTGGGCAGTAGTTCTTCAACTACCTATGGAGCTGTACTTCCTACCCGCAGACTTATTTCGTATTATACACCAACAGATACACGTAAAGCAAATGTATTGGCATACTCATTTAATGGCAAAGAGTTCAATCGTTCTAAAAACAGATCGTTGCCATGGTTAGGACCAAAATTCTGGGATGTGAATTCTATAAACATTGCAAGTGGCAGGAATATCATTTTTATGCGTTATGCAGATGTATTGCTTATGATGTCTGAGGCTTTGATCGAGTTGAATGAGCTGGATGATGCCAAATACTATATGGATCTGGTTAGGCTTAGGGCAAATACAAATGGCGTTTCTTTAACTGACCAGCCGACCATGCGTGAAGAGCTGAGAAAGGAAAGAGGAAGAGAGCTAACGGGAGAATACGTTCGCAAATGGGATATTGTAAGATGGGGTATTTTTTATGAAAGTATAAAGTCTGTTTCTGTTGATTATCCTGCTGCCGCAGCTAATGTAAAGCCGTATAATTTATATTATCCTATTCCAGCCTTAGAAAGGGTTAAGAATCCGGCTTTAGAACAAAATAATGGTTACTAAATCTTTAAATATGAAACAATTATTTAAGCCATTGTTTGTCCTGTTCTTTTGTTTAAGTAGCTTTCAGAACATTGCTTTTGCTGATGAGAAAGAGCTAAAGGTGATGTCTTACAATGTGCTTACAGGCTTCAATAACAATGATCACTACAAGCAAAAATTTAAAAGCTGGATAGAAAAGGAATTACCCGATGTTATCGGCTTTCAGGAGATGAGCAAATTTACTGCTGAGAGTTTTAAAACCTTTGCTAAAAGCTATGGGCATGAGTATACTGCTTTTATGGAAACCGGCGGCTGCTGTCCGATCGCCCTATCTTCAAAATATCCGATTACTGATGTTAAAAAGGTTAAAGAACAATTGCATCATGGTCTGCTAATGGCTAAAATTTTGGATTATAATGTGATGGTGTTGCATCTGAATCCTTTTGATTGGGAAAAGCGTGCTGTTGAAATCCAAAGTATTTTAGAAATCGCCAAGCCATTGATGACTAATGAAAAGGTTATCATGATGGGAGACTTTAATTCACTGTCGGCTGTTGATAGTCAGATTTATGGTGCTGAAAGGTTAGAGAAAGCCATAAAAGGTAAGAGTAAAAATATCAATAACGGCAATTTTGATTACAGTGTTACCGGTGCAATTCAGCAAGCAGGTTTTGTAGATACTTTCTGGCAGATTAACAAAAAGTTCAGCCTTTCTTGTCCAACAAAGTACTATGCTACATCCGGGACAAACAATCCGATTAGAATAGACTACATATGGGTTAACGGAGTATTAAAAGAGAAAGTTAAAAACAGTGAGATCATATATAATCCTGTTACCCATTTTGTATCTGATCATTATCCGGTGCTGTTAACATTGTCAAAGTAAAAAATGATTCATTTAAAATAGAACATAGAAATGAGTATAAAATTAATATACACTGTTATGCTTGGTGTAATGGTTTCAATATTTAGTGAAGCAATTGCACAAGGTACAAAGCCTGGTAAAAAGGTACTTTTAGAAACCTTTTTGGATGCGCAGAATAAACCACAATATCCAATAGCAGAAGTTTATAGCCCATACGGAGAATGGACTTTTGATGGTGCATTGTTAACACCAAATGAGAAGATGGATATAAGACCTAAGTCGCCAAGGGTATTAGGCCCGCGGTCGGCAAATTCTGAGAATGGTTATATCAGTACCAACTTCGATTTAAAGGGATTAACCTTAATAAAAGTAGGATTTATAGGCTTTAAAGCTGATGAAGGTTATTTTGCTGTAGAGGTTTTTGTTTCAAAAGATCAGGGGAAGAATTGGGTATCACTAGGTATCAGAAGAGGTGATCCGACAAAAGAAGAGGAGACAATAACTGAGTTTAAGATTAACAATAAAGGCAATGATGCTTATCGTGTAAAGATCGTGAATGCATCTGCTCCAAAGTCTAATCGCTTAAACAGGGTTAACATTACAGAGGTAAAATTTGAATATTCAGAATAAAGAATCAGATGATGAAATTACTAAGTATAAAAATGTTTTTTGTGCTGATGATGTTGTTAACTATACAACAAGTGCATGCTCAGTTAAAGACAGAAAAAAGCATATCAGAAAACTTTGAACAGGCAAGTAAGAAAGGCCGGTATCCTGAAGGTGAGGTTACGACTTCGAATGGGGTGTGGATTTTTAAAGATGCATTGGTATGGGATAAAGAACCAAATGATTATCGCCCGATGTCGCCAAGATTACTAACCGCATTTTCTATAGATGATGAGCCTGGAAGTATTGCTACTGCTTTTGAATTAAAAGGTCTTAAAAGTGTTAAAGTAGGCTTTGTTGGACATAAACCGGATCCTGGATATTTTCAGGTTGAGGTATTTGTTTCAAGAAATAAAGGCCAAAGCTGGGAGTCTGTGGGTACAAGTAGAGGTAGATATGATAAAGAAAAGGAAACCTTTGGCGTATTTAAAGTAAACGCCAAAAAAGATGAGGCCTTGAAAGTGAAGGTTGTAAATGCATCGGCACCAAGACTAAATAGAGCGAACAGAATTAATATCACACTCATAGAGATGGAGTGTCATAAGTAAAAAAAAATAATAATCTAATTGATAGAATTTTATGAATTCGAATAAGACATTTATTAAAAATATCTGCTCAATCGTATTGGGGATATTTATCACATCAGGAGTTCTGTTTTCTTGTAAGAAAGATTCGACTACTGAGGGCATAAAGGAAATTCCAGGATTTCCTGTGAATACCACGATCTCAAAGTTAGTGGAGAATGCAGAAAATGGAAAGACTATTGAAAGTGAAGCTGTAGTATGGGGCTTTGTAGTTGGATCTGGTGCCGGACAAAACGCAAATTCAATGGTATGGATACAGGATGATGAATCAGGTTTGGCCATTAAGGTTGCGGAAGAGGAATTGAGTAAATACGAAGAGGGTACTCTGGTTTTTGTTAAAGCAAAAGGCTTAACGATTAAAAGAGAGGGTTCTTTCTTAGTCATGGGAACTTTGGAAGCTGGGGCTATAAAAGCATTGAGCGGACAGAATTTAAAGGAAAGAATAGGGGTTGGAGCTAAAAATCAAAGTATACCTGTGGATGCAATGGGTATCGCAGAACTAACGATCCAACATAATCAGCGATTGATCTCTCTAAAAGACGTAGAGGTGATCAACGAAGATATCGATGGCAATTTCGGACCTTCTGATAGTCAGGACAGCAAGGAAATTATTTTGCAGGATTGTGGAGGTAACGAAGTTTATGTAGTTACTGACAAAAGATCAGCTGTTGCAGCTAAAGAAATTAAAGATGGTCGTGGAAATATCAAGGGTTTGTTAACTGTTAATAATGGCCGGAAAGAACTTCGTTTGCTTCTTGAAAATGATGGAGAGGGATTAACTGGTATCCGTTGTGCAGGTTCTGGTGATATTAGCTTAACCAGAGTTATTGCTGGTATTAGATCATTAAATCCTGGTAGTGTAATTGCCGCAGGAACGGTTTTAAAGGTGGTGAATATTTCATCTGGTGTAAGTGAAACAGTAGGTATTACAGTTCAGGACGCCAGCAGTGGTATTTTTATATCAGGGCTAAATACGCAAAATTACCCATTAGGTGCTGCTTTGATTATTAATGTTGCAGGTAAAACTGTAGCTACGGTTAACGGTCGTTTGGCCATCACAGGTGTAACTGGTGCAGATGTTCAGAATGCAGGTTCATACCAGTATCCTGAGAAAATTGTAACTGTTGCGAGTATGATTACTGAGAATGTAAGTGAAACTCTTGTACAACTGAATAACATGCAGATTTTCTTATATGATGCATTAACGACTGAAAAAGTATATCGCATAAGAGACAATTCTGGTAAAATAAACTTAAAAGTTGCTAACGCCAGTGGCATAAATATTACTGATGGAACTGCTTCTGTAAAAGGATATTTTGCGGTGCAGAATGGAGAACCTGTGTTTAAAATCCGCCAGCAATCGGATATTGTTTATGGAGGTACAGCACCAGCAAAAGATCCGGATTATATTGTGGAGACTTTTGAAACAGCTTCTGTAAAAGGCTTGTATCCTTTAGGTAATGTGACTGCTCCTAGTGGAGTTTGGGTGTTTGATGGGGCATTACTGTATGGTCTTGAGCCTAAGGACTGGCGCCCAATGTCGCCAAGATTAGTTGGTGTTAATAACCGTGATGCCGCAATTCCTGGACCTGGATTTATTCAGAATAAATTTGATATTAATGGTTTGAAACGGATTAAGGTTGAATTTGTTTCTCACAATGATCCAGCTGATATTGGTCCTGTTTTTAGAGTAGAAGTTAAAATATCGACAGATAATGGTGCTAGCTGGACAAGCCTTGGTACAAAAGACACTGGTAAGAGTGTAATTGCTACGGCTGATTTTTCTCCAGGCATTTCAACAGATAAAAAGGTTCTGGTAAAAATTATTAATCAATCGCCACAGCCACCTGGAATAGCTACCCAGTTGTTTAGAGGTAACAGAATTAATATCCTGAAAGTAATCTTAGAACAGAAATAATGTTTTTATGAGGCTGTCCGATTTATTTAGGACAGCCTTTTTTATCGAAAATTTAAACCCTCTTATATCTCAAAGATGAAAAAAAGCTTATTGATTATATTATGTGCTTTTGCATTGAGTTCCTGTAGTAAGAAATCGACGATTGAACCAGAAGTAAAACCGCCAACTAATCCACCAGTAGAGACAAAGTGGCTTAATCCAATAAAAGTAGCTTCTTATAATATTGAGTATAACAATTTAAACCCTGCCAATCCTGCAGATTCCTGGGGAAATAGAAAGACACTGGTTGCTAATATATTTGATAAGTATAGCCCTGATATAGTAGGTGTACAGGAGGCTTATTTTAGTCAGCTGAGTGATATGATGGGGTTGATGCCTGATTATGCTTATGTGGGTAAAAGTGTAAATGGAAGTTTGAGTGCTGACAGACAGCTGACCGTTGATATCGTATATAAAAAAGCAAAGATAGAGATCCTTAACTGGGATAGTTTCTGGCTTAGTAGTACACCTACAGTTGCCGGGAAAGATTGGGGTGCAGGGCAATTGAGAATTTGTACCTGGGCATTTGTTATAGATAAGTCAACCAATAAACAGTTTTATTTTTTTAACGTTCACCTTGACTTTACCGGAACTGAAGCGCGCGAAAAAAGTGTAAAGCTCCTATTGGACACTATCCCTAAAATATCTAAAGGCTATCCGGCAGTGCTTACGGGTGATTTTAATTTTAGTCAGCACGATATCTTTTATCCGCAAATCAGATCGGGGAAAATACTAATTGACAGTTATGAATTGGCAGCTGAACGTACCAATATTACCAGAAGTACTTTTAATGGATATGATGTCAATGCGACTGGAGACAGAAGGATTGATCAAATCTATTTAAAAGGCGGAGTAACATTGAAAGTAAATAGCTGGGCTATCCGGGCGGATTCTTTTAATGGCAGATATCCTTCAGATCATTTTCCTGTTATGATTGATCTGAGTTTTGAAGCTGACTAGAGGCATTTTCAGGCTGGTAAGGAATATAGAAGCTGAAAGTTGTACCTGTTCCCAATTCACTTTTAACACTGATTTTTCCTTTTTGCATTTCCACCAGCTGCTTACAAATGTAAAGTCCTAGTCCTGTGCCTACCTTACCTTTTGAAGAGCTGGTTTGGTAATATTGAGAGAAAAGGTTAGCCTGTTGGTCAGGACTGATACCCATGCCAGTATCCACTACATCAACTTGTAAACGGGCATCATTATGTAGTTCCGCATTGATTGTAATCTGTCCTTCATTGGTGTATTTTATCGCATTGCTTAACAGGTTAACCATTACCTGTTTTAGTCGGAAGCCATCACCCAGTACGGTGGCTTCTTTATTTCCTTTAAAGTTATATTGAATTACGAGTTTCTTTTTGGTTGCGCTGTAGCTCATACTTTCAATTACCTGTTCGATAGTGGGCGAAGGTTTAAATGGATCATTTTCTATTTTTAGCTCACTAGTTTCCATCTTTGCAGCATCCAGAGTATCGTTTAAAGTTCGTAGTAGCATATCTGATGACCCTTTGATGGATTCTAACATGTCAGACTGACGTTGTGTTAGCTCAGTTTTTCCGAATATATAAAGAAATCCTTTGATTGCTGTTAAAGGGTTTCTGATTTCATGAGTCATGTGCGTAAGCAATTCCATTTTCTGTTGCGCTATATTTACGGACCTGTCGTTCTCTTTTAACAATTGCAGTTCTGATTTATTAAGCTGGATAATGAACAAAATCAAAAGTGCAGCAAATAAAACAACCAGGAATAAGGCTGCCAAATAAAATTTATTCAGTAAAGAAGTAGTTTCCTGATAATTCTTAAAGGCCATTTCTTTTAACTCATCGGCCATTTTATAATTTAATTCCTTTAAGTCATTTAAAATACGTTGAAGTTCATTGCTGATATGACTATTCAAGGATATGAGTTCTCTTTGCATATTCAACATTTTAACGTTGTGCTGCTGCAGTTCTCTCAACCTTTTGGCATTGTCTTCCCGATTACGAGCTACAATTCTTTGTGTAGTCAGGTCAGTATTGCTAATACTATTGTTTTTGTGTATCTCAACAACTTTGCCTCCTGCACCAGGTTTATTGGATATTGCATCTTTTAATCTTCCAAAAAGCCCCTTTTTCTCTGCAGATATATCTTTGCTTACAGTATCAACTACACTGTTGATTTTCTTTTTGCTTGATTTGGTTTTAGTAACAACTTCAATTGTAGTGTTTTGAGTTGCTGAATTAAATTGAGCGTACACGGTAAGCAGAGAGTCGAAATTATGTTTTAATTCAAACAGTCTGTTAGATAATTCTAGTTTCTTTTTATACCAGATTTTCACCTTGTCCCCTTGTGAAGCTGTTAATTCTGTAACATCGGCCTGCGTTTTTAATAAAGTATCTATCTCTGTAAAGGCAAGTGATAGTTTTATTTTATAATCATTAATTTTAGGTCCGTTAATATCTAACAATGATTCCTGAAAATCATCTTCAGCCTGATGTAATAATAAAAGTGCCTGTTCCGGTTTAAGATTATGTTCTACATTGTTGGCTAACTGAGAGATGCGATCTAACTTATTCGTTATAGAGTTACGGACAAAAAGAGCAGCAACGGCAAGAAGAATAACAAATAGAAGAAAAGTTAGGAGAATTTTCCTTGCGAGCGTTCTGGTGTAGGTAAGTTTCATCGGGCAACAAAAATAAGGATAAAAATAAGTATTCTCTTCAGAATCTGGCATCTTTTGCTGAAAATGCAAAAGCGCCTAAGGCTTCTTCAGAGAAACTGATTTTTATTTCAGTAGGGAGCAGATTGGGAGTATAGGTTAGGAGTAGCAGGAAATTGTCAGATTTTACATAAGTTTGCAGTTGGTTTTAGCGTTTATAAACACACATGGATATTTCTATTGTAATCCCATTATTTAATGAAGACGAGTCGCTTCCCGAATTAACCGCCTGGATAGCCAAGGTAATGCGGGAGCATAACTTTTCATATGAAATTCTTTTTGTTGATGATGGAAGTACAGACTCTTCATGGGAGGTTATTGAAGGCTTAAAAAAGGAGTATAATGCTGTTAAAGCCATAAAATTTAGAAGGAATTATGGTAAATCTGCAGCATTAAACGTAGCTTTTGCTGCGGCTGAAGGGGATGTGATCATTACAATGGACGCTGATTTACAGGACAGCCCGGATGAAATACCTGAATTGTTCCGTAGATTAAAAGAAGAAAAACTTGATATTATTTCGGGTTGGAAAAAGAAGCGTTATGATCCAATCAGCAAAACGATACCTACTAAATTGTTTAATGCAGCTACAAGACGCATGTCGGGCATAAAGCTAAATGATTTCAATTGTGGTTTAAAAGCTTATCGTAAAGATGTCGTTAAAACAATTGAAGTTTATGGAGAAATGCATCGCTATATTCCTGTAATTGCAAAATGGGCAGGTTTTAAAAAGATAGGAGAGCAGGTTGTAGAACATAGAGCAAGAAAATATGGCGTAACTAAATTTGGACTTAGTCGTTTTATCAATGGCTTTTTAGATTTGTTGTCGATTTTCTTTGTTGGGAAGTTTGGGAAAAGACCAATGCACTTCTTTGGTTCTTTAGGTGTTTTAAGCTTTTTGATTGGAACATTTATGGCGATTTGGTTAATAGGTGTAAAGCTTTATCATATTGCAGTAAGCATCCCTTATAAAAGAGATGTTACAGATCAGCCTTTGTTTTATATTGCATTGGTAGCAATTATAGTAGGTTCACAATTGTTTTTAACAGGGTTTGTGGCAGAATTGGTAACCAGGAATGCTACAGAACGTAACCATTATCTGATTGAAAAGGAAATCATTTAAGTAATGTTTTTTTCAATAATTATCCCGCTTTATAATCGTCCTCAGGAAATAAATGAACTGCTCAGTACGCTATCTAAACAAACTTATCCGCAGTTTGAGGTATTGGTAATTGAAGATGGTTCGGTAAATGATGCAAAAGATATAGTTGAACAATACAGCAACAAGCTGGATGTGAAGTATTTTTTTAAACCTAATGAGGGACAGGGATTTGCGCGTAATTATGGTTTTGAACGGGCTAAAGGTGATTTCTTTGTGATATTTGATTCGGATTGTCTGATCCCTGATGATTATTTGGAAACCGTAAAGAACTGCCTTTTTGAACATAAGCTGGACGCTTATGGCGGACCAGATGCCGCGCATAAGAGCTTTACACCAGTACAAAAGGCGATCAGTTATGCCATGACCTCACCATTTACTACAGGAGGAATAAGGGGGAATAAAAAGCACATTGGGCAATTCCATCCACGAAGTTTTAATATGGGGGTATCGCGGGAGGTATGGGAAAAAGTTGGTGGCTTTATATTGACACGGTTAGGTGAAGATATTGAGTATAGCATAAGGATTCATGAGAGTGGCTTTAAGATTGGATTGATTCCTGGAGCTAAAGTTTACCATAAGAGACGTACCAGCTTCGCTCAGTTTTATAAACAATTGCATTTTTTTGGCAGAGCGAGGATAAATATTTATAAACATTTCCCTTCTGAGCTTAAACTGGTACATTTTTTTCCGGCAGTTTTTACCTGTGGATTCATATTTACAGTGCTAATAAATATATTTTATTGGCCTTTAGCGTATTTATGTAACTTTATACTTTTATTATACCTGATGTTGATATTTTTTCATTCATGGCAGGTTAATAAATCGTTAAAGGTTGCATTTTTGAGTATTATTGCTGCGTTTATTCAACTAACAGCTTATGGCTTAGGTTTTATGCAGGATTTTTTTAAAAGAATAGTATTAAAACAACAATGATAGAGTTTTTAAAGGAAAGTACATTTACTGTAAATGAGGTAATAGGAAAAGCCTGGACGGTAACGCGGAGGAATTATTTTTCGATCGCTACACTTTGCTTTTTAATGTTCATTACTTCCAACGCATCTGGTTTAATGGCGTTTTTTCTTAAAGATGTAAATATGGGGCTGAGTATACTGATGGCTTTCTTTTTTGTCATGTTCTACTTTACTATCAATCTATCTTTGTTCAAATATATTTTTCATCTGTTGGATGATGAATTGAACGTAAGCATCGTAGATACAATTCCTACAAGGAAGCAGATTATACGGTTTCTTGTAGCTATGCTCTATTTTATGTTATGCATCATCGGGGTTTATTCCATTGTAATATTGATTGCCTTTCCATTTATTTACACAGGTATTAGGATGGATATCATTACCAATATTGCTATTTCTGTAGGCATTATAGCCATATTTATTACCTGGATAAGAATTTCATTCTTCCCATTTTTTATTATCGATAAAAATCTTCCACCTTTTTTATCCATTAAATTTAGTCTGGCTACTACTAAAGGAAACTTTACCAAAATCCTTTTGCTATTATTGGTGTTAGGCGGTTTTCATGTATTGTATTTATTCGTTAGTTATTTACAATGGCCTGTAGTGGCTTTCTTTATTAATGTGCTCAGTTCTTTCATTATCGTTCCGTTATCAAGCGTAGCTTTAACAATTGCCTACAGGAAAATGATAAGTGAATATAAGGGAGAGGGCGACCCAGACATTATTCATAATATAGTTTAATATTTTTATGGGATTAAAAGCGGCATTAAGCAAGCCATTTGCTGCCCTTGTGGTAAAGGGCATAAATAAGTGGAAAGGAAATGCAGTAAAAGCTCAACATGATATCCTTAAAAAGTTGGTCAAGACTGCAAAGCATACCTCTTTTGGTAAAGATCATAAATTTGCATCAATCAAGACTTACGAAGATTTTAAGAAACTCGTTCCGATTAAGGATTATGAGGAATTAAGACCTTATATTGATCGGGTAGTTGCAGGAGAAAAGGATGTGATGTGGAAAGGAAAACCGCAATATTTCGCTAAAACATCAGGTACCACTTCTGGTGTTAAATATATTCCAATTTCGGCTGAATCAATGCCTGAACATATTAAGGCCGCACGTAATGCTCTGCTCACTTATGTTCATGAGACAGGTAGGGTGAAATTTATTGATGGCAAAATGATCTTTTTGCAGGGGAGTCCTATCATGAGCAAAAAGAACGGTATTAACGTAGGACGTTTATCTGGAATTGTAGCGAATCTGGTGCCTGCATATTTACAAAAAAACCGTTTGCCTTCTTACCTTACCAACTGTATAGAAGACTGGGAAGAAAAAATTGATGCTATTGTTGATGAAACAATAGATCAGGATATGACCCTTATTTCAGGAATACCGCCATGGGTACAAATGTATTTCGACAGACTTTCTGAAAGGTCTGGAGGAAAGAGAATTAAGGATGTTTTCCCGAATTTTGAACTGTTTGTATATGGTGGTGTAAATTATGAACCCTACAGAGCTAAAATTGAAGCCAGCATCGGTAAAAAAATAGATTCTATTGAAACATACCCTGCATCTGAAGGATTCATTGCTTATCAGGATAGTCAGGATGACAAAGGACTTTTACTCCTGGCGAATGCAGGAATGTTTTATGAATTTGTTCCAGCAGATGAATTTTATAATGATAACCCTACACGCTTAAGTTTAGCCGAAGTAGAGTTAGATACCAATTACGCTTTGATTCTAAATACCAATGCCGGCCTTTGGGGTTATGTAATTGGTGATACAGTTAAGTTTGTTTCTAAAAATCCATATAAAATTATGGTAACTGGTAGGATCAAACATTTTATCTCTGCATTTGGGGAGCATGTAATTGGTGAAGAGGTAGAGCATGCATTACTTTCTGTTGCTAATGAAGAGGGAGTAGGAATTACCGAGTTTACTGTAGCCCCACAGGTTAGTACACCTGCTGGCGAGCTGCCTTATCATGAATGGTTTATAGAGTTTTCAGTTCCACCATCAGATATGGTATCATTCAGTAAAAAAGTTGATGATGCTTTACAAAAGAAGAATATTTACTATTTTGACCTAATTGAAGGTAAAATATTACAACCCTTAATCATTCGTTCTTTGCAAAAAGATGCATTTGTGAACTATATGAGGGCACAAGGTAAGCTTGGCGGACAAAATAAAGTACCGCGCTTGTCGAACGACAGGAAGATAGCGAATGATTTACTTGGTTTTATAACTCGTCACGATGACGAAGAACAGGGGAGAGTTTAATTGAAAAATATATCTATTTTAGGTTCCACAGGTTCTGTGGGTACCCAGGCATTAAATGTTATTGAAGCGAATCCTGATTTATACAGGATTTTAGCACTTACAGCACATTCTAATTCCAATTTATTAATTGAGCAGGCCCTTAAGTTTAAGCCACTATTGGTAGTCGTTACAGATGACAGTAAATATCAACAGGTAAAGACAGCCTTATCTGGAACAAATACCAAAGTCTTAGCAGGTGAGGCTTCTTTATGTGAAGCTGCATCTTTAGAAGGGGTAGATTTGGTGCTAACAGCAATTGTGGGTTCAGTAGGGTTAAGTCCTACAGTAGCTGCTATTCAGGCGGGAAAAGACATCGCTTTAGCAAATAAAGAAACGCTTGTTGTTGCAGGTGATTTGATTACGGCACTTGCAAAAGCTCATAATGTTAAAATTATTCCTGTTGACTCAGAGCATTCTGCCATCTTCCAATGTCTGGTAGGCGAATCTAATTCATCTATTGAAAAGATCTACCTTACTGCTTCAGGAGGGCCTTTTCGAGGGAAAGATGCTGATTTTTTAAGAAGTGTTACAAAAGCGCAGGCACTTAAGCATCCGAATTGGGTAATGGGAGCTAAAATTACTATCGACTCAGCTTCCCTTATGAATAAGGGATTGGAAGTTATTGAAGCCAAATGGCTTTTTGATCTGGAAGTTGATCAGATAGATGTTATTGTACATCCTCAATCTATTGTGCATTCCTTGGTGCAATTTAACGATGGGTCGATGAAAGCGCAAATGGGATTGCCAGATATGAATTTACCCATTCATTATGCATTAGCATATCCTGATAGGATTCACAGTGATTTTAAACGTTTCAATTTTATGGATTATCCTGAATTGAATTTCTATAAAGCAGATCAGAAAACATTTAGAAACCTGGAACTTGCATATACTGCATTACGTAGAGGGGGGAATATGCCTTGTATCATTAATGCTGCAAATGAGGTTGTTGTAGAAGCATTTTTACAAGAAAGGATTGGATTTTTACAGATGAGTGACGTTATAGCCGCTTGTATGGAAGAAATTGCATTCGTTGAAAAACCAAGTCTGAATAATTATTTAGAAACAGACCGGTATACACGTATATTTGCCGGTCAACTGGTAACAAATTAGAACATTTTAAATCAAAATAGAATATTAAAATAAAAATATGAGTGGATTGATTATGGCGTCCCAGTTAATTTTGGGATTATCGATATTAGTAATTTTACATGAGTTGGGACATTTCCTGGCAGCGCGTGCTTTTGGAATTAAGGTAGAGAAGTTCTATTTGTTTTTTGATGCATGGGGTTTTAAATTATTTAGCTTCAAAAAAGGTGATTGTGAATACGGAATAGGATGGTTACCGCTAGGTGGCTATGTGAAAATTGCCGGTATGATAGATGAATCTATGGATACTGAACAAATGGCACAGCCTGCACAACCCTGGGAATTTAGATCTAAACCAGCATGGCAGCGCTTAATTGTAATGTTAGGTGGTGTTTTTGTAAATATCGTTGTTGGTATTTTTATTTTCTGGATGCTTACATTCAAATATGGAGAAACTTATATCGCTAACAGCTCTGTTCAGAATGGAATTAATCCTGGTAGCATCGGTAAAGAAATAGGTCTTAAAAAAGGAGATAAGATTATTGCCATTAATGGTAATAAGGTAATTCGTTTTGATGAACTGATCAGCTCTAAAGTTTTACTTGGTAATACAAATCTGACGCTTGTTCGTGGTGATCAGACAATGGATATTAAAGTACCTGAAGATATTCTTAATAAGGTTTCAGACTTAGGAATTGAAGCGTTTATTAGCAGGATGCCTCTTTTAACTTCAACTGTGGATAGTGTTATAGCTGGAAAACCGGCCGCAAAAGCAGGGATTGAAAAGGGAGATAGGATTGTTGCAATAAATGGTGTTCCAATTAAATATGATGCTGATGTGAGATCATTAGTGCCTGATTTTAAGGGTAAGACTATTCCAATAGAAGTGAACAGAGGTGCTGAGCATCTATTTTTTAATGTGCCGATTGATACTGCAGGGACCATTGGTATAGCTTTCAATTTTGATGAAATAAAAGAAGAAACGCTTAAGTATAGCTTAATGGCAGCATTGCCGGTTGGTGCAAATCAGGCATGGAAAACTTTTAGTGATAATGCTAAAGGAATCTGGAAAGTGTTAACGGGTAAGATACAAGCTAATAAAGCATTTTCAGGCCCTGTAGAGATTGCTCGTAAGGTTTATGGCGGTGAGTGGATTTGGGCTAAGTTCTGGGCATCTACTGGCTTTATTTCAATTGCTCTGGCATTTATGAACTTGTTACCTATTCCAGCATTGGATGGTGGACATGTTGTGTTCTTGCTTGTTGAAATGATTAAAGGAAAACCATTGGGAGAGAAGTTTATGGAACGTGCACAAATTGTAGGATTCGTGATGTTAATCTCGTTGATGGTCTTTGTGCTGGGGAACGATATTTTTAAGGCTATTTTCAGGCATTAAAGTAGATGGTAGATTATTTTGAATTTTATGAATTGCCGGTTAGCTTTAATCCTGACCCGGCAGTCGTAAAGCAACAATTTTATAAATTTAGCAAGCAGTTTCATCCAGACTTTTATATCAATGAAAGTGAGGAGAAGCAAGCTGAGGTTTTGGAATTAAGTACTCTGAATAATAAGGCTTACCAGGTGCTTAGTGACCCTCATAAACGGCTGCACTATATCTTAGAATTAAGAGGGCAGCTTGTAGAAGGAGAAAATTATGTGCTTCCTCAAAGCTTTTTAATGGAAATGATGGATGTAAATGAGTCGTTAATGGATTTGCAATTTGATCCTGATCCTGCTCGTCTGGCATCGCTAAAGGAAGAGATTGCGACTATTGAGAAAGGGATTGCTGATAAAATTTTAGGAATAACAGCTTCTTTTGATACTCAGGATGTGTCTGTACAACAGCAATCTCTTGCTGCTATTAAGGATTTGTATTATCGCAATAAATATCTCATGCGCATAAGAGAAAGTATAAATAAATCAACCCCATCACTATAGTGTTGTTGAAGCAGTGTAAAAAAGTATTTTTAGACTTTTTTACACTGCTTATTTGAGGTAATTTCGGCCTCAGGTTCAATTGAATGGTATCAGTTAATATGGTGAGGTCTTACAATTGAGGAATTATAAAAACCAACTGAATGAATACATTATCAATTTTTAGAAAAGTAGCTGTTGCTGAAGGAATTTCTTATGTACTGCTGTTATTTATTGCTATGCCTTTAAAATATTGGGCTGAAATGCCTCTTGCGGTTAAGTATACTGGATGGGCACATGGTTTGTTATTTGTGCTTTATATAGCGTTCTTAGCTATGGCTTTCGTAGAGTATAAATGGAGTTTTAAGAAGACAGCGATGTTTGGTGTGGCTTCATTACTTCCTTTTGCTCCTTTTTGGGTTGATAAAAAATTAAAAGAAGAAAATTAAAATAAAAGTTGGTATTTATAATATCAATTTATACATTTGCAACCCGCTGAATAAGCAAATGCCCAGCTGGCGGAATTGGTAGACGCGCTGGTCTCAAACACCTGTGGGAAACCGTGCCGGTTCGACTCCGGCGCTGGGTACAACCCCTCTTTACGCAAGTAAAGAGGGGTTTTTTGTTTGAAATGATTACCGGGATAGCCTCTATGTGTTCAAAGTTTTCCCGCTCATGGGTACTAAATTGGTTTCAATCAATTTGATTAATTTTTTGTACGAAGCAATATAATCACTATATTTATTGACGAGAGCGTTAATTTAACGGGGGTAAGTCTTAGGATTTATCCCCGTTTCTTTTATACCTGATATTCGGCTTTTAAAAGAGCTTTGTAATTATCTAGGGCTTTACCTGTATCCTCTACTTCTTTTACAGCTACTGCATCTTTGCGACTAATTCTGTATCATCATGTTCATTCTTTTTGTATTGCTATTCTTGTGCCTCCAAGGTTAGATTTTATTGTTGCATTGTTTAAATATATATCATTTGGATTGGCCGTAAAGCTCCCAAGAATTAAAACAACAAAAAAATATTACTTGAAATTTTTGGCACTCGCCAGATGTGTATGCCTCTTATTTATAGTAAGACAATTCATTAAATTCCTTTATAAAAGAGTAATGAACAAAACCACGCTTTCCTTCACCATTGGTTATTTCGATAAGAACCATTTCATTGTCATCTGGTTGTGGTTTGTCTGTTGTTGCAATAAAACCATAACCTTCTTCATCAGCTACTTTGTATTTAAACCAACTTTCCAGTTTAAATGATAAGTCGCTTTTAATATTATCAGTGTAAGCATATTGACTGGTTATGGGGGCAGTAGCTGAAGGATTATTTGTTAATGTTATATTAATGGGTTTACCAGCATAGGTCTTTTTCAAAGAATCCAAAGTCAATAATTTTTTGCTACGCTTTTCGGTGCAACCAAAAGAACTTACGATCAAGAGTAATAAGAGTGTATAATTTTTGATACTATCAAAGATACAATTTTCAACAATAACTATAATTTTTACTACCTAATGTCCTTATTTAAATATTCCGAATTAAAAAGATAGGGTAAAAATAGTATCTTTTCCCTATTTAGAAGCTTTTTTTGCTATTATGAAACGGCCTGTAATGTATGTTTAAGTAAAACTCGCTTTAAAAGCGCCTTACTAACAGCCATTTTGCCATTTCTTAGCAAATCAATCTTGAACTGTTTCGACCTTAATACGGTGGGGATTACGGGCTAAATCCTTAGAGAAATCTAAGGCTTTTTTTATTTTAGAATTTTAGTGGATCAAGCGGAATTCTTGGAGTGAAGAAAAGTTTAAGCATATTCAAAATTTAGAGTTTCCCACAAAAGTGACGAAGAACCATTTTCCCGAAATAGACTGTCTATCGACGCGTGATCTCCACAGTGTTGTACTTGAATTATCTTCTTAATCTTGAAAGAGTGAAAAACAAAGGAAATAATACAAAACTTATCCATATCGCAGAATGGGCAGGGAGGTACTGATAGCGATAATTTATGTAGTAACAAGCGAAGGTTAATAAAATGCAGATGATAGAATGACTGATATAGCTCTGTTTTTCATCATATCTATTGATATGCGCATATTTAATTTCGTCAAGATCTCTGAAATATTTTGTGTTAAAAAAGCTTCCCTTACTTGGGAAGAAGCCCAACAGCATAATAATATTTCTGCCAATGTACATTCCTGAAATTCCAAGTAAAAAGTATTGTAAACCAATAATTAAAGAATCGGAAACATTCCATGTATTTTCTATTTCCCCTTGGCTAAAAATCCTGTAAATGTTATCAATAGATAATATCAACATGATTATGGAGCTCCAGACGCTGAGCCAAAGCCTGTTTGATTTAGATAGGATGAGAGGGGTCAGAGCATTAAAAAATGAGAACAAACAAAATAGCAAGCCTATACTTAATGACGTATAGGCAAGCCAATTATCTAATTGTAAAAGATTGTAGTCAATAACTAGATAAATTATTGCCATGGACTGAAGCAACGTTATTTGTTCATTTAATCTTGCAGTGGTTTTGTCTCGGTAAACAATCGATGATATGAATGTAAAAAGGGCTAAAAATATGTATGGCCACAAAACTAGGTGGGATTCGAAGTTATAATAACGCTCATTTTTTCCAGGAATAAAAATAAATAAGCTGAATATAAAACTGCCGATAAATGTCCAGAGGATATATGACCATTTTTTTGCGACTCTGATGCTCTCAAATAATAAACCGCCCATTAATGCAAGCATACTAAGGGGGAAAATATTATTGGGACTTGTCCATATTCTGTAGCACATATAAATGATAAAAGCTACTGCTAAAACAAGGATGGCAAGTAAAAATATTCCTGAAATAAAATCTTTTATTTTTGATAGATTCATTAAATTTTTTATTCGCACCTGATCTATAATTCTTTAATTAAAAGTAGATCAAAAAATGAAGTTAAAAAATATAAGTCATATTGGTAAGAATTTCATTAAGGATTTACCCTATGTGTATTTCGGGAAAAGTGGTTCCTAGCTACTTTACCATGAGGTTCATTCGTCACAAAAGTATGCTAATGATGGCATCTGAAGATTTAGTTAGGTTGGTATTCCACAAGATAATTAATTACAATGAAAAAAATAGCGAATGAAAGTATGATGTAAAGCCAGGCTAGTTGCCTGTTATTATTATTTGGCATAATTCATTAGTAGTTTATTCATTATTGTTAATCTTTATAAAGCTTTTATTTTTACTGTTTTTTTTATTTCAGCCTCTAAATTATCGCTTAGGGCGTATAGATTTTTAAAACCAGCTGGCGTCAGATAATTGCTCATTATTGTAGAATAATCAACGGTTGAATAATTTCTAAAAAAAAATCTCAGTTCTCCCACCAATCATCTTAAAATTACCTCCACCATTATTAATTAATTCAACTCTACCATCTTTATGAAAGATCATTGATGCCATTAAAAAATCATCAAATTGCCAGTCAATTATTACTGATCCCATCTTTTCTATAAAGTCAGCGCTATTGCAAGATCCATAATAGAGATAAGTCTTTTTCTCGATATCGACTCTACTAACTGTTACATCATCGAATGAATAGTTTTATACGCTGTGATGCAATTATAAAAAAAATGATATTGAGCTGAATAGAGAGAATTATAAGTTTAGATAATATAATGAAGCGCTACAGATCCTGATTTAAGTACCTTCGAGTTTACGAGTTTTAAGTTTAACCGCTTCTGAAGGTTAATATTATCAAACAACCGTCTTCCTTCCCCAACAATGACAGGATGAATTACAAAGTGAAATTCATCAACCAGGCCAAGTGCAATTAATTGAGAAGGAAGATCAACACCACCAATTGAAATCTTTTTGCCTGGTAGCTGTTTCAGCTTTAAGATTTCCTCAGCGAGATTTCCACGAATAATTCTCGTATTCCCCTCAGCACTGTCTAATGATTTGGAAAAAACAATTTTGTCGATCGCATCGAATGTTCGTGCAAATTTATTCGACGTTTTTGTCTCGGATTGGCTTTTTGCTATATCAGGCCAATAAGGAACCATTAGTTGATAAGTTATACGTCCATAGACGAGCAGATCAACATCCTGCATGAGGTCTGTAAAATATTCATGAACATCTTCAGTGCCATTACCCTTAGTGTGGTCGCAACAGCCATCTGCAGTCAGATTGATTCCATAGATAATATTTCTCATTTGAATAGTTTTTATAGTCTTCTACCTGTTAGGTCCTCTTGAATTGTTATGTAATTGTAAGGTATTTAGTGCTTTACAATAGGACTAGTGTGGATGGCTAAGATCTGAAAGAACAATTAACCTAAATTACAAAATAATGAAAACTAACCAAAAACTATGCAGTGTGTTACTGGCATTATGTATCCCAGTATTATTTTTCTCTTGTAAAAAGGATATCGATGAAGGATCAGCTAAGACAAATGAAGGAGGTCAGACAGTTCCCAGAGCAATTTATAGCAGCCGGTCGCTCAATTGGAACGGTAGGGCTGATGCGGCTTATACATTAGCCCAGGCGCAGACCGATTTCGGCAACATCATGAGTGGCTGGAACGAAAGTAGAGCAGCTTTTCGGGAGGAGCAATGTCGCATCACCATACTAAAAGATGCACTTGGTGCAGCTGGAGGAATGATTGCTTATGCAGATGTGGCCGATGGATCTGAATATGAAATCCAATTTGACGTTGCTTTTAACAGTACTTTCGAACTAGGTAAAGGTGGAAAATTGGGCTGGGGTTTTATGATCGGAAATGGGGCTTCAGGAGGCTCTGATGCACGCGACGGCTTAGGTGGTAGCTTGAGATTAGTTTGGCAGCAAGATGTCGATGGTAGCTTCTTTCAAGCTTATGCATATCATAAAGATCAGGCGAATGCATATGGAACCACTTATGGAAGATATCCTGCTACAGGAAGTATCACACCTGGTGCTTGGTATACAGTCAAATTATATTTTAAAAGTAATACTGGTAATAGTACGAATGGTCGGTTAAAATTAACTATAAATGGAACTTCAGTGGTAGACAGAGCTATGCGCTGGACGACTGATGATACAAAAAGGTTGGCAAACAAGTTTTGCTTTTCAAACTTCAGAGGAGGTAGTACCGTCGACTGGCAATCTAGTGCAACTAGTTTCATTTACTTTGACAATCTAAGTTGGACCCGATTGGCATTGTAATTATCCTATTCAATGAAGGCCTATAATGTTTTAAAGTACACTCTGCTTTTTGTGCTGGCATTTTTTGTATGCTTAATGCATTTGAAGGCTCAAGTAACAGAAAGTTCTAAAAAACTTTCTGTCACAGGTTCTTTTGGGTATACTTCTGAAGATCTTGACTGGTCTATCGCAGGAAATTTAAACGGGCAGGCTCCAAATGTCTATTCGGAACTTATATGGAAAGACCTGCAAGGACCTGCTTTTCAATTGAATGTTGAGTGGGATGTCTGGAGAAAGTTTTTTTTAGAAACAGAACTATATAGATTCCAGATTATTTCAGGTGTGGTTTCAGATACTGATTATCATTTTGATAATAGGATAAATCCTTCTTTTCAAGCTAATTTGAAGAGCGAGGAAGGAAAAATGCAATCTATATCAGCAGGACTTGGGTTCAGATTTTTAGATAGTAAGAAATATGTGATCACATCAGTGGTGGGGTATAGAAATGAAAGACAATTTCTAACTTTACTGGATTACAATGAGGACGCTGTAGAAAAAATTAACAGTTCTTACAAAACCCGATGGAACGGGCCATTTATAAGTTTAAGGCCTGCAGTAAACTTATCAAAAAAGCTCACATTGAAAGCTTTGGTTACCTATCATCAGCTTGAATATATTGCTACGGCCGATTGGAATTTAATTGAACAATTCAATAGACCGGTTAGCTTTAGACATACAGCCAAAGGTTATAGGTTTGATCAGGGCCTTGAGCTGTTTTTTTCATTGAACGCTTATATGTTGTTTGGGCTTTCGGCAATGATTTTCCAATCTTCAACTGGAACAGGTATTGATGAACTGTATTTAAAGGATGGGACAGTCTTAAAAACACGTTTTAATGGTGCGAATAGGAGAGGGGAGCATATCGGATTAAAGTTCGTATTGTTTTATTAATATATTTGAATGTAATCCTATGTATCAAAACTTTATAACCCACCTTAGAAAATACATCTCACTGGACAATGATGAGGTAGAGCTGATTTTGTCCAGTGTAAAGCCTTTAATCGCAAATAAGAAAGATTTCCTAATCAAAGAAGGCCAGGTTTGTAAGGCTAACTACTTTGTAGAAAAAGGGTTACTCAGAATGTTTTTCATCAACAATAAAGGAATTGAGCAGACTACACAATTTGCTTTGGAAAACTGGTGGATAGCTGATTACATGAGTTTGACTAAACAAAGTAACTCTCATTTTTATATTCAGGCAGTAGAAGCTTCAACAATTATTGCTATTGAACATCATAAACAAGACGAGTTGTTAAAACAATTACCACAGCTCGAACGCTACTTTATGCTGATGATGCAACGTGCTTACGCAGCAGCACAGATGCGGGTTAAGTATTTTCACGTCTATTCTAAAGAAGAAAACTATCGTCAGTTTGTAAGTTTGTTTCCCGATTTTGTTCAGCGTATCCCTCAGTATATGTTAGCCTCTTATTTAGGACTTACCCCGGAATATGTTAGTGAATTAAGAAAAAAACAATCCTGATTTCATTTCTTAAACCAGTTTAAGTTTTTAAAAAAGACATTGATTTATCTTTGATCTATCATTTAAACATAAAAGAAATGGGAAAAAGAATAAACATTGCAGAGCTTGAACCAGCTGCTTATAAGGCTTTAGCTGGTCTGGAAAGCTATCTGGCTACTACTGCCATTAACAAAACATTGAAAGAATTGATCAAGATCAGAGCCTCCCAGGTTAATGGTTGTGCATTTTGTATCAATATGCATACTGTAGATGCGAGAAAACAAGGAGAAACCGAGCAGAGAATTTACCTGTTGAATGCCTGGAGAGAAGTTGATGGGCTCTATACAGATGAAGAAAGAGCTGTTCTAGCTTTAACAGAGGAAATGACTTTAATTGCAAATGGTGGAGTTTCTGATGAGACTTATCAAAAAGCAAAATCCTTTTTTGATGATAATTTGTTAGCACAAATTATGGTGGCTATTATCACTATAAATGGCTGGAACAGAATGTGTATAGCTACACATATACAACCTGCATAATATATAACGATAGCATTTTTTTTTCGTAAATTTAGGATAGGGAAAACTAATTCTAAAAACATGAAAAAGTTAACATTATCTGTTATGGCTTTGCTATTCTTTGCCTTAACAGTACGCGTTAGTGCTCAGGATGACGCCATGATGAAAGCCTGGCAAAGCTACATGACGCCAGGAGATATTCACAAAATGATTGCGAAAAGTGACGGTAAGTGGAATTCGGATGTCACTATGTGGATGGCGCCTGATTCTCCGCCAACAAAAAGCAAATCTGTTTGTGAAAACACTATGATTTTGGGTGGACGTTACCAGCAGTCAATTCATAAAGGCACTATGATGGGGATGCCTTTTGAAGGGATAAGTTTATTGGGTTACGATAATGCAAAAAAAATATTCTTGTCGACCTGGATAGACAATATGGGGACTGGTATTATGCAGATGGAAGGGACATGGGATGAGGCAACGAATTCCATTAATTTTAAAGGAAAAAGTGTCGATCCTACTACCGGAAAAGACATAGATATCAGAGAGGTCTTTAAATTGGTTGACGACAATAATCAAACAATGGAAATGTACTGCACCACTGATGGTAAGGAAATGAAAACTATGGAGATTAAGTTTTCAAGACAGAAATAGTAGAAAGAGGGATGTTGTTCATCCCTCTTTTTTTTATGCAATATTAATTGCCTCTTTTACTTAATTAAATCTTAGCAATAATATTTAACTTAGCCAAACCGAATGAATCTTATCTAAAGATAATCACCACTATTCGGTACACAAATCCCTTATGATTTCATGAGTATAATACGAGCATAGAATAAATATAAATTGACAAAAACGGATATAAATTGAGATGATGAAAAACACTGTAAGTGATATTTTAAGAATTGGTATTGTTGGCTATGGTAATTTAGGAAGAGGCGCTGAGTTGGCCATTCAGCAAAATCCAGATATGGAGCTGGTTGCTATTTTTACAAGAAGAGAAACTACTGATCTGAGTACGGATTCAAAAGTGGTATCGATTTCTCAAATAGAAGATTATAAAGATAAAATTGATGTAATGATTCTGTGTGGAGGTTCTGCAAAAGATTTGCCTGAACAAGTAATAATGATTTCAAAATTGTTTAATACAGTGGATAGTTTTGATACGCATGCAAAAATTCCAGAATATTTTGAGCAGGTTGACCAGGCTTCTAAAACCAATGGTAAACTAAGCTTAATTTCTACAGGTTGGGATCCGGGATTGTTTTCAATGGCAAGATTATTAGGACAAAGTATTTTACCAGAAGGTGAAGACTATACTTTTTGGGGAAAGGGTTTAAGCCAGGGACATTCTGATGCAGTAAGACGCGTTGATGGTGTTAAAAATGGAGTTCAGTATACCATCCCTATGGAGAGTGCAATAGAAAAGGTTAGAGCAGGAGAAAATCCTCAACTTTCAACTGCAGAAAAACATGAAAGGGTATGTTACATTGTAGCAAATGAAGGTGTTGATTTAGCTGAAATTGAAAATACTATCATTAATATGCCTCATTATTTTGATCAATATGATACTACTGTCAATTTCATTTCTGAGGAAGAATTGTTGAAAAACCATTCGACTATGCCTCATGGCGGGATCGTATTTCGTTCTGGCGTTACAGGAAATGGCTCTAAACAAAGAATTGAATTTAGTTTAGAGTTGGAAAGTAATCCTGAGTTTACAGCTAGTGTATTAGTCGCTTATACACGGGCAATTGGTAAAATGGCAAAAGAAGGTCAAACAGGTGCTAAAACTGTATTTGATATTCCATTAGGATACTTATCTCCAAAATCAGCAGCAGAATTGAGAAAAGAGTTGTTGTAATATAAAGTCGCCTCCCAAGAGGCGACTTTATGCTATTTAAACTTTCCACCAGTTGTAATAGTTGTGATCTTCATCAACCTCAAATCCACATTTGGGATACAACTGATTGCCTATATCGTTGGTTTTTTCAGTCTCCAATAATAAACCACATGCCCCTGTTTCATAACAAAGTGTTTTACATTTGTCAATTAGCATAACTGATAAGCCTTTTCCCCGATATTCAGGAGAAACAAATAAGTCACTTAGTAACCATTGACGTTGTAGCGTTTTATAATGAAATAAGGAATATAACTGTGCAAATCCTACCGCTTTCCCATCTTCGATTGCAAGAAAAGTAAGTGATTCTTCATTGATCAACCGGTCTTTTAAAAAGGCTTTGCTTTTTTCTAAATTAGATTCCTGACGATAGAAGATTCTATAACTATTAAACAATTCAGCAAATTCATCGAGGTGCTTGATTTCCGCTTTTACTATTTTTTCCATCTTGTTAAATAAATATGTGATTAAATGATGTACAAAGGTTCGAATATGCTGGCTCACTTTATTCCTCCAGTTTTTATAATTATATAGGTCCAGTTAGATGGATTCATGTAAATTTGGGATCTCTTGTATAATCAGTTAATCTAGTATAAGCAATATGATCAGACCCTGGAAAACCACTTTTAACATCTCATTCGACTCAGGTAAAACAATAGTCGAAGAAATTGCAGCAAGTATTAGAGAAGAAATTGTTAAAGGAAGATTGGAAAGGGGGGCTCCATTGCCTGGTACCAGAACTCTAGCTAACGATTTGGGTGTAAATCGAAAAACAGTTGTATTTGCATACGAATCCCTTATTGCTGACGGTTGGGCAGAAGCCAGGTTGAAATCCGGAACATTTGTTTCGGATAAGCTGCCGGAAATAAAAGGCTTGAATACGGAGGAAGCAGTTAAGATGGAGAGCAATTTTGAAATCAGAGAATTTATATCTGCTCCTTTGACTGAAAAACCTACTCCTGGAAATCTTATTTTTTTTAATGAAGGAGCTCCTGATGCAAATTTAGCACCATTGAAAGAATTATCCAGAGCCTATAGAAGGATTTTAGACAGACAAGGTAAGTGGCGTATTTTAGGCTATGGCGATGAACGTGGCGATTTAAAACTAAGGGAGATGTTGACACTTTTTTTATCCAGAGATAGGGGATTTCATGCTGATCCAGAAAATATCTGTATTACAAAGGGAAGTCAGATGGCATTATATCTTACAGCAAGGGTATTAATTAATCATGGAGATACTGTAGTTGTTGAAAACCCAGGCTACCCTGCAGTGAGAAGGCTATTTGCCGAAAATGGTGCCTTAGTTAAAACGGTAGAGGTTGATCAGGAAGGGATTGATATTAACGCTTTAGAATCACTATGCAAAAATGATAAGATCAAAGCAGTTTATGTTACACCTCACCATCAGTTTCCAACTACCGTAACAATGAAAGCAGGAAGAAGAATAGAACTTCTTGAGCTATCTATTAAATACAGTTTTGCCATTATAGAAGATGATTATGATCACGAATATCATTTTGGCGCAGGTAATAACCTTGCTCTAGCAAGTAGTGAAATGGCTGTAAATGTGATTTACATCAGTTCATATAGTAAATTGATTGCTCCAGCTATACGGGTTGGATATATTACTGGTCCGAATATGTTTATGAAATCATTGATTAGTCTACGTGCACAAATAGATCGTCAGGGAGATAATATTCTTGAACATGCTATAGCCGATTTGATGGAAGATGGAACCATTGGACGACATGCTAAAAAAGCAGTATCAATATATAGGAACAGGAGAGATTTGATGGAGAAATGTTTGACAAAGGATTTTGGTACTATACTTAATCATAAACGTCCTGAGGGAGGATTGGCTTATTGGATCGAGTTTAATGAAAAAATTGATTTTAATAAATATGCTGAGCTTTTAAAACGTAAACATATTCAAATTGTACCTCCTGAAACTTTTTATAATGATGGACTCGCAAGATTTGGAATGCGCTTGGGTTATGGTTCTTTGAATGAAGAAGAATTAGAAAATGGGATTAAAACATTGGCTGAGGTTTATAATGAAATGAAAGGGCAATAATGATGATAAGGAAAAAGCTTGTTTGTTAATAATTTGGGAAAATTTAGTTAATATTGAATGTGTTTTTTTGCAAAAAATACTGGGATTCAATATGCATCAGGAAAGAGTAAATAACTTAAATGAGGTTCAGCTGCTGATTGCACTTAAATCAGGAGACCGCTATGCATTTGAAAAAATCTATCAGAATTATAGTCCACGGATCTTTCTGAATATCCTGAAAATGATTAAATCAGTAGATGATTCTCAGGAAATCTTACAAGATGTATTCATTAAAGTATGGGAAAAACGTGAACTGATAGATCCCGAGCAACCCTTTAAATCCTACTTATTTCAAATCTCAAGATATACCGTATACAATTTCTTTAGAAAAGTCAATCTTGATAAAAAACTCAAAGCTTATCTAAGTTTTGAAAATACTGAACTGTATACACATATTGAAGAGAATATTGCGCAGCGTGAGAATAATCTGATTATAATGAAGGCAATCGAAGAATTGCCTCCACAGCGCAAGCAGATTTATAAATTATGCAAAATCGAAGGTAAAAGTTATGCTGAGGTTGCTATATTGTTAGGCATCTCTTCATCTACCATCAACGATCATATTGTTAAGGCTACAAAGTTCTTGAGAGAAAGGCATTCTTCTTTTGGAACTGCACTTACTTTATCAATAATTTCAATTCTTTTGAAGGACCTTTAGTATTTCTTTTTAAGTCATCAAAGCAATAGATCACAATTTTATTTAAATAAGTGATAATTATTTATAATCAGAGCAGATGCTTTTTGATTTCCAGGTGTAATAGCAATAAATGGATAAGCCTTGGAGAATATAAATAAAATAAGAGCCACCCTTAGCAGATACATCAACAATGAGTTGGATGAGGATGAGGCAAGGGTATTTCTGGAATACATACAGTCTGGTTCCGATCAGGATATTGTCATGTTACTGATTGAAGAGTGTCTGAATGGTGCTCAGAATGAGCAATTGCTAGATAAACCAGAACTTTTAGCCTTGTTGAACCAGTCTTTTACAAGGATCACAAATAGTATTGATGTTAAACGGAAGAAAGTTGCAATCAGATTATGGCCAGCTATCGCCGGTATTGCAGCTGCCCTGGCACTTGTCGCTATTGGTATCTATTTCTTTAATCATAAAAATGCAGGTCCGGGCGAACGTTTTGATGTAGCTCAGATAGTTATTCCCGGAAAAGTGGGGGCTACTTTAACCTTGGCAAATGGAAGAAAGATCAGATTGTCTGAAGCCGGCGATGGAGAAATTGCTAAAGAAGAAGGGATAAGTGTAATAAAAACATCAGAAGGGGAATTAGTTTATGAAATATCAAACAAGGCTGCTGGGGTAAATAAGGAAAATACCCTGACAACTGCAAAAGGTGAAACATACGTTCTGATCCTGCCGGATAGATCTAAAGTATGGATGAATGCTGCTTCAAGTTTAACCTACAGTACTAACTTAAATAAAGGAATCAGACAGGTAAAACTACAGGGAGAAGCTTATTTCGAGATATCTGAAGATAAAACCCGTCCTTTTATTGTAGAAACAAGAAAACAAAAGGTTCAGGTATTAGGTACTCATTTTAATGTGAATGCATATTCAGATGAAGATAAAGTAACTACTACACTTTTAAAAGGAAGTGTAAAGGTGTCGGGTAATTCCGGAGAGGAAATACTAAAACCGGGCGATCAGTCTTTAGTAACAGAAAACTCAATATCTATTTCCAAAGTTGATACAGAAAGAGCAGTAGCCTGGAAAAACAACAAGTTTCTTTTTGAAAATGACGACATCCGTTACATCATGCGTATGATTGGTCGCTGGTATGATGTAGATGTAATTTATACAGGAGAAATGCCAACAGAGAAATTTGGTGGAGGTGTATCACGCTTTGATAATGTCCTACAGGTGTTAAAGATCTTAGAATCCACAGGAGGTGTACATTTCAAAATTGAAGGTAGAAAGATTTTCGTATCAAAATAATAAAAGCTAAAAATAGAATGATGTATAAATCTAAAAATGAACAATATGTTAAACCTAAAAAATTAAAGATGGAGAAATGAGTACGAAAGTATAGCAAAGGCTTTTATCCAAAAAAACCAGAAGTGTAACTAGCACCCCTGGTTTATGATTGGTCTATGTCAATAAGAATTAACATTTAACCGCAGATGCCTTAAGTTTTCGAGGCCATAGGCATACTGCACAACCAAACTAATACGAATGTATATAATTTCTACGAAGAAACGGGATATACCGCAATGGTATGTCCGTAAATTTTTGCTGATTATGCGATTAACCACGGTTATATTAATAGCATCGCTTATGCAGGTTAGTGCTTCCACACTAGCTCAAAAAATCAGTCTGTCTAAAACAAATGCCTCTTTGAAAGCCGTTATCAAAGAAATCAGGGCCCAAAGTGGATATGAGTTTATTTACACAGAAAGTGTTTTTAAAGCATCTTTACCTGTAACCATTAATGTTAAAGGTGGCAATTTTGATGATGTGCTAAAACAAGTTTTCAGGAATCAGCCATTAAGTTTTTCTATTGATAGTAAAACTGTTATTATCAAACAAAAGGAGAAAAATCTACTAGATGAAATTGTTGGTCAGTTTCAGACAACTGATGTCCGGGGTAGGGTATTGGATGAAAATGGCGAGCCAATGTACGGAGCTACAGTAAGGGTAAAAGGTACAAACAAGGTCGCCACAACAGATGGAGAGGGTAGGTTTATACTAAAAGGAGTAAGCGAAAATACTATACTTGAGATTTCTTATCTGGGATACCAGGTCAAAGAATTGAAAGTAACTAAAGATACACGAGAGGTTACAGTTAGGTTGGCAATTGCAGATAGTAAGTTAAATGAAGTGGTGGTTACTGCATTGGGGATCAAAAGAGAAGAAAGAGCGTTAGGTTATGCAATTACAAAATTAGATGGTGACCAAGTTACCAATGCGCCTTCTGGAAACTGGCTTGATGCACTATCGGGAAAAGTTGCTGGTTTAAACATGATCAGGTCAAATGGAGGCCCTGCTGGTTCAAATAAGATTATCTTACGTGGAGAGAACAACCTAACCGGAGGTGCAGACAATGAAGCTTTGGTTGTCATAGATGGAGTAATAGTCAATAATGGCAGTGGTAAGAGAACAGCGACAGGTGGATCTGCTGCAGGACCATCAGACGGGATTCAGCCAACTGATTTTGGAAGCGGAATTAACGATCTTAACCCCGAAGATATTGAGAGTATTACAGTACTTAAAGGCCCAGGTGCTGCTGCTTTATATGGGCAACGTGGTGCAAATGGAGCCATTATTGTGACTACCAAATCGGGCAATACAAAAAGTAAAGGGGTAAGTATAACCTTAACCTCTAATTTAGCAATAGAAAGTCCTAACAGATGGCCAGATTTACAATATGAATATGGACAGGGACAAAGTGGTGCTGATACTTATGGGTATGGTGTGAATAGCGCAAGTAGTTTGGCTTTTGGCCCAAGATTTAATGGTCAGAAATTTGTGCAATATGATCCTGTAACTCAGGCGGCAGCCACAGAAGCTACACCATGGGTGCCTTATAAAAACCAGGTGAGGGAATTTTTTGAAACAGGGAAAACCTTTACAAATTCTATCAGCCTTAGTGGAAACATAAAAAAGAATACTACTTTCCGTGTTTCTGCAACACATGCTGATAACGAATGGATTATTCCGAATACAGGCTTTAAGCGTACCAATGTCTCCTTCTCGGCTAACAGTAAACTCACTTCAAAATTAAGCTTGTCTGTAAAAGCAGCTTACACGAACAGGGAAAGTGATAATTTACCAGGTATGGGATATGGAAATCAATCTGTAATGTATTGGTATGTATTTTGGGTTCCAAATGCCGATATCAACTGGTTACGTAATTATTGGGTAAATGGTAAAGAATACAGAGAACTTAAAGATGTTTTTACCGCATCACCAGAAAATCCTTATGCCATTTCGTATGAGTTTATTAATGGTTCAAAACGTAATGGTATAACTGGTAATGCACAGCTAAACTATGCTTTTACAAAAGAATTGAGCTTGCAGTTAAGAGCAACTTTGGATCGTACAGACGATGATAGAGTGCAAAAACGTCCCTGGACTGCAGCCCGTTTAGCTACTGGTTCTTATCGAACTCAAGATATTATATCTAAAGAATACACCGGTGATTTTTTATTGAAATATAACAAACAAATCAATAAAGATTTCAATTTAACAGGAACCGTTGGTGGCAGTATGCTCAAAAACCGTTATTCCAGAAACGAAACACGTGCTGATGGATTGATAGAGCCAAATGTTTATAGTTTTGATAATGCACAAAATGACCTGGTATATATACCGGATACTGCACGTTTTTCGATGAATAGTGTGTATGGTTTATTCTCTACTTCCTATAAGAACTATCTATATTTAGATTTGACAGCTCGTATGGACTGGAACAGTACTCTTGCAAATCCACAAAGGAAGAATAGTACTGGTTTCTCTTATCCATCCGCAAACCTGAGTTTTATTGCTTCCGATTATTTTAAATTACCTGAAGCTGTCAGTTTTGCAAAATTGAGACTTTCTGTTTCGCAGGTTGGTAGTGGGGGGACAGTTCCTTATCGTACGGCATATTTATATGGCTTGGCAGCTAACGGAACTTATCCAAATGGTTCTCTGCAAAATCCAACTACTATACCCAATCCAGATTTAAAACCGTTAAAAACTACAGCTTACGAAATTGGTACAGACATTAAATTATTTAAAAATCGTTTAGGCATTGATATTGCCGCTTACACCGGAAATACCAAAAATCAAATTTTAGAGCGTATTGTCGACCGCTCATCGGGTTATTCCCGCCAAATTATTAATGCCGGACAGATTAACAACTCTGGCCTGGAGGTGGCAATTAATGGTACACTCTTAAAAAGTAGAAGTTTTAAGTGGACAACCTTTATGACTTTTGCCACAAATAAAAATAAAATCATTGCTTTAGCAAATACAGATACTACTGTATTGTTGCGTTCAAGTGCAGTAGGTGGTGCTCAAATTATAGCCAAGGTTGGTGGTAGTCTGGGTGATATGTATGGCACTGGTTTTTTACGTGCTCCAGACGGACAGGTAATCTATAATGCTACTACAGGAATTCCGCTCTTATCAAGTACCCCTGTTTATTTGGGTAATACCATCCCTAAGTACAAAGCAAGTATAGGTACTGAGTTTACCTATAAACAGTTAAGGCTAAATGTTTTGTTTGATGCGCAAAAAGGAGGGGTAGCCCATTCTTATACCCATGGTCGTCTGGCAGATTTCGGTAAGCTTTCGGCTACTTTGCCGGGGCGTTATAGCGGTATAACCGGAAAAGGTGTGGTAGATAATGGGAATGGGACTTTCAGTCCGAATACAACCATAGCTACTGATATCACATCGTTTTATAATACCTCTATGGGAACAATTAATGGAGAAGGAGCAACCTATAAAACAGATTTCATCAAATTTAGAGAAGCGAGGTTAGATTATACACTACCTAAGTCACTTCTAAAATCAATAAAGGTATCCCGGGCAACTATAGGGGTGTACGGACGTAACCTCGTAATATGGTCCAACTGGCCAATGTTTGATCCGGAGTTTGGTACTTTGAGCGGTACTGATATTGTACAAGGATTTGAGATTGGACAGTTCCCTTCGACACGCACTTTTGGTTTTAATTTAGTGGTAGGTATTAATTAATATAGCAATGAAAAGAACAATATACTTCATTACCCTTTTATGTTTTGCATCGGGCTTTTTGGCTTGCGATAAGGGGTTTGACAGAGAAAATACCGATCCGATAAACATTATCAGTTCTTCGCCTGATAAGTTGCTGGCACCGGCTTTGGTAAACGTTTTAACAGGAAACATGACGCGTAACCGTAACTTTAATAACGAACTGATGCAGGTAACCGTAACACAAAGTGAAGATGATTTTACTGTATTCAGATATAATTTCAGACCGAACATTGCAGATTATACCTGGAATATATGGTACCCTGAACTTACTAACTTTAGGGATATCTATGAGATAGCGAGTAAGCCTGAATACAATAATGATTCGTATAAAGGTATTTCATTGGTATGCGAGGCATGGGTTTTTTCTTTACTTACTGATACCTATGGTGATGTGCCATTTAAGGAAGCAAATCAAGGGAAATTTGGTTTGGTAGAGCCGGCATTTGATAGTCAGAAAGAAATTTATACAGCTTTGTTGGCCAAGCTAGAAGAAGCGAATACTTTGCTGACAGTAAATAAGGCTATTGATGTAACGAGTGATCCGGTTTACAAAGGAGACATTATGTTATGGCGTAAGTTCTGTAACAGTTTGCACCTTCGCCTGTTATTACGTTTATCTGGAAAACAGGAAGTGGCAAGTAAGATGATTGCCAAAATCAAGGAAATGGTGGATACTAATCCATCGAAATATCCGGTGTTCAGTTCAAATGCTGAATCGGCTGTGCTAAAATGGAACGGAACAACTACCACTACAGATCCTTACACAAATCCCTATGCGATCAGTTTACGTGAAAATGATTTCACCATACCTTCCATGTGTAATTTCTTTATACTCAAGTTGGATGATTGGAAAGATCCACGTATAGATATTGGTGCAGTATATGGGGCTAATGCGCGAAACAGGTTGGGGATAGCACCTGGATCCGGTGGATTTATTGGTATTGACAGTGGTTACGAACCTGGTAGTAAAGAACTAAGACAAGCTTATTTTTACTCTTTTGGCAACTCTGAATTCTCTTTGCAAAAAAGTGCGTTAACAGGCATCATTATGACTTATGCTGAATTACAGTTTATTTTGGCTGAGGCAGCAGCTAAAGGTTGGATTTCAGGTTCTGCGGAAACATTCTATTATACAGGTATTGCAAGTGCTATTAATTACTGGGTGCCAAACTTTAACGCAAACATTCAGGATCCTGTGTTTACTAATTACATAACCAATGCAGGCATTGGATGGGATAATAGCTTGCCGTTAGATGCCAGCACGGGCGACAGTAAAATGGAACGCATTCATATCCAGAAGTATTACAGTCTTTTTCTAACCGATTTTCAGCAATGGTTCGAACATCGTCGTACTGGGCATCCAATACTGCCTAAAGGGGCAGGTTTAAAAAATGGCGGAAAAATGCCGGCCAGAATGAACTATCCGGTTTATGTACAATCAGCCAATCCAACTAACTATAGTAAAGCTGTAGCGAGCATGGGAGGTGATGACATGAACACTTTGGTTTGGTGGCAAAAGCCTTAATAAATAAGATTTTATTTAATTTAAAATATTTAACGATGAACAAGCTAATACTTAATATATCATTGCTGTTTTCAGCTTTGTTTCTTTTAGCTAGCTGTGAAAAAACTGGAAATTTTCCGGGTGGAGAAGTTAATCCGCATATAGCCATTTACGATTTAAGAAGCTTTTATAAAGGAGCCGATTATCCACTTACAAAAGAGTCTATGCTCGGCTCAATTGGCGTCACTGGTGTAGTTGTTTCAGATCATAGTGGTAAAAACATGACTTCTGGTTTGCTGATGCTGCAAAACAGATGGAGATTAAATGAGCTTAGAGGAATTGCGGTTAATATTGGTGCTGATGCAGCAAACTATGTACCTGGAGATTCTGTAACTATAAACCTGGTTGGTGGAGTTATGAAGCGGGTTGACGGAATGCTGCAAGTTACAGGAGTAAATGGTTCAGCTGTAGTTAAGGTCGCCTCTGGTAAAACTATTGCGGTTAATCGTGTTCCCAGTAGCTATATTCTGGCTAACCCGGAAAAATACGAAAGCACAGAATTAGTAATTGTAAAAGGTGGTTTTGATCCAATACCTGAACCAACAGATGTATATAGTGGTGATAAATTAGTAAATGACGGGTTTGGTAACTTTAACTTACATACAGAATCAACTGCAACTTTTGCTAATACATCTTTACCAGGGATGGCGAATTTTTTTGGTGTTGTAGAATATACGAAAAGTACAGATGGTAAGTATGTCCCACATTTGCGTATACGCAGACCCGAGGATATTACTGTGCTAAGTTCTACCATTACAAGAGCACCAATTGTAATTTCTGGTTTTTTGGCCATGCCAGAGGGAAGTCCATCAACAAATGGAGAATACATGCAATTTTTGGCAACACAGGATATTGATTTCTCTGTAACTCCATACTGTGTGGTAACTCATAATACCAATTCTGCCTATCAACCAACCGGTGTGCCCCTTAATGGTTGGGCTGCGGGTGGAAGACGTTCATACAAATTTGATCTTAAAGCAGGAACGGTTGCAAAGGGACAATATTTTTATGTAGGCGGAAACTCAAACAAGCTAATTAATGGAATAGGCTCCACCAGTATTGCAAATGGTAAGTGGATCGTATCTAAAAATACAGGAAGCTCTGCAGGTGATGGTCTTGGTGATATCAATGCCGATTTATTATTAAATGGAACCAGTGGTTTTGCTGATGGTATTGCTGTATTTGAAGGACTTACGGTTACAAAAAATACAACCCCGATAGATGTGATCATCACAGGAGCAAATGGTGCGATCTATAACTTAGCGCAGGGTGCAGGTTTACGTATAGCTAACACAGATTGGTATGACATCGTCAATCCTGTTACATTAGAGTCCCAACCTTTGTACAAACAGGGCTCAAATACAATTTGTTTAAGCCGACCGGCACCAACAAATGCTGGCTTTTTTTATAAACTTGGTGGGGTGTACAATATACGTTTGGGACGTTGGATAACAGCAAGGTCACAAAATAGGTTAGACTTAGAAATCACATCGGTGCTTGATGAACTTGAAAAAGAATTCCCTGTTGGCAATGGCACGACTAATGGATTGGTTCCAACTAAAGTTGTAGATTAGTCTGCATGAAAACACAACACACATTTGACAAACAATAATTATGAACAAGATCGCATTCATCATTTCCATTTTTATGCAACTGTATTTTCTGCAGAATGTACAGGCTCAAAGCAAATCTGCAGATAAAAAAGATCAAGAGGTTTTACGGATCATGAGTTATAATATCCACCATGCTAATCCGCCATCGAAGCCGGGTTTTATTGATCTGGATGCCATTGCCCGTGTTATTAATGATGCTAAGGCAGATATTGTAGCATTGCAGGAAGTAGAAACGGGTGTAAACCGTAGTGGACGTGTAGATGAAGCAAAAATGCTTGCTGAAAAGACTGGATTACATTACCAGTTCTTTAAAGCTATAGATCACGATGGTGGCGATTACGGTATTGCCATATTAAGTCGCTATAAAATGCAGGATGTTAAATTGGTTCCGCTTCCGCAGAAAATCACTGCGGAGAAACGTATTTTGGGTTATGCGACTATAAGGGTGGGAAAACAGAAATTCATACTCGCTAATACCCATTTGGATGCTACCAAAATACATGATAACCGTGTGGTACAGATGGAAGGCATTTTAAAAGAGTTTGAAAAGAGTACTTTGCCGGTAATTTTATGTGGCGATTTAAATAGTGTTGCTGGAACAGAAGTGATTAACTTATTGGACCAACAGTTTAAACGTACTTGTACAGAAGACTGTCCAGGCACCATACCACACGATAATCCACGACGTACAATAGACTTTATTGCTACTAAAGATATTAAATGGCAATTGTTGAAATATGAAGTGATTCCAGAGAGCTATGCTTCAGATCATCGCCCTGTTATGGCTACATTTAGCATTCGTAAATAAATAATATTCTTTTGTGCTTATAAAAGCCCTGTTAGTTAGCAAACCTAATTAACGGGGCTTTTTGGTATTGACGAATACTTATTGTTGAGGTATTTTCAATTTAATTTTTTATTATTGGCTGTATTATATTCTTTTTTATAGGGTTAGTAGATTATGAGGGATTTCAGTAAGTATTCAGACCAGGAACTTGCCGCTTTGTTGCGGTCTGGTGATACTGCTGCATTCAAGACAATTTATAAAAAGTATTGGGACAAACTATTAGTTGTAGCGGGTAAACGACTCGATGACCTACAGGAAGCAGAAGAAGTATTACAAGATATTTTTCTAAATCTTTGGTTAAAGAGAGCCGACTTCCAACTCCGTATCAGTTTTGATAATTACTTTGCTGTCGCTGTGAAATTTCAGATAATCAATAGACTGGCAAAACGTTCAAGAGAATCCATTAGAAATAAAGCATTTGCTGCGGGTAGGGTAGAAGTGGCAGAACCTGTAGCTGTTCAGTTCGATTTAGTGCTTTTAAAACAACAGCTTAATGATACTATAGAGACTTTACCTCGCAAATGTCAACTGGTTTTTAAAATGAGCAGGGAGCAGGAATTGTCCAATAAAGAAATAGCTAAAGAACTGGATATCTCTGAAAAAACGGTTGAAAAGCACATGACCAATGCGCTTAAAACTTTGAGAACTCGTTTTGGAAATTTGCTTCCTGTATTGATGTTATTGATCAGATAATATTATTTTATTAAATAAATCAAAAAAAAGGTAGGGTTGTTTGAATTTGATTTGACTATCTATTTAAACACCCATTGATGAAAGTACCTATTTCAACTGAACGGATTAATCTTTTAGCACAAAAATGGCAGGAAGCGAGAATTACTGAAGAGGAGCTGATTGAGTTCAATTCCTGGTATAGTTCTTTTGATGATCTGTTGGAAGTGGATACCGGTGAGGAACGAGAACAGGCTGAAGTTAGAATTTATGAGTCCATTGCTAAGAAAGCAGAGATCAAACCGTATCGTCAAATAACTTTATGGTCGAAAATTGCAGTAGCTGCAGTATTGGCTATTGTAGTTGGGGGAGGCTTATACCTGTTTCAATCTTCGCAAAGTCGCTTAAACGATGCAGCGTTGAAAATGGCAGCTGCCTATCAAATTAAACCAGGAGGAAATAACGCTTCGCTAATACTTGGAAATGGTAAAACTGTAGTGCTGAGTACCGAAAAATCTGGGATAGCCCTAAATGCAGCTGGACTAACTTATGATGATGGAACTGTTGTACAGTCAAATTCTACGGTGGATTTTAAGGATGATTTTACTGTGATTACTCCACGAGGTGGTAGCTATCAGGTTGCACTTCCCGACGGCACAAAGGTTTGGTTAAATGCGGCATCTAGTTTAACTTATAAAAAGGCATCAAAAAATACGATCAAAACCAGAACTGTTGAGTTGAATGGAGAGGGGTATTTTGAAGTTGCTAAAAACAAAAACATTCCTTTTGTAGTATTTTCAAAAGGTCAACGTGTACAAGTGCTCGGTACACATTTCAATATTAGTAGTTATCCAGAAGAGCTTATTGTTAAAACGACTTTAATGGAAGGTAGTATAAGTGTAGAGCCTATTAGTGATACTGATGCTGTACGTATCTTGAAACCCGGTGAACAGTCCCTGCTAAAAGGGCACACGATCCAGGTTAAACAAGCAGATATGGAAGAAGTTATTGCCTGGAAAAATGGATTTTTTAGATTTAACGAAGAACCGCTGACTAGTGTTATGAATAAAATATCACGCTGGTACAATGTGGACTTAGCTTATGAAGGCGGAATCAAAGAATATCAGCATATCGTCTTAGGTGGTTTCGTGTCCCGCTCTAAAGATTTAGGTACAGTACTTAAAGTTATTGAACAGACGGATCAGGTACATTTTGAAGTCAAACAAAGGAAAATAAGAATCATGCATTAGCTTTTGCGTGAAAACACATAATTCGATTAATTAAACCAATAAAAACCAAACCACCATGATACTTTCAAAAAGAGCACCTTAACCATACAAAATATATCGCTAAGATGAAACAGGAGCGCTACCAACGCCCCATGTTTCTTTCTGATCGCTAAAAAATGTATTCACAAATTTCACCAAGCGTAATTGCCCCTGATCTGAAAAAAAGAAGGCAAAACGCCATAACCAGAATATCAAATGTATAAAATTTTTACTAAAATTTTATGTGCCCGGCATGGGTACATAGCTAGACTTCCGTTGCCGATAAATCATGTTTTTAGGCTGTTGGAAGTAAATAAAAGCAAATGGATTATGCGAATTAAACTCGTTGTTGTTTTATTAATTGCTGGGATTATCCAGGTTAGTGCAGCCTCATATGCCCAGAAAATTACATTGAATAAAACAAAGGCAACTTTACAGACCGTATTTGATGAAATAGGCAGACAAAGCGGTTTTGATTTTATTTATGATGCCCAGATTTTAAAAAATACCAACCTGGTCAGCATAAAGATAAGCCAGGGAAGTCTTGAAGAAACACTAAAGAAATGTCTTGATGGGCAGCGTCTTACTTTTACAATTGAAAGTAATACCGTTATCATTAAGCCTCGGGAGCGCTCTTTTCTGGAAGGAGTGGCTAATTTTCTGGCTGCTGTTGTGATTAATGGCCGTGTGGTAGATGAAAATGGGGCACCCGTACCTGGCACAAGTGTAAGGATAAAGGGAATGGATAAGGTCGTTGTTACTGATAGTGATGGTAGATTTACCGTTACTGTTCCTGATGAAAAAGCAATATTATTATTTTCTTATGTAGGATACAGTTCGAAAGAGTTACCCGTAAAACAGGGAATGGTAGTAAATTTGGTTGCAGAACAAAACAAACTTAATGACCTTGTTGTAGTCGGTTATGGTAGTACCAGGCGTAAAGATCTTACTGGCTCTGTGTCTTCTGTAAATATGCAGGAGGTAAAAAATGTGCCATTTGTAAGTCTTGATAATGCGTTGGCAGGTAAAGCTGCTGGTGTACAGGTTGTACAAGGAGATGGTTCACCAGGTGGAGTAGCGAAAATACGTATCCGTGGTGGGGCATCTTTACTGGGAGGAAATGACCCGCTTTACATTATTGATGGAGTTCCCGTTACCATTCAAAATAGGTTTTTAAATACTGCTGCGGAGGTTATAAACCCCGTTGAAGCGACGTTGGCGAATGAGGCTGGAAATTTAAGCGGAACGAGTGTTTCGGGCTCTTTTGCCAGAGGGATAAATAGTCTTGCCGGTTTAAATATCAATGATATTGAGAGCATTGATATTTTAAAGGATGCTTCAGCTACTGCAATATATGGTTCTAAAGCTGCTAATGGTGTCGTAATTATCACCACCAAAAAAGGAAAGGTAAACCAAAAGGCAATTTTGGAAGCTAATTACTATACTGGATTGGCTTCACCAATAAAAGAAAAGCTTCTGAATAAAGATCAGTACATCATGATCATGAAAGAGTCTGCAAAAAACTTCAATGATATCAGGGCCGAAATTGGAAGGGCACCAAATGCAATTGCAAGTAATATATTGAATAACCCGAATTTTTTTGGCACGAATAATACCGATTGGTTAGGCTTGGTACTGAGGAATGGAATTACTCAGAATGCAGATGTCTCTGTTAGAGGAGGTGGAGTCGCTTCAAGTTATTATACTTCTTTGTCTTATACCTCACAGAATGGAGTAGTAAAAGGATCTGATTTTGATAGAATTTCAGGGAAAATTAACCTGGATAATCAATTGAGTAAGAAATTCAGAATCAGTACAAATTTGGATTATGGCTTTACTAAAAACAACATCAGTAATGGCGTTTATCCTCAGGCGTTAATGGCTCCGCCAACAATTGCTCCTTATAATGCTGATGGAAGTATACACATTATCACTAATACCGAATTAGGGAACGCACTTCCAGATTCAAGATTATCTAGTATTCAAAGTCCGCTTGCACTACTCACTGCAATCAATCAAGGTAAAAGCACATCATTGATCGGATCATTGTCTCTCGACTATGAATTGCTGCAGGACTTGAAGTTTAAAAGTACGGTATCGGTTAACCACAGCAGTTATCACCAGTTGAATTATGCACCTAGTATACTGGCTTTGGGTAGCCAAACTGGGGTAAGAGGTTCAGCGGGAGGTGTCGGTACACAGGGGCAGACGGAAAATAATGTTGTATTTTTTGAAAACACATTCACATGGAATAAACAGTTCAATGAAGACAATAGATTAAACCTGCTTGTTGGAACCTCTTTTGAAAAAAATCGATTCAATTCATTTTCTGCAAGTGGACAAGGATTCCCTGATGATCAGTTTTTGAATGGCTTATCTTCAGCCGCAATTCCACTTCCACCTTTTAATGCATCCGGACAAAATGCTTTACTTAGTTTTTATATGAGGGGAAATTATGCCTGGAAAGATAAATATCTATTGACATTTACAGCCCGTGCAGATGCCTCATCTAAGTTTCCGAAAGAAAACAGGGTAGGGTATTTCCCTTCTGGAGGTGCTGCCTGGAGGATGTCTCAGGAGGATTTTATGAAAAACATTACCTGGTTAGATGAATTGAAACTTAGGGCAAGTGCTGGTTATACAGGTACCCAGAATATTGGTAACAATCTTTTTTATACGCTTTATAGCCCGGTTTCTATTGGGGGAGAGAATGGCTTAATTCCTACTCAATTAGGTAATAATACCATAAAGTGGGAATCTACTTTACAGAAAGACCTGGGGATAGATTTCTCTGTTTTCAAATCAAAACTGACCGGTACTTTCGGATATTACCAGAAAAATACCAGTGGTGTGTTGTTCAATACACCTGTTGGCAGAAGTTCAGGCTTCGGAGAAGTGATTGCTAATGTCGCAAACATCCAGAATAGAGGACTAGAATTGGATTTGAATGCAGAATTCATCAATAATAAAAATTTCAAGTGGTCCGGTGGCCTTAACATATCCAGAAATAGGTCTAAAGTACTTAAACTTTCAAATGTCTCTCCCGATCTTTCTAATCCTGGGGTTTATACCTTCGGAAATGCGGTTTTAAAGGTAGGTGAGCCATTGGGTTTATTGTATGGAGTTCCTTCATTGGGTGTGATAAATACCAAGGAAGAATTAGAAGCATACAAAGCTGTTGATATACTCTATCAATGGGGTGCAAATCCTTATCTGACAATTGGAAGTCCTAAATATGAACATGATGCTGAAGGATATAATAAGAAAGATATCATTGGACGTGCTGAACCTAAGTTTTATGGGGGCTATACAAACACAGTTTCTTACAAAAACTTCAGCTTGAGTTCATTATTTACTTTTTCTTATGGAGGAGATATCTTATACCTGCGAGATGCTATGAATAAGCAGGTAACAAACCTAACCAATAAAGGTACGCGTATATTAGATCGTTGGACACCAGAAAATGTTCAATCAAGCAGACCACAATTGGCTTATTTGGTTTCATTGGTTAATTCCACACCATCAAGTGCTGATGTGTTTGATGCCTCTTATATAAAACTTAAGTCGGTAACGCTAAATTATCAGTTGCCTAAATCATTATTAAATAAGCTGAAGATTAACCAATGTTCTGTTTATGCATCAGGAATAAACCTGTTCAGCATTACAAACTATCCCGGCTTAGATCCTGAAGTCACGGATGACCCATATAGTATCATCGGGGGATACACAGATGCAGGGGCCTACCCGGCAGTAAGACAGTACAGTTTAGGTATTCGTCTTGGGTTTTAAGTTTTATCAATGTTAATTTATCAGAAATGAAGAAAATACTCACCTATACTTTTTGCAGCATGCTTTTATTGCTGCAGTATGCTTGTAAAAAAACACTGAATGCCTTGCCCGAAAATGCAAAGGTAGATGCGAATACTATCCTGGATCAAAAAACAGCTGAAGTTGCACTTCGGGGAGCTTATTATTTATTGTATAATATTCCTGGACGTGGTACGAATATTACCTGTTGGGATAATCATCAATGGCTTCCTGCTTACTATGCTGGTTATCTTGCAGGAGCATCTGATGGACCAGAAGAGGAGAACCGGTATGCTGAAAGTTCTATGATTAGTTCTGTATGGAATGAATCGTATGCAACAATTAACGCTGCAAATGGAATCATCAACAGGTTAAATATATTACCAGATGCATCTTTTGCCAACAACAGAAAAGAAGGGATTCTTGGTGAAGCTAAATTTCTAAGGGCATATAGCCATTTTAAAATTTTAAGCTATTATGGAGAATGGTTTAAATATGATAGTAAGTATGGTATCTTAATTCGTGAAGAATTGTCTAATCTTGCGAATATTGCAAAAGCAAGAAGTAATGTAAAAGATAGTTATGATTTTATACTTGCTGATCTTGATTATGCAATTGATAATGCACCTTCACAGGGGCCGAACCATTATGCTACTAAATGGGCAGCAATGGCATTAAAAATGAGAGTGCTGATGAGTAGGTCACAAACAGGAGATTATAATGAGGTGATTAGTATTGCTAATCTGATCATACAGAATAGCCCTTATAGTTTAGAAAATGATCCTAAAGATATATTCAGAAGCAAAGGACTAAGTAGCAATGAAGTTATTCTGGGGATAAAACCTCAGCCTAATCAGGAGAATAATAGCTACAATTTAAGTATTTTATATTCTCAATATACTGCTCAGATTACCGTAACACATCACGCGACCAAAAGACTGTACGACTTGTTTAGAACTACTGACCCTCGTAAGAATTGGGTAACAGGCGATCTTGTTCCTGGTAATACTAACGGAGGGCATTTATTTAGCAAATATATCATTGCGAATGGCAAGCCAACTGTAGTTTCTGAAACGGCTTATGCATTTCGTTTATCTGAAGTATATCTGTTAAAAGCAGAGGCAATTACGCGTTCAAAAGGTAATATGGATGAGGCAAAACTAATTCTTAAACAAATGATGCAATATGCAGGTGTTACAGATCGTAATTATGTTGATCAGATTAGTTCATATGATGGATTGGAATTAGAAGTATTTTATGAGCTAAGTCGGAACCTGGTAGGTGAAGATGGACAGGAATGGATGGCTCTATTGAGATTTCCTCTGACAACCGTAAAAACGTTGAAACCTACGATTTCGAATACGATACAGTATATTTTACCGATCCCAGCTCATGAATTTTTAACCAATCCTACTATTGGGGATCAGAACCCCGGATACAATAAGAATTAGTTAATCTAAAATTGAAGAAATAAAATATATTTAGAATGATATATAAAATCTTAAATTCGCGGCTTTAAATAAGTTCATGATAAAATTATTTGTGGTGGGATACCCACTTGATATACAGGAAGCTGATCTGATCGAGATCTTTAGCATCCATGGAATGATACATAGCATACACCTGTTAACAGATAAGTATACCCACAAACATAAAGGTTATGGGTTTGTTGAAATGATGGATCAGGCTGGAGCAGACAGAGCAATTGCTGCAATTAATGGGATGGTATTAAGGGGTAGAAAGATCAGTGTTAAACTGGCTGATGAGAATCGTGAGGGAAAACCAAGAGCGTTTAAACCAAATAGGTTTCCTGCTGTGGATGGACAAAGCAATGAAAGTAATGCTAAAACATTCAAAAATAAACGCCCAAGAAAATTGATTTCAAATACTTTCAGGGCAGAAAATTAGTAAAATAAATAGAGCCTGTATCATAACGATCAGGCTCTATTTATTAATCAGGTGCTATCATCCCGAATTCTGCCCATTCTTCTTTTGAAGGACCATATAGACCAGGAACAGGAAGCCCAAGTATACGCATGATCACTGTCATTTGACCACGATGATGGCTTTGATGAGAAATAAGCACACGTAATATTTTGCCCTTTTCCCAAAGTTCTTCATACATTTCTACTTGGTCAGTTAGTGATGAATCTGTCCATTTTGAACGAACAGCCTTGATCAGCGCTTCACTATATTTTTCGTAAATTTTAGCAAGTTCCTGTACAGTTGATGGCATATTGGAATGTTCCAATTCATCTTCATTAAATAATCCGGCTCGATTTCCCATTTCAGTAATCGTTTGGATAAGGTGCCAGGAAAGTCGTTCCAATGAACGTACTTCCGGGTGGACTAAAACCTTTTTCGTATTTTCAGTCAGGGTCGAAAATACTTTAACAGAACCTGTTGATTCTGCGTCCCAGTCTTTTATAAAATCTTCAATGCTACGATACATAGTTAATTCTTGAGTTTAATACCACAAAAATATTATTTTAATATTAATATTGCTAATATTTTTAGTTTTTTATTTGGAGTTACCAATCCATTTAGCTTAGTTTTGTATGGTAGAAAAAGAGAGGTTATGATTGAACTGGTTTATTTTTTAGAAGAACAAAATGGAACACCTGCCTATCAGGTGATTCAATTTAATCCAGGAGAACCCTGGCAAATTGTAGATGGAGATGAAATCATCGGACGCATACAAAAGCAGGAGGGCTTATGGAGTCTTAATGCGTTAAGCAACGTGCCCGAAGGTTTGTTAACCGGAATAGCTAAATTGATAGAAGAGCAGGATTTTAATAGATTGCCTTCCAAGATTAAAGAACATTGGGCCACTTATGTTCAGGAAGTTATTGCACAGAATGATGCTTTGTATTTAATTGTCTGCAAGGATAACATAGATTTTGATAGGTTTAAAAAGCTGTTTTGGGGATATATAGGAGAATTAATTAAAGACCCCTGGGAAATTCGTTTCAGAGTTTACAATTCGGATATGTCAGATGATTTTGAAGTTGTTGTAAACTAATAAAATGATTATTAACTTCATCTGTTTTTAAAAAAACTGATGTTGAAAAACGTTACAAAAGACAGGTATTCAGCTCTTACCCTTTATATGTTAGCAGGTATTCTGTTGATCAGATTGCTATCTATAGGCATAATGGGGCCTATGCCACAAGACGCTTATTACTTCTTTTACAGTGAACATCTCGATTTATCCTATTTTGATCATCCTCCAGGAATAGCCTATATCCTTTGGTTATTTACCAGCATATTCGGCAAAAATGTAATCGCTATTAAACTGGCTGATTCAATAGTCACCATGCTGACAGTCTTTTTCTTTTATAAATTGTCGCGTAGTTTTTATGAACCAGAGCGAGCATTAAAGTCAGTTTTGCTTTTCTTTACAACCTTAATGGTTACAGTGCTGTCATTGGTTTCTACACCAGACACACCATTATTGTTGTTTTGGACAATTGCTTTATACCTGCTTCATAAAGCAATTTTTCTGCAGAAAAATGTTTATTGGATATGGGCAGGCATTGCAATGGGCTTGGCATTCGATAGTAAATATTCGGGAATGTTTCTTCCAGTAGGGATGATATTGTTTTTATTGCTGTCAATTCATCATCGCAAATCACTATTTACTATATGGCCATGGCTCAGCTGTCTCTTTTTCATATTGACTATATCACCTGTATTATTCTGGAACTTTGAAAATAACTTTGCATCCTTTAGGTTTCAGGGAGAAGAACGAATGCAATCAGCTTCTACATTTATATTTCAACCCAAAAATTTATTAGGATTAATAGGACATCAATCGGCTATACTTGGACCATTTATTTTTGTGTTTTTATTATACGGTTTATACAGGTTGATAAAAAAGTATAAAAACAAATGGAATGAATTATCTGCAGAAAAATTATTTTTGCTATGTTTCTTTTTACCTGTGTTTCTATTATTCCTGGGTATTTCTTTAGTTTACTGGGTTAAACTCAACTGGATGATGCCAGCTTATATCAGTGGTATTATTTGGGTTAGTCAGTATATCACCTTTAAATGGCTGAAAATACAGGTAGTCTTTTCATTTATAATTCATATTCTGTTAGCTATTGAAGTTCTTTTCTATCCTTTCGCTGTCAGATCAGATGATACTTGGTTTGGTTGGAAGGAACTTTCAGATCAGGTAACGGCAATTGAAAAGAGGTATCCGGTAGACTTTATTTTTTCGGCAGACAGCTACAAAACAGCCGCTGAACTCAATCTTTTTATGCCAGAATTTATTTATTCGGAGAATGTAATAGGTGAAAATGCTTTACATTTTGATTTTATCGGGACAAACTTAAAACGACTAAAAGGTAAAAATGCCTTATTTATAAATTCACAACCAGGTGCTACAGATATAGAAAAATCAGGAACTATTCCTTCGGAAGTATTGCCTTACTTCAATTCAGTGATAGAGTTGGAGCCAATAATTATAAAAAATAATGGTTTTCCAGAAAGGAAGTTCTTAGTTTACCTGTGCAAGGGATATAAACCATTATAAGGCTAACTACAGAATTTGTTCAAAATTGAATTGTAGATTTGAGGAAAATATTTAATTATGAAATTGAAGTGTATCTCCTTATTGCTGAATTTACTGTTCATAAGTTTACCGGTGCTTAGTAAAGCACAGGTTCGTGATACCCTTGTTTATAAACCAAAATTTAAAGCATTTATCATTCCTACAGTATTTATAAGTTATGGTCTCGTATCATTAATGGGTAATAATCCAATAAGAGATCTGGATTTCACAACGAAAAATGAACTTCAGGAAGATCATCCTTTGTTTGCAGCTCATTTAGATAATTATTTGCAATATGCTCCAGCAGCTGCAGTATATGGTTTACATTTAACTGGAATAAAAGGAAAAAGCAGTTTAATAGATGCAACAGGTACTTATGCATTATCGTTGGGTATTATGGGTGTAACAGTAAATGGCTTAAAGAGAATCACTCATCGGGAAAGACCTGATCAATCGTCTTTGAATTCATTTCCTTCTGGTCATACAGCAAATGCTTTCGCAGCAGCAGAATTTTTAAATCAGGAATATAAAGATATATCTCCCTGGTATGGGTATGCAGGATATACTGTGGCAGCAGCTACGGGAGTTTTGAGGATGTACAATAACAGACACTGGGTTAGTGATGTTGTTGCGGGAGCAGGTTTTGGAATATTGTCGACTAAAGTTGCTTATCTTGTATATCCACATTTAAAGCGTCTCGTAGTAGGTAAAGGCAATGCTAATTACACTCTGGTGCCATCTTATCAGCAACATCACCTGGGATTTGCATTCAATGGAACATTTTAATTTTTACCAATTATAATCTAGTTTGGTCAATTTTTGAACCTATTTCGTCAATTTTTGAGACCTTCAAACAGTCTTGATATTTAGTTTTGTTATTACTGATAACCAAATTATAAACCATTTCTACAATTGAAGTATAATGAGTTTAATGACGAAATTTAAACGAGGGCGGGTGTGTCTAATTGCTATGATTTTTACCAGTGCAGCTTTATCTGTAACGGCACAACAATCAACAGGAACAGTATGGAAAACTACAGCAGAACCATTAAAAGAAATGGAACTGATTCGAAAACAGATTAAAGTGCCTGCTTTTCCTGCAAGAGATTTTATTATTACGAATTACGGGGCAAAAGGTGACGGAAAGACCTTGAACACCGAAGCATTTAAAAAAGCCATAGCAGCATGCGCCAAGAGTGGAGGAGGTAGGGTTGTCGTGCCTTTAGGAAATTTCCTTACCGGTGCAATTCACTTGAAAAGTAATGTGAACCTGCACCTGGCAGATAGTGCAAAGATTACTTTTAGCGTAGATACAAAGCATTATCCAATTGTATTTGGTCGTTGGGAAGGTATGGAGTTGATGAATTATTCTGCACTTATATATGCCTATGGACAAAAGAATATCGCAATTACCGGAAAGGGAATATTGGATGGCAATGCAACTTATAATGATTGGTACGATTGGAACAACGTGAAACCAAGAAAGCAAGTTAAAGCCAGAGATCTGTTACATGTAATGAATGAAAAACAGATTGCTCCAACAAAGAGGGTGTTTGGGGAGGGAAGCTTTTTGCGCCCCAACTTTATACAACTTTATAAGTGTGATAACATTCTGATCTCTGATGTAAAAATGATCAATTCACCAATGTGGAATGTAAATCCTGTATTGTGTGAAAATGTAACATTAAAAAATATGAGAATCATTGCACATGGTTCAAATACAGATGGGATTAACCCCGAATCGTGTAAAAATGTGTTAATAAGTAATTGTTATTTTGATACAGGTGATGACTGTATTGCTATCAAATCTGGCAGAGATCAGGATGGACGTAGGATAGCAAGACCTGCAGAAAATCATATCATTGAAAATTGTGAGATGAAAGATGGGCATGGTGGTGTAGTTATTGGAAGTGAAATATCAGGAGGAGCAAGGAATATATTTGCTATAAATTGCATCATGGATAGCCCAAATTTGGACAGGATTTTAAGATTGAAAACTAGTTCTAGCAGAGGAGGAACGATAGAGAATGTTTTTATGAAAGATATTAAAGTAGGTGCTTATGCAGATGCTGCTATTACATGTAATATGTTCTATGAAAAACCAGGTAAATTTATGCCAGTAATCAGAAATATATGGGTAGAAAATGTGGACGTAGAAAAGGGTGGAGAATATGGTATTTTTGTTAATGCATATAAAGAATCTCCAGTTCAGAACCTTAAGATTATTAACTGTAATATAAGAGGTGTGAAAACGCCGATGAAAATTGATTATGTGAAGGACTTAAAGCTGGAAAACGTTAAGATTAACGGACAGGATGTTTCCAAATAATACCCATTTAAAATAATATTCAAATCCCGGTAATAAGATCCGGTAATAAGATTAGGAGTAAAGTTTTACCGCACAAATAATTCTGTGTCGATCACTTTATTATCAAATTCTGTTACCGGGTATTTACTTTCAATTAGTTGCAGCAACATTTCAGTTGCTTTTTTGCCCATTTCAAATGCAGGCTGTCTAACAGAGCTAATTGGATATTCAAAAAGATTTAGCACATCAGAATTACTAAAACCTGCGACGGTCATTTGTTTAGGAACACTAATGTTTAGCTTTTTAAGTACTTCCAATGCACCGATGGATAACCTGTCGCCAGCTATAAAAATAGCATCAGGTTTATCTTTAAGATTGATCAGTTCTAGAATAGCCTGTTCGGTTTCTTCAGGAAACATACCTCCATGTGGACAATGTTTAATATAGTCGGGGTTAACAGGGATATTGTATTTATTTAATGCAGCTGTATAACCATGTAATCTTTCAATACTGATAGATAAATGGTCGGAGCTCGTAAGATGAGCTATTTTTTTCCGACCCAGATTAATAAGATGTTCAGTGGCATCAAAAGCTCCTTTTTCATTATTTGCAATAATCTTGTGCGTTTCAATATCACTAGGCACCCTGTCAAAAAACACAATAGGCATACCTCTGTCATGTAAGTATTTTAAATGTTCAGTGTCTGCAGTTTCAGCAGAAAGCGAAACCAATAGCCCATCAACTGAACGAGAGGCTAAATGCTGTGTATTGATCTTTTCTCGTGCATAAGACTCATGTGTTTGCGTAATGATTACATGATAACCTCTATCATATGCAATTGATTCAATCCCACTTATAGCTTGAGAAAAATAGTGATTAGCAACTTCGCTTACAATCACACCTATAGATTTACTCTTCCGTTCTTTTAAACTTAAGGCATTTGGGTTGGGCTGGTAGTTAATTTTTTCAGCGTAATCAAAAACCAGTTTTTTAGTTTTAGCACTGATCTCGTAAGTATCTCGTAATGCCCTGGAAACAGTAGAAGTTGAAAGGCCTAAGGCATTGGCTATATCTTTTAAGGTTGGTGGCTCGAACATAGAATTAAATAAGATGCAATATAAGGTTAATATGAATAATATGATAGCCTGTAAAAGTAATCGGGAACGATTGCACAAATTTTACCCGCAATCATCAGGACTTTCTCCATAAAACCATGTAATTTGTTTGTTATTAAACTGAAGCTATTAACCGAAAACTATTGATGAAGAATCTGTTGTCGACTTTTATTGGGGTGTTGATTTCTTTTGCCGCACTTAGTAACAATAGTTCGGTTAAGGATAGGCAAATAGTTGAAGAAGGTGAGAATAGAATCGTTGTAGCAAAGGATGGCTCGGGACATTTTAAAACAGTGCAGGAAGCTATAAATGCAGTCCCTGATTTTAGAAACGCGACGACAATAATTTTTATTAAGAACGGTATTTATAAGGAAAAACTAAACCTTTCTGCTTCAAAACGAATGGTGAAAATGCTGGGCGAGAGTTTGGAAAAGACCATTATCACTAATGATGACTATGCACAAAAGAAAAATCGGTTTGGTGAAGAGATGGGGACTTCTGGTTCTTCAGGCTTTTATATTTATGGCGATAGCTTTACAGCAGAGAACATAACATTTGAAAATTCTGCTGGACCGGTAGGACAGGCTGTAGCGCTTTGGATTGCAGGAGATAAAGCAAGGTTTTTCAATTGCAGGATTTTAGGATTTCAAGACACTTTGTATACCTATGGAAAAGGCAGCCGCCAGTATTTTTATAAATGTTATATCAGTGGAACAGTTGATTTCATTTTTGGATCAGCAACAGCAATCTTCGAGGATTGTACCATTTATTGTAAGAAAGCAGGCTACATTACTGCTGCCTCAACCCCTGATACTTCCAAATACGGTTATGTTTTTAAGAATTGTAAAATTGAAGGCTCAGCAGATGTGGGAACTGTCTATCTGGGCAGACCATGGCGCCCAGCGGCAAAAACGGTATTTTTAAATTGTGAACTAAGTGCTGTAATCAGGCCAGAAGGCTGGCATAATTGGGGTAAAGAAAGTAATGAGAAAACTGCGTTCTATGCCGAATATAAGAATATAGGTAAAGGAGCAGAGTCCTCAAAAAGAGTTAGTTGGACAAAACAGCTAAGTGATGAAGAAGCAAAAGGCTATTCAATGGTCGAAATATTCAATGGATGGGATCCAAGATTATTAAAATAGTCAGAATGGCAACGATTGCGCAGTTATTTTCAGCCTTTTAGTTTAAATCTTATATAAAACTACGTAGACTTGTTATTGTTGAATAATAATCAAATATAAATTTTGCGTTTAAATATGAAAAAGATAGTATCTGCTGTATTAGCCATTCCTTTATTTCTTTTGTCGTTTAATACCATTGCACAAACTAAATCTGAACAGAAAGCTTATTCTTTTGATAACCTTCCGGTAGTGGCTGCAACATCTTTTAGAAATGATACAATTAGTATACTTAAATATGGTGCGAAAAGTGATGGTTTAACCTTAAATACCAAAATTATTAATCAGGCGATAACAGACTGCAATAAACGTGGTGGTGGGGTGGTTTTGATTCCAGAAGGATTATGGCTAACTGGCCCAATAGAGTTAAAAAGCAATGTGAATTTACATCTGGCAAAAAACTCATTATTACAATTTACCAAAGATTTTAATGAATATCCGTTGGTTGAGGGCAATTGGGAGGGTACACCACAGATGCGCAATCAATCTCCAATATGGGCTGTTGGGCAGCAAAACATAGCTATTACCGGTTATGGTATAGTAGACGGGAATGGAGATGCCTGGAGAATGGTTAAGAAAGAAAAATTAACTGAAAGTCAGTGGAAAAAATTAATTTCATCTGGTGGTGCACTAAGTGAAAATAAAAGGATCTGGTATCCATCTGAAAAGTCTTTAAAAGGTTCTAAGATTAAAGATGCAGGTGTTTTATCGAAAGAAAAAGATGCTGCTTTTTACGCAGAGATAAAAGATTTTTTGCGCCCTAATATGGTGGTGTTAAACAGCTGCAAGAGAATATTACTGGAAGGGGTAACTTTCCAGAACTCTGCAGCATGGAACCTACATCCTTTAATGTCGGAAGATATTACGATCCGTAATGTTTATGCCAAAAACCCTTGGTATGCACAAAATGGTGATGGACTAGATCTTGAATCATGTAAAAATGTATTGGTTGAGGGTAGTACATTTGATGTAGGGGATGATGGTATTTGTATTAAATCTGGACGTGATGCTGCTGGACGTGAACGCGCTATGCCGACAGAGAACGTGATTATCCGTAACAGTACCGTTTATCATGCACACGGTGGTTTTGTAATCGGTAGTGAAATGTCTGGTGGAGCAAGAAATATTTTTATAAGTGATTGCACCTTTATCGGAACCGATATAGGTTTACGTTTTAAAACAACCAGAGGTCGTGGTGGTGTGGTAGAAAATATTCATGCAAGAAATATCAATATGAAAGACATTGCTGGTGAAGCAATCTTATTTGACATGTATTATGCTGCAGTTGATCCAGTACCTTTAACCGGTGAAAAGAGGGCAGCACCAAAAGTGGAACTATTACCAGTTACTGAAGAAACACCTGTGTTCAGAAAGTTTTATATCAGTAATGTTGTTTGTGATGGTGCAGAAAAAGCTGTTTTTGTTAGGGGGTTACCCGAAATGAGTATCAGTGATATTTATCTGGACAATATAACCATTAAAGCAAAAGCAGGAATTGATATACAGGAAGCAAAAAATATACAGATTAGTAATGCACATTTGGAGATCAAAGATGTAACACCATTAATCTATATTCAAAATGGTAAGTCTATAGGATTGAAGAACATTGGTTATACTAATGCTGATTTATTGATGAGAATAAATGGTGACAGGAATGCCGATATTAAATTGTTGGGGACAGATACAAAGCGTGCTAAAGCACAAGTTGAATTTGGCCATGGTGCATCAGCGAAGGTATTGCGAATGAAATAATACTAAATAGCATAATATGAAGACTAGTACTAAATTGTTTTGTTTATTAATTACTGGATTTGCCTGTTTCGGTATAAATGCACACGCACAATCCGATAAGAATCAAAGTAGTATATCAACAGATCCGGTCGCAGAAAACATGCTTGCCTACCAAAGAAGTGTTGGGGGCTGGCCTAAGGCAGTTGGTAAAGTGGTAGTAAATTATGAAAAGGTATTATCTGAAAATGAGCGGATAGCCATTAAGGCTGATTCATTACGCAATGATGCAACGATTGACAATAAAGCGACATCAAAAGAAATCCGTTATTTGATTAAAGCTTATAAAGCGAAACAAGATCCCCGGTATCTGGCAGCTGTAGAAAAGGGAATTGATTATTTACTGGAAGCCCAGTATGAAAATGGAGGTTGGTCACAATATTATCCAGACCATAGTTCGTATCGTGGAGAGATCACTTATAACGATAATGCAATGATTAATGTGCTTAACATTTTGCAGGATATAGTTGAAGGTAAAAATGATTTTGACCAGGTTAACAGTTCTTATAAAACCAAAGCAGAGCAATCAATCCAGAAAGGTATTTCCTGTATTTTAAAAACACAGATTGCTGTAAATGGAAAGCTAACGGTTTGGTGTGCCCAATACGATGAGAAAACAATGAAACCGGCAAAAGCAAGGTCATTCGAATTGATCTCGTTAAGTGGTAGTGAGTCTGTCGGGATAACTGATTTCCTAATGAGGATTAAAAAACCATCTGAACAAATTAAACAAGCTGTTAACAGTGCTATGGCTTGGTTTGAGCGTTCAAAAATTGAAGGTTATGATCTTGTCTCTGTAGATGATCCTAAAAACCCTACGGAAAAGGACAAAGTGCTTGTAGCAAAACCAGGTTCTGTGATTTGGGCCAGATTTTATGATATCGATACCAATGAGCCTTTTTTTAGTGGAAGAGATGGTATAAAGAAGAAGACCATTGCTGAAATTGATAAGGAGAGGCGAGTTGGATATGCATGGTATGGCACCTGGCCTGCAAAATTATTGGATACTAAATACCCAGCCTGGCTGAAAAAAATATAGTGTAAACGCAAACGTTATCGGTAACGTTTGCGTAAATAATTACCTCCGAATACCGTTTTTAACTTATAATATTTGCGTAGACTTGTTTTACGACCATATTAAAACAAAATATGAATTTATCAAAAAAGACACTTACTAGCATCGAAGCCGCTGGTTTAACCATGCCTGCAGAAGAATTATTTAATCTTCCTGAAAGAGTATTGCAATTTGGAACAGGAGTGCTATTACGTGGCCTGCCAGATTATTTTATAGATAAAGCAAACAGGAACGGCCTGTTTAATGGTAGGGTAGCAGTAGTGAAATCTACCAGTAAGGGTGGTACAAAGGAATTTGATGAGCAGGATAGTTTATATACTATATGTGTAAGAGGCATTGAAAATGGTAAGCCTGTTGAAGAAAATATCATTTCTTCAGCTATCAGCAGAGTATTAACAGCGGATCAGGACTGGCAGGCTATATTAGAAATTGCTACTTCTTCCAAATTAAACATCATTGTATCAAACACTACAGAAGTAGGAATACAGTTGGTAAATGAAAATATTGACCAGAGGCCTCCGGTGTCTTTTCCAGCAAAGTTGTTAGCCGTGTTATTTGCCAGATATAAAGCTTTGGGAAGTGTTGAGCAGGCGGATCTTGCGGTAATTGCAACTGAATTGATTCCTGATAATGGAAAAAAATTAGAAGCCATAGTACGTGAGCTTGCTGTATTTAATAAATTGGAGGATGAATTTACTGCCTGGTTAGGAAAACATATCCGCTTTTGTAATTCATTGGTAGATCGTATTGTTCCAGGCAAGCCAGATGCTGTGGCATTGGCGAAATTGGAAGCTAGCCTTGGTTATAAAGATGACTTGATCATTATGGCAGAGCCATACCGCCTTTGGGCAATAGAGGGTGATGAGAAGGTTTCAGAATTATTAGGATTAGAAGCTGCGGATTATGGGATAATAGTAAGGCCTGATATCGAGATTTTTAAAGAACTGAAAGTTCGTTTATTGAATGGAACTCATACTTTGACTTCTGGAATTGCTTATCTATCAGGCATTGATACCGTAACTAAAGCAATGAACGATGAAGCAACCCGCAAATATGTAAATGAAGTGATGATGCAGGAAATTGTAGGTGCAATACCTTATCCTGTAGATCATGAGGAAGCTGTATCATTTGCCAATACTGTAATTGATCGTTTTGCAAATCCTAATATAGAACACTTATGGATCAACATTACATTCCAGTATAGTATGAAAATGAAAATTCGTGTGCTACCGGTATTGTTGAACTATTATAAATTAAACAATAAAGTTCCTGCACATATTGCTTTTGGTTTTGCTGCATTCCTGTTGTTTATGAAATCATCAAGGAAAGAAGGAAATCAATACTTTGGAAATCATGAAGGTCAGGAATATGTAATAACGGATGATGAAGCTGCGTATTTCTATGACAAAGCTGTTAATAATGAATCGGATTATGTAATTTCAATATTGTCAGATCAGCAACTTTGGAAAACAGACCTTAATGCACTGGAAGGGTTTATCGCTGCGGTAAATGAAAATTATAACAACATATTGAAAAATGGAATGGCTGGTGCATTAGCATCTATTGATCAATCACTACAAGTATCAAAATAATGAAACAAAGAATATTAAAGGTCCACCCTAAAGACAATGTACTGGTTGCACTTACGGACCTTGCAAAAGGAGAAGAGGTGATTTATGAAGGGCAATCTTATCTGTTAACAGATAATGTACCTGCAAAGCATAAATTTACGACTACAGACCTGTCTGCCGGTGATCAATTGATCATGTATGGCGTTTTAGTTGGCAAAGCACAGATAGATATTCCTGTAGGTTCAATCATTACCACCAGTAATATTAAACATGCAGCTACTGAGTTCAACACAACAGAAGCCCATATCGAATGGGAAAAACCTGATGTTACGGAGTGGAGAGATAAAACCTTTAATGGTTTTCATCGTGCTGATGGGCAGGTTGGGACTGCAAACTATTGGTTGGTTATTCCAATGGTATTCTGCGAAAACAGAAATCTTGAAGTTATACAAGAGGCTTTGATGAATAACCTGGGATATGGAAGAAATGAGAATTACCAGTCGCAGGCAAAGCAATTAATGAATCTTTATGAAAATGGAGCAAACGTTAATGATATTTTAAACGCTGAGCTTACTTATTCGGAAAAAGAGGCAAAGCAGAAACGTATGTTCCCGAATGTTGACGGAATTAAGTTTTTAACGCATACAGGTGGTTGTGGTGGCACACGTCAGGACTCAGAAACTCTTTGTGGTTTACTTGCCGGTTATATAACTCATCCTAATGTTGCAGGTGCAACAGTATTAAGCTTAGGTTGTCAGAATGCGCAGGTGAGCATACTGACAGAAGAAATAGAAAAACGAAGCAGAAATTTAGGAAAGCCTCTTTATATTTTGGATCAGCAAACGATAGGTAAAGAGTCGGAATTGCTGAGTCAGGCTATTAAACAAACTTTCGCAGGTTTAATTCAGGCAAATGCAAACGAAAGAAAGCCTGCACCATTAAGTAAATTGTGTATTGGATTGGAATGTGGGGGCTCTGATGGTTTTTCTGGTATATCTGCAAATCCGGCAATTGGTTATGCTTCAGATTTATTGGTAGCACTTGGTGGTTCTGTAATTCTTGCGGAATTTCCGGAACTATGTGGTGTAGAACAAAATCTAAGTGATCGTTGTGTAGACAAAGAAGATGCAGAACGTTTTGAATACCTGATGAAAACCTATAGTAAAAGAGCTACTGAAGCTGGTTCAGGTTTTGATATGAACCCTTCGCCAGGAAATATTAAAGATGGATTGATTACAGATGCGATTAAATCTGCCGGTGCAGCTAAAAAGGGTGGAACTTCACCAGTAGTTGCAGTGCTGGATTATCCTGAAAAGGTAACAAAACCAGGCTTAAACCTGCTTTGTACACCTGGTAACGATGTGGAATCTACTACTGCTGAAGTAGGTTCTGGTGCTAACATCGTGCTTTTTACGACAGGATTAGGAACCCCAACAGGAAATCCAATTGCTCCGGTGGTTAAAATATCAAGCAATACCAAGTTGTTTAATAAAATGAGTGACATCATTGATTTGGATACAGGGCCTATTATTGATGGAGATGAAACTATTAAGGAAGCAGGTAGTCGTATTTTAGATTATGTAATTGGAGTGGCAAGTGGTACTACAACGGTAAGTGCTGTACGCCATATTCAAGACGACTTTATCCCATGGAAAAGAGGGGTTTCATTATAAACCCTCTTAAAGTAATTAAGAAATATATACACTATATATAATAAGCATTAAATGAAGAATTTTTTAGACGAGAACTTCCTGTTAGAGACTAAAACTGCTGAAAAGTTGTATCACGACTACGCCAAGCAGATGCCAGTGATCGATTATCACAACCATTTGATTCCTGAACAAATTGCAAATGATATTAATTTTGAGAATATTACACAAGTTTGGCTATATGGTGATCACTATAAATGGCGTGCCATGCGTGCCAATGGAGTAGATGAATATTATATCACAGGTGGTGCCAGCGATTTAGAGAAGTTTAAGAAATGGGCAGAAACTGTTCCATACACTTTAAGAAACCCATTGTATCACTGGACGCATTTAGAATTACAACGCTATTTTGATATACATGAGGTGTTATCTGCTGATAATGCTGAGCGTATATATAATGAGTGTACCGCTAAGTTACAAACACCTGAGTATTCTGTACAGAATCTCTTGCGTAAAATGAAAGTAGAGACATTGTGCACCACTGATGATCCATTGGATAGCCTGGAGTTTCATCAGAAAATAAAAAATGATGGGGTAGATATTAAAGTATTACCTGCATTCAGACCAGATAAGGCAATGAATGCTGATGATGTAGCTGGTCTGAATGCCTATATTAATAAGCTTGCTGAATTAACAGGATCGGATATTAATGATTATGATACGTATTTATCCGCTCTTAAAGCCCGTCATGATTATTTCGCGGAAAATGGGTGTTCTGTTTCTGATCATGGTTTAGAGCAGATTTATGCTGAAGACTATACTGTGGAAGAAGTAAAAGCAATTTTTAGGAAGATCCGAAGTAATGATACGCTAACTTTAGAGGAAAATTTGAAGTTTAAATCGGCTCTGTTGTTTGAGTTTGCACTTTGGGATCATGAGAAAGGTTGGGTACAACAATATCACCTCGGAGCGCTTAGAAATAATAACAATAGATTGTTGAGTCAATTGGGCCCGGATACAGGCTTTGATTCTATCGGCGATTTTAGTCAGGCTAAACAACTTTCTAAGTTTTTAAATAACCTGGATTCGCAAAATAGGCTGACAAAAACCATTCTGTATAATCTAAATCCGGCAGATAATGAATTAATGGCAACTATGATCGGAAATTATAATGATGGTACAGTTGCCGGTAAAGTGCAGTGGGGATCTGGATGGTGGTTCCTTGATCAGAAGGACGGGATGATTAAACAAATCAATGCCTTGTCTAATATGGGGCTTTTAAGTCGTTTTGTAGGGATGCTTACTGATTCAAGAAGTTTCCTTTCCTACCCTCGTCATGAATATTTCAGACGTATCCTATGTAATCTGTTTGCTGATGATGTAGAAAAAGGTGAATTGCCTAATGATACAGCATGGATTGGACAGGTTGTACAAGATATCTGTTATAATAATGCTAAGTCCTATTTTGCCTTTTAAAGGCATTTAACCGTTAATACTCAATTTTAATTTTAGATAGGCCCTTGTAGTTTGATAACTGCAAGGGCTTTTTTTGTCACAAATCTCTCTCATAGACTTATTACTATTTTTTTTTCAGCTTTTCACAGCTTTTTTCCAGCTTTAGAGCTATCAGACATGATTATAACTACAGGATAATTACGGTCTGATCTCTATATAACTACTAGGTTGCGCTACCCTTGAGCTACCCTTGCGATAGGGTTAAGCTACCTTAGGGGTATTTCAACGGTAGCGCAAGGGTAGTTTAAGGGTAGCTCAAGGGTAGCGCAACCCTGTAATCATCCTGTATTTATCCTGTAATTAAGTAGTCTTTATTGTCTTATCTGGTTTGTTTTCGATCCTTTTAGAAAGCTTGTTGAATTGCTGTTTAATTTTTCTGCTTGTGGGTTAGCGAGTTATGAAATAAATGCAAATAATAGTGGTTATATGTTTGTGGGTTTATATTATTTTCCTACTTTTGCATCCCGCTTCGGAGGAAGGGAAACAGTGAAAGGGATATAGAGAAGGATGATTTGAGTGGTTGCGTGTAGAGATGGTAATTTCTTTGAGTCGTTTAAAACCGGCAGAAAATAAAAAGGAAAAAAAAGTTTTAAAAAACTTTGCAACTACCAAAAAGATTTCTACCTTTGCAATCCCAAACAGAACGGGTTTATCAAACGGAGTTTGATAATAAGAAAAACAAGATTGAAACGTTGAAGTAATCGAAACTGAAACCAGGAACATTAAGACCT
>NZ_JBEHBV010000010.1:0-203507 GCF_040203335.1 Pedobacter sp. ASV1-7 | reverse complement strand
GGTGCGCCCATATAGGGTTGTTAATAAATGTGCCTTTGGCAAGGCATTGGGTTAGTGTTCAAAAGACCCAACATTAATCAGCTAACTCGTGAGGGAAACCAATAACGGGAAACATAGCCTGCTGATAAAGCTATAAGTCAGTTAGTTATCAGACTGCGACTGAATAGTGAGATGAAAAAACAGATATAAGGATAAAGTCCTGATTGATTGAATGATAGCCTGAGTGTTCTTTGCCGTGTTTATGACGTAAGATAACTAAAATCGTCATACTGTAATACTCCCAGATTCCCTGCCTATCGTGGGAGCTAGAACAAATTACAGCACAACTGCAATATGCAGTAAAAGGTGGAAGTCATATCCGATAATCTGTTGCGCCATAATTATTAACAACTAAATGGGGATTACCTAAATCGGAATGCCACTGGCGTGGCTATGAGAGTAGTCTCTGAATATCCGGTATGGTAACGGAGTCTTCGTAGTAGTCCGAGCAAGGGAAAGCCTTGTACATGGCGAAGGAAGACAGCTAATATTTTTTAATACTAATAAAGGAAAATGTGTGAGACATTATGAGAAGTCCGCAAAATGTATTAAACAGTCTAACAAGACACAGTATGGTTCCAAACTATAAGTTTGAGAAACTATACAGGATTTTATTCAATCCTGAGATGTACTATGTTGCCTATCAACGTATTTATGCGAAGCCAGGTAATATGACAGCAGGTTCTGACGGCAGTACTGTCGACGAAATGAGCCTTGCAAGGATTGAAAAGCTAATCGGTGCCATTCGTGATGAATCGTACCAACCAAAACCTTCAAGGAGGACATATATTCCAAAGAAAAAAAGCGGAAAAAAACGTCCTCTGGGGATACCAGTATTTGATGATAAATTGGTACAAGAGGTAATCAGATTGGTGTTGGAAGCGATTTATGAGGGACAATTTGAACATTGCTCTCATGGCTTCAGACCCAAACGAAGTTGCCATACTGCACTAATGCAAGTTAAAACTACTTACCGTGGAGTAAAATGGTTTGTTGAAGGCGATATTAAAGGTTTCTTTGATAACATCGACCACGATGTTTTAATCAATGTCCTGAGAGAACGCATAGAAGATGACCGTTTCATTCGGCTTATAAGGAAGTTTCTAAATGCTGGGTATGTTGAAGATTGGATTTTTCATAAAACGTACAGTGGAACTCCGCAAGGTGGAATTGTTAGTCCAATTCTGGCTAATATATACCTGGACAAACTGGACAAGTATATGAACGAATACATCCAGAAATTCGACAAAGGAAAAAAACGGAAAGCAAATCCTGAAACAGCTAAACTTCAAAGTAGAAGAGCTTTACTGGTCAAGAAACTAAAAATTGTAGAGGATGAAACTGAAAAGTTATCTCTTATCAGCGAGATAAGAACTATTGAAAAAGAAAGAACCCTAATTCCTTATGCAAATGAAATGGATGGGAATTACAGAAGATTAAAATATGTAAGATATGCAGATGATTTTCTGATCGGTGTAATTGGTAATCTGGAAGATTGCAGGCAAATCAAAAAGGAAATTAAAGACTTCCTCAATGATAAGCTGAAGCTTGAACTATCAGACGAAAAGACTTTGATCACCTATTCAGAAACTCCTGCTAAATTCTTATCATACAATATTACTGTAAGAAAATCCAATCTAGCAAAAAGGGATGAGAAGACTAGAAGTTTAGATCGTGTTTATAGTAAAAGGGTCGTTTTAAAAATGCCTGAAAATGCGATGAGGGACAAGTTGATTGAATATGGTGCTGTCAAGTTTGATCAGTATCAAGGGGAACAACGGTGGAAGCCATCAGCAAGACCAAGGTTATTTAATAATGACGATCTGGAAATTATAAGTCAATACAACTCCGAAATCATAGGGTTTTATAACTACTATTCAATAGCGTTAAACGCTGGAGCGATTAACACCTTCAAATACTTCATGGAATACAGTATGTATAAAACCTACGGGAGAAAACATCAACTGTTCATTCCACGAGTAATTGAGAAGTACAAAATTAATGGTGAGTTCACCATAAGGTACACAAATAAAAAAGGTGAAAACAGAATCAGAGTCTTATACAACAGAGGTTTCAAAAAGAAAGATGAAGCTATGACATCCCGTGTGGATAGTTTTCCAAAGTGGGATGATATGTTTTCTACAACCAGTTTAATAGACAGGTTGAAAGCTCAAAAATGTGAATTGTGTGGTTCGGAAGGAGAACTTCAGATGCACCATATAAGAAAGATGAGTGACATTAATAAGCAAGGCAAAGCGCCTTGGCAAATTAAAATGATCGCCAGAGCAAGGAAGACAATGGCAGTGTGTATACCCTGCCATAAAAAGATTCATCACGGAGGTTAGACTGCGAATATTAGTGGAGAGCCGTATACATGGAGACGTGTACGTACGGTTTGGGGGAGAGACCTCGGAAACCTATTATAGAAATATAAAAAGGCGCTGGGTTCTTATCCTACGGATCAGGGCTGCGGCGGATCAGGTGTCGGGTTATTTTGATACGGGATGTGATCTGGTGTATGCGATCGGTGCAGTAGTGGGCTTGATCGGGGCGGTGAAAGTTTTCAATAAGTGGAATGCGGGTGAGCCGGATACCAATAAGGTGGCTGCGGCATGGTTTGGCAGCTGTATTTTCCTGGTGATTGTGGCAACGGTACTGAAGTCTTTCTTCGGGGTTTAGGGTTAACGGGTGCTCAGCGGGCGGGGTTTAGCTTAGGATAAGATGGCGCATGGCCTCGTCCGCTGTTTGAATTAAAATTTTAAGATGATGAGTTCAATTTATCAAATCAATAAGGGCATTAATAAGCCAATTGAGTTTCGGGGTTTGTATGGGCAGTACATTGCGTATTTAGCGGTAGGTCTGGTTTTGCTGTTGCTGAGTTTTACGCTGATGTATATTCTGGGTGTTCCGCTGGTCGTTGTGGTGCCTGTTGTTGTGTTTTTGGGCACTGCTTTGTTTTTAGTCGTGACCAGATTGTCTAAGCGCTTTGGGGTTCATGGATTGAGTAAGTACTTTGCTAAACGCGGATTACCTGTTTACCTGAAGTTTTCTTCAAGGCGGGTGTTTACGGGTTTGCGGGTAGTACAAAGTAATGCAGAAAGGCAAAGGGTATGATCGGGATTGAAAAAATAATGCCGGTATGGAAGGTGGAATCCGGGGCGATGATTTCTATGTTCGGGGATGTAACGATTGCTTATGAGCTGACTTTACCAGTGATCGGTACGCAGTCGGTGGCGGATTTTGAGGCATTGCACCAGGCTTTTGTAAAGGCGATCCGGGTATTGAATCCGGGAACAGTTTTTCATAAAGCGGATTGGTTTCAGCAGGCGAAAGTTGGGGTGTCGGGTAGTTCGGATAATGTTTTGTCTGGTGCTGCTGTGGAGTTTTTTAAGGATAGGACTTTCCTGGATCACCAGTGTTTTGTGTTTTTAACGCAAAAGCCTTTGGGCCGTAAGTTGTCTTCTTCCAGTTATTCCAATATCCTGCGGAAATCTATTGCTCCGGTTCGGATGCAAGATGAAAAGTTGTTTGCCGGTTTTTTATCGGCCTGCGGGCAGTTTGAGCGGATTCTGCTGGATACTGGGGTACTGGGTTTGCGCAGGCTAGTGGATGCGGAGTTGTCCGGGACAGCGAGTAAGCCGGGGGTGATTGAAAAGTATTGTTTCCTTTTGCGACGTGGTCAGCAGCCGGTGATCAGGGATGTTCACATCCGGGATGAAATCCGTATTGGTGATCAGCATTGCCAGTTGTATACGCTTTCGGATGCGGTGGATTTACCTGCGATTTGTGGTTCCAGGATCAATTATGATAAATATTCTACGGATAAGACGCGCTTTAGTATTGGTTTTGCAACGCCATTGGGTCAATTGCTGGATTGTAACCATGTGTATAACCAGTTTATATTTATCGGGGATGCGCAGAAAACAATTAAAGCGCTGGAGGCGAAGAAACTGCGTTTGCAGTCTTTATCGGCTTACTCACGTGAGAATGCAGTGGGCAGGGATGCCTGTAATGACTTTTTAAATGAGGCGGTAGTGACGCAGAAGCTGCCGGTAAAGGCGCATTTCAATGTGATGTGCTGGTCAGACCAGGTTTCGGAACTTTCGGAATTGAGAAATAAGGTGGGCTCAGCGATGGCGGTGATGGATGCAGTGGTGAAGGAGGAAAGTGATGGTGCGGCGCAGATCTGGTTTGCGGGGATGCCGGGTAATGAGGCGGATTTTCCGATGAATGATACTTTTGACACCTTTGCCGAACAGGCGGCTTGTTTTCTGAACCTGGAATCGGCTTGCAGGTCTGATGCTACCGGGGTCAGGTTGGGGGATCGTTTGTACGGCCGTCCGGTTTACCTGGATCTGTTCAATGCACCGATGAAATCGGGATTGATCACCAACAGGAATCTTTTTTGTTGTGGTTCATCAGGTGCGGGGAAGTCACTAGCGATGTGTCATTTGCTGCGTTCACTGTACGATGATGGGGCGCATTGTGTAACGATTGACATTGGAGGCAGTTATAAAGGTTTGTGTGATGCGCTAAAGGGTTATTATTTTACCTATACCGAGGAAAATCCTATCCGGTTTAATCCTTTTTATATTGCTAAGGAAGATGTGCTGGATGTAGAGAAAAAGGAAAGCCTGAAAACTTTACTGATCGCGCTCTGGAAGAAAGACAGTGAGGATTATAACCGCTCGGAGTATGTGGCGATTTCAGGGGCGATTACTTTGTATTATCATTATTTATCTGTTCATCCGGAGGTTTTTCCTTGTTTTAATTCCTTTTATGAGTTCCTGCTCCAGGAGTATATGGTGGTGCTTCGCAACGGGGATGTAAAGGAGAAGGACTTCGATTTGTCGAATTTTGTGTATGTCTTAAATCCTTATTACAAGGGCGGGGAGTTTGATTATTTGCTGAACGCAACCGAGAACCTGGACCTGCTGAATGAACGCTTCATTGTATTTGAGCTGGACAAAATCAAGTCGCATGAGATCTTATTCCCGGTGGTGACGATCATCATTATGGAAATGTTCATTTCTAAAATGCGCAAGCTGAAGGGTAAAAGGAAGATACTGGCGATTGATGAGGCCTGGATCGCCATTGCCAAGACCGGTATGGCTGGATTTATCAAATATTTGTACAAAACGGTAAGGAAGTTTAACGGGATAGCGGCTTTGATTACCCAGGAGGTAGATGATTTGATTTCTTCTCCAATCATTAAAGAAACGGTGATCAACCTTTCTGATACCAAGCTTTTTCTGGACATGCGCAAGTTCATGAACAAGTTTGACAAGTTGCAGGAAGTGCTGGGTTTGTCGGATAAAGCGAAAACGATGCTGCTGTCGCTGAATAAAGCAAATGAGCAGGGCAAGCAATACCGGGAAATCTTTGTGGATCAGGGCGGCCAGCAGATGAATGTCTACCGGAACGAGCTCTGTCTGGAGGAATACCTTATATATACTACAGAAGAAACGGAGAAGATGAAAGTGGAGGAATATGCGGCTCGTTATGGTGATATCCATAAGGGAGTTGTAGCTCTTGCTTCTGATATCCGCAGTGGTAAAATCAGTTTATAACCTTTAAAATTTTTAATCATGAAAAATTTCAAATATGCATTTCTGGGTGTTGTAGTTTCGTGTTTGTTTTTTGCTGGCTGTAATGTTGGTATTGAACAGCAGATTCCTGGTACCTATGTGAATCAGGCTTCCTCTGAATTCAGTATCGCTTATGATACTTTGGTGGTGGAACATGACAAGGACCTGAATTACCTGATCCAGCGTAAAACTGGTTTTCAGCTGATCGATGAGAAGGGCAGGGTTGGAGATTTGCAGTTAGAGCGGGAAGAATGGAAAGCGGTGTATGACCCGGGCTCACAAAGTATGACCGAGAACCGTAAGGGAAGGGTCATTTCATTTGACATTAAACATGGGTTGTTGATGCTGGAAAACAGCAGGTATCAGCGCATTAATTAACAAAATTTATGAAGACATTAAAACAGTATATGAGAACCTATATGGTTGTCCTGCCCCTTAGTGCCATGACTTTGCTGGTTGCTTTGCCCACTGGGGCAAATGCGCAGCTGGCGATTGTGGAGGTGATTAAGGCGGGGGTAAAAAAAGTCATTAAGGCGGTTGACCTGAAGGTGCAGCGGCTGCAAAATGAAACGATCTGGCTGCAAAATGCGCAGAAGGTGATCGAAAACCAGTTGTCGAAATTGAAGCTGACGGAGATTTCTGACTGGACGGAAAGGCAGCGTGTGTTGTATGCGGATTATTACCAGAAGCTTTGGGAAGTAAAAGCTTTGATTGCTACTTATAAGCGGATCAAAGACCTGGCGGAGGTACAGGCGGCTATGGTCCGGGAATACAAATGGGCAATCGGTTTGTTCAATAAGGACAAGCATTTCAGCGCGGATGAATTGCTGCATATGGAAGAGGTCTACCGGGGTATTCTGGATGCGAGCATCAAAAACCTGGACCAGGTGTTTGTGGTGGTGAATTCTTTTAAAACGCAGATGTCTGATGCGAAAAGGTTGGAACTGATTGGTTCGGCTGCTGAGCAGATGGAACAGAATTATGCGGATTTAAAGCAGTTCAATAACCAGAACATCACTTTGTCAATCCAGCGGGCGAAATCAGCTTTTGAAGTGAAAACCTTAAAGCGGATATATGGACTGGAGGATTAAAGTATGGGCGGGGCGATGGCTTGTCCAAATACCAGGGTATTGCCGTCCGGGTCATCTACAGCGAAATCCCGCATCCCATAAACGCGGTCTTCCAGGGTTACTGAAATGATGGCTCCGTTTTCAGTCAGCCGCTGGTAATGCTCATCTACCTGATCTATGTCTATGCAGAGGTGAGCGCTTCCGGTAGGTTTTTTTCTGCCGGGATTTTCCGAACCGCTGATGTGAATGAAGACTTCGTCTATAAACAGTCCTGCATATTCCCCGAACTCGAAATCAAAAGTGAAGCCCAGTATCCTGGTGTAGTAATCAAGAGCACTTTTAAAATCGCTGACGTGGATCACTGTGGCTGAACTGAATGCTTTCATGAGTCTTGGTTTTAGTCTATTAATTACAAACGAATGTATAAAAGTAAAATTATAAAAATTAAAGCACTCTGCCTGCTGGTTGTGGTGTTATTGGTAAGTGTTTTTCCACTTTCTTCATCAGCTCAGACCTGGTCGGAATGGTTTAAGCAAAAGAAAACGCAGAAAAAATACCTCGTGCAACAAATCGCGGCACTGGAAGTCTATGCAGGGTATCTGAAAAAGGGCTACAAGATTGTTGATGGAGGCTTGTCTGCCATCAGGGACATTACCCATGGGGAGTTTAACCTGCATGGTGCCTTTATCTGTTCTTTGAAACAGGTCAGTCCGGCCATTCGCAAGGATGCCAGAATTGCGGAAATTATTGCTTTGCAGGTTTCGATTATGAAGGCTTTTGGAAGTGTCAAAGGCAGCGCTTTTTTATCTGCGGAAAACCTGGACTATGTCGCGCTGGTTGCCGATCAGTTGATTGCGGCCTGTTATGATGACCTGGAGGAATTGCTGCTGGTGATTACTGCGGGCAGGCTGGAAATGAAGGATGATGAACGTTTGTCCAGGCTGGATAAGGTATATGAAAGTATGCTGGAGAAATCTGCTTTTACCCAGGATTTTATCGGCAATGCCAGGCAGCTGATCCGGCATAGGCAGTCTGAAGCGTTTGAGCTGGAGGATATGAACAGGATGTTTCACTTTAAAGAATAGCGATGAAGAATTTGTTTTTAATGTTATTGCTGTTGTGCTGTTGTTCTTTTGGAACTTTAGCGCAGTCGCAGGAAGCGCAGCAATTGCTGCTGAATGTGGAAAAGCTCAGTCAGCTGAAAGGGATTCTGACCTCGATGAAAAAAGGTTACGATGTACTGTCCACGGGTTACAAATCGGTGAAGGATATTGCAGAGGGTAATTTTTCTTTGCACGAGGTTTTCCTGGATGGGATGATGCTGGTGAGTCCTGAGGTGAGGAAATACCGAAGAATTGCAGACATCATTTCCGATCAGTCGGCTATTGTTTCCGAATACAAATCTGCTTTTAAACGGTTCAGCGCTGGTGGTAATTTTACGGTTGCTGAACTGGAATACCTGGGGAAAGTTTACGGGGAATTGTTCAGCCAGAGTCTGGATAACCTGGATCAGCTGGCGATGGTGATTACTGCGGGGAAATTGCGTATGACTGATGATGAACGCTTGCAGGCCATTGACCGGATTTTTGCGGATACACAGGATAAACTGATGTTCCTGCGGAGTTTTAACCGGCAGACCAGTTCGCTGAATATGCAGCGGCAACGGGAAAAGGCGGATGTTGACGGATTGAGGAAGTATTATAATGATTTGTAACGTGCTCAACGCGCGCTAAATTTAATTCGATAATTATGATCAAGATATTTTTAATAACCGCATTTTTTGCGGTACTGGCCATGCTTTTGCCCATACTGTCCTTTGGGCAGAGTGGTGCAGACTGGGCAGGATATATTGGCGGGATGCAACCGGTACTGGACAATGTGTACCGGGATATGCTGCCACTTTGCAGTAAACTGACCGGGGTGGCACGAGGCCTGGCGGGTTTTGGAGCTTTATGGTATATCGCTTCCCGGGTATGGCGGCAGATTGCAGCGGCTGAAGCGGTGGATTTTTATCCTTTACTGCGACCTTTTGCCCTGGGGATGGCCATTATTCTTTTTCCCTTGGTGATTTCGCTGCTGAACGGGGTATTGCAGCCTGTGGTTTCTGCTACCGGGGGGATGGTCAAGGATTCGGATAAGGCGATTGCGACTTTGCTCAAACAAAAGGAAGCCGCTGTAAAGAAGAGCAGGCAGTGGCAGATGTATGTAGGGGAATCGGGGCAGGGTGATAGTGAAAAGTGGTACCGGTTTACACACCCTAAAGATCCGGACAGAGAAAAAGAGGGGGTTTTTGAAGGGGTAGGTAATGACATTAAGTTCTGGATGGACAAGAGTTATTACAACTTCCGTAACAGCATCAAACAATGGATGAGTGAGGTGTTACAGGTCTTGTTTGCCGCGGCTGCCCTTTGTATCAATACCGTCCGGACTTTTCACTTGATTGTGCTGGCGATTCTGGGACCGCTGGTCTTTGGCTTTGCGGTCTTTGATGGATTCCAGCATACCTTAACGATTTGGCTGGCGCGGTACATTAACATTTTTATGTGGCTCCCGGTAGCTAATATTTTCGGGACGATCCTGGGACAAATCCAGCAGAACATGCTGAAAATAGATATTTCGCAGATTGGATTGGAGGGAGATACCTTTTTCAGCCCGGCAGATACCGCGTATTTGGTGTTTCTCATTATTGGCATATTCGGGTATTTCACTGTTCCTGGTGTGGCCAATTACATTGTCAATGCCGGTGGGGGAAATGCGATGCTGTCCAAAATCAATAGCCTGGTAGTCAGCGGTGGACAAATCCTGGGAGATCAGGTTCACAAGGGAAACAACATGCAGCAGGATGCTTTTGGCGATATGGCCAGGAAAATGTCCGGCGGTATTGCTTCTTCTGAAGGCAGTGACTATTTCAATGACAAAGTATCTGGCAAGTAAATTTTGTATGATGTTCAAACAACTTAAAAATATAGACAGTGCTTTTCAGCACATTAAAAAGTTCAGCCTGTTTTTCTTGCTGGCAAATGTAGTGACCCTTTGTTTCGGTATTTATAAATTCTGCGAGGTGATCCACGCGGAAAGACAAACGGTTCATGTATTGTACAACGGGAAGCTGTTGCAGGCTTTTGCCTCAGACCGAAAAAGTAACCTGGAGGTAGAACTGCGGGATCACATCAAGACTTTTCACCAGTATTTTTTTAACCTGAGTCCTGATGATAAGGCCATTCAGGCAAGTATGGTCAAAGCGCTTTACCTGGCTGATCAAAGTGCGAAAAAAGCCTATGATAACCTTCGCGAGCAGGGTTATTACAACAACCTGATCTCAGCCAATATTTCCCAGGAGATTACAGTAGACAGCACGCGGCTGGATATCAATGTATATCCCTATGCTTTTACCTGTTATGCCACTCAGAAGTTATCGCGCTCCAGTAGTACGGTATTTCGTAAGCTGGTTACCCAGGGAACGGTCAGGGACTTGAAAATCCAGACGGACAATAACCCGCATGGCTTTCTGATTCAAGGCTGGGAAACTTTATTCAATGCAGATGTCACTGCTAAACGATCCGGTCATGAGGCTATTTAGTAAAAGAAAAAATCGGGGTTTAAGCAGCAGGCAGGAGCAGACTGCCGGACGAATTGCATTAGCAATACTGAGCTACCAGCAGCGTGTCGCGGATTACCTGAATGGTAAAACCGCTGGCATTTCCAGTAAAGGCTGGTTGATGCTGCTGATTGTATTCTGCGCTGGCTTTGGTCTTTACTGCCTGAGTTTACTGCTGCAACTCCTTTAATCATTCACCATTAAAATTATTTGATATGAACAAACAACGAGTAGACAAGCGCAGGATTTTGCTGATTCTGCCGGTGCTAGTGCTGCTGTTTTCAGCATTGGCCTTTTATGCCATGGGTTGGGGGAATCCTGAAAAGTCTGAAGCTGAAACGCAACCCAAAGGAATTAATGCCAATCTGCCGGATGCGCAGTTTAAAGCCCAGGAACCAAAGGATAAAATGGGCATTTATAAACTGACTGAAAGTGGTTCCGATACCAGTAATGGTATTGAAGCTGTTGCGGGGCGGTTTGGTTTTGCGCCTGTGGAAGATCCCCAGACCAGACAGATCAATGAGAAGCTGGCTGCGATCAACAGGGAAATCAACAGCCCGGCTGCTCCAGTTAAAAGTTATGACCAGCTAAACAGAAAAACGGCTTTTTCGGTCGATGCGCCAATGGGCAAAGATGTAGCCAGGCTGGAAAGCCTGATGAAAAACATGCAGCCACCTGCTGAGGAAGATCCGGAAATGGTACAGCTGCATTCGCTGATGGATAAGATTATGGCGGTGCAGAATCCTGAACTGGCCAGGAAAAATGTTAAACCTGTTGCCGGGGAGGTTGACAGCCTGTTTAAAGCTATTCCTGCGGTCATAGCGGGTAACCAAAAGGCCGTGCAGGGTTCGGTTGTAGAACTTCGCCTGCTGGATAGTGTCCGGCTAAACGGGCAGCTCATCCCCAAGGGGCACCTGGTATTCGGCCTTGCAGAGTTCAGCAATCAACGCCTGAATTTGCAGATCCGCAACATCCGGCTGGGTACTTCTGTTATCCCAGTCAATCTTACGGTATTTGATAAGCGAGATGCCATGCCCGGGATCAACGCACCAGAGGCTTTATTGACAGATGCGGTAAACAGGGGGAGTGTCGATGCGGTGAGCAGTATTGGTCTGATGGGTTTTGACCAGAGTTTAAGCACGCAGATAGCGGGTGCGGGACTGGATGCAGCGAAATCTTTGTTTAATAAAAAAGTTAAAAGGGTTAAACAGAAGTTGAAAGCGGGTTATCCTTTGCTGCTTCGGGACAATACCAAAAAGCTGAAATAGCATGAGCAGGCAAGTTAACCGGGCTATTGTACTTTGCGAAAACTGGCAGGATAAAATGATTATGCTGGAGGAAGTGTTTGGTAGGGATATTGAAAAAGACATCGCCAGGCAGAAGCATGACTTTTTACGGGCAGGAGTGGATCGGATTGCTAAGGGGGCAAGTTCGGATGAAAAGCTGGTGCTTGATATGGTGAAAAAAACGGTCAATAAACTGGAAAAACAGCTTTATCCAAACCCGGTGCTGCGCGTGTTGCGCAGGCTTAAAGCGGTGTTATTTGACCGGCCTATCCAGGCGGCTAAGTTTAGGCAGTTGAAAAATGAGAACCTTGCAAGTCTTAGTGAGAAAATTGGAGCAATGGGGTTAAATCCTGATCTGCTTCAGCTGGATCGTAAACTTGATTTTGAGCGGGCGAAGACCTCGATTGAGCTTGTTTCTCCATGGGGGACCAGTAATTACCAGGTGAAGGTGAATTTTGAAAAAGACCTTTCCGGTAAATACCAGATGTTCAGCTATACGGGAACGCTGAAAGATCCGATCAGCCCTGAAAAGAACCGCTCTTATACTTTTGATGTGGCTTTGGGTATCAATGCCAGGGAGGCTGCTAACCTGTTACAGGGAAGGGCTGTGCTGCGATACTATTCAATTGGTGGAGACCGGATGGCTTCTAAATGGATGCAGCTGGATTTCAAGAATCTGACTGCTGATGGGAATCCGCTTTTAAAAGAGACACCGGCTGATCACGATTTTAACCTGAGGGCAGAGGTGAACCGAATTGCTGAGGTGCTGAACAAACCAGAACTGGCTAGTGTACGAGCGCTGAATGGTATGGAACAAGGCAACCAGATTGCTTTAATGCAGGAAAATGGTAAGACGACTTTTTTGCAGGCCAATCCTTTGAATAAACAGGTTTTGATGCTGAATGAGAAGCAACAGCCGATTACGCTGGAACAGTTGAAAAAGCAAAAGGAAGCTGCGTTGAAGCCTCAACAGGCGAAAACCAGGGTAAAGACGATACAGCGCAATAAGAAACAAAAGCAGGATCTATCCCTGCACATTTAGTTAATTAAAAATATTTAAGATGAACAGAAATTCATTGGAAGATTTCAGGGAGCAGGCGGCTGCCCTGAAAATGCCTGCTGGAATGCAGGAAGCGATTGAAAAACAAATGGAGAAAAATCTGGAGACTATTGCTGTAACTGCGCATTTGCCTTCACATAAAGGGCATTTGGAAGTTACTGCTCACCTGAAAAGAGGTGCCGGAGATTCGGAGTATTATTTTTTCAATAAGTATGATCTGGCTTATAACAATAAGGTAAAGCCATTAGGGAATGACTATCAGTATGCGGTGAGAACTGATGTCAAGGATGGCGTGGTATTGGAAAAACCACTGCTGCGCAGGTTTGATAGTCCTATTGCTGCTATAGATTTTTTTAACAAGCAGAAAGGCAATAGTGAGTTGTTTACAGGAAAAGTATCAGCAAATGGAAAATTGACTGAAGGTCAGTCCCTGGCAACCATGAACGATGGCAAGGTGGATTATGTTACCCGTGATTTTCAGGGACCTTATCGCAATACTGTGGTAAAAAATACGGTGTATGTGAATAAAGGAGTGGGATTTAATATGACTCAGAGCAGTAATATGCTGCAGGGAGGATCTGCCCACAGGGATGATTTGGTCAGCCGTGCGGGTGAGCAGTACCAGGCCTGGAATGTCTACAAGTTTGATGAACCCCGTGATAAGTACGGGAATCTTGTCATCAAACAGTATGGTGAGGGCTATCCTTTTAACCTGGAGAAGGAATTGTCGAACTACAGGATTAAGGAGCTGGAAAGCCCGGAAAAATTTAATGCTATTGTGGCAGCGATGAAAGATGGGGAACGCCCGGTTGTTACTGCATTAACGGAGACGGGGGAACTAAAGAAGTTACAGATGGAGGCCGTACCAAGGTTTGGTAACCTGAATTTCTTTAGCCTGGACAATAGGCCTGTCAACAGGGAGCAGTTTCAAAAAGTGGTTAAACAAGGAAAGGATATTTCCGCTGGAAAGGAGAAGGGTGCCTCCCAAAGCCAGGAAATGTCGATGTAGCGCATTTGGCGTTTTCATCAATTAATTTATAAATTCACCCCCTTAAACTATTTATTATGTCAGCATTTGAAAAATTGAAAGAATTGGTAGCTGCTACTGAAGCAGATGCAACAGCTTTTTACACTAAAGGAAATAAAGCAGCGGGAACTCGTTTGCGTAAGGCTTTCCAGGATATTAAGGTATTGGCTCAGGAAGGACGTAACGAAGTCACTGAACTGAAAAACAAAGAGAGTAAATAGCAGTATAACTGTTTTGGGAATTATGAATCCCTGCATCAGGACTGGTGCAGGGATTTTTAGTTTACATCTTATTTATCAGGATACCAGCTCCAGTCTTTGAAAAACTCTCTGTAGTGAATATCTTTATATTCCACTTCTTCAACAGGGGCTTTTCTAGATATTCTTATCGAAAATACGTCTCCCATCCCGCTAACGACCTTGCCGTAATTTTCATTTACTGTATTTAGCAGTTCGTGATACAACGTGTAAAGTACTAGGGTTTCATGAAATCTGTCTGTCCATTCTTCAAAAGATAATACCCTTAATTGGCTGTATGGATCTTCTTTAACATAGTTATTAAGCTGTATATGACGCCCAAGAATGGAATACTGAGAGTGTGCGATTGAATTTCTTACCTGAAAGTTATAGGTGTTTTTGAATGCACTATAAAGCCGTGGGATTACACCTTTAAATTTATCCCGTATTTTATTTCTGATGATAACGTCCCTGGTTCCAGTTGCTCCTTTTTCCCTGCTGGTGGTCATCAGTTTATAATGCCAGTCATAGGGTTTTCCTTCCAGCAAATTAGCAAGTTGAAAGAACTTTTTAATGAATGTGTCCGATTCCCATATTTTAATATAGATCAGCATTTCGGTCTGGATGGTAATCGATTCATCGAAATTTAAATCATCTATTTCTTTTCTTCTGTCTTCAGAATATTCCACGCTTTTTAAATAATCAGAATATATCACAGCAGAAACATTATGTTTTACGTACTCTCCGATAAAATCATGATGTGTATGTTCAGAGTGCCCTTCATGGCTTGGGCCAAACATATATGGACTCATTTTTTCATCAAGATTATCCCAGGTATGAACTTCGGGATTATAAAAAGCATTTAAATGAACTAGTAACAGGTCACCGTCATGGGTTTGCTTTTTTAGTATATGGTGGTATAACTCTTCGAAATTTGGCTGTAACTCTCGATACTTAGCGTCTAAAAGATTCTTAAATAACATACCTAAAGGTAAATTGTTTTTCTGGATTATGTGATGCCACTTAGTTCCCGACTTCTTCGATATATATATTGAATTATGTTAATTTTGAAATTATGAATTACAACTTGAATACTTTTGTGCAAAAATATCAGCATAAAGATCTTGGGGAGATATTGGCATTTCTCTTTAGGGAAGTGCCTCATCTTGACGGGCTATATGCAAAATTAAAGAGGAATCAGGATGATGGAGGTTTGATCTTCTACAGGGCGCACCTCGGTGATTTCTTGTTTTTCTTACAAAACGGTGTAGTTCCTGCCGGAATTGGTAAAGATGGGCTGGCATTATTCAGACCGATATTGGAGAATTTAGTTCAAAAAAACACGTTTAAACCGGAGGTGCTGAATTTGTTAAATTGAATTAATGGATTTTTTTCGATTCAAGTCTGAAATTTTCCAAAGCATATAATTCATGGAATAAAGCATCTTAAATGCCTTGCAGGACTGTTCAAGCAGTTGTCCCCAAGGTGTATTGAAATCCCATTTCATAACCAATGTGCCTAAATTGACTTGATATTCTGCGCCAAATGGATTGTTTTTCATCACTTCTAGTTGCTGGAGCATGAAGCTTCGTATCAATTGAAATACTGAGCTGGTTTTGTTTTCCATAAAAGGACGTAACTCCGGGCTTAATAAGGTTGGGCAATTGAGTTCGAGCTTACCTATAGTTTTCAATTCCAATAGCATTTCCCAAAATTCATCTGTCATATGCCTGAGATTTTCAGGATGTATCATAAATGATTCGATATAAAAAGTGTCTTGATCAACTCCCCAGTAAAAGTTAATATCTAGCTTTTCCGAATTGAGGTATAAGTGCTGTCCAAATACATTATGTGAGCATTTTGATATATCCCAAGTATCTTTGAATTTTCCATAAGTAATGAAATTTTGAGCGATGGCGTATAATAGATCATTCGTCTGATAAAAAATCCTGGATACTTCTTGTGGATCTGTAACCCCAGAATGAAATGGAAGATCCCAGTGCTCTTGTAACTGCTCATCCCATTTTTCAAAATTCTTCTCATTTGCGCTGATGATCTTTTCAATGGTCATATCTGTTGTATGATTTAAAATGTGGTTTGTTTGCTGCGATCAAATTCCCAGTCAATAGTTCCTTCATCCGGATAGCCATATGATTTGTAATAAACTTCCTCATAAGGGGTGTCATCTTCTCCATCAAATGTGCAGAATAAATGGGGTTCAGAAGTATATTGGTCTCCGTCAGGAATCAGGTTTTTGATGCCATGATAGGGTATGCGTCCGATCATTTTGGCGTCGATCAGTTTGAAGTCCGGGTGGTTCAATTTTAGGTGGCCAGGTTCATGTAATGGTTCCCAATATCCGTCTCTCCTCATAAGTACCTTGACGTAGTGACCAGTTGCGAGCCAAAGTTCAATGCCATTATAATACAGGTCATAAAAAGTTGCCCTAAACCAGCTGCTAATACCTCCTTCAGGCATGGGTGCCATATTAGGATATGTATTGTCATTCACATCCCTGATGTATACTTCGGCGCTGATGAACCTGCTTGCAGGATAATCTAAGATCGTTTGCCTGTTGGCAGGGTCTTTTATGAATTTGTGATCGATCAAGGACTTGTATACTTTGTCCTTCATTTTAATCCCTGCATTGATCTTTTGAATGTTGTTTTTTGTTTGCTGCTCTTTTGTGATCCCAAAAGCAAGCTCTAGTATTTTTGGATATTTGTATAGTATGGCTTCCAGATTGGATGCAGCCCAGATTTCAGGTCTGGAAATCCCGCTTTTCTCACAGTAGTCAATGATATAGTCATATTTAGCTTTGCTGACATCGCAAGCTACGATAATCAATATTCTGGCTGATTCCTGATAATTCAGGACAATTGTATCAATTACTTTCTTTAACTCTGCTTGCGTAATCCGGATGTACCTTTTGCATTGGATGAGCCAGTGCTGATCACCGCCTTCAACAGTTTGTATACCACGAATATCTACTCCGCCATCACTGCCTTCTCTGCCGATGTGAACCAGTTCTTTCCAGTTGTAGTGAGCGGATAGCAACTGAAAACAAATATCTTCAAATCTTTTTGGGTCTAGATCAGAAAAATGGAGTCTATTGGTGGTTTTGGTTGGTGTTAACATCGTTTTTAAAAAGGCATAAGTTAATTTATGAAGGTAGCAATTTTTATAATTTCCTAATCTACGGTTGATATAAAGTCAATGATTTTATCATCTGAATTCGTCCAACTAGAATCAGGTAACTTCTAACTTTACATCTCCTTTTTATTATTGGGTAACCTATTGCTAAAATATTTATCAATAGGGTGTGGATAAATAAAACGTTTGATATCAGTTTGTTGATTTTCATAATATTTATATTTACGAAAAATATTAGTAATATGAATACTGTACGCAAAGGTGATTTATTTGAGGCAAAAGTATCTGGTATCTTACAATCGGCAATAAATGAGGGCCGATTGGCGTTGAGTCCAGAATGTTGTCATTTGAGATCCAAAGTGCCTTACTTTTCCAATGATAGAAAAGCGGATATCATCTTTGATTTAAGTATTGAAGTAACTCCACCAGGAACTGATCAAATTCATATCCTTTACTTAATTGAATGTAAAAATTATAAGGGGCGGGTTCCTGTTAGTGATGTAGAAGAATTCATTTCAAAAATTCAGCAGGTGGCTGGACTTTATGTCAAGGGTGTGTTTGTGACAACTTCTGATCTTCAGGAAGGTGGCTATAATTTATTGAAAAGTAAAAATATGATGTGGATTAAGGTGGACCTGGATAATACCGACATAATGCTTTATAACAAGCGAAGAAACCAACCAGATCAGTCAGATTATGCAGTATTCTCATTATCGGAAGAATTACAGAAATTAAGAGAGATTAATGATTTATTCAGTGTAGACGATATCAATATTACTACTGCGGATTGGGATCTTATTATACAGCAGTTCATAAGTAGAGAGCTGAATGCAAAAGTAAATTGGGAACAGCCTGGTGATAAAACTGAAGGATTAGAGTTTTTATCTAAAAAGATTCTCACTGGTATTAGCGAACAGATATTGTCAGCATTTAATCCAAGTGTAGTTGCCAGGGGTAACCCTCTGCCATTGGAAGATTTTATGGCCTACGTGACTGAACATTACGGACTACAATTTGTAATAGATATGCCATTTGAGCAGGAAAAGTCTCATCTCAATGGCTATTATTTGCGAAAGGATAAGACAATTTTTATAAATCCTGAATTGCAAGGCTCCGGTCAATTTACTTTTGTTTGTGTACACGAAATTGCCCATTTCATCTTACATGAAAATCTAAAAATTTCACAAACCTTGTATAATGAGCAGGAGGATTCCAAATATGATTATGCGACAGGAAAGTATAAACTAAATAAAGAAAAGCACTGGATTGAATGGCAGGCAAACTATCTTGCTGCCTGTTTGATTATGCCAGAATATTCATTAATGTGGCAACTGATTAACTGGCAGGTAAATAGAGGTAATAGTAAACGTGGATATATTTGGGTAGATAATCAGCCTTGTAATATTCTAGATTTTAAGGTGGCCATGGTACAATTGGCGTTTATTTTTCAAGTGAGCACAAGTGTTTTAGAAATCCGGATGAGAGACTTAGGGATTATTAAATATCAAAACAAACGTCGTAGTACCCGTTCTATGTTTGGAGAAGGTAGATCAGTTAGGTCAATTGGAAATCTCATGAATTCTTGGATGGATAAGTATTTGGATAATGCCGATGATTTAGATGTTCAAGATTTATAAGATGCTTAAAACTTTCTTTTCACACCATTAACGGAATTTTATACCACTTTTTATTAGAAAAGCTACCTTAGTTCAGCACTGGTATTTTTTTTATTTCACTTTAAAGTTGAAAACAACTATACCTATCTGAGTATCAGGTACAGATTCTGATTGCGTTAAACGTGCTCCCATTACTGCATCTTTACATTTTTGCCATAATTCTCTATCATTTAAAGTAGTCCCTTTTACACCGGGTGTTGCATCTATTACAGTTCCACTTTTGTTAATCTTTATCCGTATTGCAATTTTTCCTGAATTTTGACCATCATCCTGTGGCATAACTAAGTTGGTGAATTTTCTTAACGCAATTGGTGTTTCTCCAAATCCAGAACCTCCTTCATTATTATGAATAGAAAGCAGATCGTCATTTTCATCCTGTTTTACATCTTTTATTAACAAATTGCCATTCTTATAAATGTGAAAAGTAAACAGTGATTTTGGGGCAATAGTCACAGCATAACCATAAGTTTTTCCAGAATATGTTTTAACTATGTCGCCTTGTTTGGTAACCTTTGATCCTGTAAAGGTTGGGTTGAGCGCAAGCAGTGATTTATTCAAAAAATCATAAGAGCTTTTACCGCATATAAAGAAAACCTCATTTTCATAATCGTTGAACCGTTTTATTACTATTGTAGAGTTATTATCGTCACCTCCAAATTCTAAAGTTATGATGTCATCTTGATTTTTTGATTTTTCAAGTTCCCAGCCTTTTAAGGAAATAATGTTATCAGTGACTTGATCCAATGGGGAAGTAACATATCCAATAAGGGTATTCAATGTGACCGATTGGGCATTAACGCTCATTATAGAGACGCTAAGAAAGATTGAGAGTAATATTCTTTTCATCGTTGATAACGTATTTAGATGTTAAATGTAAAAAAGATTTAGTTTTTTACCAGATATGTCATTTGGAAAGATAGAAGTAGAACATGGCTTTTACGATCTGGCTCATGGAACGTTTTCCTGTTACCCAGTCTGATATGCTTTCTCTGTCAATGCCGGTCTCAAAGGCGATTTGCTTGATGCGTACTCCTTTTTCCTGCATCTTTCTTTCCAGCCATGCGGGGTTTACAACGCTGGTTGGTGAGGGTAGGTAAGCGAGTGGATGAACTTTGATTTGAAACTCAGTGATTTTACTGAACACCTCCTGTGTTCTTTTGATTAGGGTGGCTTCAGTTGAGTATTTGCCGGATTTATTTTCACCCTGGGCAGTTTCTATTTCGATCAGATTGTCCTCAATGGCCAGTAAGGTGAAACTGATGTTGGATTGTGTGGTATGTCTGTCTGCTGCTTTGTTTAGCTGGTCGATTTGTTCGCTTGAAAGTGCTGTGTTTAATTTTTCTATTCCTGTGATCATGCGCGTATTTGATGTTTTATTGTAGCAATAGCTGGCGTTTATCAAGTGTCTTTTTGTATTTAGACTGTTGGATGGTTACTGCCCATATGCTTGCAGACCGAGTATCCGCTGGGTTTTTTGATCATGCTCGCCATTGAAAAACTGATCAATAGCTTGTTGGAATACCGGATCTGCGTGTGGTACTGCAGCAAACAAGGTCATACTTGAGCGCAACTTGAGCTCATCTGGAGAACCAAATATTTCATAGGCGGTTTTATCCGTGTGATTGAGTAATTCTTTGGTGACTTTTATCAGTCTTGGTCCGAGCAGGGGATGAAGGTAATACTGGGTTGCTTCCTTCAGGTCCTTTATGTCGTAGTATTTGGCCGTATCTGAAAAACCCAGTCCCTGGATTTGGGGAAATATGTACCACATCCAGTGTGTTTGTTTTTTGCCATAGCTGATTTCAGTTAAGGCAATTTCGAAATCTCTTTCCTGGGCTAAAACAAATCTGTCCAGGCCGGGTGTATTTATTGTGATCATAGGTGGGTTTTATACTAATTTTAAATCCATAACCATTTTAGATGAATTTGGTTTTTAAAGACCGGAGAAATAATTAAAAATACGGTTGCAGTATGGCTGCCAGCATCGTGTGCTGGGTATTATTACACTTATTTGATCTGTGGATTGTGATTGTTGCACCATTGAAAATTACCCGGTCAGCAACATTTTAGACAATCAGGCTAATCATTCCATAATCGGGTGAACCTGCATCAGGGTGGTCAAAGTTTTAAAATGAAGGTGCATCAGCAAGGGATGCTTGATGCACCGTTTTCCTCCGGATAACTATAGTTAGTTCCCCACACAACTGCAATATACAGAACTGCCGGAAGGATAACTTCTGATTTGTGAATCAATATATGTTGGTAAAGCTAATTTATCTTTTTGCTGATAAGGACATAGCTGACTATTTTTAGCTTTGAGATTCATTAGCGTTTTGATGTGCTTGCTGTATAAATTCCCCGATGTCGGATTTAGGCTTTTTAGCGGGAGTATTTTCATCAGTAATGTTATCCTCATCGGCACTGGATTCATCCAGGGGAGCTTTTTCATTGCTAAATTTGCTTTTTAACTCCTCTGCTAATTCCATGACTGTGCCACATAGGCGGCGTCCTCCCTGGGTGATTCCTTCCCGAAGTTCGGTTCCTTTTTTGGGTGCGAAAAGTACGGAAAGTGCGGCGCCAATTGCAATTCCACCAATTAAAGCAACGCCAACCATGACTGAATTGTCATTTCTACCGGACATAATCTTATTAAATTGTTTTCTGTAATTCATAAGCTTGTGTTTTTCTTTTTAACATCCTTGTTTTTAAATTGTTTTCAAGGCAGGGATTTTTGGTTAGCAGGAAAAGGAGGCTGAATGATTTTTGTTGAGAATTAAAATCATCCTCAGCACTGGTGTGGGAGTGGTTTTCCTTGACTTGTGCTGGAGAAATGTTTTTAAAAATGAAATCCTGCGATATGATTTCAAACAAAATGTATTTAAACTTGGTTTAGGGAATATAAAAGTGGAGGGATGTCTGATCCCTTGATGACGACAACTTATTGTTTTTAATCATGGAAGCTGGCTCAAATGCATTGTTTACCCGATATTCAGATAAGGATTTGGAAGAATTCAAATCTTTGATCCTTTCGAAAATTGAAATTGCCAGAGGTGAACTGGAAACACTTTCCAGCTCTTTGGGTACTACCAACCCTAATGGGACGGATGATACAGGAAGCGCTTACAGTCAATTAGAAGATGGATCGGCTACGTTAGAAAAAGAGTCTGTTCATCAATTGGCAGCACGTCAGAGAAAATTTATTGAGCAGTTAGAAGCGGCTTTGGTGCGGATCGCCAATAAAACTTATGGGATTTGCCGGGAGACTGGTCAGTTGATTGCTAAAGAACGTTTAATGGCTGTACCGCACACAACCTTAAGCATTCAGGCTAAGTTGAGACAATCCCAATAAACAGCAGGCTTGCTTCTTCACCGTAAGGAGTATAATTTGATTACAGGTTGTTGTACTTTTTATCAGCGGATTCTTTCAGGTGAAATTAAAGATGTATAAAGATGCCTTGAATGCATTTCGGTGATTTTATGGTGTTCTTTTACTGGGAATAGCCACTGAAAAGAAAAAAACAATTCAGCTGTGCAGGGCGTTATATGGATAAAATTTGTGCGTATGGAAACTAGTGGAAAAAATAAATCAGCAGGCGAGTCCGCAAAAGATAAGCTGCACGATGCTGAGTTAGGGGAAACTAAAGATTTTGATGATCTTTCCTTTAATGAAGAGCGGAATACTTTTGAAGTAGATGTTAAAGCTGAAGATACGGTGTATGACCATCCGCTTCCCTATGAGACTGCTTCGGATAATGGATCAGATGCTGATTCAGATTATGACGAGGCAAACCCTTTTGTGGGCGATGAGTATTCCGGTAAGACTGAGCCCCTGGAGGAAAGACTGAACGAATTCGGGATGCACATTGACCAGGGGGAGAGTGTTGAGCTTAGCCCTGAGGATGAATTATTGGCCCGAACTCCTGAAGATGAGCGGGCTGACCTTGATGAAGAGGGCTATACTGTAAATGATACTACTGATGATCCTGAACGTTGAGGTTTTAATTGAAGTTTAGTTGTTGCAGCCAGGGTTGCATTGAACCGTACTTACTTCACTGGTTATCAATTATTGATCATTACGCTCAGTTAGCCTTCTGGTAGTATGTTTATAGCTGGTTCTTGGTGTCATTTGGACGATCTCATCAATTGCAGGCGAGCCTCTGGCTGACTTCATTTTTCGGCTGATAGGTTTTGTGATCCTGGGTTTAAGACCCAATCATCCCGCCTGATGGCATGGAATTGAAACAGTTAAATATTAATCATTTAAAAACATCGAATTATGAAAAATCATTGGAAATGTGTATTGATTATTTGTCTGATTGCCGGGCTGCAGGCTTGCAATAATGCCGAGCGGAATGGCCGGGATGAGACTGCAAAGGAGATGGTTGATTCTTTGAGTGATACTTCGCGCAGGGCGCAGGCTTTGACTGCTGATATTGATTTGAATGGTGACGGTAAGGTTTTTATCTTAAGTGCAGCAAATGGTGGTATGATGGAGGTTGAGGCTGCAGGTATAGCCATTAAACGAACTAAGAATAAATTGGTGAAGGATTTTGCGGAGCGAATGTTGAAAGATCATCTTGTCGCTAATGCGGAACTGAAAGCGATTGCGGATGCTAAAGGACTTGGCCTGGGTACTTCCTTACCTGATGAACTGGCTGCTCATCTGGATAAACTCAATGGCCTGGAAGAGCGGGCTTTTGATTTACAGTATACGCGCATGATGATTAATGATCATCAAAAGACGGTTGAATTATTTACATCTGGGACCCGTCTTGAGGATGCTGGATTGAGAGCTTTTGCTGTCAAAACGCTTCCGGTTATCCAGGGGCATTATAAAAGTGCTATGGCTATTGGAAAAAAACTCAACATTACCAATGCTAATAACGGTGATGATGTTTTGGGAATTAGTCCTGCCAAAGTGGAAGATAAATAAGGTTAACATTCTATCTGTTTGCTCATGGGTCTTAAGGAATACAATAAAAAGCGTGATTTTAGCAAAACGGCTGAACCAAAGGCTGGGAAACCTAAAGCAGAAGGTAAATTGCAGTTCGTGATTCAAAAACATGATGCTTCGCGGTTACATTATGATTTTCGGCTGGAAATGGAGGGGGTGTTGAAGAGCTGGGCAGTACCTAAAGGTCCTTCGACCGATCCTAAAACTAAACGTCTGGCGATGATGGTCGAGGATCATCCATTTGATTATAAAAGTTTTGAAGGGATCATTCCTAAAGGGGAGTATGGTGGGGGGACGGTAATTGTCTGGGATGAAGGTACCTATGAGCCCATCGAGAAAATCCGGGGAAAAAAGGCTCAGGAAAAGCATTTGCTGGCGCAGCTGAAGGCGGGTTCATTAAAAATAGTATTGCATGGCCGCAAGCTCAAAGGGGAATATGCATTGGTCAAAACCCATGGCATGGGAGAGAATGGCTGGCTGCTGATTAAGCATAAGGATGATTATGCTGATGCAGGTGACATTACCAAAAAGGACAAATCTGTGCTTTCCCGGAAGACCATTGAACAGATGGAAAAAAGCAGTGACAAAGTCTGGCAGAATGGCCATGAGCAAAAACTGGAAAAGACCGGAAAAGGCAAAAAAAAGACTGCAGAAAAAGTGGTGGCAGCTAATTTTCAGGATAAAAGTGATGAGCCTGATGATGAGGCTAAACCCTATGCTCGGGTGGATCTGAGTCCAGAGCTGAAAAAATTACTTAAAAAAGGAACAAAATCAAAGATCCCAATTGGAATGAAGCCCATGTTGGCTACTTTGGTTGATGAACCCTTTGACGACCCGGAGTGGATTTACGAGGTGAAGTGGGATGGTTACCGTGCATTGGGTTTCAGTCTGAAAAACGGTGATGTGCAGTTGTTATCCAGGAATAATAAACAGTTTAATGAGAAATTCTATCCCATATTTGAGCTGATGCAAAGCTGGAAGATGGATATGGTGGTAGATGGGGAAATCCTGGTCATTAATGATAAAGGAATTTCTGATTTTGGTGATTTGCAGAACTGGAGAAGTGAAGCGGACGGGGAGCTGGTTTATTATGTATTTGATTTAATCTGGTATCAGGGTAAGGATCTGACAGAACTCCCGCTTTCTGAGCGTCAGGCGATTTTGGCTGAGGTTTTACCTCAGGATGATGACAGGATAAGGTTAAGTAAAGTCTTTAAGGCTAAAGGGACCGAGTTTTTCCAGGCGGCAACTAAAATGGGGCTGGAAGGCATTATTGCGAAAAAGTCAGATAGTTTATATTCAAAAAATAATCGCTCTTCAGACTGGCTGAAGATAAAGGTACATATGCGTCAGGAAGTGGTCATTGCTGGTTTTACCAAAAATGAAGGTACTTCTAAGCGGTTTAGTTCCTTGCTTCTGGGCGTTTATGAACAGGGACATTTGCAGTATGTAGGTAAGGTGGGAACAGGATTTAATGATCAGGATCAGAAAGAAATGATGGCGCAGTTTCAACCGCTGATCGTGGGCAAAAGTCCTTTTTCAGCGGTTCCGGATGTGAACAAGCCTTCGCGCTTTCGTCCCAATCCTCCAAAAGCGAAAGCGACCTGGCTGAAACCTGAATTGGTTTGTGAAGTGGAGTTTACTGAGGTAACTTCTGATGGTGTGTTCCGTCATCCTTCTTTTCAGGGCATGCGGGTAGATAAAAAAGCGAAAGAGGTGATCAGGGAAGCGGCGGTAGAAACTAAAGCGATTGTTGAGGCCGAGCTTCCCGATCAGCAGAAAACTGAGCCGGTAAATAAAGATCAGCATGCTTCAGCGATCCGGCCACCGAAGTCTACCTCGCGTAAGACTTTACTTAATCCTAAAGATGAAACCCAGGTACGTAAAGTAAACGGACATGAGTTGAAGTTTACTCATCTGAGTAAACTGTACTGGCCGGAGGATAAGGTAAGCAAACGTGATATGTTTAATTATTATTACCAGGTGGCAGATTATATTTTGCCTTACCTGAAAGACCGGCCGATGTCGCTGAACCGGTTCCCTGGGGGAATACATGCTAAGAGTTTTTATCAGAAGGATGTCAAGGGAAAGGCTCCGGACTGGGCCGATACTTTTCCTTATACTACTAGTGAAGGTGAACATAAAGAATATCTTTTGGGTAATGATGAAGCGGCTTTGTTATGGATGGCCTCATTGGGTTGCATTGAGATGAACCCCTGGTTTTCCAGGAGCCAGTCACCGGATAACCCGGATTATTGTGTGATTGACCTTGATCCGGATAAGAACACCTTTGACCAGGTGATTCAGGTGGCTCAGAAGGTGAAGGAGGTATTGGATCAGATGGAGGTGCCTTGTTTTGTGAAGACTTCGGGCTCAACCGGGATGCATATATATGTTCCCATGGGAGCTAAGTATAGTTATGATCAGTCGCAGATGTTTGCCAGGATCATTGTGAATCTGGTTCATCAGCAGGTGCCGGAGTTTACCAGCCTGGAGAGAATGATTGATAACCGCAAAGGGAAGATGTACCTGGATTTTTTGCAGAACAGGCCGGGGGCAACCATTGCGGGGCCATATTCCTTAAGACCTAAGCCTGGTGCTACCGTATCTATGCCACTGGACTGGGATGAAGTGAAGCCTGGAATGACTATGAAGGATTTTACGATATTTAATGCCTTGGACCGCCTGAAAGAGACAGGTGATCTTTTTAAAGGTGTGCTTGGTAAGGGCATTGATCTTAGCCGGGCGATCCAGAAAGCCAAGGATGTATTTGGATAAGCAGAAGGTAACTGTTGTGATGAAAATATAGGGTGTTAAGCGTCTAGAATCCGTTCAATGCGCTCATCCATCTGGGGATCGTGGTCAAACTTTTTGAGATAAAATTCTTCATAGTAAGCCTTTATAATTGCTGCCATTGGAGTGGCAAGCAGTGCACCCATTAATCCGAAAGCAGCTGCCATGGCTAACAATAGGAATAATAAGGATACTGGATGAATATTCATTGTTGCAGATCTGAGTTTTGGCATGAGCAGATCAGCTACCAGCTCGTTCATCGCCAGGAAGAAAATAAGGCACCAGAGTGCTGTTGCCGGGCTTACTGATAAGGCAACCAGTGTTGGTGGTATGGCCATGATATAAAAGCCGATTTTAGGAATGAGTTCTGAGAAAAAGGCCATTGCAGCCCATACGAGTGCTCCAGGTACTTTTAAAATGGAAAGGAATATAAAAACTAATATGGCCTGGATGATTCCACCTATTAGATTCGACTTCATCCAACCTCCGAGCATGATAGAGGTGTTTTGCAAGGCCTTCTCTGCTTTAGTTCTTTGATTTGGTTCGAATACAGATAAATAGAGTTCAATTATTGGTTTTGGGTTGCCTACAAAAAAAACAATCATAGAAATGAACACGATAAATAGAAAAAGCCCTCCCAGCACACTAAATGAAAAGTTTCCCAGACTGATTACAGTTTTGTCCAGCGCAGGCATAACGGTTGAAAGTGAAAATCCCTCTGCCTGAAGTTCTTTACCTAGCTCGGGGTATTTCTGTAAGATTTTATTAAGGTAGGAAGAAACACTGTTCAAATAGCCGGGAAGATTGCCAATAAGGGCATCGATTTGTGTACTGATGTGGGGGACAACAAGGGTCAATAGCAAAGTGATCACAATAAATATACTTCCAAGTATTAAAGTTGCTGCCTGCCATCGTTTCATACCCTTTCTTTCCAGCTTTCCTACGGGCTGATTGATGATCAGGGCAAGCACGATGGCAAATAAGGATAGAATCAATATGCTGATTATCTTGTATAAAAACCACAATAAAATGACCAGTCCAAATGTGTAAAGCACCACTGAGGTGATTAGACGATAAATGCTGTGGTTGTATTTTTCTCGCTGCATAAATAGGTTAGATGTAGATGATTCCTTTTATTGCAACAACCTTTCAAAAAGATTGTTTTTTAGGATACCGTCTGAGCGATTATTTCTTCAGGACAACCCGAAAAAACTGCTTTTTGTTGATGATTACCTTCTGATCATGAATGCTATTCAGGAACAAGGTGCCTGCTTGTTTTTCTTGCAGGATCGCTAAGGAAGTCTGCAAAAAGCAGTAAGTGCAGAAAATTTGATCCATATCGCCCGGCAATGTCAATGCTGACTTTTTATATTAACCGGGCCGGTAAAAATTTGTCTGAGGAATAAAAAAGGCGTTGGAGCGTTCAAAGAAAGAATTCATGACTGCTTTTGGCAGACCACTAAAGTGGAAATCCTGATAGTGAGTTTTGTCTTTTAACTCATTGATATCAGGTGTTTTATGTTTTTTCACAAAAGGTAAACTATTGTGTTTATCGGTTGTTTATAAACCGGTAACAAACTTAAAATCATAATGTTATGAAAAAGATGATGATTACATTATTGCTGGCTATGTTTTGCTGGTCAGCATTCGGTTGGCAAGTTCCTCCGCAGGATACCACAAAAAAACGTCAGGATAGTTCGAAAAAACATCCGGTAAAGTCAAAAATGTCTAAGAAGAAAAATCCTTGGAAAGACAGTACTAGGAAAGACACCATTAAACGCAAAAAAATGGACACAGCTGTAAAGATTCCACCAGTATTTTAATGGATGGGCTTTTATTTACTGATTAATCAACAGTGTATAATTATGGCAAAATATTCGGAAAAAGCTGGCGAAAAGGTTGAAAAAGCCATGCATGAGAAGAAAAAGGGGACCTTAAAAACCGGAACAGGTAAGAAGGTTACTTCTAAAAAGCAAGCGATTGCAATTGGCCTGTCTGAGGCCCGAAAAGAAGGGGCTAAAGTCCCGAAGAAAAAATCTTCATAAAGTTTTACCAACTAAATAAATGAAAATGCAAAAGATAATTGTTGTCCTGGCATTCTTAATTTTTATAAGTATGACCAGCTGTAATTCAGACAGCGCAAGGGAAAGCGCTGCTGATTCATTAGTTACAGATACATCTTTCATGGATACAGTGGATGTGGATTCAGTGAATCAAGTTGATAGTGCAGTCAGAAGTAATACCATGGCCGATACAGCGGCATCGGTTCTGCCAGTACCTTAAATCTAATTTCAATTTTATTTTTGGAAAGTGGCGGCGGTAATCTTTGATGCTGCCGCTGTTTTTACCGTCAGGTTTGGTGCGCTGGATTCATTTGCACAGTAAAATGAAAACCCATCCGAGTGACCCTTGGCTGGAATAGGTTGACTACCTTCGGTACCTCTTTTCAGGGGTGCCGTTTTTTCACAACTTGAAACAGTTGCTTGGGTTGAGATTTAAGCAAATGTATCAGCACTGCCCTGTCTAACGGACATCTATTTTTTTTAAGTGGTTTTATTTTTAGAACTGTTTTTCGGGTACAATTAAATATATACTTAAAAAGGGACTGGAAGTGCTTTTTTTTGCTTGTTTTTCTTTAAGGGCCGAATAAGAACACATGTCAAATCGGAATTGTTTGAGAATAATTTATTTTATGTTAAATGGTTCATTTGTAGTGATTTTACCGTGTTTTGGTATGTGTTTTGTCTTGATATGACCGAAAGATATTTACTTAAACAGATACGCGAAATCCTATGACTACAATCAATTTAAACACTGAAATCTGCAATCAACTATCTTGTCTGGAGAACTTTGCCATGAAGTTTACGGCTGACCCGGAAGATGCCAATGATCTGGTGCAAGACACGATCATCAAGGCAATACGGTATCATAAACTTTATCAGGAAGGATCTAATCTTCGGGGATGGCTATATACTATTATGAGAAATACTTTTATCAACGACTATAGAAGAGATGGTCGCAGGAGGAATATTCTAACGGTAACTGACGATTTGAGTGCGCAACAATTGAAGAACAGTGCCTCGAGCAATTTAGGGCTGGGTAAATTCGTCATGGAAGATATTGATAAGGCTATGGGAAAACTACAGCCGGAATATTCAATTCCATTTCTAAAGTATTTTGAGGGCTATAAATACCATGAAATTGCTGAAGAATTAAATATTCCAATTGGTACGGTTAAAACCCGAATACATGTTGCCAGACAATCACTGAAATTCCAGCTTAAAATGTATGCCAAGCAGTCCTCTTCTGTATGTTAACTGGAATCTTTGCTTTTATGATTTTGATAGCAGGTCTTGTACCTGCTATTCTTATATCAGGTGTTAGAGTTTTCAGCTGATTTATTAAATCTGGGGAAGCTTTCTTCCTGATCAGTTAGCTATTGATTTTTTGTTGAAGTGTGTGGGGTCTTTACATGGCTAAAAGTCATCGAAAAAAGTTGAAAGTTTAGTTAAACATCATTCCATATTTAGTGTTTAAGTAGTATTAACATAATCTAAGATTCAATGAAAACTACACAGAATGATCAAAATGATCCGTTAGAACAGGAGCAGAATTTTAGTCAGACAAAATTACGCCAGGTAGATATTGACGTGATAAAAGGGGCGCAGCAAACTGATCAGCTTGAGGCTTTAAAAGCCAATGCGTATAGACATTCATGTGGGCGGCAGCAGAAGCGTATGATCGCTTATGTGGTGATTTCTGCTATAATCGGTGCCGGGTTGGTAGTTTTAGCTAAGCGCGTTAGACGGTCGTGCTAGCTTTTTTGCTGTTGCGGTAAAATAAATTGAGGCCTGTTGATGCCAGCGGAAGTTTAGGTACATCAAAAGTGATAGAGGAAGATGACCTCACCTGTGTATGCTTGATGTTCCTCGAACGACCATGTTTTTTATGATTTCAAATATTATTTATGACAAACCTTTTAGTATTCAGTACGTTATATTATAAAGAATGATTGGGTACTATAATGTAATAAAAATGAAAGCTACAGAAAGAATAATCAAAAGGACAAATACGGGAAAAGCTTTTGTGAAAAAGGATAAGGGGTATTATTTTCATTCCGATGAGGATTTCAGAGAAGATTGGGATTGGGGGAAGGCTAAGGTAATTGCTTCTAAAGCCATTTCCAAGCCTGGAAAAAAGTTTGAGATTTAGTTTTGTCAACTGTTTTACTTTGGGCATGTTGTGTGGGCTATGGCGTGCTCTTTCCTACAACATAGTTTTTTCGAGCTGGTAACTGGTTTGATAGAAATCCTGAATGACATCAAAAGGGGCTTTAAATTCAAAGTTCGCCTTTTCTAACACTCTTCGTGCTGCAATATTTTCCCGGTTGATCACTGCGCCGATTTTACTTATTCCTTGCCTGAGCAATTCTTCCATTAGTAGGGGAAGAATTTCAGTCATGATGTAGCATCCACTAGCCGTGCCACTTAAATAGAATTCAATAAAAAATGGATAATAATCCAGGTGGTAGTGCTTGCGTGCAAGTTCAGGAGTAATGACATCAATCATGCCGATCACTTTGCCGGATGCTTTATCTGTGATAAAATGGAGGTAATTCTGCCGCGAATGGTAATTGAGTATGGCGGTTTGAAGAAAAAGTTCTGCTTGCTCGAGATTGTGTAATCTTTTCTCTGGTATGTACTTTAAAGTTCGTTCATCCGACAGAATATTGAAAATGTCTTGGGTGAGTTTTTCAAACCGAACCAGGTCTTCCCCGCGAAAGGAATGGACTAGTAGTGCTTCGTTTTCAAAGTTAATGGCTTCAAGCATCAGGTCTTAAGATAACTGGTTAGCGCTTTGGTTATCTCAGTGGAAAGGATATGTCCGGTTTTGTTTTCCAGCTGGTGCTGACCTGAGTTGAATTTTTCTATATAAGTCCCATTTTGGTTATTGAACTTGAGGTAACCCTGATCAAAGTATCGTTCCTGTACTTCACCTGAAGAATCCATGGAGCGGAAAGCTAGTTTTTGAATGTTTCCTGATGTTTTTTCGAGGATCAACCAGAGATAAACATCGCCAATATCTGCTTTTTCATCCAGGTCATAACGTTTGATTTCAATGACGGCATGTTTTTCGTTCTCCAGAAAGTATAGGCAGGTAAAATCAGGTTTCATCGGTTTCAACAGTAGTTAAACTAAGGGGCGAAAATATAAAAATAATATAATATTGACAGGTTATATGGTGCAAGCGGTTTTGATGCTTACATTCGCAAGCCTTCCGATCTGGATCTGATTTATTCTGTACTTAGGAAATAAATTTTAGGTAATGATCATCCTGATATGGACTGTTAAACCGGTTCAAAATGGATATGCTTATAATCGGGATGCTCTGCCTGGATGGCTTGCCGGATGGAGCCTATGGTCTCAACAATTTCCTGACTGGGTAAATCATTTTTGAATTTTATTTTTATCAATAAAATAACTTCTTCTGGCCCCAGATACATAGATAGGCGTGCATCAGCGCTGGAGACATTTTGGTTGTGCTCGATCAGGGGAACTAGTTTATTCAATTCTTCGGCTGATATACTTTCACCCATTAACAGGTTTCTGCTTTGTCTGACCAGAAATATCGCGACCAGCATTAATAAAAGCCCGATTAATATAGAAGCAATGCCATCAATGTAGGGGTTATTAAACATATGACTAAGGGTTATCCCGGTAGCCGCAATTAAAATACCAATTACGTCGGCCATGTCTTCAAACAATACTACAAAAGAGGAAGGGTCTTTGCTTACCTTGATGGCTTGCCAGAAAGGTGTGTTTCCTCGTTGTTGATTAAATATGCGGACTGCGGTGTAAAGGGAATACCCGTCAAATACAAGAGCTAGTGACAAAACAATGTAATTCCATACCGGACTTGTTATTTTTTCTGGTTCAATTAAATGTCTGATGCCTTCGTAAACGGACATTGTGCCGCCCAATACAAAAAATAGTAAGGCGACGACGAAGGACCAGAAATAAAGTTCCTTACCATAGCCGAAGGGACGTTTTTGATCAGGTGCTTTTTTGCTTTTGTGCAGGCCAATCAGCAGCAAAACTTCGTTGCTGGAATCTACCAGGGAGTGTATGCCTTCAGAAACCATTGCTGAACTGCCTGTTATGGCAGCTGCGGTTAGTTTAATCACAGCAATAGCCAGGTTGGCAGCAAAGGCAGTATATATGGGTAGTTTGGATCCGGGCATGCGTATTTTTTAACAAACGTATGCCTCGAATGGTTTGTTAGGGAGATCTTTTTATCGAAAGCTCTAATTTTTATTCAGGGATATCAGTACAAGTGCCGAACCTATTGAAGGGAGATGCAGGCTAATGTGGGGATTTGGATATAGATGGAGCATAGTGTTTTTGACAAATGGGGCAAAAAAATGTTCTCCTCTTTGTCTTTCCCAGGTATGCTTTTTCTAAGTGGTGGCCTAAAGGACAAAGTTTCCTGGTGTTGACCAGCCAGTGTTTTTTCAAAACATAGGCTTTTTTCCATTTCAGAAAATCGAAGCTGTATTGCCTTGCTGCTGTGATCAGGAGTTTAAGCTTTGGTTGTGGGATTGCCTCCACTATACTTAAAGGATGAATGGCTACCCGGTACAGGACTTCGTTTTTTATGATATTGCCCACCCCAGAGAAGATTTCCTGATCCAGTAAGATGTCGCAGATTTGCGCTTGTGGCTTTGCCTTGATTCTTTTTAAGGCCTTTTTTGGATCCCACTGTTTAGCCATAACGTCGATGGACCAATCATAACTTTCATTGATATCGCCCTCTACATATTTTAAGGAACAGGTATAGAAATTAAGCGCTGCATTTTTGAAAATCAGACTTAGTCTGGCTGTTGTGTCTTTACGCTCGTTGATCCGGTAGCTGCCAAACATCAGGAAATGGATACGAAGGCTAAATCCCTGGAAGCAGATCAAAAAATGCTTGCCCCAGCTTTTAAAAGCAATTACCCGCTGATGTAACATTCTTTCTTTATCGATTTTAGTATTTCCCTCAACTGCGATGATTTGCTTTTCTTCCAGGTGAAGTGCTTCAACGAGTTCTCTTAAAATTACTATGGATGGTCCTTCTGGCATGTTATGTACTATTTGTTGAGGAACATACCTGGAGATTGGAATGTTTGAAACTATTTTATTGGGGCAGTGTTTATATGAAGAGCCAGGAATTGTTCTTGGACATATGCAAATATACTATGGAAACAAATCAAGAGATCATCAGCGACCTTAAAGGATTGGTCAATATTGTCAATGACGGAAAAGAAGGTTATGCATCTGCAAGTGAGGTAACTGACAGTGGAGAATTGAAGGCTGTATTTTTGAAGTATGCTGCACAACGCGCGGATTATGCGGATGAGTTGAAGGAGCACATTGCTCAGCATGGTGGGGATTCGGATAATCAGGAGGGTGGGATTTTAGGTGCATTACATCGCACATGGATAGATATCAAGCAGGCTTTAAGCAGTAGGGAAGATGCGGCTATTTTAAGTGCTATTGAGACAGGGGAAAAAGCTGCTATCGAAAAATATGATAAGGTGCTGGAAGATTATGGTTCACATTTAGATCATATTGTGTTGCTGCAGCGTCAGCGGACCGGCATCCTGGAAGCTTTAAAAGAAATTGAGACTTATCATATGCGTCTGCTGCGATAACTGGTTTGCCCGATCCAACGGTTTGTATTTAAACATAGAGTTATGGAGTAGTGTGGTGGAGATCATTAAAATTTACAGCTATGAGACCTGAACCTTTGATATTGACTGATGATTTTATTAATGAACTGGCGGCTGACTGGTACTTTTTAAGCCTGCGTTTAAATATGCTGAGTGAAAGCTCTGCTAATGAGGTGGCTGATGAATTAATTGAAAATGGGCGTAAACTAAAGATTATTTTGAGTGCAGGGCAGTATACTTATCTTCAACCATTGAATGTTTATGTTGACAGGGACACTTTCTTTGATGTCTGGTTAGATGCGGACGGTGATATCCAGGTTAGTCAACTGTATTCTGATGCAGAATAAGGTGGAATCGATGTGATTTAGGCCATTGCTACCTCAGTGCAAATCTGATTTTTGAACCATATTTCGACCAGGGAATTATTTAATTTCCATGTGCCGGCTTCAATGCCATAATCGAAACTCCCGAAGTGTTTCGGAAAGCCTATCATTTGCTCAATTTCTGTTAAGGTGAGCTCCTTAAAGAGTTGATTTGCCAGATTCAGATCAATATTTTTAGGGTTATTTTTTAACGAAGCGGTGAGTAGGTCTGCTTGCTCATTGATTCTTGAAGCTCTTGCTTCAAATGATTTCAGGTTATTTAAGTAATCTTTGGAGCTGATGTAGTTGTTAAAGCATGTGATACAAATGGCTTGTTCATAGTTCAAATAGACCCCATAAGGATTAAGCGGCAGTAGACAGAGTTCACATTTTTTACCAGTGTAATTCTTTAAATAGCTGTGATAGGTGTACAGCGCTTTCGTTAATCTGATAGTTTCAATTTTCTCCAGTAAGTGAGGGAAATCTATTTTTCTTATGTTGAAATCCATGATGATCAAAATTACATTTATAAGATCAGGGTAATATATTTATTTATGTCTCTTTGAAATGCTTTTGGTTCAGAATATATGGTGAAAATTACATTTCCGCCATTTTCTACAGTTTTAAATCCATTGCTTCTATACCATTCCAGCTTTTTAGTCATCTCATCCATATATTTACTGGAGTTGGTCATGCCAAAATGTTCCCAGTAGAAGGTTTTCTGAGTAATTCTGTTTAGAATTTTAAAATCAGCATATCTTTTTTCGCCATGTTTTGAAATTGGAAACTCTAAATCAATGCTGAGATAATCGCATGTTAACAATCGTTCATAAATATCTTTTTCCTGACTGGATCTGAATTTTTGCCCATCTGAAGACACTACTTTCAGCTCATTAGCTTTGTAAGCCAATTTACTGTCGGATGTTTCGATGCCTTTACCTATGCCAGCCTTTTTGTTGGTTTCGCGGAAGAAGTACCATTGGTAATGCAGGCGATCTGAGGTATCAACTCTATAATTTGGGATGAGCTGCTTTAAAATGCTGGTATCATGTTGTTGCCTCAAAAATTGGTTGAATGTCCTTTGGACGGGGAATATCTTTCTTAACTGGCTGTCTTTAGTGAAGCATTCATATAAGGCATTCGAGCGGATTTCAACGGGTGTTGCTCTATCGGACATGAGTTTGTCCAACAGCTCTTTAATGCGCTTCAAAGCTTTTATTTCAGGAGGTAGGCTTTCCATAAGAAATCATGCGGTTACTCAAATCTATAAATTAATTCTTGAAGATGGAATTCAACTTTCTGGAGCCTATAGCTATATATATATCAATTAGTTGAAAGACATCCTGAACGCTAAAGGAGAAACCGAAGTGCGGTTTTTAAATAGCCTGTGAAATGACTGAGCATGCTCAAAACCTAAATGATAAGCAATTTCAGAGACGGACATTGAAGTGCTGGATAAGAGGTCTTTTGCTTTTTCGATTAGCCTGTTTTGAATATGCTGCTGTGTAGTTTGTCCGGTTTGCACCCGTAACATATCACTTAAATAATTGGGACTCAAATGAAGTTCATTTGCCACTGACTGCACACTAGGAATACCTTTTTCAGACAGTGTTTCATTTTTAAAGTATTCGTCGAGCAGGGCCTCCAGCTTGCTGAGCAGATCGCTATTGGTTTTCTTTCTGGTCAAAAATTGACGATTGTAAAAACGGTCAGCATACTTCAGCAACAAACCCATATTAGTGATCAATAAATCCTGTGTAAAGGCATCCATGTTGTCATCTATCTCTTTATTTATGTTTTCTATGATATGCATGATAGCCTTTTCTTCCTTTTCAGAAATGTGTAGTGCTTCACTGGCAGCATATGAAAAATAGCCATAGTTTCTAATTTCTGAAGCTAAGGAATAACCGTGAAGAAAATCGGGATGAACAACAAGAACAAATCCTTTTACGCCGTTGAGCAGTACATCTTCAAATTGCAAGACCTGGTGGGGAGCAATGAAATACATTATACCATTGTCAAAATCGTAGTATTGCTGACCGTACTTGCATTTACCGCCTGCACAATCCTTTTTTAAGGCAATTACATAAAAATCGGTAGTTACTGCACTCAAAATTGTTTCCTTCGCAAGTTTTACATCATCAAAATTAAATACACTGATCAGGGGATTGGAGGGGTTGTTCAATCCCAAAAATTTATGCAGTGCACTTATGGAAGAAACTTTTTCAGGAGTATTCATTTTGGTTTCAGATTTATACATCACTAAATTAAAACTTTTATTTTTTTAGTGAAAGCTGCTCTTGTTTAATCTGCTGAATTCCTTGCCTGTAAGTCGTTACTTCAAAGTCCGGAAAGCGATTTCTGAATTTAGTGTCATCAAACAAGTTTTGGTGTTCGTACCTGGGAAGCAGCTCCAGCAGCTCTTTTATCCGTTTATTGAAAAGGGCGCCGATCTTAAACAGGAATTTCGGCATAATAGAGTGCTTCAGTTCTTTTTGGTATACATCAGCCGCCAGTTTTATAAATTCATTGTAAGTCGGATAACTTTGATCAACAGGAAGATGCCAGGTTTGCCTGAAAGCATCAGGGGTGTTACCAATTAAAGCGGTTGCCCTGCTTGCATCAGGTGTCCAGATTAAACTCCTTTTTTTGGTATCGCTTAGCGGTACTTTTATTTTTTTGCCTGTTTTGATATTATTAAAAACTAAGGTATTGGTGATACTCTGTGTTTTGCCAGGACCGTAAAACTCCGGTGCACGGCAAATTACGGCATTTAGTGCGCCTGACTCAATTTCCTTTAAAACCATTTCAGCCATTGCTTTTCTTACTTTACCTTTTTTGCCCACAGGAGCGAAAGGTGTCAGTTCATTAAGTATACGGTCATCCTGCGGGTACATATAGGTGTTGTCAAAAAACACCAGCTTTGTACCGTTGATTTTACAGGCATCAATCACATTGCGCATAATAACTGGAAACTGCTTTTCCCATAAATCAGCACTTATCGGAAGTCCTAATGTGAAATAGGCGATTTCGCTACCTTTTACGGCCTCTATTGCTTGTTCCCTGATGGATAAGTCTGCAGAGAAAACCGTGTCGCTGTCGTTGACTTTCTTAGCATTCCTGCTTACAATCCTGATGTCAGCAGTAAAGTTCCTTTTGAGTTCTCTTGCCAATTCTTCGCCAATCTGTCCGTTGGCTCCTAATATCGTTTGCATTTATTTGGTGTTATTTTGTTTCTCCAGTTCGCGTATGATCACTTTTGCCGTTTCTGTCGAGCTAAATGGGTTTTGACCGGTAATGAGATTTCCGTCTACTACTACATTTGAAGTCATTGGAATGAATGCTTTGTTGTAATCAGCACCTCTTTCTTTCAGTCCTGCTTCAAGGTTGAAAGGAACTTCCTTTTTTCTGTTGGCAAGACGCTCTTCAAACCAATTGAATCCCGTAACAGTTTTACCTTTGATCAGGTATTCACCACTGGATAATCTTACATTTAGTAAACCCCCAACGCCGTGGCAGATAGCAGCTACGATTCTACCGTTTTCGTACTGATTTCTGATGATGTTCTGCATTGTTGTATCATGGGGAAAATCATACATCGTGCCATGTCCACCAGCCAGATAAACCAAATCAAAATCCTTAGTGGAAACTTCGGATAAACTTTTACTGTTTTCTAGCAGTTCCCGAAATGAGGCATCGTTCCAATAGGCTTTGGAGACTTTGTCCATTGTTAGCGGTTTCAGGCTTTCGGGGTCTACCGGTACCTTGCCGCCCTTGGGACTGGCAATACTAATTTCATATCCCTTTTCCAATGCTGCCTGGTAGATATGCGTTAGTTCGCTTAACCACAAACCTGTTTCCAGCTTGCCGCTTGCATAAGTATCGATATTGGTGACTACAATTAAAATCTTCAAAAAACTCATATTGATATCTTTAGTTATACAAAGGTCTAAATCAAAATTAGGTTTGATGTAACCGAATTACGGGATGTTGTAACAGAATCTCCGGGGTGGAAAGGCGCGGATCAGGGTTACTAGATATTTTTTCTCACCATTGTTGCTCTATCGGACATGAGTTTGTCCAACAGCTCTTTAATGCGCTTCAAAGCTTTTATTTCAGGTAAACTTTCCATGAGAAATATTTGGTTACTCAAATCTATAAAATAATTGTAGAAGGGGTAGTTCAACTTTCATAAAGAAATAATTTCTAAAATAAGATTAGGGAATTGATTAGAATGCAGGAGGTTGCAATGTTTTTCTAGGGGGGGATTGGGAGCCTGATAAGAATTTTTGATATTGTTTTTCTGAAATATTTTCAGATTTGAAATGGGGCATGGCATTTGGCTTGGAGTGTATGATGAATATGAACTAAATGTCATTCTTTAAAATTTAAATCAATTTTGGCTGGGGCTTGTTGTTTTAATTAAGGTAATAGGTCATCCTATGGGTGGTAACCTTCACAGGCTACTTTTGGTCTGCGTATTTTTTTTAAATAAATAATCATTTGTGATGTGTGATTTTTCGATTGAGTACCCCAAGTCCAAGGATGATATGGTGGTGCAGTTAAGAGCTGCTATTGAAGGCCAGACTGATGGCGTTTTTAATGGCGATGTTTCTTCTGGTGAGTTTTCTTTTTCTGCCAGGGGATTTGAATTGGCTGGCAGCTACAGTATCTCTGGTGATTTTGTACAGGTGAAGATTACTAAAAAGCCGTGGCTGGTTTCCTGTAGAAAGATTGAAACTGAAATTCGAAAATATCTGGAGCAGTCTGATATGGATTCATCGCAGGATTGATGAATGGAATTGTAAAGAGATTTTTTAACATAGATACCAGCCTATGAATAATCAAATATCCAAAGGATTCAAGTCAATTTTGTCGGATTTTACGCAGTACTGGGATGGATACAAAATCATAATATTATGAATGACAAACGGAAACGAATATGACTAAACTACAACGCACGATCTGTATCTTACTTTTTTTTATTTTATCTTTTGCCGGTTTGTATTTTGCCGGTCCATTTCTTATTCCCGTTACGTTGGCGGCTGTTTTTTCTATGCTTTTTATCAGGTTCTGTAATTGGTTGGAAAGTAAAGGAATGAGTAGGGGCATAGCCTCGCTGTTGTGTATAGTTGGTTTTGTGTCGGCTATTGCATTAGTTATTTTCTTGCTGGGCTGGCAGCTCAATGGTCTTGTGGAGAATATAGATGCCATGAAGCAAAGGGTAGTCAGTCTGTTTTCTAATTTTCAGCATTGGGTTTATGAAAAGGCCGGTGTAGATGTGAAGCAACAAAAAGAGATGATAAAGGAGCAGGCTGGTGGTAGTGAATCGGGGAATATGCTGGCTAGCTTTGCAGGGGGGATTATGGATATACTGGTTAATACTGTGCTGGTATTGGTGTATATGTTTTTGTTTTTGTTGTACCGTTCGCACATTAAAAAGTTTATTTTGAAACTGGTTCCTGGGACTGAGAAAGACAAAGCGGATGGTGTAGTGCACCAGGCAGGAAAAGTAGCACAGCGGTATTTGAGTGGGCTGGCTACGATGATTGTGGTTTTGTGGGTGATGTATGGGATTGGTTTTAGCATCGTAGGGGTAGAAAGTGCGATCTTTTTCGCTGTATTGTGTGGTATTCTGGAGATTATTCCATTTGTTGGAAATCTAACCGGGACTGCGGTGACGCTACTTTCCGTACTTGCTCAGGGAGGGGACAGCCGGATGGTAATCGGTGTATTGGTGACTTATGCTTTGGTTCAGTTTATTCAAACCTATATTCTTGAACCGCTTATTGTTGGAGAGCAGGTAAATATCAATCCTTTATTTACTATTCTTGCGATAGTATTGGGGGAGATGATATGGGGTGTGGCGGGAATGGTGCTTGCGATTCCTTTGCTTGGAATGCTCAAAATTGTTTGTGATCATGTTCCGGATTTGCAGCCTTATGGTTTTTTGATGGGAACTGAAAAACAAAAAAGTAAGAGAACAGGCTTTATTGATAAAATCAAGTCTGTTTTTAATAAGTAGTGGCAAGAGGTAATTGGTGTGGTTTTTTAGTGGAGAAATTCTGACCGTAATGGAGGGGATTTTTCACTTTTGAGTGCCGAGCTTTGTAAAGCGATTTGTTTAGATGTTTTGTATTCGGTATTGAGAAAGCATATTCCTGTTATATAACAAAGGCGCTTATTAAACCAGCGCCTTTGTTGTATAGTTATAAATCACTTCCAGGGGTTGTTCCTGGTTCATGACTTGATCCAAGGGGTTTATGTTTTCGTTCGGGTCTGGAGATCAAATCTGTTCTTCCCAGATCGGCTACTGATGAGGTTTCTCCGCTATCAGGTTTTTTTTCATTGATACGCTCTTCTGTTTCTTTATAAACTGTTTTTTTTGGCGTTTGCTCTTTTCCGTGGTTATCTTGTTTATTTTCCATAGTCTTAGGGATTAATGAAAACTGTTCCTTTTAAAGAACAAGCAATTCCGGTATATGTTTTTCTTTTTATTGTATCCTTAGCTACAGCTAGGTTAGCTGAAGTTAATCAGGCCCTTTATTTAAGGGCCTGAACTAATTTAGGCTGCCCTTCGGATTACACCCAGTACGATGGCAATGATGGCAATAACAATCAGGATATGAATAATTCCGCCTGTGTAGAAACCGCCGAAGAAACTAATGGCCCATATGATGACCAGGATGACGGCGATGGTATAAAGTAGATTTCCCATGATGTTGATGTATTTAGTTTAAAATTTCTGTTTGCAATTTGTTAGGTCCTTTGTTTTTCTTTTTTATTTGTTGTTTTTGGCCTCAGGATATATAATGTTGGCTGAAATTTGCACGAGATGACCATAATTATTCTGATTATCGTTTGTGCTTTGTTCCAGCAATAGTACAGCGTGCTCTTGTTCTAAAACACTGGCCATGAGCTGCAGGTTTTGATAGGCTATTACTTTAGTCTGGAATATTTGCTCGCTGATGTGCAGTATTTTAATATCATTGAGTACTGACGGTTTTGCGGTTACTTTGTTTAGCTTAATGTGCTCCAGAAAAGGTAAATCCGTTTTACCAGCAGCAGCAGCAGTTGCTTTACGGTTTAATAAAGCCAGGCATTGCTTGATGCGTTCCTTTTGTTGCGGGAGATCAGCCGAGGTTAATGCCAGCGCTCTTTTAAGTTCATCCGTAACCACTGCTGCAGTTAGTTTTTCTATAACCTTACCGTATTTCTTTTCTGAGCTAAGAAAGCCCTTGAGTTGCTGAAGGTATAGCTCTGCTAAATCAGTGAGGACTGGTTTCATAATTTATACGGATAAGCCTGCGTATTGTTTAAAATCAGTTTCTTCCGCGTAGGTCTTAAAGCGCTGGATATCTTCCCGGATCATTCGCTCGAACATTCCATTGAATAAAGATGCTATGCCTCTGCCAACACTGCCAGCTGGTGGAAAGTAGTCGATTTCTATGTGCAGTTCAGTTCCTGTGCCGTTTAAGGTTTCGCGGAATTCTATTTTGCCTGCGTTGTCTATCATTGATCCTTCCAGGGATTGCCAGCCAAGATAGGTTCCTGTTTCTTCTCTGGTAATTTCAGCATTCCAGTTTAAATCTATTAACCCGCCCGGGGTATTGGCCGTCCAGAGCGAAACTTTCTCACTGATTTCCTCCACGCTTTTCATGTGTTCCATAAATTTTGGGAGGTTGGATAGCTCGCGCCAGAAGGCATATACTTTATCTATTGGGGCATTGACGGTGATGTCTTCGGTAATGTTGATGGCCTGGGGATCTGTGGTGTCTTTTCCGAGTTTTTGATAGAGGGGACAAACTCCTGTAGCTCCGCGGTAAAGCATTAGTCCGCCTGCTGCAGCGCCTTGGAGACCAAGGAAGGGATGTTTACCCATTTTTCTTAAACTTTTGTATAGTAACCAGCTTCCTGCCAGTACGGAGACAATTCTTTCTCCCTGGTCAATGTTCTCTTTTCCAGTAGTACTCAAACCGAAGGTGTCCAGACCTGCTAAAATTTGATTGCTCAATTGGTTTTTCATAAGTAAATGTTTTTAATGTTAATTGCCGGTTCTCGGTTGGTATTAACATTCGGTTTTATATTTTGTTTAAGAATGTTTGAATAAAATTAAACTGAAAAATTAATAAACAATCTCAATTTCAGGTTGTTCAAATAATTCACCTGGAACGCTATGATGAAAATGTCATTATTTTACAAACCATTGGATATAAGTTATTTAACAAGAAAACAGATGATGGTGTAAATGTAGTTTTGAAACCTTAACTGATAAAAAGATGAAAAAGAAGGAAAGTAATGCTGGTGGTAAATCGTTTTCTGCTAAACTGGAGGATCCGAAAAAGAAATATCCTAAACCACCTTTTAAAGAACAAAAACAACCCTGGCCAGGACTGGCCTGTAAAATGGATCCTGTGCCTGATCATGGGGAGATTAGTTATGTCGGCTCAGGCCGATTGACCGGGCGTAAGGCACTGATTACCGGTGGGGATTCCGGAATGGGACGTGCAGCCGCGATTGCCTATGCACGGGAAGGAGCGGATGTGGCGATTAATTACCTGCCGGCGGAAGAGCCTGATGCCAAAGAAGTGATTGAACTTATAGAAAAAGAAGGACGTAAAGCGGTAGCAATTCCAGGTGATTTACGCGAAGAAGCTTTCTGTAAGCAATTGGTTGAAAAGGCAGTGAAAGCTTTAGGTGGATTGGATATACTGATTAATAATGCCGCACATCAGCAAACTAGACCTTCTATTTTGGACATTAGCGCTGAGGATTTTGATTCGACGATGAAAACCAATGTTTATGCGCCATTTTGGATTACAAAGGCTGCTTTGCCACATTTGAAGCCTGGGTCTGTAATTATTGCTACAACCTCTGTACAGGCTACTGATCCTTCACCTGAATTATTTGATTACGCGCAAACAAAGGCAGCCAATACCAGTTATGTAAGGTCGCTTGCCAAACAACTCGGACCAAAAGGAATTCGGGTGAACGGCGTGGCTCCGGGTCCGATATGGACGCCTTTACAGGTGAGTGGTGGTGCTACGATGGAGAAGCTGAAAAATTTCGGTGGCCATACACCTTTAGGCAGACCCGGTCAACCTGCTGAATTGTGTTCTATTTATGTACAGCTGGCAGCAAGCGATTCCAGTTATACCACAGGTCAGGTTTATGGAGTAGCAGGTGGTGATGGACAACCTTAATTTATTGCATTGAGCTTATGGGGAAAAATAGAAGATGAACTTAAGTTTTACTCCTTAGTTTACGGTATTTATAGTGGCCTTTAATGAAATGATTAAAATACCTGCCTTTTGATCCCGCGGCCTTTAACATATTAGCAATATCGGCTGGAACTGATTTGTATACATAAGTGATTCCTGATACAAAAGTAATGTACAACAAACATTTTGTAGGTTCATAGTTATAGCTTTTGATGACAGAAGAGGGCATTTTAGTAAGGGTTTCGTGTAGGAGAAATAGAATTCGCCATCTTTACCAGGGACTTTAGTCCTAACTAATCAGGCTTTAGTCCCTGGTTTTGCAGATGACGATTCCTACCTCAATGCATTTATTCTACTTATGAAGATACGCTATCTCTTAGCGCTTTAATTTGATCGTGTGAGGTTCTCAAATCAGTTTTCTGCTCAGAAATGATGCTTCTTAAGTTTCCCGAAAGTCCTTCGGTCTCTAAAGCCATTTTGTAGGCTTTTTGGGCGGCGTCTTCACCGAATTCACAGTTGTTTAAAACAGTTTCACGGTCATGACCTGTAAACATTGCTTTTACGTCCATCCAGGCACGATATATTTTTCCAGATGTGGTTGTCCCTGTCTCTGCAGGAGCCCCCAGTACCTGAACTTCCTGTGTTAGGACTGCCTTGTGCTGGCCACTTTGACGGATCATTTGTAGAAATAAGGGTTTCAGGTCGCTGTCTTGTTCCTTTAATTCTTCAACTGCTCTTTCATAACCTGTAATTCGGTCGTTGTTGATCTGTATCAGATCGTTTAAGATTTCTGTGTTGTTTTCCATTTTTGTTTTTCGTTGATGTCTTACTTTAACATTCGCGGTAGAGAATGGTTTAGAGTTTTCTTAGATAAAAACGAAACGTTTTTAAAGGACTGTTAGAGGGTACTTTTTTATCTGGCAAATCATTTGAATTTTATCCAGTCTGAAATAGCCTAAGTGGGCATGATCTTCAGTTTCATCATTTCCCGCGCGAGGAATCTGAATAGGATAGCTGGATTAAGTCGGCATTTAACTATTTATCTTTCAGCGTGTAAACCGATTCTGTTGCCTTCGCTATCAAGGATAATGGCAATGTATCCTGGTGGGATTTGAATTTTAGGCGAAAGTACTTTTCCGCCTGCGGGTTCTACTTTATCCAGTACTGTCTGGAGGCTTGGGCTTGCATTGATGTAGATCAGGGGGCCATTTGCTGAGGGACTGTTTTTTTCGGATTTGGACAATACGCCGGTTACTCTACCTGAAGTGGCCTGGATGACATTGGGGTTGTAGGGAAAGAAGACACTTTCCTCATTGCCATCTGCTGCGCTAACCATTTGGATCGCTAAAATGGTTTCATAAAAGGTTTTTGCTCTTTGTAGGTCTGTTACCGGAATTTCAAACCAGGTTAGGATGTTCGCGGTTTCATCAATTTTTCTTAGTTTTTGCATAGCTGTATCTCTTTTTGTGATATACAAAAGTCAGCATTCAGGTTGTACTGATCCTGTGACGATCGTCACATAATTATCCGACTGTTCGTCTTTTTCTGATCCTGCTGAGTGTTTCTCTGGCTACCCCTAGAAATGAGGCTAGTTGCGAAAGGGGAACTCTTTGTAACATATTGGGGTGATGCTCTTCTATATACTTTAAACGATCCTGGGCGGAGTAAAGTTTAAATAAGGTTGCGAATTCTTCTTGTTTGGACGCAAATAGTCGGATGCAGTTTCGTCCCAGCGTTTCTATTTCAGGGGCCTGTTTAGCGGCTTCAAATAATTTATTCTTGTCAAAAACTATTGCTGTTAGGGGCTCGCAGGCCAGGATGTTAAAGGCTGATTTTTCGCCGCTGCTAAAGCTGTTGAGGTTTGTGGCAATGTCATTCTCGAAATAAAAGCCTGTGTTTTTGATTGCCCCGTCCATTTGATAATAACTCTTGCAGTATCCCGAATCGATATAAAATAGGGATTGGCAGTGTTCTCCTTCTGCTAATAACAGTTCATTTTTCTTAAAGTGCTTTTCTGATAGTGCGGGCTGCAGTAATTCCCAGCTTTGCTGTGAAAATGCAGTCAGGGAATTGATATAGGTTAAAAGGTTGTCCAATTTGATTAGGAATTGATTACAAGCCTGTAATTATAGTGATTTAAGATGAATAAACTTGTAATCGGCCATTAGTTCAATTCGTTTTGGTCATCGTTATTCAGGCTCAAATCATCGTCTGCATCATGGTTTAGATCATGATCTTCTTCCAGGTCTTCTTTGGTAGGTAATTCATCATCTTCCTTATCCTCAACTTTGTCATCATTTTCCGGATCTATTGGTGGATCTTGCTGGTGGAAGCTGGGGTCGAGCTCGTCTGTTTCTCCGGTAATTGTGGCCTCAATCAGTACTTTTTGCGGCTGACCTGTAGCTTGTGGTTGCTGGTAATTATCAGCGTCTGTTGCAGGTGTTTGGTTTTGATCGCTGACCTGCGATGTGTTTTCTTGGGTAGCCATGATGTTTATGTTTATTGATGAATGGGACTGCCTCTGGCTATGGCAATAGCCAGAGGTTTATATTTATTCTGTTAGTGCCTTATCTTTCCATGCTGTGGTTCCTGCTGAGGGTATTTTGATTGATGTTGGATCTTTGCGTTTACTTTCTGGTCCCTGTAGATGTGCTGCATGTTCACGCGTGGTTTCCCGCAAATCATCAAACAAATGTTCTTCCATTTCATCCTGATGGGTTGGTTGTCCAGACCTCAGTTTTTCTGCCAATAGTTTTCTGGATTCACGTCCAGATTTTGGCGCGAACAATACAGCTAATGCGGCGCCTGCTGCAAGTCCGGCGAGGAGTGCAAAGGCGGTTAGGCTATGGTCTTTTTGTGTTTGTATGGTGTTTTCAATGATTTTTCTATAGTTCATAATAAGGGGGATTAGTGGTTAATTTTTTTGTGGTAAGCAGTGGTGTGTGATCAGGGAGTGATTAACTTTTCCTTTTGGTCTTCATCATCTGCTCTTTTATTGCCTAAGTCTGGTTTTGGCGTGCTGTGTTCCGGGTTAGTTTTTACTTTTTTATGCTCGTCATTCAAATTTTCTGTAGCTGGTAATTCATGACTGCTCCTGTGATCGGTGCTGCTATGAAATTTTGGTGTGGTCAGTTCTTCTGGTTTTTCAACGTTGTATTCTGCTGATCCGGGTTTGGGAGTTTTCTTTTGATTGTTCATAGTCATATCATTAAGGGCCAAATACGGCTGGTGATTAGACTCTTATAACATTCAGTTTAGCGCATTGTTTATAGAAATTTTTAATTGATTTTTTTGAAACATTCTATATTTCAGGATGTTGGGTATAGGTTGTAGATCCTTTTATAAATATGGAATTCAATACTTGATAATGAAATAAAATATGGAGAATCTTAAGAAACACATTTTGATGGTGCTGACTTCTCATGCAGAGATGGAGCATACCGATAGTAAGACGGGGGTATGGCTGGGTGAGTTTACGGATCCTTATTATGAATTTATTGATGCGGGGTACCGCGTTACCCTGGCTAGTCCTAAGGGTGGCAGACCACCGGTTGATCCGATGAGTGAGCTGACTGAAAACATCACGGGTGCTAACCGCAGATTCCAGGATGATGAAAGCGCGAAGATTGCTTTTGCTCGAACTTATGAATTGGCACTGATGGATGCTTCAGATTATGATGCGGTGTTTTACCCGGGTGGGCATGGTCCGATCTGGGATCTGGCAACTGATGGAAACAGTGGAAGATTGATTCTTGATTTTTATAATTCCGGAAAGCCTGTGGCTGCTGTATGTCATGGTCCGGCTGCTTTGATTAAAGCAGAGGAGTTGCAGCCGGGTTTTTTGGATGGAAAAAATATTTCTGCTTTTACCAATATTGAAGAAACTATGGTGGGGAGAGCAGGGAATGTCCCTTACCAATTGGAAAGCAGGTTAAAAGAATTGGGAGCCAATTTATCCAGCGCAATGATACCTTTTGTAAGTCATGTGGAAATAGACGGATTGCTGGTTACCGGACAGAATCCTTTATCTGCTGGTCCGGCCGCAAGAGCGCTAATCAAAGTAATAGAAGAGGGATATTAAAAAGATAACATAATGAAAGAACAGGATCAATTTGCTGATGCAGATGATATCAATATGGAAAACGATTATGAAATTCAATATTGGACCAGTCAGTTGAAGGTGACCAATGATGAACTAAAAGAAGTGGTTCGGGAAGTTGGAAATAAGATTGAGGCGGTAAAAGTGTATTTAAATAAAGCCTGAGCAAATGAGGGAGAACAATAAGCAAATATTGGAACAGGCGAACGCTGCCATGACCATAGGCGACTATGAAGGTTTTCTTTCCTTCTGTACAGCAGATACGGAGTGGACTTTTGTCGGCGAACAGACCTTGCAGGGTAAGCAGGATGTGCGGGAGTATATGGCAAAGGTTTATGTGGAGCCACCTAAATTTAGGGTTGAGCGCTTGATTGCTGAGGATGATTTCGTGACGGCAATCGGTCAGATCAGCATGAAAAATGAGGATGGCAAAATGGTTGATTATGCTTATTGCGATGTATGGCAGTTTCTTGATGGGAAACTGCACAAATTGAAGGCCTTTGTTATTGCTGCTAAAACCTAATGCTGACCTTGTTGTTATCTATAGATATGGAATCATTTGAAATACAACTTTTGGAAGACCGCTTTAAAATTGAACCACTTGAAAATGGTCTTTACCGGATTATGGAAGGTGATCATAAGTTAGGTGTGATTTTTCAGGAAGCTGGGGGTGATCAGCTCAAATGGGTTAAATGGGCGACTGAGAGTGAACTTGATGATGATTTTATTCAACAGATTGGAGAGTTAATCACAGAACACAATATGCTATGAAAGCTTTTTATAATGAGATAGAACCTTATAAAATTAAAGCATCCGGCATGCAGCTGACCGTATTGCCTATGGAGGATGGTGTTTACCGCGTGTGCGATAGAAATAAGATTTTAGCTGATCTTTATCCAGAGATTACTGCGGTAGGAATTTTCTGGAATGGCTTTGGCCAGCTCCCTTTATGGTTTGTCGAAGAAATAGGCGAGCAGATTTGCGCCTGTGAAATCTAAATTGTTCACACATTCCTGCTTCTTCTGAAATTTATATGTTGAATGATGAGCTCGTTTTTGCCTTATCAAAATAAACTGGTTTTGAAGATTCCGAAATCCGGAAAGTGAGGTTGATGCGGGGACCGACCGTTCTTGCTGTTTTAGGGATGTGGTGCTCGTAGTAGTCCTGCATGGTATCACCCATCAATAGTAAACTCCCATGGGTCAGTGGAATATCCAGTCCTGAGAGGTCTTTGTTGAACTTATGACGAACTTTAAAGATTCTGGTGTCTCCAAAAGTGAGGGAAGCTATGTGATGGTGCTTGCCATCTGCTGGAAGGTTATCACTATGCCAGGCTACAGAATCTTTTCCATTTCTATAGAGGTTTAACAGGACGCGGTCGAAGCGGATGCCTGTGATCTTTTCTACTGATGCTTTAATTTCAAGTAATACCGGAGTCCACTGATGTCCATTTTCTCCGCCATAGTAAGCGGTTAGCCGGGGATCAGGAATCACCTTGTCGTACATTTTTCGTATGCGCTGTTGCCATGGGGATTCGCTTAAAAGGATGTTGTAATAGGCATCCGATTTTGGCTTATCAAAAAGATGCTGCCATAATCGCAGTTCAGTGTCAGGCAATTGGAAATCTGTATACCGCTTTATCCCTCCATCAAATAATTCCGTTGCTGAAAACAGGTTCATGTTACAAATATAAAAATTTTGATAAATAACTAAAAATATTAGCATTTAAAATGTTTTATTGTGACTTAATAGTGTTGTTTTGGGTTTTTGTCAACAAAATTCATTGAATTGTTAACATTTAATTATTTACTAACATTTTTAGTATTATGTTTGTTGTGTATTTGATAGCTGATGGAATAGTGGCGTTAAAAGGGATGAATTATGGATGCTAAAAAGGAATTATTGATCAAACTGCAGCAGGATATCCTGCTTTGGCAGGGCTTTAAGCCCCAGGCTGGGGCTAGCGCTGAAAGGATTGGACTTGGTGAAATTGAGCAGGCATTTCCGGGCGGGGTATTTCCCAAAAGGGCAATTCATGAATTTATCACCGTTTTGCCGGAGGATGCCGCATGCAGTGACGGTTTTATTGCTGGTCTGCTGGCTGTTTTGATGCAGGATGGTGCGGCCTGTGTCTGGGTGAGTACATCCCGGAGGTTGTTTCCTGCTTCATTAAATGCATTCAATGTGGAGCCGGAAAGAATTATTTTCATGGATGTGAAGACGGAGAAAGATGCGCTTTGGATTACTGAAGAAGCTTTGAAGTGTGAAGGATTGGCAGCGGTAGTTGCTGAATTGAATAATTTGAGTTTAATAGCCTCCCGCAGGTTACAGTTAGCCGTTGAGCAGAGCGGGGTGACTGGTTTTATCCTGAGAAAGGATGCCAGTAAAGCGGCGAGTACTGTAGCTACTGCGCGGTGGAAGATCAGCCCATTGCCTTCTGATACCGGAAATGGTCTTCCCGGTTTGGGGTTTCCAAGGTGGCAGGTTGAGCTGCTGAAGGTGCGTAATGGTAATCCTGGTAGCTGGGTGCTGGAATGGGCGGGAGAAAATTTTGCAGCAGTTGAGAAGTTAACTGAGCAGTCGGTGTGGCCGGAAAAACAGAAGAGGCAAATTGGATAAGTGTTATGCAAAGCCGTTTTGTTTCTATATGGTTCCGCCAGCTACTGGCTGACTGGCAGCTGATCCGCAGGCCTGAACTTGCTGATGTGCCCTTTGTATTTGCTGCGCCTGATCATGGGCGCATGATGATTACTGAGGTGAGTTCACTTGCTGCTGAAGCTGGCGTGGAAGCAGGTATGCGGGCGGCTGATGCCAAGGCGATCTGCCCGGGCTTGGAAGTGCTGGATGATAAGCCCGAACGTCCGCGTAATTTACTGCGGGGTCTTGGAGAATGGTGTGTGAGGTATTCGCCTATTGTGGCCATTGATGAATTTGGAATGGATGGGCTGTTGCTGGATGTTTCCGGATGTACGCACCTTTGGGGTGGTGAACGGGAGTATTTGAAAGAGATCGTTTCGCGTTTAAAAAGCAAGGGATATACCGTTCGGGTAGCGATTGCGGATACTCCAGGAGCTGCCTGGGCGGTATCCCATTATGGTAAAGTGACGCCACTGATTCCTGTGGGTGGGCATCCGGAGGCTTTGCTTGGCTTGGTGCCGGAGGCTTTGCGCTTGGAAAATTCGGTACTGGCTAAATTGCATAAACTGGGATTTTACCAGATTAAAAGTTTCATTGGCATGCCGCGCTCTGTATTGCGCAGGCGTTTTGGGGAAGGGTTTCTATTGCGACTGGCCCAGGCATTGGGAACCGAAGACGAGGTGCTGCTGCCGTTGCAGGTTCCGGTGCCATTTCGGGAGCGTCTGCTTTCTCTGGAGCCGATCAAAACCCGGACAGGAATTGAAATTGCGATCACTAAAATGCTGGAAAGTTTATGTAAGCGTATGCAGGCTGAGGGCAAAGGATTGCGAACTGGGGTGCTTACAGGATACCGGATTGATGGAAAGGTGGTTCAGGTGGTGATTGGTACCAGTGGTGCCAGCCATAGCCTTAGTCATTTGTTTAAGCTTTTTCAGTTAAAGATTGATCAGATCCGCCCTGGACTGGGGATTGAGCTTTTTGTTTTGGATGCGCCTAAGGTAGATGATGTACAGGTTCCGCAGGAAGAGATGTGGACCACAAAGCCAGGACTGGATGATCAGAGTGTCATTCGTTTATTAGACCGGGTTGCCGGAAGGGTAGGTGCTGAGGTGATCCACCGGTATTTGCCAGCGACACGTTACTGGCCTGAGCGTGCAGTGCTGAGGGCGGGATCGATTTCTGAAAAGCGGGCAACTAATTGGCGGGTAGAGCAACCCCGCCCAACTGAATTGCTGAAGCGACCAGACCCGATTGAGGTGATGGCATTGATTCCAGATCATCCGCCTAAGTTTTTTATTTACAAAGGAGTTAGACATCTGGTGATCAAGGCTGACGGGCCTGAGCGGATTGAACGGGAATGGTGGCTGGATGTGGGTGAACATAGGGATTATTACCAGGTGGAGGATAATCAGGGCGCACGGTACTGGCTGTTTCGCTCCGGCCATTATGGTGCTGATCAGAAATACCAGTGGTTTATTCATGGATTTTTTGCGTAAAGGATGGGGTTATGGGATATAGTGAATTACAGGTGACTTCTAATTTTAGTTTTTTGCGGGGTGCATCACATGCGCATGAGCTGGTGAACCAGGCAGAGGTTTTCGGGTATCAAAAGATTGCTGTAACAGATCGGAATACATTGGCGGGGATCGTACGGGCGCATTCGGCTTGCCGGGGAAAGAACGTAAAACTGATCCCAGCTTGCAGACTGGATCTGCTGGATGGCCCGAGTTTACTGGCCTATCCTACAGATAAGGCAGCTTATGGAAGGTTGTCTGCCTTACTCACTTTAGGGAACATGCGGGCAGAAAAAGGTTCCTGTCATCTTTCCCGGTCTGATGTTTATGCACACAGCAAAGGAATGATTTTTACGCTGGTGATGCCTGGAGTGCTTAACCGCAGGTTTGAATATGAAGCCAGTTTCATTTCAGCAGTGGCGCAATATCGTGAGGCGCTGGCTGGACAGCTGTATCTTTCAGCCACCAGAACGTATCTGGGCAATGATGATAAATTAATTTTCAGGACCAGGCAGCTTGCTGATTTTTATGGAATCCCAGTAGTAGCTACTAACGATGTACATTATCATGATCCATCCCGCAGGGAATTGCAGGATGTACTGACCTGTGTCCGGGAAAAATGTACCATACAGGAAGCAGGATTTCGTTTGCACCAGAATGCGGAGCGCTATATGAAGGAGGTGACGGAGATGCAGCGGTTATTTCGCAGATGTCCGGAAGCTATTGAAAATACCAATGTCATTGCTGAAGCCTGTAATTTTTCCCTGGATGAACTGAAATATGTTTATCCTGAGGAAATCAATCAAAGTGGACGTTCTCCATTGGAAGAGCTGGAATACCTGACCTGGAAAGGGGCGCATGAGGTATATGGAGACGTAGTTCCTGAGAAGGTTGTGAATATGATCAATCATGAAATGGCTTTTGTCAAGCAGATGGATTATGCCAATTACTTTTTATTTGTGGAAGACATTGTGCGTGAGGCCAGGTCCAGGGGGATCCTTTGCCAGGGAAGGGGCTCTGCAGCGAATTCTGCGATCTGCTTTGTCTTGGGTATTACTTCGGTTAACCCCATGAAATTTGATTTGCTTTTTGAACGCTTTATTTCTCCGGAGCGGAATGAGCCTCCTGATATTGATGTGGATTTTGAGCATGAACGCAGGGAGGAGATTATCCAATATATTTATAATAAGTATGGACGTGACCGTGCAGCCATTGTAGCAACGGTAACCCAGCAACATCAAAAGGGTGCGATCCGGGATGTGGGTAAAGCTATGGGATTATCTGTAGATACCATCAATAGGCTTTCGGGTTCTTTGTGGGAGTATACCAATGAATGGTTTGAAGGTAAAAGAATCACTGAATCGGGGCTGAATCCGAATGATCCGCATTTGAAAAAGACGCTGGAACTGACCGGGCAAATGATGGGTTTCCCACGTCAGTTGGGACAACATACTGGTGGTTTTGTGGTTACTCAAGGTAAGCTTACTGATCTTTGCCCGATCCTGAATGCCAGAATGGAAGATCGTACCAATATTGAATGGAACAAGGATGATATTGATGCTTTAGGTTTTTTGAAGGTGGATGTGCTGGCCCTGGGTATGCTGACTTGTATAAGAAAGGGATTTGATCTCTGCCGGGATCATTACGGGAAGGAGTTTACGCTGGCTAATATTCCGCAGGACGATCCGGATGTTTATGACATGATTTGTCTGGCTGATACGCTGGGTGTATTCCAGATTGAAAGCCGGGCACAGATGTCTATGTTACCCAGGTTGAAACCACGGGAATTTTATGACCTGGTGATTGAGGTGGCTATTGTTCGTCCGGGGCCGATTCAGGGAGATATGGTGCATCCTTACCTGAGAAGGCGCAATGGAGAAGAGCCGGTAGTTTACCCTTCACCGGAGCTGAAAGAGATTTTGGGCAGAACATTGGGGGTGCCGCTGTTTCAGGAGCAGGCGATGAAGATTGCCATTGTTGCGGCTGGTTTTACGCCTGCTGAGGCGGATGGCCTGCGAAGGAGTATGGCTACTTTTAAGTTCCAGGGGGCTGTCAACCAGTATGAGCAGAAACTGATTGAAGGTATGGTGGGTAAGGGCTATACGGTTGAATTTGCGAAGCGGATTTTTAAACAGCTGGAGGGATTCGGAAGTTATGGATTTCCAGAATCTCATGCGGCAAGTTTCGCTTTATTGGTGTATGTTTCCTGCTGGGTTAAACATTATTATCCTGATGCTTTTGCAGCGGCGTTGCTCAACAGTATGCCGATGGGTTTTTATCAGCCTGCACAGATTGTCATTGATGCACAGAAACATGGTGTTGAGGTACGTGAAGTCGATGTGAATTATTCTTTATGGGACAATAAGCTGGAAGAAAAATTGGGCAAGTATTTTGTGCTTCGTTTGGGCTTCAGGGAGATTAAGGGAGTTCGTGAGGATGAAATGGAGATTCTGGTAGAGAATAGGGGTGATGGTTATAAGTCTATAACTGCTTTGCGGGATGCAGGTGTGTCTCTGGGTGCTTTGGAAAAGCTGGCAGATGCGGATGCCTTCCGGTCAATGGGAATGGATCGAAGGAAAGCATTATGGGAAGTGTCTGCATTGCAGGATATGCCGGTTGAATTGTTCAAGGGGCAAGCTTCGGAAAGTGTGCTGGAAACTCAGGTTGAATTGCCTCTGATGAGTAAGGGGGAACATGTTGTGCAGGATTATGCCACCGTTGGTTTATCACTAAAAGCACATCCGGTGAGTTTCGTTCGTGCTCAGCTGGATATGTTAAATATCCGTTCTTGCCACACGATTAACAATGATTCCGTCAATGGACAGCTGGTTAAAGTAGCAGGGTTGGTGCTGGTTCGTCAACGGCCTGGAACGGCTGGAGGGGTATGCTTTATTACGATTGAAGATGAATCAGGTTATTCAAATTTGGTGGTCTTTGAGAAATTGTTTGAGACCTTTCGTAAGGAAATTCTGCATTCCAGGTTACTGATGGTCGAGGGTAGATTGCAGCGGGAAGGTCATGTGGTACACGTGATTGTGAGTAAGTGTTTTGATCTCACTAAGATGCTGGGTAAACTGGTACAGCGGGAAGTTGATGATTTACCTGTATTGACATTAGCTAGGGGTGATGAAAAATCTGCGCCATATTCGGCTCAGAATAAAAGCGCAGAGGCTGGGAGAGAAGTTCCTAAAGAAGTGTTTCATGGCGGCCGGAATTTTAAATAGTGTGGATTGGATGTAAGAAATTAGAGTGCTGAATTTGCTTGATTCTCAATTCGCGAATTGAGAATATGCTTGTATTAGAGTTCAATGTCTGATACCGGTTTGAGATAATACTGACCACTTCACCAGATACAGACTTTTTCGCTTTGAAGCTAAAAGTAAAGGAGGTTCACAATCTCTGAAACTTTATCTTTTCAATATTGTTCTGATTAAGTCTTTAATTTTAATACATCTGTATATGCCCGAATTACCTGATCTTGAAGTCTTCGCTGCTAACCTGGAAAAACGGTTTAAGCATAAGACCCTGGAGCGCCTGGAAGTGCAGGTCGCTAAAAAGCTGAATGTGCCGGAAAAGGAGCTAAAGGAAACCTTAGAAGGGCATCAGCTGACTGCGGTAAAACGAGAAGGAAAAACCATTCAGCTGCATTTTGGAGCTGAAAGGGTATTAGGGTTACACCTGATGCTGCATGGAGCGCTAAAGCTGATTGAAGCGGATGATAAAATAAAATATCCCATTATTTCATTTTATTTTAAAGCAGGGGATGGTTTTGCATTGTCAGACTTTCAAAAAGCTGCAACTCCTACCTTAAATCCTGCAGCCTCGGGGGTGCCGGATGCGCTTTCCAAAGAAATGAGTGTAGCCTATCTGGAAGGGGTTTTGGCGAAAAAGAAAGCGCCCATAAAAACAGTATTGATGGACCAGCATATCATCCGGGGTATCGGCAATACTTATGCGGATGAAATTTTATGGGAGGCAAGGATTTCTCCCTTCTCGCCCGCTAAAGCGATTCCTAAAGCGAAAGTAAAGGAGCTACATCAGGTGATCGGAAAGTTGTTGCGTAAGGAAATTGAGCAGATCAGCAAAATGTTACCCGATGAGCTGGGTGGAGAGATTAAGGATTTTTTAAAAATCCATGGAGCCGGGATCAAAGAAAGTCCGACCGGTAAAAAGATACTGGTAGAGGAGATTGGGGGCCGTAAATCTTATTATACTGAGGAGCAGCAATTGTACCAGTAACATATAAAAAAAATCTGATGTTAAAAGAAACCATTTTAAAGGTACTCGGTAAACAGTATGCAGCAGATTCCATGATTGAAATCAGATCGGGCAGGTATGATCTGGCGTTTAAAACAGATGACCGGGGTCGGCCCATTCTGTTATTTATGGGACAAAAGGATGCCAATGGTAAAATTAAGGGTGAGCGGTACGCAAGACGCTTGCTGACAGACACTGAAGGTAGGGTGGTAAAAGATCATTGGGATCATAAGGGCAAAGCTACCGCACAATTGTAAATAAAAGCTTTATTTTTGTTTGTCCTTATTGGGATTAAGCAGTTCGGCACACTTTTTAAGTGTTGCATTCAGGACTTCATTTAATTCCCGTGACTTCTTTTTCAGGGCGGCACCTTTACGGGAAAGGGCACGCATTTTACGGTTATAATCGTGTGCTTTTAATAAGTCAGGGGTAATCTTCATGGGCTTTCGATTTCAATCGAATTTAAGCAAATTAAAAATCAATTCAAATGTTTTGTTTTAAAATTTAAACATGCACGAGCTGTAAATCTATTGGTGTTTCAGCGGCGATTTGATTGACGGATTGACAGTTACTGATTTAGTATACAGCTATTTATATATTTTTTAGAACAATCTTGCAGCGGGAATTGTAATACAGGTAACTAAGAAAGGAACTGGCATCATGAAAGATCAAACCCTTAGCCCGGTTAAACAGAAGAAGCCACATGGGCAAAACCTAAAAAAACTGTATCAGCGGATAATGAAGGCCCGCAAAAGTATGGTCCTGCCGATATGGAGTGTACAGTTTAGAGAATTAAAGTTTAAACAATAGCATTTCAACTTTAATTTTGCTGGAATGGCCTGGGGCAGGTCCCGGCATCTTTGGCTGAAGAGATCGGCCAATTTATTTACGTTTGCGAAATTTAATGGCTTATGGATACCGCTGAAATTTATCATTTTATGGATGACGGGGTTACGCCCAATAATAGCTTTCCTGTCGTTGTTTACCGAAAGGTAATTGAATTTGAGCCGGAGCATGCGGCGGACTGGCTGGAAGATCGTTTTGAGCAAAATGGTTGGACCAATGCGTTTCGCTGGCGGGTATATGATTATCATCATTACCACAGCAATACGCATGAAGTATTGGGTATATATTCCGGTACAGCATCCCTGCAACTGGGTGGTGAACAGGGGCGACAGCTGGAAGTTCACCCAGGAGATGTGTTGATACTCCCGGCAGGGACGGGGCATAGGTCCATTCATCACAGTAAGGATTTTTCGGTAGTTGGGGCATATCCAGATGGTAAGGAACCCGACCTGATCCGATTAGAGGATAAGCGGCCTGAGGATGTAAGTGGAAAGATAGCTCAGGTGGGATTACCTCATCATGATCCGGTATACGGTCAATCAGCGGAAGGACTTTTAAAGATCTGGCAATGAGTGAGTCTATGCTGAAAGTAATGGATTGTGGTGGTGCCTTTATAGTGGCGGGAGGCTAAATGCCTGTTTTTATGTAGATGGGGGGCAATGCGCTTTATGGTGGGATATGGTCTGGCTGATCCTTAATCTTGAGGCTCGATATCTAGGAAAAAATAAAAAGTAGATCCTTCTCCTTGTTTACTGTCAACCTGAATTATGCTGTTGTGGTAACGCAGGAATTCGGCGACTAGATATAGACCTATGCCAAAGCCGGTGGTGTGTTTGGTCGCGAGATTCTCTATCCTTTGGAAGCGTTGAAATAGTTTTTTTTGATCTGCTTTTGCAATTCCAATGCCCTTGTCCTGTACAAATATTTTCACCCTTGAGCCCTCAGGTTCATAGCCTACAGTGATGGTACTAGACTCAGGAGAGTATTTAATGGCATTACTGATCAGGTTGATCAGCACCTGACTGATCTTTGCATAGTCTGCAGCAATACGTACCTGTCCGCTATGTATGAGTTTGATGTTATGGGAATGGTGCGTCAACTGTAATTCCTGAACAACCTCTTGAATGAGCAGGTGAAGTTCCAATGACTCAATGTTGAGGTTGACTTCAGCTTGTTCAAGCCTGGAGATATGAAGGAAGTCGTTGATCATTTTTGTCATGCCCAGTGCTAGTTTCTCGGTTCGCCGCAGGGATTGGGTGATGAATGCATCTCCGGATTTTGCAGACCTGGACAGCATGATCTGAATGAAGGCTAAAATGGAAGTCAGCGGTGTTTTAAGTTCATGGCTAACCATAGAGACAAAATCATTTTTACGCTGCTCTTCCTGAACAATAGCGGTGACATCCCTGGTGAAGCAGCGTGTATGAATAAATTTTCCGTCCCTGGTTAATACATTAGAGCTGATCAGTACATGTTTGATGGAGCCATCTTTACATTTGACCCTTGCGCGGTAATTATGGAGTGTTTCATTATTTTTTAGCCTGCATAAAATGTCTTCGATAATCTCGGCATCGGCATGGAAGGCACTGATGGGTTGTCCGATATACTCATCTTTTTCATAACCCAATGCACTGAGTTCGGCCTGGTTGGCCCAGGTGATGATTCCCAGGTGATTCACCCAGTGAAGGGGAAGGGCTGCATTTTCGATAAAATCAGTCAGTTCTTCATTGATCTGCATCAATTCTTTGATACGGACTTTGTCAGCAGCAATTTCCTGCTGAAGTTCTTCAATTGATTTATTTTTCACAGGCGTTATTTTGTTGCAAAATTACAGGAATTTCTTGAACAATATTGATCTTATTCATTCGATATATAGATTGATTTTTGATGATGAAATTGTTCTAAAAATCGAACTTCAGGAATTCAGTGATTTATTTACAGAGGGTATCCTTAGGATACGTTTTTGGTAAGGGCTTCGTTTAAGCCTCCTTCTCCAGCTAAAATGGCTTGGTTTTGAGGATTCTGAAGTCCGGAGGGGAAGGTTGATGCGGGGGATAGGCTGGATAGGGTTGAACTGGAGTGTTTACCTGATGGTAGGGAATTGGATATTTAACATTAAAAGCGCATTACATCCGTATCCGGTGGAGTGTGACCGAGCAGCCTGGCCATGGTCATGGCCTGGCCTTTATGGTGAAACTCGTGGGTAATGACATGAGTGAATATGCTGTAGGCATCAGTTTCAATGTATTTTTCCGGCCATTTATAGCCTTTAACGTCCTGCGTTGGGGCTGCTGAGAAATGTGCGATAAAACCTGCCATGATTTTATCTATCTGCGCAAACAGTTTTTCGATCTGGGTTATATTTAAAGGCTGGTCCTGATCGTAGTAAGTGGAGGCACCATTCATTGCAAAATTCCCTGCCCAGGCGATATAGGTATTGGCAATATGCACATACATATAGGAAATGGTTTTGTCCAGAAAGACGGGGAGTGGCTTTGCCAGATCATCCATGAGGTTTTCTTTCAGGAATTGGAAAACGACTTGCCTGGACTGCTGGACCAGCTTGTATTGTGCATAAAGTAAATCTGATTGCATAAAATAAATGTATGCAAAATTCCCTTGTGTTGAAGCCTCACCTCATTTTTGTCTGAGTTAGTCAAAAAGGATTGCGGACAGGACTGTTTTGCTATTTGATGTTGTCCACTACATAGGAACTCATTTTTACGATTTTATCATTTTTAAAATGGTAGATGTCGCAAAAGTTGCTTTCGTACTGTGTGCCGTCTTTTTTTGTAGTAGTACTGCTGCCCTGTACCGAGGCCATATCGCCTTCAATCACGATGGTGCTGAAGCGGAAGTTGCTGTGTTGAGCAACATTGCTGCCATCCATCTGGTTGATTTCTGCTATTCCGTTAAAGGTGGTATGACCAGATGCGCTGTACATGTCCCAGACGATGTCTTCTGCGAAGTAGTCCATAAAAGACTCCAGTTTGTTTTCGGTAAACAGGTGGTTAATTTGCTCGATAAGTTCTTTTGTTGTGGCCATGATGGTAAAATGTAGGTTAAAACTATATGTTTGAGGGAGGCTGCTGTTTAGGCTTTCCCTTTCTTTTTTTGCCTGAGTTCTTTGGCTTTTTTCAGGCCTGTGGCTATGGCCAGACCTTCATCGCCACTTTCTTCTAATATTGCGTTGGCGATTTCTACTGCTTTTTCCCTTAGTTTAATGGGAAGGTTTTTATAGGAGGGTGGATAGGTTCCTTTGGGCCAGGGCATAATGTTTTGATTTTGGTTAAAGTTTCCAGTTTTCGTGTGCTTGAATTTGATCCCGGATGGAATTCAGCAGTGGCATATCCAGTTCGCATCCCTGGCTTTCGCATCGGGCATGGTCTTTTTCGTCCAGTTGAATTGTTCCTATGGTTTCTCCTTCAATGTAAATCTGATAACGTGCGTTACCTAAAGGTTTGATGTCGTAAAACTTCCCTTGCCCGTTATCTGCTACTTCTATTTTAAATTCTTCCATCGCTTTTAGTATTTATCATATTCAACAATGTAATTGCATTATTGTTTAAAATTGGGCAGGAGTGGCTTGATTATGAGGGAATTGTCAGCTCATTTTAATTGTTTCAGAAGTTTACAGTCAAATATTTAGGCAATCCATGTTTAGTTTTAATCGTTACTGAGGCCCGGATTTTCCGGGTCTTGGTTTTTTATAAGGGACTGTATGTTCGATGATGGGGCTCTTATTTAAACCCGTATGTCAGCGTTGATCTTATGCCTGCTCATCTGGAATTTCCAGCATGCTATGTAACAATGGCCATACCCGCTCAGCGATGATCTGGTAACCTGCGGCATTGGGGTGAAGTCCGTCAGGCATATTCAGCTCTGGCTTTCCGGCAACGCCTTCGAGTAAAAAAGGTAAATAACTCATTCCGTATTTTTCGGCCAGGCCTCTATAAAGCTTGCGGTAAGGCTCCGCTTTTGCCTGTGTGATCCAGGCAGGAAGTTCCATTCCCAATAAAGCCAGCTTAACTTCCGGGTTAGTTTCTTTTACGCGCTGGATGATCTTTTCCAGATTGGCGGCTGTTGCAGCAGGTGAATGACTCTGGAGCATATCATTTGCACCAAGAGCAAGGATAAATATAGCTACTGGCGAGCGCAATACGTTTTCCAGTCGGTATAATGCAGATTGAGTGGTATCTCCGCTGATTCCTGCATTAATAATTTGGTAAGGAAAACAACTTTGATTGATTTTCTGCTGTAATAGTGCCGGAAAGGATTCAGTGGGGGCTGAGCGCAAGCCGTATCCTGCGGTGAGGCTATCGCCAAAAAAGATGATTTGTTTCATTCGGTGCTTATTGACTGTTATGGGCTGTCCAAACCAGATCCGCTGTGCGGTAGTCTAATTTTTCAGCTTGCGCGAGGTAGTTATCTTTTACGGACTCGGGTATAGAGCTTGTTCTGGCTCCTTTTGGTATGCTGATTTTGCAGGCATTGAAAAGTGTCGCGCAGGTACTGAGTGCTAAGCTGAAGTATAGTAGGTTTTTTCCGCATTGTTCATATTGGCTATTTGTTTCATCTGGATAGGTGTATGCACCTGTTAAGGATTCATTTACTTAACTAGGGTAACAATTGCGGATGAATATAGTTTCGGGGTTGAATGGATCAGCTGGGATTTGGAGGTGAATTTTTGGCATTATGAAACTGAAATTTTTTCACTGCTGCTGAAAATTTTTCAGTCTGAGCGGGTGTTTTTGGCATTGGCATTTTGCTTGTATTGGGAAAACTGAACGCGAAGTTCATGAGTTTAATTAATTGTATGTTTTAATCATTAAATCAAATTAAGGAGGAAAAACCTATGACACTGGTTAAATTTAATCCAAAAAGTAACAATTCATTAATGCCTGGCTTTAATGATGTTTTCGATTCTGTTTTCAATGATACTTTTTTCTCTGACCGCATGATGACTAAGGTGCCTGCGGCTAACATTTCTGAAAGTGCGGATCATTTTCATGTGGAGCTGGCTGCCCCTGGTCTGAAAAAGGAGGATTTTAAGTTGAAGCTGGAAAGGGATGTGTTGAGCATTTCGGTTGAGCAGGTGCATGAGGATCAAAAACAAGAGCGCAATTATGCGAAACGTGAATATAGTTATAGTTCGTTTGTGCGTTCTTTTACTTTGCCTGAAACTGCGGACCAGAATGGAATTGAGGCGAAATACAATGATGGGGTATTGTGTATTGATATTCCTAAACGGGAGGAAGCGAAAGTGCAATCCCGCCAGATTGAGATCAAGTAATTAATGGTTTTAAATTTAGGTTGACCGGGCCGCTCTTTAGGGAGCGGCTCTTTTATGTGATAGATGATGGAAACAAGTTATGAGATTTCGCTGAATATGAAAACCCTAAAAGGGATGGAGACCTACGGGTGTTTTTCGCTTGGGGAGGATGAGGGGTTTGCCAGGTCTGTCTTTGGGTTGATGCAGGGAGAGGATTTGGTATTTCCAAGTGCTGTGATTACAATTGATTTGATAAAAAGGGAAGATGGTGTGCCTTTTCCACTTGGTTTAAGACACTGCAGTTATGAGCAGCTGGGATGTAATGTGAAGCTAATTACTAAGGAGTTGTTTAAGCAGTTGAATTTGGAAGGGGCGAAAATTAAGTAGGATTACTCGGATCGTATAATTTCCAAGTCTTAAATTCAGAAAACGCTTAGATCCATTTTCAACTGGAAGCCCTCCATTCATTTTTTCTCAAGGTCGTCCGCTGGTCATGTCTCTGTACTTAAGATAACTCGCAATTGCTGAAACTTCATTTTAAATATCATACAGACGAAACATTTTCTTACCTGGGTGGTTAATGATTATCATCAGTATTCTGGGTACTATTTTAATGAAGTTGGAAGATGCTTTTGTAATCAATGGACATGTGGCGGATGGATATCGGCAGAGGATTTATTATGGCGCTGCTGATGAATTTGTCTGCGGTGCTTATTTTTCGGTCAATGAAATTCTGGGAACCATGGGCTTGGGTACGGAAGTTAGCCTGGGTGATAAATATAAACCTAACCTATAAAACTATGGAAACAAATAAAGAAAATAGTGAGCCGGGAGCGGCACATGTGCCGCATCAGTACACAGGATCAGAAATTAATGTGGTTGAAAAGATACAGCTGGCTTCTGAGTCAGAAGCAATTCACTTTTTTAAAACGGTAAAGGAACGTTTGCTGGATGTAAACCGCTGGAGGGAAATTGCAGGGGGATCGATGTCAGACTTTTTTTTGACAGATGCAGCGGGAAATCTGGTGCAGCGTAAAGCGACAAGTGGTGATCATATTCGGATTGATATTCCGGGGCCGGGTGGCCAAACCGGCGGTGGTTATGACTGGGTAACTATTGAAGAAATTAAAATGCAGGTTTTGGATGATGCAGAGGTGTTGAGCATGACCGCAAGGCCATCCCCAAATCCGCTGACCGGCAATGAAGACACTGCACATTTTCTTACCGATGAAGCAACATCTACTTTCCAGGTGAAGCGCATTGGTAATGCAATCTATGCGGAAGAACATGGTCGCAATGAGGTTCCTAATACCGATACGGACAATACGCTGGACAATATCCGAAATACTTTTGTGGGCTGGGGCGCTAAGGTTGGTTTCTCTTATCCGCAGTGGAAAGCTTTGGTTAAAGGGCTCCTGAATCATGATAACCCTTACCACTCTGCTTAATTTATATTGATCACTTTTATGTTAAACGGGTAAAGATGGAAAATAGTAAACAGAATGCTGCGTTGAGAGACAGTACAAGTACCATCCCCTGGCAGGAAGCCTCAGTGGGGGCTGGAAATCAACCAATAGGAGTTGGACATCAGGCAGGTAAGTTATACGATTGCCTGGTTATTGGAGCGGGTATTACCGGGATTACCACAGCGTTGTTATTGCAGCGTGCAGGACTTTCCTGTGTGATAGCTGAAGCAAGACAAGCTGGCTTTGGAACAACTGGAGGCACTTCTGCGCATTTGAATACTTTTTTTGATGCGACTTATCCGGAAGTGGAGAGTGATTTCGGTGAGCAAGCAGCTAAATTACTGGCCGCAGGAGGCAAACAGGCGATGGGTATGATCGAAGGTTTTGTGAAAGAGCTGAACATAGATTGTGATTTTGAATTTAAGTCGGCCTGGCTGTATGCGGAGAATGAGAAAGAAAGCAAGCAGTTGCAGAAAATCCTGGAAGCTGCTCAACGGGCAGGGATTGCGGTGGAGTCTGCAGAGGAAAACCTGGTGCCGGTGCCTTTTGATTCGGTGATCCGTTTCAAGGGGCAGGGACAGTTTCATCCTCTAAAATACCTTAATGGACTGCTGGCAGAGTTTCTAAAGCTGGGCGGTGTATTGCTGGAGAACACTAGGATCAGGGAAAGCAGTTTTGAAGACGGGGTCTTTGCTGCAAAATCTGATGCTGACATGATCCTTACGAGGAAAATGGTCTATGCTACGCATATTCCGCCGGGGATAAACCTGATGAGTTTAAGGAATGCGCCTTACCGCAGTTATGTATTAGGGCTGAAGTTGAAAGACGGGAATTATCCTGATGGCCTGGCTTATGATATGCAGGAGCCTTATCATTATTTCCGGACTCATGTAATTGATGGACAGTCTTATTTAATTGTGGGTGGTGAAGATCATAAAACCGGTCACGATGGTCCGGAAGCTGCCTTCCAACGTTTAAAGGATTATGCTGGTCGATATTATGCAGTGGAATCGGTGGTTTACCAGTGGTCGGCGCAATACTATGTGCCGGTAGATGGATTGCCTTATGTCGGGCAATTACCAGGTGCTGCTGAGGGGACTTATGTGGCTACGGGATTTAATGGCAACGGGATGATGTTCGGAACACTTTCGGCAAAGATCATTTCAGATCTGGTTTTGGATAAAGAAAATGAATATGCCAGTTTATTCAGGCCTTCCCGGATGAAGCCTGTAGCTGGATTTAGTGAATTTGTAAAGGAAAATGCGGATGTGGCATGGCATTTTATTGTCGACCGGTTTTCTTCTTCGCATTTGCAGGCGCTTACTGACCTTAAACCAGGGGAAGGAAAGCTGGTGGATTTTGAAGGGAAAAAGCTGGCGATTTATAAGGATGATGCTGGAAAGGTAACTGCACTAAACCCTACCTGTACACATGCAGGTTGTACCGTTCAGTTTAATGCGGCTGAGCAAAGCTGGGACTGTCCTTGTCACGGTGGAAGGTTTGATGTTTCAGGGAAAGTGCTGACCGGGCCTCCGACGATAGATCTGGAAACTGTGATCATCAGCTATGATAAGCAGCCCTGAGGCCCCTTTGAGTAGTGAAATGAAGGGTGCAGCAGCTTATTTTAAGTTTTTTAAGTATTGATGCAGGTGTTTGGCGAGAAAGGTGATGGTCTGGGATATAATCTCGTCCGGGGCTCCCTGGAAGAAGATTCTTTCGTCAAGCACTTGCTGCTGTCCTTGGAGGCCATGGAGGAACATGGTACCTACGGGTTTCCCCGGGGTTTCACTTCCGCCTGGTGCGGTCAGGCCGGTACAGCCAATGTGAATATCCGCTGGGATGAGTGTTTGGACTCCTTTGGTGATTCCTCGGGTGACAGTTTCTGATTCAGGTGTAAATTCTTTGAGCTGTTTTTTTGGAACATCGAGCAGACTGCATTTTAAATCTGCGTCGTAACAGACAATGCCGCCTTTGAGAAATTTACCGGCATCAGGTACCATGGCAAATGCAGCGGATATACGCCCGGCAGTCGCACTTTCGGCAAAGGCTATGGTCAGCTGATGTTTGATCAGTAACTTGCCGCATCGTTTTAGCTCTGTGTCATCTACGTCTTTTTTCATTAGTTTAATCAGGATTAATCATTGTCAGTGCTATTTCCCGGTTTCCATATGCGGGGCATCAACTGGTTTGGATTCAGTTTTTTTTAAAAACGTATAACATTTTGTAGCTGTTTAGGGTTTAGTTGTTTTTTCTCCGGTATTTCCACTTGCAAAACAGCATGGCCGTATTGAGCAGTAAGGAAAATATGTTGGTGGAGATGATTGGAATATCCGATTTGGAACAGCCGTAGTAGATCCAGAGGGAATTTCCAATGATCAGTACAATGAACATGATCCAGGATACATCGGACGCTTTTTTCTCCTGTATGGTTTTAACCAGTTGGGGTATCACCGAGGATGAGGTACAGATGCCCGCTGCAAGTCCCAGTATTTGAATGGATTCCATAGGCATGTGTTATTTTGGTTGATCTATGCAGGGGCTTTACTCCCCCATAGCGCTGGACTAAGGGGAAGGAAAGCTTAGGTTTTTTTACTCAGCTGCCGCCTGCTCGTTGATTGAGCTGACTGCAATTTCAGTGAGTGCTACGTCGGTTGCTTTTTCGTTGTCCAGGGTAAACTGAAGCAGTTCGGCTACATCGTTATGTCCCATGTTTTGGGCGAAAACTACTAGTGTGCCGTAGGTTGCAATTTCGTAGTGCTCTACCTTTTGAGCAGCGAGTATAAGCCCTGCGTCACGGATCATGGTATCAGCTTCGGTATCTTCGATTATACCTTCGGCTTCTTTCAGCAATCCTTCCATGGCATCGCATTTTTTGGCCTGAGCTTTTTCATCCAATAGCTGGAAAACCTGCTCGAGGGTGGCGATGTGGTTATTGGTTTCTTCCGTATGTTTTTCAAAGGCGGCTGCCAGTTCCGGACTGGTTGCTGCTTTTTTCATTTTAGGGAGGGCTTTGGAAAGGTGTTTTTCTGCCCAGTAGATGTCTTTCAGTTCGTCCACGAAGAATTCATGGAATTCTGAATTTTCGATTTTCCCTGTTTTTGATTTTGTGTTCGATTTTGTGGCGGTCTTTGCGCCGGTTTTTGTTGTAGTTGCCATAATTTTAGTTTTTCAATAGTTAAATGTTCTTGATTTTAGTGCTGCATTACAATCAACTGCGGGGAAATAACCAGCAATCTTAAAAAATTGTTTAAACTTTTTTAAAATGGATAATTTTCGCTGAGAACTATAGCTGAGTGTGATGCTAATGTAGGTGTTTAACATTGGTGGCAGGGGATTGTTTTGTTTTTGTTTGTTAACTTTTCAGGTTGGTATTTAAAACTTTTTGCTGCCACAGCGGTTAATGCTTTTGTCTATTATATATCTAATCCTCAAGACTATGAAAACTAAAAGTATGTTAAAATTTTCTGCTGCCCTGGTGATTTTTTCGGGGCTTATGGCCTGTCAGAATACAGACAGAAGTGGCAATGCACAACTGGACAGTGCTCCTGTTGGCAGCGATTCTTTGCGTAGGACTGACACTTCAGATGCGCCTAAGGATGTAACCCATATGAGTAAGGTGGATGGTGACGGCGCGGCTTTTATGGATACCGCTGCTGTTGGAGGTATGATGGAGGTTGATCTGGGTAAACTGGCACTTGAAAAGTCTTCAAATGCAGAGGTTAAGAAATTTGCCGCGCAAATGGTTGCTGATCATACTAAAGCTGGTAGCGATTTAAAAGCTGTGGCAGCGAAGCTGGAGCATTTGTTGCCTGCGAGCTATCCAGCGGATGTAAAAATGCATATGGATGAAATGAAGAAACTAAGTGGAAAAGCGTTCGATAAGCATTATATGGATATGATGGTGAATGACCATGTCAAAACCCTTGATTTGTTTAGATCTGCAAGCAGTTTAAGAGGGGAGATTAAGGATTTTGCTGCCCGTACGCTTCCGGTTTTAGAAAAACACCATCAGATGGCTAAGGAAATAAATGCTTCGCTGAAATAAAATGGAGGCGGTTACCGTAATCATTGAAACGCCCAAGGGAAGCGGTCAGAAGTATGACTATGATCTGCGGACTGGAAAGATGAAGCTGAAAAAGGTGATGCCGCTAGGTCTGGTATTTCCATTTGATTTCGGTTTTATTCCAGGGACGGTTGGAGGCGATGGTGATCCGCTGGATGTGCTGGTAGTTTCCGAAGTTTCTGCTTTTGCGGGTTGTGCGGTGGATTGCAGGATTATTGGCGCGTTTAAGGTTGTTCAGCAAGAACATAATGGAAAACCTGTGCGCAACGATAGGCTGATCGGCGTTCCGGAAGTTTCCCAGCGTTATGCGGATGTGTCTTCCATGGGTGATCTTTCCAAAACGATTGTGGAACAGGCCATCGCTTTTTTTACCAGTTACAACCAGCAGGGGGGCAAGAAATTTAGCGTCCTGGAAAAGTTAGGTGCGGGCAAAGCTTTTCAGCTCATTGAAAAAAGCCGGAAGGATTTACCTATGGATCGGCTGGTGGAAATTTTCCTGCCTTTACGAGATGGCAATGGCGAGGTATTTCCTAAGCAACTATATGATGGGATTCGTGTGGAGCTGACGACTAAGTTTGGAGGCTTAACTGAATATTTCAGGAACCCGGCTAAGGGTTTCTGGAAACCTGATGAGGGGACAGCTGAGCAGGATGAGCTTTTGGTATTTGAAGTGATGTGCAGTGAAACAGATACCGAATTCTGGAGCAAGCTGAAGCTGCGACTCCTCAAACTTTTTAAACAGGATTCGCTCATCATCAGGTGTTCTAAGATAGAATTGCTATGATGTTGTTGTGTATTTGGGGTGTTAGGATTTTTTCATCAACACCAGGACTAGGCCTGTGACCACTGCACCCAGCAGGTAGTATCCGATAGTGAGGGTTTTTACCTGGTTGTTTTTAGCAACCGGCTGGGGATCTAAGCCCATGGGCTGGGGTAGGCTAACTGCGCCGATGCCGGCACTTAATCCCATCATGGCGACTTTTGGCCATAGGTATTTTGGATTTCCAGCGCCTATTAGGCTATAGTAGAGGGTATTGCCAATGATATCTCCGGCAAGGGTTGCCTGGTAAAGGTTTTCTTTACTTTGAATGTGTGCACCAAAGTAATGAAGTGCTTTTTGAAGGGCATCTTCACCCAAAATGTCTACTCTGGGCATATCCGGGCTTTTTTTCTTTAAACTTTCATGCAGGACATTTAAGGCGATGGAGCCGGCTAATCCGGCAAAAAGGTTTTTAAGCTTGCTCATGTTGTTCAGGATTTAATGCTTAGCCAGTCTATGGCTGCTTGGAGGTCGTTTAATTCGAATCCTTTTGCCTGGCCTGGGCTGAGGTAGTTGAAAATATCGGTGAATTTTTCAACTGCTTTCTGATCGGTTACGATGGCCATTTTTTTCCAGTCTGTGAAATGTTTGACTCCGGCAATCAGGTCTTGTACCCAGGCTCCGGCGGTGAAATTCTGTACATCGGTTTCCAGTACAACAGGTAATAAATTTCCTTATAACGTTCGCTTAAGGACTCCAGTCCTGGCAGTAATACATTTTTTAGGTCATCTTTGTTGACCTCTCCGCTTGCGCGGACTCCCAATATATGGTCGGGTAGGTTTTTAATAACGGTCAGCATACTCAGATCTTTTTTACTTTAGTAGCGTTGAGGCCCTTCTTGCCGTTTTCGATTTCATAACTGACCCGGTCGTTTTCTCTTATAGGAGCGCTGAGTGCGCTGGCGTGTACAAATAATTCGGGATCCCCATTGCTGGGGATAATGAAGCCAAATCCTTTTGACTCATTAAAAAATTTTACTGTTCCTTCTGGCATGGTGCTTTTAATAAAAATTAGGTGTACCGGAAACATTGGTTGTTCCATTACGGTGATTATAACAGCAGGATTTGAGTATTTGTTTAATAAAACATTAAAATAATTTTTGTGAAACAATCTGTTTAACAAGGTGTTGAATTTACGTTGACTTAGAAACTCTGGGAGGAACCAAGCGTATTTTACCGGTTGGGAAAGGTTTGAGGAAGGCAACAGATGCGTGGAAATAGTTTTACAATTCAATCAATAGATCATGAAGAATATAGCTGAAGAATTGCCGGAAGATCCGGATCAGTCGGCGATCATTAATAAAGACGCTGAGTTTGAAAATAGTGCTGTAGATCCTGGATTTGTGTCAGGGGAAAAGCAGGAAGATAGTGATGATGCTGTTAATCAGCGGCAAGATGACCAATCAGCTGATATGCAGGATGAGCAAGGCACTGAGCGAGGAGCTGGGGGACTTGGAGAACTGGATGGAACGAATCCTGGTTCTAATCATCATCCTATGGATAGTTAAACTTAAAAAAGATGGACATGGCTAAGAAACCAATAACACCATCCACTCCGGTAAGTCCCAGGGATGGCTTAGACAATACAGGAACCCAAGGGTATGATTCGCTGAGTGATGATGCCTATACAGGCTCTTCGGAGAAACCGAAAGAAAATCCCAGAGATAATGAGAGTCACACGGGAAGTTCTTCGGAAGATTTTGATGATAAAGAGGACTAAATATGGGAAATATAGCAGATGAATGGGAGCCTTTTGAAATTCAGGTAACCGTCGAGGGCGAGGTGAAATCTTTGCTGGTCATTCCTGACCGTGAGGAGCCTAAATATGCCATTTTTGATCAGCATACCTCCCTGGGCACGCTCTGGCAGGAGTCTGGGAAGACCGGTAAGGTCTGGTGTGGGGAGGGCATGGCTGTCAAAGCGCTGTTAACGCAGCTTGGGGAGCAGCTGGAAGATTATTTTAATAATAAACCTGTATAAAAATGATTAATTATGGATCCTTTTAATATCATTATCAATGCCGACGGCGAGCGGATTGACCTGAACATTCACCCGCAGGAATCCGGTACTTACAAAATTGTATACCATGGTGCTCTGATAGGTGAGATTTTCTTAGGCAGTGATGGTGAAACGTGGCGGGCTTTAACTGCTGATGAGTTGGAGCCGGGCGGGTTTCCGGTTTATGAGTATGATGAAACTTCTGGTCATCAGGACATCCTGCTGGCTGAGGATATGGTGCAGGAAATTGGCAGACAGATACCCAGGTAATCTTACCGTATCGGATTTAGAAGTCTGGATCAGGAGACGGAAATATTCGGACGGGGTGATACCGGTAATTATAACTAAGCTGTTGGATACAATTGGAGAAGAAGTTCTTAGCGGGTCATTTAGAAATGGATAAACCTCGTCGAATTGATTCCTCGAGAGTACTTTAAATTTATTTTAGGATGTAATTATTTTATGAGGATGTGGTTAACTTTGCCCTGAGATTTAATTTCAGGTTATGATCAAGATACAAAAAGTGGGTTTAGAGGATTTAAAGACTTTACAGGAAATATCCAGAAGCACTTTTCATGAAACTTTTGCCGATAGCAATACCCAGCAGGATATGCAGCATTATTTGTCTGTAAATTTTAGCCTGGACCAATTGGGTGTTGAATTAAATGAAGCTGATTCGCAGTTTTTTATGGCTTGGGATAAGGATAGACCGGTTGGTTATTTGAAGGTGAATAGCGGGAAGGCGCAATCGGATTTAAAGGAAGCGGATTCTTTAGAGATTGAACGGATTTATGTGCTGAATGCTTATCATGGGAAGAAAGTAGGACAACTGTTGTACGGGCATGCCCTTGAGGTGGCCAGGCAGCTGGGGAAATTATCGATCTGGCTGGGGGTATGGGAGATGAACCCCAAGGCGATCCGGTTTTATGAGAAGAATGGCTTTGTTACTTTTGGAACACATTTGTTTAAAATGGGTGAGGATGAGCAGACTGATCTGTTGATGCGGAAGTCTTTATCCGGGGAAGAGGGGCTTTTATGAAAGCAAAAATTTTGGTGATTATCGGCAGTGCAAGTAAGGAGTCATCAAATGCTAAGTTGATGGAGGAGTTCGCCGAGTTGAGCGCTGATGATTTTCAGCTCACTGTATTTACGAAGCTTGGCTTGTTGCCGCATTTTGATCCTTCTTTAACAGAAGATTTGCCTGTAGCGGTTACGAATCTGATCACTTGCATTGAAGCTGCCCAAGGGGTAGTTATTTGCTCACCTGAATACATTTTTAGTATTCCGGCCAGATTGAAGAATTTGCTGGAATGGTGTGTCGCTACGACGGTATTTCTGGATAAACCCGTGGGCTTGGTGACTGCTTCTGCTGATGGTCAGCAGGGACATGCACAGCTGAAGTTGATTATGAAGACCCTTGGTGCCTGCTTGGCTGAGGAAGCTGAGCTGGTGATTAATGGGATCAAAGGCAGGTTTGATGGGGAAGGTAGATTAAGCGATAAACAGGTTCGCGCTGAATTGGTTGATTTTACTGCGGGCTTTAAAAAAATAGTATATGATTAGATTCTGTTTTATTGTATAATAGTGCTGTTTGTCATTTCTTTTAGCTTTTCCAGGAATATATCCCATATCTGATAGCAAAGCTATCATTATAGTCTGACCAGGAGTAATTGTAGCAATTTTTCCAAAGTCTCTGCTGATCATCTACATACGCTTTGGTGCAGTATTGTGGGTCGAAGCCTAGTTTTAAAAGCTCTTGCTTTTCTACATAAATTACTTCTATTTCTTTAAATTGGTCTTTATAATTATGTAATATTCTATAATTTTTTTTGATCTGATTAAATGCTTCGGGGAAGAACTGGTTTTCTTTAGTTCGTAGTTCAGATCGGATTCTGCTGTTGTAATTGTTTTTGCAATCTACATTGCAATATTTTTTTCCTTCTCTTCCATAAACCTGTTTGCCGCAATAATTGCAGGTTGGTTTTTCCTGTTTTTGTATTGATGTTGGTTCCATACGATGTTCGGTTATTCGTTTTAAACATTTGTTATCCGATAAATGTTTTTGGAAACTGTTCGTCTAATTTGGAACGGTTAGTCGTTCTCTCTATCAGATAAGATCATTTTTTCTGCTTTTTTTCTTTCGAATCGCTTGAATTTTGTTTCAACCAATTCTTAAAGTTATGAAAAGACAAGTTTTAGCCTCGGAATCATTTTCGCTTAGAAACAGGCATTATTTCCTGGATTTCAAGCGTGCAGAGAACAATAGTAATTATATCCAGATCACAAGGAGTGAGCAGCAACCTGATGGTAGTTATAAGCGGTGGGAGGTGATTGTTTTTGAAAACCAGTTTGCTGAATTCATCCAGGCTTTTTCCTCATTATTTCAAAGCGCGGCATGGTATGGAGCAGAATATAAAGGCATGAAAGAAATTCACGCTGAGGCCAAAGCATCAAAGGGAATCAAAGGAATGGCACCGGAACAGCGGCCTAGGGAAAGGCTGATGGCGTTGGGGGCAGCTGAGCTTGATGATGCAGAGTTACTGGCGATACTGATTGGTTCGGGCACGCCGAATGAATCAGCTATTATACTTGCCCAGCGCATACTGGCCGGGCAGGGTGCAGATCTATCTGGTCTGAAAGGCATCACGCTGGAGCAGCTTTGCCGGTTCAAGGGTATGGGTATCGCCAAATCCTGTACGGTGCTGGCAGCATTGGAACTGGCAGATCGCATATCCCCTGCATCCATACCCAGCTACAAACCGGTATGTATCTACCGCCCACCTGGGCATGAGCCAGGAAATTTTTTTGAGTATAGCTGATAGCCTACTTTTTTACACCATTTTTTAAGGTTTTTTAAGCTTGCTTAACTGGTAGGTATTAGGCTGTTTGTGCCGAAATTTCTGATCCGCAGGGCTTACCTAGTCAAGGCGGCTCCGCTTTGCTCCGCTGGTTTTGAAAAAACAATCTCCACACCTCGGCTACGCCTTCGGGTAGTATTCTTTTTCCAAAAGCCTTGCCTGTAATCCCTGCTAAATCAGGTGAGGTTGCTTAACAAAAAGCCAGGATAGGCTCCTGCCGAAGGGTAGTAGGCAGGTTGGAAAATCTAAAACCCATAAAAATGGAAACTAAAGTAAAAACAGGCGCAGAGGTTAAAGGAACTAACGCCGTAGCAGACAAAAAAGCCCCTCAATTTGTAGCAGGTAACCCGGTAAATGCGGTATCGCAAAAGGTAGAAACGGACAAAGAGCCAAAAGAGGAAAGCGGTAAAACTGGTTTTGTGGATGTCAACAAGGAAGCGGAAAAACCGAAAGCCGAACCTTCGAAAATGGAAATCAAAGCCAGTATAGCCGAAAAGATTGCAGAACAAAGGGCGATACTGGAACGCCACATTAAACTCGGGGATGATTTGGCTCGTAAGATCAGGCACAGGGACAATTTAAAAAATATCATTACCACGCTGGACGAATTCGAACTGGTTTTGAAAGACAATGCGGACGAAACAGATGGGAATTATTATCAGGGTTGTATGCTTACGATCAAAGATGATAACGGGAAAACCTTTACCACTAAAAATCCTACGATCATTAAAGGCGTGGCTGAGCAGGTGAACAGCCTTTGTACTGAAAAACTCGAAGAGGTCGAAACTGACATCGTTAATCTTATTCCTGCTTAAATAAGTTGCGCCCCTGCTCGGGCGGGGGCGTCAATATTCACCTAAATATTTAAGTATGGAAAAGGATTTTATAGAATTCCTTGACCATGTGTATGAGCCGGGGTATGGCTGGGAATTTAAGGAAAATAACCCCTCGGCATTTTATCAGCAGCTGGAAAGGTTTAACCAGCTGCCTAAAATTCCTAAATATGAAACCATCTTAATTTTTCAAACCACGCAGTGGGATGATAAATCAGATAGCTTCATCACAATTGAAAAACAAATTATATACAGATGAAAAATCACATTTTATATATCATCATTCGCGTAGAGGTCGAAAGTAAGACCGATAGCCTAATGGAAACGGTAGCCGAATTTGAACAGGAAACCAAATACAGTTTTGACAGTACCGAAAACGTGAAGGTACTGGAAACTGAGCTTTTAGCAACTGGATTTAATCACCCTTAATTTTTAAAATCATGTCACATAATCTTAATTATAACAGCAATACCAATCAGCATAGTTTTTTCAGTGTGAAAGAAAAAGCATGGCACAATCTGGGGCAAATCATTGAGCATTACCCGACTAGTAGCGAGGCTATTGTTTATGCAGGACTCGATTTTGAAGTGGAGAAACGCCCGCTATTTACCTGTAATTCTGAAAACTTCGCTGTTTTTAACGATGTGGAAACGGACGAGTATATGAACAGCTTCGAGCCGAATATCATAGTGCCGGACTTCTTTTCTACGATGAGAACCGATACAGACGAAGTCCTGGGTTTAGTGGGTAGGGATTATCAAGTGGTTCAGAATACTGAAGCATTTGGTTTTTTTGATAGTATAGTAGGCGGGGGGACTGGTATCAAATATGAAACGGCCGGATGTCTCGGACGGGGTCAGGTTATTTTTATTACTGCCAAACTACCGGATTTTATTCGGGTAGGGCGTGAGGATTTAATCGAGCAATATTTATTCCTTACTTCTTCGCATGACGGTTCGGGCAGTATCAGTATTGCGTTTACGCCTGTGCGCATTTGCTGTATGAATACCTTAAACGCTGCTTTGAAACACAATTCGGGTTGTATTAAAATCCGTCATACGGCCACCGCTACCGATAAACTGAAACAGGCGCAAATGATGTTAGGTATATCAAACAGTCTTTCCATTGAAATGGAGGCGATTTATAACAGGTGGTCAAATGTGCGTATCAGTGACCCGGAATTAAAACGTCTTATTCAACTGGCTATGGTGCCGAACCGGGAAACGCTGGAAAAACTCCGCAATTTTCAGGATGATGAACTTTCGACACAGTTTAATAATATCGTTGAGAATGTATACGCGTATGCAATGGGAAGTCCTACCCAGCAAATGGATACCACAAGGGGGACGGTGTTTGGGGCTTATAATTCCGTGACGGGGTATTTTCAGAATGTGCGCAATTATAAGGACGATGAAAGCAAGTTTAAATCCATTATGTCAGGCACAGCACTAACCCGTACACAAACTGCATTTGATTTGTGCATGGACTTTACCAAAACTGGGGCAAGCGCTTTGAATTAACAGATTATTTAACGGGGGAGTAATCCCCCTAAATTTCGAATCATGATAAGATATATAGTCGATAGTGAGGGGAATCTGCTTGAAGTGACAGATTTAAAAACTGCAATTTTTCAGGTGGCCATGTACCTCACTTACGAAATCAAGAATCCTACAAGGGAGGAAGAAGAATTTCATAAGAAACGCTTAAGCTACTGGAAGGATATTTATAGCAAACTGGTGATACTCAAACAGGATGCTGATAAAGCTACAGCAATTAATTAGTTTATTTATTCACGGGGCGGGTTTCCGCCCCTTAAATTCTAAGAATGATGAAGCCAATCATAAAACTCAATACTAAGGAAAAGGCCAAGTTGTTACATGCGCTTTTTCCTAATGAAATGCCGGAGTTTTTAAACCATCTGCAAAAATTCTGTACGCACTTATATGAACGTAGGGAAGGTTATGAAAAATTATGGAATCCCCGGTTAATGCATTTTGAACGATGGCGGGTGACTTCGGGCTGTATCTTGCAGCTTTTGGAAAGCAAGCGTGCTAAACTGGAATCCAGTTCAGAAGCATTTGCAAATCATTTGTTTTTCCTGGATTATGCCACCCTAACCCTAAATCAATTAACCAAATACGCAGAAACGGAATCTTATAACCAAAGGTTTAAACTGGCTGTACCTATGTTTTTCTAACCCACTAATTCTAAGATTATGAAACCTATACATAAAATGAAATTACACCAAAAAATCAAAATTCTATATAAGCTATATCCGGCATCAATTGTTGAATTTACCGATTATCTAAAGGCCTGTGCAATTGAAACGATAGATGATAGAGAAGCAATGGCCGAAACATGGGGGAGAAATGTTGTCCAGCAGGATTATTGGGTTTTACTGGCAATGAAAACCTTTGATCGTGTCAAGCATTACGAGGAGAGTTTATTTTATTGCCGGAAATTATTTACAAAGCAGCTGTTCAAAGGTGGTGTATCTCTATTTACAGTTTATACATTATTACGTTACGCAGAAACTGAAAACTGTTCGCATAAGTTCGCACAATCGGTAAAGCTATTTATTGAAATTTAATGATATAGCTATGAAAAGGATTAAAGGAATCAATGTACTGAAAGCTGGGCTTTTGGACTTTTCCGAAGAAATCATATACAGTCTAACCTGTGAATTACAGCGTATTAGTCGAAAGGTTGAAATTGCCGAACTAAAATTCAACCCTTTTAACGAAGAAGTAAGTATTTATATAGAGGCCATGCGATTGGACGCAAATTCGGAGATCATTTTGGACACGTCATTTGCTGATACAACGGAAAAATTGTTGCGTAGTTGTATCTCGGATTTGGAAATAGACTTTTTCGGATTAATCGACCTGTTGGAATTGTTAAAAGGAGTGGAGGGAAAAAATGGCGTTTTGCCCTCTATTTTAAAACCTGTAACTGGTGAATACATTACTCATGAGCAGCAGGATAGAGAGTTATGGGTTTGTGTGTGTGGAAATATGCCCAATTATAATGGGTTTTATGCTTGCGACGAAGACGGTGACCTGATCGAGCCGGGAAATGAAGGGGAGTATTTGTACAGGTGCGAATATTGCGGACGTGTGATCAATGAAAGGGATCATCAGGTTATTGGGATTAATTTAAACCCGAATAACGAGGAGGGATAAGTAGAGAGTTTATTGTTAATCTGTCTGTATTGCTGTTATTTAGCCCATTAGGGCTGCCCGTAAAAAATGTGGGCGGCCCTACGGGCCTTTAGGCGTTTGTTAAGAGGCGAACAACGCGTGAATAATTGATTGATAAAATTTTAACTAAATTCATAAACGTTGTAATAGAAGGTTATATAAATTATTCAGGAAAGCTTATTCGGGCTCCTGTAGAACTTCCACTCCAAGTTTGTCCGCTAAAAGTCTAATTGCCTGCGGGTAATTGAGCTGCTTGATTTCCATTATAAAACCAATAGCATTTCCGCCTTTTCCGCATTTAAAACACTTGAAGATTTGTTTATCTGTCGAAACGTTAAATGTTGATTTGGTGTCCGGGTGAAAAGGGCATAGGCCTTGCATTTGACCTCCAATTGGATATAGGTCAACATATTCCGAAACAAGGTCAGTCAAATCTATTTTACGGAGTAGTGTCTCCTTAAAAGCGTCTGGTATCATAGGCTTATAAATTATGATTACTTAAAGCTAGTTAAAATCTCCTGGATAAAGAATGGTTCAAGTCTTCTGCAATGAGTACAGTTCTAATTGGGATCACTGCTATAAAAGATTTGTTTGTTTTGATATAGAACAGCCTGTCAAAGCTTGGCTAACTTATATGTTCTGGCATAACCCGTTTGCTATATACACTATATATTCAAAACGGTACTGGCAAGGCCTCGCCTGACTCACTACATACTCCGAGTATATGGAAAACCTCTTTGGTGATAAGCTTAGGGTCAAGAAAGTAGGGCTCTGCCCAACTTCCGCTTGCTCCATTGACTCGTCCTAAAATACGTTTACGGTTGACTCCAGAACTAATAAAATTGATTAACAGCTACTATCTTCGTGATTTTGCATCTAATTTATCTTTTGTGAGCAGTTTTTATGGTATCTATCTACCCAAACTTTGTACCGTTTTTGGTTTGTGTGACTTTGGTAACTATTTTGTAGCCATTTTTTTTAAGATATTTCCCTAAATTAACAACATCTATTAAAATATTGTTTTGTACTTGAGGTAATAGTTCACTCGTAAAAATATCATCAACTACTCGTTCTTCGAGTCCATTACCTCCATTTACTCGATAGATTGTAAATGATATTATTCCTGAAGCTTGATCCAGCGCTGTTTCTGCATTAATCAGGCTTTTGTCCTTTTTATGTATATATAAATGTTTAAATTGTTCAGGTAATTCCAGCATATTATATTTCTAAGTGTAATATCTAAAGATAGAAAAATCAATTTCAAAAATATTTACAATTTTTAAAGGTAAGTAATGTGTGATTCGGTCATTTGAGCTCTATGTTAGTGCTATTTAAAGGTTGTTTTTTGTTACAGATAAATTACTGTTAAACACTATCTAGTTTTCTTTTCTCTTTATTATAGTTTGGTAATCAATATTGTAATATTTGTTATAGATTAGAGTATTATTAAAATAATTTAAGGCTCTTATGTGGAAAGACAGTGAAACCAACGTTGACTTGTTGGAGTTTGATTACCTAATCGATATTACAAAAGATATTATTGAGAATGATTCATTATCTCCTTGCACAATCGGTGTATATGGGGATTGGGGGAGTGGAAAATCTAGTTTAGTCGAAATGATTCTAAAGGATTACGAAGGAAATGATGATTTCCTTTGTTTAAAGTTTAATGGATGGCTATTTGAAGATTATGATGACGCTAAAAATGCACTTCTAGGTAATATTCTGGATAGTATAAAAGAAAAACGAGCCCTCAGCGCAAAAGCAAAGAAAACAATTGGTAAACTGTTTAAAAATATTGATTATTTCGACTTAGCAAGTAAGGGGATTAAATATGGAGCGGATTTTTTACTAACTGGTGGGATTGGTACGATGGCAGATTTGACACTTAATACTATTTTATCAAAAGCAAAAAGTGTTGGTTCAAATTTCAAGGAAGAAGATGTAAAAAAAATATTAGGTGACACATTTAAAAAAGAAGATATTAGAAAAAATCTAAGAGAATTTCATGATGATTTTAAAACTTTATTGGGAGAAACTAAAATTAAAAAACTAGTTGTCTTTATTGATGAATTAGATAGATGTAATCATGACACAATCCTCGAGACTTTAGAAGCAATAAGATTGTTTTTATTTACGTCTGGAACAGCATTTATTATTGGAGCAGATGAAAGACAGGTAATGTATGCTGTTAGAAAAAGATTTCCTGAAGTTAAAGGAAATCAGATTGATATTGGAAAAGAGTATCTGGAAAAAATGATACAATACCCGATAAAGATACCCCAGTTAGGAGTTTTGGAAGTTGAATATTATATAACTTGTTTGTTTTTTCAAGATATATTTAAGAATGAATATGATGAAATATTTAAATTTATAAAATTCAAAAAATCAGAAGATTTTTTGAATTTCACCATTACTTATGAATTGATTACAAATCAATTCATAAGTTTAGATAAAGATAAAATAAAAGAGACAATCTCCTTATCCAAACAACTATCTTCTGTATTATCTAAAAGCTTAAATGGTAATCCTAGGCATTGTAAAAGGTTTTTGAATTCACTTTCAATGCGTTTAAAAATGGCTGGCTTTAAAGGAGTGACATTGGATAAGAAGGTTTTAGCTAAAGTGATGCTCATAGAGTACTTTAAAGAAAGCGTATTTAAACAAATTGGTGAATTGCAAGCTAACGAAAACGGTAAGCCGAAAGAGTTAGAGCTAATAGAAAAAAATGAATGGGATTCAGTAACAAAGTTAAAGCTTTGGAAAGATGACGAGTGGTTTACTAACTGGATAAAAATAGAACCAAAACTATCTGAAATTGATTTACAACCATACTATTATTTTTCAAGGGAAAGTTTGCAAAATACTTTGATTAAAACAAATACAAGTATAAGTCCTGAGGCTGAAAAAGCTTTGGATAATTTGCTTTCCAAATCGGATGCCTTTAGAAAGGATGCACTAAAGAAAGCTGCAATTATAAACGAATTTGAATCTTTAGAAATACTTAAAACGCTGTATTCTCAAATTGAATTATCATCAGAAATTGATGCCAAAATGTTTACTTCCTATATTGAATGGGGAGCAACGAAAGAAGTTTTATACTCTGAAGTTATATCGCAATTAAGTAGTATTCCTGTGAGTAAAATAAAAAGCCATTTTATTCCACGTATAGTGGAATTTGGGAAGGTTAGTGGTAAGACTAACGAAATTAAAGCATTATCAATGATCTGGATGAAAGAGAAGTCTTCATTAAAAGCTTCAATAGAACAAGAATTTAAATAGAAAAATATGGGCACATCAAGTATGTATGGAGGGTATAGTGGGAGTAATTCTCAGGGAAATCCCTTATTACCTTCTGATTTTGACGAGAACGAAACAGATTCTTCAAATGAAGAAGATTCAACTGAAACTCAGCATTCGGATGATAACGAAGATGGAGAAAAAAGAATTGTTAGCTGGCAAACAGCAAAGACAGCAATGTCAAAATTTGCTTCAGGTTCTTCCGGTAATATCAAAAATGCATTATCGAGTTATGTTAAAGCACATGGAGGTGCCAAATCTGCTTCAAAGACCATAAGATCTGCAATTGTTACTACAAAAAATATTGGGAGTTTTATTAATAGTGTTTCTACTGGCGGCTTAAGAGAAACATTAGATGGATACAGTATTGATTATGAAAATAGAACGGTCTCTGAAGTTTTAAGTGAATTAATAAATTATTTAGCCCCATCTCCAATTACTAAAGATGATTCAATTGCTAGAAAAGCATTGATATTAACTATGGAAAATCTTTACAATTTGATGGGGGAGGAGTCTTTGGATCTCGATAGTGTAACTGGAGAAAGTCTTAATTTTCTAATTCCTAAGTATGTGGAGTCATTTATATATGAACGGTTAATAAACGACTTAGGTAGTAGGATAGAAACAGCCGATATTGATTTTAAAAGAGCTGTTGAGATAGAAAATGACTTAAAAGATTATATTGTTGCAAAAGTTGAAGTTGTTTTTAGAGGCAAAGATTTTACCACTATAGTATTTACGAACGCAGTAGTGGAAAGTTTATATAATCAATGCTATACTGTAATGGAGGATATGATATGAATAAAATAGTTTTTAAACTAAGCACAAAAGATAAGTTTGAAGTTAGTGATGCTAATTTTAATATTGACCTATCATCAAAAGATGATTATCAACATACATTTTATAATTCACTGCGACCACTTTATAGGATGTCCAACTTTTTTCAAAGTGAAGCATTAGATTTATTTTATATTTCATTAATGATTTATTTTGCAGATAGAAAGGTTCTAAGATCGGATTATGCGGATAACTGGACTAGGGCTTTTAAACTGTATATTCCAGTTTTGAATATTGAAAAATGGGAAAAAAATAAAGGGCTTTTAGAAAGTATGATATCGTATTTGAGTGGTGATAATTGGAGGTTCGAATTTAGAGAAAGAGAATTAAATGATATCGAAGCCAAAATTTCATCTAATATCGAGAAGAGATATGTTGACAAGAAATTTAATCCAGATGCCTTCTGTATGCTATCAGGTGGATTAGACTCATTTATCGGTGCGATTGATTTACTAACTAAAAATAAGAACATTGCGTTTATCGGTCATTACGGTGGTGGTAAAGGAGTTAAGCCGTTTCAGGATGCGGTCAATGGACTACTGAAAACACGATTTAACTTAGAGGATGTACAATTTTTTAATTTTAATGCTACACCATTAAAAGGAGTTGAAGATAGTACAAGGACACGTTCATTCTTATTTTTTGCACATGCCATAATACTTGCATCCTGTAGCCAAAAGGAAGTTGAATTGTTTATTCCTGAAAATGGATTGATATCTTTAAATATTCCATTAACTAATACTAGGCTAGGTAGTAGTAGTACAAGAACTACTCATCCGTATTATATGGCGTTGCTTCAAAAATTACTTATTGACCTTGGATTGAAAATTAAACTAAAAAATCCTTACCAATTTCAAACTAAAGGAGAGATGATGTTAAATTGCTCGGATATTGATTTTATAAAGGAAAATTATAAATATACTATGTCTTGTTCTCATCCAGATCAAGGAAGGTATCAAAAAGAGTCTAAACCACTTCATTGCGGAACTTGTTTGCCTTGTACTATACGAAGAGCATCAGTAATTAAAGCTTTTTCTAAAGATATGACACAATATAGAGATATTGATTATAAAGAAAATAAAGCAAAATCTGAATTAAGGTCATTTAAAATTGGAGTTGCAAATTTTAGAAGCCAAATTAATAATAAATTCACAATTCAGATAGCTGGGAAGATTGAGAATGATTTAGAATTTTTCGAACAAATGTATGTCAATGGTATGAATGAGTTAGCTGCTTTTTTGGATTTAAATAATGAATAATTTTTTATTTGACACACATTCTCATTTAGATTTAGTTAAGGATTTTGATAATGTTGTATCGGAAATAGAGCAAAAGAAAATCTATACTATTGCTGTTACAAATTTGCCTGTTTTATACAAAAAAATGTTGCACCGCATAAATTCGAAATATATTAAACCAGCCTTAGGGTTTCATCCAGAATTAGTAGGTCAGTATCAAAAATATATTTCAGATATGTGGGCATATTTACCTGAAGCTAAATATATAGGAGAGGTTGGTATAGATTTAAAAGTTTCGAAAACTTCAGGTGTAATACAGACACATTTTTTTGAAGAATTGATTTATAGGTGCAATCATTTAGGAGGTAAAATTTTGACAATTCATTCTAGAGGTAGCGCAGATGAAGTTGTAAAAATTATTGGAGATGGATTTAATGGGAGCTTTATTTTGCACTGGTATTCTGGAAGTACAAAAACTTTGGAAAGGGCAGTTGAGAATGGGGCTTATTTTTCTATTAACTATTCAATGATAAATTCCGTTTCCGGACAAAAGTTAATTCTTAGAATCCCAAACGATAGATTGTTGATTGAATCTGACACACCATTTGTGGTAGTTCAAAATAAGGTATTTGATACATTGCTAGTGGATGAGATTGTTAAAGGGCTAGCCAACTTAAAAGGAATAGCATATGCCGATATGTTAACTATTTTATGTGCTAATTTTAGGAAGGCGATTTCATAGCTTTTTACATAATTGGTAATTTAGTTACTGTTTGTTTATAGTGGTCCAGGAATTTTACCTCTTGAGATAGCAAGTCTATCAATGCGGTGTCTTTCAATACCCTCGTTTCGCTCTTATAGCTAAATGAATTATAATATGGTGTTTCATGAATAATGCTATAGGCTTGCTTTTGCTCTTCTCCCTTTGTAATGATGCGTAAATCAAAAGTCTGTATCTTGGTTAAGAAGAGTCCTACGTTCTGCATATCGATGATATTATATCTAAGCTATTTAACAAGGTAGGTGTTTTTCAAGATTATAGAGTTTAATACACCAAGAATTGCAGTTATAAACCATAATTATTTATTTTAGTTTAAATATTTTTGATAGTTAGGGGTGAAGAATGGCCATTTAGGTCTATTGCCTTTGAACATCGAACTTTTCTATAATCTGGTTGATGATTTCATTAATTTCATAGCTCCTATTCTTCACAACAACACCTTTCAACTCAATTTTGAGACGTTGAAACGTTATTTGTAAATGCGACTTGAAATAATCAGTAACTTTAGATAAGCCTGTTTTTCCATCACATAATGTTTTCCATTTTAGACGCCAATTTTGGTCAGAATAAATGACCTCGCACAAATTGTAATTTGATTCGAACTTTCTTCTAAGAATCGCGCTTACATCGTTTTCATCGAAGGTCTCATTTAGAAATCCTGCATAATCCATTGGGGAGTTCACAGGTACGCTTTTTTTGCGAAATATGTTATTAAGTTCCCCAATGCTGTTCCCATTTAGTTTATTTAAATGTTTTTTAAATACTTGCTCTCTTGTTTCTGATACAAGATCGAATATTTTACTTTCAATATCCTCAGACCTTAATGGAATTAGGGATGGATATAATGCTTCATGTTGAATGATTAAATCAGAGAAAATCTGCTCATCGAGAAAATAACTCTCAAACTCATGCCTATCAAGTATAATAAAGTGATCATCGAAGAATGTAGTGTTCTCACTTCTTAATTTTTCTATCTCTTGGTCAGTTCGGGTATCTCGATCAATAAGAAAACAGAAATGACTGTCATGTAAAAACTGTTTGATATTCATTATTTTCTTATAAGTATCAATAACCTGTGCGCATCCGTTTAATGGATGTACTTTTATATTATACTCATTAAAAAATATGTCAAAAAAATCGGTATCCGTTGATCCCTCAACAAAGAGTACTTTTGAATACATACTACTAATTCCTATCTCACGCAAAATTTTTTCTGAGTCGTCATAACCAATTTTCTTAAAGGAGTTGTCTATGTAATAGTTGCTTTCGTTGTGTAGGTTGTTGTATATTAGATTCTTAGAATGAGTTAATAGTACTATTTGAGAAAGATTATAATTCTTATAAACTGCCTTTGTCTCTTTTGGCAGCAGAATTCTATTCTTAGTCGCTAATTTAACAATGTATTCATTATAATCATTAGTGTTGGTGATATCATTGAGCATTTTAATAAATCGCATCAATAGATCCTCATGAAAATGATTTTCAGGCTCATCAATGACCAACATTCCAATTTCTTGAACGTAATTTATAAACAGTAAAAGATAAAATAAAACTTTTTCGCCAGAACTAAAGTTTCTAATATCGTAAAAAGAGGTATTCCTTCCAGAGGATGATTTGCCAAGTAGAACAAATTGGTTTACAAATTGATTTCCAGAAAAATTTGAAAGTTGAATTTGAGGGAGTAATTCCTTAAGTTGGATCTTTGCAATAATGAAATACAAATCCTTTCTTGGACGTGCGGGTACAAGTCTTTCTCGCAAATAGACCTTTATCAAACTAGTATAAATATTTTGGAAAATCTTGTCGGGATTTATTATTGTGTTTAACAGAAGATTTGAAAAATCAATCTGTTCGGTGATGGAAATATTGTCGTAAGATATGTCCGTTTCAATGAAGTTCTTATTAGAATCAATGTAAACAATAATGTCTTTAGGAGCATTTAAATTCCAATATTTACAAATAGCAACTTTATCAGCGTCACTGACCACTATTTCCCAATCAACAGTAGATTGTGAAAATTTTAGGCAAGAAACTTTAAACAAGGCAATTAGAGGCATTGATTCACCTTCAACGTCAATACTAAAAGAAAGCTGGATAAAAGAATTTTTAGTAGTGAAAAATTTTGCTAGTTCATTTTTTAAAGAATTCAGAATAAGCTTATTATCTGGAATTTGCATAGCGAAAAATGCTTTCTGACATAGGACAATACATTTAAATATTGTAGATTTTCCTGAACCATTCTTCCCGCTAACAGTATTTACATTAGTAGTATCACTAAAATCAAATTCAGCAATTTCTGTAAAATTTCGAATATTTTTGAAAACAACTTTCTGAAGCTTCATTGTTATGTTTAAGTCGTTATTTAGATGAGTAGGTAAAAATGCATATTTATATGAGAATTGTAATTGTTAATGCTATTCTTTATATGGAATAAACTTAATCTAGGTCAGTTAATGGTTTGCTAAGATGATTAGTTCTATAAGACTGATTCATTTAAAAAGAATAATTAAATCTGCCCAATTATTAATGATATTATTATGTCAAGAATATTATTTGCAGCTTTTTCATTTAAAACTTGTTCGTTTAAAGTAGGTGACCAAAAGCTGCTAATCCAAATTGTATGGTATCCAAATTTAGAAGCAATCTCATCGACCTTTTTAACTGTCTGACCTTCGGTTCGAGTTGCACAAATAATTATGTCACAACCACCCATTTCGATATTAAAATCTTTGTCGGCAAGTTTTCTTAAAGTATCTTGTGTTATAATTCTTGAACTTGGATCACCTTGACTCTCAAAGCCAATCCTAATTCCATTTAATTCAACAGTACTGAGAATGTCTCCTGAAAAATCTACAATAGGGTTAAATATTGCATTTGGATAACGTGAGATCAAAAATTCGTAAGCTAATTTTATTGTGGTAGATTTTCCTTCAGCTTGCCTACCGTATATGGCTATAATTGTTTTATTCATATGAGACCGTTGTTATTTATAGATTCCAAGAAAGTTAGAAAAACTTCATCATAAAACAAACGATAGATGAAAAATCTTAAATCTTTGTATCAAAGTAGCTAAAAAAACATAATTATAAAATACTTGTGTTGAGGAGCCAGAACAAATTGTAAAATTAATATTCAGTATTTAAACCAAGTATAACTACGGACGATAAGAGAACCTTTATATCAAATACTAGGCTTTTGCGTTCTGCATAAAATGCATCCAAAATATACATGTGATCGGGTTTGATTTTTTTTCTGCGTACTCCAATAGTATGGAGACTGGCCAACCCAGGTTTTACACTTAATATGATCTCCTTGTACTGTGCCGGTACTTTAACTAAATTTTTTGGGTCACTAAGATAAAGACTTCTTCCAACCAATGAAACTGAACCCATTAATACATTAAATAATATAGGAATTTCATCGATAGAAGTCTTAACAAGAAAAGTTCCAAATTTGGTGTAGTTTATTTTTTGTTTCTCAATTGAATTTCCCGTCGGTTTTACTTGTGCTAATTTAAAAGTCCTAAACTTTATGCAATGAAATGGCTTTCCATCTAAACCTATGTATAAATTCAAGTTAAATATTGGCCCTTTGCTTTCAAGTTTTATTATAACAGCAACCAAAATAAATAGCGGCAACAAAAAAAATAACATAAAGCAAGCGATAAATATTTCAAGATATCTTGTCCATTTAGTTTCCGTTATAGCGTGCGGGCCATCGAGATTAATAACCGCATTGTCCATATCACGATCAATCTCAGGTACTACCTTTTTATTAATGTAATAAGATAAGAACATAAATGCAACGATAAAAGTCACCAGCCCTAGAAGAAATAAAATTGTAATCCATAACTTATCAATATTCTGCATAGCCTTATTCTTCTATAGGTTGGTATTTAAACTTAAAAAACATGCCCGTAATAATTGGAAATCCTATTGCCAGTATAAAAAATACTTCCATATGATTAACCTTAATGGTCAGATAAGTAAGGGTTAGTAAAATACAATCTAAAACAATAATTACATTCAACGTCCCCCTGCATAATCTTTCCAAAATAGTTTTAGCACCATTAATGTTTATGTTAAGGTTAATAATACTAATCATTAAACTGTAGATGAGGAAATCACTAACTTCATAGGTAGAGGTCATATTTAGTTGTCCCCCAGGGCCAAAAATATTAACAAATAGTTTCAACCCAATAGGAGCTAAAGGGAGAATTAGGTTAAGAAATATCCAACCTAAAAACGGTAATATCTTTTTATTTGTCTCTATGATGCGTAAATTTTAACGAATATAATAACTTGCCAGCCATCTGACTAATATATGGTAAGCATTTTTCATCTTGGTTAATTTTTCGCGACTGAATAATTGAGGGGTTTATCCGCAAGTTCTTAGAATCTTAAGAGTTATCTGATTATTTTGCCTAAATGTATTTATGAAGATATGGAGCACAAAAATCAGAAAAAATTTATCCAACAGGCTAAAGGTGCTGTAAAAACATTAGAAAACAATGTGTTGACAACAGAGTGATAACAATGGGCAGTTTGAATGCCCTTGTTCTTGTTACGCTGTATTTATATCGTATTGATTTTGACACCGCAAATCTGTGGGAATGTGACTTTAATTTACTACAAGTGCATTCAAGTCCGACTTGTAATTATATAATTCAATCTACAAAATTTGATTATTTTTTTGCCGCGATCTAACACCTTGTTGAATTAGTATATTGATTGCTTTATTAACAGTTGAAACTGCAACATTAAGTTTGTAAGCAACTTCATTTTTTGTTCCTTTTGGCCAAGGTTGATCCGGTAATAAGTTGTTCACCTCCTCAAGAAAAGCCTTGTCAAGTTCAATAATTCTGCGTTTTATAAAAGGGGTTTTAATTGGTAGACTTAAAATCTCTATACCTTCAATATTGAATTTAATTGCAGCTTTTTCGTAAATATTCGAGTTCAGATTATCACGTTTAGAATTATTCCCAATTAGATTGCTAGACTTTATAAATAGATAGGTCTCAGTTATTTGATCACTTGTAAATAAGTTGACGTCAAACTTCAGAAGTTCTTGTACCCCATAATTATATTTGCCAAATAGCTTTGAGACAGTTAAAAACGATACTATATGCCGATACCTTTTCAAAAATCCATCATTACTATATTTTCCTGTTGGTCTATGTAACTCTAGCACTTCATCTGTTTTGATCAATATTTTTGCAATTATTGGCCAGATTTCCAGAGGCGTCTTTTCCGAAAAAACCTCTTCATAAGACTGTTCATTTCTCATGAATTTAGATTTCAGTAAGGGTGCTCTTTTTGGTCTTCTAAGTATGAGGCTAAGAAAACCTGCTGCTATATACAATGGTGTCACTATAAGTGTTGAAACTATCCCTTGGCTTGCATAATAGTTCGTTCTTCTTTCATAATAAATGCCGTGTCTCAAAAGAACATCTTCAATATCGCGCTGGATTTTATCGGTTGCATGCAGCGCTGATAGCTCCACAATGGTTTGGTTATTTGTTGCTCTTATTATTGAATCCCTAATTGTAAGATCATTCGATACCAGAATCTTAACTAAAACCGATCTTTCATTGTAATCTCTTAAACCAGATTGAAAGTGTTTATAGATAGATTCAGTTGTCTGTAAACCATTTACAATTTGAATATCTTCAATATGAATGGTTTTGCCTATTACTTGTGCAGAAGTAGCTAATATGGTTACTCCATTATTCAGCCACCAAAAATCAGGAGAATCATTATCTTCCAAGGTGGCTTTAATATCTTCATTAACTCGATTAAGCCCCATATATGCCCTCACATTAGAGTCAAACAAATAGCGCCTTAGCTTAGACGATTCATCAATGATAAAGTTGTAGTAGTCAGATAGTTTACTTAATAAAACATATCTTTCTCCCTTTGCAAGTACTTCAATAAACGGTAGCTCTAGAGAGAAGTTTGGAACTTTTCTGCTTAAATCTACTAAATCGGAACTGCCGCAGAAAATAAATTCCGCGTTACATGCGCCGAACGATTGCTTAGTTATTTTAACGATTTGGTTTCCTCTCGACTTAATCGATTCACCCACATCACTCGAATCGCCACGAGATGCGTAGATAATCTTAACAGAAAAAGAATTCAGCTTATGTGCAAGACGTCTGTATGCCGCCACTAACCATCCTCTTTGCTTAAGTAACTTATCATTATAGTCTCCCTTTAAGTCTTTATCTTCTACACCAAAATCAAAAATTTCCGTGAGTGAGGCTGCAATGTTATCTAAAGGTGCTTGTTTGAAGGTATCGCCGTGCTTACAGGTAATTACGAAAACCTCAAGATCTGAATTACTTTTGGGCCAAAAAAAAGAGTTAGGATCAGTTACTAAGTGACCATTGACCAGAATATAGAAACCATCGATACCTCCATCATTTTTCCCATCGACTAATCCGGCTAAGACTTCATCTGTCGTTAGATCAAAATCTTTCATTATCTGTTCTATTGCAAAATATTCAAATGCCTCATCACGTTTTTCGGATGGTAGTTTCTGGAGTATTCTATCGTCCAAAATGCCATCTATCAGAACTGAATCATTTTTAGCCATATTCTCGTTAATTTAAAACGATTAATATAGTGTTTCTCTTTAGTTTTTCGATAATTTTTTATTTTTAGAACTTCCAATTTTAATATTTTTAGTGATCTTTAAATCACTAAGAATTTCGTAAAAAAGCAATTTTTTATCAGTTTGCGAGGTGGCTTTTGCATAAGGAATCTTTTATAAATGCTTTTTAATGAAATTTTTTCTTATTTTTATGTTATAGCAATTGCAGCTAAAAACTTATAAAATAAATGGTGAGCGATTAGGTGAGTCAAAATCGAAAACCGCATAAAATACTATTTAAACGCTGATATTTGAACGAGGTTCGAATCCCAGCGGGATCACGTTACCGGAGTAAAATTTTTCAAGAAATTTTATTCCGGTTTTTTTATGTCTTAACTTCTTGTTAATGTGATAGATAAGTTGAAGAATCAAGCGGAATTGTTGGGGGAAGAAAATAAATTCTTTCTTTTGCATTTGTAAAACAATCTATTTTTCATTTTGAGTCAAGCCGAGCAAACCTTAATCAGTTTATTATTACCAGAAGGTACTCTGGATTATTTTGAGATAACGCAAGTAGAAAAGGTAGAAAAGAAGCTAAAGATCTACCTTGAGGAGCAGAATATAGCCCCTGATGGGTATGATAAAAAAGCCCTTGAATCCAAAGGTTTCTTTCCGGAAGTTGAGATTCAGGATTTTCCTATTCGCGGTCAAAAAGTTGCTTTATGCATTGCTATTGTAGCTATGATTAAAGGCACAGTAGCCGAAGATATTATAAGCGTATTGAGGCGAATACCTGAAAGACTTCGAAAAAGGGTATGGGAAGTTACTATGGATATGGCTGCAAATATGCAATTGGCTATCAAGAGATGTTTTGTCAATGTGCGCAGAATTATTGATCGTTTCCATTTACAAAAGCTTGCTTATAACGCGGTTCAGGAAGTTCGGATTAAATATCGGTGGGAAGCTATGGATCAGGAAAATGAGGCTGTAGCTAAAGCCAGGCAGACAAGAACAAGCTATATACCGGAAATATTGGATAATGGCGATACTTTGAAACAATTGTTGGCAAGAAGTAGATATTTACTGTTCAAACACTTTAGTAAATGGACAGGATCACAGCAACAACGTGCCAAATTGCTTTTTGAACGATATCCCATGATTAAAAAAGCTTATGATTTATCCATCAAACTCGGTGATATATTTAAGAATTGTACGCAAAGAGATCTTGGCTTTACCCGATTGGCTTTATGTACAATCATGTAGAAGACAGCGGAATTGAAGGCTTTAAAACAGTAGCAAGATCCATTTATACACATCGCTTTTCCATCGTCAACTTCTTTGTTAATAGGAGTACAAATGCTTCTGCGGAAGCATTCAATGCAAAAGTGAAAGCGTTCCGAGCTGCTTCATTGATTTTAACGTTTCTATGTATTTCCCCATCAAAAACCCATTTTTCAGGATAAATCGAACTCACAATTGCCCTATTTACTTCAGAATCTGCTGTTGCGTAGCATTCAGTGAGGTTTTTAAGGTTAGTGACTTCTAAATCAGCTAAACCAGCTATGTCAAGATCCTGATTAGCCAGCTGATTTAACTCCTTTAACTCTGCTTCGCATATTGCGATGGCATTTTCGATTTCTTTTCTGATTTTTTGATCACTCTTTTACAGCATCTGATGCATCCGTTTGGCACGGAATAACATGGTCAACTTCTCCGGAATATACACAGTGAAAGGTTAGTATCAATCTGATCTTGAATAATGGTTTTTAGTTCAGTCGCCCAGACCGGTATTTTCCCTGTAGTTCCTTTTTTTAGAAATTTTTGGTACACATCAACCAGTAATTGTTCTACAGGACTTTCTGTGTGTTTCACATTTTGAAGATGTTTTGCCTAGGTGTATAGTGCATTATAGATAACTGTTCCTGCTGCTAACAGTTCTAAATCATCTTTGATGTTATAAGCCATTCCAGCGACAATCGCCCATAATCCGGCACACTAGCTGGATAGGTGATGTTGGTCGGTATCTGCACCTCTCACGATAGGTGCCATTGCATCAAGCACAGGGTCATTTAATTCGTACTTTTTAATTAGGGCATCAAAAGTACATTCATCTTTTTGATGCGTTAGTTCAACATCTGGTACATCAAATGGGATTGCATTTAATTCTTTACTGATCTCAATAACCTGATCGAATGGTACATAAAAAAAACTGAATTCTTATCAATGAAATTCTTGATTAGCCAGGGACAAGCAATGCGGTCGTTTTTTGGTCTTTCACGGGTGATCCAGTTCATTTTATCATTAACTATACATCAAACTTATGATTACTTTTTGATCATTAAATAGTATATGGGTTTTAGTTGTTATTTGCCTTAGTTAACCCTGTATGTTAAAATTGATCTCCGATATATTGTTGATAATAAGTGAGTTATTTCTATGTTTCAACAAAATTGCTTTGTCCAGAGGACCTATCAGATGTAAAAAAAACGCGGAATTATGTAAATTTATTTTTGCACCTTTATATAGGTTTGTTTAATCATGAAAAGTAAAGCTATCTTTCTGTTAGTGATATTTTTGCTCAATACCGTTGTAGGTTTTGGTTGCGCTTTAGCAATGGAGGTGGGTGATCATGATGAACCTGCTCATCATGGACACAAAGATCATGATCACCATCATGCGGGTGGACATGAACACAAAACTACCCCAATATCTGGGCAGAATTTTACAAAAGAAGATCCTTGCTGTAAAACTTTAGTGAATGATTTGGCTACTCAAAGCAAATTAGTTCCTGAAATTAGCAAAGTGCAGTTTTTTTTACCTGTATTGTGGCTTACTGATCATTCTTACTCTTTATTAATTCCCGTAACAGATGTTAAACTTGGTCGAGGCGCCTATGCAGATCATAGAGAAAGACCGCCTAACAAGGACATTCGTATAGTCATTCAAAGTTTTCAGATATAAGATTTAATGTGAGATGTTGAACCCGGTAAAATGGGGGATTAGCATATAATAAACTCCGCATAGCTACCGCTATGACCAAGATTTAGTCTAAACATTAAATTATTACATCATGAAAAAGATATTTTTAGTAGTTGCTGTAATTGCAACTGCGTGGACCAACCCTGGTTTCGCCCAAAGTACTCAGACACAATCATTGTTAACTGCTTACTATGACATCAAAAATGCCTTAGTAAACTCTGATGCGGCAATGGCAGCATCAAAAGCAAGCGAATTTTCTAAAGCATTGGCAAGTGTTGACATGAAGTCTATGCCCAAAGCAGAAATGACAACCTTCATGGGGTTTCAGGATAAACTTGCATTTGATGCCAAACATATCTCCGAAACAAAAGACATTTCCCACCAAAGGGAACATTTCGCTAATTTTTCAACAAATCTTTTTAAACTGGCTAAGGCAATAAAACTTACTAAAGACCCAGTTTATTATGACTATTGTCCAATGAAAAAAAGTTATTGGCTTTCTGATAATGCTGCGATCAAAAATCCTTATTACGGAAAGCAAATGTTAACCTGCGGAGCCGTAAAGGAAACTTTAAAGTAATCTGGTTGTTAATTGTACAGCTTCACCTTTATGTGGGTGTTCTGGCTGTACAATTGACATTCGGATTTTATCAAATAATTCTGCTATAGGATAACACAAGTATGCTTTGTTCCGCTATGCAGGTAATCAAACATTTAAAAAGATTTTATTAAAAATACGATGAAAATATTAATTTATAGCTCAGTTTTTTCCTTATTATTTCTAGCAGCCTGTTCTAATGGTAGTAATAAAACTCAGTCAACCACTCCTTCAGACGCTACAGCAACATCGGCCGCTGCATCTGAATCTTCAGAAAAAGGCACTTCTACTGCCGCAGTATTAGCCTCATACCTCAAATTAAAAAATGCCTTTACGAATGATAATGATAAAGAGGCCGCAGCAGCTGGAAATGAAATGGTAACGGCTCTTGCCAGTTTCTACAAAAAATCTTTAACACCAGAGCAGGATAAAGCTTTTACCGATATACACGATGATGCTAAAGGGCATGCCGAACATATTGGAGCTAATGTTGGAAACATTGCACATCAACGTGAACATTTCGATATGTTGAGTAAGGATATGTACGACCTCGTTAAACTACTTGGCGCTAATCAACCGCTGTATGTGGATCACTGTCCGATGTACAATAACAATAAGGGAGCAATCTGGTTGAGCGAGGTAAAGGATATTAAAAACCCTTATCTGGGAAAAGCGATGCCAACTTGCGGAACTGTTAAAGAAGAATTAAAATAATAGGCATGAAAGGCATAAAGAAAATACTTCTTGGACTATTGGTGATTTTTATACTTATTCAATTTGTACAACCTGCCCGCAATAAAAGCGGGCAGGTTATGCCGAATGATATTTCTAAAATAGTTTCCGTACCCTCAGATGTACAGGGTATTCTAAAAAAAGCCTGTTATGACTGCCATAGTAATAATACTGAGTATCCCTGGTATGTCAATATACAGCCCATGCACTGGTTTATGAATTACCATATACAATCTGGTAAAAAAGAATTAAACTTTAATGAATTTGGTACCTACACGCCAAGACGACAGCAGAATAAATTACGCTCCATAGAGAATAGTTTAAAAGATGGTAGTATGCCCTTATCGTCCTACACCCTGATGCATAGAAATGCCATTTTGAGTGAAGCGGAGAAATCCCTAATTATCAACTGGGTGCAAAATTCAAAGGATAGTTTGAACAAAAAGAATCTTTAACTAATCATTAATCATCGAATAAATGAAAAATATACTAACGGTTTTCTTATTGATCTTCTACTCTGCGGTTTCTGCCCAGGATGTTAAGAAAATGAAAATATCCGATAAAAAGCAAGACGGTGCTGAGCCAGTTCAGAAGGTAATTTACACCTGTCCAATGCATCCGGAAATTCATGCGCCCAAGCCAGGGAATTGTCCTAAGTGCGGAATGAAATTGGTACCTGAAAAGGCTAAAGCAGCTCCAACAAAACATGACGAAATGAAGATGCCTATGAAAGATGCTCCAAAGGATGGAATGGAGAGCATGGAAGGTATGCAGATGGGAGACAACAGTGCTACAATGGAAAATATTAAAAAAGCCAAAACAAATTTAGGCCCGATTAAAACCATTGCTTCTAATCAACCACCTCGAACCGTGCGCTATGACCTTTATATTGCTGATACTACAGTAACTTTTGGAAAAAAAACAAAAAGGGCTATTGCAGTAAACGGACAGATACCAATGCCAACGCTAACTTTTACCCAAGGTGATACGGCATTGATATATGTACATAATAAACTTGATGAAGAGACCTCTCTGCACTGGCATGGTCTGTTTTTGCCGAATAAAATGGATGGTGTACCATTTCTTACCCAAATGCCTATTAAGCCACATTCTACTTATATCTATAAATTCCCGATCGTTCAGCATGGTACACATTGGTATCATAGTCATAGTGAACTGCAGGAACAGATTGGGATGTACGGTGCTTTTATCATGAACAAAAGAAAAGAGTGGGACATTCCAACTATCCCGGTAGTTCTTAGCGAATGGACAGATATGAAACCAGAAGAAGTACACCGTAGCCTGAAAAATGCCAACGACTGGTTTGCCATTAAGAAAGGAACGACCCAAAGTTATGCCGAAGCCATTAGAACAGGTCATTTTAAAACAAAAGTGGCTAATGAATGGAAGCGTATGAATGCTATGGATGTAAGTGATGTGTACTATGATACTTTTCTGATCAATGGTAAGAACCAGAATGTTCAACCACAATTTAAAGCGGGAGACAAAGTAAGGCTTCGTATTGCCAATGGCGGGGCATCTGATTATTTCTGGTTAACTTATTCTGGTGGTAAAATAACCGTGGTAGCTACTGATGGAAATGATGTGGAGCCTGTTGAAGTTGACAGGCTAATTATAGCTGTATCCGAAACGTACGATGTGGTAGTCACCATTCCGGAAAATAAAAGTTATGAATTTTTGGTTACACCCGAAGACCGTACCAAATCTGCTTCACTTTGGTTTGGTAAGGGAGAAAAAGTTCCCGCTCAAAAACTGCCTAAGCTGAAATACTTTGCCGGAATGAAGATGATGAACGACATGATGGATATGAACGGTAACATGATCGAAATGAAGGGCATGAAAATGCAGAACCAGGTTATGGACATGAACACTGTCATGTACCCCGAAGTAACGGGGGAAGAGCGTCCGAAAAAAGAAAGCAAAAAAGCAGTTATGCCGGGCATGCAAATGTCTAATGAAAAAAGCATGGCAGGTATGAATATGACAGCAGAAAGCCCCGACATCATTACATTGAACTACAATATGCTTCGTGATCCAAGGAAAACAACTTTACCTAAGGGACCATGGAAAGAACTAAAGTTTGATCTAACTGGGAATATGAACCGATATGTATGGACTCTGGATAACAAAACAGTTTCAGAAAGTGATAAAATCCCTATCAAAAAAGGTGAAAATGTAAGGATTATCTTATTCAACAATAGTATGATGCGTCACCCTATGCACCTGCACGGTCATGATTTCAGGATTGTCAATGGACAAGGTGAATATGCTCCTATGAAAAACATTATAGACATTATGCCGATGGAAAGGGATACGCTTGAATTTGCTGCCACAGAACCTGGTGGTGATTGGTTTTTCCATTGTCATATCCTGTATCACATGATGAGTGGCATGGGTAGGGTATTCAGTTATGAAAATTCTTTACCTAATCCAGAAATACCAAATCCGAAATTGGCGCAGCGTAAGTTGTTTAGTGATGATAGGGAGTTTCATCCCATGGCGAGAATTGGAATTGAAAGTAATGGAAGTGATGGCGAAATCATGTTGGCAAATACCCGCTACCGTTTCACTACGGAATGGAGAGTGGGTTTTCAAGCTCATCATGGTTATGAAAGTGAAAGTCATTTCGGTAGATACCTTGGAAGAAATCAATGGCTCTTTCCTTATGTTGGTTGGGATTTTCGTAAACGAACGGTTGATCCGACGGAGAAGAATATTTTCGGACAAAAAACTGCACCCGGGAATAATCTTTTCGGACAGGGCAATACAAAAAACTTTAGACAGGTAATTCATTTGGGGGTACAGTACACTTTGCCAATGCTAATTGTCGCAGATGCTTCTGTCGATCATAAAGGAAATGTGAGATTTCAATTGACCAGAGAAGATGTACCTATATCCAAAAGATTGCGCTTTCAATTTATGGTCAATACCGATAAAGAGTATATGGCAGGATTTAGATATATCGTTACCAAGTATTTTGGCCTTTCTACCCACTATGACAGTGACATGGGCTATGGCGCCGGACTAACATTAAATTATTAATTAACATTTACATTATGAAGCATACCTATAAAATAACAGGAATGACCTGCCAGGGCTGTCGTAGTAAAGTTGAAGACGCCTTAAATAATATTGATGGGATTTCTGCAAAAGTTACCCTGGAACCAGCTGAAGCAACGATCACAATGGATAAGCATATTTCCACCGAAAAATTGCAGGAAGTTCTTTCGGCTGCCGGGAGTTATAAGATACAAATGTCAGGTTTCCATAAGAACACAGAGGATAAACAAATACATAATCGCGGTCATCAGGAACATGCAAAGTCTACGCATGGCCATCATGGTAATGCCCCATTAAAGGTTCATAAAAGTGAAACCGGAGTATACTATTGTCCGATGCATTGTGAAGGTGATAAAACTTATGATAAACCCGGTCATTGCCCGGTTTGTGGAATGGACTTGCTGAAGAAACCAGAGTTAAAGCAGGCCACTCAATTTACTTGTCCTATGCACCCCGAAATTATCAGAGATCAGCCTGGTTCATGTCCGATATGCGGAATGGATTTGGTTCCATTGGGCGTTAATTTGGAAGAGGAGGATAAAACTTATGAAATGCTTTTGCACAAGTTTAAGATCGCAACGATTTTTACCATACCTATCTTTTTGATTGCAATGTCTGAGATGATACCAGGTAATCCTATTTTCAAGTTGATGGGACTGAAATATTGGAACTGGGTTCAGTTTGCATTTTCTATCCCAGTGGTGTTTTATGCAACATGGATGTTCTTTCAGCGTGCTTGGCGATCCATAGTTACATGGAAATTAAATATGTTTACCTTGATTGGTATTGGTGCGGGGGTAGCTTGGTTATTTAGTCTTGTCGCCCTGCTTTTTCCTGATGTTTTTCCAGATCAGTTTAAAACCCATCACGGTACGGTCTATGTTTATTTTGAAGCAGCAACTGTTATCCTGACTTTAGTCTTGCTTGGTCAGCTTTTGGAGGCCAGAGCGCACGGGAAAACAAACAGTGCTATTAAAGAGCTGTTGAAACTGGCACCCAATACTGCTACCAGGATTGTAGGCGAAAAAGAAACGACAGTTTCCATAGATGATATTCAGAAAGGGGACATGTTACGGGTGAAGCCGGGCGAAAAGATACCTGTTGACGGCAGTATTAAAGTTGGGGAAGTGACGATTGACGAATCTATGATTTCAGGTGAACCTATTCCGGTTGAAAAGAAACCTGGGGACAAAGTTAGTTCTGGAACAATCAATGGTAATAAAACCTTTGTCATGCTTGCGGAGAAAGTAGGCTCGGAAACACTGTTGTCCCAAATCATTGAAATGGTGAATTCTGCAAGTCGTTCAAAAGCGCCTATCCAAAAAATGGCCGATAAGATTTCAGGTTATTTTGTGCCTGTAGTGGTTTTGATTGCCATAGCTACATTCGTAGTATGGGCAATGTACGGCCCTGATCCTGCGTATGTCTACGCTTTTGTAAATGCTATTGCTGTATTGATTATCGCCTGTCCATGTGCGCTTGGTTTGGCTACGCCGATGTCTGTAATGGTGGGGGTAGGAAAAGGGGCACAGTCTGGCGTGTTGATTAAGAATGCAGAATCGCTCGAAAAAATGAATGCTATTGATGTGGTGATTATTGATAAAACCGGAACAGTAACCGAAGGGAAACCATCAGTTGAAAAGGTCGTTGGTATAAATCCTGATTTTGATGAAAAGAAAGTCCTTGAAAGAATTGTAGCATTAAATAGCAGCAGTGAACACCCTTTAGCGCAGGCAACGCTTCGTTATGGGGAAGAAAAAAAGGTCAGCGTTCAACCTATCTCAAATTTTGAAGCTGTAACTGGTAAAGGCGTAACGGGTACATTAAAGCAGGAAAAACTTGCTTTAGGCAACCAAAAATTAATGGAACATGTTAAAGCTGAAATTGATCCTGAATTAGAAGAGCAGGTTAAGGCCGCACAAAAAGAAGGTAAAACAGTTTCTTATTTAGCAGTTGGAAATAAAGCTGTTGGCTTTGTGGTTATTTCTGATAAAATCAAGTCATCTAGTGCTGCTGCTATCAAAAAACTTCAGGAAGAGGGTTTACAGGTGATCATGTTTACAGGAGACAATGAGGATACAGCAAGAGCAGTGAGTCAAACCTTAAATTTAGATGGCTTCAAAGCTGGGATGTTACCGGAAGATAAACTGAACGAAGTAAAAAAATTGCAAGCTGAAGGAAAGAAAGTGGCTATGGCGGGCGATGGGATCAATGATGCACCGGCATTATCTCAGGCAGATATTGGGATTGCTATGGGCACTGGAACTGATGTTGCTATTGAAAGTGCAGCAATTACCCTTGTAAAGGGCGATTTGAATGGTATTGCAAAAGCCCGTTTATTAAGCCACAAGGTTATGGGTAATATCAAAGGAAACCTTTTCTTTGCGCTCGGATACAATGTATTGGGAATCCCTGTAGCTGCGGGACTTTTATATCCTTTTTTTGGAATTCTACTGTCACCGATGATAGCTGCACTTGCCATGAGTTTCAGTTCAGTATCCGTCATTCTGAACTCCCTGCGCCTTAGAAGTGCAAGAATCGACTAATTTTTAATTAAATACATTTAATCACATTAATTATGGAACATAAAGATCATAAGCAAATGGAAATGCCACAAAATCATGGCAACCATTACAAAAAGCTGCTCATTATGGCAGTACTTTCTTTCATAGCCATGTATATTCTGATGTACTCAATGGCTAATAGCCTGGAAAATGTATATCCTAATATCAACCAATTTTATATGGCGGGGCTGATGACCATGCCAATGATTATCATTGAACTCATTTTAATGGGAAAAATGTATGGCAATAAAAAACTGAATATAAGTTTGATTACGATATGCTCAGTTGGCTTAGTTGCATTCTTTTTACTAATTCAATCTCAAACAGCCGTTTCAGATAAACAATTTTTAAAAGGAATGATTCCCCATCATGCAGCAGCAATTTTAATGAGTGAGCAATCAAAATCAAATGATCCGGAAATTAAAAAGTTGCAGCAGGAAATTATTTCCAGTCAGCAGGAAGAGATTAGCGTGATGAAGGCAAAATTAAAATCTCTGAATGAGAAACAAGGGAACTAATGCTAGATCATCAGTATTTCAATTTCCTAGCTAAGGATGGGTGTAAGCTGAATGCTGCAATATTTAAGCCCAAGAATAACATATCAAAATCAACTGTGATATTACTACATGGCGGAGGACCTGATCATCAAAGTTTATTGCCTCTTGCCAAACGTCTTTGCTATAATAGAACTCTTGTTCTACCTGATGTAAGAGGATATGGTAAATCAGTTTGTTATGATCCAACCAACTATACCTGGGCTAATTATGCTTCAGATGTTATTGATTTATTGAATTATCTACAAATTCCTGACGCCATTATTGGAGGAGCGGGCATAGGTACGACTATAAGCTTAAAGGCTGCGGTTACTTATCCAGAAAGAGTAAGAGGTCTCGTATTGATCAGTGTAGAAGATATTGAAGATGATGAGCATAAGGCCGGAGAGGTAGTTTTTTTTGAAAAATACATGGATCAAATTAGAGAAAATGGATTAGCAGCGGCATGGGAATCGATTTTGAATAATCTTTCCCCCGTAATTGGGGCAATGGTTCGGGACGGTATACCCAGATCGGATACTAAAAGTATTCTCGCAGCGGCATCAATTGTTTACGACAGGGCTTTTTATCATATAAATGAGCTTCGAGAAATTTCTGTGCCTTTACTTATTGTACCTGGAAATGATCAAAGACACCCTTCAGAATTGGCGATACAGCTCACTCAATTGCTTAAACAAGCTGTGCTTTCAGATATTGGTCTGTCAGATGAAATTAGATCGATCGAGGATTTTGCGAATGCGTTTGCTCCTGTAATTAATAATTTTTTAAAGTCCAGGTCATGGTAGAGATTTATCATTTCTAAAATATTAATTTTAGCAGAGATTGCTATTTCCGCTTTGGGCTCAAATTACCTAGGAATGGTTTCTACTAGGAATGTTACGGATGATATGATCTAGTTCGTCGGCAGATGAAAGTAGGTGTTCAATAATTGTAGCTGTTTCTTCGTCCTTTTCATTCGATAATTTTAAGAGTTCTACCAGTCCTATAATTCTGCAAATTGGACCTCTGATGGTATGTGAATGCATCCATGCAATTTCATGCAATTTCTTATTTTGCGCTTCAAGTGCATTGTTAATTCTCTTACGTTCTGCATTATAAATAATGCTTTTATACAATGACAGTGCCGTTAGTTCATCTTTTAGTATATAGTCAGATATGCCAAGTGAAAGTGTTTCAACGCCGAATGTAAAGTCGTGGTAGCCAGTAAGTACAATTATTGGTGTATTCTGGCACAGCGGAATGATTCCTTGGATTAAGGTTTTCCCTTTATTGTCAGGAAGAGATAAATCAAGTAATATGATGTCAAACTCATTTTTTTCTTGGGTTAAAATAGCGACGGCTTCCTTGTAATTTGAAGCCTGCGTTATTTTTGGGGCTTCAATCTGTTCAAATAAAAAATCTTCTATTAATAGGAAATCTCCGTGGTTGTCCTCAACCACTAAAATTCTGTAAGCATTTTTATCGAGTCCCATGCTGTTAATTTTTAGGCATGGTCACAATGTTTATCCAGAATTCCTCAATTTTAGCCACAGCTTTCATGAAATCGGCTACGTCTATTGGCTTTGTAATATAACAATTTGCATAGTTGTTATAAGATTGTAAAATATCTGTTTCGGATGAGGAAGTAGTAAGCATGATGATGGGAATGTGCTTATATTCATTGTCTGTTTTAACGTAATGTAATACTTCGTGTCCACTCATTTTAGGAAGGTTTATATCCAACAGGATCAAATCCGGAATACTATCCTTTGTTGGTAAAGTCTCAAAGAAGTCTATTGCTTTTTTTCCATCTTTGATGACTGTCACTTTATTCATAATCCTGAATTCTTCAAGTGCTTCGAGAGTAAGCAGGATATCGCCATCGTTATCTTCTATAAGTAAAATGTGTATTGGTTTCATATACTTGTTATTTTAAAATAGAAAAGTGAAAGGTGGTTCCCTTATTTTCTTCTGATTCAACCCAAATTTTACCACCAAGGTTTTCCACGATTTTTTTTGTTATTGCTAGCCCCATTCCGGTACCGGAGTACTCATCTTTATTATGTAGCCGTTGGAAAATGACAAAAATCTTATCGAAGAACTGTGTGTCTATTCCTATACCATTGTCTGTTATAGAGAAAAGCCAGTAAGTTCCCAACTCTCCGCAGGAAATTGAAATAACAGGATTAACCCCCGGTTTCTGATATTTTAAACTATTTCCTATGAGATTTTGAAAAACCTGCCTGATTGGAGGTTTATAAGTTGTTATTGTAGGTAATACATCAGTAACGATTTTAGCATTAGTGTCTTTTATTTGCTGGCGAAAAAGACTGGTAATTTCAGTAATAAGGATATTCAAATTTACTTCTTCTAGGTTATCCTCTTTTTTGCCAACTCTTGAAAATTCCAGTAAATCCAGGATAATCTGACGCATTCTTTTAGCACCATCTACGGCAAAATGAATGTATTGTCTTCCTTTATCGTCAATTACAGGAGCATATTTTTTTTCTATTTGTGTTAAGAAACTGGTGACCATCCTCAAGGGCTCCTGAAGGTCATGTGATGCTACATAGGCAAATTGTTCCAGTTCGGCATTGGAAATACTTAACTCCCGACTGTAATTCTGAAGGTTTTGATTTAGTTCTTTGAGTTTTATTTCTGATATTTTTCTTTCAGTGATGTCTTGAAAGCTTCCTCTTAACTTGACGCAGGTACCATTTACAAACTCTGGTTCACCGATAACCCTTACCCATTTTATTTGGTCTTTATGTGTGACGATCTGCGTCTCAGTGTCGAATGATATATCGTTATTAATGGCTTGTTCGATATGCCGTTTAATAATAGCCTGATGTTCTATTCCATTATAAAAATTAATTCCGGATATCAAATCAGGTTTATAGTTTAGGTCAACTTCATGAATTTCCTTTGTGAGGTCAGACCAGTATATAGTTCCGGTTACATAATCTATCTCCCAACTACCGATACCAGCTAGATCTGTAGCTTTATGCAAAAGGGTTTCCATTTCTTTTTTCTCGGTAATGTCTCGTTGGACTGATATCCAATGCGTGTAGCAACCATTTTCATCAGCTACAGGAGTTACTGTTAAATTAATCCAAAATTCTTCTCCGCCTTTTTTATAGTTGACCAATGTAACTTCGCAAGGAGTCCAGGTTCGTAAGGACTCGCTCAGCTTTTTTAGTTCATTTTTATCTGATTTCGGCCCTTGTAAAATTCTGGGTGTTTTTCCGATTATTTCTTCAGATGTATAGCCCGTCATTTTTGTAAAAGCTTCATTCACATAAATGATTGCCGGACCCGGTTCATTCAGAGGCTCAGCCTGTGTAATTAATACAGCATCGTTTGTATGGGTTATTACTGATTCTAGTAACTTCAGGTGTTGCTCTTCCCGCTTTTGCTTGCTAATGTCTCTTATGAATATGGAAAGGCCATCTCCAATGGGGTAAATACGGTTTTCCTGCCATAGATTTAAAGGTTGGTAATAATCTTCATGGCATATATATATCTTTTCAGTTAATGCTTTTTGTATAGCATGGTATGTGGAAGAGCCAACGGCTTCAGGAAATACTTCCCATATGTTTTTACCAATTAACGTTTCCTCATTTAAGCCTAATATTTTTCCAACTTGTTTATTGGCATACGTATAATGTAAATTTTTGTCAAGGCCAATAAAACCATCCGTAATACATTCCAGGAGGTTTTCTATTTGTTCGGTCTGCCTTCTAATTTCGAGCTCGGCTTGTTTCTTTTCGGTAATATCGGATCGGATGGCGATATATTGATAAGGCTTTCCTTCTTGATTCAAAAATGGAACAATGGTAGTGTCTACCCAATAATAACTATTATCTTTTGCTTTATTTTTTAATTCACCTTTCCAGATGTTACCGTTTGCAATGGTATGCCATAGGTTCTTTATAAATTCTTTATCATGATAGCCTGAATTGATAATCCGATGATCTTTGCCAATTAATTCTTCGCGGCGATATTTAGAAATTTCACAAAAATTATCATTAACATGGCGAATGATTCCTCTTTGATCGGTAATTGCTATTATTGAAGATTCATCGAGCGCGTATTTATAAGCATATAATTCCTGATTTGTTTGATTTAACAACTGAGTCATTTCCTCCAAGCGATCATTTTCATTCAAAGGAGATTTTTTTTTAAGAAGCGCCATATTTTTCCTTATCTATTTATCCCGTGATTTTTAGCTAGGTAATTAAAATTAATACATTTATTTGCAAAATCAACTAATTATTCTCTTCTGAACATTTTTTTTTGATTGTTACCCAATAATCTGATGACAAGTGCCAATTGACTGGGCGATTATTTCAAGAGGATCGAAGTGAATAATAAAAAAGAACATACTTTAATGGTTAAGCCAAGTGATGGAGCCCGATCATTGAAGGATAGGTCCAAAATATCAATACTTCAAAAATACCCTGCTAGAGGTTACCTCACAAATGTTTGAGGGGATACCCAGAGAATGTTACGGACGAGGAAAACGACTAATCACAGATGCTTTTAATAAAGTTAAGGGTTTAAAAAATGTATATGCAATTGGTGATACCTGCATACAAACAACAGATAATAAATTCCACTAATACCTTTTATATATAAGGACAAGGGTACTATGGCTATAATCGGACGTAACAAAGCAGTAGTAGATCTTCCGTCTAATTTGCATTTCAAAGGTTTTGTTGCTTGGTTTATCTGGATTTTTATTCACCTAGTTTCATTGGTACATTATAGGAACAAGATTGCAACCTTGTATAATTGGATTGTTTCTTATTTCACCAAAGATCAATCACTTAGAATGATTATACGGCCAATAACAAAATAGGCTTGCAAAGCCTCATAGAAATTTGAGGCTTTTTTTTTGCTGTCTACACTTACTCGCTCTTAGTCACGAATAATATGGAATTAATTCCGTATTAAATTTATGCTGGAAGATAAAGACCAGTTATTGTATTTGCTACTAAAGAATAAAAGGACGATGGGTTTTATAGGTGACATCAAACCTTCCTTTCGTAATATTCATTGTAGCAGTGTAACATTCGTTGCTGAGAGATAGCCATAATAATTCTGACCATTGTTGGCGATTATAGGGAGTGAACTCTGATCAAACTTCAGCGGGATGATTCGGTCATATTTATCCTTATTACAAGAAATAAACATCAAAAGACATAGCCCAAAGGGCATGAGTTTACCGCGAAGGTTATTTATAGATAGCGTCATTATTAGATTGTTTCTACAAACTAACTAAATATTTCTGGTTAATTGATGTCGATATCTGTAATTAAGATACAACTCTAATAAACTGATAATATAGTACATAATTTGGATAATAAATTTTAAAGCGACAATGCTTGTATCTCGCATATTTGTGTAATGCCCTTCTGATTTTTAGAAAGAGGACATAACATATAACCAAATAGATGTGAAAACCTTGATTTACTTTAGTTAAGCTATTGTTAATCTAAAAGAGCCTGAGCGTGTACAAAAATTCAGATAGTTTAGATATTGAAAAGCTTATTGCAGGGGATGAATCTGCGTTCAATAGAGTATATCATCTTTATTCTGAAAGAATTTTTAGATTGGCATTCCGATTTGTAAAAAATCGAGCGCAATGTGATGGAATTGTTCAGGAAACATTTCTAAGACTATGGCTATTTCGCTCAAGGCTCGATCCATCTGGTAATTTGTGGCTTTATCTATATGTAATTGCCAAAAGACTTTCATTTGATGCCTATAAGGAAATTAGTAAATCATCAGTATTGAGACAGGAATTATTACTTAATCTCCAGGTAATCAGAAATACTACAGAAGAGGAAATTCTGGCAAATGAACTGGAAAGCTTTACCCAAAATGTAATAAGTAAGCTACCTAATCAACAACGACTGATTTTTAAATTAAGTCGTCATGATGGTTTATCTCATCTCGAGATCGCCAATCAACTGAATATCTCTCAAAATACAGTGAAAAACCATATGGTTGAAGCACTAAAGACCATAAAGAAAGAGCTGAAATATGCCGATTTAATCTATTTCCTGGCGCTTTTTTATATAGTTTAAAATTATTTTCATTTTGAATAGTCCTATAGTCCGCATTTTAAGTACTCTCTTTTAACAGCCCCTAAAAGGCCAAATATAAACCAGATTTGAACAAAGAAAAATTACAGCTTTTATTAAAAGCCTACTTAGATCATACAATCAGTGAAGAAGATTGTCTTGAGTTGATGGATCTTACCAAAGATATTGATCAGAAAGAAATGGATGAGATGATTGATAGGGAATTGCAAGGGATAAATAGTGGACCATCATTTAGGGGAGCAGAAGCAGATGCCGTCTTAAATCTGATAAAGAAAGATCCTAAGTTCAACAGTGTACATTTACCCATATACAAAAGAATTTTTTATAACAGCTTCTTCCGCGTTGCAGCTATATTAGTACCTGCTGTTTTTGCAATTCTCTATATTATCCTTTCGGAGAAAGAAGATACAACCGCTAATGTTAAGAGTAATCAAATCGTAATTAACCCTGGTAACAACAAAGCTGTACTTACATTAGCAAATGGCAAGCAAATATCACTAAGTGATGCACAAACAGGAGAACTGGCAAATGAAGGAAATGTATCCATTAGAAAAATCAGTGCAGGACAATTAGTTTATAACCGATCAGACTTACCAGCTGTTGATAAGAAAGAAGCAAGTTATAACACGATCAAAACGCCTAATGGAGGTGAATATCATATCGTTCTTCCTGACGGTACCAGGGTATGGTTAAATTCTGCATCATCGCTCACATTTCCAACTAAATTCTCTAAGAAAAATAGAGAAGTGAGTCTTAAGGGGGAAGCATATTTCGAAGTGGCACATGATAAAAAAGTACCATTTCATGTCCAAGCAAAAGGAAGCGTGGTAGAGGTGCTTGGGACGCATTTTAATATTTCTGCATATGAAGATGATGCTGAGGTTGCAACCACCTTATTAGAAGGATCAGTAAAAGTTTCTAAAAATAAGCATAAGTCTCTTTTGGTACCTGGTCAGCAATCTTTAATAATGGATGGAGTAGATGGTATTGTGGTAAAAAAAGTCAATACTGAAGATGTAATAGCCTGGCATAACGGCTTTTTCAAATTTCAGGACGAAGATATTAAGAGTGTGCTGAAAAAAGTATCTAGATGGTATGACGTAGAAGTAGAATATAGAAATACTAAAAAGAGCCCCAAGCTAGGAGGTTTGTCCTACAGAACCAAAAGTTTAAATGACTTACTTGCTCAATTGGAAAAAATTGGAAACTTACATTATAAGCTCGAAGGAAGGAGGATCATTGTTGTAGACTAATACTAATCTTTTACGACAATTATCGGCCAAAAATACCGGAAGTGTTCGCTGCACTTCCGGTTACCGAAAAATCGGGTCGGATAATTCTATTTATTGCCTTAAACAACCAAATATTAATTAACCTAATAACCAAATGTATAAAAAATCCACTGCAGTACCAAGCAGCAGGGCCACCTCTGCTTTGTATAAAATTTTTCTTATAATGAAGCTATCTACTGTTTTATTACTGCTAACTATTATGCAGGTTAGTGCATCCAGTTATGCTCAAAAGATTACTTTGAAAGCGAATAGGATGTCTATAGCAGCATTTTTTGCTCAGGTGCAAAAGCAGACCGGCTATGATTTTCTTTACAACTCGGATGACCTAGAAGCGGCCAGACCGATTACAGTAAATATAGAAAACATGCCATTAAAGGAAACGTTGGACTTGTGTTTTAGCAATCAGCCACTTAATTATTATATAGATAAGAATTCTATACTAGTAAAAAGAAAGGAACCCGAAGTTTTCAGAACCACTAAGGAGTTTATGCAAACTGTAATAACAGGGAAAGTCACCGATGTAAATAATATCCCTTTTCCAGGTGTTGCAATCAGGGAAAAAGGTGGTACTGCAACAGCAGTCTCTGATGTTAAAGGGAATTTTACGATTAGAGTATCTAAAAGTAATTCAATACTTGTTTTTTCTTTTATTGGATACGATAATATGGAAGTGGCAACCGGGAATCGGAATACTTTGAATGTTGTATTAAAGGAAAAACCAACCAAACTCGATGAAGTACTGGTCGTAGGTTACGGTACTGTGAACAAACGGGACCTTACTGGATCTGTAGCTGAAGTTAAAGTAGCCGAATTACAACAGGCCCCGGTAACAAACTTTGAACAGGCTCTGGCTGGAAGAGTCTCTGGGGTTCAGGTATCAAGTAATGATGATCAGCCGGGTACCGGGATGAATATTGTTATTAGAGGTGGTAATTCTTTAACGCAAAGTAATTCTCCGTTGTATGTGATAGACGGATTTCCAATTGAAAATTTCTCTACTTCTTCTTTAAATCCTCAGGATATCGAATCAATCTCAATACTTAAAGATGCTTCGGCTACAGCTATTTACGGTTCTCGTGGAGCAAACGGAGTAGTTATAGTAGAAACAAAAAAAGGTAAACCAGGCAAACCGGAAGTAAGTTATAAAGCTTATGCAGGGAAGCAATTTGTTACAAAGAAAATGGATATGATGAGTCCCTATGAATTTGTGAAATATCAATTAGAAGTGCAGCCTAATGAAATGGGAGATTTGTATCTGAATAAACCTAATATGAAGCTGGAAGACTATAAAAATATTAAGGGTATAGATTGGCAGGACTTATTGTTTAGAGGTGCAGTAATGAATAGTCATGATTTGGCAATTAGAGGCGCAACTCCGCAAACAAAGTATTCTTTTTCTGGTTCTTACGTAAATCAGGATGGTGTTGTTATAAACTCTGGATACAAAAGAACTCAAGCTAGAGTATCTATAGACCAAAATGTTACTAGTAAGCTGAAAGCTAATATAAACGTAAACTTTAGTGTAGACAGAAATTATGGCTCCGTAGCTTCTCTTCGTCAATCTTCTTCAAACTCTTATGCTTCGTTTTTAATGTATAGAACATTGGGATATAGACCTGTTTCTAATGAAGCAGATATTGTGAATGATCTATTTGACACTGAAGATGCTGTGGCATTGGCTTTAATGAACCCATTGATTACAACACAAAATGAAATCAGACAACAGACTAAGAATAGTTTATTAGTAAATGCAGGTTTAGTTTATTCAATTTCTAATAATTTGACCTTAAACATTAGAGGTGGGCTCAATTCTTTAGGAACAAAAGATGAAGCCTTTTATAATTCAAAAACTTATAAAGGACTTGCCAGTAGTGTTAACGTAAATGGTGTAAATGGAGCTTATGGCAATACTGACCTGAAAAGCTGGGTTAGTGAAAATACTTTGACTTATAAAAAGAACTTTCGTAAAAGCAGTTTAGATGTAGTTGGTGGAATAACATTTCAGCAAAATGAAGTAGAAACTTATGCTTATGAAGCAACTAATATTCCTAATGAAGACTTGAAATTGAGAGCATTACAATTAGGCTCGCCTGCAGGACTTATCTCCTTAGCTTCAAGAAATGCATTAGCATCGGCAATGGGGCGGGCAAATTATAGAATAAATTCAAAGTATTTATTTACGGCATCTATAAGAATGGATGGATCATCAAAATTTGCAAAGCAAAATCGTTGGGGATTCTTCCCTTCAGGAGCATTTGCCTGGCAGATGGGTAGAGAAGACTTTATTAAAAGATCAGATATTATCAGTGATGCAAAATTACGCCTTAGTTATGGTTTAAGTGGAAATAATAGGATTGGAGATTACGCAAGGTATCAGAATGTAGTGTTATCAACATTCTTCTCATTTAATAACCAGAAGCCGGAATACATTGCCATGGTGAATAATATGGGAAATCAAGATTTGAAATGGGAAAAGACAGCACAACTGGATATAGGTTATGATTTATCCTTATTAAAAAACAGGATTAACTTAAGTGTCGATGTCTATTCAAAAATAACCAGAGACTTACTTTTGAACTCTAACCTTCCATTAAGCACAGGTTTTTCAACGGTATACAAAAATGTAGGAAAAATTAGAAATCAGGGACTGGAATTTACTTTAAATACAGTAAATATAAACACCAAAGCATTTAAGTGGGAAACGGAATTCAACATCAGCTTTAATAAAAATAAAATATTAGAATTAGCAGAAGGTCAGGACATGATACAGTCTACTGTGCCGTTTACAGGAGATTATAATGGTACTTTTTTATATCAAGCAAAATTAGGTGAGCCTGCCGGTCAGTTTTATGGCTACGAATGGCTGGGGAATTATCAATATGAAGATTTTGATCTTGTAAATGGTAACTATGTTTTAAAAGCAGGAGTTTCTACAAATGGAAATACTGCAGCAACTATTAAACCAGGTGATATCAAGTATAAAGACCAGAATGGTGATGGCGTTGTAAATGATAAGGATGCTGTTATTATTGGAAGAGGACTACCTGTTCATTTCGGTGGCTTTACTAATAATTTTGTTTATAAAAACTTTAGTTTAAATGTGTTTTTTCAATGGAACTATGGTAACCAGATCATGAATGCAAACAGACTGGCATTTGAAGGAAACTTTGCAAACAGGGCTAACTTTAACCAGTTCGCTTCATATGCAGACCGTTGGTCACCTGAAAATCAAAGTAATGAACATTTCAGGGTTGGAGGTTTTGGGCCTAAAGGCAGGTACTCTACACGGACATTGGAAGATGGGTCTTTTTTACGACTTAAAACGGTTAACCTTTCCTATAACCTACCTAGAAATCTATTGAAGAAAATCAATGGGCTTGAAATATTCGCTTCCGCTCAGAACCTTTTTACCTGGACAAAGTATACTGGATTTGATCCTGAAGTTTCAACTGCAAATAGTACGTTGACACCTGGTTTTGATTATTCTTCTTATCCAAGAAACTTTACTGTCAGCTTAGGTGCCCGCATCTCATTATAAATTGATTATAGATATATAAAATATTGATATGAAAATCTCGAACTTTAAATTATGCTGTTTAAGCTTGTTGTTATTTTTCTCTATAAGTGTTCTTCCTTCCTGTAAAAAGATGCTGGAATTGGATATTGATGGATACATTTTAGCAACAGATAATTATTACAAAACTCCAGAGCAACTGGAAACTGCGTTAAAAGGTATTTACTCTACTTTGAGAGAAACTTATGTGTATGGAAATACTATGTTGGGCCGCATGGGACTGGAAGCTGATGAAGCTTTTCCAAATTTTAGTAACGACAAGGGTACAATCACCTATTATACAGTAAATACAACAGATGATAAGTTATTGAATCATTGGAGAGCAATTTATAAAGGGATAAACAGAGCAAATCTCTTATTGGCAAATGTTGAGAATAAAGATATTGATATAGACCAGGTGGAAAGGAATAATGTAAAAGGTCAGGCTTTATTTTTAAGAGGTTATTATTATTTTATGCTAGTCAGCCGCTATGGAGGGGTACCCTTAGTATTAAAACCCTCTGTATCTGGAAAGGAGGAAGATGTTCAGATTCCAAAATCTTCAATTAAAGAGGTTTATACTCAAGTACTGAAGGATATGGAGCAAGCTGCTGATTTGGTTGTAGAAACAAATAAAGTAGAATCTGCAGGAAGAATCAGCAAATCTGCTGTCTGGGGTATTTTAGCAAGGGTGAATTTATATATGGCTGGTTTTCCATTAAAGGAAACAGAGAGATATGCTGAAGCAGAAAAATGGGCTGAAAAAGTCATTACAAGCGGACAACATGCACTTAATAGTTCTTACGAACAGGTTTTTATTAATTATGCTAAAGATTTATATGATATAAAAGAAAGTATCTGGGAAGTCGAATTTTATGGTAATGGAAGCGGCTTATACGCCAGTACCGTTGGACAGGTAGGGATAAATAATGGTATAATGTATTCTGCTACTGGAGTGGGTGGCTTTGGTTATTCAAATGGAATTCTTCATCCGACTAAATGGTTATATGATTTATATCAAACTGGCGACAGCAGAAGAGACTGGGCAATTGCTCCTTTTCGTTATTTAAGTGATAAGCAAAATCCATGGCCTGCTAACATTGATATCATTAATAGATTTTGTGGCAAGTTCAGAAGAGAAAACGAAAGCGTTTTGCCTAGAAATAGTGTTGGTACTCCGCAGAACTTTCCTTTGTTACGTTACTCAGATGTTTTGTTAATGTATGCAGAAGCAATAAATGAGGTAAACAAAAATCCAAATCCTCTGGCTTATAATGCCATAAATCAAGTGCGTAGAAGAGCCTATAAAAAGCCTTTAAATGCAGTTAGTATTGAAGCTGATCTTCCGCAGTTGGATTATGATGGCTTTAAGACGGAATTGAAAAATGAAAGAGCAAGGGAGCTATGCTTTGAGGCTTTAAGAAAAAATGATGTAGTAAGATGGGGCGATTTCTATAAGAATATGAAAATTCGATTATTGGAAATACCAGTAGGAACAGCTTCTGTAAACGTGTCTGGAAAAGAGTATTATACCAATGCTAGTGAAAGAGACGTGCTCTGGCCTCTTCCTTCTTATGAAACTGGTGTAAATAAAAAATTGATTCAAAATGAAGACTGGTAAAATTTTAACTATTATGATCATGCCTTACATTAGATGTATCCTGTTGTCTGCAATTTTATTTTTTCATACAATTAATAATGCAATTGGACAAGAAACATCCGAGTTACAAGCACCACTAAGATATCCAGATAGTTTAGTAACCAATTTTAGCTTTGGTTTGGAGTTAACGCCAACAGTGCTTCCAAGTGGTAATTTATTAACGAATATTTCCCTTCTGGGAAAGGGATTTTATTTAAGTAAATTATTGGGTAGAACAAATGATGGAGCTTTAATTTATAGCAGGCCTCAGTTTTTAAATCACCTTTCAGCAACTATAGACCAGACTAAAGTAGTTTATTTAGAAAGTGATGAACCTAAGCTGATTGCATCAAATAAAAAGAATAAACACTGGCAGTATTATAAAGCAAACGAGAGTAAGGATAATTTAACTTTAACTAATCCTATAGATATAAAAATAGATGGAAAACCTTTGACTGGCGATTTTACTATTTTCAGACAAAAAGGGAAGAACTATGCATTGAAAATCAGAGCAATTAAAGGAAATTATTGGCCAGGTAACCAACATCCATGGGGTGTTCCGCCAAATCCAGATATTGGCTTCAACAAAGGTTATGATGCCGATGGAATATGGTTAGGACAAAAAACGATAGTTCAGGTTTCTTACACTGAACAGTTAAACGATTGGAATTTCAGTGCATGGAAAACTGTATTTGAAGATGATAAACCATTTGTAATTAATGAATATTCAAGCGCTATTAAATTAACTGTTTCAGACTTTCTTCAGAATGGTCAAAAGCAGGTCTTAATATCCTATGATGTGGATAAGCAAACAGCTTATGATATTCGGATTTCCGATAAAGGTATGGTATTTAAATTGATCAGGCTTCCTAAAGGGATTCCCTCTACAACCAAAGAATCGTACTTTAGTATGCCTACAACGCTCACAAAAGCTATAGATAAAAGCAATGGATTTCTGCTTGGCGGTAACCCAGGTACTTTAACGGAATTTTATAGTAAGAATGGTGTATGGAACTCCAGACCAGTGATGGTTAAAGGTGGAGATTTACATGTACAAACATTAGCAGTTCCTAATTTCATTGATTGGGATAATAATGGTTCTGCCGATATAATTGCAGGAGATGCTTCTGGGTTTTTATGGTTTATTAAAAATTTAGGTTCCACAGATCTCCCTGTGTGGGATATCCCTCAAAAGATGCTGGCTAATGGTAAATTGATACATCATCAGGCTGGCTATTCTGGTTCTATTCAGGGACCAAATGAAAAGAGATGGGGATACTTACAACCTTTAGTATGCGATTGGGATAATGATGGATTGTTGGATGTGGTTTGTAATGATATTACTGGCAAGTATCTGTTTTACAAAAATACAGGGACTAAAGGAGCTCCGGTCTTAGCCAAAGCTGTTCCAATAATGTACCTGAAAAAACAATACAAAGCGGCATGCAGAAGCAAACCTGCTCTGTTGCCAAAAAAATATTTGTCAGATCACTCACCCAAAAGCCTACCTTCTTTTGTAGCTATTAATGGTGAGGGTAATTTATGTGTATATAAAAGAGATTCATCCGCACCGAATAACATTTTTAATGAACAGGTATTAATGAGCAACAATAAAGAACCAGTAAGGATTGTAGGTTTTGCAGGGCACGAAGGGCGTGCTACATTAGGGGTATGTGATTATAATAGTGATGGAATATGGGATGTCGTTTTTGGTCAGGGAGTTCATATGTCCCAGTCAAAAGTTGCACCTGGAGCTAAACCTTATGCAACGGCCTATATAATGGTAAATAAAGGAACAAATGAAGAACCCTTGTTTGATATTCCTAAACCAATTTGTCAGGAAAATGGAAAGCCAATAAATTTAGATAGACATGGTGCCTGGATCTATCCTTTATTAAATGACAAAGACAATCTTGTTGATTTGTTTATTGGGGGGGAAGACGGGAGGTTTTACCACTTTAAGAAAGTGACCCTTTGCAATCAATAGTTTCAAATGTATTTTTTAACTCATTCCCATTATTAAGCAAGACCATTGTTTAATAATGGGAACTAAAACAATTTTATTATGAAAGTTTTTTCCATTTCAGCTCGTACCATACTACAGGTTTGTATTGTATTAACATGCTGTGTATTTATTTCTTGTAGCTCTAAGGTGATTTCTAATCAATCTGCTGCAAATTCCAATAATCCTGAAGTCTCCCTTGGCTGGAAATTAGGAGCACAGGCTTATACCTTTAACCGCTTTAGCTTTACCGAGGCCTTATCAAAAATTGATAGTTGTGGTTTAAGGTATGTTGAAGCTTATCCTCAGCAAGTAATTGGTGGTGGAATAACAGAAAAAATGGATTATAAGATGTCGCCAGCGAGTAAGTTATACTTGCAAAACCTGCTTAAATCGAAAAATATCCGTTTGATTTCATATGGTGTAATTAAAACTAAAGATAGTAGTGATTGGGAGAAGATTTTTGCATTTGCGAAATCAATGGGCGCAGAAAATATTACTTGTGAGCCTGAGTTGAAAGATATACCCCTGGTTTCACAACTTTGTGATAAGTACCAGATCAATGCTGCCATACATAATCACCCTAATCCAAGTTATTATTGGAGCCCTGAGGTTATTCTAAAAACTATTAAGGGACAAAGTAAAAGAATGGGAGTTTGTGCTGATATCGGTCACTGGGTGCGGTCAGGGCTAGACCCGGTTGCTTGTCTTAAACAATTAGAAGGTCATATAAAACAGCTTCATGTTAAAGATTTGAATGAAAAAGCAAATGTTAAAGCTCATGATGTGCATTGGGGTACTGGGGTTGGTAATATGTCTGGTGTTATTGCTGAATTAAAACGTCAGGGCTTTAAAGGTGTGCTTTCTGCCGAATATGAATATAATTGGAACAACAACACTCCAGATGTAACGACTAGTGTGAAAAATTTTAGAAAAATGTTGACGAAATAATAACTATGAATAGTATCATTCCCAGAAGAACTGCTATACGAAACCTTTTAATAATTGCTGGTGGAGCAATGGTACTACCTGCTTGTTTTAGGGAGTCGGGAAAGCTTACCATTAAACTAAATAATTTTAGCATTACAACAGAGAACGAAGCTCTTTTGGAAATGCTTTGTGAAACACTTGTTCCGGAAACGGATACTCCAGGAGCAAAATCTCTCAAATTACACTTGTTTGTCCTGAAAATGGTGGATGATTGTTATAAAGAAGAAGATCAGCAGATTTTTGTCAAGGGCCTGGAACAATTCGCTGATTTTGCAAAAGAAAAAGCAGGTAAGTCTTTTTCGGAAGCTTCAGCTCTTGAACGGGAAGGACTGCTTAAAAGTATTCAGCTAGACAAAGAGAAAGATAAAGCAATTCAAAAGTTTTATAAAATCACTAAGAGTAAAACCATTCAGGGCTATTTAAACTCAGAATATGTCATGACAAACCTGGTAAAGTATGAACTTGTACCTGGTCGTTACAACGGTTATTTCCCGGTATAATCCTGAGCAAGGATTTTTTAGATTATAGAAATATGGCGAATATCGCAATAGACAGTATAAAAGAAAGAACATTTGATGCTATAGTTATTGGTTCTGGTATCAGTGGCGGATGGGCAGCTAAAGAGTTTACTGAAAAAGGCTTAAAGACTTTGGTGTTGGAGCGCGGAAGGAATGTGGAGCATATCAAGGATTATCCAACCACAAACAAGTTCCCATATGAGTTCGAACATCGTAACGAAATGCCTTTTAAAGATAAGGAAGCAAACCCTATTGCAAATCGCTGTTATGCTTATAAGGAAGATTCACAGCATTTTTTTGTAAAAGATAATGAACATCCATATGTGCAGACAAAACCGTTCGACTGGATTCGTGGTTACCAGGTAGGAGGTAAATCTCTGCTTTGGGCTAGACAAACCCAGCGTTGGAGCGACTTTGATTTTGAAGGTCCGGCACGTGACGGATTTAGTGTTGATTGGCCAATCAGATATAAAGATTTGGCAGACTGGTATACTTATGTAGAACGTTTTGCAGGTATATCAGGTAATAAAGATGGATTAGCGGAACTGCCTGATGGTGATTTTCTACCTGCATTTCCATTGAATGCGGCTGAAGAGCATTTCAGAAAAGTGATTAAAGGAAAATATCCCAATCGCCATTTAATCAGTGCCCGGTGTGCACATTTGTCTAAACCTAATCAAATTCATTTTGATCAGGGTAGAGGTCAATGTCAAAATCGTATACTTTGTCAGCGTGGGTGTCCTTTTGGTGGGTATTTTAGCAGCAATGCAGCTACTTTGCCCTGGGCTCAAAAGACTGGTAAATTAACGTTAAGGCCATTGTCGGTAGTTCATTCAATTATTTATGATTCAAAAAAAGGAAAGGCTACTGGCGTTAAAGTGATTGATACGGTTACCAAAGAAGAAATTGACTTTTATGCAGAGGTGATTTTTGTAAATGCTTCTGCCATAAATACCAATCTCATTTTGTTGAATTCCGTTTCTGATCGATTCCAGAATGGTTTGGGGAACGATACGGGATTGCTTGGTAAATACATGGCATTTCATAATTATAGTGCAGCAATTACTGCTGAATATGATGGGCAGCTTCAATATAAGACTGACGGACGGAACCCCGCCGGAGGTGGTTATATCCCACGTTTTAGAAATTTATATCAGCAAGAAACAGACTTTTTAAGGGGATATGCTGCTGCACTAAGTGCTAGACGTAAGGAATCAAATGATACGAGTGGAGTAGGTAAAGCTTTGAAAGAGAATCTGATTAAAAAGGATTTGGGACCATGGAGAGTCGGATCACATATGATGGGGGAGACAATTCCAAAAGAAGGCAACTTTGTGAAACTTGATTCTGACTTGAAGGATGTCTGGGGAATTCCTCAATTAAATATCTCTATTGATTATGATGAAAACGATCATAAAATGAGAGCCGATTATTTTGAGCAGATGACAGATATGTTTCAAACCGCAGGATTTACAAATATTGAAACACGTATTGATGACAGAAGACCAGGGAATGATATACATGAAATGGGCGGGGTACGTATGGGCAAAGATCCCAAAACATCGCTCTTAAATGAATGGAACCAAATACATTCTTGTAAAAATGTATTTGTAACTGACGGGGCATGTATGACATCAACTGGTACGCAAAACCCTTCTTTAACTTATATGGCCTTAACAGCACGAGCCTGTGATTATGCTGTAACACAATTAAGGAAAGGTAATTTCTAATAAATAAATCACTTAATGTGACTCTCTTAGCAGTAAATATTTGTTCTTTATTCAAATATTTACTGCTATATTCCTATTTTAAGCTTTTCAAGCATTAATGATAGAATATTTCCAAAAATAAATTATTAACATTGCCTTGAAAAGAGCCAAGTGTAGCTGTAAGGCAATCAATGGGAAATTATGCCAAATATACGGATGAACAGTTAACCGCATTACTTCGGACAGGAGACCGTATGGCGTATACTGAAATATACCACAGGTATAAACGCTTGCTTTACCTTTTTGCTTATAAACGTCTCGGAGAAAAAGAAGAAGTGTGGGATATTGTCCATGAAATATTTCTCTCTCTATGGCTTCATCATGAAGGACTAGAAATAAATTATACTCTAAGTACCTATCTACACAGTGCTGTCCGTAATAAGATTGCCAATTTAATTGCCCATAAACAAGTTTCTTTAAGGTATCTGGATAGTTTTAAGAATTATTTGGATAGCGCAAATAGTACCACCGACCATTTATTAAGGAGTAAGCAATTGGCCGCTTTGATTGAAAGGGAAATTGCAGCACTTCCTGATAAAATGCGTGAGGTATTTGAAATGAGCAGAAAAACGAACTATTCCCGTAAAGAAATTGCTGAAGAACTTGGACTTTCCGAAGAAACGATAAAAAGCCATATGCATCAGGCATTGAAAAAACTAAAAGTAAAGCTAGGTTCTATGCTTGGAATGGTGTTTTTTATCTGATAACTGAAATATTTATTTTTTTTCTTTTTAGACTAACCCTTAGGTGCTGATTAGCTGACTAACTCTTAAAATCAGCAAATAGTGGTTATGGATAATCAGAAGGAAAAAGCTTTGTTAGAGAAGTATAAGCTTGGTGAGGCTACTGAGCTTGAGAGGGCAATGGTTGAAGATTGGATAGCTCATGGCATTTTTCCTGAATATGAAATCTCAGATTTAGATCTTGAAGTGCAATTGTCTGAAATGGACAAGCAGCTTCCTTTGTTTGAGAAACAGACAAAACTTTGGCCTCGTCTTGCCGGTGCAGCTGCTATTTTTTTAGTGTTAGGTGCTGGCATTCTATACTACATCGGTAAAGCAGACAATGAACTGCCAAAAAATGAAACTTATGCTAATGATGTAACTCCTGGCTCTGTTGGTGCAACTTTGACATTAGCTAACGGAAAAAAGATTAAGTTAACTGATGCTCTAAATGGTGAACTTGCGAAAGAGGAAGGTGTGGTAATCACTAAATCTGCTAATGGAAAATTGGTATATAGTGCTAAAGATATTGTAACGGAAGCCAATAGAATGAATACCCTTTCTACGGCAAGAGGAGAGACTTATCAATTACAACTACCTGATGGCTCAAAAGTCTGGTTAAATGCCGCTTCAAGTTTAACGTATTCTGCATCGCTAAATAAAGAAGGAATTCGTCAGGTCGTCCTGCAAGGGGAAGCTTATTTTGAAATTGCCAGAGATAAAAAACGTCCTTTTATAGTGGAAACTGCTAAACAAAAGGTTGAGGTATTGGGTACACATTTTAATGTGAATAGTTATTCGGATGAAGCGTTTACGGCAACAACCTTATTGGAAGGCTCAGTACGGATAAATACAAGTGCAGATGCTGTTGCAAACAAAGTAATCAGGCCTGGAGAACAAGCTGTTCTTGCTGCAAATGGTTTGCGTATTTCGGAAGTGGATATTGAAGAAGCTGTAGCCTGGAAAAATGGGAAGTTTATTTTTCAGCAGGAAACAATTGGAACTGTTATGCGCAAGATTGCCCGTTGGTATGATGTTGAGGTAGTTTATGAGGCAGATTTAAAGGATAAGACTTTTAGTGGCTCTATGAGCCGCTTTGAAAATGTTTCACAAGTTCTTCGTAAGATAGAAATGACCGATCTGGTTCATTTTAAAGTGGAAGGAAGGAGGATCGTGGTAATGAAATAGGGGCTATCTGAAAGGAAGGTCTTAAAAAAACAAGAACCGGGAGTACTTGGAACTACCCCCGGCAAATGTCTGGACTATCCTGTATTAATTTTTTCGAATCAACTAAATAAGAACCAAACTAAACAAATGTAATGATTTTTACTGACCGTAGAGGGTCTATGCCTTTTCCTGATGGAAGGGGTAGACGAAATGCTATACTTAGAAAATTGCTGATGAGGTTAAACTTTACTATCCTTATGATGATTATGATGCTGTTGCAGGTTAGTGCTGTTAGTAAAGCACAAGTGTCTGTCAATGGTTCAGCGATGCCATTACTCGAGGTAATTAAAAGCCTCAAGAAACAAACTGGCTATGACTTTTTTTACAGTGACCAAAGTATAAAAAAAGCCAGACCAGTAACAGTAAGCCTTAAAAATGTCTCTCTGGAACATGCGCTGAAAACTTGTTTGGATGCCCAGTTCCTGACTTTTAAAATTGATGAGCGTACTGTTGTTATTAAAGAAAAGTCTGTTAGTCTTCTTGATAAAGCTGTAGAATACATCCAGAATTTAAAAATTACCGGAACGGTAAATGATGAAAAGGGTGTGCCCATTCCGGGAGTCACCGTAAAGGTTAAAGGAACCAATGCAAGTGCAATTACTGATAAAATGGGTAATTTCAGAATGGATATAGCTAACCCAAAATCAGTGCTGGTCTTTTCATATATTGGATATGAGAACTTAGAGCTGGAAATTAAAAACAGAACTAATCTGGTGGTCACATTAAAGGAAAATCCTACCAAATTGGATGATGTTGTTATTATTGGTTACGGTCAGGTTCGCAGAGGGGATTTGACAGGCGCTGTTGCTACTGTTGATATAAAGAGTTTTGAAAAGGCTCCTGTTGCAACATTTGACCAGGCTCTGGCAGGCCGTATAGCCGGTGTTCAGGTTTCTGGAAATGACGGACAGCCTGGTAGTATCAATAATATTGTTATTAGAGGAAATAATTCAATTACTCAATCAAACTCTCCTTTGTATGTCATTGATGGTTTCCCCATAGAATCAATTGACGAAAGTCCGGTGAGCCCATCTGATATAGAATCGATACAGGTATTAAAGGATGCTTCATCTACCTCTATTTATGGATCAAGAGGAGCTAATGGAGTAATTATCATTACAACAAAACAAGGGATGAAAGGCGCACCTGTGATTAGTCTGAACAGTTATTACGGACTTCAGCATGTGGCTAAAAAACTGGATATGTTATCTCCTTATGAATTTGTGAAATATCAGAATGAACTGAATCCTACTACAACAGATAAATTGTATCTGGATGGTAGAACTCTTGATGATTACAGAAATATCAACGGAATTAATATGCAGGACGAGCTGTACCGTACCGCTCCGATACTTAATAATGATATCGCTATAAGAGGGGGGACCCAGGGAACACAATATTCAGTTTTTGCAAATATCCTCGGATCTGATGGGGTAATTATTAACTCTGGTTTTAAAAGAACTCAGGGGCGCTTCTCATTATCTCAGCAAATTAAGAAAAATCTTAAGGCGAATATTAATGCTACTTATACCAAATCAACAACAACAGGATCAATAATTTCAGACCCAACCGGAGGGATACCTAGTTTAAGTACAATTTATAGTGCTTTAGGTTACAGACCCGTATCTGGTATAGCTGATGTAGATTTATTGGAAGAACAATTTGATCCTGCTGTAATTTCCGAAACACCGACAGATTATAGGGTGAATCCTATTATTTCTCTTAAAAATGAGATCAATGAAAGGTCTCTTAGTAATGTCATTATCAATGGTACACTGGATTTTAAAATAATTAATAACCTGGAATTGAAAATTCGTGGAGGGTATATAGGAAATAATTTTGGTACAAAAACATTCTATAATTCTAAAACCCAGATAGGAAGTCCTTTTTATCCTACAACAAAAGGTACTACAGGTGGTATATATAATCGGAAAATCGATAACTGGCTAAATGAAAATACACTTACATATAACACCAAAATCAATAAAAACCGGATAAATGCAATGGTAGGATTTACCATTCAGGAAAACACAAACTTCTACTCTGGTTATACAGCTAGTTATATAGAAGACGAAAGCCTGGGTATTGATGGTTTAGATCTGAGTACATCTATCGTACCAGAAAGCATCACAAAAAAGTGGAACCTGGCATCGTTCCTGACAAGGTTAAATTATGACTATAGCGACAAATATCTATTCACATTTAGTTTCAGAGCAGACGGTTCTTCTAAGTTCAGAAGGAAGAACGTTTGGGGATATTTTCCTTCAGGTGCTTTCGCCTGGAAAATGAAACAGGAAGATTTTATGAAAAATCTAAGTTTTGTGTCTGATGCAAAATTGCGGGTAAGCTATGGTACAACTGGAAATAACAGGGTAGATGAGTACGCTACTTATTCGGGAATCACTTATCCTTACGTTAATTACTATTCGTTCAACAATGGTAATCCTGAAAGAGGAGCGGCCTTAACTACAACAGGTAATGTGGATTTAAAATGGGAAACTACTGCACAATTTAATATCGGCTATGATCTAGGCTTTTTTAAGCAAAAATTAAGACTTGTTGCTGATTATTATAGCAAAAAGACGACTGATTTATTACTTAATGCTCAATTGCCCCATACTACAGGTTATCTTACTTCTTTTCAAAATATTGGAAACGTTAAGAACGAAGGGTTTGAATTTGCACTGCAATATGATGCTGTCAAAACTAAAAATTTTGAATGGGCTACATCTTTTAACATCAGCTTCAATAAAAATAAAGTCTTGAAATTACAAGATGACCAGAATTATCGCTTATCTACCGTAAGCTTTGTTGGGGATTTCAGTGGTATTGCCCCATATTATGCAGAGGTTGGAAAACCAATGGGAATGTTCTATGGAGCTGAATTTGAAGGTTTGTATCAATATCCGGATTTTAATTTAGCCAATGGGATATATACATTGAAAGATGAGATACCAACGAATGGAAGAACCAGAAACAGTATTCAACCTGGAGACATGAAGTTTAAAGACCTGAACAACGATGGAACAATCAATACCAGTGATTATACCATTATAGGTAATGGAAACCCGGTTCATATAGGTGGATTTATGAATGATTTTCGATACAAGAATTTTGACCTGAGTGTTTTTCTACAGTGGTCTTATGGTAATGATATCATAAATGCAAACAGGTTATACTTTGAACAGAATACCTATAACTATTATAATTTCAACCAATATGCTACTGTGGTTAACCGCTGGTCACCAGACAACCAAAATACCAACATTCCCAGAACGGGTGGTGTGCCGCCAAGAATTTATCACTCAAATATCATTGAGGACGGATCATTTCTAAGGTTAAAGACGGTTTCATTAGGCTATACTTTTTCTAAGGAATTGCTGAAGCCCATAAAGCTTAAAACAGCAAAAATATATGTATCGGCCCAAAATTTATATACGTGGACAAATTATACAGGTTCTGATCCTGAAGTTTCGGTGAGAAACTCGGCTTTGACACCTGGATTTGACTGGTCTGCATATCCAAGAGCCAGAACAATCACTTTCGGTCTAAATGTTTCACTTTAAAGGTTTAAGAAGATGAAAAAAATTATATTATTATTTGTCTCATTATGTTTTTTCGGATGTAAAGACTTCCTGGAAAACACACCTACAGACTTTATTAGTCCTGAAAATTATTATAATACTGAGAAGGAATTGAGTAGTGCCCTAACCGGTGTTTATGATGTAATGGGCGATGCTTATATCTATGGCAAGTGGTACCAGATGCAGATTACTGTAGGTACCGACGAAACTTATATGACAGGGGTTCAGCCATCTGGCGAGCTCAATACTTATCAGCATAGTCCATCCAATACTTATGTCCGTTATTTTTGGAGATACTTGTATTTTGGTATAGAAAGGGCTAATAATCTTATCGCCAATATAAATAAGCCTAAAATGGACGAGACTAAAAGAGCACAGATTTTAGGCGAAGCACTGTTCTTAAGGGCATATTATTATTTCGTTCTGGTTTCTCATTATGGAGATGTACCATTACAACTTATCCCAAATCCTTCAACTAAAGATGTAAGTATCGCCAGAACTGATTCTAAAGTGGTATACGAGTACATTATAAATGATATGAAAAAAGCTGAGGAGCTATTGTCTACACAAACTGCCAGCAGTTTAGGCTTTGGAGGCAGAGTTAGCCTTTCAACAGTCCGAGGCATATTAGCCAGAGTCTTTTTACATATGGCAGGCTTTCCATTAAAGGACGAATCGAAATACAATGATGCCCTCATCTATGCCAATAAAGTGATTGATTCTAAAGAACATGCTTTAAACCCTAGCTATCAACAGATATTTATTAATTATGCTCAGGATAAATATGATGTAAAGGAAAGTATCTGGGAAGTTGAATTCTGGGGTAACAGAACAGGAAATGCTTTCCAGGAAACTGGAAATCTTGGAAATATCAGTGGCCCTCTTGCCAGAGACCCTGAGATTGGGGTGAGCGCTTCAGCAATAAAAACTACAGGACTGTTTTTTAAAGCTTATGAGGTTGATGAAAATAGTGCAGCAACGTTAAAGTATTCTCCTGATTTAAGGAGGGACTGGAATTGTGTGCAGTATGGTTATGGTACTGCTACAAGTAATCCTGGTAGGGTAAAAACCTTAAATACTAATATTTACAACATGGATCTGGGTAAATGGAGACGCGAGTATGAAACCCTTATTCCTAAACACACCACCTTTACGCCTCAGAATTTCCCTTTACTTAGATATGCTGATGTATTGTTGATGATGGCTGAAGCAGAGAATGAAGTAAACGGGCCTACTTCTGTTGCAATTAAAGCGGTAAATGACGTCAGAAAAAGAGGATATGGAGAATTGGTAAATGGTCAGACTTTAAAAACAATATCATTGAGTAATGGTGGAAGTGGTTACACGACGGTGCCTACTGTCACCATTACCGGGGGCGGAGGAACTGGAGCTCTGGCTACGGCGATTATTTCTGCGGGAAAAATAACCAGAATAGCCATCAGTAATTATGGTAAGAATTTTACTTCTGCACCTGTAATTACAATAACTGGTGGAAACGGAACAGGGGCAATTGCAGTCGCAAGTATCATGGATGCAAGTTTGACTCCTGCTCAAACGGCTTCAAAAGAGGAATTCCGTAAAGCCATACAAAAGGAAAGGATGCTTGAGCTGGGTGGTGAGTTCTTAAGAAAACAAGATTTGATACGCTGGGGTTTACTGGTTAAGAATCTGAAAGATAATTCAGATGATATTATAAAAAATGCAGCTGCAAATCGTAAATATACTTCGCAAGCAGGAGATAATGTTACTGAAAGAGATGTATTACTGCCAATTCCTGAGTACGATATTAGCCTCAATAAACTGTTGACACCAAATCCAGGCTGGTAAAACGTAAACTTATTTATTTAGAACCTTTTAACTGCTTATCAATAAGCGGGTAGACAACTATTTTTTATTATGAAACATAAAATTCTAATATTTCTATTAGCACTTTCCAGCAATTTATTTGCTCAAGAGCCTGTAAAACAGCAAAAAGTACCCGGTATTCAAATTGTGCATTCTCCAAAAAGTTCAGGAAAATACCTGGGTAGCCCATCAATTATAATATTGCCTAACGGAGATTACCTGATGTCATTTGATTTCTTTGGGCCTGGTTGTACATCAGATATTGTACAGGTGTATAAATCATCTGATAAAGGAAAAACATGGAGTTATTTGACGGAATTACAAGATACGTTCTGGGCAGGTTTATTCCTTGTGAAAAATGATGTTTATCTCCTTGGCGTAAGGGGATCTGACAGAAATCTTTCGATTAGAAAATCTACTGACTTTGGTAAAACATGGTCCGCTCATTCCATCTTAAGAGAAGGACGTTTCCATGGCTCTACTACACCTGTACTTTTTCATAATGGAAGAGTATATAAAGGATATGACCATCTTGGAATTGAAGACAAAAAGAAAAAATGGATGGCTGATAACAAATCCTTTATCATGTCGGCACCTGAACAATCTGATCTCATGGATCCGAAAAGCTGGTCTTATACCAATGAAATAGTAAAACCGGCTGCAATAGATGGAACTGGATGGCTGGAAACTAATGTCGTTCTGGGAAAGAATGGCAATATAGTAGGGTTAACCAGACTAGCGAATGAATCTGGATATAATGCTGGTTACTATAGTCTTAAATCCGATACTGAAATTGATGAAAATACAGTTGGAAGAATTCCTTTTATCGGTGGGGCAACTAAGTTTAATGTGATGTGGGATGCTAAAACAAAAAGATATTGGGCATTAACTAATTATCCGGCCGAGAAATTAAGAGCACCAAAGATGAGAGCAGGAGGAATGAGAAGTGTATTGTCATTAATCTCTTCTAAAGATTTAAAAAGCTGGAAAACAAATGCAATTCTGCTGGCAAGTGAAAATGTAAAATACCACGGATTTCAATATGTCGACTGGCAATTTGAGGGCAAGGATATCATCTTTATTTCCCGTACTGGATTTACTGATGCATTCGGAGAAGCTGATAATGCTCATAACTCAAATTACATGACATTCCATAGGATAAAAAACTATTCAAAAGCCAAAACCCCAACGGAATTCAAATACCTGATAAACTGAAATGAGTAAAAATTAAATTATATTCTGATGAAAAGATTACTGTTTATATTTTTTATAGCATATCCTATTTTTCTGTTTGGTTGCAAAAAAGTAGAAGGAACTAACTTTATGGTGGTAAATGATACCACCACAAACCAATTTGCTCAGGTGCCAGGAGTTGTTGTGGTTCATAGTCCCAAATCAAGTGGTAAATACCGTGGGACTCCAAGTCTGGTGAAATTGCCGAATGGCCATATTTTATCATCAAATGATGTTTTTGGCACTGGTGTTCCTAATGCTACGGATATTTTTATCTCAAAGGACAATGGAGTTTCATGGTCATATGTATCAACCGTTACAGGTGCTGTTTGGTCCGGTTTATTTTACCATCAAAATAAATTGTTTCTATTAGGAGCTGATGTAAGTCAGGGAGCAAATTTGGTGATACGAGGCTCTACAGATGAGGGATTAACCTGGTCTGCTCCAACAATTATTGTTCCGGGTGCTTGTCACGGTTCTTCTACACCGGTTTTATTTGCTAACAATAGAATTTATAAAGCTTATGAATTTCATGATACGGATCTCAACGGTAAATGGATGTCTGGAAATAAGTCTTACATTGTTTCGGCATCGCAAACTGCAGATTTATTAAATCCTGCAAGCTGGCTGAAGTCAGATGCACTTCAAAAACCTGCCTGGTTAGATGGAACTGGGTGGTTAGAAACAAATGCTGTTATAGGTCCGGATGGTAAGATAAAAGGGATATCTCGTTTGGCCTCTATGGAAGGTATTTATGCAGGGTATTATTCTCTGTCTTCCGACGCACAAATTGAAGCTGGCTCTGGAAAGAAAATTCAGTTTTGGGGCGGATCTTCAAAATTCAATATCAGGTATGATTCAAATACTCAGAAATACTGGGCATTGGTTAATTATGCTCCGGCACAGTTCAAAGCTGATAACAGATCGGCAGGTGGAATTAGAAATGTTTTGGCCCTTAGCAGTTCAACAGACCTGGAAACCTGGGTGATCGAATCTATAGTTTTGGCCAATAACGATGTAGAGAATGTTGGATTTCAGTATGTCGACTGGGTTTTCGATAATAATGATATTCTTTTTGTTTCACGTACTGCATTTGATGACGGATTGGGAGGGGCGGATAACTATCACAATGCAAACTTTATGACTTTTCATAAGATTACAAATTATGCTTCAACAAGTACTCCTGTAGAATGGCAAAATCTTTTGCCTGGAAATAGCTGGAATGGTGGAGTGCAGGATATTGATATGTCGGCAGGTAAAGGGGACACTAAAGCGAACCCTGCATTAATTTCTCATCCCGGACAATTGGTTTATCTGTCAGAACAGGTTTATAAGGGAAATTCTTTTGAAAATAAATATTTCAAAATGACCAATGATATAGATCTGAATCACTTTAATTATCTGCCAATAGGATGGTACATCACAACAACTGTAAATAAACCCTTTAGCGGAAATTTCGATGGCGACGGACATCAGGTATTGAATCTTAAGATCAATAGAAATGATGATACTTATACTTCTAGTGGGTTGTTTGGATATACACTTAGAGGTAGCATTACAAATTTAGGTATAGGTGGACAAAGTGACATCCTCGTCGGTGGGGTAGCTGGTGGAATTGTAGCTTATGCTAATGCAACTGTGATCTCTAGCTGTTTTAATAAGGCAAATGTAAAAGGTGTTTCTTTTGTGGGGGGAATCATAGGCTATGGTGTAAGCGCTCCTAAAATTAGCGATTGTTACAACACTGGAATAATTTCATTGCAAACAACAACAACTGTTAATAAAAACGTAGGTGGAATAGCTGGCTATCTGAATACCGGTTTTATAAAAAACAGCTATAATGCCGGATCTATTTCTACAACATTAACTTCGACAACAGGTGCGGGTGCCATATCGGGTAAGACAAGCAGTTTAATTTCTAACTGTTATTTCTTGTCCGGAACTATTACCAATACCAATAACAATGAGGTTGAATTGACCGAGACCATTATGAAAAATATTTCAACAGTTAATCTTTTGAATAATGGACGAACACCATTGTTATGGAAAACAGATGATCTCAATCTGAATAATGGATATCCTATTTTAAATTATTAAGCTTATTAAAAATGTTAAAATATAAAATCATAAAAGATTTATTAGCAATTGCCTTCTTGACAATGTTAAGCTATAGTTCTTCTGCACAGGAAATACAATGGTATAATCCAGAAAAAGAGACAGGCTTTATTATAGAAGGGCAGGCTTGGACAAAGACGGTGAAGAACCGTTACGACAGACTTCCTGCCTCTGCTGAATCACAAGTGAGAAAAGAAGTCTGGAAACTTTCTAATAACTCTGCAGGTTTATACATAAGCTTTACAACGGACGCAAAAGACATAAAAGTGAAATATGGCTTGAAAGAACGTTTGGCTTTAAATCAGATGCCAGCCACTGGGGTTAGTGGGGTTGACTTATATGCACTGACTAAAGACAATAAATGGAAATGGGTAAAAGGACAGTATCTTTCATTTAAAAATGATACGGTTTCAATCAATTTCGATAAACTTTATCCTGAATCTGTTAAAGCATATAGAATTTATTTGCCTTTATATAATACACCTAAGTGGTTTGAGATTGGTATTGATAAAAAATCTACATTCAAAACCTTGTCGGATAAGCAATCAAAGCCAATTATTGTTTATGGAACCTCTATAGCACAGGGTTCCTCTGCATCCAGAGCAGGTATGGCCTGGACAAATATCCTGAACCGTAAATTAAATGTACCTGTTATCAATCTTGGTTTTTCAGGTAACGGGCGACTGGAACCAGAGATCACCAGTCTAATAGCTGAAAAAGAAGCCTCAGTTTTTATTCTGGATTGCTTACCAAACCTCATGATTTTCTCCGAAGCAGAAGTAAAGGAGAAAATTCTAAAGGCAGTTCAGACGATCAGGCAAAAACATAAGCATACACCAATTATACTTACTGAGCATGCGGATGCTACAATTTCATTGGTCAATGAAGATAGACAAAAGCCTTTTTTGAAGATTAACACTTTGATGAAGAACCTGTTTAACCAGATGAAGAAGCAAGGGGTTAAGCACATATCTCTGTTAACAGCCGAAGAAATAGGGCTGGATATTGATAGCACTGCTGATGGTATACATCCGTCCGATTTAGGAATGATGCAATATGCTGAGGCTTATGAAAAGCTGATCAAAAAGATAACCAAATAACGCTCATTTAAAAATCCCCGCAGCAATGTGGGGATTTTATGTTTTGATATTAATTTAATCTTTTATAATATTGTTATAACCAAATCTAAATCTGGCATCATAAACGATGAACCCAATGTTTACTTCATACACATTAGAAGAACTCTTCCTATACGTTAAGGAGGGGGATCATGGGGCATTCGATGAACTCTATGGAAGGACCTGGGAAGATTTATACATCAAAACTTATAGCAAATTAAAGATCGAGGACCTGGCAAAAGATGTTGTTCAGGAGGTTTTTGTAGATCTTTGGAACAAGCGGACTGAGCGCAAGATCGATAATGTAATGGCCTATTTGATGCAGGCGGTAAAATTTAAAGTGATCGATGAATTCCGCAAATCAAAATATAAGTTTGTAGAGATCGATAATTTTATTGAACAGATACGTGACAGTAGTGATGCTGATGATCAGCTTATTTCGAAAGAATTTTTCAGTCTGCTCAGACAATGGACAGAAACGCTGCCACGTAAAAGAAGAGAGATTTTTAGATTAAAATATGAAGAAGACCTCTCCAATAAAGAAATAGCAGAACAATTAGGTGTTTCAGTTAAAACTGTTCAAAATCAGTTGCTTAACTCTTCTTTTGAGTTGAAGTTATTACTTCGGAATGCACTGTTTACATATTTTTTACTTTTTTTTGGGAGATAAGGGGACTTTCTACGACAAGTAGTTATAAGACCATTTAGTATGTCAAACAAATCTATTCGGAATAGATTTTTGTCGATTTTCGACAAATACCTGAAAGGAAAAACTACTGCTGAACAGAATAATCTTGTAGATTATTTTTATGATTCTATTCCGGATGAAGTTGTAGCTCCAGAAAAACTTACAGCGATCCAGTCGGAAATTAAATCTGCTATAAATGAGAGAATTAGGGGTAGTGTAGTAAATTTGGCCCCTCGTTGTCGATTTAACTATTTAAAAGTAGCTGCTTGCCTTGCATTAATTGGTCTTTCAGCTACCTTCATCTATCAGCATTATTTTGCTCCAGCTAATCAAACTGCATATACACTCGCCATGAACGACAGCAGTTCACCTGTTATCGTGCTTAATGATGGGAAAAGCTATGATCTGAATGATAGTCGTCTCCATAAAAAAGCGCTTAAAATAGAAGACAATGGAGAGAAAGTTTTTGTACTATCAGGAGATTCCAAAGATAGTCAGGATATCAACTTCATTAAGAACCCCACCAATCGGATATTTGCTTTTCAATTGCAAGATGGAACCAGGGCATGGTTAAACCCAAAGTCGACTTTGGAAATACTTCCTGTGTCGAATGGTAAACGTATGGTTAAGATAGAGGGAACAGTATTGTTTGATGTGCAAAAAATAAAAACTGCCGATCATTATATGCCCTTTGTAGTTAAGACTGCATTACAGACCATCGAGGTATTGGGAACAAAGTTTATTGTTAATTCCTTTGATAAGGATGAGGATGTCCTCTTATTAGAAGGAAAGGTTAGGTTAACTCATAACAATTATAATACAGCTGTAATACTGAAGCCAGATCAGAGAGCCTCTTTACAAAGTAATGATCCGAGGATTTTAATTACCAAATCTACAGACGGACATAAAGTAGAAGCATGGCATAAAGGATTATTCTATTTTGAAAATGAGAAAATGTCCGATGTAATGGCAGAATTGGCCGACTGGTATGGTGTAGAGATTATAGTAGATCGCGCCATTAAAGACATCCCGATTACTGGTATGATCAGCAGGTATGAAGATGTTGAACAAGAACTGAAAATGATCGAAATGACCAACAACGTAAGCTATAAACGTAGTGGTGGAAAGATTTATATAAAATAACAAACTAAATAAACCCTTGTGATGCAAAAACTATTATTGAGGCGCGATAACGCGGTGCTGACCTTACTGCGTTATCTATCCATGCCACTGTGCTTGTTGGTCCTTGTCGGTTTTTTAAATGCCAGTCAGGCATTAGCCAATCAGCAGACAATTTCCATTTCGTTCAGCAACACCACCATTAAAGAAGTGTTTAAAGAATTGAACCAGAAAACTGGCTTGAAATTCATTTATTCTACGCTTGATTTAAATGAAAACAAGAAAGTAAGTGGAACTTTCAAAAGTGTTACTGTAGATAAAGTAGTAGGTCATGTTCTGGCCAATTCATCAGTAACTTATGTCATTAAAGACAACACCGTTATTATCAAGAAACTAAAGGAAAAATCTACTCAGGATAGGGTAATAAATGGAAGGGTAGTAGATCAGCAGACTAAACCTTTGCCCAATGTAACTATCAGGACAAATGTATCCAATGCGGTGACTTTGACAAATAATGATGGTAGGTTTTCTATCAAAGTGACTGATAGTGATACAGAGCTGAACCTAAGTATGTTGGGTTTTACTATCCAGGTGCTGAAATTGGATGAAAGACTTGAGTATGAAGTGAAATTGGTTGAGGCCGATCAGTACTTGAACGAGATTGTTGTAGTAGGCTATGGGGTACAAAAGCGTAAAGATTTAACGGGTTCCGTATCGTCTGTAACTTCTGCCCAAATCAATAAAATGCCAACAACCAGCATTGCAGAAATGTTAAGGGGAGCAGCTACCGGTGTACAGGTTACAGCTGGTAATGCATCCCCTGGTGGAAGTTCTAGCATTCTTATCAGAGGTAGAAGATCTCTTTCTGCAGGTAATGATCCTTTATATATTGTTGATGGTATACCTACAGTAAGTATTGATGATATCAATGCCAATGAAATTGCCTCAATTGAAATTTTAAAAGATGCTTCTTCCCAGTCAATTTATGGTGCCAGGGCAGCAAATGGAGTGATTTTGGTAACAACCAAGAGAGGTATATCTTCAAAAACTAAAGTCAATGTAAATTCTTATGCAGGGGCACAAAACCTTTATCGAAACTTCGAGTTTTATGACGGTGAACAATGGGCAGCTTATAGAAAAGAAGCCTTTTATAATGCCTATGGTTATTATGATGAAGAAGAGGCTTTTAGAGGCTTAATGCGTGATGTATACAGCTCTAAAGAATATGTGAATTGGGAAGATGTAATGCTTGGTACTGCTTATCAGAACAAAAATGATGTACTGATCCAATCAGGAAGTGAAAAGACAAAATATGCATTGTCGCTGGGACATTTTTATCAGGATGGTCTGGTGCCCTCCTCAGACTTTAAACGCTTCACGGGTAGATTGAATGTCGATCAAACACTATCCAAAGCAATTTCGGTCGGAACTAATATTTCCTACACCAAATCATATAGAAACATTGCTGATGGAAGCTTTAGCTCATTTATCACAATGCCTCCATTGTCAAAGGTTTATAATGATGATGGTTCTCTGAGAGAGGATGTAACTGAAGCAGGAGAGTCACATTATAATCCGCTTTGGAATATCGACAATTCCGTAAATAACAGCATCACCGACAGGGTAAATATTAATCTTTTTGGCGATTGGAAGATCAACAAAGATTTTTCTTTCAGACTAAATACTAGTTTAAACAACAGAAAGGTACAGGATAACACTTATTTAGGACTAAAACATACCACTGGACGAAATAATGGAGGTGAAGCAACCGTTTCGGAAAGCACTTATAATGATTATGTGGTAGAAGGAATTCTAAATTACAATAAGGATATCAATAAGCATCATTTTGATGCCACAGCCATGGCCAGTATCAACGGAATCCAATGGAAAAGAGTTGGCAATACTGGCTTTGGTTTTGCTAACGACGACCTATCGTATAATGCCATTAGTTCTGCCAAAACTTATGCGGTAATGGCCTATGAAATGTCTGACAGGAAGTTACTGTCTTATATGGGAAGGGCAAGGTATAATTTTGATAGTAAGTATCTGGTGACTTTGTCTTTAAGGGTGGATGGTTCTTCTGTTTTCGGAGCTAACAATAAGTATGGCTATTTTCCTGCGGCAGCAGTTGCATGGAGACTTAAAGAGGAGTCTTTTTTAAAGGATGTTAAATTTCTATCAGATTTAAAACTGAGATTGAGCTATGGGCAGGTGGGTAATCAGGGGATTAGTCCATACACCACGCTGGGATTGGCTGATCGTTATCTGATTGAATTCGGAAATGACACACAGGTGGGGTATCTGCCAGATTCACAATTGAGAAACCCAAAACTAAAATGGGAAACTTCTACATCAAGCAATTTGGGTATTGATTATGGTTTTTTTAATGGCAGACTTAATGGTTCCATTGAATTGTATGATACACAGACCACTGATTTACTGGTAGAACGTTCTTTGGCTACAACCACTGGATATCAAACCCAATTGGTTAATCTGGGGCATGTACAGAACAGAGGTGTAGAGATTGGTGTAAATGGAGCTATCATAGAAAACAAAGACTTTAAATGGAATATGAGTGTGAATTTCACGCTTAACAGGAATAAGATTAAGAAAATTGATGGTTCTTTAGATGCGAATGGCCTTCCTAAAAACGATTTAAATAACAAATGGTTCATCGGTGAATCTATGAACGTGTATTATGATTATCGTTTTGACGGAATCTGGCAGTTGTCTGATAATATTGCCGGATCGGCAATGCCAAGTGCTAAACCGGGTGGGGTAAAGGTTGGTGATATAAATGGTGACAATGTAATTTCAGTTGATGACAGGGTGATTATCCAGAGAGATCCGAAATGGCTGACTTCATTCATCACCAGTTTTGATTATAAAAACCTAAGTCTATCATTGGATTTCTATTACCTGACTGGTGGCTATCGTTATAATTCTTACCTGGCTACTTTCGATACCGGTGGAGATTTGACCGGAAAAAGAAATGGTATCCGTAGGGATTATTGGACCATACATAATCAATCAAATACGGCACCAGCTCCAAATATGGTACAAGCACCCGCATTCTTGGCTTCTGGTGCTTACGAGAAAGCAGATTATCTAAAATTGAGGAATATCTCCCTGGCTTATAACATGCCCGAAAAATTGATACAGAAAGTTAAGCTCGACAATTTGAAATTGTTCTGTACCATAAGCAATGTATGGACCATGACTGATGTTCAGGCTTATGGACCTGAACAAAATCCAGGGCAGTATCCAGAGCCAAGGACCTTATTATTCGGAATTAATTTTTCATTCTAAACGAAGGGAATTATGAAAAGAAGTATATTTTATGTTTTATTGTTGTCAGCAACAATGATATCCTGTTCTAAAGTATTAGAAGAGGAAAATCTTACAAAGTACTCAGCTGATTATATCTATAGCACAGAGGGTGGATTAAAATTAGCTACAAGTGCTGTGTACTCTTTGTTACGGAGTTATGCGAACGATACAGAGAATGCAACAATTTTTGCATTGGAAAGAGGTACAGATCTTTCGGTAACTAACGGTGGAACAGGAAACTACTTTGGTATTTATGATGCCAATAACCTCAGGCCATCATCTTCACAGGTAGCGCATATGTGGCGTACCATGTATCAGATTATTGGAAAGGCAAATGAAATTATCAGTGCAGGCGAAAAGCTTCCTGAAACAAATGGTCTAAAAGCTACAATTGCAGAAGCGAAATGTTTTAGAGCACAGGCATACTTCTTATTATACAGAACTTACGACAGAATCTGGCTTAATACAGTACCTACGACATGGGAAAATGTAGATGCACCTAAAAACTATAAAGCAGCCAGTAACGCAGAGATTTTTGATCTTCTTTATAGTGATTTAAACTATGCCATTGAGAACTTACCCTGGAAATCCACAGAACCAGGAAGGTTTAATCAGGCCGCAGCAAGACATATGAAAGCTAAAGCTGCATTATGGGCTAAAGACTGGGATACGGTACTCGATCAGGTTGATAAAATCAATACATCCGGACAATACAGATTGGTGTCGTTGGATAGTGTTTTTAACGCAGCAGATTTGAACCATAGCGAAGCATTAATGGTGCAGCAATGGAGCAAGAACCCAGGTGGAAATTTATCTAATACTACACCTCTGGGGAATTATTTCTCCGCTTATTTTATCGCCTCATATAGAACTGAAATTGGAGGAACAGCAGAATATGCCTGTAGTTATGATAATTGGGGTTATACTTATGGCAGATGCTTACCTAGTCCTTATCTATTCTCTCTGTATAACCCGCTTAAGGATAAACGATATAATTCCTTCTATATCCATAAATATAAAAACACCACGCCTAAGGCTATCCCTTATGGAAGTGTGACGGTAAATCCTGGTGACTATTTTCCATTATACAAAAGTGGTAACAAAAACAGATTGGTTTATCCTGGATGTACAAAATATGGAGACATCTGGACACGTACACCATCGGAGACGCGTAGTTATAAAGACCTGATCATTTATCGTCTTGCCGAAACCTATATCATAGGGGCCGAAGCTGCGCTGATGAAAGGCAATCAAACCTTAGCGAAGGAATACTTTAATAAGGTTTGGAAAAGAGCAGGAAATGATGAGTTTACTGGTTCATTAACCATCAAAGATATTATTGATGAACAGGCCAGAGAGCTTGCTTTTGAAGGAGATAGATGGTATTTCTTAAAAAGATTGGGAATCCTCATCTCTCAGGTTAAAAATTATGCAGGCGATCCGGAGATATCAACTTCAGTAGCCGGACGTACTAACCTGCCTGCAAATCCACATTTTGTGAGGTGGCCAATTCCAGAAGCAGAAATTATCAATATGGGAGCCAATAACTTCCCTCAAAATCCAGGATACAACTAAATTAAAATCAAGATATGAAACAGATCATTTATATAATTCTATTACTTACTTCATTTAATACTTATGCTTTTAATAATCCGAATACCTACGATATATGTGTATATGGGGAGTCGGCTTCTGGTGTAATCACTGCTATACAGAGTGGTCGGTTAGGAAAAAAAGTGGTGCTGGTTTCTAAGAACAACCATGTAGGTGGTTTGGTAACTTCGGGCTTAACGGCTACAGATATGAACAGAAATGAAGTAGTAGGTGGACTGACAAGAGAATTCTATCAACGCTTGTATAATTACTACTTAAAGCCAGAAGCCTGGGTAAATCAGAATCGTGATGAATTCTTCATCAAATCGCTCAAAAGAACCTATAAAGGTAAAAATGAAGAACGTAAAATGCAGTGGGTATATGAGTCGAAAATTGCAGAAAGGATTATGCTAGAAATGTTGAAAGAATCAAATGTTGAAGTATGGCATAATGAACGTTTAAAATTAAAAGGTGGCGTAAAAAAGAAAGGGAAGCAAATTGTATGCATTCAAATGGAAAGTGGTAAGTCAATCGAGGCTAAGGTATTTGTAGATGCCACATACGAAGGTGACCTTATGGCTAATGCTCGTGTGTCTTATACCGTAGGCAGAGAATCAAATGATACTTATGGAGAGACCTTAAATGGCTATAGGATCAATTATGAAAAAGGAGCAGATTTAACCAAAATAGACCCATATGTAATCGAGGGTGATAAAAACTCTGGTTTGTTGCCTTATATCGATAAAAGAATACCAAGTAAACAAGGTGCAAAGGATAAGAAGGTACAAGCTTATTGCTACAGACTTACTTTAACTGATGATCCGGCGAACAGAATAAAAATTCAGAAACCTGCAAACTATAATCCATTATGGTATGAGGTATTGGCCAGACAGTTGAAACTAAATCCAGGTTTAGAGCTGCAAAAAATCATTACGTTAACGCCAATGCCAAACCGTAAGACTGATACCAACCATTTAGATTTCTTTGGTGCTAGTTATGATTACGCAGAGGGAAGCTATGAGAAGAGAAAAGAACTTGAACAATTGCACAAAGATTATGCTTTAGGGATGTTATGGTTTCTGGAGAATGATCCAAGAGTTCCGGAGCATGTTAGAAATGAAATGAGCAACTGGGGTTTGCCTAAAGATGAGTTTGCTGATACTGGGAATTTTCCTTACCAGATTTATGTTAGAGAGGCCAGAAGAATGCAGGGGACATATGTTATGGTCGAAAAAAATATCAGTAAAGAGAACAGACAGAATGCTGAAAATGCTATCGGCTTAGGTTCTTATGCTTTAGACTGCCATTATGTATCAAAAGTGTTGGATGGTGAAGGGAAATTACGTTTTGAAGGGACAATTTTTAAAGCTGTTGTGCCATATCCAATTAGCTATTATGCCATTACACCAAAGAAAAATGAATGTACCAATCTTTTAGTGCCGCTATGTTTGTCTTCATCTCACGTAGCCTATAGCTCGATAAGAATGGAACCTGTTTATATGGTTCTTGGACAATCGGCAGCTGTTGCAGCTGTGATGGCAATAGATGGTAATGTTGCTGTTCAGGATGTTTCATATACTGATCTGGCAACTAAACTAGAAGGATTAAATCAGATCATCAAAACCAATTAACCTATTTCGATATGAAAAGTCAATTGATCATCTTTTATTTACTCCTGGTGTTAACAGCTGGGGCCTGCAAGGATAAATACGATTATCCAATACCTAAAAATTCATTCGAAGAAACATTTATGGATCCTCCGGCTAAGGTTAGCTTATCTAAAGTGGCTGGACAATGGCAAATGCAGGTAAATGGAGCTGAATTTTACATCAAAGGTGTATCCACGAATAAGTTCTCAGAAAGGGCAATCAACTACGGAGCCAATACGATTAGAACCTACGGAGTTAATGATACTACAAGAACAGTTCTTGATAGAGCTTATGCTGCAGGTTTGTATGTGAATTTTGGACTCTATATTGGCAGGGAAACTGATGGCTTCGATTATAATAATGCAACGGCAGTCAGTCAGCAGTTGGAAAAAATGAAACAGGATATCATCAGGTTCAAAGACCATCCTGCAATTTTATGCTGGTCTATCGGAAATGAAGCAGAAGCTAGCTATACTAATGTAAAGCTATGGTCTGCGATCAATGAAATTGCCACATTTATTCATCAGATAGATCCGAATCATCCTACTACAACTGCATTAGCTAGTTCTAATGTTGATCATATCAAGAATATCATCAACCTTGCACCAAATATCGATATCCTTTCTGTAAACACTTATGCACCTAATTTACCAGGGGTGTTGGGTAACCTGACTACAGCCAATTGGCAAAAGCCATATATGATTACTGAATATGGACCCAGAGGTACCTGGCAAATGGCGCCAGAACCTACAAGAATACTTAGCTGGGGTGGTTTGGTTGAACAAACAAGTACTGAGAAAGCTGATGTCTATCAGCAAGCTTATAAGGATAATATTCTGGCCAATAAATCAAAAGGATGTATCGGATCTTTTGTATTCTTATGGGGTTATCAAACACATGGTGAAGTATTGACATGGTATGGTTTTTTTGATAAAAAGGGTTACACTTTTCCTGCTGTAGATGCAATGCAGTTTGCCTGGACAGGAGCTTATCCTTCTAATAGGGCACCTATAATTCAGGATAGGAACCAGGTTTTAATGGATGGTAAGAAAGCAGAGGACAATATTATGGTTACTAAAGCTTCTGCACATACAGCAACAGTTGTAGCGACAGATCCGGATAATGATCCGCTGACTTACTCCTGGAGAATCGTTAAAGAGAAAACAGCGGCAGCTGATGGAAGTCTTCCGGATGCTATTGCGGGTCTCATTCCCAATAATGCTTCGGCAAATATTTCTTTCACGGCGCCAAATGAAACCGGTGCATATCGGTTAATTGTTTTTGTAAATGATGATGCCCATAAGAAAGTAGCAAGTGCAGTAATTCCATTTTACGTTAATTAGTATTGATCATGAGGTACAAATTATTAAAAATCGTAATGTTCTTATTGATTACAGGCTTCGTCGCTTGTAAAAAAGACAATAAGGAACAACAACCGAATCAGTTTTCTGTAAAGGTTACACAGAATGTGGCGATCCCGTATATAGTCAACTCTTCTAACGAGATAAATTTCGATTTGAGCATCACATCTACAAGCTCCCTGAAGATTAAAGACGCTGAGCTGATGCTTGATGGAAGTAGTCTTAAATTAGCTACAGCAGGTGCTGCAAATCAGGTAGACTTAAAGCATGTATATAAAGTTTCTGGTCCCGAGGTTGGGAAAAGCCTGATTTTTAAACTGAAAGTTTCAAGTGAAGAGGGAGAGCTCGTAGAGAAAGATTTTGTAGTGTATGTCGAATCTGCTCCCGCTAACATCAGTGTCATTATTCCAGGTACAGCTCCTGTTGAAATTAAAGATACTGAAACCGCTGATTTCAGTATCAGCGTTAAATCAGAATACGATTTCCGTTATATCAAAACATTCCTTAACCAGGTAGAAGTACCAGCTTTAACCAAAACGAGCTTTACTAATCCAAAAGAGGATACTTATCGGTTTACTTATCATCCACTAGCTACTGATGTAGATAAAACACTGGAGTTCTACATAGAGGTAATGGATGTCATGGGGAACCTGGTCAGACAACCTTTTACTCTGGCTGTAAAACGTTCTCAGGTTGTAGACTTTAATGTATTCCCTAATCTTAATCTGGGTGCTCAACGTTGTACCACAGCAGGTCCATTCTTCAATGCAGCTACTGGTCAGGTCTATCCTACAGCTGGTTCAGCACAAATATCGGCAAGTATTGATCTGTCAGTTTTTTACAGCGGTTCAACCAATAGTTATAATATCACTTCGCCTACTTTAGCAAGTGTATCGGATAATATTTATACCGTTGCTGCTTATGGGGCAGACGCAATGGCAAATTGGTTAACAAGAAATAAAACTCTTATCAAGAAAATTGTATTTTCACAGAATGATTTTGATTTGATCAGTTCAACTGCTGATATCACAGCCCTTTATGAAAACTCTCTTGTTGTCGCTTCGGAAACGTCAGGGGGAATGGCTAACGGGAATGTGATTGTGTTTAAAACAGCTGGCAACAAATATGGTGTGCTAATAGTTAAATCAAGATCTGCAAATGCTAATACAGGATTTATAACCGTAGACATTAAAGTTGGAAAGTAAAATGAAAAAAGCCTGGTATCCATTCCTTTTAATATGCTTGAGCTCTTTGCTGAGTGTAGCAAATACAATAAAAGAAATCTCTGTAGATATTTGTATCTACGGAGGTAGCTCGGCAGGAGTGATTTCTGCGTATACCGCTGCCAAAGCTGGTAAAAAAGTAATATTAATAGAACCCGGAAATAGGTTAGGTGGACTTAGTGCAGGAGGATTAGGGCAAACTGATATTGGAAACAAGTATGTGGTATCAGGCCTGGCTTTAGATTTTTATAGAAAACTTGGTGCTCATTATGGTAACCTTGAAAACTGGATTTTTGAGCCGAAAGTAGCCTTAGGCATTTTTAATGATTACATAAAGCAAGGTGGTATAAAAGTACTTTATCAGAATCAGTTGATAATTGTAACAAAAACTGGCCGTAGTATTAAAGAAATTGTAGTAGCAGATTTGGATCATAAAAGTGCTGCGCATGTTAGGGTTAAAGCAAAAATGTTCTTAGACTGTACTTACGAAGGTGATCTGATGGCTAAGGCGGGAGCAAGTTATTTTGTAGGTAGGGAAGATAATAAAGTTTATAATGAAACCCTGAGTGGTGTACAATTTCTGAAAGGCCATCAATTGCCTGATGGCGTAGATCCTTATGTAGAAAAGGGTAATCCTGCAAGTGGTTTATTATGGGGGATTAACAAGGAAAGCTTGTTACCTGATGGAACCGGAGATAAAAAGGTACAAGCCTATAACTTCCGTATTGCTTTAACAAATGACCCTAAGAATAGAATCCCAATCACTAAACCTGATAATTACAATCCAAAAAGATATGAACTCTTAATCAGACAAAAAGAAATACAACCATGGAAGGGTTTGAACGACGTATTTATCTGGAGCAGGATGCCAAATTCTAAAACAGATATCAACAACAGAAATGGAATGTCGACAGACATGATCGGAGCTAATTGGGAATATCCGGAAGCTGGCTATTTGAAAAGAAAAGAGATCATAAAAGCACATGAAGATTATACTAAAGGATTGTTATATTTTGTTGGGAACGATCCGGCAATTCCTGAATTCATCAGAAAAGAGATGCAACTTTGGGGTTATCCGAAAGACGAGTATCTGGACAATAACCACTGGTCGCCACAACTGTATATCCGTGAAGCCAGAAGACTGGTAGGAGAAGTCGTTATGAATCAGAACCATTGTCAGGGAAGAGAAGTAGTCACAGATGATATTGGCTATGCTGCATACACTATGGACTCGCACAATTGCGACCGATTAGTGGTCAATGGGATGGTTAAAAATGAAGGAAATGTCGAAGTAGGTGGGTTCCCACCATTCCCAATTTCTTATCGCGCCATTATTCCTAAAAGAAATGAGGTCGACAACCTTTTGGTTCCAGTCTGTTTATCTGCATCGCATATAGCCTTTGGTTCAATAAGGATGGAACCTGTATTCATGGTATTGGGACAATCAGCTGCGGTTGCAGCTTGCATCGCTATTGATAAGAAAATTAAAGTACAGGATGTAAACGCAAGTGCCATTAAAGTAATACTGAAAGCTAATCCTAAAGCCGATTTTCGCAAACCCGACCTGGTTAGCCAGGTGGCTGATAGCACTGCTGTACAAATGGAAGGAAACTGGAAAAAAATCATGGCAAAGGGTTATGGGAAATATCATCTTGAAAATAATTCAAAGAAAGCAGATGAATATGTGAAGTTTAACTTCAATCCGAAAGCCTCATCAGGTAGTTATAAAGCTTATTATTATTTCCCTAAAAGTAAATCAAACAACAAAACTGTCCAGTTGGCCATTTATAATGGAAAAGAAATGAAAATGATCTCGCTAAGATTAGATGAGGTTAAGATACAAGGGCAAACAAGCAGTACCTGGGTAGAGATAGGAGAGTTTGAATTTAGCTTTGCAAATAATCCTTACATTAAAGTGTTAACAACTGATGCTACCGGTATTGTAGCCGCTAATGCCATACTATTAGTTCCAAACAATTAAGAATGAATTGAGTAAATAAAGATTCCTATTTTTTGTTGAATAGGTACTTTTTTAATTTCTTTACAATGTTTTGAAAGATTTTATTTTTGATCAAAAAGTTGGCGGATTTTTATTAAAAAAAAATGTACTTTCACAAAATGATTTTGATATGATCATTCCTGAAACATCAGGAATGCTTCATAGAATAGAAATATATTTAAAAAACAGATAATTAAATATGGAGTTTTTAAACGGCGTTAACGCCCTTACTTTAGTGTTTGTCTCACTATTGGTTTTTGCTATTGCCTATCGGTATTATGGATTGTATTTAGCCCACAAGGTATTGCGGTTAAATGCAGCAAATGTCACACCTGCCATAGAATTTGCTGATGGTAAAGATTATGTAGCAACTAATAAAAATGTACTTTTCGGACACCATTTCGCCGCTATTGCTGCAGCCGGACCATTAGTTGGTCCTGTATTGGCAGCACAATTTGGTTATTTGCCTGGTACATTATGGATTTTAATCGGATGTGTTCTGGCAGGCGGTGTTCACGATATGGTCGTTTTATTTGCTTCAGTACGACATAAGGGAGAAAGCTTAGCGACTATTGCTGGTAAAGAAATTGGTAAGGTAACTGGTATTATAGCCGGATTTGCGATTTTATTTATCCTGATTTTAACCTTAGCAGGTTTATCACTGGCCTGTATCAGTGCCATGCATGAAGCATCCTGGTCTTTGTTTACTGTAATTGCAACGATGCCTATCGCGGTTATTATGGGATTGATCATGAGGTATAGAAAAGACAGTGTTACTATAGCAAGTATTATAGGTGGGGTATTATTGATTGCAGCGATTATCGGAGGACATGAGCTGATGAAAATCAAAATGCTAAGTGATATATTCCATTGGGATATTAAAACCATCTCTATATCTATTACTGTTTATGGATTTTTAGCTTCAGTACTACCTGTATGGTTGTTATTAGTACCACGTGATTACTTGTCGACATACTTAAAAATCGGTACGATTTTAATGTTGGCTGTGGGTGTTATTTTTGTACATCCAACCTTGCAAATGCCAGCATTCACTGAATTTGTGAGTGGCGGTGGACCAATAATCGGTGGTCCGGTATTACCTTTTATCTTTATTGTTATTGCTTGTGGTGCCATCTCTGGTTTTCACGCAGTTATTGCTACAGGAACTACTCCTAAGATGTTAAATAATGAAAAGGAAATCCTTTTTGTTGGTTATGGAGCAATGTTAGTTGAAGGATTTGTTGCCCTGATGGCGCTTATTGCAGCTTGTACATTGGTACCTGGCGATTATTTTGCAATCAACACTCCAAAGGAAATGTACGACTCTTTCATTGCCCAACATCCGGAATTGCATACGGTAGACCTCGATCATTTTAGTGAAATGATTGGTGTAGATCTACATGGCAGGACAGGTGGAGCGGTATCTTTAGCTGTAGGTATGGCTCATATCTTTAACAAGATCCCTTTCATGGATGATGTAATGGCTTACTGGTACAATTTTGCCATCATGTTCGAAGCGGTATTCATTTTAACTGCTATCGATGCTGGAACCAGAGTTGGAAGATTCTTTTTACAAGAAATGCTGGGTAATGTTATCCCTAAATTCAATGATAAGAACTGGATACCAGGAATTATTATCAGTAGTTTCTTGTTCACTTTTGCATGGGGCTATCTGGTGTATACTGGTAATGTGAGTAGCATCTGGCCGCTTTTTGGAATCAGTAACCAGTTATTGGCGGCATGTGGACTGATTGTTTGTACAACGATGCTGATACGGATGAACAGACGAAAATATGCACTGTGTGCAGCCATTCCTGGTGTGTTTATGGCTATAATTACCTTTTGGGCCGGTTATGAGCAGATTGTAAATGTCTATATGCCTAAGGAACAATTTTTATTGGCATTCCTTGCATTGGTAGCTATGATATTAATGCTAATTGTATTTGTCAACACGTTCAAGAGATGGCATAAACTTTTAACGATGGACGGTGAACATATAGATCATTATGGAGATTCTGTAAAAGAGCTCGTTGAGCGCTAGTATTCTTATATACATAAAAACACTTTAAATAAAATGCCCTTTTGGATTTCCAAAAGGGCATTTTATTTAAAGTGCCTGCAGCTTCGTAAATAAACCTGTTTTATAACTAAGGCCTTCTTTATATCCATTAAAGCTTCTGCTGAAGTGCCAAATGTTGCAATTACACCTTTAATGTTATTTTGTGTGTTGCTATTGTAAACCTCGTCTATTGAGGTTAACAATACTATTAATATGGCTCAGTAGGGCTTGAAACATATCTTTAGGCTTTCATTGTTCCAGTTTCCCTTAATCTGGTATGCCAGCTAAAAGCTTCTTCAAGTATATGTGGCGTTTGTCCACCTCTTTCAAGTGCCCGATCAAAATAATCCTGTAGTTGCATCCGGTAATCCGGATGCACACAGTGATCAATGATCATTTGAGCTCTTTGACGTGGCGCTAATCCTCTGAGATCAGCCAGACCTTGTTCTGTTACAATTACATCTACATCATGCTCAGTATGGTCAACGTGTGATACCATTGGAACGATACTCGATATCTTTCCACCTTTTGCTAAAGATTGGGTAACAAATACACTCAGGTAAGCATTTCTGGCAAAATCACCAGAACCACCAATACCATTCATCATATTGATCCCACTCACATGTGTAGAATTTACATTGCCGTAAATATCACATTCCAATGCAGTATTCATTGTAATTACCCCCAGTCTGCGAATTACTTCAGCTGCATTGCTCACACTCTGCGGACGTAAAATAACTTTGTCTTTATATTTATCTAAGTTGTTGAAAATACGATCATAATAAGCTTCAGATACAGTAATAGATGAACCAGAAGCAAAATCCATTTTTCCTGAATCCAGCAAATCAAAAGTACTGTCCTGTAAAACTTCGGAGTACATGGTCAAGTGCTCAAAATCACCTGCCCTAAAACCATCCAGAACTGCATTGGCTACCTTACCGATTCCGGCTTGTAAAGGAAGAAGTGATCTCGTAAGATTTCCTTTTTTCACTTCCTGATCAAAAAAGTTAACCAGATGTCTGGCCATAGCTACAGTTGCTTCGTCTGGTGTTGAGATTTCTGCCGGGCTATCTTGTTTATTGGTAATTACAATACCTGCAATTTTATTCGGGTCTACATGAACATGTGTAGAACCTACGCGGGTATGTGCTGCAACAATTGGAATCTCTGAACGGTTCGGGTATTCACCAGTAGAAAAAATATCGTGTAGTCCAATAATTTCTTCAGGAATACATAGGTTTACCTCTATAATAATTTTATTAGCGAGTAATGCGAATGCACTTGAGTTGCCTACAGAAGTTGTGAGTGCTAATCTGCCATCTTCTTCAATCATAGCCACCTCTATAACTGCAATATCTATTTTAGGGAAATTGTTAGCACGTAAAAGATTTGCAGTTTCTCCCAGATGCTGGTCTATGAACATAATTTCACCATTGTTAATGGCTTTACGCAAAACCGGATCAACCTGAAAGGGTAACCTTAAAGATAAAGCGTTAGAAGAAGCCAGGGCTCCATCTGTTCCATAACCTAAAGAAGCCCCCGTCATTAAAGTAATTTTCAATGGATCTTTCTTTGCACGTTCTGCTAATGCAGGTAAAACAGCCTTGCTGTCTCCGGATTTTGTAAAACCACTGGAGGCTACAACCATCTTGTCTTTAAATAAAGAAGCAGCTTGCTCTGGCGTAATTATTTTGTCTATTAATTCCGCTCTCTTGATTCTGTTTTCGTACATAAGGAGTTTTTACAAAAGGATATTTTTAGATCAGCAAAGGTAGTCAAGCCAATTAAGTTACACAAATCTGGAACTAATACGATTCTGGTTTGTTATGGTTTATATGAATTAATGCTTGTGTATTAACGTACTTAAAAATGGAGGAACGTTATCATGGAAACATTTTCAGTAATGTTCAGGGCGGGTAATCTGAACCTGAATGCAATTGTTACCGAACATAGTCATCATCAGAAATTTAAAGTAGAACTGGTGACGAAAGAGTCGGACCCGATTTTATTAGACCGTTCACCTAAAGGTGACTGGAAAATTATGCAACCTGGTTCCCGAAACTTTTCGAATAAGGATTTTGAGGAGCTTGAATGGGCGATAGAGAAGAAGCTGATGGAAAGGTACAGTGTTAAAAATATGTTGGTGCTGACAGATTATTCTAATGAAGCATCAAATGCGGCAAAATATGCAACTGAACTTGCTCAGCAGTTGAATACCCAAAAAATATTCCTGTATCATTCTTATGAATCAATAGCACTTCCTGCTACTTCCTTTGCACCTATTTCAGGGTTCCCGATGGAATCGCATGATTCGAGCCTTAAAAATATTAATAAGTTGAAGAGTGAACTGGAAGAAACAGATGCGTTAAAGGCTGAAATAGAGGTTCGTACTGATGAAAGAGAACTGATTTATGGGGTTAATACACTTGTACAGCAGCTGTATATCGGCCTTGTTGTGGCGGGAATTACCGGGAAGAATACCCTTGAAAGGGTGTTGATTGGTAGCAATACACTTAGTCTTGTTAAAGAGTGTTTAGCTCCTTTACTAATTATCCCTTCAGTAGCAAGGTTCGAGCCTATAAAGACAATTGTTTTTGCTTGTGATCTGAAACGGGTATCTGAGGCTACACCGGTATTGGCGATAAAGACTTTCCTGCAATCCTTAGGTGCAAAATTACTAATCTTAAATGTTGATTCTGAAGGAAAGCATTTTACAACAGACACCCTTAAAGAGATGAGTCAGTTACATGAATTCTGGGATGAGCATGAGCCTGAATATCATTATATTGATCATAGTGATACCGCTGAAGGAATAATGGGATTTGCAAAAGAGAAAGGAGCACAACTGGTCATTACTGTTCCTAAACTGTATGGATTCCTTGAAAGTTTGTTTCATAGTAGCTTAACCCGTAAACTAACCTTTAATAGTTACTTACCTTTATTGCTTTTTAGGGAGGATGTATAGTGTTTATTATTTAAAGAGGTAATTATGAAAATTTTTGTATTGCTTGGGCGTATTTTGTTCTGCCTTATCTTTTTAACATCTTCAATTGGTCACTTTTCAGCTCAAAATATTCAATATTCTGCTTCTATGGGCGTGCCTTTAGCAGGTTTTTTTGTTCCGGCCTCTGGTGTAATAGCAGCACTTGGAGCTTTAAGTATCATTTTAGGATATAAAGCCCGGCTGGGAGCTTTCTTAATAATAATTTTTTTGGTGCCCGTTACTTTCATTATGCATCCATTCTGGGTTGCTACAGATCCTGCAATACAGCAAATGCAGTTGGCAATGTTCATGAAAAATATTTCAATGCTTGGTGCCGCTGTGTTGATTGGTTACTTTGGTTCAGGACCATTGAGCTTAGATGAGAAGTATGTTGAAGATTCACCATTACTATAACATGGTTAGTAAATTTTAAATTATGGAAACAAATAAAATAAAGCAACTGCATGAATTTGGCCAAAGTGTATGGTTGGATTTTCTTGATCGTATGCTGATTTCTTCTGGTCAGTTGAAAAAGCTGATAGAGGAAGATGGCCTGAGGGGTATGACTTCCAATCCTGCAATTTTTGAGAAAGCAATCAGCAGTAGCCCCGCCTATGATGAACAGATCAAGGAGATTGCGAGTAGGCAGCAGGATAATGAGGCAATTTTTTATGAAATAGCCATTACAGATATACAAAATGCAGCAGATCAATTTGCGGCTGTATTTGCCAATGGTGATGATGGATATGTGAGTTTAGAAGTTTCACCAAGATTGGCACATGATGCTAACGGAACAATCAAACAAGCTGTAGCACTTTGGCATAAGGTTAATCGCGAAAATGTAATGATAAAAATACCAGCTACCATTGAAGGCCTGCAAGCTATTCGTAAAACAATCAGCGAAGGACTCAATATCAACGTTACTCTTTTATTTGGTTTGGAAAGATATGAGCAGGTGGCTGATGCTTATTTATCAGGTTTGGAAGATCGGGTTGCAGCAGGACAACCTATTGATCATATTGCTTCTGTGGCCAGTTTCTTTCTAAGTCGTATTGATGTAGTTGTTGACCCGCAAATTGAAGCAAAGGGATATCCAGAAATGAAAGGAGAGGTTGCAATAGCATGTGCAAAACAAGCTTATCAGATATATAAAAACATCTTTACAAGCGATCGTTTTATGAAATTACAAGCATTAGGAGCAACACCACAACGGGTTTTATGGGCAAGTACCGGAACCAAAGATCCTTCTTTCTCCGACACGAAATATGTAGATGCGTTGATTGGTCCTGAGACCATCAATACCATACCAATGGAAACCTTGATGGCTTTTAAAGATCATGGACATCCGGCAAGTAGATTAGAACACAATCTGGATAAGGCAATTTATACCCTGGAACAACTTAAAAAAATTGATATCGACCTGAATTCAATTAGCAATCAATTAGAAAAAGAAGGAATTGATAAATTCAATAAACCCTATGATCAGTTGCTACAAGCTATTCAGATGAAGAAGGTTTTTAAAATTGCAGCGATGTGATCCCGGCTAAATAACAATATCAAGTAATTATGAACTGTCGTCAAATTATTGAAAAAATGCTTGCTGTTGCAGACATTAAAATAAATGGTAACGCTCCATTTGACATTCAGATTAATGATAATAGATTTTATGATACCATCTTAAGTGAAGGTTCTATGGGACTGGGTGAGTCTTACATGCAAGGCTGGTGGGACTGTAACAGGCTGGATGATTTTTTATATCGCATTCTGCATTTCAATCTCGACAAAAAAGTCAGACGCAATCTGCATTTGCTGTACCTGATGTTATCCGCTAAATTAATGAATCGGCAATCCGGTAACAGAGTGCTTAAAGTGGCCGAAAAGCATTATAATTTAAGCAATGAGCTTTTTGAACTGATGTTAGATAAATATATGATGTATTCCTGTGCTTATTGGGAGGATGCAAAAGACCTTGATGAAGCACAAGAACATAAGCTAGATCTGATATGTCGTAAGCTATGGCTTTCACCTGGTCTTAAAGTGCTGGACATTGGATGTGGATGGGGTGGTTTTGAACAATATGCATCAGAAAAATATAATGTACATGTAACCGGGATTACCATTTCTGAAAAACAAGCTGAGATGGCAGCAAAGCGTTGCAATAATCTTCCTGTAGAAATCAGAATGCAAGACTACCGAGGAATTAATGAAAAGTTTGATCGCATCGTTTCCATAGGTATGTTTGAGCACGTTGGCCCTAAAAATTACCCGATTTTTATGAATACAGTTTATCGTAACCTTAAAGATGATGGACTGTTCCTTTTACATTCTATAGGAAGCACTGAACAAAAAGACATAACTGATCCCTGGATTGATCGGTATATTTTTCCAAATGGTGTAATTCCATCAGCTAAAAGGATTTGTCAGGCTTTTGAGCAGTATTTTGTACTGCAGGACTGGCATAACTTTGGTCATTATTATGATCTGACCTTAATGGAATGGCTCAGAAAGTTTAAAACAGCCTGGCCTGCTTTAAAAGAACAATATGATGATAGATTTTACCGGATGTGGGAATATTATTTGAATATCTGTGCAGCATCATTCAGAAGTGGTAAAAATCAGCTCTGGCAACTGGTCTTAACAAAACAAGGTTACAATGTGAATTATAAATCTGTTCGGTAGTTAATTTTACATTTTTATGCTTTAACTTTTCTGAACTATTTCGTTATTTACAGATTGTATAGCACAGGTCGATACAAATACCTCATAAAAATTACAAAATGAATAGAATGTTAATGATAGGTCTGATGGCCTTAGTTTTTTCGTCTTGCCAGTCTGGATCAGAAAAAAAACAAGATGTAATCATACCAACACCAACTGGTGTACCTTCTGCATCAACTCAGACTGTACCATCAGGACAAAGACCAACTAAGAATCCTGAACATGGCCAGCCATTTCACGATTGTGCAATTCCTGTTGGTGCAGATTTAGTAGCAGAAAACTTACCAGCACAACCTAAGGCAGTAGAAGCTCCTGTAAATATGCAACCAGAAGTTCAGCAGCAAGCTGTACCTAATGCTAAAGATGTAAAATTAAATCCAGCTCATGGGGCTCCGGGCCATAGATGCGATATAGCTGTAGGTGCGCCTTTAAGCTGATATAAGAACAGCGTTTAGAAATTATAAAGCCGTTTTTCGATAAGAGAAACGGCTTTTTTAAGAGATCTGCTGTGATTTAAGGCGGAGGAAGAATGTCAATCTTTCTCCGCCTTTTTGTCGTCTGCAAAAGATTTGTAGCGCAGGAATATAAGCTTTACCTTTGCGGCTTCTTAAAAAAATACAGTCTGAATAATAATATAAATTTTGAAAATTCTGCGTTCTGGTCCTTTGGTGAATCTATCGAAATCAATGAACTTGTCAGTGGTTTAAGTTTCTCAATCAATAATGAGTTGCATCCTCTATGTAGGTTAGCAGCAACGGAATTACAACATCATCTGCAGCATCAACAGGATTGGGAGCATAATTTCGGATTGTTAGCTGAAGCTGAAGGAGTGGTTATAGGAAAGATGTTTGGTGTATTAGTTGTTCGTACTAAAGAAGGTAAAATTGGTTATCTGGCTGCATTTTCAGGAAAACTGGCAGGTAAAAATCATCTTCCTAAATTTGTCCCACCCATTTTTGACGGTTTGGAGGTAGGAGGTTTTCTAAATACAGGAATGGAGGAGTTAAGTCGGATGAGTGAAGAAATCAGAAGTCTGGAAACACTGGAAAATGAAAGTCTTAATCTGCAAATTCAACACTTAAAACTATTTAGGAAGAATCATTCAAATGCGTTACAGGATCGTATATTCGAGCAATATCATTTTTTAAATCGTGCTGGGGTTTCAAAAGGTCTGATGCAGGTTTTTGAACATACTGTAGCCGGAAAACCATCAGCTGGAGCAGGAGAGTGTGCAGCCCCTAAATTATTGCAATATGCTTTTAATAACGGGATGGAGCCTCTGGCCTTGGCAGAGTTCTGGTGGGGCTTATCTCCTAAATCAGCACACTGGAAGCATGGCGAATTTTATCCACCATGTCGCGAAAAATGCCAGCCGATTTTAGCACATATGTTATCCTAATAGTTTCGTTCTCTTTACATAACTAACTATTATCAGCCTTTAATATGATATAAATCATTATTTTTTTGTGCCCTATCTTCTAAATTTGAAAAGATGGATTATATTAAAATATATAATGAGATTGGCGCTAAAGATATCGCTGAAGTAGGTGCAAAAAATGTATCATTATGTGAGATGTACGCAAATTTAAGCCCGAAAGGAATTGCAGTTCCCAGAGGATTTGTAGTTACAGCCTCTGCATACAGACATTTTCTGCATTATAATGAACTGACCTGGCCACTTTCATTGCTAATGAAAGATTTAGATAGAATAAATTACCATAATTTAACAGATATTGGCAGACAAGCAAGGGCACTTATTTTGTCTGGTCGTTTAGCGAATGATATTGGTATGGCCATTATTGCCAGTTATGAATCCGTATTTAATCATACAGGATTAGGAGTTGCTGTACGGAGTACTGCAATAGCTGAAGACGCTCCGGAGGCAGACTTTGCAGGGCTTCATGATTCGTACCTGAATATTAAAGGAAATTACGCGCTACTTCATGCTATAAAGCAATGTTACGCTTCACTTTATAGTGATCGGGCTATTCGTTACAGGGAGGATAAAGGATACGATCATAATAAGATCTTTTTATCAGCGGGAATTCAGGAAATGGTTCCCGCTGATATTGATAATTCTTTTGAATTTACAGAATAAGGGTAACTTATTTAACGTATACCGTTTTGATATTAACAAACTCCTGAATTCCGAATGGACCTAATTCACGACCATATCCAGATTGATTGATGCCACCAAATGGCAATCTGGGGTCAGATTTAACCAGTGCGTTTACAAAGGCGGAACCAGCCTGCAATTTTGTTCTGGCAATTTCCTCACCTAATGTTACGTTTTTGGTGAAAATTGCAGCGCCTAAGCCAAAATTTGTATCATTAGCCAGTTTAATTGCATGTTCATTGTCTTTAGCTGTCAAAATAGCTGCAACAGGACCAAACATTTCCTCATTGTAAGCAGGCATTCCAGCTTTTATACCAGTAAGTATTGTGGGTTCATAATAAGCATGTTTACCTTTGAATTTTGGAATCTGACCTCCCAAAATACATTTAGCTCCCAATTCAATATTTTTCAATACCTGCTGATGAAGTTCATCCCTCAGATCTTCCCTTGCCATGGGGCCAAGGTTTGTATCCTTTTCTAAAGGATCACCAGTTTTTCGCTGTTTCATTTTTTCTACAAAAAGAGTTGTAAATTTCTTTTCAACTTCTTTAACAACAATGAACCTTTTTGCAGAGATACAGCTTTGTCCGTTGTTGATCAGTCTGCTGCTTGCACAAATTTCAGCTGCTACTTCCAGATCAGCATCGGCCAAAACCACATAAGCATCACTACCTCCAAGTTCTAACACGGTTTTCTTAAGTAGTCCGCCAGCCTGGGAGGCAACTTTAATTCCAGCTTCAGTACTTCCAGTTAGGGTAACTGCTTTAATTAAAGGATTTTCAATTACTTTAGATACAGCCTTACTACCGATCATTAATGTTTGAAAAACATGATCAGGGAAACCAGCATTTTTGACGAGTTTTTCAATTGCAAGTGCACAACCAGGAACATTAGAAGCATGTTTGAGTACACCACAATTACCAGCCATTAAAGCAGGAGCAAGGAATCTGAATACCTGCCAAAATGGAAAATTCCATGGCATGATAGCTAATACTACACCGATGGGCTGGAAACTTACATAACTTTTTTGAGCCTCAGTTTTGATCAGCTGATCTTTTAAAAAGCCCTGAGCTTCCGCTGCATAATATTTGCAAACTGATGCACATTTTTCAACTTCTGCAATACCCTCTTTAATTGGCTTTCCCATTTCGTAAGCCATTAATTGCGCTAAGCTCTCTTTCTCTTTATCAAGCTGATCAGCTAGTTTTATCAATAATGCAGATCTGTTTGAAAAATCATTATTTCGCCAACTGAGCCAAGCTTTATGAGTTTGAGATACTTTGCGCATAACTGCATCTGGAGTATCTTCCCTATAAGATTTGATGACTTTCCCATTAGCTGGATTAATGGATTGTATGCTCATGTTTATATTATTTATTTCTGACTTTCCATAATTGTTTTTAAGCTGTTCAATCCATCTTGTAGACTTTTGCCCAGCATATTCTCCATATTCATAAAAAGGAGCATGATATTCATTGGATAAGCCATTCTACCATTAAAACCCCATTTTACTTTAGTTTGCCCATTCCCCGTATCTTCAGTAGTCATATAAGCTTCATCCTTTGCTTCAAAAGGCTCCATAAACCTCAATTGCATATCAATTCGTTCGCCATCCTTTATATTGGTGATTTCCTGTTCGCCTTTGCCGACATTCTTATTTTCACTATTCCAGGCGTATATAAAGCCAACGGTACCGTCAGTACCCGTATAAGTCTTTTTAGATGCAGGGTCAATTTTATTCCAGACGCTATAGTTGTCCTGGTTTTTAACATACTTAATGTATTCAAATACTTCAGATTTAGGCTTATTAATGGTGACTTGACGCTCTACAGCATAATCTTTTTTAAGAAATAATGCTATAATCAATGCTAGAATTACAATCCCAACAAATGCTAATAATAGTCCTTTTAAAAATTTCATGATGATTTGATTTAGTTTGTTTTTCAGTTTTTCTTTTATATAAATATCATCAAAATTCATCTCAATATTCAAATTCATCTTACACTTAAAAAAGTGCGGCAGGGATGTTGCATAATGTATCGTATATATTGAATAAAATTTAAGATTATAACGATGAAAAAATTAACGGTATTTATATTTTTAATGGTTGCAGCATTTAATGGTTTTGCACAAGAAACATCTAATGGTTATGCAGAAACCAAACCTGTAGCTGTGCAATTAAACAGGACTCCAGCGGCGTTGGGTATCTCTCAAAAAACGATGGATAGGTTGAAAACCATAACAAATCCCCCTACAAATCTTGCATTGTTTGCGGTAGATAGGCGTCAGGATGGTGATAAAGCCAATTCTGATGTGATCATGATTATTTCATTAGACCAACAAAGTGGGAAAATAAAAATGTCTTCAATCATGAGAGATACTTATGTAGATATTGAGGGACACGGAAAAGATAAAATAAATGCCGCATATTCACTTGGAGGGCCACAACTTGCTATAAAAACCATCAATCAGAACTTTGATATGGATATTAAAGATTATGTGAATGTTGATTTTTACAGTGCTGCAAAGATTGTAGATGCATTGGGTGGAGTAGAGGTAAATGTAAAACAAGCTGAACTTGAATTCCTGAATAACTACCTTAATGAGCTGGCTATATATGATAAAATACCAGCTATACACGTAAAAAATGCTGGTCTTCAAAATTTAAGTGGTCGCCAAACTGTTGCTTATACCAGGATTAGAGCGGTAGGTAATGGTGATTGGGAACGTACAGAGAGACAAAGGTCTGTATTGGTAGCTTTATTTAATAAAATGAAAAATGCCGGCCCGGAAAAGTTTCCGGTATTAGCTTCACAAGTATTACCAAATTTAGAAACCAGTATGGCTAGTTTTACTTTAATGAGCTTTGCTGGAGCAATTTTGAACGCTAAAAATAAAGAGATAGATCAGGCAAGATTTCCACTTGATGGGCAAAGTGCGGGTAAAAAAATCAACAACATCTGGTACCTTACTACGGATGTAAAAGTCACTACGAATTCAATTCATAATTTTATTTATAAAAATATTAAGCCTGTCTCTAAATAGAAACAGGCTTAATTAAAATGCCTGGTTGGTTATTTTTTAGGAACAAACCTGGTTACCTGGTGGCTGATAGGTTTGATGGTTTTAAGGTAAGCGAACATTGCTCCTAAATCACTTTCTGTCATACCTCCATACATGGTCCATGGCATCGGTGTCTGGAACTGATTATTGGTTTTTGTACTGTCAACGTCAACGTTACCAGGTTGTGCATGGCTTTTAAATTTACTGATGAACTGTTCTGAAGTCCAGTTTCCGATACCTGTAGTTTTATCAGCTGTAATATTCATAGAATATACAGTTCCTGAAGGCATCATGAAGTCCCTGCCACCTGCAAATTCCATCCCTTTCACATTGTTGCCTTTATCCTGTTTCGTATGACAATCAACACAAGCTGCTGCATTAACCAGATAGCCACCATATTTTAAAGTATCAGAAGGCAAAGGCTTTGTTTGCAATGAAGCAGGAGCAGGAATGGTATTAACTATGAAATTCAGAGGTACATTTAGTTTACGTTCAGGAATCTCAGAAGATTGTTCAGGCAATGTACGGATATAGGCTATAATATCATATATATCTTCTTTATCCATTTTACCATATGCCGGATAAGGCATCAGATTGATCAGAGCCTTTCCATCTTTTGTCACACCAGTTGTAATCAAGCGGAAAAGTTCGCCATCAGTCCAGTTTTTTAAATTGAACGGAGTAATGTTAGATGAATACACTGTGCCGGGAAATCCAATCGTTTCATCGAACTTTTCACCACCTTTACCTAAAGAACCAGGGATAGGAGGTCCGGAAAATATAGTCCAATCTCGTTGAGAGTGACAATCTATACAAAGTGTAACATGATTAGCCAGGTATTTACCACGTTCGATGCGTTCTGCAGTTGCTTCGATTTTAAGATCAGGGGCATCACCAACACTAGGTAAGGCGAATTTTACATAGCTTAAAGCTGAGCCTATCACGATGAATAACACCAGGGCTATGTAGATAAGAGCTTTTTGAAATTTTTTCATTTTTCTTTGAGTTAGAGAATGCTAATAATCAAAAATAACAATTTATTTAAAGGAAAGAATTTTATTTTTATTGTATTTTTAAAAACGCCGTTTTTGTACATCTGATTGAACTTTTTTATAATATTTATTTTTTTGATCTCAAAAATAATCTAGTGTAATTGTCTGTGATACAGTTTGTCATGTTGGATTTTTTCTCCAGGATTTAAATTGAATAGGGTTGATATTCCCCAGGTATTGAGATAATGTTTAGTTTTGAGTATTATGAAAGCTTTAAAACCAACTGTTTGTATTGAATACTGTCCGAAATGCGGCTGGATGCTAAGAGCAGCCTATATGGCACAAGAGCTGTTAAGTACTTTTACTGATGAAATCGGAGGTGTAATGTTGAAACCCGCAGAAGTAGGGGGAGCCTATATCATTAGTATTGATGGAGCAATTGTTTTTGATCGCAAGGAGGAGGGGAGATTTCCTGAAATAAAAGAATTAAAACAATTGGTTCGTGATGTAGTTAGTCCTGATAAGAGCCTTGGACATTCTGATAAGACGGTTTAATTAAATTTTAAAAATAATAATTATAAATTATTTGGAATAAGCTCGTTCTGTGCTTATATTGTTGATAATCAGCTTTTTTTACAGTGTTATTTTGAGTCAGGTATTCATAGTTAGTGGATGCCAGGTTAGGCGTGACTTAAAGTTAATTAATGTAGTTTAAGTAAAGTGCAGATGAGGGATATTATCTGTTTAAGCTCAAATTCTATAGGGAACACACAGGGAAAAAACAGGGGTCCAACAGGGACTTAACAGGGACAAATGCCTATTTAATCCGTGTAGAATTCTTGTTTAATACTTATTAAATTATATTTACCTATTGTTAATGGTAAGAAAGTTCTGAGAGGTGTTATTATTTACTTTAAAACTTAAATTATGGCAATTATTAAAAACGGAATTTTAGGTGGTTTTCAGGGAAAAGTAGGAACAGTAGTAGGGTATAGGCTAGATGATCAGGATATTATTCGTAGCGTAGGCGAAGGGCGTACTGCTCTATGGTGATATGGATCTAGCAGAAACCGCATCTGTGGTATCAGAGGATACTAATACGGTTACATTTAATTGGTCTGGCGGGAAACGTGAGCATGATGATCGTGCAATGTTCATGTTATATGATATTGATGGATGTGAAGCCGAATTTGATACTGCAGCAGTAAAACGACAATTTGAAACTGGAGTATTTAAATTACAGAAAAATTTTTCTGGTAAAACAGTACACGCTTACCTGGCTTTCGTATCTGAAGATAGAAAAAGAAGAAGTAATAGTCAATATTTAGGCTTGGTAACGGTTCTTTAAATTAACTTTATGGTTGTTTAACGCTCCTTTTAGCATAAAATAGTTGCGATTTAAGGAGCGATTGTAAATAATGTGGCTTAATATCAGTGTACTACGGTATTTGTTAATTAATTGTTTGGACAATATATATTCTAACCCTATATTTGCACCACTCAAAAGGGAAACACTTAGGGTAATAGTTCAACAAGAATTATTGATTCCGTAGCTCAGCTGGTAGAGCATTACACTTTTAATGTAGTGGTCCTGGGTTCGAATCCCAGCGGGATCACAGAGGATAGTAACAAAACGTATAAAAGCTTGCAAATCAAATGATTGCAAGCTTTTTGCATTTAGTGCAGACCCCAAAATATTCAAAAGATCGCAAAAAATAGGTGAGCGATTCGGTGAGTAATTTGAGGTTCCGATTTACTCACCGAATGATACATAACTATTTGTTATTCAAGTAGTTCAAAATATGAACGACTTGATGCGTAAAGACTGCAAGGCTAACTTTGTTAACCTTAAATCTTTGATTATGAAAACCAATTTCAGTCTGCTCTTCTACATGAAGAAACAAAAAAACTACCTTTCTGGTAGTGCACCTATCTATTTAAGAATTACCGTGGCAGGTAAACGCTCTGAGATTGCAACAGGTAGGGTATGCGAGCCAAAACAATGGAGCTCAAGAACTGGACGATTGAGGGGGACTAAGGAAGGTGTTAAAAGTTTTAATGCTTATCTGGATAATCTACAAGCAATGGTATACCAGGCACATAAATTATTAAGCCTAGCAGGAGTGGCGATTACAGCGCAAAGCATCAAAAATAAATTTGCAGGTAAGCAAGAGCAAGCGCATACTTTATTGGAGGCGGTTAAGGATCATAATGCGAAGATGAAAGCTTTGGTTGGTATCGAATATGCAATAGGAACACTAAAGCGATTTGAGGTATTGGAAAGACATCTTAAGGCGTTTATGCAGGAGAAATACAAGATTGCAGATATCAGTCTCAAAAAAATAGATCACGCCTTTATCAGCGATTTTGAGTTTTATCTGAGGACCGAGAACAGTTGTGCGAACAATACAGCGATCCGATACCTTAAAAACTTTGGGAAGATCATCCGCATCTGTATCAGCTTAAAATGGATGGATGCAGACCCAATGTTAGGCTATAAGCTCAAATCTAAGCCTGTAGAGCGCCCATTTCTAACCGAAGATGAATTGCAGCGCATAGCTGAAAAACAATTCAGTTCCCAAAGGCTTTTACAGGTAAGGGATGTGTTTCTGTTTTGCTGTTTTACGGGGCTTGCTTATGCAGATGTGCAGAAACTAAAACTATCAGATATCAGCAAAGGTATTGATGGCAACAGGTGGATCTTTACCCACAGAAAGAAAACGGGTACCCGTTCTGCTATCCCTTTGTTACCGACTGCTACAATGATTTTAGACCGATATCGTGAAAATGCATATTGCATCAACCAAAATAAGGCAATGCCGGTTGCCAGCAATCAAAAAATGAACGAATATTTGAAAGAGATCGCTATTCTATGTGATATCAGTAAACCACTTAGTTCACATGTGGCCCGGCATACCTTTGCTACCACTGTTACCTTATTAAATGGTGTGCCAATAGAAACTGTATCAAAAATGATGGGTCATACCAGTATCAGAACTACGCAGATCTATGCCAAGATACTGGATATTAAAGTTAGTGAGGATATGGCTTTATTGAGAGATAAATTCCAACAGGCGATATAAAACCCAAATGAAGCGTCTGAAGATTTAGTATTTCAGACGCTTGATTTGGCAACCAAGGCAAACATGAACTCAATTGTTTTCTGTTTAAATAATCAACTTAACTGTGCTGCATCTTTGAGGATGCCAGGATGGTTTGTATTCAATATAGCCGTAAGTTGTTAACTCGTTAATATTCTTGTGATAGGTAGCTATTGATTTGATACGTGAAAACCGCATGAGTTTAGGTCGGCTTACCTGAAATGGTGTTTCTGGCGCCTGGCTATTGCAAAAGTAAAACAAGGCCATAAAGAGACTGATATGGGTAGGTAATAGTCGTTCATCAAGTGCCATACGTTGAAAATAATGGGTTAAAGTATGCTTCTGTATATTCAGGTAATCCATGTTGTAAGGTCTCATATTATTCTCCTTTCATCATTTTCTCAATTTCTTGTTTGTTGTAGTACATACTACCTCCAATCTTTTTGAAGGGGAGTGTCCCACTGACTCTCAGGTTTTGTAAAGTGCCAGGTGATATATTTAGCATCTTTCTCACTTCTATACTTCTTAGCCATTCAGTCGTTTGTGTAGGCTTGTTGTCTATAATAAGGCTTCTCATTTCCCGTATAAACTCTGTTTTGAATTGTTGCAATTCCTCCATTGTCACGATGTCTATTTTCATAATTAGTGTGTTCCTTTCCTTGTTCTGGTTGATAATTTTTAAATGCTATTTTGTATGTTTTTTTAGATATGATATCTAAAACCTGCTTATTGCTAATTTTATATTGATATAAATTAGTGTTAAAGTTTACTTAGGCAAATAATGGATAATGTTTTTGCGTTGATCTCTACTAGTGATAAATTTATATAACTAATGACGAAGGAAACAGCTGATTTTTGGTAGGGGCGATGAATAATGGTGACAAAACATGCGTTGTAGCTGGTAATGGAGTGGGCCTGCTATCTATTAATTCTACACCAATTTAGCCAGCTGCTTTCGGGGCGCAGAAATTGTTCGGCATAAACGCTCCTGTGGTATTTGCCCGCTTTCCCATTTATTCCGCTGCAATCCCTGCTTGCTCAGCAGCTGTCTGGACCCAGCGCATAATTAATCAAATTTTCAATTAAAAATTAAGATGATGAAAGCGCAAATTCAAAATTCCTTGTTCATGGTATCCGAAATCAAAGTATCCTATATGCCTAAATTTAAAGCCAGTGAAAGACCCCGGATCTGCAGATCTAAAGATGCCTATGAGATTCTGTATAACAACTGGGATTTAGGCAGGATTGAAATGACTGAACAATTCTTTATTCTCCTTTTAAATCGGGCCAACAATGTGATCGGTATGACAGAAGTTTCAAGAGGAGGCTTTGCCGGAACTCTAGTGGATCCCAAAGTGATTTTTTCAATTGCCTTAAAATGCGCAGCATCAAGCCTGGTATTGGCGCATAATCATCCAAGTTCAAATATTAAACCAAGTCAGGCTGATCTGATCATTACCCGTAGATTGGTTGAAGCAGGAAAAATTCTTGATCTGGAAATAATGGATCACATCATATTATCTAAAGACAAATATTTCTCCTTCGGAGATGAAGGGCTTTTATAGCCCTCTTTTAAGTCCTTTTCTTTCCAATTGGAAATGGATGGTGCTTAATATATTGAGCAAAATGGTCTCGCTCGTATAATTATTTATCTCTACTAGTGACCAACCCATTTTCTCCCTTTCCACCTTTGGCTATCAATTCATATAGCCATGAACAAAACCATAAAACTGAAAGCGCAACTAGAGGAAACAAGATTGCCATCAAGGAAAACCAAAGACCCGAATCTGAAGGGCAGAAAATATAAAGGAAGTCCTTACCTGAAACTAAAGAAAGTCAAGGCCGAACCACGTATCAAAATCCGGCAACTCCTAAGGAGCTTCGTACCCCTGGAACAGTTCAAGCCACCTCGGATATCTGAACAAACCGTCCGGTAAATAATAGCCAATCCATTCACCATAGTTCAATCACCAACAAGCGTTTAAAAGCACTCTTGTAAGGAGCTTATTGTAGCCCGCGTGGTCTAAGCAAAGATATATTTTCGTCCACGAAAACCTTTTTACAGGCTGCGGAACTTGCCTCTTTTATTTCAATATAAACCGATTATGCCCAGAAAGAAATCAACCCATCCTGAAGCCATATTAACTCATTTTGTCAGAACCAGGGTAACTGAAAAAGTCTACCTCAGGTTAGATAAGATCAGCCGGAATAGTGACTGTCATTCTGTGGGTGGGGTTGCGAGAAAGATCCTGAGCCAGGAGAGGATTACCCTCTTTTATAAGGACATTACAATGAATGCAACTATGGAAGAGCTGGCATTAATTCGCAAAGAATTAAGAGCAATTGGTGTCAACATCAACCAGATCACGCGCAGTTTCAACCAGGACAAGTCTGAAACCAAGCGCAGTTTCTATGCGATAAAAGCAGCGGATCAGTATCAAAGGATTGATGTTAAGGTGGACGAACTGTTAATCATCATTTCCAAACTTGCGAACAAATGGTTGCAAGAATAATTCCGGGCAAGACCATTAGGGGGGCATTGCATTACAATGAGAACAAAGTTAACGAGGGAGAAGCCAGTTTAATTATGGCCAGTGGTTTTGCGGGGGAGATTGAGCAGATGAATTTTAACCAGAAACTGAATCGCTTTAAACACCTGTTGGAATTGAGGCCGGACGTGGGTACTAACACTTTGCACATTTCCCTGAACTTCCATTCCAGTGAGCAGCTGGATAATTTTACATTACAGCAGATCGCGAACCGTTATATGGAAAGGATTGGTTACGGGGATCAACCTTTCCTGGTTTACCGTCACGATGATGCTGCGCACATGCATGTGCATATTGTGACTACAAATATCACCGCCCAGGGGAAACGGATAGACTTGCACAACAATGCCCTTCAGTCAGAATTGGCCAGAAAAGAAATTGAGACGGAATTTAACCTGGTGAAGGCTGAATCAACGAAAATCCAAAAGGAAGCTGGGATCAAAAAACTGGAACCTGGAAAAGTTAAATATGGTAAAATGCCGACCAAAAGAGCCATCAGCAATATTCTGACAGCAGTAACCCGGGATTATAAGTTTACTTCTCTGGCTGAATTTAATGCCATTCTGAAGTGTTTCAATGTGGTGGCTTTACGTGGCGGGGAAGATACGCCGATGTATAAGCATAAAGGATTAATGTTTTCCATGCTGGATGAAAAAGGTGTGCCCATAGGGGTTCCAGTAAAGGCGAGTGCTTTTTATGTTAGGCCGACGCTGAAAAACCTGGAGAAGCTTTTTGCCAGAAATGTAGAAAAGAGAAAACAGTATAAGGCTGGTCTGAAACAGCGGATCGAGCAGGTGTTAAGTCTACCGGGTAAAATGTCTAGGTCTCAGTTTGAGCAGGAAATGAAAAAGCAAGGTGTTGAGGTGGCTTTTCGTCAGAATGCACAGGGTTTTATTTTCGGGGTCACTTTTGTAGATCATCATAGCCAGACTGTATTTAATGGCAGTGATCTGGGTAAGGCTTATACCGCGAAGGCAATATCGGATCGGTTTAGAGCTGCGAGTCTGAAGACTGTTCAGGAGAATAAACCATCAATAAGACCTAAAGTAAAACCAAGTACTGATATCCGGCAATCACTAAAAGATGATGTACGCCCTGAAGGAAAGACCAATTTTTTAGAGGCACTATTAGCCAAAACGCAGCCTGAATATGGTACGGGTATGCCGCGTAGAAGAAAAAAGCGGAAAAAACGTCGTCCGCAAATGAATCAGGAATTGACATTATAACCATTTTTATATGAATACAGGAGAAGATGTGCAGGGCTTGCGTAAGATCATTGACCTGACCAGGTTAATCAGCATCGCCATATTAATCATTCATTTTTACATCGTTTGTCACCAGGCTTTTCAGTTATGGGGATTAACGGCAGAAATTACAGACCGTATGGCGGAAAATGTCGCACAGACAGGATTGTTTATTGGCCTGCTCAAAGCCAAACTAGCTGCATTACTGTTTTTGTGCATATCCCTGTTGGGGGTAAAAGGCAAAAAGGACGAGAAGATCCAAAGGAACACTATAGTGGCTTACCTGTTATGTGGCTTACTGGTATATTTGTTTAGCCTGCTGGTATTTTACCTGCCCGGGAGCATTCCCCTCATAGCTGGCTTGTATATGGGCTTAACTGTTACCGGGTATTTACTGATCCTTACTGGTGGCAGCTGGTTGTCCAGGTTGATCAAACTCAATTTAAGCAAAGATGTGTTCAACTCGGAGAATGAAACCTTTCCTCAGGAAGAAAGGTTGTTAGAAAATGAGTATTCGGTGAACCTGCCTACTAAATACAGGTTAAAGGGCGTGGTCAGAAATGGATGGGTCAATGTGGTGAATCCTTTTAGAAGCATTTTGGTGTCGGGCTCTGCGGGTGCCGGGAAGACGTATTTTGTGATCCGGCATATCATCGATCAGCATTTGAAAAAGGGATTTGCGATGTTTTTGTACGATTTTAAGTTTGATGATTTGAGCAGGATGGCTTATAATAAGCTGCTGAAATATCATCAAAATTATAAGGTCAAACCTGAATTCTTTGTGATTAACCTGGAAAATCCCAAGCATAGGTGTAACCCGCTTGATCCGGAAAGTATGGAGGACATTACCGATGCGACGGAATCGAGCCGGACGATTATGCTGGGGCTGAACAAGGAGTGGTTAAAAAAGACTGGGGATTTTTTTGTGGAAAGTCCGATTAACTTTTTAACAGCGATCATCTGGTATTTGCGTAAATATCAGAATGGGAAGTATTGCACGCTGCCGCATGTGATTGAGCTGATGATGATTGATTATGATCCTTTGTTTGCTTTGTTGCAACAGCAGGAGGAAATTAAGGCTTTGATCAATCCTTTTATTTCAGCTTACAGGAATAATGCGATGGCGCAACTGGAGGGGCAAATTGCTTCGGCTAAGATTGGGCTGGCGAGATTGTCTTCTCCTCAACTCTATTATGTGCTTTCGGGTAATGATTTTACGCTGGACATCAATAATCCTGATGCGCCTAAGATTGTGTGTATGGGGAATAACCCGCAGAAGATTGATACCTATGGGGCGGTATTGTCTTTATACGTGAGTAGGATGTTGAAGCTGGTGAATAAGAAAGGGAAGCTAAAGTCGAGTCTGATCTTTGATGAGTTTCCTACTTTAGTGGCTACGGGTATTGTGAGTACGATCAGTACGGGTAGATCGAATCTGATCAGTTGTACGCTGGGGATTCAATCTATTGAGCAGATGAAAAAGGAATATGGTGCTGAGTTTGCGGAAATTATTGCGGGGATTTCGGGTAATATCATTAGTGGCCAGGTGACTGGGGATAGTGCCCGGAAGCTTTCTGAGACTTTTGGGAAGATTATGCAGGATAGGGAGAGTGTGAGTATCAATAGCTCGGAAACTTCTGTTTCTAAATCTACGCAGCTGGATTATGCGATTCCGGCTTCTAAAATTGCGACTTTATCTTCCGGTGAATTTGTGGGGATTGTGGCGGATAGTCCTGGTGAAAAGATCGATCTGAAAATGTTCCATGCCCAGTTGCAGAATGATCATGAGGGGATAGCTAAAGAAGAAGCTGCTTATATGCCTATTCCTTTGATCAGGAAGGTGAGTTATGATGATTTGCAGGAAAATTACATCAGGATCAAGAATGATATTCAGAAGATTGTGAGGGCGGAATTGAAAGTGGAGGAGAAATCGCAGCCTGCTACAAAAAAGAAACCTAGGGCGAGGAAGCGACTGGTCAAGAAGTCTGTTCCTGCCGTTAAAGGGAAAACTAGTAAAGGACAGCAGCAGACTTTGTCTTTGTGATTTTTATTCGGAATGGTTTGGTTTTTGGGTTTAGTTTTTTACCTTAGATATTGAGAGCGTTAATTTAAAAAGCGGAGCTGGTCACCTGACTGGTTCCGTTTTTTTTTGATCGCTCATCATTCTAAATAGGCAACTACCAATTTTTTTTCTGAATTAAATTTTTACTTCAATTGCCCCTGTTTTTATTCTCGGCAGTCTATAGATAAAGAAGTTCATTGGAATAGGGGAAGCACTATTGAAGTAAAGCCACTCGTATGATTAAGCGATTTGACTAGTTCACTTTGCAATTGAAAGACATGGTAGGAATTGTGGTTACTGTTGCAGTGTTAGTCGTATTGTCAGTTTGTACGGATGCAATAGTTTGTATGAGTGAGCGGTTAATGAAAATAAATTTTGATTTGCGGCTGAGGTTTAAGTTTTTGGTTTTCATATGCTTGAGGTTTAGATTAACAATAGGAATTAATCATAAGCACAGGAAGCAACTAAGTGCTGCTTCCTGTTAAAAAATTGAACTAGTTCACCTTGCAAAGGTATGTTATAGTTGGATGTGTTGTCTGACTTGTTGTCGTCGGATCACTTGGAGCAGATGAAAAAGCTGTCGATTTGTTTTTGAATGTAAATTTCGATTTGCGGTTAATGTTTAAGTTTTTGGTTTTCATAATAATGAATTTAAAAATGAATAATTGATTTATAGGTCTGAAACCTTACCTAAAGATAAGTAGTTGGGGACAACCGAATTTTGAATCGAATGTGAATAGCAGGATGGCTTGCTGAACGACCAGATGGCTCCGTAAATGGTCGCTGAGAAGTGAATAATGATGGATAAAAAAATTGTGATGAATTAATGAAGAATTTGAGCTGTTATATAGTTGATGCCAGACCAGCGATTTTGGAATTGCTTTCGGGTTATGTGGAGATGACTCCAGGATTGGTATTGCTTGCGGGAGAGGGGAATCCGGTTAAGGCGATGAAGGCTTTGCTGAGTAAACAGGTACAGGCGGATATTACTTTTACGGATGTGGATTTACCGGGGCTGAATGGAATTGAGTTTGCCGGGGCGGTGAACCAGTTGACCAATCTTGTGTTTATCACTGAGAAAAGGGAATATGGCCCGGAGGCTTTTGAACACAATGTGATGGACTATATCCTGACGCCGCTTTCTTATTGCCGCTTTTTAAAGAGTATAGAAAAGCTGAAAACTGCGGTATTGGGCGGGAAGAAAAGAGGAGCAGATCTGCAAACGCCATTTTTGTTTATTCCTGGGGATGGAAAGGGCTCGTGGATCAAACTGATGCATGAGGATATTTTATACGTCAAGGCCGATTCAAATTATATGCACTTTGTAACCAGTGATCGAACAAGGATGTCTTATACGACCATGGAGCAGACCGAAAAAGATTTGCCTTCAGAGCTATTTGTACGCATCCATAAATCTTATATTGTCAATATTCAGCGGGTCACTAAAATTGATAGCCACACCGTTTATTTGTCAAACGGTGCGGAGTTACCAATTGGCCGTAGCAATAAATCTTTATTGATGCAGCGGGTTTTGAGGAAGCATTAAACCAATTCCTTATGATGGTGCTGTGCGGTTTTGATTTGTTTAACCAGGTAATTGTAGATGATGGTTTCATGAATGCGCTGATCGGAGGCAAAGAGCCGGTTGATGTGCATATGAAACAGGTTCGCAAACAGGTCTGGTTTTCGCTTGTCGTCTGTGATCGTCAGCATATTGACAAATGACTGTCTCAGAGATTTGAAGTACTGTATCAGGAATTCCGGAATAATGTGTCCTTGCTTATTGAATTCGTTATAGTTACTGTTCAGCATCTTAAAAAGTTTCGTATTCATTTCATGTTCTCGGTTATGCGCTTCACAAAATTTGGAAATGAGTTGTTGGAAATCGCTCGCATTTCGGAAAATCGCTTCGCCCGTTTCCAGCATCAGCATAAGGGTCAGATGGTAAATCATGGTTTCCTCAAGATGATTGCCAATACAGCTGAAGGCATAGCAGGAATCAATATGAAAATGCGTTTCTATTATAGGGTAGAGCTGGGCAGAATATTTTTCAATTTCCCGTTCATATCGGCATACTCGGATATCAGCGATTAAGCCGCAATCCATTTTTACTTGCATTAAACCTTCAGTAGCCTTTATGACCACGGATAGTTGACTACTATCAGGAATTCTTAAACGCAGGCGGATGTGATCACCGTTTTCATTGTACCGGATAAAAAACCATTCCGTTATGCTCTTTTGTTGGTTGTTCAATAATGTAGCAATTTCATTCAAGAGCAAATCATCTGTTTGCAGGAAATGCACATAGAATTCAAAGTAAAGCCATTCACTTCCAGGCAGGAAGAAACGCTGAATTGTATTTTTGTTTCTTTTCTCAAAGGGGATTGTTTGATAAATGCATTGTGTATGATAAAAAGACAAAAGAAATTCAGAGTTAAAGTCTTCTCCTCGTTGATTTTTGACTTGAAAGTTGGATGAGGTAAAACCTTCGTTTACCAATAATGTTTGTTTTGCTTTGAGGATTGAAATTAACATACGGATATCGCTGTCATCTTGCAGATCTAAAATTAGCGTTTGATCAGCATGACCAACTTTAATGTGGAAAGGAAGATTAATTTCTTTAACGTAATTCAAAAAGTTTTGCAGGTTTTGGAATTCTTCTCTGTATTCAAGTTTCCATTTTGCGGTCGAGATAATAATGTTTTTGTATTGTATTCTGGGGTAAAATAGCTGTCCGGGTATGGCCTGTTCAGGATCGAAAAGAAACCGGGTTTGTATGCCTTGCATTTGGACGTCACAAAGTAGTCTGAATAAAGAGAGGTCTGATCTGACATAGTTGTATGCTGTAGTGAGCCTGGGTATCAAACGTTTATTATGTTTCCGGGAAATCAAGTAAAGCTGATCTCCCATCACAGTAAGATCAATATCGTCTATACTGATGGGTTGCTTAGAGCAGTCATAATTCAAGATGGAAAGTTGAAAATCGTAAATCTGTGCTCTTCTATTAACATTATCTACGTTAATATCTCCTACATGAGCTATATCAAAGAATAGCACATCAGGATTCGCCTGCTGTTCTATTTCTGCAAGTTTGCGGCAGTTATCGAGGACTTGATCATTAACAATAGAAAATCTGCCCAATAATGTGTTTGCAGAACTACCTCCCAGCTGTTCCAGTAATATACCTTGGTCTGTTATGGAGAAAAGCATATTGATGCCATTTGGTAAAGGCATTTTCTGTTTTTTTAAGTCAATGGTCTCATCTTCAAGACAGATAACTTTTGATCCGTTTCCTTTTAACATTATTGGAGCCAGTAGTTCTCTGAGGTTAGTATCCTGGTTTATAGCGGACTTTGATTTGTTTTCCTGGATGTCTTTTATCAAATTAGATAGCCCTTTTTGTGATTCCAGAAACCCAAAGCCGATCCCGATTTCAGGATCGAGCGCTTGCATGATTGGAATACGCCTTTGATCGTATTTCTTGCGGAATCCAGTGATAAAATTGTCAAGATCTACCGTGTTTTTTTGTGTTGGTGCCCAATGGTGCAAAAAGTTAATGAGTTCTTGAAAGTCTTTTAATAAATACTCATTCAAGGCGCCGGATAATTTATGATATTCGGTAATGGTATAAACTGTAGAGGACAGATTAACCGGAATTTTTAGCCGCTGGAAATAATCCTTTCCTATGATATTGGGATGAAAATTGGTAATTAGTAGCTTTGCATCGATCAGATCGAAAATCAGGGGTTTGATGGAATTAGTGTCAAGGCAAAGCGGAATCAGCTCAGCGATCAGTAGGGTAAGTTTTAATGGCACTGAGCATAATTCGAGGATGCGCTCAATTACTGGTTCATAGCCGACATCACTCAATTCGAATTCCCTTCCTTCTTTATAGAGATACCTAATCTGATCGCCGATCCGGTAATAACTGGAATTGGCGAATACCAGTATATCGTGATCTGGTTTGTTTTTCCAAAAATCATTTAAATCAGCAATTTCCGGCCAGTTTCTGAAATGATGCGAAATTGGTTTTTCATTAATTACTATGGGCTCCTGGTCATTTTGAGTTAAACCACAAACACCAAATCCTGCAAAACTGCCATAAGGTGTTGCGCGGAATCTTGCCCTGTTGAAGTATTTTCCAATGGTGATCTGTACCCCTGATGATTGGTTTGGAATGTCACTTGGCTGTAAATCCCTGATCATTTCATAAAAGTCGGGAGAAGCATCAGCAATAGAGGCTTTAAGTGCTTCCCAGCAATCTTCCAGTTTGGCGTTTAGAGGAAACTGGGGGATTCTGAACAGTACAGTATCGTGCAGGTATAGTTTTGTTTTAATTTTGCCCTTTTCCATAAATCTGATTGAATTGAGTTTTCAGTCTGATTGACTGGTCTCAAAGATAATATGAGAAGGCTGGGGACAGATCACATACAGGGTAAGCAGCTATATTACTTGCTGAACAGCCGTATGGCTATGTAAAATACATTGTTAAAATCCTTTGAGGTTGCTGCGTCAACAACGTATCCTAGGGATGGCTGTTGTTTTGACTAAGATTCTTCCAATAGCATTTGAGCAGTTTGCAAAGTCTCGGCATCTCTTGCCATGCATTTAAGCATACTGATCTCATTTTGGATCAGGATGACTGATTTCAATTCTTTTCCTATCCATATTTTATCGGGATAGGAGAAGGGGTTAAAAAATTGGTTCCAATGCTTTTTTATGGGAACATACATGGCATACCCTTCAAGACGAAATTCCAGTTTGCTGTCAGTATTTTCTGCTATCCAATGCACATATTCGGTGAGAAGCAGCGTAGTCAAATTGAATTCAAAGGATTCCCATTGTTCTTTAATTTTGATGTATACCATAGGATCATAAGCGAATAGGTGATCTTTGCTGACCATAAATAAATCTGCAGGCCGGTTGTTGAGGATGAATTCGATGCTTGATTCGCTTTCTTCTAGGAGGGCAAAAAATGGATAGATGGTATCATTAGGGGATTTTACAAATGGAGAAACTACCTGAAAATAGTTCTGCTCAACTTCTTGGTTATCCAGTGATTCTTTGGGGAACAGCGTCTGGTGTAGGATTTGTAGCTTTTCTTTAAATTCCGAAATTGTCATAATTGTTGTTTTACTTTTTTACGCGCTTAAAAACCCTTTGTTCCCGATGGTCTTTATTTGAGCTTATAATATTTCCTTTTTCATCCCATCGAGCTGTTTTACTTCTTAAGTACAGTCTTCCTTTTATAATCTCCATTTCTATGCAGTCGTTTTGGTTTCTGACTGCCGGCAGGACAAGTAAGTTTCCTTTTAGTTGTACTTTAAATGTTTTGGTGGGGGCCACGCCTGTACCAATATCAGTAAACAGAGCATAATCTTTCTTTGGCTCAAAATATATCTTAACCGTATTGGTATAATGTTTTTCTTTACTCTGCCAGGTTCCTTCAAATGCCGATTTGATGGTATCAGGAATGCCTTTTGTTTGGGCAAAACAAAACTGAGTGCCGAGTAACAGGACTAGAAATGGTTGTTTTATTGCTGGATGTGTGTACTTCGAAATCATCATGATGGTGTTTTATTTTGACTGCATCAATGCTTTGTGTTTGTAATACAGTTTCGAGCATCTTTTAGAAAAATTAAAATATGTTTTATCACTAAAGCCGGTTAAGTAAGTTTTATTAAACCACAGTTTTGTTTTGATGGTGGGGATTTTTACCAGTTTTCCTTGTTGATTATTGGCCAAGTTGTCGTAGAAATTCCAATTGCCTATATAGTCACCGGTGAGTAAATTGACACTGGATTCGCCACTGCCATCGTTGTTGGCCGGGCCAAATTCGTAACGGCTCATGCCTATTAATTGGACTTGCTTTGTTTTTTTATCATAACGAAACTGGTTTTTGTATCCTGCCCGCATCCAATGGTTTTGAAACTCAAAGCCGTTTTTTGTTGCACTTACACCGCTTTGCTGGTTCAGTATTTCTATGGGCTGGCTTGTTATGGGCTTGTATTGCTGAGAGGAAAGCTGGCATACAATAACTGACTCATCTGTATCCAGATAAATGGTGTCGTTCTTTCCGTCAAAATCAATGTCTTTAACCAGTTTTTGCTGTGCCCTTGCCTGCGCAATAGACAATAGGATAAGGAGTAAGGTAGTGTAGATTTTCATTTGTATTTTTTTATTTATAAAACCGAAAATTCAACACCATTGTATCTTTTTTGATAAATCGAAATATCCAAAGGCTCATTTTTTTCTACTGCCATCAAGATTTCATTTTGAAACCCTACTTCCTGTTCCAGTAAATGGTTCCAGTATTCGGTTCTTCTGAGAAATTTTCGTAATGGTCCAGCGTGTCTATAATACCAAGAAAAAGTGCAACTACACTTGCCTTTTTTTTGGTATCAGCCACAGCATTTTCAAAAGCATCCAATATGAAAATTGATATCTGTTCAAGTTCTTCATAGTCATCTGCATATTCGTCTACTTCAGCATTGCTTTTTTCAATTGCCTGGCTGTAACTTTCTGTTTTTTGGTTAAGTATATCGGTTCTTAGCTGATTTTTACTGACATTGATTCCAATATACCTGTTAATAGCTTCCTCAAAACCGGGCAATAGATAATAAAATTCCATGACAGCAAGTTTTACATTTTTAGCTTGTTCTGCCGATAAACGCCCGAATACATTTTGTAAGTTTTCCGTATGCTGTTTAATATGTTTTACGATGTCCATAAGGTAGGTTATGATCTATGCTTCAAATAATACTATATTTTTTATGCCATTAATAACCGTTTGGGGCAATGAGATTGCCCACATTATTGTTTCTTCGGTACTTTGGCAAACGATACTGTTTCCTTCAAAATAAAAAGAATTCAAAGGCAGTTTCTGAAAGGGATATTTTATAACAAAGGATTGTTCTTTTTCAAATAATAAGGTGAGGAAATCTATGGATGAATAATCAACTATTTTAATTAATCTGATGCTTTTAAGCACTCCTTTTTCTAATGAAATTTCAATTTTGGTAGTGTCATTTTCGGCAAACCGAATTTCATTTGCATTTAACAGCAACATTTCATTTATAATTGCTCGGTCTATAGGAAAGGAAGATGCAATTATAATGCTTTTCCTTTGACTTGTGAACTGCAGTCCATTATTTAAAGCAATTAAATCAAAAATAGGTACACATCGTGGATCTCCATAAGGATTGGTATCTATTTCAAATTGTTGGCTATCGAAATTGAAGAAAAATCGTTCTCCAAGTACGATACTGAACTCCTTTATGGATGGGTCGAGTACAATTGTTGCTCCCTTAGTTTTTATTTTTTTCTCACTCATTTTTAATTACTTAATTTTAAGTATGCCCAACTTACCGTTATAGAAATAATTTCCGTTTTCTGTAATTAGGTAACACTCTGTTGTAGACTTAAACTTTTTTCCGCCAATCTGGTAATAAAACATTTCGTGCATGGTTCCAAGCCTTCCGGTATTTGTCCATTTGTAAATTATGCTTTCATCAAACTCATTCAGCTTCTTTAATTTTTCATCCATTTTTACATCCGCAATGTTCCTGGTTGCAATAGTGTCAGCTTTTATTTTTGAGTTGTAATCAGGTGCTAAAAACATGATATCCTTGATGATGAAGTCATTTTTTTCGTTGATGTAAACTGATGATTTTGAATCTAAGGTTTCAGAAAGATACGTTTTGCCGTTAAATACATTTTTAAGCGCAAAGCTGTTTTTTATGCTTACATCAGTCGCTGTTTTTCCATTACTGCCTGGATTTTTAGTTTCGGAGTAATTATGATGAGGCATTTGCGTTAGATAGACCGAGTCGCTTAAAAACGTAATGTAAGGAAATAGTGACACTGAATCTTTTTTCTCAATGAAAATAACCTCCCCGTTTTCAATTAGTTTTTCCAGGGTTAAAACATCTGGATGCTTATCCTTACTGGTACAAGAATGAAAAAGAAAGGCTGTTGCCAAAAGTAATGTGGTTAGTTTTTTCATGTTTGTTCTTTTTTCAAAACCCTTATTTGTCTTTTAGGCTTGTTCAGAAGCTTTTTATTTATTTTTATTCCTCCAAAAATCAATTAATCTCTTGATATCAAAATCAGATTGTGAACTGTACCAAGGATATGGATTATCACTATTGTCTATGTTCTCCTGTCTTCCATCTAAATAATAAAACTTTGGTAATTCTTTCGGTCCCATATTAAATTTCAATTCGCTATAATCTTCTGGCACAAAATCGCCCGCTCCATTTTTAACAACATCAAAACCTTCCTCTCCTAAAAAAAAGATACTATAAGAATCAATTATATGAGGATAGTGTAAACGCTCTTTTTTTATTGCCTTGTCATAGTCGTGTTTTTCGTGGCTAAAATAATTGAACACTTCAATCACATCTCCAAAATCATCTTTTGCAATTACCCTTGCAAATGCATATTCATTTGAATCTAACAGGATACTAATAACGTCTCCTGTTTGTAAAACAATTTTTCTTTTTTTCTTTGCCATAATCAAAATATTGCTCTTTTAATAGTGAACTTTTGCACTTCCATTTGGTTCTTCTGACCAGATCTAAGCTTGCCCCATATTGTTCCGATCGTTTTAATTTTATTGTGCCTGGGTGATCTTGACTTTGTAATATTCATACGTGTTACCTGTTTCTTTGTATTGGATGACTTCTCTAAAATAAAAAATATCATCGGCTGTCCAGAATCCTTTTTCAATGACACAAAGCCATTTATTATATTTCTTTTTAAAGATTTGATCAAGCTCAAATACTTTCTGGAATTTACCATTTTTCTTTTCCTGGATGAAATGATAAAAGCATTCCTGACCTTCAAATACTTTGTTCAGTCTGTATTTGCCACCAGGAGAAGTGCTGACCAGATCTGGATTACCAGCATCATAGGTCTTTTGTCCAGTTTTCAGATCAAAGCTTACATCTATGGTATGGCCTCCTTCCAGGAGTAATATGTCTTCGCTTGGAAAATAGGCAACAAATGTGCAATCCTCTAATTGATCGTTATTTCCAGAAGTGCTGCCGTTGCGAAAATTGATCTTACTGACCCTTAAACGACTGTCCATTTCCTTGAAGTCAACTACTCCGGTCAGTAGCTTTTGTACGGTATTAAAATCAGTGATTTTCTCTAACGGTTTGCTCACTTTTTCTTGTTGAGAGGCTGTGTTAAACTGAGCTGCGGTTATTTTTTCTATGGTTAAAGTGGCTGGAAGGGGTATACTTTTAACTGGGGGAGTTGCCAGAATTGTAACTGGTTCTTTTATGGGTTTTGGATCAATTGGGTTTTTCGTTTTTATTTTCTGCTCACAGGAAATGATGACTACTGGCAGTAAAACAACTGCAGGTATTTTTTTCAGAAACTTGATATTCATTTTATCGAAATTTTATAAGAATGCTCTTTTTTATATCCATTGCTTGTACGATTTGTTACCCCATATTTTGTCTTTTTTTCCATTTCCAGTCTTTCAATTTCGATTAGTCGGAAACGAGCTTTATATCGTTTAATGTAGTATCGGCATGTATTTGGTTCATTTTCAGCTGATGATTTTCTGTCTTGGAACCTGAATTCATCTGCGACTGCGCTATTTTTTCTGCGATCAAAAGGCGAGCCATTTTTTCATAAGTACCTGTTTTCTCTGAGGATAGGGCAACCAGCAAATTGTAACTGTTTTTATTAGGTTTTTGAAAATAAATCTTTAGTATTGCTTTGGAATTTGATTATTTTAAGGGATAAATTCCATTCATTACTAACAAGCAAATAAACCAATTGGCAAATATACCGGAGATACTGCCTGATGAACAGCGCCTTTTAAAGCAGATTGCTGAAGGGGATGCGTATGCGTTTCGCTCGGTGTATGACCATTACCACAGAAGGGTTTATACCTTTTCGCTGAAGTATGTAAAATCTGAGGCCCAGGCGGAGGAGATTGTTCAGGAGGTGTTTATGCGTTTCTGGTTGATGGGGTCTCGGGTGACTGAAATAAAGCATCTGGGGAATTACCTTTTGACAATTGCGCGTAACCGTGCGATGGATGCGATGTACCGCAGGCAGCTGGAGATCCGGGCGGATTTACGGATGGGAGATGACTGGAAGGAAATTCATAATGATACCGAGGAGCTGATTTTGTTGAATGATACGCGTAAGGTTTTACTGGATGCGGTGGAGTTATTGCCTCCTCAGCAGAAACGTGTTTACCAGTTGTGTCACCAGCAGGGTTTGAAGTATGAACAGGTGGCCAGTGAACTAGGTCTATCCCAGCAGACGGTTCAGCGTCACATGAAGCTGGCGCTTCGTTTCCTGCGCAATTATCTTCGTGAGCATACCGATGTGGCGGCATTGATTGTCATCTTTAAATTGCTGTAAAAAAAAATATTTTATTTCTGATTGCCCCTGTTTTGATTCTCGTCAGTCTATAGAGAAATGGGCGTGTTTTGCGCTTATGATAACGGACTCAAAAAAATGAATAAAGACAGGATCATATACTTACACGGGCGCTACATAGAAAATGCGCTTTCTACGGCTGAACAGTTGGAGTGGACGGCTATACTAGAAGATGAAGTGCAAAGGGATTTTGTAAAGGAACTGATGGAGGGGACTTGGCATGGGATGAAAGCTGAGGAGGATCTGGAGCTTCGGGGGAACCGTTCTGAGGAGATTTATGCGCAGGTGATTGCTACGCCTCGTGAGGAATTGAAGCTTAGGAGGCTTTGGCCTAGGATTGCTGCGGCTGCGGCGGTGGTATTGGTATTGGGGGCTGGTTTGTTTTATTATAATCAGAAGGAGGGAATTAAGCCCGGTTCGGAGATCGCTGTGGTGCAGGATGTTGATCCGGGTGGTAACCGGGCTTTTTTGACTTTGGCTGATGGGAGAAGGATTGCTTTGACGGATGCGGCTAGTGGTCAATTGGCAAAGCAGGGGGGGATTACGGTGAGTAAGACTGCGGATGGTGAGCTGGTTTATGAGGTTAAGGGGAATGATCATGCTGCGGTGGAGGATGTGAGCTTGAGTAATACGGTGGAGACGCCTCGTGGTGGTCAGTACCAGGTTAAATTACCCGATGGAACGAGGGTTTGGCTGAATGCGGCTTCAAAACTGGTGTATCCGGTGAATTTTAAAAGTTTAAGCAAAAGGGAGGTGGTTTTGACGGGTGAGGGTTATTTCGAGGTGGCCAGGGACAAATCGCGTCCTTTTGTGGTACATGCTGCGGGTCAGGCTGTTCAGGTGTTGGGTACGCATTTTAACATTAGTGCTTATACCGATGAGGATGTGGTGAAGACGACTTTGCTGGAGGGTAGTGTGAGGGTGAGTGCTTTGGCGGGTGGGAAACTGGAGAAGGTGCTGGTGCCGGGTGAGCAGTCGGCTTTAAAGGGTGATAGATTGAAGGTTGCTGAGGTGGATGTACAGGAGGCTGTGGCCTGGAAGAATGGGGTGTTTATTTTTGAGGGGGAGACGGTGGGCAGTATCATGCGTAAGCTTTCGCGCTGGTATGATGTGGAGGTGGTGTATGAGGATAATTTGGCGGATAAGACTTTTAGTGGTTCTATGGGACGCTATGAGAAGATTTCGCAGGCTTTGCATATGATTGAGATGACTGATCTGGTGCATTTTAAAATTGAAGGGAGGAGGGTGATCGTGAGGAAATAGGCTACTAGAGTGTTGGATGGATCACTAGAAAAAGGAGCCGGGAGTACTTGCGATACGCCCGGCGAGGTTTGGATCTGTCCTGAATAATTTTTGAGAATCAACTGAACAAGAACTAAACTAGACAAATGTAATGAATTTTAATGACCTGAAGTGGTCGAAGTCTTTGCGGTATGGCAAGGGCTGGACTGTGGCTGGAAAGGGTTTTTCGGGTTTTCCTGGAGCCGGATCTGGCTGGTTAAGGGGGGTAATTATGAGATTGAACCTGATCATATTTTTTTTAACTGCGATGCTGATGCAGGTGAGTGCGATTAGTACGGCGCAGATTACTTTATCTGAGCATAAGACGCCTTTACTTGCGGTAATCAAGAGCTTAAAGAAGCAGAGTGGTTATCACTTTTTTTACAATGACCAGAATTTAAAGGAAGCTAAACCGGTGACGGTGAGTCTGAAGAATGTTTCTTTGGAGGAGGCGCTAAAGGCTTGTATGGAGGGGCAGGAGCTGACCTATAAGATTGAGCAGAAGATGGTGGTGATTAAGCAGAAGCCTAAGAGTTTGCTGGATAAGGTGATGGGCAGATTTTTGTTGTTGGATGTCAAAGGTGTGGTTCGAGATGAGAAGGGGGAGGCTTTGGCTGGTGCTACGGTGAGGGTGAAGGGTACGGATAAGGTGGTGATGACGGGGAGTAAGGGGGAGTTTGTACTGGTGGGTGTGGAGGAGAATGCGGTGCTGGTGATTTCTTATCTGGGTTTTGAGAGCAGGGAGCTGAAGGCGCAGAAGGATATGGGGGATATAGCGATGGTGTTGGCTTCTGGGGAATTGGATGAGGTGAGTGTGGTCGTAAATACAGGTTTTCAGTCGCTGCCACGTGAACGCGCAACAGGTTCTTTTGTAGTTTTAGATAGCACATTGTTAAATCGTAAAGTATCTACTAATATTTTAGATCGATTAGACGGAGTAACGAGTGGTTTGATATTTAATAAAACAAGCACTCAGGATGAGAAGATCTCAATTAGAGGCCGGAGCACAATTAATGCATCAGCTGACCCACTGATCGTGGTTGATAATTTTCCGTATTCCGGTAGTATCGAAAATATCAACCCCAATGATGTGGAATCAATTACCGTGCTTAAGGATGCCGCAGCAGCAAGTATCTGGGGAGCGCGATCAGGGAATGGCGTAATCGTAATTACCACCAAAAAAGGTAAGCTGAATGAGAAAATCAATGTATCCTTTAACGCCAATACAACAATTGGAGATAAGCCCGTTATTTATTACACAAAAAACTACTTGACCGCGGAAGGTTACATTGAGGTAGAACAGTTTTTGTTTGACAAAGGCTTTTATAATTCATTGATTAATAATACTACTTCCCGGCCAGCCTTAACACCATCTGTAGAACTGATGCTGCTGCGACGTAATGCAACCAATAGCACAGATAGTGCGCGAATATTAGGACAGCTTAATGATCTGAAAAATTATGATGTCCGGGAGGACTTTGATAAATACGTTAATCGAAAAAGCGTAAAGCAACAGTATAATTTGGCATTCAGAGGTGGTGGTAGCAACTATACATTTACTGTATCCGGCGGATATGATAATAATAAAGACCATTATATTCGAAACGGAGATCAGCGTTTAACCTTTAATACTTTAAATTCCTACAGACCTACAGAAAAGCTGGAATTTACAACGGGCATTACGTACGTAGAGACGGAAAGGAAAGGCAATGCAGGTGGTTTGATTTTCGGAAGTGGGGGTACAAATTACTATAGTGACCGAGCACTTTATCCTTATGCAAGACTCGCTGACGAAAATGGCAATCCTCTTTCTACTACAAAAAATTATCGACAGTCTTACCTGAACAGCTTAGCCGGACTTGGCTACCTGGATTGGTCTTATGGTATCCTGGATGAAATACAGCGAAGTAACAATTCTACTAAATCAGATAACCTGTTTTTCAGGAGCAGTGTAAAATACTCTTTTGATAAATACCTGAATGTTGAACTACAATACCAGTATGAACGAGAAAATGCGAATACACGTAATCTGTCCGATTTAAGTACTTATTCAACCCGTAATCAAATCAACAGGTATTCACAACGCAATGCGCAAACGGGCGTATTTACCTATCCCATTCCCAAAGGGGGCATCCTATCCATGATCAATAATAAGATCTCGGCTTACAATATCCGAGCACAGTCCAATTATAACAGGAAGATTAAGGGATTGCATGATGTAAATGCAATACTTGGAGCAGAGATCAGACAGGTTCAATCAGACAGATATTCCAGCACATCTTATGGTTATAATGACGAGCTTGGTACGGCAATTAACAATTTGAATTTCTCAAACAGTTTCCCCCTTACACCCTCCGGTTCAGCTGTGATTCCAGATCCTTCTGGGTTTAGCTTGGGAACAATGAACCGTTTTATTTCTTACTATTCTAACATTGGTTATACATATGATGAAAGATATACCCTTACTTTAAGTGGTCGAAAAGACGGGACAAATCTATTTGGGGTCAAAACCAACCAAAAAGTCACACCTCTATGGTCTGCCGGATTAAAATGGAACCTGAGCAACGAGTCCTTTTATAATTTTGAGCTATTGCCTTACTTAAGTTTACGAGGTACCTATGGATTTAACGGCAATGTTTACAATCAGTCGGCATACCTGATTGCCCAGTATGGTTTAAATGCCCAAATTTCTGGTTTGCCAGGAGCTGTGGTGGTTTCCCCTCCTAATCCTGAGCTTCGCTGGGAGCGTGTGCGCAATTCTAATATTGGCATCGACTTTCGTACAAAGAGAAGTATTGTTTCAGGTTCATTAGAGTTGTACTATAAGGACGGTTTGGACCTGATTCAAGACCAATATCTTGCTCCATCGACGGGCTTTAGTACGTTCAAGGGTAATTCTGCTAGGGTGTCGACCAGAGGTCTTGATATAACTCTAAGCTCTCGAATTATAAGGGGAAAGCTAAGCTGGACGACAGATATTCTTTTTAGCCGAATTAGTGATAAGGTGAAAAATTTTGATCGCAATTATAGTTCCACAGATGTGGTTTCCGGTTCTGGATTAATGAAACCAGTCGTTGGTAATTCTTTATACGGTCTATACTCTTATAAATGGGCCGGATTAGATGCTGGAGCAGGTGACCCTCTTGGATTGTTAAACGGGGAGAAAAGTAAAGATTATCTCAAGATCATAAGTACTGCTAAGATCGAAGACTTAGTTTATCATGGCTCTTCACGTCCGCAAACTTTTGGGGGCCTGCGAAATTCAATAGGTTGGAAAGATCTTTCTTTTTCATTTAATATCACGTACAAGTTAGATTATGTGTTTAGGAGGACGGGGATGAGTTTGAATCTACAGGATATAGCGACTAACGCACCACATTCAGATTACTATCTTAGATGGAAGGCTCCGGGTGATGAATTAAATACCTCAGTGCCATCATTAGTATATCCTTCGAACATTAATCGCTCAAATTTTTATAAATATAGCGAAATACTGGTGGAGAGTGGTGACCACATCCGTTTTCAGGATATTAATCTGAATTATAACTTAAAGAAGGAAAAATATGCCTGGTTACCCTTGCGATCGATGCAATTATACTTTTATGCAACAAATTTTGGTATAATATGGAGGAAAAACAAGCAACAGATCGACCCTGATTTTAATGACATTTTTACAATCAACTATCCGACACCAAAGAGTTTTGCTATTGGGATTAATGGAAGTTTTTAAAAGAATAATTATGAAGACATTTATTACACTATTTATAACTGTTTTGTTATTCAGCTCATGCGATAAGCAAAATGAGTGGCTTGAAGTCAAGTCGAATAAAAAAGATGTGATACTATCTACCGCTGCAGACTATCAAGCGGTTTTAGATAATTTATTTAGACTTAATTACAATCAGGCTTCATTCGGAATGCTTTGTACAGATAATGTTACTGCTGATCTGGCATTATGGCAACAAGCTGATGAGCCATCTCGAAATGCCTATATTTTTGCAGAGCAAATACTTGGTACCCCTTCCGCTCCATCAATTGGATGGTCATCTGAATACAGTAACATTGCAAGTTGCAATATCGTAGTTGAGGGCATTCAAAGGATAAGGAATAATGTAACATTAGCTGAATACAATAATATACTTGGTTCTGCATTATTTTTCCGTGCTAACAATTACTTTTCTCTTACCCAAAATTTTTGTACTCCATATAATGACAAGGCCATAAATTCCAGCTTAGGAGTTCCTATACGGCGAACCACTGACGTCAACGAGAAATCTGTTCGGCCAATTTTGAAGGAAAACTATGATAATATTCTTGACGATTTAAAAAATGCTGAAAAGTTGTTGCCAGATCTGCCTGCTTATCAGACCCGCCCATCCAGGGTAAGTACGTTGGCTCTCTTGGCTCGTGTTTATCTGACAATGGGAAAATATGAGGAATCTCTTTCTTGCTCGGAGAAAGCCTTATCAATCTATAGTGAATTAATTGATTATAATACCTTAAAAGAGAACGACGAATTTGTATTCCCGGTATATCCGAACAATAAAGAAATTCTTTTTTTTGCAGGGAGTAGCACTTATCATCCATTGTATCGGTATCAATATACTCAGGTTAATTCGGAGCTATATAATTCATATCAGGAAAATGATCTTAGGAAAATTCTTTTTTTTAAAAAGGGTAATGGGGGTATTATTCTATTAAAAGGGCAATATACCGGTGAATATTCTATGTTTTCTGGTTTTGCTACGAATGAACTATATCTGATGAAAGCCGAGTGTCAGGCAAGACTTGGGTTTACTGAATTGGCGATGGAAACTATTAATTACCTTTTGAAAAATCGTTGGCGGAAAAATACTTTTGTACCGTTGCCTGCTATCAATGCTGATGCTGCTTTACACATAATTCTTGATGAAAGGCGAAAGGAAATTCCCTTTTTATCGAACATGCGGTGGCAAGACCTCAGAAGGTTAAACCAAGAACCTCGTTTTGCAAAAAAAATAGTACATAGACTAGATAATGTAGATTACGTTTTAGAACCCAATAGCCCAAAGTATGTATTTGATATACCCTTTAATGAGATTGAGTATAGTGGGATTCAACAAAATATACGATGATAAATTCAGTTAAGGTAACAGCATTGGTATTATTCTATCATGTATTATTTGCCAATCCACTAAAAGCAAATACATGTATACAAAAATTCAGTGATAGACCTCCGAATAAATTCAATTTAAGTATACATTTTATCGATACCAAAGAGATTGATTCAGTGCGAATGATTGTTTGGGAGCAATATTTCACTGGGAGGCCTATCGCCATTTTCCCACGCAAGGAGTATACTGTTGTTGGTAAGAAAGGATCATTCAACTTTGTTATCTCCAACGTCCCTAAAACCTTTTATTTCACATTAGTTGATGTTAAAGGGAATAGCATTTTTCCCATAGAGCTTGCTTCTGGGCCTCTTTTGGGAACTACAGGAGATATCGTTAATTGCAGGGTTTCTAATGAAAAGGTCAATTTTAGTGGGGCTAATGAGAAGCTCTATAACTTTCAGCTCCTTTCTCGCAAGGTTGAGAGAGAACTCACAAATGCTTATATGGGAAGTTTTTCACTTTCAGTGAAGGATGTAGCATCATTTGCAAGAATTTATGAGAAGTCTTCAATGTTTCAACATGCCATAATGAATGCTCAATTAGCTGTACTTAGTGGATTCGAAAAGGGTTTTTATGAAGACTTAAATCTTTTGTTAAAAGCAGATATAATCGGCGCTCGTCTCGACTTAATCAGCGAAAATTATAGAAATAATGTCCGCCTATACATCAACAAGCAATTTACCGAAGAAAAAGATAGAGAAGAAGCTCGAAACAGACTTAAAAAACTATATGTTCAATATACGGTAAATAAGCTTGGAATTGAATTCCCTGATAGTATAATGGAATATTCAAAAGCGTACATTCCTTATTTAATTACTAAAGCCAAAATCGAGCAGTTAACTGAAGTGCAACCTGATGTAATGACATCTATTAAAAATAATTACCAGGGAAGTATTAAAGACAAGCTAATCGCTTACTATTTAGCTACGAACTACGAACAATTGGATAATTTGAGTTCTACTCTTGATAGGGAAATTGAGGGTTTAACAACACCACGTTATAAATCAATTCTAAAAAAACTAAAGACTAATTTTTCTTTTGGATCTAGTGTTTATCAATTTACCCTTCCAAATGCAGGTGGCGAGATGGTAAGGCTTTCTGATTTAAAGGGTAAAATTGTATTAATCGATTTTTGGTTTACTGGATGTACAGCCTGCTCTATCCTTTATAAGGATATTCTTAAAGACATAAAGCAATTGGTAGATACTTCTAAGGTAGCATTTGTTAGCATTTCAACAGATAAACAAAAGGATCAATGGTTACGAAGTGTAGAGAGTGGAAAGTATACTTCACCAACTGCAATTAATCTTTATACTGAAGGTAAGGGATCAGATCATGAGGTGATTAGACAGTTCGATGTAAATGCCTTTCCTAAACTAGTATTGATTGATAAGAATGGGAAACTTTTGTCGAATAACAAACAATTGTTAAACCGTGATTTTTTATTGAAGTTTTTACGAGCTGATTAAGGAAGGAATTAATCTAATTCGCTATTGGATATAATGCCAATTTTAAGAGAGGGTATGCAATAGTGTAAACAGGGCAATAGGTTTCTTTGCCCTGTTCTATATTTTTTATTTAATTGTTTGTTATGGCTTGGTTTGAGGAAATCGATACGCCCCGGAAGGATTTTGAGTCTTTGATGGGCTGTTTGTTTGTTGATAGGAGATTACCGGATTTGGGTTTTGAAGGGGTGTTTTTTGGGATGTTGAAAACTCTGGTCTATCATAGGCCAATGATATTGCAGTATGAGCGTAAAGCGGCTGATCGGGCATTTTTTGTGGTTAGGGGTTTCGTATTTGCTTTCTTTTATAACCAGGATCAGGAGATTGTACCTTTTAGAATTTTCAGGCAGGGAGAACTGGCTTTGATTCCGGAGGGGATTAGGGAGAATGTGCCTGCTGATTATGCTTTGATGGTTTGTGCGGATACGCGTTTGCTGGAGGTTTCTTTTGAGCAGATGAAAGAGCTTTATCAGGCTTTTCCCTGGTGTTTGATGGCGGTGCTTCGGGTGATGGCTACTGGATTTTTTCGTGATTTTGATAAGTCTTTGATGATTTCTTTAGGACATAAGGAGTCGATCCGAAGGTTTTATGAGTTATATGGGGAACTTTTTGGGAATGTTTCTTTCCGTTTCAGGGATATGTATATTGCCCGTTTTTTGAATATGAATCCGGTTACTTTTAGTAAACTGCGCAGGGAGCTTTTTCCTGCTTATCCATTGCGATAGGTTTTGTTTTGTGCTCAATGTTTTTTGATAAATTATTGTTTTTTAATTGTTTCTCTTAATTTTTGTTAAGACGGGTTATTGGTAATGGGTTTATTTTTGTATAAACTAACCTCTTATCATGAATAATTTAATCTCTCAGTTAGGACGATATTTAGTCCGGGTATTATCGCTCACTTTCGGAAACAATAATTTTGTTGGTTTACTTACTGCTGGCTGCGTTGCTGCTATGCGTTGGTGTGATTGTCTGATGGCTGTTGCATTAAGGCTTTGCCTGTATCTTGAAATCTTTTTTAGGTGTGTGAGGCGAAGGGCTTTTGTGCTGTTATTGTTTCCTGATCGGGTTTGTTTTTCTTTTTCACCTTTATTTCGAGGACTTCAATTGATCATTGGAGTTATTGGGGTTTTTAAGCTTTTTAAGGTTTTACATAAGGAGAATCTTTTGGAGCGTTTGCATCCTGCTGGTAAGTTATTTTATCTGTGGTTTGATGGGGTTTCTCCTCCGGATTTGGCTTAGGGGGGTATACAGCTCTTGGATTGATTTGCGGACGCTGCTGCTTTGGGTAGGGGAATCTACTTGTTGGTCTTTTATTGAACCTATTCTGATTTTATCGGAAGGGTTTTGAGCTTTATTTACTCTTGTTGAAGGGAGCAATCCCTTTTCTTTGCCTCGCTGGTTGTGTCTGGCTCAGCGGTTTCTTTTTTTTATTTTTTCTGATTTTTTCTTTTTGCCTATGTTGCTTTTTAATTCTGAAATGCATCTGGTCACTTTTGTTTTTGTGATTTTGGAGCTGATGATGCTCAGTGTGCAATTGTATTTTTATTTGATCTGGCCGGCGGATAGGCGGCGTTTGATGTATTTGATTTTGCTGGTGTTGTTGATCTTGTATAATGTGGTTGGAGGGATATTTCCTGATCCTGGTATGGGTTGGCCTTCTGTGGTGGTGCAGCATATCGTTGCTTATGGCGTGGGCTTTTTGATGGGGGCGTATTTTCCATATTATTTTTATGTTTCTTTTGAGTTGCGTTCGCTTCGCTTTCATGCGCTGTATGGGACGGTGATTTTTTTGCTGCTGCCTTATGTGGTGTTTTTTGTGTTGTTATACCCGCTTTTGGGGGATCTTGATTTTGCGATCCGTTATGGTTTGATTGTTCCGGGTTTGTATGCTCCTGTTTTGCTGTATGCGATGTTTTCGGCGATTCGTTTGCGTTTTTCTTGTGTTCAGGGGGAGTGTGAGGCTGATCCATATACGCGGGTGGAGATGCTGGCTGTGTATTGGGCGGTTTTCCCTTGGGGATTGATGCCTTTATTGGCTTATTTTGGGGTGGAGCAGTGGGTGGAGGCTTTGTTTGCCAATATGGGTTTTTCGGTGATTGCGGTGTTGTTTTTATGTCAGTCGGCCAGGTATGAACGGAAGCAGCGTCGGCGTAGGGAGGAACGAGATGCGATGGAGGAGAAGCTGCAGGCGGATTTTAATCAGACTTGTCTGGAGATGGGTTTGAGTGTGAGGGAGGCGGAGGTGGCGCTGTTGCTTTGTCAGGGTTTGGAGTATCGGGTGATTGGGGATTTGCTGCACATTTCTTCGCGGACGGTGGATACGCACGCGCATAGGATATATTACAAGTTGGAGGTGAGAAATAAAATTGAGCTGCAGCAGGTGCTGGGCTTTTCAAATTAATGCTTTTGTGATGAGTGAATTGATTAAACCTATTTCTGATGGTGCTTTTGCGCGCTTGTTGAAGGTGCTGGAAACGGTAATGGTATTGAGTTTTAATTTTAAATTGGAATTAAAAAAGGTGCTTTATGAAACCAGTTTTCTCAAGGATGCCCGGATTTTGAATTTTGGTGATACGCAAGGGTTCGCCTGGTTTATGTTATCGGGCTTGCTGCGGGAGGTTCGGATCAATAAGGTTACGCTGAAAGAAAAAACGAGCTGGTATTGGTTGCCTGATAGTTTTGTGTATACTGATCCGGGGTTTTTTAGTCAGCAGCCTTCGCTGCGGGCGATTCAGGCGGAGGTGGATTGTTGTTTGATTCTGATGAGTTATGCGGATTGGCTGAATTTAAAAGCTGAATTTTCTGAGTTGGATGCGATTACGGAGGCGATAAGGGGCAGCTACAATCACATGCGTATTGAGCATATGGAGGACATGAAGTTGCTGAGTGTGGATGAGCGTTATTTGGATATGGTGGAGACGCTGGATTATTTGTTTTTAAGGACGCAGCTGAATTATATTGCGGATTTTATGGGGATGGCGCCTGCTACCCTAGGACGACTAAGGACGAAGTACTGTGATAGGATAGGTTAGGGGGACACGATTTAGATCGTGTTTTTTTACGATTTGGATCGTGTCTTTTCGGTTTTTCATTTCGGAATTTAGGCTTAACCAAATATCAAGTTATGAATAACCGTTTTACAAACTTATTTACGACCCTTTCAGTTTTCCTGTTGGTAGTATTATTCGTTTATACAGCTTCAGATAAACTTTGGAACATGAGCGAGTTTCAGCGCTTTCTGTTGAGTTTACAGTGGATCGGACCTGCGGGTAAACTGCTTGCCTGGACGATCCCTCTATTAGAATTGCTGATTTCGGTTTTACTGCTGGTTCCGCTAAGTAGGAGGGTTGGATTGTTAAGCGCATTCATCTTGATGATTTCTTTTACCAGTTATCTGGTATTGATGAAGTTATTTGGTTCAAATGTTCCCTGCCACTGTGGGGGCGTGATCTCAGAACTGACTTGGTTGCAGCATATCTGGCTTAATGTGGCGCTGATTGTAATGAGTGGATTGGCGTTGTTATGGTATGCTAAAGGACAGCAAACAACTTTTAAGAATACGGTTTGAAAATATTTACGCGCGTAATGACAGGTTATCGCTGTGTCCTGCTAGAAAATACGGCACCAATAATTTAAACTTAATAACATGAAAAACCAATTATTCGGCATTGCAGCCGTGGGATTAGCACTGGCATTCAGTGCATTCACCAATGTTCAAAAAACGTTGACACCAGTAGAATACGGAGTGTTAGCAGAAGACAATGACAGGTATCAGATTACCCCTAGCCAGGCCGCACCGGGTCATGGCTGTGCTTCATTATCTATTCCATGTACAGTAGCGTTCGATAATGTGACCAATCCGATATATCAGGAAGGTTTGAATTGGTACGTAGATAAAGATGGAACTCCTGCTCATTTCAATGAAATCGGTAGTGGTGGCTATACAGATTAATTTTTTTTTAGAGGAACGGTGTTGAACCGTTCCTCTTTTTTATTTTAACAGGTTGTTGATGACATTGGTCAGTTGATCCGCATTTTTCATGGAATCCTGGTACAGACTACTCAGCTTACCGTAGCTGAACAACAGACCGGTTGGATAGGATTTGATCTGGTAATGGGCGATCACCGGATGACGATTTCCTTGTCCGGCAGTATACAGGTTAATAGCTTGCTCTGAAGTATATTGATTGCCTGAGAGACTCTTGAGCCAGGTAGATTGTTGCTGGTCTACGGATATGGTCAAAAAGACCACTGCTGGGTTGTTTTTAAAGGTTTCCTGTACTTTACTTAGTTCATGTTGGTAAAAGTAGGCACAGCCCTTGCAACCGGTAAACCAGAAATCAAGGTAAACAATTTTGTCCCGGTAGTCGCTCAGACGGACGATCTTTCCGTTTTTGTCGGGAAGCACAAAATTGAAAACAGCCGACCCGTTTGCATACCTGTTCGCTGCGCTGTCAAGTAGTGTCCCATAGAACTGATTTTTAACCTGCTTTTGTTCAAGCAGTTCGCTGATTTGGTCTAATTTTCCTAGGTTTTCCAGTAGAAAAACTGTCAGGAGTTTTTCCTTCATTTCGCTCTTGTATTGCAGGTTGATCTGTGTATAGATTTCAGTATCGTCCTTACCATGTTGCATGATATTTTCAAGACGTAATTTGGCCAGTAAATAGGAAACATAAGAATCGGACTGAAGTTGGGCCCATTTAGTAAAAAATGCGTCTGACTTGAGATCAATAAATTCCTTGTTTGCTTTGATCTTTTCTTTTTCTTCATTGCTACTTTTGTAATTAAATCCGGAACGTTTCAAAGCATTGAGGGTGTTGAAATTGCTGCTGCTGATGAGGTTTGTTTGGAGTAAATTGTATATCGGCTCGCTGAGTGCTTTCTGATAATCAGTTAGCCTTTTTTTTGCCTGTTCAATTCTGCTAGCTTTGTTTGCTCGGTTTTTGAAATATAAATTGCTGTCAACTGCGTATCGGCATTGAAATTTAGCAGATCCTTTCCCCTGGAAATTCACCTTCAGTTTTTTTAAGATATCCTGACTTAGTAGATAAGGATTTCCGCCGATCAATTCCCAGTCTTTTACCGGAATGGAATCCTGAAGGTTGATAGTGATCTCGTCACCAGGTTCTACCAGATACATATACAGCAGCTGCTTTTGGATTTCCTGTTCATGGAAATTCAGGTTGAAATATCCAATAGGTGAATCTGCTTTAAAGCGGAAGTAATAAGACCCCTGATCATACTTATAGGGAACGATTTTTCTGGATGGACAGAATTCCGCTGTGCTGGCGCTGGCCAGTTTTGACCAGTATTCTAATTGCGGCAGGCTGTGGTTAGTACCGGAAGACAGACGGATGGTTACTCGGATTTCATTACTGTTTTGATCATCTTTTGTTTGCTTTCCATGTCGTGAAAAGAAAGTGCTGAGCAGGATGATTAGTAGGAGGATATTTTTCATAATCATTTTATCTGGGGTTTTGGATAATTCCGCTGAGTTGAATTTCTCCTGGTGGAATTGGGTATGTGTATTTAGGATCATTTGGGACAAGCAGGTAGGTTTTTCCGGCAAGAACACGTTTGAGGGTAATCGCAGTATTTTCCTGTTGGTTCAACCGTCTGAGGTCTGTCCATCTGAGCCCGCGAAAAAGAAGTTCCTTTCGGCGCTCTTCCAAGATCAGCATCAGAGCTTGCTCGGCTGATGTGACCGTTATCTTTGTGTATTTTCCGGTTTTGTAACGTTTTTCCAGTAGAGTATTAAGGTCTGCTAATGCGGCTTCGGTCAAACCTGCTCTTGCCAGGCATTCGGCCCGGTTTAAATAAACTTCATCTGTAGCGAGACCGATAAATGGAACAGCTGAACCGGAGTAGGCTGCTTTTAGGTATGGTGTTTTTGCAGGTTGAGCAATAGAAAAATATAACGTTTTTCTAAGATCATCGTCGCTATAGGACTGATAAAGTACTGAATCTATGATGCAGGTCGGCGAAAAGATATAGTTGCCGTTCAGTCTTTTTGCAGCAAAAAGTACCTCTTCATTATCCGGAAAAGGAAATGGCGCAGTGGAACTACTGTTGAGGGTATTGTAATCAATGAGTTTGCTGTAAAGACTTAAGCTACTGTCTGCGTAATTTTTGGCTTTTTGGTAATCCTGCATGGTAAGATAGACTCTGCTTAGCATACCATAAATCATGGCCTTTGATGGTCTGATGCGGTTACTGGCCTGGAAAGGAGTATTGCAAAGGGTAGCTGCCTGTTTCAGATCAGATGTGATCTGGTTATAGGTCTGGCTGTTGGTTGCGCGCTGGATGGGAGCGGTAAGATTCTGACTCAGTCGTAGGGGGATGCCCAAATCGCTATCTGCTGTGGCGGGACGATAAGGTTGTCCATAGGTTTCACTCAGCTGGAAATGGCTGTAGGCTCTTAGGAACAGACCTTGCGCTATAAGATTGTTATATTCGCTAATCTGTCCGCTTTCTGGTTGGAGTTTACTGAGTCCTTCCAGCAGGACATTACAATAATAAATTGCAGAATAGGGATAGCTCCAATCCTGGTTTTGGCCATCGTTACCTTCGTAAATATCCTTTTCCCATGTATAAGCATTTTTAAAGATATTGACCCGGGAGTTCCAGTCTTTTTCCAGCAGGTAATAGTTGTCGGTTCCGAATTCGGAAAGATTGGCCATCTGGTGATACAGGTTTTGGTTGTCAATTAGCTGCTGGTACTGGCCGATTTCGGTCAGTACGGATAAGGATTTGTCTGGAACTTTGTCCAGATATTTTTTACAGGAACTTGCGCTAAGCAGCAGGATAAGTCCTGCGATATGTAGTGATTTCATCGTTATAGTTTAAAAAGTAAATCTTAGTCCGCCGGCAATACTTAAGGGAATGTCGGTATTTGGGGAGTCAGGGTCTATACCCGAATCGTTTGCCCTCCAAAGTAGGGAGATATTGCTTGCATATAGGTAGAAGCGTACATTTTGAAATGGCGATCCTTTATAGCGCTGACGGTTAATATCATACCCTATCTGCACGTCCTGCAAGCGGATATGGTCAGCTTTTTCTACTAGCGAGGAGGAATAGGTATAAACCTGGTCTCGCAATGGATTTGCGGGATAGATCATGGAAGGAACGCTGGTTTTGGTTTCATCACCGGGTTTTTGCCAGCGCAGCTGATAATCTCTTTGACTAGCGTTTCCACTGAACAGGCTGGAATAATTCAGGCTTGGTCTTCGGAAATAATAACCGAATTTATAGACCAGATTAAAAGATAGTGAGAAATCTTTCCAGTTGAAAGTATTTCTGAACCCGCCGAAAACAGGTGGGCGGGAGGGACCGTTATAGATCATGTCTGAAGCATTAACTGATCCGGTGATTTCGCTGTAATTGCTGCTGGGATTACCATTATGGTAAGCTCTTGGATCTCCGGTTTGAGGATCAAGGCCAGCGTTTTGATAGCTATATAAAGCATAAACTGGCTTACCAGTCCGATAGGCTCCGGTAACAATATAGCTGCTGATATTTGCAGGTTGTACACGGTACTCGGTAACCTCATCGCTGGCGATACTGAATTGAATAGAGGTATTCCATTTGAATGCTCCATTGGTATTTTGGCTGTTTAGTACCAGATCAAGACCACTTCCTTTAATGCCGGCAGTATTTCCTTTGAAGGAGGCAAGGCCTGTTGAAGAGGCTAGCTCTGCTTCGCCGATCATATCAAATCCTTTCTTCAGGTAATAATCAAGACTACCGGAAATGCGGTTTTCAAATGCGGAGAAATCTGTTCCCAAATTGATCATGCGGATACGTTCCCAGCGCAGGTCTGGGTTTGGTGGGTTTTTAATGAGTTGCGTAGGTAGGTTGTAGCTGTTGGAAACGTAAGCTTGGGCAACCAGATAGGCGGATACGGATTTGTCGACATTTCCACTGTAGCCGTAACTTGCTCTGATTTTAAGGCGATTGATTTTATTCATTTTGAAGAATGCTTCTTCGGAGATGTTCCAGCCTGCTCCAATAGAATAGAGTGGCACCCATTTTTGATTGGTATTGACGCCGAACAGGTTGGAAGCGTCTTTACGCATACTTGCAGTAAACATGTATTTGTTTTTATAAGTATAGGCAGCATTGGTATAAAAGGAGAGGTAACGGTCTGTCAGACTTTTCATGTCCTGTCTGTTTGTAATTTTTAGGTTTTGTCTGCCGGTAACGTAACTGCGATAATTGCCGATCAGGTCTACGGGACTGTTGATGGCGTGCTCATCATCGTAACCATAAAGTCGACTGCCGATCCGTTCACTTTGCAGGTCGTTAATTTCAGCGCCGCCAATGATGCTCAGGTCATGGCTGTTCCATGTTTTGGCATAATCCAACTGGCTTCTGATTCGGTGTGAGCTGGTACTTTGGTTGTTCAAATCTAATATGCCACCTAATGGTACTGGTCGGTTTACTGCTCCCGTGGTTAGGTTGATGGTAGAGAATTGATTGATATAATCCCTTGCCATAAAGGTTTGCGGGTTGTAATGATTCTTTCCTTCTGTTTGTGATTTGCCATATTGATATTTAATGTTCAGATTCAACCCTGGTATAATGCTGAATTTCAGTCCGGCGTTGATTCGGTAATCTGTAGCTTGAAGGGTGTTGTCAGTCAGGTTGAGTTCATCTAGTGGGCGATAATTCCAGTCTAGTAGTTTTCCTTTTCCTGCGGTATCAATGAAGGTTTGCCTGTAACGGGCTATAGGTAATGCATTTCCGTTTTCGTCTGCAAAACTGGCATAAGGATAAGCATAGATTGGGGCGGTGTAATTACTGAGATCTGTTGATTTGGTGAAGATAATGCCGCTGGTGAGTTCCAGTTTGTCTTTGATAAGCTGATAGGTATTGTTGAGGTTTAAAGTTAGTCTGTCGTAGCCGTTTCCTTTTTGTCCTTCGAGGTTTTTATCCCATCCAGCGGAGGCATAGTAGCGGTTTGTATTGCTTCCACCGCTAATGTTAAAAGCGTATTGCTGGGATAGGCTTTTGCGGTAGAAGTATTCAGATAAGTCGTTTCTTGTATCGATTTTCCTGAGTGCTTCGAGTTGTGCTGTGGCTTCTGTGGGGAGAATTTGTCCGGCTTTTCTTTTGACAAAGATTTCTACGGCTGGGGAAACTGATGTTTTGGCAACGGCTGTGAGTATGGTGTTGTAAAAACCGTTATCAAACAGATATTCTTCCAGATCGATGTAATCGCTGCTGGAAATTTGTGCGTTGGAGAACAGGTTTGGTTTTCCGGTCACCGATAAGGTTGTGCTTGCAGATATTTGTGTTTGAGCATTGTATTTTCCGCTATTGGTCGTGATGACGATTACGCCGTTTCCGGCTTTGGCACCCCAGATGGAGGCGGCTGAGGCATCTTTGAGTACGGTGATGGTTTTGATGTCATTGGGGTTAATGTTGCGGATATCTCCATCATATTCAAAATTGTCCAGTATGATAAGGGGCTGGCTATTGGCCATAATGGTACTCAGACCACGTATGGTCATGTTTACTGTTTTGGGATTTCCGATACCTTTATTAAAAACAAGTCCGCTGGTGACCCCATCAAGTCTGCTTAGGATATCGGTGGAGAATTTCCGGTCAATCAGTTCTTTGTCGATTACGGTAAAACTACCGGTTGTTTTCTCTTTGGAGAGGGTTTGGTAACCGGTACTAACGATTTCAACTTCTTTTAGTTCGCTTTGGTCTTCTGTTAGGATGATGTTATATGGGCCTGTGGTTCTTGTGTTGAATGAGATTTCTATGGATTTATAACCTAGGTTGGTGATTTGTAACGTACCTGTTTGGTTGTTAGTGACGATAGTGAATTCACCTTTTGAATTGCTTAGGGCAGTAACCTTTTCGTCTTCGATTCTGATGGTGCTGCCCGAAATGGGTATACGTTTTTGATTGGTTATTTTTCCGCTTAAGGTCGTGGGTTGTTGCTGCGCATTTGCGTTAAAAAAAAGGCAAAGCGTGGCCATAACGATGATTAGTATCGATTTTTTCATACAGTTTTTATGAATGGTTATTGGTTAGTTTATTTCAAGATTAGGGGATAAAGCGAGGCAGAACGGTCTGCTCCCTAATGCTTATGAACTGCCTGCTTTGGGATTGTCAGTCAGGTGGACTAATAATAAGATTGTTGGTGTGGTTGAATTGGCGTAAAGTTTTCATATTAATAACAATTAGTTTTATAATATGAAGAGAAGGCAAGATATAAAAGTGGGTTCTGCCAACCGCAATCTCCATTCAGTTCTCACGCCTTATGTTGACACGGATTTACAGCAGAACCCACTCTTATTTTAGAATATGCGAATATAGCATATCCATAACAAGAAATGGGCATGATCTGCTGTCTTGCGTCAACGGCGTGAGATTTGGAGATTGCAAGACTCTTCAATAATGCCTATATAAAAGGCTCGATTTTGTTCTCTAATTCGTTTTACTTCATAATACTAATATAATAATAATATATTACACTTCCATATATCGAGGTGTTAAAAATCGCTTTTTTTATTCACTTGCCTCCTTAGAAAATACCTATGGAGGAAATCAAAACTATTGAAATGTCGGAGTTAGATTATCGATTAATCCTTCATATAAAAGGTTTGAGAGAAAGTCGAGGTCTTAGCCAAATTGAGCTTAGTCACAGAATGGGATTGTCCTCTGGATTTATCGGTAAAGTGGAGTTGATAACAGCTCCTGATAAGTACAGTATTCGACATTTGAAATTACTTGCTGATATTTTCAAAGTGAAAAACTTCGCTGATCTGTTCCCTAGCAAAATGCCTGCTCACGATATGATCAGATTAACGCTAAAAATCACAAACGACATAAAAAAGGACGGTACTCCATCCAAGAAAAAAATTACTGAGGTTATCAAAATCGAGTCAATCACGAAAAAGGTAAACTAAAGTTTTTCTATCGGTGGTTGTATTAAATAGAAATAAGTTATAAATGCAGATATGCTAATTATTGAAAAGACATACCATTTTGATTTATTAAGTTTTCGATCTGTAAGTAGGTATTGGTAGAGTGTGACAAGGGCTCCTGTTAGCGTTGCCATGCATATTATAAACGCAAATTTCATTGTTGGATTAAAATAGTAGTCATAATACAAATACATCAGATCATTAATTTTGGATAAATAAAATATTGATGCAATTATACCTATGGCGAAGGTCATCATCCATTTTAAATGGGGATTGAGCTTGAAAAATCTGATCATTATCCAGGAAGCAATGAATCCGGTAAGTAAACCTGCTACAATGCGGAAACTCATTTCTATCAGCACGCGTAGCTCGCCTGGAAGACTTCGGAAATAATCAATCCACATTTTATACAGAACGAAGGGAGTGGCAATAATGACTGTCGCGGCCATTATGAAGAAAATCCCACCACCAGCATTGCCAGTGACACCATCTGTTTTACCCATCATCTCATCATATTGTGCTTTTTCTCGTTCCGCAATACCTTTCGCTATTCTTCCTTCGGGTGTTGACGGATCGTAAAAGTAACCAGAGCGTGCTGCATTACGGGCGCGGTCAATATCTTCCTGTGTTCTTCTCCATTGGTCCATTTCTTCGTTCATAGATATTTAGATTGCTGGCTTTTAAGTGTGGTGGAATAGTTAAATTTAAATCTTTTTTAGTAATCATAAAAATTATATTTAGTGAATGAGTTTTCATAGTAAATTGGAAATTTCGGCTCCATCGCCGTCAATTCTGGAAATGTTGTGTTTAGCAGTTTTTTTGTTTTATGGAAAAGTAAAATGAGGAAAATTGTATTTAGGTTTTGGCTGGTTATTTTTTAATTTCAGGCGTTTGATAGAATTGGTTTAGCGACGTTAAATACCAATTTTATTCTTTATAAAGCAACAATGAGTATTTGTACTGAATGTATTTTGCGATTCTGGTGTGTCGATTAATCATATTGTATTATCTTCGAAGACTTGACGTTCCATCTTAGTTGTTTTAATCAATCATTTCTTGGCTGTCAGGTATTTTTGGACTAACTCGATTTTTGCAATTCGAGTGTGAATTCAGTTAGCGATTTTTATTTATAAGAGATATATGCGCGTTTTCAAACCAGTTTTATTTATTAGCCTGATAGTATTAATTTCAAGTTGTGTTAAAGATCAGATGTCAATTGAGAAAAAGAATCCTGTTCTTGTAAATTCATTTGCCATGGAGGTAGATGGCCTGCTCTGGCAACCCGGGCAGGTTGGCAAAGAGGAATGTAACCGTACTTTTAAGGGTGCATGGTCTTCGCTGGGAGAGAAACCTTTTTTTAACATATCCGCCTATAGGGATGCAAAGGGAAGAACAGATGCCGATAGCGAAAACGTATTAGAAATACAAGTAATGAATGTAAGGGAAACAGGTGAATATAAGCTTACCGGGTCTTATCTTGAGTCGTTTAAATCCTATGCGCTTTTCAAGATCACTAAACAAGATGGAAGCTCTGGCATGTATTCTAATAAGCATGATATTTCTTCATTTACTGTTAGTTTTGAACAATTCATATCCAGGCCAGGTACAAATCTTAAAGGGGTGAAGGGGGCTTTTTATGGAACGCTCTACAATGAAAAAGATCCGCTGGACTCAATTGTAATTAAAAGGGGAGCTTTTGTATTTAAGAAAACAAACGAATATAACTTCAGACAGTGTGAATAGTTTAGGTGTGAATTCAATTTGTCATTAATTTGAAGCAGTTTTGACTAGGCTTGATTTCCGTATTTTGGTAAATGTTTACAATGACTGCCTCGATTAAAGAAACGTATAAAGACTTTTATCTTTTTCTAAAATGTCCAATTGACCAACCGGCGATTGACCAAACTGCGAGGCAAAGAATAATTGCGCTTTTTTCCATTTTGGCGATGGAAATTCCGATTATAGCAATAATCGCAGCATGCATTTATGGTATTCAAAAACTAGGATTAATTGATACAGGGACGCATAAATTGGATACATTATTCCGGAGTTACCTTTGTGGAAATTTGTACTTTGGGGGGTGATTATAAATCCGTTTCTGGAGGAATTGATTTTCAGGCTCTGTTTAAGATATAATTTTAAAAATTTGACACAGTACTCTATATGGCCAGTTTCAGCTATCGGCAAGCAGACTATGACAAAAATTGAGCTATTTTTAACTCATTTTTGGACCAATAAGTTTCGACTGGTATTTTTCCTCTCTGCATTGGTATTTGCATATTTTCATTTGTCAAACTACCAGCTTTCAATTACGGTACTGTTGTTGTCACCCTTGCTTATAGCACCCCAGTTTATCACTGGTCTTTTTTTGGGCTATTTGAGGATTAGGTATAGTTTTATGTTGGGGTATTTCTTGCATGCTGTTCATAACGGCTTTTTTATAATGATCTCTCTTATTTTTATGAATTTCAATTGAACATTTTGTTGAAACACCATTTGATCCAGGTCATAGGGTGGATGTGGTTAAGAAAAATGCTTGATGATTTGGCTTTGGGTTGGGCTTTGTATTAGGTTGAGTTGTAAAATCACGCTGATGCAAAAATTCTTAAGCCGGCTGGGTGTGTTGTATAAACGCTTTTACTCAATATTGAATTCCGCATAGACTTTAAAATTCTCTTTTGTTTTTTGATAATCAGAATTGAGGTAATATTTAATAATTCTGTATTTGCCTGATTTATAGCTGATTTGGTCTTTATATAGATTTTTTTTGAAATTTTCGGTACCGCTTGGTTTGAGTTTCCAGCCAAGGTCCTGGAATAGCATATCCTTTGGAGAGATTTCTTTCCAATGGTTCTTTTGATATTGCTCAATCTGATAATGTAATCCGGTTGTAATGGTGTCATTGGTATTGTTGGTCATGGTTATGCTTACAGAATCTGGAATTTCAGAAAGTTTAAATACGTTTGGCTCAACCGATAATGATACGGTTTTGTCGGCAATATCATTTACTTGTTCATTTTCTGTTGATTTTTCTTCACTGTTTTTTGTTGGTTGGTATTGGCAACTGAATAACAAGGTTGTCGAAATTATAAGCAGGATCAGTTTTTTCATTTAGATTTCTTTGTCATTGTTTCTACAGATTACTAAGATACAACAAAAGCCAATGTAGGTTAATCGGATTTGATCTGCTTAGCTTTTTTTGGATTTATTTAACCGCTAGGTACGGGTAATCCCGTATAATTTAATTGACGGTTTTTTCTGTACAATTTTCTTTTTTCTGTGTGGCTAGATTGTGGGCTTAAAGTTTTTTAGGCCTATGATGAAATTTTACTTTTTCCCCAGCTGTTGTGATGAATTAATGCCAGTTAACGGGTGCCGGTGGGGTTTACTTAATCTTTAACGCTATGCGTAAAAATAACAATGCTAAACAGGAGTTCCGGGATCTTCGGCTGAGGTTGAAGGGGATTGCGGCTCGTAATGATTTTTCTTTGATGGTTCGGTTTAATGAATCGATTTCGTTGATTAATGTTTTTCTGGGGGTGGTACGGGAAAGGGTGACGACGGTGGCTTTCAGGGATCAGTTGGAGGAGATTTATTTTTTTAAGTTTGAAAAGCCGGAGTATTATGCGCTGAAGATTTATGAGGTGTCGCTGTTTGGGATTCTGAACCAGCGTCCGGTCGGTACGGATGAGATGCTTAAGTCTTATTATCTGGAGGAGCTGGCTTTTATTTCAAGGTTTTTTAAGCAGTATAGTTTTTTGTATGAGTATTACCGTTCTGGTTTTACGCAGATGGATGAGTTGTTGTTTTTGAGGGAAGGGATGGCGCCTGATGTGCTTTTGCCTGAGTTTTGGGAGCTTGACCCGGAGTTTTCTACGCCGGGGGATTATTTGTTTTCTAAGTTTATTGCTTATGAGGGGCTTAGGGAGTTTATTCTGGGGGAGATCCGGGTATTGGAGGTGAGGGCTGCTGCTGTGGTTGCGCCTGTGAGTGGGGATAAGAAGTGGTCTGACTGGACGGGGGAGGTGGTGAATTTGGTGGAGTTGGGGTATGCGCTTTTTGCGTCCAGGCAGATTGGGGATGGGAAGGTGTCTCTGGCGGAGATTTTCCGCTGGCTGGAGGAGAGTTTCGGGGTTGAGGTTGGGATTCCTGCGAATAGGTTCAGGGAGATTAAGCGTAGAAAAAGGATCAGCCGTACACATTTTACGGATTTGCTGCGGGAGAATTTGTTGAAATACATGGATAATGATCAGGATGGGTAGGGTTGGTTTTTTAGGCTTGATGCTCGTTTTTGGTGGTTTTGGTGGTTTTTTTCATGGGTTTTGAAATTTATTGATCTCTAGTAGTGACCAACTGTTTTTTTGGTTTTGAAATTTTGTGGTGTGAATCCGTTGCAATGTCGTGGCGGAATAAAAATAAAGATATGATGATGTTACAAGCGTTTACGTGGCAGGAATTTTTGATTGCTGCGCTGGTCTTGAGTGTTCTTTGGTATGTGGGGGTTGGACTGCTGTTTTACCGGGCGGAGATTTCGGGGTTTTTATCGGGGAGGGGAAGGACTGCGGAGCCTTTGGCTCATGGCTGGGCGGATCAGGTGGATGAGCTGGAGGTGGATCTGATGGGTGCTGCGGCGGGAGAGTCTGGGGTGAGCGTGCTGGAGGCGGATGAGTTCAGTTTTGTGCCCAGGGAGTCGGTGGATAGACCTTTAGATCCTTTGGGTGATCTGGCGGATGTGCAGGAGGAGATTAAAAGCATTTGTTCGGTGTTGGAAATGGAGGATGGGACGAAGGCTGATTTCTTTGCGCTGTTTGGGATGATCCGGGAGAAATATCCGAAGGTATTTGCTACAGGGCTAAGGGCTGAGCTGGCGGAATTTATTGTGGAGCATTTGCCTTTTGAGCTTTCCGAGGATGAGCTGGCTGGTCTTTTGGATTAGGAGTTTTCGTAGGTTCTTGTTGAGTTTTCTTTTCGAGGTTTTTTTTAAGTTTTCTTTTTTGAATTCCCTGCCAGATAGGTAATGGCGGTGATTTGACTGCTGATCGGGGAATTTTAAATGAGAAATATGAAGAAAAAAATGAGTGATGCTTTGGCTTTTGGGAAGCGAAGAAAGTTATCAGGCCGGTATGTTTTACTGGCGATGTGTTTGTCGGTTTATGGGGTGTTAAGTGCGGTGATTGCGAGGGCACAGGATGGAGAGGCCGGTGCGCCCATATAGGGTTGTTAATAAATGTGCCTTTGGCAAGGCATTGGGTTAGTGTTCAAAAGACCCAACATTAATCAGCTAACTCGTGAGGGAAACCAATAACGGGAAACATAGCCTGCTGATAAAGCTATAAGTCAGTTAGTTATCAGACTGCGACTGAATAGTGAGATGAAAAAACAGATATAAGGATAAAGTCCTGATTGATTGAATGATAGCCTGAGTGTTCTTTGCCGTGTTTATGACGTAAGATAACTAAAATCGTCATACTGTAATACTCCCAGATTCCCTGCCTATCGTGGGAGCTAGAACAAATTACAGCACAACTGCAATATGCAGTAAAAGGTGGAAGTCATATCCGATAATCTGTTGCGCCATAATTATTAACAACTAAATGGGGATTACCTAAATCGGAATGCCACTGGCGTGGCTATGAGAGTAGTCTCTGAATATCCGGTATGGTAACGGAGTCTTCGTAGTAGTCCGAGCAAGGGAAAGCCTTGTACATGGCGAAGGAAGACAGCTAATATTTTTTAATACTAATAAAGGAAAATGTGTGAGACATTATGAGAAGTCCGCAAAATGTATTAAACAGTCTAACAAGACACAGTATGGTTCCAAACTATAAGTTTGAGAAACTATACAGGATTTTATTCAATCCTGAGATGTACTATGTTGCCTATCAACGTATTTATGCGAAGCCAGGTAATATGACAGCAGGTTCTGACGGCAGTACTGTCGACGAAATGAGCCTTGCAAGGATTGAAAAGCTAATCGGTGCCATTCGTGATGAATCGTACCAACCAAAACCTTCAAGGAGGACATATATTCCAAAGAAAAAAAGCGGAAAAAAACGTCCTCTGGGGATACCAGTATTTGATGATAAATTGGTACAAGAGGTAATCAGATTGGTGTTGGAAGCGATTTATGAGGGACAATTTGAACATTGCTCTCATGGCTTCAGACCCAAACGAAGTTGCCATACTGCACTAATGCAAGTTAAAACTACTTACCGTGGAGTAAAATGGTTTGTTGAAGGCGATATTAAAGGTTTCTTTGATAACATCGACCACGATGTTTTAATCAATGTCCTGAGAGAACGCATAGAAGATGACCGTTTCATTCGGCTTATAAGGAAGTTTCTAAATGCTGGGTATGTTGAAGATTGGATTTTTCATAAAACGTACAGTGGAACTCCGCAAGGTGGAATTGTTAGTCCAATTCTGGCTAATATATACCTGGACAAACTGGACAAGTATATGAACGAATACATCCAGAAATTCGACAAAGGAAAAAAACGGAAAGCAAATCCTGAAACAGCTAAACTTCAAAGTAGAAGAGCTTTACTGGTCAAGAAACTAAAAATTGTAGAGGATGAAACTGAAAAGTTATCTCTTATCAGCGAGATAAGAACTATTGAAAAAGAAAGAACCCTAATTCCTTATGCAAATGAAATGGATGGGAATTACAGAAGATTAAAATATGTAAGATATGCAGATGATTTTCTGATCGGTGTAATTGGTAATCTGGAAGATTGCAGGCAAATCAAAAAGGAAATTAAAGACTTCCTCAATGATAAGCTGAAGCTTGAACTATCAGACGAAAAGACTTTGATCACCTATTCAGAAACTCCTGCTAAATTCTTATCATACAATATTACTGTAAGAAAATCCAATCTAGCAAAAAGGGATGAGAAGACTAGAAGTTTAGATCGTGTTTATAGTAAAAGGGTCGTTTTAAAAATGCCTGAAAATGCGATGAGGGACAAGTTGATTGAATATGGTGCTGTCAAGTTTGATCAGTATCAAGGGGAACAACGGTGGAAGCCATCAGCAAGACCAAGGTTATTTAATAATGACGATCTGGAAATTATAAGTCAATACAACTCCGAAATCATAGGGTTTTATAACTACTATTCAATAGCGTTAAACGCTGGAGCGATTAACACCTTCAAATACTTCATGGAATACAGTATGTATAAAACCTACGGGAGAAAACATCAACTGTTCATTCCACGAGTAATTGAGAAGTACAAAATTAATGGTGAGTTCACCATAAGGTACACAAATAAAAAAGGTGAAAACAGAATCAGAGTCTTATACAACAGAGGTTTCAAAAAGAAAGATGAAGCTATGACATCCCGTGTGGATAGTTTTCCAAAGTGGGATGATATGTTTTCTACAACCAGTTTAATAGACAGGTTGAAAGCTCAAAAATGTGAATTGTGTGGTTCGGAAGGAGAACTTCAGATGCACCATATAAGAAAGATGAGTGACATTAATAAGCAAGGCAAAGCGCCTTGGCAAATTAAAATGATCGCCAGAGCAAGGAAGACAATGGCAGTGTGTATACCCTGCCATAAAAAGATTCATCACGGAGGTTAGACTGCGAATATTAGTGGAGAGCCGTATACATGGAGACGTGTACGTACGGTTTGGGGGAGAGACCTCGGAAACCTATTATAGAAATATAAAAAGGCGCTGGGTTCTTATCCTACGGATCAGGGCTGCGGCGGATCAGGTGTCGGGTTATTTTGATACGGGATGTGATCTGGTGTATGCGATCGGTGCAGTAGTGGGCTTGAT
>NZ_JBEHBV010000009.1:0-237050 GCF_040203335.1 Pedobacter sp. ASV1-7 | reverse complement strand
TGAAGTGAACCCCAAAAGTTGGACAAAAACTTTTGGGGTTCACTATTTATGGCAAAACACACATTTGAGGAGAAACTAGATATAGTTTCTCAAGTAAAAAACGGGAAGCCGATACTACGCATATCCCGCGAACGGCATATAGTCGAAAGGATGATATTGGAATGGGTTCGGAAATATGATCTTTATGGTGAAAGTGGGCTACTCAAACAACCTAATGTCCGGGGCACACCTGATTTCAAGGAAGAAATTGTAAGGATTGTTCTAGAGAAAAAGGTACCTTTAGTACAAGTTGTTCTGCAATATGGAGTAAGTAAAACCGCTTTAGAACGCTGGGTAAGATCAGTACGAGTTGAGGGTTATGGCGTACTACACCAACAAAAAAATCGTGAACGACTACCCAAAGACATGAGTAGATCAAAGAAGCATGAGCCTGAAACAGAATTAGAAAAACTCCAGGCAGAGAATGCTCGTTTGCGAGCCGAGAACGCACTATTAAAAAAAGTCACGGCCTTAGTCAAGGAAAGAGAAGCCCGCGAACACATGAGTGGGCAAAAGCCATCGAAGAACTAAGGCCTGCACATGATGTTGCAATTCTATTGGATTGCAAACAGATGGCTCGCTCGGTATTTTATTATCATCTCAAGCGCCTGAATAGTAGAGATAAATACAAGAATGAAAAGGAAGAGATTATACGCATATATCACTTGCATAAAGGCAGATATGGGTATCGACGGGTAACGGCCGAAATGAAGAACTTGGGTTATCATATCAATCATAAGACTGTTCAAAAATTAATGGGAACATTGAACCTAAAATGTAATATAAGGAAAGTTCGCTATCGCTCATACAAAGGTGAAGTTGGTAAAATTGCCGCCAATGTACTTGAAAGGAATTTCAAGGCAAGTTCCCCTAATCAGAAATGGGCTACAGATGTCACTCAGGTAAACATCAAAGGCGAGAAGATCTACCTATCACCAATACTTGACCTATTCAATGGAGAAGTTATCTCCTATAGTATCTCAAAAAGTCCGAATATGAAGATGATAGACGAAATGTTAGATAAGGCTTTTGACAAAGTAAAAGACACAAAGGGGCTTATTTTTCATTCTGATCAAGGCTGGCAATATCAGCATTATGGATATAGAAAGGCTTTAGAGAAACAAGGAATTATACAGAGCATGTCCAGGAAGGGAAATTGCTTAGATAATGCAGTGGCCGAAAACTTTTTTGGAATCTTAAAGACTGAGCTACTGTACTCACAAAGCTTTGAGACAGCAGATGAGTTTGTCCTTTCAGTAAAAGAATACATTCACTATTACAACAATAAAAGAATAAAAAACAGGCTAAATGGAAAGAGCCCGGTGGAATACCGAGCTCTCGTACAAAAAACTTAATTTTGTTAATCAGTCCAACTTTTTGGGGTCACATCAAATGATCATCCTCTTTTTGATATAATTTATAGATTTCTAAACTCCGTACGTAGTCGACGAAGTTTCTCCTCCACGCCCAGTCCAGTTAGTATGGAAAAACTCACCACGCGGTTCATCTAAGCGTTCATATGTATGAGCTCCAAAATAATCCCGTTGTGCCTGTAAAAGGTTAGCCGGTAAACGAGCACTTCTGTAACCATCAAAATAATTGATTCCTGCACTGATACAAGGAACAGGAATTCCGTTGAGTACCGCCGCAGCTACCACTCTTCTCCATCCTGCCTGAGCCTTAAGGATTTTATCTTTAAAGAAATCATCAAGAATTAGGTTTTGCAGATTAGGGTTTTTATCAAAAGCTTCTTTAATTTTACCTAAGAAAGAAGATCTGATAATACAACCTTCACGCCACATCAAAGCAATACTTCCATAATCAAGTTGCCATCCGTATTCCTTAGCCGCAGCTTGTATCATTTGATAACCTTGAGCATAAGAGATTACTTTAGCGGCATAAAGCGCATCACGTAAATCATTAATAAACGCAGCCTTATCACCTTCAAATTTAGGGGTTGGACCAGTTAATACCTTAGAAGCGGCTACACGCTCATCTTTCAGCGCCGATAAACATCTTGAAAATACAGATTCAGCAATCAGCGTTAATGGAACTCCCAGTTCAAGCGCTACAGTACCAGTCCATTTACCAGTACCTTTTTGTCCTGCAGTATCAAGAATCTTATCAATCAATGGAGCTCCATCCTTATCTTTAAAAGCCAGGATATCACTTGTAATCTCAATAAGGTAACTATTCAATTCACCCTTATTCCATTCCTCAAACACTTTTTGCATGTCGTCAGCCGACATACCCAGCATGTCCTTCATCACATGATAAGTTTCATTGATCAATTGCATGTCTCCATACTCAATACCATTGTGAACCATTTTCACAAAATGACCCGATCCACCATCTCCGATCCATTCACAACAAGGTGATCCATCTTCTACCTTAGCTGCAATAGATTGAAAAATTGGCTTTACAGATTCCCATGCAGCTTTGCTACCACCTGGCATGATAGAAGGCCCTAATAAAGCTCCTTCCTCACCACCAGAAACGCCAGTACCGATATATAACAACCCTTTACTTTCAACATATTTAACACGTCTTTCAGTATCAGGGAAATGTGAATTACCACCATCTATAATGATATCACCTGGTTCCAACAAAGGAATAAGTGTTTCAATAAATTCATCAACAGGGCGTCCGGCTTTCACCATCAGCATCACTTTACGCGGCGTCTTTAATGAACCAATAAACTCTTCTATAGACATCGCTCCAAAGATATTTTTTCCTTTGGCGCGTCCATTCACAAACTTTTCTACCTTATCAACAGTGCGGTTATAGGCCGTAACACTAAAGCCTTTACTTTCCATATTGAGAATGAGATTTTCACCCATTACTGCAATACCAATGACACCTATGTCAGAAATCGCTTTCATATAATTTATTCAAATGTTAAAATTTTTGGTAATTTATAACTTATGTGCAACATATCGTAATAAACCTTTCAAAAACCTAACATCTTTCTTATTTCTTTTACTTAAATACATCAAGCCAGGCATTAGCCATTAACTGCGCACCCGCAAGACTAGGATGTACACCATCACCAGTCCAATGTTTACCTGGGGCCTTTTTCTCCGCATCATCATAGATCTTTTGAAGAGGAATCCAGATCGTTTTAAATTCCTTAGCAATTTCTTGTGCAGCCATTCGATATTCATTAAACTCTGGATACCAGGTATCATCAACAGCTTTAACCTTCTTAACAGCAAAAGGTTCTGCAATAATCAGCTTTACATCTGGCAACTTTTCTCTGGTTCGCTCAAGCAGCTTTTTAAAATCGTCCTTATATATTTTTGAAGTACCATTATATTTCCCGCTATGCTTATGCCAATAATCATTAACACCAATTAAAATACTTAGTACTGTTGGTTTCAATTCTAAACAATCTTTATCCCATCGCTCTGCAAGTTGATAAACTTTATTCCCGCTAATTCCCCTATTGTAAATTTTTAAGTTTTTCTCAGGGTATTTATTTAATATTTCACAAGCCGATAAAAAAGCATATCCTCTGCCCAATGCTGCTGCATTGTTAAAATCATTATTATCCTTACTTCTTCCGGCATCTGTAATAGAATCACCTTGAAATAAAATGATATCATTTTGAGACAAAGTGATCTTTGCTTTCTTTTCATTTGGGGCTGCTGATAATATAGTTGGATTTACTAAAGATATTAATCCGCCAACTGAAGCAGTTTTTAGAAAAGTCCGACGCGCATTTTTTGTTGTCATATCCATATGAGAAATATTAATCTTTTATTTTAAAGTTATTTATTAATTCGGTTTAATAGCAGGATAGCTAAAATCCAAGAAAATTCTTAGTTTATAAAATTACCATTTTCAATATCTACATTTCTCCACCGGATTATCAAAACCTTCAAGAATTTTATCATTTATTTAAAACCACAATACTCGAAGGCTTATTTTTCTGACAAATCATCGTATGAGTCGATATCATTCAGATCTTCACTACCATCTCCTATCTCACGATCTACAGGTTCAAGAGGTTCATCAGATTCATTTTGTAGTTGCCTCTGGTCAATACCTGAAAATCCTGATGCCAGTATACCATATATTTCACTATCAAGAAACTTACCATCAAAATAATAATCTTCTTTAAAATAAGCTTCCTTAATAAACCCGTGTTTGATCAAGATTTGTCTTGATGCATCATTTTGTGGGTTGATATTTGCAAAAACAGAATGAAACCCAACCTTATTGAATCCAAAATCAATGACAGCAGCAAGACCTTCAGAAATAATACCCTGTCTCCAATAATCCGGATGTAACATATAGCCAATTTCTGCCCTGTGATTATCAAGATCTATTCGCCAATAACCAATATTACCGATCATCTGATCAGGATTATCCTTAAAAGCAATAACCCAAACTAAACTCATGCCCTTAATGAATTGTTCATTGGTAGTTTTAATGGCCTCCTCAGATTCTTTTACATCTTTTGGCAAAGGACGATCTATATATCGCATAACTTCTGTATTCGTCCGCAATTGGAACAAACCCTGTGCATCCGAAAGTCTCTGTTCACGGAGCAAAAGTCTGCCCGTCTCAATATTTGGCACTTGCAGTAAGGTGATTTTAAGCATTTTTCAATATTATCATATTTATTTGGAATATTCACTGACAAGCATTTCCCATTCTTCCACTAGCGAAACCTGGGGCCTGGTCCTCCCCGCTCTATTATACCAATAATCTGCATTCCATATGTCTCCCTCTTTGCGATGCAGGTAGGCATGAATGTGTGCTGACTGCTTATCTGTCAATTGATCAATTAAATCATGAGCAATCTTCCAATTACCTGTTCCATCATGCCATAATGATTGCAAATGCAATGGTAAGCCATCGGGTAACCGCTTATCAATTATTGATTGCTTAAAATCAATTATATCCATCATATCTCAAATATAACAACTAGAAATTCCGTTCAATTATTTTTTCAATATTTTGTAATTTAATGTTACCCTGTTTATTATCTGGAATATGCTTTCTTAGTACTGAATATAATAAATCCAGATCAAAAGGTTTTCTAACATACCCATCAAATCCATTTGCACCATATAATCTGTCAATATTATAATTGCAACTCATGGCAATCACCGGCAGGTGTGGGTAATGTTGTTTAATTTTGAAACAAATTTGCTTGCAGATATTACCATCCAGTTTATAATCCAACATTACTACATGAGGCCTATGCTGATTAACCAATGCAATAAAATCCTCATTAACATTTTGAACTGGTAAAACTTCAAAACCCTCCAGAGTTAAGGCTTCAGTTAGGACATCCAAAATGGCAGCATTGGTATCCTGTACAATAATGGTTTCCATAAAAGCCTTCATAAATTTGTTTAACAAAGATATAATTTTCTTTAACAAAAGAACTAACTAGAATTCATTCCTTAAAACCAACTCCAGAATCGTTTTTTCAGTGCAGCCAATTTACTTTTATAGAAGAAAAATAACTAAAAATAAAAATATCAGACTGCCATAAGGTTGTCAGTTAGACATGTTTTCTTTGTGTTGAAACTTAAACAAACAATCATGCTCCAGACACAAACAAATCAAACACGAGAAATCATTAACAACTTTTACAAAGCACTAGCAAATAAGAAATTAGAAACATTAGTTCAATTGTTTGCAGAAGTTATTGACTGGGAAATCCCGGGTAATGAAGAACTTGCGCCATGGTTAGGCAAGCGTACAAAGCAAAATGAAGTAAGAGACTTTTTTAAACTTCTCTGGCAAAGCATTGAACCAATATCAGCACAAATAGATCATATCCTGGTCGAGGATGATTTTGCAATTGCTACTGGTCATTTCAGCTCAAGAATGAACCGTTCCGGACAAGTTTTTTCGTCTATGTTTTCTGCACATTTCACAGTGAAAGATTCATTAATTGTTCGTTATCGTTTACAGGAAGATAGCCAAGGGCTTGTTGAAGCATTAATATTGCCAAAGACCTGGGATCTATCAATAATTGAGTAATTGCATCTGCATTACATATACAAGTTTTTCATTGTATTCTCCTTCAGGTTAAAAGCGATGTCAAATCCTTGGTTTGTCATTTTACAAAAAGTATATTGCAATAGGAAATCCTCTCTAATCAGGATCAGCTATGAAAACGCATAACCTCGAAAGGTTCATTACCGCACAGAAATCAATTTATCAAACTGCATTAAGTGAACTTAAAGCAGGAAAAAAAATTAGTCATTGGATGTGGTATATTTTTCCACAAATCCAAGGATTAGGCTTTACTGAAACCTCTAAAAAATATGCCATAGACGACCTTGATGAAGCTACTGAATACTTACAGCATCGCATATTAGGTCCGAGATTGATCCTGTTAAGCCATGTATTACTAGGTTTGGAAACAAACGATGCCCATAAAATCTTCGGTAGTCCTGATGACCTGAAATTAAAATCCAGCATGACCTTATTTTCCCAGATCCCAGGTGCAGATCCAGTCTTTAAATTGGTACTCCAGAAATTTTTCAACGGATTAAAGGATCACATCACTTTAAAAATCCTGAAAATGCATCGTCAAGGCTAACTCAGCCCATCTGTTTATTGGTTTCCAACACTGAAAGAATATTACCATCAGGATCTTTAAACCATGCAATCATATGTCCATCCCCTCTAAAAATCCCCTTATCATCTGTTTTTAAATATTCACTATCATAGTGTTCAAACTGAACTCCTTTCACAATCAAGGCATCAATTGTAAACTCCACACTTTGAACAGGAAAATTTAACACAGTAAATGTTGCTGCCTGATGATTTTCCTTCGGATAAATCATCACAGGAGCAGATCCGCCTATCTGAAGTTCGAGAATTCCCATTTCATTATCTTTAATGCTCAATCCTAAAGTTGAACCATAAAATTCCTTTGCTTTCTCAATATTGCTAACCGAAAATGAGCTAAACGCTTTTGAATGTTCTAACATAACTTATAATCTTAAAATGGATATTACTATTTAATACAATTGAAAAAGTCCGCCTTTTGTTTGTCAAAAAAACTTTTAAAACTTTAAATTTGAAGATGAGTAATGCAAATCTGTATCCCATAATTGAAAAATATACATATTTAAATACAGCCAGTTCAGGAATCTTATCCAAACCTATTCAAGAATGGAGAAATCAACACGATATTGATTTCCTGATGGAAGGGAGTAATTTCCGTTTACAACAGACCACATTTTTTTCAGAATTAAAGCAGAACCTTTCCATATTTCTCGGTACATCTAAAAACACACTATACCTTATTCCTAATTTCTCTTTTGGCTTCAATACACTACTGGACGGACTAGATAATAATCATCGTTTTTTGCTATTGGATGAAGATTATCCATCTGTAAATTATCCAGTTAGAAGCAGAGGATTTGATCATACAACAGTACCAATAAGTCCTAATTTAGAAGATGATATTCTAAAAGCGATCAAAGATTTTAAGCCAAGTGTATTCGCTTTTAGCATCGTCCAATACGCTAATGGAACCAGGCTTGACATTGATTTCATCAAAACAATTAAACAAGCTTATCCAGATCTTCTTCTTATTGCAGATGGAACGCAGTTTTGCGGTACAGTACCATTTAATTTTGATAACTCTGGACTCGACGCCATTCTATCAAGTGGCTACAAATGGATGTTAGGAGGTTATGGCAATGGATTTGTATTATTATCGGATCTGTTGAAAGATCAATTGTATATGCAAAGAAAGTACACTTCACTACCGAAAGAAAATTTCCTGGAAGGTAGGGATCACCTATCACTTTGCTTTGAACCTGGTCACCTGGACACCTTGAATTTTGGAACATTAAATCAAAGTGTGTACCAGCTAAGAACACTTGGTCTTGAAAATATCGAAAGAATCACTCAATCCATCTGTAAAAGAGCGAGAGATGAGTTTCATTCTAGAGGATTGTTGAGTACAGAAATACTGGAAAGAAAAGTACAATCAACTATAATTAATATTCCGCTGACATCAGTCACCTGCGAAAGGTTAGTTGCCGCTAAAATTATATTTATTAACCGTGGAACAGGAAGTAGGTTTTCTTTTCATTTCTACAATACCGATGAAGACTTAAATCATCTACTAGCTGTTATCGATGGTAAAGGTTAGCTTCCCGACTTAGCTCACAGACCAAACAGCATCAAGAAAATAGCGATTAGTGTCAAAAAAATTATTACGAGATTGAAATCCAGATCCCAAAGCGAGTCTCTCGATATCTTCCAATGCGTATTTCTGTGAAATCTCCATATAAATCAACTCATTTTTCGCAAAACCAATCGTTTCTGCCTCTCCAAGATGAACCAGTTGATCTTTTAAACTAATCAGATAACTTTTACATGCCCCTGATTCAGGATCATAGCTGGCATAATGTTCAAAATTTTCAATTTCAAAATCACCGTTCAATTCCCTGTTTATTCGCGCAAGCAGATTCAGATTAAATGAAGCGGTAATCCCCTTGCTATCATTATAAGCAGATAGTATTTGTTTCGGATTCTTTTTCAAATCAAAGCCAATGATCAGTAAATCTCTTTTCGACAATAATCTTCTCATCGATTTTAAAAAACTTTCTGCATCATCCGGATTCATGTTTCCTATATTTCCTCCCATAAATAAGACAACTTTTCGCCGTTCAGAAATTGTAGTAGCTTGGTCTAACATATCCAGATAGTCACCATGCAACCCGTTAATATCCAATCCAGGTAATTGTAAGGGTAGTTTAACCTCAAGATTGCTAATTACATGCGCAGAAATATCGATTGGTAAATAACTAAATTCCAACTTTCTAGCTATCATTTCTTTTAATAAGTAAATAGATTTAATAGCATCTCCAGCGCCCAACTCTATCAAGTCAAACGGGGTATTTGCCTCGCTGATAAGTGTAACAATCTGTTCGGCCTGATTTGAAAATATATCCATTTCCGCATTGGTCAGATAATACTCATCCATTTCCATAATCTGCTGAAAGATATAATTTCCTTTTTCATCATAGAAATATTTGGGATACATAAATTTGGGACTCGCCTGAAGTCCTGCCAGTGTTTCATTAAGAAATTGTGTTTGCACAACCATTAAATTTTCTTTCGTCATTAAGCTCATAGGTAATGTTATTGGGCTAGTCGTATTCCTGTAAACTGCCATCGTAAATGTGGTTGAAAAAAATTTCTGTAAGTTATCCTGCTATGGCCCTCCGGTGTAACTTCTGAAGCCCCCCGAAGTACCTTTTGATTCACCATAAACTTACCATTATACTCTCCTATCGCGCCTGCTGCTTTACTATATCCAGGATATGGCAGATATGCACTCTCCGTCCACTCCCACCTCTTTCCCCATTTAAATTTCTTTGCAGCAATTTCCCATTCAAATTCTGTGGGTAGTCGCATTTTACTCCAGCTGGCAAATGCATATGCTTCATAATAACTGATATGCGTTACTGGTGCTTTCAGATCAAGGACTTTCAAGCCTTCAAGTGTGTAGGTATGCCAAAGGCCATCTATCAAATGCCAATACAACGGCGCTGTAATATGGTCACTCCTCAACCAGTCCCATCCATCTGCATGCCAATAAACAAAATTCGTATAGCCTCCATCCTGAATAAACTCTAGATATGCCTCATTGTCAATTAGTTCAGAACTAATAGAAAAATCTTGCAAATACACCTTATGTCTTCCCTGTTCATTATCAAAGCAAAAGTCTGATCCCGAATAACCAACCTCATAGATTCCTTCTTTAATTGAAATCATCTCAGCTTCATCAGTATTAAATTCGACATGTGCTTTTTTCCCTTTTTGATATACCGGAAAAAGTGGATTATTTCCTAAAATATATTTTATGTCAGTTAATAACAGTTCCTGATGTTGTTGCTCGTGATTAAAACCGAGAAAGAGTAATTCTTTAACCTCATCAGAAAGCGGTTTCTTTAAAAAGCTTGCCATAGCCCGATCAACATATTTTCTATAAGTATAAACATCGGTAACGCTTGGGCGACTAAGATTTCCTCTATCTGTACGAATCACCCGGTTACCTATAGTTTCATAATAACTATTGAAAACATAATTGTAATCTGGATTGTAAACTTCGTAAGCATCGCAAAATTGTTGTAGAATAAAGGTTTCAAAAAACCATGTGGTATGACCAAGATGCCATTTGGGTGGGCTAACATCAACAACAGGCTGAACTACATAATCCTCAGTTTCTAAAGGCTTACAGATTTGTTCAGAATGTTTTCTAATCTGTTTATAATGTTCCAAAAATATCATTAGTGTTTTGTCTAAGTAATCCATAAGTTTTGTAATGAATTAACATTTAGCACCTTCGATTGTTTTCCACTCAACTTTCATAAACATGGTTTTTAAAATCGGGTTCAAAGTGATTATAATTTCATAAAGAGATTGTTTAAAGATTCTGAATAGGTTGGGTGAGCAAAAACACCATACCGAATTTTATCATAAGTTATACCTCCTTCTATTGCCATTTGAAGTACAGATACAATTTCTCCTCCTTCAGATGCCAATATTGCTGCACCTAGTATCTGCTTGCTCTTCTTGTCCACAATTGCTTTCATAAACCCAAGAGTTTCTCCGGTTTCAATTCCACGGGCAACTTGTGACATTGGAATTTTCGCCACCATAAAGTCTAAACCTTTTTTCCTGGCTTCTGATTCTGAGATTCCTATCCTGCCCAATTGAGGATCAGTAAACATACAGTACGGAACAGATCTGTTAACTGTACTTAGGTTACATTTTTCTACCAGATTTCTATAAACAATTGTAAAGTCATTATAGGCTATATGCGTAAATGCTGCCCCTCCTTTTACATCACCCAAGGCAAAAATATCTTTAACATTGGTTTCGAGCTTTTCATCAACCAGGATATTTCCTTCTTTATCAGTAATCACACCAGGAATTTCCAAATTGAGTGATTTTGTTTGTGGTGTTCTGCCTGTAGCAATCAAAAGATGGCTTGCTGTTAGCGATTTGGTCTTATGATCCGATTTGAGGTTAAGCTTGAGCACCGTATCCTTTTCCTGAATCCTATCTATTGTAGCATTGGTTAAAATAATTAGCCCCTCATCCTCTAATATTGTTGTCAATTCAGCAGATATATCTTCATCCTCATGTGGCATAATGCGTGATGATTTTTCGATAATGGTCACCTTACTACCAAATCGATGAAACATCTGCCCAAATTCAAGGCCAATATAATTCCCACCAAGGATCACCAGGTGTTCAGGTATTTCAGTTAGATCAAGGATAGTTGTAGATGTTAAATAGGGTATACTTTCTAAACCTTCCAATTCCGGAATATTGGCTGAAGCACCTGTATTGATAAAGATCAAGTCTGCAGATATTTTTTGCTTAGCACCATGACTGTCGACAATTGTCAGTTCTTTTGTACCAGAAAAAGTTGCTTCACCTAAAATCAGTTCCAGACCTTTGGTAGATTCCAATCCCTTTTGGGAAGATGCCCGAAACGAATTGACAATATCGTCCTTTCGTTGTTTTATCTTTTTTAAATCTACTTTAACAGATCCTGTACTAACACCCAGTTCACCTGCTGTTCTTGCACTATAAGCAGCGTGTGCAGAGGCTATCATTGCTTTAGTTGGTGTACAGCCATCGTTGATACAGGTACCACCTACAAGTCTCTTTTCGATAATGGCTGTCTTCTTTCCAGCTGCGGCAAGTTTTTTGGCTAGTGGAATACCAGCCTGTCCCGCTCCTATAATAATGGCATCGTAGTGTTTCATATATTGATAAACTATGAGATGCAGGCAAATGTTTTAAAGGAGCCTTAAGGTTTCGAAAATATAATTATTAAATTTGGCGACATTAAAATCAATTAATGCATGTAATATCAAGGCATGCACTACTAAAAAATTAATTACATAAATAAATGGAAGAAAACGATTTTGTAACAATCTGGCTTGAAGAAAGTGGAAATCCTGCAATCGAAGAAATATCCAATGCGAATCAGGAAGCTGCCAATAAAATGTCAAACTTCTTATTAGAGAATGGACTGAACTCAACCGATCTTTCAACTATTCTGGATATCAATCACAATGAAGTTTCAAGTTGGCTGAATCATATGCATTCTTTCAGCATAAAAAAACTGAAAGAAATGTCAGATATGCTAGACACATATTCCCAAACTTAATTATTCGCCATATTTTAACTCAACGTTGGCATCGAAGCAGGCGCGCAGTGATCAGAGAATTAATAATCCATTACTTTAGTAAAAAGTTACTAATATAAGTCTCGGCATTCATCATTTTGTATTGATTTTGGAAATATCAATCTGTTTATAGCTGGACAATAGATTAACCATGCGATTCAAACCTGCCAGTTGCCTGCTCAATATTTATTCGGTAAACAATAAGATCGTCTTGCAGTGATGGATCTATTGCATGAGAAGGCTCCCGACCTGGGCCGTCAGTTCTGGGCATAATTCGAAGAATTAAACCCTGCATAACCTGTTGACGCTCCTGACCTTTCAATTCCTCAAAAGTACCCCAGAGAATGGCACTCTTCCAATTGAACATATTATCAATTTCATCAACCTGAAAACATACTTTTGGATTTGCTCGATGCATTTTTATTTTTTTCCCGTCGCCTGAATGAGCATATATCGCATTGTTCTGATACACATAATTAACAGGCACGATATAAGTCTCATCGTCTACATGGCATCCCAGACGTCCTATAAACTGACTTTCTAAAAAATCTATGATCTCTCTTTTATTTAATTCTCCAAGCATGGGCATCAATCTTTATCCATTAAAAGTACATAAACTCCTGAGGTTTTCAAAACAACCACATTTATAAAACTTTCCATAAAATGATATCGTTCTATTATTCTTAGGATGATGTCCTGCACATCTTCGACTTTATATTTACGGATTTGATTTTGTTCCTTCCCAGCCGATTATCATAGCTTTTCTCACTCCCCCCCACATATAGTTGCCAAATGTTCCCGACGTCTGGATAACACGATGACAAGGAATAAGAAAAGCAACGGGATTACTTCCAATTGCAGTACCTACTGCTCTTGAAGCTTTGGAATTACCAATTTGCTGAGCTATACTGCCATAAGTAGATAGTTTACCGAAAGGAATTTTTAATAAGCTTTCCCAAACTTTTAATTGAAAATCTGTTCCCTTCAGATGCAGCTTTATATCGTTTAACTTATTCCAGTCATTTTGAAATATAAACAATGCATTTTGCTGTAACAGATCTAATTTTCTTTGAAAAATTGCATTCGGAAATTGCGATGTAAGGTTTTTAAATGCCTTTCCTTCATCATCCTCAAATGCCATATAACAAACTCCTTTATTAGTAGAGGCAACAATTACGGAACCAAAAGGACTTTCTGCAAAACTATAATTGATAGCAAGGTTTCTACCACCATTTTTATATTCTGCAGGTGTCATGCCTTCAATGTTTACAAACAAATCATGCAATCGGCTTGTGCTTGAAAATCCAGTCTCATAGGCCGTATCAAATAAAGTGGCCTGTTCTTCTTTAAGTATCTTTTTCGCATATTCAACGCTCACATATTGTAAGAATTTCTTGGGACTCGTACCAGCCCATTCCATAAACAATCGCTTAAAATGGGAAGAGCTGATATGAAGACGCTCTGCGATTTCATCAATATTAGGTTGCGACTTAAAATTTACTACGATATATTCTATCGCTTCAGCAATGCGATTATAGTTAATGTCCGCCTGTGTTTCCATAATAAATGAATTTAAAATTCAAAGTTCTGAAAACATTGTCGAGGAATAAATCCGAAATGTACCATTTTAAATTTAGTTGGAACCAAATCAAAAATCTCATTATATATTCAGTATTAAAAAATAAGCTTAATCCAAAATTGGTTCGAATAATTGAAAAAAGTTAGCTTCAAAAATGAATTATCACTAAATTTCCCCCTATGCAAAACAACCACATCAATTACATTGAGTTTCAAGGAAAGGACCTTGTTTTAATCAAACAGTTTTATTCAACTGCTTTTGGCTGGAGCTTTACCGATTATGGATCAGACTACATTGCATTTTCGACATCCGGATTAGATGGAGGGTTTTATAAAAGTGACCAGGAATTAAAAAACGGTGCCCTTGTTGTTCTTTACCATGAAAATCTTTCGATTGCTAAAACAAATGTAATCCAGGCTGGCGGACAACTGTCAAAAGACATTTTCAGCTTCCCAGGTGGAAAACGATTCCATTTTCTTGATCCATCCGGAAATGAACTAGCAATCTGGTCAGATCAATAGTTTTCCAAAATAATCTTTTAGCAGCCAAAAATTAGAAAATTGTAAAAGCAATCTGTATTAGTATTTGTATTTAAAAGTTGAACATTTAAACAACAATTATGTACCAAATAATAACTTATGCTTTTCGCATTTCTTCGAAAAACGGCGTCTCCCTCCTGTTCACGCATTCTGCAGCATAAATATACATCGCCGCAGTCCATGATTGCCAATCCTGTCCAGCAGGCATTCCATTTCCTGGCTTTAGCCATTCATTAAATCCAAAATCAAGTTCCCTGGCCGAATCAGCAGAAGCCTGAACAGCCCTGGTTAATGCCATTAACCGCTCCTCAGCAAGACCATATTGCTTAACTGCGACAAGTGCTGCAATATAAAAACCGCAAACGAAAGGCCAAATACCTCCATTATGATATTCCCCAGGCTGGTTAAAATCCTCATACCGTGAGAGCCAATCTGGGTCCCCGGGTCTGATAAATGGAAAAAAGTTTGGTGGTAAGCCAATGCCAAGTATACCTCTTTCCTGCATATACGCGCATTCCTGTTCAACCCAAGATATGATTTTTTCAGCCCTCAAAAAAGGTGCAACACCAGCTAATACAGCAAGGCTATTTCCCAGCAGGTCAAACCGCTCACTACTATAAACTTTATAGGACCAAAGGGCATAATAGGGTTTATGAGGTACTGTTAGCCCTTCATGTACATGATGATGCTGCACCTTACCCGTAATCGTAAACTTGTCCATTTCTCCCCGCAAATCATCAGCCTGTTCATGTAATTCAAAACGTCGCAGGTAACTATACACTAAAGTATTTACAAACAAACCATAGCCTGGCACCCATTGCTCATCCCTCCAGTCACTTGTTGGAAGCTGCGCTACCATACCACTATCAGACGGCCGCTGACAGTCCATCCAGATTATAGCCCTTTGAACAGCATCTTGAAGAAAGCCAGGTTCGTTTATCATTTCCCTGAAAATTGCAGTAATCAATATAAATAAAGGTGTAGTATCGCTAGCCCCGCGATCTTCTTTATCATGCACTAGTGAAGGAATGTGTCCATTTTTACTCTGATTTTCAGCAAGTGTTTCCAGTACCATCCTAATGCTGTCTTTTAATGCCTGATTCCTGGTAAGACAAATTCCAAATGCGGTAATCAAAAGGTCTCTGGTATAAGGTTCAGGATATCCCCACCCCGCTGTACGCGGCAATCCCTCAAAAGGCCCATGCAGATTGTGAAGCAATACCTCAACTGCAGCGTTCCTTGCCTTTTCCACCATTTGTAAATTCTTATTGTCCATGGCAATTAAATCATCGATAGCCTTTTTTTAATAATTTCTAAAAAGCTCCTGGCTACTACCCTATAATCAAAATATTCTTTTACATGGTTCCTGGCTGCGCTACCAAGTGCCGATCGTAAGTCATGATCTGTCATTAGTCTTTTCAGGTGTGTTGCAATATCAGATACATCAGCCCTGTAATCCACTGTCCTGGGTGGATCCAAAATTACCATTTGTTCCTTTAAAGGATCAATCAAATCAGGTATACTCACTTTATTAGCCATAATTTGAAGACCAACTTCAGCCAATAAAGCAGTCTTGTTATGTATCAGAGTATCAAGCATTCCCATCGCCCTAAGTCCAACAACCGGTTTTCCACATGCACCGGCTTCAATTTGCCCCATTCCAAAACCTTCAAGCCGAGAAGGTGCAGCATAAATGTCACATGCAGCAATCAGGTAAGGCATCAGATTTCTGGAAATAATATTTGTAGAAAAATATACCTTTTTACTAATACCCAGTTGAGATGCAAGCTCAAGGTCAGCCTTATTCTGTACCTCCGTTCTGGGTTGTGGCCATACCTTACATATATATATCCAATCTGGCACCTCCTTGTCAATTTCGGCAAGAGCATGCATCACTTCCTGAGCACCTTTAGAAGCTGCATCTCCTCCCACAGTTAACAACATAAGCTGATCCGGCAATACCCCCAATGACTCCCTGACAGCCCTGACTCTGGGATTCCGAGGTAATACCGGACTAAAGTTATCTGTATCACAGCCTACTGGAAGCACTTCGATTAAATCACTGTTTATACCATCGCGGACATACATTTCTTTCACCCATTTTGAGGTAACAAGGATTAACGGAAGAGTATTCAACAATTCCTGGTGCGCAGCAACATATCCATCTGCTACCAACCATGGTATTGCCTTAATCTTAAATCTCTGAGGATGAATGACAAGATCAGGTAGATGTCCCCAGTAACCAATGCCAACCACAATATCTGGTTTAAACCAGTGATAATACCACTCTTTTTCAAGATTGGATTGAAAATGCACTGCATAGACATCAACATCATATTCCAACAGGCCTCTGTAAAGCAAATCTCCTTGAGTAGAAAGTCCTCCAGGCGAGGGAGGATAGTCATATAACAGTAACACTTTCATCTATTATATTCCTTTCTCCTGAGGTGTAGTAATTCCAATCCAGCTTCACTTTTTTCTAATTGTCTGAAAGCTTCTTGTTTAGGTGTGGTCAATACCTCCCAGCTATCTTTATCAAAACCATAAATTTCTGTGATCAAATGATACTTTTTTTTCCATGTAACGGGTGATAACCAGTAATTGTAAGTACAGATAGCTGAGGCCCGGGGAAAGTATGTCCTGTTACCATCTTCATAAACGAATGTCCAGAGTTCTTCGGTTTGTATTTTTCCCGAATACCAAAGTTTGATCACTGCATTAGCCACCTCTTCATGTCTGCGGGGTCTGGTATATTCACCATCAGGGTTATGAGTGATAACGAAGTCAAAATGTTTATGTGGCAATAGTCGCAGAATCGAATCCTGGATCAGTTTTGTAGGCAAAGGGCGCTGCTCAGGATTGTCATCCATATCGTCCATCTTCCATTTTGCACCCAGAAAATCCATAGCATGGCTAAACCTTTCCGACCGTTCACGATCTCCTTTCCTACATAAACAGGCAATAAAAATATCCCATAAGGGGTGATCAATCAATAAGCCACCAGTCCAAAGAACCTCATCATCTGGATGGGCTATTACTACCGCAACTACTTTTCTTTCTGCTTCCATATCTTTGAGTCTCATCATCAATGACATTCCCCCAGATAGCTAAAAAACAATCTATAATCGGATTAGTTCAAAAAAAATAAACAAAGCTCAAATCTGATTGTTTTTATAATCTCTAAAAAGAGAAAATGTATGGTTCTTTAATCTATTAACGCAACAGAACATAAGCAATCAGGTCTTTTTATCTCGTTATTAATCTAAATCAAATGGAAGAGATCAGCATTAAAAACAAAGGACAGGCACGAATTTTTAATCATCCTTTTTTAGAAAGCCTTAGTAAAACACGTCCATGGGTAATTTATGCCTTATACATTCCAGTTATTATATTTTTAGTCTATTATGTACTTTACATTTATCAATTCCCAATATGGATAACTGCAGTATTCTTTTTACTAGCAATGTTTGCCTGGACATTGTTTGAATACTTAACTCATCGTTTCTTATTTCATTTTAAGGCAAGCAGTTCTATAACAAAACGTCTGGTGTATATTTTCCATGAAAACCACCACGAGTTCCCTAGAGACAAAAGCAGATTATTCATGCCTCCTCTTCCCAGCATCATAATGTCTGGAACTGTTCTCCTTTGTTTTTGTGGGATCTCTATGCTTATATCAGGCAGTACAGGCTATGGCTTAGTTTTTTTTGCAGGTTTTATTTTTGGCTACCTGATTTATGTATCCCTTCATTTTGCTATACACGCATATCCACCACCAAAACATCTAAAAGGATTATGGAGAAACCATCACATCCATCACTATAAATATCCAGATCACTTATTTGGAGTAAGTTCACCAATATGGGACATACTTTTTGGCACTAAATCATGAAAAAAAATATGCCACTTACTTCGAACCTCCCCGCTGATAAAACCTCCCCTTATCAAAATGATGGTGAGCATAAAATTCATTTTGATCAAATTCAGTAATTGTATCCTCCATTCTCAAAGCCGCAGGACTTCCAATAATATTCCGGATAAGAACTTCTAGTTTGGGACTAATTTTATCCTTATCATAATCAGGTAAAGCATTGTACTGATCAATATGCAAACCAGGCAAAACCACTTCATCATATTTAAGATGCAAATATGCAATTCCCAAAGGGATCATGACTTTTTTCGCCCTCATATTCATTCCATTATCCTCCAGATCAATAATCAAATAGCGCACAGCACGAGTTTGGGGATCAAAAAGCAGTTCATCCACCTCACCAATGTAAATACCATTTTCATCCTTCACCTCCCAGCCAATAATATCTGGTTCTTCTTCCACAATTTGAAAATCGCTGTTGCTTAATTCCTGCAGATATCTATATTCATTTTGTTTCATGGTTTTAATATTAATTGAGGTTTAATTATTGTACTCCATTAAGGAGTCAGGACTGAATCCTTAGGAGGTTTGTCTGCACCTGTTGTTCCACCTTCATTATTGCATTTACCAATTAAAGTACCTGCTAACAGAATTAGCAATAATACAATTAGCACCCCAAACCACCAGGGTCTTCGTGGTTTTGGTTCCACTTCTAAATGTGCCATATCTCTCCTTTTTCGTATTTCATTATACATAGCTTTTCTTCCTTCATGAACCAAACTAAGTAGATGAGTAAATTAAACAACCTGAAATAGAGATTGTTTAATTATACAGCATTTATTTAGTTCTTTTGAATAACATTGCAGCGATGTAAATTCGACCTGGCAGTTCATAAAGAGCAATATTCTTGATGAATTATATTTTTAAAAATAACAGACCTCAATACAATTATTTTTATATTTTCGACATTCATCTATTTTGAAAAAACATGAAACCTGCTTTTATTTGCCTGTACTACCTTGAAAATACTGAACAATGTATTTTAGAAATCAAAAGAACTGATTTACCCGAAAATGCAGATATCTCTGAGGTTTTTCAATGGCTTATATTAACTAAACAAAGTCAACAGATCCAACCATTGATCTTTGGGTCTATGGATTCTTCTGGAGAAGTGCAAGAAAGATTCTTTGAACAGGGCTACCTGAAATTCAGCAACCAAAGTGGTACTTATATTGAAAAATTTAACTCAGCACAGCATCAACTTGATAATAAAACCGGCCAGTCATTACCTATTGAAATTAATGACATACTGATCAATTATCTTGATGCCTGATATCAGCCAATGAAAATAGCATACATAACTTATTCAGGAACGTTTAAATATTCGCCTGCGAATAACTTTAATGAAACTCAGGACCTATTACCTTTTCTACAAAATAAAGGACTGGATATATCTGCTGAGATATGGGACGACCCGAGCGTTGATTGGGAGAAATATGATATAGCCTTACTCAAAACACCCTGGGATTATCACCAGAAATATGATCAATTTAAACTATGGCTCGATAAGCTTCAATCTTTAAACATAAGATTACTTAATGATTATTCAATTGTTAGGTGGAATATGGATAAACACTATTTATTAGAAGTGGCAGAGTCTGGTTTTGATATTATTCCATCTATATTTCTTCAGCAGGGTTGGAATGAAGAACTGAAAGGTTTATTTGAAAGATTGAATTCTGAAAAACTAATTATTAAACCTTGTGTAAGTGGCGGTTCAAAAAATACAATTGTATTAAGTAAAAATACTACCGTTGAAGACAAAAATCGTGTTTTGGAACTTGTATCAAAGGGTGACTACATCGTTCAGCCATTAATGCCGCAAATTCAAGAAGGTGAATGGTCTCTCATTTTTTTAAATGGAAAATATAGTCATACCATTATAAAGAAGCCAAAAGCAGGTGACTTTAGGGTACAACAGATATTTGGTGGAACTATAGAAGTGGCATCTCCCATGCAACAATACATTGATCTGGCTGAAAGATGTATATCCAGATTTGCAAAAGGTACAATGTATGCAAGGGTTGATGGCCTAATGGTCGATGATCGTTTCATGCTTATGGAACTGGAATTAATTGAACCTTTTCTATATCTATCGTATCATTCAGAAGCTGTTGAAATGTATCATAGTGCACTGGTTCAACAATTATCTCAATAATAAAAATGATGGTTATGAAATTCTCTTCAAAAGCGGAAAACGTTTTGGGTCAGATCAACGCAGAAACTAAGCTGGGAGACTTACGGAAAATTGCGAAGGATATCAAAAAGGACCATGAGCTTGCTATGGAACTGTGGTCTACCTGGAATCTTCTTCCAAGACTATTGGCCATCTTGATTATGGACAACAAGCGAATTTCACAGGATTTGATTGATGATCTTGATAAAGATATGCAAACTCATCCATTGAATGAGCGAAATCAGTTAATGGACTGGCTTATGGCCAATCAACTTATGAAAGACAAGAAAACAATTGCACTGATTGAATCATGGGAAGATAGTATTTCTAATCTTCAGAGACGGACATTCTGGTATTACCAGGCGCGTTTAAGGTGGACAGGGCAAACACCGCCGGCTAATACACCAGAACTGCTTACTAAAATAGAAGCTAACATTGCCAAAGAAGAACCAGAAGTTCAATGGGCAATGAACTTCACTGCAGGTTGGATTGGAGTTTATGAAAAAAAGTACAGAAATCGCTGTGTCTCCATTGGAGAGAAAAAAGGTCTTTATAAAGGTGAAATGGTATCAAAAGGATGTACACCCAATTATTTACCAGAGTTCATTGCAATTGAAAGCAATAAGCGAAACTTGTAGTCCAGCTAACCGGTCTTAACATTCGCGAATCTTATGAGATGCTTCTCCATGGCAATTTCAAATTTCTGTAAAAACGTTTGATACTTATCCTGAAAATATCATAGAATAAGGCATAAATTAACACAAACACCGGAAATAAAAAAGCATAAAAGTTAAACCTATTAAATAAGTATGCACCCAAAAGCGCTCCTGCCAGAAAAAACAAAACAATCGCAGCCCTCAGCTTTATCCTGGAGCACAATATATTTGTTCGGTTAACTTTTAAAAAAAACTGGGCAATTTCAATCCCCAAGTCTGTGAATGTACCAGTAAGGTGAGTAGTTCTTACAACAGAACCCGATATCATCGATACCAATGAATTTTGGAGGCCCATTACAAAAAGCAAACTTCCCGCAAATACTTCCCGGACGACCAAACTTCCATCATATAGATGACCGGTAAGGCCTACCACAAGCAAAACCGCCAATTCCAATAGGATAGGAATCACATATGAAAACTGCTGGTTACGACCGACCAGTGAAACGATCAGGCTGGAAATGAAAGCTCCAGCAAAAAAAAGAAACATCCATAAGGCAATCACCCTTGCTGTTTGCCAGTCCTGCATAGCAATTCTTTCAGCGAACAAAGCTGCATGTCCGGTCACATTAGTAGTCAGCACTGAAAAGCCGAGGAATCCAGCAGCATTCACAAAGCCAGCTGTTACACATAACAATGCCGCCAATCTTACATTATGGCGATAAGTCCTTTTTGAACCAAGATGTCTTAACATATTCAAAATTAAAGGTTTCAGAATGCAATACCCACAACAATAACCTTTTAAAAAGATGATATTCATCATCTTTTTAAAAGGTTATTGAAATAGATAAACTATTATCTGGAAATTTATCAGGCAATACGATTCTTATTGACTCATAACCTTACCTTCAATACAGCATTGCTTGTTTCACAACTAGTATTCGTGCTACTCAATAGCCAGGATTTTGGCTAAGGTTTGGATTCGCTTCAATTGCACTGAGTGGAATAGGTAGAAGCACTTTGTAAGCCGGAGTTACATAGTTTTTCTCTTCTCTGGCATCGCGGTATTTATTGAAACGAACCAGATCAGTACGGCGGTTACCTTCCCAATACAACTCAAAACCTCGTTCCTTTAGAATTTTATCCAGATCAAGACTAGTGTAGGCAGGCATACCGCGTTTGGTATTTCTGATGTAATTAATGTCTTCCAAAGCACCTGTTAGGTTACCTGATCTGAACTTAGCTTCACCACGCATCAGGTAAGTATCAGAAAGGCGATATAATGGAAAATCATTTCCTGCATTGCTGGTATTGGTCGTAGATGGGTTTGGCGCAAATTTAACAACCCTTACCCCTTCCTCTTCCTTAGAATTTTTAATACTAAACTCTTTGGTAAACACCAATGGTGCACCAGTACGTGTTTTCAATGCTACACCAGTAGGAGAATACTGCTGACCGATTAAAAAGCCCTGATTAAAGCCTAGTTGGCTGATCAGTCTTTTGTCGCTAAATCTTTTATCTGAGGTGTCCCAGGTGTTCACAAATGTTGGTGTGGTACAGCAACCATTCCAGAGGCTAGTAAAACTACCAAACTTTTGGTTGTAGTGCAACGTAATTGGAATCCATACCGAGCCAGTAAGTCCAATGGTTTCATCATAGATTACAGAAAGGATGGACTCTGTATTTTGCAGGTACTTCGCATTGTCGTACTGGAACATTCCCCAGTAGTCATCTGCCACTGAATATTGACCTGAATTAATAATCGCGTCACATTGTTGCACTGTTTCTGTCCATTTTGCCTCTCCCGTAAACACTTCATGATTCAAATAAACGTTAGCCAGCAACATCTGAGCTGCTGCTTTAGATACCCTTCCATAAGGGATTTCCAACTTATTTTTCAGTACAGGAATTACCTCATTCAGTTCTTTAATCATCCTGTCTACTGCCATCTGACGATCAAGAATCGTCGGTGCCTTTGAATAATCAGTTTCTGTAAACTCCCTGAAAGGAAATTTACCAAAGTTATCGGTCAGTCTAAACATACAAAGGGCACGGATAAACTTCACCTCTGCTATATACCCATCTACTTTTGGAGATTTAGGAAATTCAGAAAGGTATTTCAAGGCAACATTACTCCGGGTAATGCCTAGCATAAAGCTGTTCCAGGTATTTCTCACATAAGAATTGGTAGGTGCATAATCATGGGTAAACAAAGCCTGTAAATCTGGTGTAACCCAATCCGATCCTCTTGCCGGCCATGCTAGTTCGTCGGTCACAGATTGAATAGTGCCCCAAACCCCCGAACGGTTCTGTAGATCCCTAAGGTAAGCATATGCAGGAGCCACAATCATCTCCACATTTTCAGGATTATTAATTACTTTTCCTCCATTCACCTCATCAAGAATCTCTTCCTCCACTGTACATGCGCTAAGCGATAAAATGGCCGCACTGATCATGATATATATTTTTTTCATCATATTTTTTTTATGGGTCATTAGAATTCTACATTTACACCAAAAACAACAGTTCTTGCTTTTGGATAAGTGGTCCAGTCTATACCAATAGAAGGAACACCACCAGAAGAGTGGTCAGCATTTACTTCAGGATCATAACCGGTATATTTTGTGATCACAAAAAGGTTATTTCCACTCAAATTAAGACGTACCTTACTGATCCACTCTACATTTTTTAGTTTAAAGGTATAACCCAAAGTAGCATTTGATAAGCGTAGGTAAGACCCATTTTCGATAAATCGACTACTATAAGTTAGTGTACCATTAGGGTTTTCATTGGTTTTTATCGCCTCATTAGTGGCATTCCATTCTTTAGCAATGAGGGTATTCTGATTGATAATATTTGCCAGGTTATTATATACTTTATTACCATAAACTCCATTTAATGCCATACTCAGGTCAAAATCTTTATACACCAGACTGGTACTGATGCCATAGTTAAAACGGGGCAATGCCGAGCCCAGATTTTGCTGAATCTCTACACCATTCTCATCCGTTTCAAACCTGCTGTTACCCTGGTCATCAAAACCCAGGAATTTCCGGCCCCAGAAAGTGCCTATAGAAGAACCATTTTTAATGACCTGTGAAGAATAGCCAGTGATTCCAGGTCCACTAGGAGACCCAGTGGTAATCTGACTCATTGGTAATCCCGAAACCCGGTTTTTAATAGTGGTAAAATTCAGTCCTAAATCCCACTTCAACTCTTCTTTTTCTATAATTAAACCGTTCAGTGACAGCTCCAATCCCCGGTTTCTAATGTTCATATCTGGTACATTGGTCCACACTTTTGTTGTTGGCGCAGGTGCAATCGAGAATACTTCCAACAATACATCTTTGGTTTGCTTGTCAAAATAATCTATAGTACCGTTTATCCTGCCATTCAGCACACCAAAATCCAATCCTACGTTCACCTGACTCGTCTTTTCCCATTTGATGTCGGGATTTGGCGTCCTGGTAAGTGTAATTCCCTGAACTACATTTTTGCTGGAGCCATCCAGGATTGCCCCACCAGATGAACCTAACAGAATCTGAGAAATTTTATTGGGAATTTCCTGATTTCCGGTGATCCCCCATCCTGCGCGTAGCTTTAAATTACTAAATACCTGAAGTTGTTTAAAGATGTTCTCTTCATTCAATCTCCATGCAGCGGATGCAGAAGGGAAATAGCCATACTTGTTATTGGCTCCAAACTTAGTAGAGCCATCCGCTCTCATGGTAGCGGTAAGCAGGTATTTATCCTTAAAATTATAATTTAACCTACCAAAAAAAGATTGTAATGCATTCTTAATGATTGATGAACTTACAGATACTTGTTTGAAATTACCCAAACTCAGGTCATTGATATAATCAAAATCATCAATTGTAAATCCTTCCTCGCTCAATTTGTAAGACTGTGCCTTAAACTGCTGATATGAGTGTCCAGCAAGTGCGTTGAATTTATGCTGATTCCCCAGATTAAAATCATAGGTAAGAAAGTTCTCCATCAGATTACTATTTTGCTCCACGTTACTGATGTCTACGGTTCCTTTATTGCTCAAGTAGATCAGGCTATGGTGCTGTGTCACTTTCCTGGAAGCATTGGAATGATCAGTCGCCAGATTTATTTTATATTTCAAACCTTTGATCAGGTCAAGGGAAGCGGTAATATTTCCCAGAATGCGGTCATTTTGATTGACATCATTGGTAAGGTTGATCATAGCCAGTGGATTTCTCACATCTTTACTCATCTGATAATAGCTGCCATCAGGCTTGTAAATTGGAAGTGTTGGGTTGATCTTTAAAGCAGAAAGAATCACATCTCCTTCAAAACCACCAGTCTCCCCGATTGGCACCCTTTGATCTTTGGTTCTGGCTGCAGTTAAGTTTGCCTCTATCTTCAATCTGTTGTTGATCAGATTTTGGGTAATGTTAAACCTGGAGGTCAATTTTTCCAGCCCCGTTTTTCTTACAATTCCCTGCTGATCCAGATAACTTACTGAACCACGGTAATTTCCGTTATCGTTACCACCACCATAAGAAAGGTTATGATTTTGAGCAAAAGCATTTCTGAAAATTTCATCTTGCCAGTTGGTATTTGCTCCATAATCACCTTCCGTAATTCCTTTTGAAGCACGATAGCTTTTAAAGGCTCCTGCATCCATCATATCCAATTGCTTAGGTAAGGTTGAAACAGAACCCGTTGCCGTATAATTGAGCACTCCTTTCCCTGATTTTCCCTTTTTGGTGGTAATGAGAATTACCCCGTTTGCACCTCTGGAGCCATAAATCGCTGTTGCGGATGCATCTTTAAGAATGTCCATAGAGGCAATATCATCCGGATTCAGAAAGTTCAAAGGGTTTTTAGTGGCATTACTGCCCGCACCTGAGATGGTCGCCCCAGAAGGCTGTATATCAGTAATATCCAAGGGCACGCCATCCACTACATACAAAGGATCTTGTCCTGAACGAATGGAGTTTGATCCCCTTACCCTGACCATCGCTCCAGCACCAGGCTCCCCACCATTGGTAATGATATTGACTCCCGATACACGGCCTTGCATCAACTCTACTGGGTTGGCAACCAGCCCTTTGTTAAAATCCTTCGTTTTTAAAGTTGCTACCGCTCCAGTCAGGTCTTTTTTATTTACAGATCCATAACCTACGGATACCACTACCTCATTTAAACTCGTCGCAGTACTTTCCAATTTTACATTAAGTGTTCCCTTTGTTCCCGGATTTAAGGTCTGAGTTTCCATTCCCATATAAGAGAATACTATCGAAATCGCTCCTTCAGGCATCATGATCTCATAGCGGCCATTACCATTTGTAGTTGCACCTACACCAAAATCCTTCACTTTCACGGAAACTCCAGGAAGTGAAATTCCTGCTACATCGGTAACCTGTCCCGTTATCTTCCTATTTTGTCCTTCTCCTTTTACAACAGAAAGATTTGGCTTTAGAACAATAAGGTTATCTTTTTGAATGTTGTAGATGATTGATTTATCCGGGAACAAAACTCCCATCACTTCCTGAACAGACTTATTTTTCACATGAATACTCACCTTACGGTTCACATCCAATTGTTCTCGCTGATAGAAAAACCGGTATGGTGTTTTTTGTTCTATTGCCTTTAGTACATCTGTAATTTTAACCTGATCATAATCCAGGCTAATTCCATTTCTACTTTGTGCATTTGTTTGATCAGCAATAAATAGCTGGCAAAACAAACAGATCAAAACTAATAGGTAGTTTTTATTTATTTTTTGCATAGTTTTAAATAAAGATTAATTCTAAAATCCTTTTGAGTTGGTCTTATGTGCCGAAAGACTCTTCGACCCTTCTTTCGGCACTTTTTTGATATGTACATTTATCTTTTACATAGGCATTTGTTTAGGTAAGCGATCATTTTTATTTTTTAATCTGAATACTTCCATCTGCTTGCATATGGTAACTGAAAGGCAAAGTTTGGTTAAGGATATCCAGAACTGTAGTTAAGTTTTCATCTCGGATCGTTCCGTCGTAGTGGTAATTAAATAGTTCCTTATTCATGACTACAAATCGGACGTTATACCTTCCTTCCAGCATTTCCAGTAAATCTTTAAAGCTCTTATTCTCAAAACGGATTTCCTTTTCCTTCCAGAGAGAAGCAAAACCAGCCTGAACTGTTGATACAACTCCTTTTCCTGTTACAGGCGAAAAGACAAACTTCTGTCCTGGTTTTAAAATCACAGAACTCAGCTCTTGTTTTTCATCGCGTGGCAGAATCTCTACTGACCCATGTTGTAAAGTAGTGGTGATCTCCTGATCGCCCGGGAATGCCCGAACATTAAATCTGGTCCCATGAACCCGTATTTTATAGCCGGAGGTATTTACTACAAAAGGATGAACTTTATCCTTGTGTACATCAAACCAGGCCTCACCAGTTAAGAATACTTCCCGAAGTTTGGTCTTTTCGTCCTGGTAATAGCGAATGCTAGATTTTGCATTTAGAAAAACCTTAGTACCATCCGGTAAAATCGCTTCGCTTAGGGCATTTCCCGGGGCAATTAATGTCAATTCAGTTGCTGCTTTTGGATAGAAATACGGATGTAAAACCAGTGCGTAACTGAGAATACCCAATAAAAAAATAGCCGCTCTGGTAAGCACATACCTGATAAGCTTGATCACTTTCTTTCGCTGTTTTTGTTTTACTTCTTCAGCGATTTTATGACATAGCCTATCATACAACGGGTCGAAATCCGGATCACCTTCATGTGACTCGGGCTGACGTTCTAAAAACTGATACAAATCTTTCTTTACCTCAAACTCTAATTCGGGTTCATAGAAAGAACGGCTTATTTTATCCTGGGGATCTTCTCTGTGCATACCAACTTAATACGGATGGGGAAGCTCAGGTACTCACTCACATTTGAAAAAATTAGTATAAATAATAGAATATTAAATAAAGGAGGTATTTAGTGTGAATATGTAGCTTCAAAAAGGCCAATGCCCTGTACACCTGGTTCTCTACGGTTCTAATAGAAATGTTCAGCTTTTTAGCAATTTCTTCATAACTAAGACCTTCTACCCTGCTCAAGGTAAAAACCAGTCTGCGTTGATCAGGCATTTGCAAAATCAGTGTATCAATCTGGGATTGCAATTCATTAAAACTTAATGTATTCCATGTAGTATCCTCAAGTTCTACGGCCTGCAATGCAGTTAACTCTGCAGCAAGTTTGTCGAGCTTTCGTTTTCTCAACTGGTCGTAGATCAAGTTAACGGCAATCTTGAAAATGTAGGCTTTTGTATTTCTGTTTTCATCAAGCAATTCATACTGATTCCAAACTTTCATGAATACATCCTGAACTAGTTCTTCCGAATCATGTACAGACTTTAAGTAAGACATCCCAAAATGATAAATTTTAGGTGCATACAGCTTAAATTGCTCCTTAAAAGCTATATCCTTACGCTCACTGCTCATCTCTCTGGAGGCAAGTGCCCCCTTCTTTACCCCTGTATTCAATGTTATTTGGTTATGTTGTGAAAGATACGCAAGTACATGAATAATGCAAAATTTGACGTCGAAATGATTTTAAATTAGTTCACAATATGAAAATTTCTACTTTATCTTATCTTGGCCGTTTCATACTATTTAAAATAACGCCAATGTCAAAACCAAAACACAATGAAAAGCGCAGTAAAGTAAAGTTCTCCAAATTAACTTTTCATAAACTTCAATGGTTAGAATATATTACAATGGGACTTGGATTGTGGTTCCTATTCTACGACATGGATATACGCCTCACTTATTTTTAATATATTTTTATACAGTTATGCAGGAACATATTGCGCTAACTGTACTTACGACAAACCTTAGCCTACATTTTATGACGTGGAAGTTGTTGACAAGAGAATTTCAAAAGGAAGAAGGAGTACTACTTATTATGTAAAAGTAGCACCATGGGGACACCATTACGACAATGAGGAAATTTCTGTTGCATCGAGCCAATATGAAGAAATTCAAATTGGACAAATGGTCAAAATCGATTTAAAAAAAGGTTTATTTAATATACCTTGGTATTATATAGAATAGTATACATAAATGTAGATCTGACAATAGAAACAAGAACCTTATGGAAAACAAGCGGCAAACAGACTTAAGAAAAGAAAAATTGGAAACTATCATTGATTGGTCTAAAAGCAATAAAGATATAAGAACTGTTTTGCTCACAAGTTCTCTTGTAAATCCTTTAGCTCCTATTGATGAACATAGTGATTTGGATATTGAACTTGTCTTTGAAGATAATGCCAAATACATCTCCAGCAAAGACTGGATAAATCTTTTCGGAAATCCTATTGCAATGATTGAGGAGAATGAAAGCTCTTTCGATGATAAGCATGCCATGAAAATGGTATTGTACGATGATTATATAAAAGTAGATTTCAAACTATATAGCGTCCCTAATTTTCTGGAACAAGTAGATCAAAATGAATTATGTGAAGATTGGGACATTGGCTATAAAGTGTTGATTGATAAAGACGGCATAACGAAAAACATGAAGGAAGCTACTCATCAGGTTTCCATTATTAAAAAACCTACAGAACAAAAATTCAAACAACTTTTAAATGACTTCTGGTGGGACACAACCTATGTAGCAAAATGTTTAGCAAGAGATGAAATTTTCTATGCTAAATTCATGGCGGAAAGCAATATTAGAACTGATTACATTATCCCATTAATTGAATGGCATATCGCCAATCAACACGATTGGAACATCACAACCAATAAATACGGAAGGCTCTTTAAAAAATATCTAACTTCTGAAATATGGGAAAAAATAGAACAAACCTTCTCAGGGAAAAATATAAATGAAAATTGGAATGCATTGTTCGCTATGGCAGATTTGGTATCAGAAATTGGAACTGATTTATCAGAAAAACTGAATTATGAATATCCTTTCAAATTGGAAACAGATATAAGGAAATATTTAAACGCGACTTTCATAAGAATTTAGAAAGAACATCCACTACCACTTTTTGTTTCTATGCGATTATCTGCTACATCCCAAATACAACTCCCATCATTTGCATTCCAACAGCCATCTTATCTTTTCCGAAATCATAGATTTTTTCTGTTTTTTTGATCTGCATTTCAGCTGGAGTTACTGCTCTGTTTTCAACCTTGGTAAATTCATATAGGAATTGAAGACCGTTATCCTTTTCATACTGAATTAGTATTTTCATAATACCTGCATCTTCTTTGATGTATAGCGGGTGGAGAAAATTTACTGACTTTGGCATTTCGGTTGAGGTCCATACTTCAAGCCTATATACAGAAGAAGCAGGAATACCACCTGGCTTATTATTGGTGGGTACAGACTCCTTTAAAGTATATACACTTTTAGTACAGTTGTAACCTGCTACAATACTGGTTTCGTTAGTTTTTTCGATGTAGTAATCTTCATTTTTAAGTTCATTCTTAGCCATTTCATGAAAACTGTCACCAGTGTATCTAATGGTCATATCCTTGTTACTATTTTGAGATTTAATGTACATCGTTCCTTCTTTCTTTGCCTCATTAACATTGTTTTCACCATGAAAAGTCATCGCATCAAATTTTGCCGTGGCTTCTGCTCCTTTGAGGTAAATCTCAGATTTAAGAGGAATCATCAATATGGCCAGATTCATGATGCCTACCTTCTTATTTTGTGCTTCCAGTACTTCCCGTTCTTTTGGAGAAAGCTTTTCGGCCAGGACTTTCATTTGTCCAGCCACATTTCCTTTGGTTGGATCAATCTGTTGCAGCAGTTCGCCTAGAGCTGTGCCCGGTGTGGTGATTTGTATATCTATTTTACCTTCTTTAAAGAGCGTTTTTACTTCGGCACTTTCTGATGATCTTATTTGACTGATAAGATTTTCTTTGGCATCAGTATTACTTTTTGTACCTGATGGATTTTGGTTGCAAGCAATAAAACTTGGTATCGTCATTAACGCAACTAATGGAAAATAATTAATTTTCATAGGGATGTGTATTTTAGGTTAATTTTCTAAAAATAGTATTTGTCTTTTTTATAATTGTGTTAAACCACACATTTAAATAAATTTATCCTATATCTCATCAAGTTAAAGCCTATAAAAAGTTAATCTATGATTCCTGATAAAAATGTTTTTTATAAAGTAGACATTGTGGTGATTGGAGCAGGACAAGCGGGGTTATCAGCAGCCTATAATTTACAAAGAGAGGGAATAAAACCTGGAAAAGGCTTTGTTGTATTAGATGATGAATTTAGTCCAGGTGGAGCCTGGCAACATCGTTGGGATTCTCTAACACTAAGCAATGTAAATGGCATCAATGACTTACCTGGAATGGCTTTTTCCGATGCTGTAAATACTATGGAAACAGAATTGCAAGCGAATATTGCAATTCCCAAATATTATGAACAATATGAGAAAACCTTTGGGCTTCCGATTATTCGTCCTATAAGAGTGACTGATGTTACTGAGCAAAACGGACGATTTACCGTCCGAACAAATGGAATTCAGTTTAGTGCTCGCGGATTGATCAATGCTACTGGTACCTGGAAAACCCCGCACTGCCCTAAATATGCCGGCTGGGAAAAATTCAAAGGGAAACAGCTGCATACTGGCGAGTACAAAAATGCTGAAGAATTTATCGGAAAACATGTGATAGTTGTAGGTGGCGGCATTTCAGCTATTCAATTGCTCGGTGAAATTTCTGCTGTAACCAAAACTACCTGGGTGGCCCGCCGATCACCTGATTTTAGAAAGTATGAATTTTCGCCGGAAGCAGGACGTGAAGCTGTAGCTTTAGTAGAGAAAAGAGTAAGAGAAGGCTTGCCACCCGAGTCCGTGGTTTCTGTAACAGGCTTACCCATCACTCCTGCTATTGAAGCAATGTTGAATAAAGGAATTTTAGATCGGAAACCTATGTTTAAAGAAATCATTGAAACAGGTGTTCGATGGGAAGATGGGACTACACTCGATGCTAACGTTATTTTTTGGAATACCGGTTTCCGTCATTCTTTAAATCACCTTGCCCCATTAAAGTTAATGAATGATAAAAACGGAATCGAAATGTCTGGGAGATTAGCCACACAAGTCGCTAAAGATCCACGTATCCATTTAACAGGCTACGGTCCATCTGCATCTACCATTGGTGCAAATCGTGCCGGTCGGACTGCAGCAATAGAGTTGATTCAATATCTTAAATTGTAATAGATGTATTATTAATTAGAAATCAGTAAGTTTGAAAGCCCTAGAGGATAAGTCCAAAACTAAAGCATGTTGCCCAATTTTACAGAAATATCTAACTTACAAAATGCTGTAGCAAAAAATTCAGATGAATCTGCCTACCGCAAATTATTTGTATTGTTTTATACTCCTGTAATCCGTTTTGCCAAAGCAATAATTCATTCAGAAGAAGTTGCAGAAGAACTGTATGCCGATGCGATGATGAAGATATGGCTGATGGGCCCAAAATTGGAACAGGTGATAGATTTTAGAGTTTACCTATTCACATTGGTCAAAAATTCCGCTTTTAATCACCTAAAAAAATATAAAGGCTACAATTATGTAGAATTAGATGATTTGGAGACATTCCCCATAAGCAACGAAACACCTATCAACCATATCATTGAGAAAGAGCTGGAGCAGAGTTTAAAGAAAGCTATTGATACGTTACCCCCTAAATGTCAAGTTGTTTACAGACTAGTCAAAAATGAAGGGTTTAGTTATAAGCAAGTATCTGAAATTTTAAGTATTTCTACCAATACCATTGAAGGTCATATGACCAATGCATTGAAAAAGATTACCTTCCACATGAGAAAACATTTAAATTCTTAAAATATTTTCTATCCGACCGGTGGTTCCCTCCTATTTTATTGTCTCTTAATTGAAACAATAGGAAATCTATGCCACAAGATATTTTTTTTAAACTTTTAAGTAGGCAGCTGGCAGGTGAAGCCAGTGAAAAAGATTTAGATCAATTGAGGAAAATCATGGAGGCAGATCCTGAGTTGAAGAAGGTGTACCTTTCATTTATTACCCCCGAAGAAGTATCTGAAGATGAACTGAGTAAAGCAGAACAGGCTTTTGCATTACATTCCTTAAAGATGCATCTCCATGTTCCGAATGCCCCAGCTACCAATTTTAAATTACGCTCCTCCAATAAACGGGTTTGGCTTGCCACTGCATGTTTATTGCTCATTTGCTTATCTCTTTTCCTGGTATTTTATCCATTTAGGTTCGACAATTCATTAAAAAGCCAGGTGGTAACAAAAAAAGGATCTAAAACTATGGTTAAGCTTCCAGATGGCAGTTCGGTATGGATAAATGCTGATAGCCGGCTACAATACACCGATAACTTTAAAGGTAAAATACGGGAGGTATGGTTAGATGGAGAAGCTTTTTTTGATGTAAAGAAAGATCCCGCGCACCCTTTTATAATCCATACAGACAAAATTAGGATAAAAGTGCTTGGCACATCCTTCAACGTAAAAAGCTATCCAGAAGATCAGATTATCGAAACTTCGCTTATAAAAGGACGAATAGAAGTCAGTTTCAGTGACAGGCCTTCCGAAAATATCATTTTACGACCAAATGAAAAGCTTACTGTACGTAAAGATCAGTCCGAACCGAACAAGAGCAGTATTGAAACAGAAAATACCTCTAAAATTAAACTTGATAATCTCCTACACCTGAATGAGAAAAACCTACTAGTAGAAACAGCCTGGATGGATAACAAAATAGCTTTCTCAAACTGCCAGATGAAGGATATAGCAATTATGCTGGAAAGACGGTTTGATATTAGCGTTGAATTTAAAAATCAGCATATCATGGAATACCGGTACACTGGAATATTCGATGATGAAAGCCTGGAGGATATACTTAATATAATGAAAATTTCTAAACCCTTTAATTACAAACTGAATGGAAAAAAATTAACAATTATGAATTGAAACCAGGTCAGTTACAAACGGGAAATGTTGGCGCATTCCCCGTTAAGATAATTGATGCCTGATGATTTCCCCGGAAAGAGAAAATATCAATCTGTTTATTAACCAACTATCCAAAACAAATATATGAAGAAAAACAAACTTTTCTTTCAGAACCACTATGCCTCGTGCTATCGAAAACATTTTCTAAAAATGAAGCTACTTTTAATACTTGCGATGCTCACTTTACACACCAGAGCTTCTCTATATTCTCAATCCCGGGTAACAATTGAGTTGAAGAACACCACATTAAGCAATGTGCTAAAAACAATTGAGCAGAAAACCAGCTACAGATTTGCTTATAGCAATGAAGTCGTACCCTTTAAAAACCTGGTAAGCATCGACGTTAAAAATGCTGAGATTTCAGATGTGATGGTTAAACTATTAGAGAAACTGCCTTTAACCTTCAATGTAATTAAAAATATTGTTGTGATTAGTGCTAATGATAAGCTCAATGCTGACAATCTTTCCAAAGCATTACAGATACAGGGAATAGTAACCGATGATCAAAATATCCCTTTACCAGGTGTAAATGTAAAATCGCAAAAGCATCCTTCTATTACTGCTGTGACTGATTCAAAAGGGCAATTTCAAATTACATTGCCCGAGCCAACTGACGTGTTAATTTTTAGCTATATCGGTTACCACATACAAGAACAGGTCTACTCTTTTCTTATCATTCCAGGTGGCAACCCGATCAGTATATACTTTAACCTTATTTAGTTTGATATCCCAGAAATAGGAATTTTCTTTGGCATACTCAATTCTAGATGCTGTAATTACCTGTTCAAATTCAGACATCTCTTCCACATTATTCACCAAATCTTTGTTAAACAATGCATTTTTAATTTTATTGATCAATCCCATAACTATCCGCCTACTAAGGGTGTTAGTTTAATAAAGCTTATGGTCGTGTTTTTACTAAGTTCAACCATTTGTTCAAGACTTTCGGATTGCTGGTTATCTATCAGCACAAAAAAAACGTTTCTTTGAAAAGCGTCCAGCGCAACATATACCTGTTTCTCAGCATCTATTATCTTCTTTGGCTTTAATTTATAGCCATTTAATGTTTTTTCAGCGTCAGAAGGCTCTATCAGTCCATTAAAATAAGCAGGAAGTTTACTGTTGTAGTTTTCTACTTCTTTTATTACCCTGCTGGTAATAATATCTTGAACAGTAACAAAATCAGTTGCAAATTCAAGGTTAATCTCCTGAAGCACCTTGCCAGAGAAAGTCTCATCTTTAATAGTAATAGTCATGGTTTGCAGATTATGATTAGCGTTAATTAATTTAAAGCATACAATGGGAAACCAAAATAGTGTTTTTTTGATAAAATCTTCGTTTACATTTTTAATTTAGATACCCCACATAATAGGCCTGCCTGAGATTTTGCCTGCAACTGCGTATTTATTGGTATGAGCTGTAGATACCTGATGAAGATTAAGGCAATGAGAACGCTAAAGACAATTTCATCGCCGGTTTCCAATTACGTCGACACTGTCGACGCAATTAAGTTGGAGTCATTACATGCATCTTTTCGAATAAAAGGTTGCCACACGTTCACCGTTGGCTGCAATTATATATAGCTTTTTTTATGTTTATTTACAAAAGCGCTCTAGCAGAACAGTTGCTTGCTCGCCCCCTAAAGCCTTAACCTTTTGCCAGTCTATGCATGCCCCGCGCAAATTACCAAGCTTTTGCTTGCATATTCCTCTTTTATATAAATGACCCTTGTCATCTGCTCTGGTTTCGAGTGCCAGGTTGTAATATTGAAGCGCGAGTTCATAGTTTTCATTATGGTATGCCTCATCAGCTTTTCTTCCATTAAAATAACTGGGCATTGTTTCATCTGAAGTAAAATACGTCATTTTTTGCTGCATCAAAACAGGCACAGGTTTTCCATTCAGTTGAGCCGGAATCCACTTTCTTTTTGCCGAATTAAATATGTCAGTAAAGACTTTATCATACCGGGGATTGATTCCTTGCAATATTTTAAGGCTATCGGCAACTCCTTCTTTACTGACAATAAAGCTAGCCTGCAGCTCGCCTGACTTTACGGATATTCCCTTTTTATATAGATTAAAAGATAGAAATTCCCGAAAATCAGGTTCTTTAAAAAGTGCATAAACTTTCTGTCCGGATTGATAGATGGTGTCTGTGCCATTTACCAGGAATATATCGGCAGATGTTAATGGCATAGCGTTTTGCAAAATCTCCTCTCTGTGAAATGTATATTTTATCGCCATCGGGTCTGCATGTCCGTGAACGGAAGCGTGTACAATGACTAATTTATTTTCCTCATGTTCCAATATCCTTACTACATTCATCACATATCCTTCAGCAGACTTGAACTGCACCTTATCGCCAGATAGGCTAAACAACATTTCTCTTCCTAAACTGTGGTAACCCGGAGAGCTGTAGAATTTATTGGGAGCTACGAAGCTATACTTCTGATAACTATACTTCAGGATGTTTTCATCAGGTAATTCATCTCCACTCAAATATCTCACATCTGTAGCTACCCATGAACCATAAAGATCGGCTGGCTTGACTTGAGCGATTGCAGAGCTGCTTAGCAGACATAAAAATAAAAACATCTTAATGAGCATAATTCAGAATTTATTTCGTCATAAATTTAATCTAAAATATGCAAAAAAGATGGAGCTTAAAATAATCTAAACATACAAAAGTCACAAGAAATTCTCCTGTGACCTTAGTAAATATTAATAATGATTTTAATGTTACACCACAGACTCAATCTCTTCTATAGAAAGGCCGATTTACGTTCATCATAAAGTGACCCTCTATATATCAACCTCCGATAAGCTCTTGCTGTTATCAAGCATAGAAGCTTGAAATTCAAGCAATGATTTCTTTAACTTAAAATGCGACTTAAATACTACTACACTAAAATTAAACATAGCCTTATACAACACATCAACTTCCTGATTAAAGTAAAGATCATTACCAAAGTATTTCCAGTCCTTTGATAAATACTCTTCAAATATTGCACGTATTTCGTCATCAATATGCCCTTCATATAAGGTACCCTCCAATAGAAACTTAATTTGTTCTTTAAATGGTTTTTCCATCTTTTTTACCTGAACCATATTTTGGATAATCTCATCGAACGGTGTCGTATTTTGCATAAAAATAGTAGCCTCAGCTAGGTTTGCATACACATCCCTTTGCACTTGTATATTTTTTGAGCTTGACTGGAAAGTCAAGGAATGTGTTTTAAAACCATTCAGTTTATCTTGCGCTATAGCTTTATTCAAGAAGTACCTGAACAGATCACAGTCCTTTTTATTTAAAATATCAGTATATCTGGCTATCTCTTCTTCTAAAAAAGTAACAAGTTGATGAGCATCTATGGCATCATACTTTCTACCATCATAATCAAAAGTTTCAATTTGTATTACGCCATTGTGAATATGTTCAAGCGTATCTCTATCAGCTTTTGCTGTATTCAAACTATTGATATCTCCAAGTGTTTCCTTGTTAATCAATTCATCAAAAATTAAAAGCTGATCTAAAACTGGGGATTCAAAATCATCCTCCGTATAATCACTATATGGATCGCGGTCATCATAATAGCTTTTAAAGATAGTAGGATATGAATTGTCTTCTTCGTCTTTTTTATGATCATCTATAAATTCTTTGAGCCCTACCGTTGCTGGTGCGACTTCATAGTTAACATGTAAAAACACACGATCTGTGATTTGCTCTTGCAGATTTTCCTTATTAACGAGTAAATCGATAGCAATTCCACTATAGGTGCTTTTTATTGGCTCATTTAAAGCTTTTAATTTTTCTACCCGCTGTTCTGTACTTGGGTGCGACGACCATTGATCATCCAGTACCAATTTAGTTCTGTTAAACTTTTTATAACTATCAACTGATAAGATAGGAAGATCATCTTGTATCGGCAACTCTTCTAACGCTGCCATCCTGTTGAGAAGGAAAGAATGTTGAGGATATAAATTTAAAGGCTTTTGAGCATGCTGAATTTTACCATCATAATAATTGAATACGATATTTAAAGATTGATCGGCAAAGCCTAATCTCAATAATGAATTAACTAAAGGCTGCGATCCGGCAACGCTTGCAGCTACAGCATCGGCATGAAACTCCATTTCTCTTGACAATGCCATATAATTTAAATTCAAGACGGTATAGACTTTAGTCAAAACATATTGAATGCCTTGTATAACCAATACAGATCCTTTAGCAAATAGTGCAAAATAAGCGCTGATGTTTGACCAACCACCTAGTATAGAGTTGTATCCTTCATTCTCATAAAGCATATTGTAAATCACCTTATTTACGTGATGCACATAGCTTCCTACTTTCATGCTACGTTGAGAAAAATGCCCAAATTCATGTGCCAGTATAGCTTTTAGTTCTGTTGCTGATATGGCATTCATAAGGCCTAAGCCTATTTGAAGATTTTTTCTGACCGGAAAAAACATACTCCAAAAATTAGAATCATAAAACACAGATGCATTAACATCTGCAGATATATATACCTTTTTTGGAAAGTCTGTATTTACCTCAGTTACAATCTCAGATATTAAGTTAAATAACGCTGGTTGTTGGGCCTTAGTAATTTCTACCAAATGACTGCGATCAACTTTCTTTGATCCGCTAAAAATGAATTTAATAAGGAAGAAGAAGATTAAGAACCCCATACCTACAAAGCCAAGAGCTATCATGCCGGTAATAAATGAGGGATAAATCATCAATACACCATAAGCTGCTAAGCCGCATAGAAAAACTACACCGATACCTAAAGCAATTAAAATGATATAAGTTAATATGAAAAGTAAAATGGAACAGATTGATCTGAAAGCCATCTTTCTGAAATTTTCAGAAACTTTGAGAACGTTATTTTGCATAGAGTTTAAATTTTAAGACAAAATAAAGAAAATTAACACACCTATAATCATCTATCAAAAAATTTAAATATACTAAAACCGCAAGGTTTTCTCTTGCGGTTTTAGTATATTTTCTCACCTTTTATTGCGCACCAGGTGATGAGCAGAAAGCCAGCAGCCAGAAAACGGAAAGCTCCCAGAATAAATGGAGGAAAGCCCGCCAACGCCTTTTGAATGAAGAAATAAGTAGATCCCCATACCACATAAACAATAGCAAAGGCAAGGATAACCATTAATGGTGCAGCTTTTTTATTTATGTTTGGCGGCATGCAGTTCTTATTAAGAGGAGTTACATTTCAAAACTAGTATTAATATCATATTCCAGATATTGTTATCTTGCTTTTTTATTAATAGTTACATCTAAATGATTATCATTATTCAATGAAAAGCCAAGGTAAGGCTAACCGCTTTTGCGCACGCACCAAGTAGTCATACTCCTCAGGTTCTGAACGTTAGTAGATTTGATGGGTTCATGAAGTTCTCCGCCAAGCTTTTTGGTCAGTCCGAGCAGCATCTCCTGATTCACCAGAAAGCGTTCCGATCCATCAGGAAGGATGTATCTGCCATTTCCGATAAACCCGACTAAGGATTCGATCCCGATTTTCGAGGCCAACCGACAGAAAAAATATCCTCCAGGTTTGAGCACGTCCCACATAGAATTCAGCATGGCTTCAAAATGACTGAGGTTTTCTGCAAAGTGTAATACAGCACTACTGATGACTAAATCAAAGGTTTCACTTTCAAAAGGTAGCTGCTCTACAGAAGCCACCTTAAAGTTCTCTTGCGGATCAACCTGGGGAAATGAGCTCCCAAGCTTTCTTAGTTGAGCAATAGCTTCCGGGTTTTGATCTACGCCAAAAACATTCGCACCGCTTTTCAACAGATACACTAGGTTTCTGCCTGTTCCGCAACCGGCATCTAAGATCATGTCACAATCGTCGTAAGTGCCCTTAAGTATCTGGTCAAATAAGTAAATGTCAATATTTCCGAAAGTATCCTGAATGTGCTGTCTTTTCATCTCCAGGCAAAGATAGCCACAAGGAGGCTAATTCATCAAAACACGGTTCATTTAAAAATATATTACCTAAACGGAATTTTGCATACGCAGGATGATCTGCAGCATAATAAATTCTGTCGGACGAATTGGAGCCATGCCAATGTTCACAATCATTCTACCTTCCTGAATATCGAGACCAGTCATAGTTTGACCTAAACCAATGTGCACAAAGAAAGCATCTTTGGTTGTTGTGCCCATCAATGCACCAGCTTTAAACTGTGTGGTCAAATAGTTTTCAATCATTGATTGTACCTTTACCCAGGTATTGCGGTCATTGGGCTCAAATATAAATTGTTCTGTAGCCTTTTTTATAGATTCTTCTATCATATTAAAGAATCTTCTTATAGGTACGTAACGCCATTCGTTATCATTACCGGCCAATGTACGAGCCCCCCAGACAACTGCAGTTCCCCGACCAGAAAAACTCCTGATTACGTTTATAGATTTTCCAGCGACCTTATCTATATTAAGGTCATCCTGATCATCCTGGGTTAACAAAAACTCAGGACGAATAACATTTATAATATTAATGTTAGCCGGAGCTTTCCATACCCCTCTGGTATTATCTATTTGCGCGTATATTCCAACTATCGCTGCCGAGACAGGCAATAACATTGGCAGGTTGGTTAATGTAGTTCTAGCCAATAAATATTGTGCTTTATTTTCTGCTATTAAATCAGAAAGTTTAGAAGCTCCAGGTATGCCTTCAATACTAATCTGCTCATCAATGGATGGATCTTCTGCAGGAAGATAAAAATCAACTCCAGTGTATAATTTAGGAAAATATACTGCAGCATATTTCAACTCAGCAGTGCTGAGTGCCATACCAGCTCTCAAATCTGAAATATCCACAGTCCATGAATTGGAAGCAGTATGATATACATCCATCACAGTAAACCGATCTTTAAGAAACGTACTTTGAAGGATGGCCTGTATATGAATATCATAGTATTCTTCCTTCGTTTCCAAATTGACAGCGTCAGGAAAGACCAAAAGCGTTACTTCATCTATAGCAGCGACCTTAGTTAATCCATTGTTAAGATCTTGAACTTCCAACCGACCTTCCAGACTGCCTCCATAGTTACCGACAGAACATATCCAACAGGCACCGCCACCATTTACGAAATACAGTTGCAACGAATAATGCATCAAAAATTTAGACCTTTTTGTTTCATCCACTCTGGCATTCACCTCACCATTTGCCTCAAAAACTACTGACAAACTCCCTCTTTCCGGATCAGGAAAGCCAAAATACTGTTCGTATTCCAGCATAGATGTTATCCTTCTAGGTACATTTCTCAGATCATCTTTTTCTTTCCATTCAGCTTTTTCTGTATAGCCAATAAATGCTGGAATTGCTGTTTCTACAGATACTATTGAAGGAGGTAAATTCGGAATTTCTTCGATATAAACCCCGGGTGTTTTAAATTTCCCCATAACAGGCACTTTTTAAATGACATGCATTTAAAAATATTAATATTTTTGGAGTTATTGAAGAAAAAAATTCCTGTTATTACTGACTGGTAAATAGAAAATACAATTAAAAAACAACATGTCTTCAAATCACATTTTTAAAATCGACTTAAAATGGGCTGCTAAATCGGACATCGAATTAGCTAATCATCGCAGAATAGTAAAGAATCATTCAATTAAAATAGCAGGGAAACCTGATTTAAATGTTTCAGCAGCTAAAGCATTTAAAGGTGATCCTGATTTATACAATCCTGAAGACCTTTTGTTGAGCAGCTTAGCATCATGCCACATGATGTCTTATTTATATTGCTGCGAAAAAGAAAAAATTGAAGTACTATCCTACTCAGATGATGCAGAAGCCATACTCGAGGTAAATACTGAGGGAAGTGGACGCATTGCTAAAGTAGTACTTAATCCTAAAGTAATCATTTCTGAGGCTAATCAGATTGATTTAGCTTTGTCATTGCACACAAAGGCCAATCAATTATGTTTTATTGCCAATTCATGTAATTTCCCAGTAGAGCATTATCCGACCTGCATAACTGATCATGAATAATTGAGCCGATTAAACAAAATAATCGGCTCAAATTTTAATTCAAAAAAATCGCTAATACCCCTCCAGCGCGCCTTTCATTTTTTCAAATTCGTAATCTCCCATCGTCTTTCTCATTTCTGCAACAAAAGGATCAATAACCGTTGAAGGCATTCTTATTTTAGCAGGAAAATACCCACCAAATAACCATACACCGCCCCCCGGTAAAAACGTATCAAATATTACCGGTGAAGCGGAACGTTCAAACGTTACAATCTTTAAAGCACTGCATCCCGACAATGTGTATTTACCTACAAATTTTAGGGAAGCTGGGAATGATATGCTGGTTAAAGCAGCAGCCTCAATAACAGGGTTGTTATTGTCGTTACCTTTAATCCGTTCCAATGTACTATTAGCGGCGAAACTAAAATTCTTCATATCACTACAACCTTCAAAAGTAACTGGTTCCAATATCTTTACTTTTGGAGGTATTGTTATCGTAGTTATTCCTGCATATTTAAAAGCACCCTCGCCAATAGATTCCAGGGATTCGGGTAATACAAACTCCTTTATATCCTTACCTGTTGGGAAGCCTGGCTTTCCTGGGGCGTTTAAACCATTAGCTAAAACAAACCATGCAGGAATTACCTTAACACCCTCTGGTACAACTACAGTTGTAGCACCAGCTGCAGGTGAACATCCAACTAACACACCATTTGCATCAATAGAGAACCATCCCGCAGGTGATGGTGTTACCCATCTTGCATATAAAGTTTTATCGGAATTAACTGGTTCGTTAAAATTAAATGGTTTGGTCATTCCCGCATCTTCATACCAGTTTACAAAAACAAAGCCTGTATAAACGGGTTTATCTACAGTAAGGTATTTACCTTCAACAACATCTACATCTCCTTTAGCTGTAGCACCATTCATTACAAATGAAATTTTAAAAGTCTTATAATACCATTTGGCATACAAGGTGATGTCTTTTGTGATGGGTGTATTGAAATCAAATTCCTTTACAAACTCAGCATCCTCATACCAGGTAATAAATGTTCCCCCATCACTAACGATAGGATTGGGAGACAACTTCTTCTTAGGTAAGACCTGCCCTTTGCTGACCATAACAGGGGCAATATTTGTTCCCCCATTTGAAATTAGTGTTACCTTATATACGGTTTCCTCTTCGCTTTTTTTGCAGGAAAACAATGTCAGCAAGACCATTATTGTACTTAAAAAAGTGAGTAGCTCTCTTCTTTTTAATGACAGTTTCATAATTTTATAAATAATTGAGTTAATGACTATCTACTGAAAATACCCGGCAATACAATCCCATATCCGGTTTGCTATATTCCTCATGCCCTGGTCTGAAGGATGGTTACCTACGCCTTCATTTTCAAACTTCCCCCTTGCCGAATTGGCTACATCATCCCGGTATAGATCAGGCAAAGTCACAAAAGGATACTTATGATCAATTGCATATGTTTTAATAAGTTCATTAACCGGGCTTGGCCAAAATCCATCTGAAATAATGATCTGACTTTTCTGATCTGGATTTAAGTATTTAATCAGTTTATCATAATAAGTGATAAAGCCTCTTTTGTCAGCAGTCTGTAAATCCACATTTTCAGAGATCTTTATAATGATCATATCAGCATTTCTATAGGCAGACAATTGCGAGAGGTCATAAGTTTCATAATTGAGTTCAAAAGGTGCGATACTGGTATACCGAATGTCGACCGCAGGATCAATCTTATGAATTTTGTGAATTAACCTGTGCACAAAATCACTGTCACGCGTAGAAGCCGCCATTCCCCAATCAGCATTCCATCCTATTGATGTTTTTGCCGGATGAGCAACAATACTATTTCCCAGAATTACTACATTTTTAATTTTCTGAGGTAGCCTTTCTTTGCCTGGTTCTTCACTTTTCACTTTGTCGCAGGCAACTAAAAAAAACAAAGGCGTTAAAATTGTACATATTAAAAGCTTAAAAGCTGTCATATTTTTATTGTTATGAGTTTAAATCAAAATGTAAATAAGAAGTATGGAACAGAACTACCACCAGGTTCCCCTATCGGCCGTTTCTATCGTACGTGTAAGCCACACCTTATACCTTTCATGTTCGTCCCACCCATTTCCGGCAGAGCCAAAATCGCATAGTTTTATCTTTCTGAACGACTCTTTATCGCCGTTATAAATACTGGTCAATGCGTTTACACTGAAAGCCATCCATACTGAAGAAGGTTTATCTGTTAGCGCAACCAAAGGCACATAATTATCTTTATCATGTTCAATAGCAATGGTTTCATCCACAAAACCATCTTTAAAACGAGAGTCACGCGCCAAAACAACAGGTCCGCGGACAATTGCCATATGGTTATTCAACACCACCATTTTTCCACGCAGATCTAAGGACAAAACGACTACATCGTTTTTTTTCCATTTACGGGTAACTTCCAGATATCCGCCTGGCAGCATCGCATCTGGTAGTTCTTCGCCATTTACCAGCAGGCTATTTTGTTTACTCCATTCAGGTATTCTGAGCGACAATGTGAAAACACTTTCCTGCTCTGGGTGTACAGTTATATTTATTTTATCTGAAACAGGATAGCTGGTTTCTACGCTAAGGCTCACTTTCTTTTTATCGTTGAGTATAAACTGTGCTTTTGAATTGGTATAAAGGTTCATGGTTATTTTATTTTCCGAAACACGAAATGCGAAATCCGGAAGCATCGTAAAGGCTCTGGGTGCATTAGCTTTACAGCAATTGATATCCATACCACATTGCCGTTCTCCATCTCTTCTAAAACCCTCAAGTGGAACATAAGAAGCAATCATCATATTTTCTACTCTTGCAGCAGCCTGTAAAGCATTATAAGTTGTCTTTTCGATCTGGTCCGCGTATTTCACCTCTCCTGTAATCTGTAACAACCGATCACACAATTGCATCCAGGTAAAAGTAACACAGGTTTCCATAGATAAGAAAGAAGGAGTAGTTTGATTTTTAGCACCTTCATACCAACACTCTGTAGAGCTTGCCCCACCAACAATATTAATTTCATTGGTCATGATATCATTTGCTGTAGCCTCTACAGCCGAAAGATAGGTTCGGTTTTTAGTAACCTTATAAAGTTCTAAAAGACCGACATAGCAGGACATCATTTCATAAGACTTATGTCCACCTAATGCCCAATGACTAGCCTTTGGAAATGGCCAGAAACGTTTAGCAACAGGCTCTCCGGCAATAGCCTTGCTGATCAAATTAGATGCATTAGGCTTTTCCCATTGTGCAACAATGTATTTTGCAAAATTAAGATAACGGGAATCTGAAGTTCTATTATATAGATACATCACCGGTTCAAGGATAGAGCTTGCAGCCATCCCTTTATAGTTACCTATTTTGGCAATATCTGCATTCTCGGGACCCACCTGCTTCATTAAATGATCTGCCAACTTGCGACAGGCTGTTAAAACTTTTTGATCACCTGTAATATCATAATATGCCTGAAGTCCTAAAAGACAATACTTTCTCCCCCACACATCCCATTGTGCAAGTTGCGACTGTTCTGAGTAATTACCTATATATCCATTTGGAAGCTGTGTTTTAAGTAATTCATCCACCGCATAACTGATCTTTTTAAGCAATACTGGGTTCTTACTATATTGATAGGATTGACATGCTCCTAGCATCCACTTTCCCCAAAACTCGCTTTGCCAGCGTTCTGTTTCAGTTTTATGCTTAAAAGGCTCAATCAGGTGGTCAATGTCTTGCGACATCACATTTGTTTCAATACATGCATCTATTCGCGAACCAATATGTCCGTGTAATTCTACCTGCTTTATCTGTGCGTGTTTTATTTGCGATATTCCCTGGAACGGTAATATGTAAAACAACATTAAAATTATCTTTCTCATAGTCTCGTTCATTACTTAGTCGACTCCTCCTTTATAACTTGTTTTATGGCCTCCAGCCTTGCGTTTCCTTCAGATTTAGTGGGCGTAAGCCAGGCACCTTCTCCATTTTCATTCCAGGCATACATAAACAATAAATTGCCGGGCACTTTTTTATCGTTTGCCTTTACCCATTGTATACCAGTACGAAGATGTTCAGCGATCTTCTGTGGTGTAACGCCGGTATACCAATAGTCGGAAGCAGGTTGAGCAGGGTGATCCATAGCCCAGGGGCGCATATCATAGCCGGCACCTACAACAGGAACAAAAGGTAAAGAGCTATGTGCTGAAATACCTGTCCATGACTTCATATCTCCTTCCAGCAATTTTGAATAATCATTGGCTCCTGAACTTACTTTTCCATCGTCGGCATTATTATAGGTTGTTAAAAAATCGAATCCACATTCCGCATACTTGTTCTGAAAAGTAGGGTCTAAAGGCCTCGGTCCTGTCCTTGCTCCTATCAAAATTTCTCCGGCACCAATATCCCGTGCTTTCTTACGGTATAATGCAATTGCTTCGCGTGTTTTTTGGATACCATTCATTCCAGTGATAATTTCATCTGTATTGAAAAATACCATTACCGGCTTGCCATCTACTTTTAAATAATTAGATTCTTTAAAGTAAGGTACCGTTCTGTCACATATTTTCTCCCAGTTTACAGGTGAAACAGGGAAACAAGACAATAAACAGAAGTCGAGACGACTTTTATTTGGCGCTTTAAGAAATAAATCAAGTGCATTATTCAGATTATCCATTGTTTTGGAATCATCTACCAGTGTATTTTCGTACCAGCAAAATCCCCAAAAGGAAAGACCGCTATCCGCTGCGTAATTAATCTGATCTGTCATCACACCTGCTTTATCTTCTCGCCAGCCCCAAACTGGCTCCCGGTTTGAAAAACTACTTACCAAACTAGGACTGATGTGAAAGGTATTGCCATTCTGATCTGCAGGAAAACTCCAGCCACCAAAATACCAGGCTCCTACTTTTACTTTTTCTGTTTGTCCCTGTGGCTGATCTTCTTGTTTTTTGCTTTGACAAGAAGACTGTGTAGTTAGAAATATAATACAGGAAAAAATACTATATACAAAAATTTTATACATGTTGTTCAATTCTATAATGAGAAACACATTAATAACCAGGATTATTAGGTTTCAGATTAGGGTTTATAATTTCATCTTCTTCTGGTATCGGGCTCCAGATTTTTGTATCAGTAACATTATCTACAAGTTGAATAGCACCGTTTCTATTCCATACCCCACGGGTAGTGGAAATGGCTTTAATAGTAGACTGATACCTGTTAAATCTGACCAGGTCAAATTTTCGCTGCTGTTCAAAACACAACTCTCTGGAACGCTCATCCAGCAATTCCTCGACAAAATCCGTTTTGCGGTAAGCCGTCTGTAGTTTACCCACATCGGTTGAGCGGGACTTTATCAAAGCGCGACTTCTTACCACCTTAAGTACTTCTCGACCAGCTGCATCACCATTTATATGAGCTACAGCTTCAGCATGTAGCAGCATAATATCAGCGAGGCGAAGCAGCGGATAATTCCCATAATAAACATCATCATGTTTAGCTTCGGTTTTCAATAACCGGAATTTGTTTCCACAATAGTCACCATCAACAGCTTCTCCGTTTACAAGTTTCAATTTTGAAGGCTGATAATAAACCTGATTATCGATGGTTTCTGTTACTGGTTCAGTACCTAAACCTCCTACAACCCAGTTCGCACGGGCATCGTATAAGGAGTCATAACGGGAATACAGTTCCTGAGTTGGCCTGCATGTTCCCCAGCCACCGCCATAAGAACCTGCTGGCAACAGATAAAAGTTTAACGCAAAGCCTATTTTTTTCTGAGGAGAAGGTGTCAGAGAGAACAGTATCTCTTCTTTTTGCTTATTTACTGATCCCTCACAAAATAACAACCTATAATCAGCGGTCAGATTTAAACCACTTTTGTTAATAATATTCTGGCTTAGCGCATCTGCCTTTGCATAACTATCATTTATATCGACCCAATCAAAGCTGTTTAAAGGGAAATTAAGTCCTTTCCCAGTGTCATACTTTTTACAACTTGCAATATAACAATACAACTTAGCCAGATATCCTCCAGCTGCCCATTTAGAAGCCCTTCCTGAGTTTATCAACTTTTCATCAGGCAAATTATCATATGCAAATTGCAGATCATCAATTGATTGTTTCATCACTTCTTCCAACGTATTTCGTTTCTGCTTAAGATCGTGCGGAATACTGTTAAATACCGGAACCCCTCCATAAATCATACCCATGTAATAGTAATGCCAGCCCCTCAAAAATCTCGCTTCTGCTTTTATCTGCATTTTACGCGATTCGGGCATATCAATCTTATCAATCTGCGATAACAGCAGGTTGATACTGTATAAACCTGAATACACCTTAGCCCATAAATTTTTTATTGTCAGATTACTTTTCACAACCCTTCCAAATAAAAACTGGTCCATATTGGCTTCAGCATCAGGGGTAGAATATGGATTCCCTATAATTTCATCAGTGCCTACATCAGCAATTAGAAACACACCAGTACGCCCATTAACAGAATAACTATCCTGCAATAAACCGTAACAACCAGTCAATGCTGCTTCTGCATCATTCTGATCTTTATAAAAATTGGCGATAGAGGTAAATGACAATGGCTCACTATCCAGGTATTTGGAACAACCTGTTGAGATCCCAAACAATAAGATCATTACTGCGTAAAGTATTTTTTTCATGTTCAAAATCTTTAAAATGTGATGTTAAAACCTATAGAATGAGCAGCTGCCCTTGGGTAACCAATGGTATCAAAATTGGTTAGCAATGGATTCCCTGAATCAACCTCTGGCGTAAATCCGCTATATTTAGTTAAAGTAAAGAGATTGATTCCTGAATAGTATATCTTAGCAGCTCCCAAACCAAGTTTCTTAGTAAAACTTATTGGCAATCTGTAAGCCAAAGAAACATTTTGAAGTCTTGCATAAGATGCATCTTCAACATAGTAACTATTGGGTTGGGCGGCCAGTGAATTATAGTAACCTTCGTCAGAATAAGCAGGGTATTCGTTCGTTGGATTTGAAGGTGTCCATCTGTTGTTCCAGAATTTTTTAGTGATGTTATAGTATTCACCGGGACTAGAGCCTTCCAATTCAAACTTGGTAGAATTAAATATCTCTCCACCAAGAGAATAAGTAATGAATACATTCAGATCAAAGTTTTTATAACTGAAACTGTTGCCAAAGCCACCAAAAAGTAAGGGCTGACTGTTACCAATGATTTTTTTATCACTTTCTGTAATCTTGTTATCTGCTGAATTATCGATATTATTAAACTTAAATGTTCCTGGGCGCGGCTTAGCTATAGCGCTAGGATCAACTACTCCAGACTTTAACACCCAGTTTCTCTCCTGCCATGCGATATTTGGGTCGTTGTCTGGTAACAGACCTGTTTTATCTATCCAGCCAGAAAAATCACTTTCCTGATATACACCAACCATCTCATATCCATACATCACACCAATTGGCTGGTTCACCATAATCCTGCCGACAACGTTTTGTTTGATGTATGAAGTTGTCCATGAGCCCGCACCTACCGGAGCTACCGACAGGTTATCCCCAATAATCAAAACTTTGTTTCTATTTAAGCTAAGTGTTAAGCTGCTGTTCCAGCTAAAATTATCGGCTACAATATTCTTTGTATTTAAAGCCAGTTCGACCCCTTTATTGCTAATCTTTCCTAGGTTTTGCCATTGAGTTTTAAATCCGGACTGTGCAGGAATAATGGCATTATACAACATATCTGTTGTGATTTTATTATAAAGGTCGAACGTGATATCCAATCTCTTATTTAAAAAAGAGATATCTAAACCTGCGTTATACTGCACTGTTGTTTCCCATTTCAAATTCGGATTAGGCAACGATACTGGCACCAGACCAAACTGATCTCCGTAAAATGAATTGCCCATTCTGGCCATGTACTGAAATTCTGGAATATTTGAATTTCCCGTCTGTCCGTAACTTAACCGCAATTTTAAATTATCAAACAGAGTCTGTTTCTTCATAAAATTCTCTTCAGAAATTCGCCATCCAAAAGCCATTGAAGGGAAATAACCGTATCTATTGTTCTCACCAAAACGATCTGAACCATCCAGACGAATGCTACCTGTAAGCAAATACTTCCCTCTGTGATCATAGTTCAACCTACCCAGATAAGAGATTCTTTTAGTTTGTCCTGCTCCCGAAGTTGCATCTTCCAACGTAATACCTTTACTGATATCATGGATCCCGGTAGTCTCATCAGAGAAATTACTTTTGATGATAGAGCTGTTTCTATACCCACTTCCACTAAGTTCAAAAACACTCAGTGCACTGATTTTAGAATTATTTTTTAGCATTTTGTCATAACTCAAGGTGTTGATGTTAGACCAGCCCATCCACTCTGTGTTGTTAATTGCAGCTCTTCCTTTTAAGTAATAACCCCATGGTGTATCTTTTCCATAAAATTCATTCACTTTTGAATTTACAATCACACCATTTAACATGGTTCCAACGTATAGTCCTTCTATTAGCTTATAGTTTAAAACAAGATTAGCGCCTACATTTGGTGTAGAAATGTCCCGGTCTATATGTTCCAGGTTTTCAGTTGGTTTCTTCCAGCCACCCTGAGTTTGTAATGCAAGCGGATTCTGGAACACCAATGGTCGTGATATAATAGCAGCCTGTGTAACCCCAATATTGCCATATCCGTCGCCCGATTGTACAGCACCGTTATATTTAGAGTAAGATCCGTTAAGAGAAAGCGACATAATAAATCTGTTCTTATTGTGATCCAGTCTTAAACGGGTATTGTACCTCGAATAATCATTATTGATAAACAAGCCATCTTCCTTATTATACCCCACGCTTCCAAAAAACTTGGTATACTTAGTTCCACCAGTTACTGACAAATTATGATCTTTAGCGTATGCTGTACGATACATTTCGTCCTGCCAATTATATTCCGGCAAAGCATAAACATCTCTTGGGATCATTTCTGAAGGTTCGGTTTTACCTGCATTGGTAAAGAAAAGATAATCGTTAAAGTAACCATAGGTAATCCTTTTCCCGTCGGGCATCAATACCCAGTCTTTCCGATAATCAATCCATTCATCACCATTCAACATTTCCAACCTCTTTGCAGGATAAGAAATGCCCATACGACCATCGTAGGTAACCATAGACTCTCCTTCTTTTCCCTGTCTGGTGGTGATAATAATAACTCCATTGGCACCTCTTGACCCATATATTGCTGTAGAAGAAGCATCTTTTAAAACTTCAACAGAGACAATATCAGCAGGATTAATAGAGTTCAGCGGGTCTCTTCTTGAATTTGCCCCAAACTTAGAATTGGCAATAGGTGCCTCGCTTTCGTTAACAGGGACACCATCAATGACAAACAAAGGTCTGCTTTCGCCAGTCAGGGAATTTGCACCACGAATAATAATCTTTGATCCCGATCCTGGTTCACCTGAACCTGACGTAATCTGGAGACCTGCCACACGCCCCTGCATACTATTCACAAAGGAACTTTGTCTGGATTGATCAAAAACATCAGCTTTGACTGTTGATACGGAACCGGTAAGGTCTCTTTTTTTAACACTTCCATATCCTACCACTACTACTTCATCGAGCTTTAGGTGGGCAGGAATCATCATTACATTAATTGTACTCCGTCCGTTAATGTTAATCAGCGTATCAGCAAATCCCACAAAAGAGAACTTTAGAGTACCTTTAGTGGCTTTAATGTTATAGCGACCATTTACATCCGTTTGTGTGGCAGTAGAACTTCCGTTTAAAAGAACAGTAACTCCTTTTAAAGGTTGGTTATCTATCAGGTTGGTAACCTGGCCGGAAATAACCTCCTGATTAAGGTCATTTACCCGACTTGCTTTTAACACAATGGTCTTGTTCTTAATTGTATAAGAGATATTCTGGCCATCTAAAGTTTGATTTAGGACAATTGACAACGGTGCATTTTTAAAATTCGCGTTGATGGTCTTGTTTTCATCAAATTTTTCTGCTGGCCAGACCACATTATAGCCCATTTGCATTCTGATTTCTGCAAATATTTCTTTAATAGTGGTGTTCTTCTTAGCAAATGACATAGTTTGTGCATTACCCGCAGCACTTACCTGCATGATCATTGCTATTAATACTATGGTGGTGACTCGCATAATCAGCAGTAATTTATGGACATACCTTTTGGGCACACCAATTTTTTTGGTCTTTTTTTTATACATTTGGTTAGTTTGTTTAATGTGAATACGATCCAATTTTATTGACGTCATCCAGACTTTTAAGCCAGTCGTGTTGCAACCACAACTGGCTTTTTTATGCGCTCTGGATAACTCTTTTAGTAGTTATTCCATAACCATAATACTCCTTCCTTTTATTTTAAAATGTGCTAACTCGGTTAATTCTAAAACTTCAAGCACCTCAGTAACTGTACTAAAACGCGATACCGTGCCTCCTAATAATTTCGATTTTAGTTTTTCGTCTTCAAATACAACATCCACATCGTACCAACGGGATAGTTTTCGCATAATACTTTCCAAACTTTCCTTATTAAAGATAAACATGCCATTTTTCCAGTCGATTGCATCCATTGCATCTACATTTCTAATTACAATAGTATTGCCGGCTATCGCTTGCTGACCAGGCCTCAATACATATGAAGCCGGATTATTACCTTTTAACTGGCTAAGCTTTATGGCGCCTTCCAATAATGTTGTTTTTACGGCTCTTTCGTCCGGATAACTGTTGACGTTAAAATGAGTACCAAGCACTTCTATTTCCTGTCCGTTGCTACGCACAATGAATGGTTTCATTTTATTTTTAGCTACCTCAAAATAAGCTTCCCCGATCAACTCAACGTTACGTTGTTTACTTTGGCTAAACGATGCAGGAAATTTAAGTTCTGATGAAGCATTAAGCCATACTTTGGTACCATCGGATAATATAATCTGATAAGTGCCACCTCTTGGGGTACTTGCTTTCAATAGGCCTGAATAGAATTGATCAGACGAATGTTGACTATCATTATTGTTAGTCACTCCACTACCATCGTTATAAGTTACGTTTTCTGCGTCTATAACTACACCACTTTTATCATCACTTAGGGTAATGCTCTTACCATTAGATAAGGTAAGTACAGCCGTATTTTTGCCAGGCTTAATCTCGGTGGCTATTGCATTATTTCTCTTTTTATCTATTGATACACGATTAGATTTGTTAAAGAAAAAAAAGACTCCCAGACATAACAACAAAGATGCTGCAACAGAATAATATGGCCATAAACGTTTTGTTTTTAATGGGTTGATCGCTAAATCGATCCGCATCTCCTGTTCAGCTTGCTCAAGTTCCGTTTCTGTTAAATGCGAATGATTGGCGCTGTTCAAATTGAAATACCATTGTTCAAATAGCAATTTCTCTTCTTGATTGCAAGTGCCATCCGCATACTTACGCAACAGTTCTTTAGCTTTTAACTCATTCATTTGATTCCCGTATTTATATCTGATTAAACTATAAGTCGGTCAACTCGGGTTTCGGGGGGATAAGAAATCAGAATATTTTAAAGAATAATCCTAAAAAAGCCACAAGACCTAATTTAACCCGTAATATTCTTAAAGCTTTTTTTACCTGATCTTTGACCGTTTGCTCAGAAAGTGATAATTTTTCAGCAATTTCTTTATGACTCAATTGCTCAAATCGACTCATTCTAAAGATCTCTTGCATACGCGGTGGCAATGCAGATATTTCTTCTTCAATAATTTCTTTTAGCTGCTTTTCTCTGATCAGATGATCTGTATTGACTTCTTGAGGCTTATCGATGAAGGTTTGCAATGATTGAATATAATGATGTCGCACCTGTTTTCTGGATAGAAAATCAGCAATCTTATAACGAACAGCAACAAAAAGATACCCAATCAGATTATGCTCGGGTAGCGATTGTTCTCTTTTTGCCCATAAAGCATAAAAAACTTCGGAGACAATATCCTTCGCATCTTCGCGCTCGCGAAGTTTATTATAGGCATGACTATAAAGCAATTTATTATATCTAAAAAATATTTCAGCATACGCCCTTTTATCACCCTTAGCTAACAAGGTAACAAGTTCTGCATCCTGAAAATCCTGATATAAGTTCTTCATTTGATTAGTCCAATAAAACTAGAGAAATAAATGGCAATGTTATCTAATTATTTCCTAAAAAAGAATTTCTACAATTGTACTCTTTTTTGGCAAAAAAATTGGCTATTGGAGATTCTGATCTTCGAACTCATGACCTTATTCCTCCTTAGTCATCAATAGCTGTGCTTAATTGTCTGCGGTTGACGGGTTAGCTCGCCACTTTTTTTAACCGGAGTACAAATCCCTTCTCTGAGGTACAATTCCGTAAAAGAACAGGCTAAATTACGCTGAAAATCAAAAACCTGTCAGCAACAAAAAACCGCTATAGGTCTTATCTATAGCGGTTTTCTCAAAATTTTGTGTGACTTATTTGGGGCTATTTAGGCACCTTACTTTCCGATACAGAACTTACTAAATATATTTTCAAGCAAATCATCCGTAGTAACCTGACCTGTAATCTCACCAAGGTAATGTAATGCCTGCTTAATATCCATTGCAAGGAAATCCGAGGTCACCGGATTACTAAGTCCCGCAGCAACATTATTTAAAGCATTACGCGTCCTTTGTAACGCTTCTACATGTCTGATATTAGTTACCATGGTATGGTTATCAGAAAGCTTATCACCTACTGCTGTATTGTACAACAACTCTTTCAGCTCTTCTATATTCTGATATTCTTTAGCCGAAATAGATATAAACTCAATATCTGATGGCAGTTTCAACTCTTTTAATCTGTCGCTATAAGAAAGGTCCATTTTATTCGCAACCGCTATAAAAGCTATCCCCGGCTTATGTAAACTCATGATGTCATCTCTTACTTCGGTTGCCGAAGTATTAACCACATCAAATAAATATACCAATACGGCCGACTGGTTGATCTTCTGCATGGTTTTCTCTACACCGATCGCTTCAATCTTATCTGTAGCCTCACGAATACCTGCGGTATCAATCAACCTGAAATTAATGCCATTGATATTCAATACCTCTTCAATGGTATCTCTGGTAGTTCCTGCAATTTCACTTACAATAGCGCGATCTTCATTCAACAAAGCATTCAGCAATGTTGATTTACCTGCATTTGGTCGGCCAGCAATAACAGTATTGATACCCATTTTAATTACATTACCTAATTCGAACGAGCGGATCAGCTTATTCAGAACCAAAGTAATCTTATCAATCAGCGCTTGTAACTGATCTCTATTTGCAAACTCTACATCTTCTTCTGCAAAATCTAGCTCCAGCTCTATCATAGATGCGAAATGAATCAACTGCTCACGCAATACATTCAATTCCGTACTAAAACCTCCCCTTAATTGGTTCATGGCAACGCTATGCGCAGCTGCAGAATCTGATGAGATAAGATCTGCTACCGCCTCTGCCTGAGATAGATCTAATCCCCCATTTAAGAATGCTCTTAACGTAAACTCACCTGGTTTAGCTGCTGATGCTCCTTTACGGATTAACAGGTTAATGATCTGTTGAATGATGTAATTGGAACCATGGCAGGAAATCTCTACCGTGTTTTCTTTGGTATAGGACTTAGGGGCCACAAACAAACTCACAAGAACCTCATCTATAACTACATTACCATCTTTAATTAAACCAAAATGTATAGTATGTGAATCCTGTTTCTCCAGATCTTTACCACTAAAAACAGAGTTCATAATGGTAATGGCATCCTTCCCTGAAAGGCGGATTACTCCTATAGCACCCACTCCGGGTGGCGTAGATAAGGCAACTATAGTTTCGTTTGTAATCATGAATATTCTTCTTTAAATTTAATTTGTGGCACAAAATTAGCCAAACATTCGATACCTTATAGTTTTATACGTTCAAAAATCAAACAAATTACGAATGAAAGACATGCCACTTACCGTTAGACGGTCAATTGAATTATTGGGAATTGCGCTTATCGGAGCACTCCTGGTAATTGGAAATGACATCATTATGCCTATAATAATGGCCTTTTTTATCAGTATTGTACTTTTACCTGTATTCAGGACTTTGAGAAGATATAAAGTTCCGGAGATTGCTGCCATTATTTTGCCAATCCTTCTGCTGGCCATTTTTATTGGCCTGATTGTATGGTTTTTCTCGGCCCAGTTCGCAACTCTAGTTAATGAATTTCCCGAAATCAAGAAAAATGTAAGTTCGCATTTAAATTCAATCAGCGCCTGGATCAGTAGCGTAAGCGACTTCTCGACGACAGAGCAGGTGAAGTTTATTAATGATAAAAGTAACGATCTTTTAGGTATGGCAGGTAAAGCTGCCAGCGGCGCTGCTGTAACCTTAAGTTCTGTTTTTGTATTTATGGGCCTGTTGCCTATTTACATCTACCTGATGTTGTTTTATAAAGACATTTTACTTCGTTTCATCTTTATGTGGTTTAAAACAGAACACCACCCTAGAGTTAAAGATGCGATCTACGAAACGGAGTCGATCATTAAAAGTTATCTGGTAGGTTTACTGATACAGGTGACCTATATGACGATTCTATTGGGTGGGATATTGCTTTTGGTAGGCATCAAGCATGCATTGCTGATTGGGGTAATCTTTGCCATCTTAAACCTTATTCCATACGTTGGTGCTTTAATCGGAAACATCATTGGTGTATTGCTCACCTTAACTTCATCTACAGAACTTTGGCCGGTAATTACCGTTCTTTTAGTTATAGCAGGAGTTCAGTTCCTTGACAATAACATATTAATGCCCAGAATTGTAGGTTCTAAAGTAAAGATCAATGCACTGTTTGCGATTTTAGGTGTAATTATAGGTGGTAGTATTGCCGGGGTCTCCGGAATGTTCCTCGCCTTACCTATCATAGCGGTGTTAAAAATCATCTTCGACAGAACTGATTCCTTTAAACAATGGGGAGTTCTATTGGGTGATGAAAGGCCTTCAAAAAGCCCCATGACTTTCGCTTCCTTTAGGAAAAAGAAGCCGATAGCTACGAAGCCAGGTGTAGAAAAAACAAAAGAGAAGGAATAATCCTTCTCTTTTGTTTTAATAGCTTATGTATTGATTAAAATAACGTTTTACAAACGCATTTTACATACGCTCTGGCACGGTAATTCCCAATATGTTCATACCGTTCTTCAAGATGTTTGCAGTTACAAAGCTTAAGTTTAAACGGTGTTTCTTAACCGCTTCGTTCTCTTCTTTGATAATCGGTGGAGTTTCATGATAAAACTTGTTGAACATCTTAGCTACCTCGTATAGATAATTAGCTAATAAAGCCGGACTATGCGATTTGGCGGCCGATTGGATCTCTGATGGGTATTTTCCCAACAGCATGACCATTTCGAGCTCTGTAGGCGTAATAACAGCATCAGCAACACCAGCATAAGCGAAATCATAGTTTGCTTTTTGCAATAAGGACTTAATCCTTGCGTGTGTGTACTGTATAAACGGTCCTGTATTACCCTGGAAGTCTATTGACTCTGCAGGGTCAAACAGCAATCTCTTTTTAGGTTCTACCTTAAGCAGGAAGTATTTTAAAGCACCCATACCGATGTTATAGTACAATTGTTCCTTCTCTTGCTCGTCAAAGTCATTCACTTTACCTAAAGCTTCTGTCTTGGCTTTTGCAGTTTCAATCATCTCTGCAACCAGATCATCTGCATCTACAACAGTTCCTTCACGTGATTTCATCTTACCGCTAGGCAAATCGACCATACCGTACGATAAATGATGCAATCCTTTGGCCCAGCTTTTACCTAGCTTCTCTAAGATCAGGAACAACACTTTAAAGTGATAATCCTGTTCGTTACCTACCACATAGATAGATTCGTCCATTTTGAAATCATCATACTTCATTTGTGCTGTACCTAAATCCTGCGTAATGTATACCGATGTACCATCAGCACGAAGTACCAGTTTCTGATCTAAGCCATCTGCTGTAAGGTCAATCCATACTGAACCGTCTGGTTTTTTAAAGAAAACACCTTTTTCCAGTCCTTCCTCAACTGTCCCTTTACCTAACAGGTAGGTATTGCTTTCGTAATAGTATTTATCAAAATCAACACCCAGGTTTTTATAAGACACTTCGAAGCCATCATACACCCAGCCATTCATCTTTTTCCAAAGATCAATAACCTCAGGCACGCCGGCTTCCCAGTCTTGCAGCATTTTCTGTGCTTCCTTGATTAATGGCGCATTCTTTTTAGCTTCTTCTTCTGTTTGCCCCTCTAGCTTTAAAGCATCAATTTCCTTTTTATACTCCTTGTCGAATATAACGTAGTACTTTCCTACCAGGTGATCACCTTTTAGCAATGAGCTTTCTGGCGTTTCGCCATTCCCCCATTTTTGCCAAGCCAGCATCGATTTACAGATGTGAATTCCCCTGTCGTTTACCAGATTTACTTTCACCACATCATAGCCGCTTGCTTTTAGCAGCTCCGCTACTGAATAACCCAACAGGTTATTTCTAACGTGCCCTAAGTGCAAAGGCTTGTTGGTATTTGGCGAAGAGTATTCAACCATCACCTTTTTGCCATTTGGAATAACCGCTCCAAATGAAGGATTTAGCAAACTTGAGTTAAAGAGATTGATCCAGTAAGCATCTGAAATGATGAGGTTCAAAAATCCTTTAACGACATTAAAACCAGTAATATCTTCAATATGTTTTACCAGGTATTCGCCCAGATCAGTTGCCGTAGCTTCTGGCGATTTTTTAGAAAAGCGTACTACAGGAAATACAACTATAGTGATCTGACCTTCAAATTCAGCTCTTGTATCCTGTAAGCTTACCTGACTCTCAGGCAATTCCTGATTGTATAATTCTTTTACCGCAGCAACAGTTGCTGTAATAATATGTTGTTCGATGTTCATAATACTAATAATCCCCAAATCTACTATTCGTTTCTGAAAGCGTTGGTGGCTTTAATTAAAATTTCAAAGGCATGCTCTGCCATTTGGTTTTCGCGGTCTAAGGTGGGGTTTACTTCCACTATTTCAAAACAGCAAACCTTTTGATTGGTTAGCAGCCCTGACATTAACTTACCCGCTTCTCTTTCTGTTAATCCCTGCGCTACCGGCGTTCCTGTCCCACGGGATGTTGTAGGGTCGAGAGAATCTACATCAAAGGACACGTAAATGATATCGCAGTGATCCAGATACTGAAGCGTCTCTATTACTGTACGCTCTACACCTCTTTTCCGCAAATCCGCAGTAGTTATATTTTTAACCTTATGTTTTTTCAGCAAGTGAGCTTCCGGCTTTTCCATATCTCTGGCCGAAATCAGCACCAGATCGCTATAATGAATTTTTGGTGCAATGTTTCCAACGTTTTTCAGCTGATACCAATAGTTGATAGTCTCCTGATCTAACTTATTCACTTTCGCGTCTAAATTATCTTCATCCAAAGCTATAGCCAGGGGCATTCCGTGCATATTTCCGGAGGGCGTTGTGTAAGGAGAATGTAAATCTGCATGTGCATCTATCCAGATCACCCCTAATTTTAACTTGGGATTTGCTGCTTTTATACCAGCAATTGTACCTGCAGCAGTGCTATGATCACCAGCCAAAACAACAGGAAACTCACCTTTAACCAGTGTTGAACTTACCTCGTCACTTACCCGCTCTACCATAGTCAATATCCCCGAAATGCGCTTTGCAAAGGGACTACCGGTGCCTTCAAGCAATAAATGGTTCTCATTAGGAACCTCTACAGACTTATGTTTCTTAAAAAACCTGCTCCCAAAATCCAATGCTGCAATCTTAATTGCATCCACCCCCAGACTGGAGCCTCGTGTACCGGCGCCGATCTCAGATTTTACCTCAATTATTTTTAAAGTCTTAGTCATAAAAAAAAATACGGGTGTATTTTATAAAGTGTTTATCTTTGAGCCCAAAATTAACTTAATTTTATTTGCCAAACCCTAAATAATAGTTCAAAAATAAAAAAATGCAGAGTTACTCCGAATTTCTTGATCTAAGTGTTGGTTTCCCTCAGGAAGGTTACAACGTTATAGACGACGAGTTATATTTTCAAGATCTCAATTTAATGGAGATGATAGAAACTTATGGTACGCCATTACGTTTCACCTACCTTCCCATGATCAGCAAGAAAATTCAGCAGGCCAAATTATTGTTCCAGACCGCCATCATCAAAAACAATTACCGTGGCGATTATAAATACTGCTACTGTACCAAGAGCTCACACTTCAGACATATTGTTGAAGAGGCGCTTAAAAATGGCATTCACCTGGAAACGTCTTCTGCATTTGATATGCCGATGATTGAGGCACTCGAAAAAAAAGGCGCCTTAACCAAAGATATTACAGTGATCTGTAATGGTTTTAAGACCTACCAGTACAAGCAATACATCATCGATATGTTGCATGATGGATACAAAAATATTATCCCTGTATTAGACAACAAAGAGGAGTTTAACCTATTTGATGATGAGGTTGAGTTAGATACACCTTGCAACTTAGGTATCCGTATTGCAGCTGAGGAACAGCCTGATTCACAATTCTATACTTCGCGTTTAGGTGTACGTTTGGAAGATGTAATCGACTTTTACAACAATAAGATCTCTGCAAACCCTAATTTCAGGGTTAAATTGCTACACTTCTTTATCAACTCTGGTATTACTGATTCTCCATATTACTGGAACGAACTAGAGAAGTATGTAACCTTATATTGCAAATTCAAAAAGATCAATCCTGAGTTAGATACTTTAGATATTGGTGGTGGTATGCCATTTAAAGACTCTTTAGTATTTGATTTCGATTACGAATACATGGTAAATGAGATCGTAAAACGTATTAAGGAAATCTGCGCTGAACATGATGTTGTTGAACCGGATATCATTACTGAATTTGGAAAATACACTGTTGCTGAGGCATCTGGTATTTTATATAAGGTACTGGGACGTAAACAACAGAACGACAGAGAGAAATGGTTGATGCTAGATGGATCTTTTATCACCAACTTACCTGATGTTTGGGCATTAAATCAGAAATATATCCTCCTTCCTATCAACAATTGGGATGCGGAATACGAAAGGGTAAACCTTGGAGGTATTACTTGCGATGGACAGGATTATTACAATCAGGAAGCGCATATGAATAGTGTGTTTATGCCTAAGACACGTAAGGTTCAGTACTTAGGTTTCTTTAACACGGGGGCTTATCAAGAAGTATTGAGTGGTTATGGTGGTATTCACCACTGCCTATTGCCAAGTCCGAAACATGTGATCATTCGTCGTAACCGCGATGAGACATTCAACTTCGAAGTGTTTGGCGAAGAGCAAAATAGTAAACAGGTATTGAAAATTCTGGGTTACACCTAGGATTCAATCGAAATAACAGCAAGTATAAAGCCCTGGAAGACTTCTTCCAGGGCTTTTTGTTTTTAACAGTTGCTCTTACGAGCCTCTTAATTAACGCGCCTTTTCAAGCACTTTCGCAATTTCGGTAAAACCACTTAACCTGGCATGCTGCAATGCTGTAACGCCGTTCTTATCTGGTATATTAACATCAGATCCTGCATCAACAAGGATCTGAACAATCTTAACAAACTTCTCACTACCATTTCCAAGCACAACAGCCTCCATTAAGGCAGTCCATCCTAAGCGGTTCACATGATCTATAGGGAAACCTTTTGTATTAGCCAATACCTTGACCGTCTCAATATACCCTCTTTCACAAGCAGGAATCAATGCAGTTCCATTGTATCGGTTAAAAAGATCAAAGCGTGCTCCGTTTGCCAGATACAACTTTACCAGTTCAGTCTGCCCCTGCGCTCCGGCAAGTAAAAAAGGACTATCTGATCTAACGTCCTGCTGATTTACATTGGCACCATGTGACACCAGTAGCTGTGCCATTTTCAAATCATCGTTTTCTGTTGCGATAAGTAAAAGGTTCTTGTCATACCTGTCTTTTGAATTTACATCTGCACCTTTTTTCAACGCTGCCTCAACGGCTGTATATTGTTTGTTTTTTACTGCTTCTATTATTGAACTTTGGTTCACCTCCATACTGTAATTACTTTCCTTTGTTTTTAAAGATTTACTAGAATCAACACCATTACATTTGTCCAGCCCAAAGAAAGAAAAGGCCGACAAAACCACCATCAACATTAAGCTAAACATATGCATCATCATATCAATTTTTGTAAAACTAAGGAAAGCAGATGGCTAAAACAATGTTACAACAGAAACGTGACGACAAGATTAGAGGTACTAATTCAAGTATAAAGTTTATATTTAAGTAAATATCATAAATATATTGATATATAGATAAATAAAATTTCATAAAATCAACGTAATTAAACGTATAACTTTTTGTTATACGTTGTTTTTTGACAAAAACAGCCAATAAAAGCATATACTAAAACCGAACAGAATAAATTGCTGAATACAAGCAAACGCATTAAGTAACAATTATGCTGCAAATCCACCAGACCAACCTTAAATTCATCCCTATAAAACGACAAATCTGATTAAAATGTGGATAAGTGGATAAGTTCTTGCTCTTTTTTTTAATTGGCTTATTAGCTTTATGGTATGAAAATCGGATTTTATGCTCTGCTTACTTGCGCAACTTTTGCAGGACTATACTTTGTGCTTGTTATAAATATGCAAAACACTTCGCTTTTTTATGGGCTGGGTGCCTTTGCTTTAGTTGTATTTATCTGGAGTTTTTATTCACGTTCAAAAAAGGCTGCAAAGCGTAAATACAGAGAGAATATGTTTCAACAACATATGAGAATGACGCTTCGCAACCAGTGGCATTAATATTATTGCATAACTATTTTTTCTGAAGGCTGGCCCAATCTTCTACTCCTACTTTTTTAGACCAGTTTACATGTGCCAAAATGAGTTCCTGTAGCTTTTCGGGATATACTTTACTGAGGTCTTTTAACTCTGTCCGGTCTTCTTCCATATTAAACAAACGCCATACATTTTCGGGATAACTAGATACAATCTTCCACTTGCCTTGTCGCATAGCTTTATTACCCTGATGTTCCCAGTAAAGATGATCATGACCTTTCCAGGTCTTCCCTGCAAATACATCTTTCAATGATAGTCCGTCCGCAGTGGAAATAGCTTTACCTTGATAGCTTGATGGGTATTTTACTCCTGCAAGATCAAATATGGTAGCCTGTATATCTACAATATGTGCTGGCTGATGATTAATACTACCTGCTTTAATGAGTTTAGGGTAATAAGCAATAAAAGGGGTACTGATCCCTCCTTCGTTTTCCCAGTGCTTGAATGAACGAAATGGGGTATTACTCACATTGGCCCAGTTGTATTCTATGCTGGTATAGGATTGAGGATTGTTAGCTGGTAGTGCCTTTATTTCCTTAGCATTTATATTGTCTGCCTGATTAAGCCGGTTGTTTTCATGGCTCGCACCATTATCGGAAAGAAAGATGATTACTGTGTTGTCGTCCAAACCCAATTCTTTTAACTTGTTTAATACCCTGCCTACATTCTGGTCCAAACGATCAATCATTGCTGCATAAACGGCCATTCTCACATCCCAGGCATCCTGATCATTCTCTCTCATCTGGATCCAGGCTGGAACTAAGCTATCTCGCTCTGATATGGGCCACTTCGCATCTACAATGCCTGTTTCCACTTGTTTCTTATAACGTTCGGCACGGATTACATCCCAGCCTTTTTTATACTTACCCCGGTATTTTGCTATATCTTCAGGTAGGGCCTGTATAGGAAAGTGAGGTGCATTGAATGTTAAATGCAGATAAAAGGGTTTGTTCTGGGTTTTAGCTTCATCCAGGAATTTCAAAGCATAATCACCAAACTCATTGGTCAGGTAATAATCTTTAGGTTTATCTTCGGTGGTATAATCCTCTAGTTTCTTGTTATTTAAGACAAAGAAATTTGCCGCAGGAAGTTTTGCCTGATGTGGGTAAAAGTAATTACTGGTTCCACCTATCAATCCGAAATAGCGATCAAACCCACGTGCAACAGGCCATTGATCAGGTTGTGAGCCTACATGCCATTTACCAGACATCATGGTGAAATAACCTTGTGTTTTCAATCCTTCTGCAATGGTAATACTACTTTTATTCAAATACCCCTGGTAAGCAGGAGTTCCTAAATCCTGAACCATGCTTCCTACTCCTGCATTATGAGGATACCTCCCGGTAAGCAATGATGCCCGGGTTGGGCAACAGCGCGAGGCGTTGTAAAATTGGGTCATTTTTAGCCCCTGACTAGCCAGTCGATCCAGATTCGGAGTTTCGATCTCCGAGCCAAAACTTCCGATATCTGAATAACCCAGATCATCAGCAAGGATGACCACAAAGTTTGGCTTGTTCTTTAGGTTTTGTGCAGGCTTTACACTTTGTGCAGATAATGGTGCCTGATAACCAAAAAGCACTGCCCATAGGATAACATTATATCTTCTTATTTTCATTGGAATATAAATTTATTGCTCGACATATGCCCAGTCGAACGTTTTGTTTTCCGGAGTAGTTTTAGCTCCAGACATCAATGTTCTTAATTCTTTAACTTTTGCAGCATTTTTTGAAGCCAGGTTTGTTTTCTCCCCAATATCCTCACGCAGATTGTAAAGTTCAAGGACTTCTTTCTTACCCTCATCTTTAAAACGGATTAACTTCCAGTCGCCCTTTGTTAAAGCTTCTTTTAACTCGCCTTCTTTAAACTGCCAGTATAGGTAGTCGTGTTGCTTGGTTTGAGGTTTACCCAATAAAGCCGGACTAAAAGATATGCCATCAATATTGCCTGGAACTGGTGTTGCTGTTAACTGTGCAAGTGTAGGTAAGACATCCCAAAATGCAAATGGAAGGTCGTTCACCTTACCTGCCGGAACTTTACCAGGTGCCTTTACGATTAATGGAACACGGATACCACCTTCATAAAGATCACGCTTTACACCCCTTAGTTGTCCGCCGCTATTAAAAAATACAGGATCTGCGCCACCTTCTTTATGAGGGCCATTATCGCTGGTAAAAAAGATATAAGTATCATTCTCTAAGCCCAGATCTTTAACTTTCTGAACAATAGCCCCTACATCTGAATCAAGCTTTGAGACCATAGCTGCAAATGCTGCACGTGGCTGCGACTGGCTATCATAATTACCTTTCTTAACAAATGGCGTTTCCGGACCGAATTTACTGCTGCCATCAACATTTTGAAACTTCTGAAGCAATTCTTGCGGAACTTTTAGTTCTGCATGTGGTAAGGTAAATGGTAAGAAAAGGAAAAAAGGCTTGTCTTTGTATGTATCTAAAAAGCCAAGTGCTTTATTGACTATCAAGTCCTGGGTATATTCATTGGTATCAATTTGTATCCTTTGGGTTTTATGGTCCTTGATTTCGTACAGGTGGTTAGTATAATAATCATGAGCATGCGCCTGATCTAAATAACCAAAGAACTCATTGAAGCCTTTCAAATGAGGTGCACCCGCAGTTTCTTCATCGCCTAAGCCCCATTTACCATACATACCTGTAACGTAGCCATTATTTTGTAGTCGTTCCACAACGGTAGTATCTTGTGCACGTAAAGCCCCTTTCCCATCTTTCGCCTTGCTGTTCCCACGCACATAAGCATGCCCCATATGGAGGCCCGTCATCAGTGCTGCTCTGGAAGGAGCACAAACCGTATTACCAGAGTAAAATCGTGTAAACCGAGTTCCATCTGCTGCCAAACGATCCAGATTGGGCGTTGGAATAGGTGATTTTTTATTGTAACTGGCTAGATTTCCATAACCAAGGTCGTCCGCTACAATGAAAATAATATTAGGCTGCTTATTTGGAGCTTGCTGGGCATGTGCCTGACTAACCATAAGCACAGCACTAAAGATAAAGGTTAATAGTTTGTTACTTTCCATATTTAGGATTTTGATTTAAAACAGGGTTATTTTGAATAGCGATAGACGGAATTGGCCAAAGGTAATCACGGGCAGCATCAAAAGCACGGTTATCAATTCTTGCGCCTTTGATATTATAGATATCCGTGTTGAGCACCTGATCAGCAATCTTCCAGCGACGAATATCATAATAATATAAGCCTTCTCCAGCCAGTTCTATCCTACGTTCATGTCTCAATTCCGCCTGCATTTGCAATTGATTTAATCCAGCAGGCAGATTAGGCATTTTAGCTCTTTTGCGTACCAGATTAACTGCATCAGTAACGGTAAGTCCTTTATCTACTCCTGATTCAGGACCAAATGCTTCGTTTTGTGCTTCAGCATACATCAGTAAAACATCTGCATAACGAATTAAGATGTAATTCAATTCAGAAGTTCCGCTGGTAGGCACAATTGTAGGCTTTTCATTATCCTTAAAGATAGTATATTTTTTATGTCCATACCCTGTGCTAGGATACTGAATATCAGTCACAACAGCACCTTTAAAAATCGTACCTGGAATAATTACGGTAGCCTGTAAACGGGAATCCCTGTTTTCATAAGGCTTTGCTGCATTATAAACAGCAGAGCTTGCAATAGGTTTCCCATCAGTAGCATAATAATCATTCACAAGCGTTGGCAATGGTGCAGTACCCAATTGCTGATCCAGACTCACATCCAGCGAGTGACTGAACTCAGGGAATTTGTATTGTATATCAAAAATCACCTCTTGATTACCTTCATTTTCCAGGTAAAACAATCCCCGATAATCCGGAAAAAGGTCATAAGCTTTTAAATCGATCACCTTTTTAGCAGCAATAGCGGCTTCTTCCCACCTTTCAGCGTATAGCAATACCCTGGCTTTTAATGCATAAACTGCCCCTCTGGTTACTCTACCTTTATCTGCACCAGTATAAGCAATCGGCAATATATCGCCAGCGGCGGCTTCATCAAGGTCTTTAAGAATCTGAGTCAACACTTCTGCTGCTGAGTTTCTTGGCAAGTTAGCCTGAGTTTCAAAATTTGTGGCTTCTGTAATTAATGGAGCACCACCGTAAAGATTCCATAAAGGAAGGTAATATAGTGCCCTAAGGAATTTAGCTTCAGCTTTATATCTGTTTTTCAGTGCTTCATCCATGGTAACCTTATCTATATTGGCAAGGAAATTATTTGCTCTGCCGATTCCACTGTAACTTGTATTCCAGGTGGTATTAAACTTACCCGTTGCGGCATTATGCAAACCTCTGGAAATGATATTCTCATCGGCATTATACTGATAAGTATTCGGGGTAAGCGCATCCAGGTAGACTGCATTACGGGCAGAATAGATGAAATTTGAATTGACCAATACGGCATAAGTTGCGTTTAAAGCAGCCTCTCCCTGGTCTTTAGTGTTCCAATAAGTATCCTGAGTAAAACGATCTGTTGGCGTGATTTCAAGAAAGGACTTTTTGCATCCGATGCTGAAGAAAAGTGGAATTATGATGATTATATATTTTTTCATTTGAGTTTAGCTTATTAAAATGAAACATTTAGACCAGCAGTAAGCGTTTTGGCATTTGGATATTCAATCAGATCAGCGCGGGTCAGGTTTCTTTCCGGATCACTGAATTTGAAGTTGGTGAAGGTCAGGTAGTTTTGTGCATTCACAAAAACTTTAAGTTGCTTTGCGCCAGCCCATGTAAGTAACCTTTTAGGGAAGTTATAACTTAACTGTATATTTTTTAACCTGAGGTAAGAAGCATCACGAATCCAAAAACTGGATGTCTGGAAGTTAGCAGGATAACCATTTGAAGTTGTTAATCTTGGTAATGGCGCATTAGGTTGTTCCGGAGTCCAGGAATCGGTAAGCCATTCTTTTGTTACTCCCGCCCCGTTTTTATAAGGCATAGCAAGGTTTCCTGTTAAATAAGTATCCACATCAGCTAGCCCCTGGAAGATCGCACTAAGCTCGAAGTTTTTGTAACCTCCGTTTAAAACAAATCCATAGGTATATCTAGGAATGCTATTTCCAATCACCACCCGGTCATTATTGTCGACAATACCATTACCATCAACATCACGATATTTTAAATCACCCGGCTTTGTACCTGTATTTTGGAATGCATGCGATTGAATTTCTGCAGCAGTCTGAAATATACCCTCTGCCTGTAAACCAAAAAATGAATTAATTGGATGTCCTTCCTGGGTAATCGTATTTCCACTATAATACTTCTCGCCATTTATGTTAACGACTTTATTTTTTAAATAGGTTACATTTGCACTCACACCATACTTAAACTCATTGATTTTGTTCTGATAACCTATGGTTACCTCAATCCCTTTGTTAGATACAGAACCAATATTACGGTAAGGGCCAGTTAAGTTTCCAACCTGGGCAGGAATACTTACCTGGCGTAAAATATTCGAAGTTTCTTTATCAAACCAGTCAATTTCAAAAGTTAGCGTATTGTTTAAAAAACCACCTTCCAAACCTATGTCGGCCATATTGGTCGTTTCCCAGGTGATATTTGGATCGCTTAACCTGGTAATGGCTGCTCCGCTAACTATCGTTCCATTGAAATTGTAATTCTCACCCAATGATACCGCATCAACATAACTAAACAATGGAATAGCTTGATTTCCTAATTTTCCATAGGATGCACGCAGTTTCAGGTTGCTCAGCACTTCACTATTTTTAAGGAAGTTCTCTTCGCTTATTCTCCAGCCTGCAGAAAAAGAAGGGAAAAATCCCCATCTCTTGCCTTCAGCAAACCTTGACGAGCCGTCGTACCGAAAGTTGGCTTCTAACAAATACTTCTCGGAAAAATTATAGTTTAATCTGCCGAAGTAAGAAACTAATTTAGAACTACCTGAGGTGCCGGTAACCTGTGGCGAAGTACTTCCGGCATCTAATTCTGTTAAATCATTCCCCAGGTAGCCCTGATTATAAGCAGAGAAATTGCCATCATTAAAGCTTTCTACACTGAAACCTCCTAAGGCGCCAAGGTTGTGGTTGCCAAGCTTCTTTTCCCAATTTAAAGTATGAAAATTGGTTAAATTGATGTTGTTATTGCTAATTTGACGAACCCCTCTTAAAGGCGTATTTCCTATCGGACTTATTACCCCCGTTTTAGGATTGGTAAGGTAGATTTGTGGGTAGGAATACTTTTCTATGCCATATAATAGATTTGCAGCCAGTGTTGTTTTGTACTTGATGTCGAACGGCAACTGGTATTCTGCAAAAAGGTTTGCCATGGTACGGTATTCATTGTTTTTTCTAAACCCTTCTTTTGATAAAGCAACAGGATTACGGTAAAAATTATGTCCAGGTACACGAATCCATTGATCTGCATAAGTACCGTCTTGTGCATATGGCACCTGCATAGGCAAGCCTCTGTAAGTTAAGCCCATTAAACCACCCTCTCCGTTACCATCATCGGCACTATAGGCACTCTCTCTGTTTGTAGCAAAATTACCAACCACACTGGCACCGATCCTTAAACGTTTAGTGATGTCTGAAGTCACATTTGTATTCAAAGAATAACGTTTACCGGCAGTTTCAATCATGATCCCTTCCTGTTTTAAATAACCCAATGAAATAGAAAAAGTCGTTTTCTCAGTCCCACCGGATAAACGTAAATTGTGTTCCTGAATCGGTGCGGTATCAAACATCACATCAAACCAATCGGTATTAGGATAAATAAAAGGATCAGTGCCGGCTCTGTATTCATCAATTAATTGCTGAGAACTTTCAGGAGGTTTACCCTCATTTGCCAGGGCACGGTTTTTTCCGATCATATAATCCACGGAATTGGTGACGGCATCAGGAAATTGTATTGCTTTCTGTTTTCCTGTATAAAAGTTATAGTCTAACTGAAAACCACCTCTTTTTCCGGTTTTGGTTTTCACCAAGACCACACCGTTTGCAGCACGATTACCATAAATGGCCGATGAAGCTGCATCTTTCAATACAGTGATACTTTCAATGTCGTTGGGATTAACATCCCCTAAAGGAAATTCGACTCCGTCGACTAAAATTAAAGGATTACTATTGTTCAATGTACCCACCCCTCTGATTCTTATGGTTGCTCCATCTGCCCCTGGTCTTCCCTTAGTCTGATTGGTAAAGACACCTGGTAAATTTTGTAAAGCCTGTGTAGAGTTGGTGATGGGGCGGTTTGCGATTTCTTTTTGACCCAAGCTAGCGACTGATCCTGTCAGATTCACTTTCTTTTGCGTTCCGTAACCAACAGCAACGACTTCAGTTAATTGGTTCGCTTCAGGCTGCAAATGTACATCAACAGGACTTCCATCTACAATAAGCGTAGCAGTTTTATATCCCACATAGCTGACTATTAATGTATAGGGAAATTTCTGCCCGGTAACGAAATTGAACTTTCCTTTATTGTCGGTTGAAGCCGTATGGGTAGTTCCCTGAATTTGTATGGAAGCCCCAATCAGGGTTTCTCCCGTTGTTGCATCAGATACAATACCGTTAAGTGTAGAATTAATCAGCGGTTTTGTTTGTGCGACAGAAATAAGGGATAAGGATATCAATAAGATGATGCTGCTACTAAATAACAGCAATCTCTTTTGCAAAGAATAAGCACTGTATAAATGCCTACCCTTTTTAAAATTTTGCATAACTTTAAAAAGTTTTAATTAATACTAATCGATTGTTGAAACTATGGTTTTCAGTAAGTGATTGGCGTTGCATACTGATTGCCGGAATAAAGGCAGGATTTTATCCTGTCTTTATTGTTTATATCTTTTTTTTGGGAGATATTATTGCATGGGACTGCAACAACAATACTGATGAATGGTGGATCTGGTACTTAGAGAGGTTAAGATTCCCGCTTGAAATTGTAGTTGTTTTTTCATCTTTTCAACTTGTTATTTGTTTGTTATTCAGCAAATATAAATGCAATTTCTATAAAAACAAATTAAATCTACCTATTTACTAGACTATTATTAAAAAAGGCTATTAACCTCTCCTATTGCAGTTATTTTTCTTTTAATTAATTGACTCGGCTGAACCTGATCTGAAATTTTTCCTAAATAATATTTTCTAATAAATCTGTGCGATAGAAAAATCCGTAAGTGTTCTAAATAAAAAATAAGAACTATGAAAAGATTAATCTTATCTGCAATTGCCTTGGTAGCCTTGGCATTTACAACCCAGGCTTATGCCCAAAAGAATCCTATGGTGGGAGGTGCTGCAATGTACGCCAATAAGGATATTATTGACAATGCGGTTAATTCGAAAGACCACACTACATTGGTTGCTGCAGTGAAAGCTGCTGATTTGGTTAGTACTTTAAAAGGTACTGGTCCTTTTACTGTATTTGCGCCAACAAATGCAGCATTCGATAAACTTCCTGCTGGCACTGTAGCTACGTTAGTGAAACCTGAAAATAAAGAAAAGCTGACTAAAATTCTTACTTATCACGTTGTAGCTGGAAAAATGGATAGTAAAACTATTGCTGCAGCGATTAAAAAAGGAAATGGAAAAGCAGAATTAACTACTGTAAACGGGGCCAAATTAACCGGATGGATGAAAAATGGCAAACTGATTTTAAAAGATGTAAACGGTGGTATGAGTACCGTAACTATTGCAGATGTGATGCAAAAAAATGGAGTGATCCATGTTGTGGATACTGTATTAATGCCTTAATATCAATTAATCTTCCGCTGATCCCTTTTCTTTAAAAGAGATCAGCGGATTTTTTATAGATTCCATACTGGCCCTACCTCTTGCTTTTTTAAAGGACGTCCAATAATGTTCTTTTCAAGTGTTTTATCCTTTGGGTAATAAACCCCATCTTTATTTTGGAAAATCGCGGCTTCATATACGATATTCTTTTGATCTGTCATGTTAATGGGTTCATCACGAATAAGGATTAGTGGTTTTTCTTTACCTTTCCCCAGAAGTACATTGTCTCTTAAAACGGCATTTTCAACTTTCATAGTTTGTTTCTTTGCGGGGTTATAGAGGTCACCAATTACGATATTTACATCGTTATCTTTCAAAGTATTTCCAATAACTTGTAAATTCTTAACTTGTAAGTAGCCATGTATTGGAGAGTTTTCAATCCCTTCAATAATAGAAATTGCTGCCCTACTCCCCTTTAATCCCTGGATATAATTATTCCTTACGATGTGATTTTCACCCATCACTCTAATGCCTCCGGTATTACTCTCCGATTCTCCAAAAATATAATTTCCGAATACCTCGTTGTAATTTCCGTGTCGGAGGCTGATACTTCCTTTTGATTTAATTACCGTATTGTATCGTATGATATTCCGTCCTGATTTAACTGAAATCAATTCCCCTTCGCCATTACTATTTTCGAAGAGATTAAACTCAATAATGGTATGCGAATCAGATAATGAATTTTCACTTGTTCCTACACGAATTGCTTCTGCTCCATTTTCACCCAGCGGAGGAATATCTCTGAAATAGTTATGATCAATCTGGTGATAATCTGGAGAGGTTCCAGATCTCCAGACCGTAACAATCGGACTTTTACTAGTCTTTTGTTCAAATAGGGAATGATCTATGCGATTATTTGTACCAAATAATCCGACCCAAACATCTTTATCAGGAGAATTACATGGTTTACTAAATCCTGAAACCAGGATATTGGTTATGCGACTGTAAGATGCGGGTACACTACCAGCTCGAAATTCAATCAGGTGCGATTTATTGGAGGATGCTCCATTTTTAAAATAAAGACCATCAACTATTAGATACTTACCGGACAATTGTAAACATGACGATCCTGATATCATAACCTTACCCGGTGTTTGCGCTTTGAGGGTTATTGGCTTCTTCTCTTCTCCTTTTGCTTTAAAAACAATATCAATGTCGCGCCAAATACCTTCGGCCATGATAATAACATTACCTGGAATAGCCTCTTTAATAGCGGCATTAAGCTCTTGGGCTGTCTTTACCAAGCGTTCATTGGGCTTATCTTTTTCAAAAGCACTGGAATAGAGTGGTAAGAATAATATTAAAAACTGAATTAAAGTTCTGTGATTTATTAGTTTATTTACCATTTCTACTGTTTTTTTATAAAGTCGTAATATACCTGGCCATACAATTTAGAACCATCGTCATTATCACGTACATGGCAGCCATCTCCGCTCCATTTTTTGCTTGAATATTTAATTGAAATAGTTCCTGAGGTGGGTGCATTTTTAAGAAACACTATACGAGGAATCCTGTTAATCTTTTGATTGGTTTGAATCCCATCATTGGAATTATCCATATTAAGACCTGCCCCGGTTTTAGATGGATCAATTCCATAACTATATCCGTTATAAACGACAGCATCTTTTCCATAAACATTCTTACCATTTACCAAAACTTCAAAATTCAGGCAATTTCTACCTGCAGGAATCTTCAAATCAGCTTCCTGGAATCCAGAAACAGGATCTGTTTTAAGTAAAGATGCATCTAAGGTCAGCGCTTGATCTCTTATCTGCGAATACTGATAATCATAAAAGGACGACACCCTTAAATTCTCTACCTGAGTTTCTCCTGCTATCTTATCTATTACATCCCAATACCCCCAAAGCTCTCTGGCACTTACAACTGGCAAAGGATTACTGATGACAGATATTTTAGCTGAAGGCTGTTCGCTTCTTATGTTCGAAATAAACTGTCTTAATTCATTTTCAAAGATTTCGAACGACCTTACTCGTACCTCTAATCCAACTAAAGACTTCAAATCATCATAAATAAAATCTGCTGTAGAAATCGGTCGGTCGAATGTAATTTCACGGGTTTTATCATTGTAACTGCTCACTCTCCTCACCGCGTACTCTTTATTATTTGAGAAATAGCCTCCAATAAATACATAGTCGCCCTTTACAGGTTTCGCAGCGATTCCATATTTATCACCAGCAGAAATTGTTATACCTCTTTCCTGAACTGCTTCTATTTTACCAGCCCATTTTTGAAATTTATACTTCCCTGTTTTTTCATTAAATGTGATGTTTTTTGCTGGTAATGTACGCATGGACTGTAATTCCTGAATTGAGAGATCTTTGTACTCGGTATATACCTTGTGTCCCTTTACAGTCCAATCGTCATTTGGTGTAGTTTCAAGCATTACAATATCAGGCGCAAATTCAACTACTTTTTTATAGCTTCTATGGAACTCTTCAGGATCGTTCAGAAATTTAAGTTTCCATCCTCCAATTCCTGCATTTTGAAAATGAAAAAATCTATTTGTCGCGAAGTTAAAAATGAAGTACGGAGTACCTGAGGCTCCGATATAATTACCTTTAATCTTTAGCCTAACTGTACGTTTCTTGTTTGTAGCAAATCTGTATTTTTTAACTGCACGTTCATCTGTTTGTCTAAAATCTAATCCACTCGATATGCGTGCTGGTTTTGTTAAATCGAACGAAACATCACCATCGCCAAAAGGGCTTTCAAGTACCCCCTTCCCTGTTTTTCCTATAGTAGTTTTTTCATAACTGATCTCTTCTCCATAATCATAGCCGGCAACAATATCTTCACCATTTTTCGGTATGACTTTAAAATATACCCAATGGTGTACTTCGGGGTTTCCGTACCTGTCTTTTCCGTATTTCCTTACGATCATATAATCATCAGATGCTGGAACTATACCACCACTATATCCCCCAAGGTTATGAGATCCCTTTTTTAAAGCAGATGAAACAGTTACATTATGATTGTAGGTAAAAGCCCTTCCTAAATTGAACATACTTGTCTTGCCATCGCCTTTGAAGCTCTTGGTTTCCTTGCCTACAGGTGATGTATTCCAATTATTAAAGGTATCATAAAGAACATCGTCAATATAAACTTCGATTTCAGCTGCGTTAGTATTAGATCTTTCAATACCCTGAACAATGGACACTTCATTTCCTTCCAAAGAAAAACTTATTTCTGAATTGACTCCGGTTATACGAGTTGCAACTCCATCAAAAAACTTGCGATCGTTTGGAGTGTTTAACAACGAATTGGCACCTTTAATTACAACATCCCTTGGTCCAACAACATCTGCCATGTGTTTTTGAGTGTTTAAAATGGTTTCTTTAACCAAGCCCGACTGTAAAAAGCCGTCACTCCATGTTACTGAAGAGCCCACAAAACTCATACGTAGATTAACCGCGGGAATATTACTATTACTAGTTCGCTGTCCAAAACAAATATTTGGTAGCAGGAAAGTAATTGTAAGAGAAAGAATAAATAGTGATCTTCTAAGAGCTGGGAATAAATTCATGTTGGTTTAAGTCTTTTTTAATCATTGAGTAAAAAATAGGTTCAGATAATCAACGAAATATAAAAAATAACCTTTAATAACTTTCTAAAAAGTTTAAAGTTTTTATTTTTTATAAGTCGTCAATAGTAATTCGCTATTTAATCAATGATTAGTTCAAAGCTTTTTTATAAACCCTTAAAACTCTTTCCCTTGCAAAGGAATGCTCGACCATGGGTGTTGGATATTCAGGAGATTGATATTCAGGCACCCATTGCTCAATGTATTTATGTTCTTTGTCAAACTTTTCTGTTTGTAGCGCAGGGTTAAATACCCTGAAATAAGGTGCAGCATCACAACCACATCCAGCTGCCCATTGCCAGTTTCCATTGTTAGCAGATAAATCATAATCGTTGAGTTTAGATGCAAAATAAGCTTCTCCCCAACGCCAATCAATAAGTAGATGTTTACAAAGAAAACTTGCCACAATCATACGAACACGATTGTGCATAAAGCCAGTTTCATTTAACTGGCGCATGCCTGCATCTACTATTGGATAACCTGTTTTACCTTCACACCAAAGTTTAAATTCATTCTCATCATTTCTCCACTCGATCTGATCGTATTGCTTTTTAAAAGATTGATGTACGACATGTGGAAAATGATAAAGAATCTGCATAAAAAATTCTCTCCATATCAATTCTGAAAGCCATGTTTGATTGTGATGAAGGGCAAAATCTACACATTTGCGAATGCTTATGGTTCCAAATCGCAATGCAATACCTAATTGTGTTGTGCGCTGTAACGCAGGGAAATCCCTGTATTTATCATATTCTTTTATGATGGTAGCATCCAGTATCGGCTTTTCAAATTTAACATCAGTTTTCTCAAAACCTATTTCTTCTAAAGCAGGGATTTCTAAGAACTCTTGTTGAAGCAAATTATCCAGGTTCATTTCAACAGGAGTAAAATGCCTGGTATTTAAAGTTTCCTTCCACTTTTTTGCATAAGGTGTATATACTGTATAAGGTGTACCATCATTCTTTAGAATATTGGATTTGTCAAAAATAACCTGATCTTTATAGGCCTTAAAAGGAATTTGCAATGACTCAAAATAATTAAGCATTTCCCTATCCCGAGCAATAGCTTGTGGTTCATAATCCCGATTACAATACGCCGCTTGTATATCGTATTCTTTCGCAAGTGTGGGGAATATTTCAATGGGCTTACCTATAAGTACAGTTAAGGTAGAGTTGTATTGCTTTAATTTTGAATTGATGTTTGTTAAAGCCTGATGAATGTAATCTACCCTCCTATCTTTCTTGTTTTCTAGCTGTTCTAAAATATTGGTATCAAAAATAAAGATAGGAAGTACTGAGAACTCTCCACTTAAAGCATGGCTCAGACCAACATTATCCTCAATACGCAAATCACGTCTGAACCAAAATACTGCAACTTTACTCTTCATAGTTCGATGGCTTTTTCTTTTTCTCTGGGCTATCACTATTGTGGATATAGACATCTTGCTGTGGGAAAGGCATAATGATCTTGTTCAACCTAAACGCTTCAGTAATAGAAATGATCAGATCACTTTTAATCCTGCCACTTTCTCCAAATTCCTTGGTCCAGAAGAATACTTTGAGGCCGATTGCGCTATCGCCAAACCCTTCATACTGTAATGATGGCGCAGGACTTTTCATAATATGCTCAGTTTTTTCTAACACCTTAATCAACACCTGCTTTGCCAGTTCAAGATCTGTATCGTAGGACAAACTTATGGCAATTGTCATCCGCTTCCTGCGACCTCCTAATGACCAATTTGTCAGATGCGCATTCAGCAGATCTCCATTAGGCATTATCACATCTGCCCCCTCCCAGGTTGATATCACACTACTTCTAAAACCTATAGATTTCATTGTTCCGCTTTTGCCGTCGATTTCTATCACGTCACCTACATTAACTGGCTTTTCAAAGGCTAGAATTAATCCACTTACCAGGTTATTGACCAAGGTCTGCAAGCCGAATCCGATACCTACCCCTAAGGCACCTAATACTATAGTAATCCTATCAATTGGAATTCCCGTTGCTGCTATAGCCAGAAAAAGCCCCAGACTTAAAATAAAGATTCTGATTAGTAAGAGCCAGCTTCCAAGCCCTTGTTTTTCTTTTTGATGATCTTTATCTGTTCTAAAGTTTCTATCAGAAGCGAAGAAGGAAACAATTTTAGAGATCGCCACAGAGATGCCCATGATCACAACAAAGAGCAACAAACTATTGATACTAAATGTATAATCTCCGAGCTTACGGTCGTTCGAGAGAAATTCCTGCACTGGCTCCGCAATATAATCAAAGCCTGCAAAGTTCCTTCCAAACAAAATGAACCAGCCAAATACCAACAGCATATAAAAAAAAGAAGGAACCTTTTTACCTACCTTATCAAAGTTTAAATAAAAAAGCTTTGCATCCTGTCCGGTATAAATATTGAACGCCAAATGTAGTCCTTCATTGATCAATCTGATGGTCCATAAAAAAAGTATAGCGATTACTACATTTAGAAATCCACTGATCAAAAGAGCTTTAGATAAATTGTACCTACCGAACAAATTGGCCAGCACAGCACAAAATTCAATGACGACCATTAATTTAATGGCAATCAGGATCAGCTGTTCACGGAGTTCCTGCCTGCGACCATAGATTGCGATCATTAATCCAGATAAAGCCCCTGCAAGAGATATAAACAACATAAACCAACGTTCAATATGGGAGGCTTGTAAAATCAGATTATCTAAAGAAGCAATCAGAAAAAATCCGACCATTAATAACCAGACTTTCATCCAATAAGAATTAACATAACCGCGAAAGATAAAACTGAGACTAAAGCTGGCAATTGTCCATAAGATCACATTTAAAAGAAAGGGCGGAGAAAAGAAGATAAACTGGAATAAGCTAATTACAATCAGCACTGCCGATGCGATTGGATATCTGAGTACAAGTTGTCCTTCATAATTATCCGTAAGCAGCTTCTCACGCTGATAAATAGATTTTAAAGACCGGAGATAAAAAGAGGAAATTACGATCAGAATAAGGAGACTTATTACCTTAGCAAGATTGTTCTGCAAATAAAACAACAAGTTAAGCCGACCTTTTGCAACGGCCTGACTGAGTATTTCATTCAAAGGCCTGGAATCACTATGTGGTTCCCATAAATTATTAACTTCAGGGCTAAACATTCCAAAAGCCATATTTTTCTGATACATTTCAATTTCCTCAAAGCCAGACTGGAGGTTTAGCACTTCAAGATTCACCTGATCCAACAAATGTTGTACATTCAGGGCGGTTACTTTAAGTGTGCTATCGACCGGATGGGTTTCATAAGACACCATTCTGATTTGCTGAATGTATTCCACTAATACCGCAGAATCTTTAGGAAATTTAAACAGTTCCGGCAAGCTCAACAAAGAATCCAACTGATAACGAAAGCTACTCAATCCCTGTCGGTATTGGTCGAGCTTTGTTTTCCTGGCACTAGCTTTTTTGAGCAATTCACTTAAAACCTTCTCCGTTGAAGTGAGGTTTCTGAATGTCTGTGACGTTCCTTTCGACGTCAGAACCCCATCTCCGGCAATGAGAAAGTCTTTTCTGATTTGAGCAAGTTCTGTTTTAATTCCAGAAGTATCCACCCCTGTTTTCAGATAAATCTTTGCTTTCTGCATAGTCCTTTTAACCTGCTCAAAGATGCTTAACTGAGCCATTGCTGCTTTATCAGCCTCAAATTCTAATTTGCTTTCCTTAGCAGAACGTAAGGCAAACTGTTGCATTATATCCACAAATCCATGTCGGGTACTGTCAACCCTACTAACCACATTACCTATGGTTGTCTGGGCTTTGAGAAATGGACAGTGTCCAAAGAAAATAAGTACAAGCAAACTGAGACTGAGGAGTAATTTCATATTAGGTAGATAGTATATTTGACGACTTCATCCATTTCCTTATTCTTCCCCTGGCATTATTATATGGTGAGGAAGTGTTAAACTGTATCATTCGGCCTCTTGTCCATTTTTCATACCAAGGAACTTCATACAGTTCGCTATTTGTCTTCTGATCTAAAATTAACAAAATATCTGTTACTGTCTGATCTAACTTTTCAAGCAAAACAGGATAATCGTCATGCTCATAATCTTTATAAAACTTTTGGGCCAGTTTACCGAGCTCATTCCATTTATATCCAGTATCAGGAAAATCAACCTGCTCATTATTATCTTTCATTCGATTCCATTTCAGAACCAGTTCTCCCCATCCTATCAGGTAAGAAATAAGGTTATTAATGCTCATTAATGTCCCTTTTGAATGGCCTTCCAGATTTTTAGCCCGAGTTAATTCATAAGGGATTGTCAAAAGCTCCTTTCTTAATTTGCTGTAATTTGTCTGAATTGCATGCTGTAATTCTTCTTTGTTTGCTGGAACAGCCATATTTTTCTTTATAAGATGCACAATTTTAATATTTATAATTTTGACTTTCAATTTTATCTTATTAAACACTTTATTATTTGTTTCAAATACTATTCTTTTTACCTTACATCTCTGGATTAATAAGAAGGAAAAACTTAAATAACGCTATTTAATGAATGCAAATGAATACTCAATAAGAAGGTCAAGAATTGAGCCTAATGTATTTGGGCATATTTTGAGTGAGCTGACTATTTCGGTTGATCCTTTTTATCAGGGTAAAGGTTTGGGGAGAAAACTATTTCCAAACAAGTGTAAATGCCCTTTCACAAGCAATAATGCTTCTTCTAGAGTTGGTATTCGGAAAATAGTGGGTCTTCCTAACCCGTTCTTCAAAGAAAGTTTTTTTAACGAGTCCAGCGTGTAACTGCTTACCAGGCCTCTGCCGTTGGTCTCCCGGTCAACCGTAATATCATGCATCAGCACCAATATGCCGTCGCAGGTTACTGCACATCAATTTCTACCATATCTACTTCCATATCGATAGAAGAGCGCATAGCTTCCAAAGAGTTTTCGGGATATTGCCGCCAGTCAATGATACATCAACGAGAATAGTTGAGAGTTTTTTGTAAATTTGTAGAATTTTAGCTTAGCTATTTAAATCGATTTTTAATGGAAAATGCGTTAGATAAATTCAAACATCTTTTTAAACGGCAAGAAGTTCCTGCTAAAACAATTCTTTTACAAGAGGGTAAAATTTCAAGAACTATGTTCTTTATTGAAAAGGGGTGTTTGCGGACTTCGGTAAATGTTAATGGTAAAGACATTACTACTCAATTCTTTTTTGAGGAAGATAAAATTTCATCTATTGAAAGTTTCAGAACAAACCAACCGAGTTTATACAGCATAGAAAGTATAGAGCCTTGTGTTTTACAGACAATTTCGCAAAATGATTTTCAGAGCATTTTAGAAAATTCGCCTGAAATGAAAGAAGAAATACAAGAACATTTATTTAGGCGACTTATACAAAGTCAAAAACTTTTCTTTTCATTTCTAAAAAATACGCCTCAACAACGCTATCAAGAGCTGGTAAAAAAACAACCCCAAATAATTCAGCGTATTCCCCAGCATTATATTGCATCATATTTAGGCATTACCTCTGTTTCACTAAGTAGAATACGGAACAGGCGATAATTACATTTCTTTACAATTGTTATCGTCAGTGGGTCAATCTAATCTCAATTTTGTACTGTATAACAGAAACAAGATGAGAACAGCAATAGTATTTAACCATCCTTATGAGGCAAGTTACTGCAATGCCATCCTTAATGCCGTAACAAAAGGACTTAAAAACGCCAATCACGAAGTTGACCTGATGCACCTTGACAATGACGGATTTAATCCCGTAATGTCAAGTGCAGACTTAAAAGCTTTTGTGGAACACAAACCTATTGACCCGCAAGTCATAGATTATAATCAACGGTTGGAGAAGGCAGACCATCTGATTTTTATTTTCCCGATTTGGTGGGATCAGATGCCTGCAATGACCAAAGGATTTATTGACCGGGCTCTATGTCCGGGAGTCGTATATGACCATCATCCAAGAGGTTTTGGGTTGGTACCACTTTTAAAAAAGCTGAAAGGAGTAACCATCATAACTACGATGAATAAACCCAAGATAATGTATTCCCTATTCAATGGAAGCTTAATCAAGAAAGCAATGCTACGTAGTGTCTTTAAAACTATGGGATATAAAAACCTCAATTGGTTAAGTTTCACATCGGTAAAATCAGTAAGCCAAAAGAAAAGAGAAAATTGGCTCATAAATCTTGAAAAAAGGTTTTCAAAATTTAACTAAATAAAGTATATATAGTACTATGAAACTTAATAGAAATTATATCACACCTTTTATCTCATTAGTATTTCTTGTTGTTGGACTTTCAGGAATGCTTATGTTTTTCCATTTATTTGACGGCTATACAGAAGTCGTACACGAGTATTTGGGTGTTTTCTTCATTATATGTGCTGTTTTTCATATTATACTCAATTGGAAAGCCTTAAAAATTCATTTCAAAAGAGGTGTGTTCATTCCTGCCGGATTAGCGGTAGCAGTCATATCCATACTATTTATCATTCAGCAACAATACAATCCTAAAGTTGATACAATGCTTTTAGACAAAATAATAAAGGCACCTATTAATGATGTTTTTAAAGCATTGGAAGTTGATTCTTCCAAAGCAGTTAAAAGATTAGAAACAAACGGAATATCAATTGATGGAGCAACGAACTTGAAGGATATTTGGATTAACAATAACGCCGACCCTGAAGAAGTATTTGATTTGATTATGGAGTAATTAACTATACCAAACTTTGCTCAACCACAACAACAATTAAACTACCTGTCAGGTCAATTTCTAACTCTGATTTGCGAAATTGAAGGAAAAGAAGAGAGGCGAGCATATTCGCTTAATTCTTCACCTTGTATAGATGAGGGACTGTTTGTAACAGTAAAAAGTGGAAAAATGTCAAATTATCTTAGTGATAATATCAAAGTTGGGGATGGGATAGCTGTCTAATAGGAGGCGGAAGTGGAATTATCCCTTTGTTTTCTATTATCAAGTCTGTTCTTATAAATGAGCCGATCTCAAAATTATCACTTATATATGTGAACTCAAACAGGGAAAGCACAATATTTTATGAACAATTAGAGCATTGACGAAAAATAAACCGAACTAAATTCCTTCACAGCCTATGTGATGCTCTAAACAGAAAAATGGATGAAAAGGAAGAAAGGTTATAAACTTTCTTACAATACGCCTCGAGGTAAATGAATACCTTTTGTCCGTACAATAATGGACGAAAAATTAAGACAGCACGGCAGGGTTTGGCTCGAAAATAGAAGTTGAGGATAAAGAATTTGTATTTTTGCAATTTATTTTAATATCAATTGACGAATGAATGACAACGACACCAGACGACTTTCACGGCTGACAGCAATCCTAACACAGTTGCAAACCATACGACTTTTGACAGCAACGCAGCTTGCAGAAAAATTTTCTGTAAGTGTCCGAACCATTTACAGGGACATAAGAGCATTGGAACAGGCAGGCGTTCCTATCTTGACAGAGGAAGGGAAAGGCTATACGCTAATGGAGGGTTACAGAGTACCACCTATAATGTTTACCGAAGCACAAGCCAATGCTTTGATTCTGGCAGAACAGTTAGTACTCAAAAATAAAGATGCTTCGTTTGTTAAAGACTATTTGGAAGCTATTGAAAAAATCAAAGCGGTTTTGAAATACAGCGTAAAAGATAAAGCCAACCTACTTGCCGAAAGAACTCGATTTGACCAAAACATAAACCGGAAAAGGAACAGTAACAATTTATCTGACTTGCAGTTTGCTTTAACAAACTACTGCCTCACAAAAATTGATTACACTAACGAGCAAAACAAATCAACAACACGACTGATTGAACCATTTGCATTACTTAGTACAGAAAATTGGCTATTGGTGGCGTATTGTCGTTTGCGAAAAGAATTTCGATTTTTCCGATTAGACAGAATAAAAAAGTTGGAAATCCTTCCCGAAAAGTTTGAACCACACGCAATGACTTTACAAGAGTACTTTGACAAGTATCACTAATTTTTCACACCCCTGACATAAGGCTGTCATTATCCTATTTTAATTTTGTAATACAGTTAAAAAGTAAAACAATTTTAAAATGGAAAAAAGAACAATTGACCCTTGGAAATGGGGCGAACAAACAAACTCTGCACAAGCTGTAGAGGTAAAAAACATTACAGGAACGCTTTACTGTTCTGGACAAGTAGCTATTAACAGTAACGGTGTACCAAGCAATGCTGATATACGCTCACAACTTATCCAAACCATTCAGAACCTTGAACAATTGATAAGTGAAGCTGGTTACGAATGTAAAAATATTGTAAGGCTAAATGTTTACACCACATCATCACAAGATTTTTTCACAACTTGTATGGACATTTATGTGCCGTTCATTCAAAAGTATGGGATTAAACAAGCTACTACATTGCTTGAAGTGAAAGGACTTTTTGCTACATTAAACGTAGAATTGGAAGCAACGGTTGTAAAGTAATAATGCAGGAAACAAAGATATTTTATCCGACAAGCCTTACAGAGTGGAGAAAGTGGTTAGAAAATAATCATCTTTCAAAACAATCCGTATGGATTGTTTTCTATGTCAAAGACTCAAAAAAGAATTCAATAAGTTGGAGCGATGCGGTTGATGTTGCCCTTTGTTTTGCTTGGATAGACAGCAAGAAAATCAAAATAGACGAAGAAACATCACATCAATATTTCAGCAAACGAAAAGCCCAAAGCACTTGGTCAAAAATCAACAAAGAAAAAGTTCAACGATTGATTGACAATAGATTGATGACAAAAGCAGGTTACGAAAGCATCGAAGTAGCCAAACAAAACGGTTCGTGGACAATCTTAGATGAAGTTGAAGAATTGATAATCCCAAACGACTTAGAAAAAGCGTTTAGAAAATATAAAGGTGCAAATGACTATTTTTTAAGTTTAAGTAAAACAGTTAGAAAAATGATGTTGCAATGGATTGTCCTTGCCAAACGACCTGACACCCGACAAAAACGTATAGACGAAATTGCCGAATTTGCAGGTCTGAAAAAGAAACCCAGACAATTCTAATTAGAAAAACAGCTAAATTGAATCACCCTGCTTTGTTTTTTACATATTTGAAAACATTTAGTATGAAACAATAAACCCTCCGAATTTGGAGGGTTTATTGTTTATTTAATATTTTGAGCATCCTACCAACTTCAATATCCATTCTCGAAAAGGCAAACCATTTTTTGCCCAGGTCTTTCAGTGATGCTCCGACATAATGCGTATGGCCCATACCGGTCTCTGGATACTGTTTTTATTTCCGGATGTTTCTTTAGCCATTTGGCAAGAGTACCCGCCTCACGGTCTAGTAGCAGATCGCCTATGCGCAAGAATTTTAGCTTTCGGATGAACTGTTAATCATTCTTTGCCGATATCTGCTTTTTAAGATACTTTCGATAATCCCTCGCTTATGGACATGCATGTGTGCAGCATCATCGTGACGGTACATCAGAAAAGGCTGATCCCCATAACCGATCTTTTCCATATAATGGTTTGCGATCTGCTATAAGGTGAAATTGTCCAGCTGCTCACTGGAATGGAAATTCAGGGAAATGTGCAGGGTGTTTGTACCCACCTCAGGCCTTAGTTCCAATAGGCGTTTAAAACGGTTCAGTTTCTGGTTAAAATCCATCTGCTGGATTTCTCCTGCAAAACCACTGGCCAAAATCAAACTGGCCTCTCCTGCATCCACCTTATTCTCATAGTAGTGCAATGCACCCCTGATGGTCTTACCTGGTATTATTCTTGCAACCATTTGCCAGCGAGTTTGGAAATGATGATTAACAATTCGTCTACTTTTGCATCAATCTTTTGATATTGATCAGCTGCTTTTAATGTATAAAATGCGCGCTTGGTATTAGATCTATCCTGATTAAAACTGCGCGTGATCTGGTTGATGTTGACCCCTATCGCCCTTAATTCTTTCCGGATCAAAGCCAACTCTTCCATTGCTGTATTTAGGTCATGTCCTTATAAAAGAGCGTGATCTTCTCCTGGCTAAGGATCTTTCTCGCCACTCCACCAACAGAATGACAATCGCTATTCCGACTGATCTTATCTAGTCTTAGATAGACTTTTTCAGTTACCCTTGTTCTGACAAAGTGGGTCAAAATGGTTTCAGGGTTGATTGATTTCTTTCTGGGCATAATCGGTTTTTAACAAGATAAAAGAGGCAAGTTCCGCAGCCTGTAAAAGGTTTTCGTGGACGAAAATATATCTTTGCTTAGACCACATGGACTACAATAAGCTCCTTGCAACAGTACTTTTAAACTCTTGTTTGTGATAGAACTAGGATGTATGGATTGGCTATTAATTACCGGACTGACTGTTCAGATTTTCGAGGTGGTTTGAACTGTTCCAGGGGAATAAAGCTCCTTAGGAGTTGCCGGATTTTGACACGTGGATCGGCCTTGACTTGCTTTAATTTCAGGTAAGGCCTGCCTTTATATTTTCTGCCCTTCAGATTCGGGTCTTTGGTTTTCCTGGACTGCACTCTAGTTTCTTCGAGTTGTGCTTTCAAAATTACTGTTTTGTTCATGGCTATAAAATTTGATAGCCAAAGGTGGAAAGGGAGAAAATGTGTTGGTCACTAGTAGAGATAAATAATTATATAAAATGGTAGCGTAAGATTCAGTTATTTATGGAGGGGAGCAATTGTTACTGGGTTACCGATTTCAAATTGAGTGTTACAATAAATGTACTCCCTTCATTCTTTAGTTAATCTGACAAGCTATCTGCAGGGAATTGTGGTGATTTCTTACTATGGGCTGCAACCATCCCCACCATTATAAAAAACTAAAAGATCAGGCTCCCTGGTTCAGCATTTTTTCAAACCGCATCCAACAGGTGAGCAGAACCTGAGCAAAAAATGGCTCGCGTTTTGATTGCTGGAAAACGGTAGCTGTAGCTGGATTCTGTTTTTGAACGGAAAACAATCAGCTACAAAAGGAACCAAAATAAACCGGGCACTACATTTAAATGATAAAAAGCAGGTAATTGTGCCCATTGTAAGTAAAAGTCCCGGAGGATAAAGAAAGTAAACTCTGGGGGTAACAAATTGTACAATCGATGGATATAAAAAAGAACGGATATTTTAAATTGGATAGAAGTCCGGATTGGCTGGGAAGGTTAATATTTATCAAGGATGGCTATCAAACCGACACCATTGCAAGTGTCTGGCACCAGGCAGGTGAAACAACTGAATACAACTTTATTGAAAAAGACACAACTATCGTCAGGTTAAAATTGCTTGGAATGACGAATTAAAACAATCGGATAATGTGGAGTAATCTTAGATCGGGGGAAGATGAACCAAATTGAAACGAAAAAGCTCACCGTTAAGAGATTAACAAATTCATGATGGTAAAGAAAAGAAGAATAATATGAAAATATACAACGCGTTACCTGAAGGCAACGAAATGGCTAGCTTAGAACCAGCAAGGTACTTTAATCTTGGCATAGAACAAGTGGAACAGATTCTAGATTGGATGAAAGATGCAAAGGGAGCGACACAACCATTGTTGATTCATTTGGACATACTATTATTATTGTCTGAAAAGTACCCATCTATCGCAGAGGATAGAATATATAAACTAGATTTAGAACATATCAAGACCATTTTTTTAGCCTGGCACCAACGGAACAGCGCCAAAATACCCGTTAAATACAGGGAAGATATAAAGGAATCGGGCATAAAGATTATTGAGGGATTAAAAAAATATTGGAAACCCTAATAATGACCACAACCTTTTGGGATAATAAAACAACGGATGATGTCAATCAACAATTTTAAAGAGAAAATTACTCCCTTCTTCTGGGTAGAAAATGGGAATAACGTGTCTGTTTGCCTGAATGTTGGTAAATATAAAACTGAAATTTTCCAAACAAGGGAAGATGAAGGCTTTGAGGGAAATGGCTATGATTGGGCTTCCCTGGCAAAAGTATTTATAGAGGAACTAAAGCCCGAATTAATAAAGACCGTTAAGTTCGATCCCGAAGCCGGAATGTTCTGTGCTTACTCATCAAGTAGCGATGCTTTAAAAACCTTTATCATCGCATTTAAAGAAGCCTGCGAAAATGAAACCTTGCTAAATGACTTATTTTCCAGGGCAGAATTGGATTAAAAGCCCTTGAGGTATGAAGCAAGCCGCACGAACTAGATCTAAAGTAAATGTGAAATACCTGCCTAACATGAAACGAGCAAAAGAAATAAAATCAACCATCACCGAAACCCATGAAGTTAAGGATCGTAACTCCTATTATATGCCAAGAATTTTAGTCTTTTTTATGGTACTGGTGTTGCTTTCATGCCAGAGACCTTCAGGTCATAAATCGCAAGCAACCAGTACATCCGACACAACAAAAACAGCTATGACCAGGGATGCTCAAGAAATTTCCTGCGACCAATTCCTGTCAGCCATTGTAAAATCCAGCAATGCAGTTGCCCTGAAACACTTTAGTGACACCCTTGTAAAAGTCCGCCTTGAATACCTTACAGCTGAAATAGCAAGGATTAAACTATTTGTGATCAATGATATTTCGGAAGATCTGGCTAATAAAAAGCTAACAGAAAATGCCGTAGGCTGGTTAGAATTCCACAGGCAAACCAAGCGGTTGACAGACATAACCAATGACCCCAATAAACCATTAGTTTTACAATATGATACCACCCTTTTGCAAAAGCATGATCTCTATAAATTATGTAACGCTGAAACAGCAATTGCCAAACCCGGAACCGGTTATGAACAAAGAGATGTGATGCAGGAAGCAGATATAAGATTTAATGGTAAGCTGAAACGGTTTTTTACCATGGCTGAGTTTGAAAAAATATTTGGCAAGCCCGACAGCATACAGTTGCTGAAAGATGAAACGCCATGTGTTACCATCTTTGGCACCGAAGCCCCAGATGATAAATACCTGTACAAAGATGGTTCCTGCTTTGAAACCAGTAAGGACAGTGTGGCTGTTGCTGAATTTCGGTTTCAAAGCGGAAATTTCATCACCTATAAAGGTATCCGGATAGATGCCAATACTACAATGAATGATATCAAACAATTGTTTCCGACCGCTGTAAGCGGAAGGCTAGGTATGGATAAGGAAGGAAAACTCTGGGTAATTAAGTTAAAAGAAGATTATGAAGGGGTTTCTGACGGACATATCAAACTGTTTTTTAAGAATGGAAAAGTAGCCTTTATGCACTGGTGGCTTCCATGTTAGCATAATTACCTCTGATAAGATTGATAGAATGATGAGACAGATAGCTTTTGTTTTCATGGTACTGGTAGCCAAAGTAGTTGCCGCACAGTCAAGCCCAATACCTAAAAATATCAGGTCAGCCTTTGAAGGAACCTGGCAGATTAAAGAAAAATATTACACCAATACCATCAAAATACACTTTGAGCCGGAGAAAGATTATGCCTTGTTTACCGATATTGGTACAGGGGTAGCTCCTTCCAGAACATTTAAAGTAGCATTAAAGAACAACCTGCTTGTCTTATCAGCAGTCAGGAACCAAAATGATGATATAGAAATGGAGATCATCAAAGGAAAGCTGTATTTCAGGTCGATACCTGCCCAATGGGATAAAAACGGAAACAGGATAAGACCAGTAAATGCCCAGCAGGAACAAAGGGTTTTTAAGCGTGTAAAAAAGTAAAACAACAAATATGACCATTCCGGAATTTAAAGAAAAGCTAGAAACCATACGCCAGACACTCTTCCCCGAAGAGCTAATTGATAACAATAGCATTGAACAAAACTATTTTGAGGTACTCTCCCCATTTATAGCAACTTCTAATGACAATGCATATCCATTTTTCGCCTTCAGGGAGGAAACCGGATCAACAATCGAATTCATCATCAACAACCGGGTGTCAGATTTATTTATGGTAAGCAAAGATGATATGTACAGCAACGATCCTATGGTATACATCAAAATCAAAGAAGAATGGCAATCGTTCGAGTTTAGTGTGTCCACTTTATTGCTCACCGAATACGTGGATTGGATAGCGGAAAAAACCAGCAACAAACTGGAATTTCGCCTTGAGGGTTACGCAATGTATGTTCCTATCAAAAAGCACTGGACCCAGTTTTTTAACCCTTTCTCCTATCCTAATAAAATATGGATAGGAAAAGAATTGAAATCAATCATCCTGATCCAAAATGAGATCAGTACTCTGAAATGCATGGCAATGGATGCTGAGACTTTACAAATAGCTCAAAAGTTGTTGGAAGAACCTTAGTAAATCATGAAAACTCAATTGATAACAAACTTATGGAAAAGGGGTAATTAACAATTCCAGTTTTTTATGCTCATACTATTGGTGCCGGAATAGATGCAGGATACAACAAAAAAGAATGGGATTTGAGACATTTATTGACAAAATAACCTTTACCACTATCTTGAAACCTAGATCAGTCTTGACTTTCTTTAGTTTCAGCTAAGGCCTTCCTTTATATTTTCTGCCCTTCAAATTCGGGTCTTTGGAACTACAACAATGATCTTTTTTGGCATACTTTTCTTTATAATTTGAATTGTGCCCAGAAGGGTACTCCCACTTGCCATACCGTCATCAATTACAATTACAGTTTTGTCTGTAAGTTGCCGGGGTTGTTTTCGACCAAGAAATATATCATACATGTGTTTCAGTTTCGAGCGAATAGATTTGAGTTCTTTTTCCAGATAATCTTTCGAGATTTCTATTACCGGTCTAATAAAATAATCCGTAAGTGTTGCTGCTCCTATAGCATATTCTTTATTTAAAGGATGGCCAATCTTTTTTGTCAAAAGAATTTCTACTGGATAACCGATTCTTTTTGCAACTTCATAAGCTACAGGAATCCCTCCTCTAGGTACAGCAAGTATGAACCTAACTCGTCCTTATATTTTAAGAGTTTATCTGCCAGTAACCTTCCTGCCTGTTCCCTGTCTTCAAAAATATCGTGCAGTAATCCTTCCATACTTATCCATTTAAGCAACTAGATGAGTAAGCAATTGATTATTGATCAATAAATCACCCTGATAATCCGTGTAGAGAAAAATTGATTGCACCGAGGTGATAGTAGATATGGTACCCAACAATGACAAGGCAAGCCATAATACTCCTTTAGCATACTGTTGGACTGCTAGTAATAAGGGGATACATCCAAATAAAACATGTATCCTGGAACTTGAACTTTGAACAATTACGATTCCTGACAGTTCATCCAGTCTTTCATTAAGTAAAACTTCTACGAGCAATTCCAAGTTCCTTAACTGCTAATCCAATATTTAATTAAAGTTGAAAGGGTGCAGGTATTATTTTGGTAAAGCAATTGGTGATTTCGCCTTAACATTTATCTCATATTTTGCCAGCTGGGATAACCGATCGTCTATATGCTTTTCATTAATTTCTGCTTCATGAAAGATAGTCGCGTATTTTCCTAATTCAAGCAAATTAGCAAAAGCCGTGGCTGTTCCATAGATAGAAATTTTATAGTGATTGATGTTTTGAATACATGCTAGTAAACAGGCATCCTTGATATCTGCATTAGTACAATAAGATAAGTATTCATCAGTTTGATTTATAAAAGCTCCCATGCTCGGGTCACTAACACTAACTGATGATATTTGTTCGTCAATTATAAAGTCCCCTATTGATTTAATATGTTCGTCTACAAACTCAATATATTTCTGCAGTATAGTTTTTAACTGTATGGAGTTAGCATCACCAACCCACTTTTGCAAACTATTTTTCAATTTAACTTCCGAACTTAATAAGTTAGTAATTTGGTAATCTATTAAATTATGAATTGTGTTGATTGCATTATTTTTCATGATTTTTGAATTTTGAAGTTGACCATATTTAAACTGGTTATTTAGAGCGCTGCTCAAAAAGCATCTTGATTTTTGAGCAGCGCTTAATTCAATCAATGCTTATTTCTTTTTTGTTGTGTAAAGCTTTGAAGGATTTCTTTAGGCTAAGCTTAAGTAATCCGTTTTTATAACTAGCTTTCACATCTTCTTCTTCAATATTGTCGGGAAGGCTAAAGCTCCGGGAAAAAGAAGAACTGGCAAACTCTTTTCTGGTATAGTTTTTCTTTTCCTCTCTATGCTCACTGCTTGTTTCTGCACTAATTGTTAGCAGCCCATCTTCCGAAGTAATTTTAAAATCTTCCTTGTTAAAACCTGGGGCAGACATTTCGAGTTCGTAACTATTTTCTTCATCCCTAATATTAACGGCAGGGAGAGACTCAGTGTCCATAAAGGGCTTGTTAAAAAAATCGGAGTTGAAAAAATCTTCCATCGCTGACCGCAACGTCGGAAATCCATTTGATTTTACTAAAGTTTTCATTTTCTTATATTTTAGTTTAAAATTGATTCTGGTTAGTGAAGAGATATCTACACACATCATGACATTCCATAAAGATGAGCCTAGCGATTATATAATATTTCAAAAATTAAATGGATAAGTTTCCGGAACCTGGTGTCCGTCGGGTTTCAAGTGCAGTGGATGAAGTTCTGTTGTCTGATCCAGATACATGAAGGCATCGTATCTTGAACTTAATACAGAAAGCTGATAATTTCTTCTATTCTCGTGTTCAGGGTTATAAACCACACCAATAGCCCTATGTGGCATGATTAAATCAAAACGCTGTTTTTCTGTTTTATCAAATATCAGCAACCGGTCCTCCTCTGACTCTTTGTGCAGAAGATCTTCAACACTACCTACTCTAGCTGGGGGTACTTTCATAACCTTCATAGGCGACTCCCATTCTTCTCCAGCGATCACACTTCCCTGATAGGTACCAAACCCAACTATAACCACGTCCTGACTATCCATTTCTTCTCTGATTAGCTGACCAACGTTGATCAAGCCATCATTGTACATACTTGTATATCTTGCATCACCGATATGACTGTTATGCTCCCATACAATACCTTTACTCTCAGATCCGTGAAATTTAAACAAACGTTGTAAGGTCTCCATCATATGGGTATCTCTCAGGTTCCAGCTATTTTGATTAAAACCTGTCATGTTCCGGTAATACTCCTCTGCATTTAACAGTATATGAGCATTCTGTTCTGCATTTAATGCTGCTTCAGGGTCATGATCATAATGAAGACTGTTCTTTCTAACCGCTGCAAGCAACTGAGTCAGCGGTTCTCTGCAGGAGTCTGAGAGAAGATGATTTTGTTTCGCATATCTGAACTCATCTTTTTCAAAAGGTTCAAAACATTGCGCAGCTTTTTTTGCAATGGCAGCAGCATGCAGGTCGTTTCTTTTTAGATATTCTATAATGGTGTCCATAGACTCCCACAAGCTATAAACATCCAGCCCATAAAAACCGGTTTTATCAACTGGGTATATTTCGTCATTGCGGTTTTTAAGCCAGGTAATCAGGGCGGCAACTTCCCAATTGGCCCACATCCAGGTGGGCCACCTCCTAAAAGTATTCAGCAGACCTGAAAGAGATTTATGGTGACTACGTCCTTTTACATAGTTATTCAGTTTATAGCAGTCCGGCCAATCACCTTCTACTGCTATAAAATTAAACCCTTTTTCTTCAATCAATCTTTTGGATATCGCTGTTCTCCAGGTATAATACTCGTGTGTACCATGGGAAGCTTCACCCAACAATACGCAGCGTGCAGCACCTATCCGTTCCATTAGTGGATCCAAACTATGAATCCCCTCAAGAATATAGCTTTTCTCTTTAGTGAGATCTACAGCAAATGCTTCATCTTTAATATAGTTCCCCATGTTTTTAATTCTAATTATTATATAAAATTAGATCAGAATATTAAGCAATCCGGTGACGTACATCATGATTATGAATGATTTAAACACAGTCTATACTTGATTTTTGCTTTTGAACGTTTCGGACTATTTCTACAATGTTTAAATAATTTCCTCGTGTGATTCGAAACGGCCTGTTGCCTCTCGCATATCGATTCGATAAACGATCAGGTTGTCCTGAAGTGCCAGACTTATGGCATGAGAAAGATCACGATCAGGATTATCAGTTGTTGAAATGATACGCTGGATTAAGCCTTGCATGACTTGTTGACGCTCCTGTCCTTTCAATTCCTGAAAAGTTCCCCATAGAATGACGCTTTTCCATTTGAACATGTTATCAATTTCATCAACCTGAAAACATACCTGTGGATTTGCTCGAAGCATTTCTATTTTTTTTCCTTCACCTGAATGTGCGTAGATCGCATTATTTTGATATATATAGTTAATAGGCACGATGTAAGTTTCACCATCTAAATGACATCCTAAACGCCCCATAAACTTGCTTTCTAAAAATTCTATGATCTCTTTTTTATTTAGTTCTCCAAGCATGACCATTAATTTATCCTCAATACATATGTCTCATCTACTTCTGATGTTTACCATATGAGCACTAAATATATCATTCATAAAAAGCGTACTCAGGTGCATCTATTTCGAGTTTACTATCTACATGCAACACTCCAGGTGCTGCCCAGGCAGCATTCTCAGCATCATCTTTTTCAGTAAAGGAGCGCACCGTTCCCGTTAGAATCACCTTATTTCCATTAACATTTACATTTATTTTTTTAGCGTCAATAGATGCATTTCTTTGAAAAGCTTCACTTATTTTCTGTTCGATATTGGATACAACAAGGTTTGGCTTAACCCTAATTAAGTTATTGACGGCAATCACACCATTTAAATTCTCGATTGCAGCCTTCGCATTTTTCCTTTGATATTCCCATTCGACTTCTCCCTCTAGTCGTACAATTCTATCTTCGACTTTTATTTTAATTTTATCCTCCTGTACCGCAGTGTGCCATTTTAATGCATTTAATACTGCTGTGGCAATATCTGCATCAGAACGTTGGTAGGATGGAGAAACTCCGATTTGTATATCTTCGGCAATTGCCTTAACACCTTTTATTCTTTTTACTGCTGCTTCTGCAGTTTGTTTTTTATAAAAGGAGTCTACCTGTCCAGAAAGTGTTACTACTCCATTTTTTACAGAAACACCAATTTCTGAGGGATTTAAAGATGGTTCCCAACCTATCTCATCAATCACGTTTTTTTGAATTTCCAAATCACTTTTCATAGTTTAAAGTTTAAAAGATAAACAATTTATAATAAGCTAATTTCTACACTTCATTCCTCACTTCAAATGATAGCTGTCAGCGAGCGCCATGATGCTCATCATCGTATTTTAATATTAAATAACGATAAAAGAATGTTACTTTAAAAAAAACATATTTAACAACTTAAAACATTAACAAGTTTTAAGTTGTTACAATTACAATCTCTATGTTTCAATCGTTTTCCTATTGATTTCAGTAAAAAAAAAGCAAATAAATGAATTGAAATGAAAACTATTCTTATCATTGAAAATGATATTGACATTCGAGAGAGTTGCGTTGAAATACTTGAACTTTCTGGATATTCGGTTCTTCAAGCTGACAATGGAAAATCGGGTCTAGACATTGCAATAGAACAACAACCAGACCTGATTTTATGCGACATTATGATTCCACAAATAGATGGATATGGTGTCTTATATTTATTAAATAAAAATGATATTACCGCTGATATCCCATTTATTTTTCTGACTGCGAAAACAGATATAATAAATTTTCGCAAAGGAATGGATATGGGCGCCGATGATTACCTAATGAAACCATTTGATGATATGAACTTGCTGCATGCGATAGAAACGAGGATTAATAAGCACGTGAGACAAAAATCTTTTCATGGGACCCCGGCAGAAAATCTTGAAACACTTGTTGCAGGGCCAGGCAAAGGGATCCTGGAATTAAATGAACTTGTGGCGAATCGGAAACTTAAACTGATCAAAAGAAAGCAAATTTTATACTATGAAGGTGATACTCCTATGGGTTTATATCAGGTAGTAAAAGGAAGTATTAAAACAATAAAAATAGCAGATGACGGGCGGCAACTCATCACAGGTTTTTACAAAAAAAATGATTATATAGGAATTCACGCGCTTTTAATTGATGAGGATTTTAGTGAGACAGCCGAGGCTGTTGAAAATACTTCAGTATATCTTTTACCTAAAGATCAAGTTATTAACCTAATAAATAGATACCCGGAAATAAGTGCCAATTTTATCAGAATCTTATCCAATCATATTCACGAAAAAGAAGAACAAATGCTCGAACTAGCCTATCATTCTGTTCGAAAACGCATGGCCAGAGTTTTATTACGTTTGAGTAAAAAATCAACAGAGTTAGATGAAATTACTATATCAAGAGAAGAACTTGCGGCAATAGCAGGGGTAGCAGTTGAAACAGTCAGCAGAACATTATCTGACTTTAAATGTGAAGGAATTCTTGAAAAAAATGGGGATTTGATTAAACTGCTAAATCCTGAAAGACTTGCAAAAATGAAAAATTGATTCTTTTATAAAAAAACAGAGCCTACAGTATTTTTTTCATTACCTTTTTGTTGCACGCTAGGCTTAGCCGAATGGAAAACCAATATCGGGATTTTCTGTTGACCAATAGACATCTTTACTGTTCCTTCTTTTAATATACGCATAACAAAAGAATGATGTTGATAGCTAAGCGCGAGTATGTCAGTTTCTCTTTCCTGACAATGTTTAATTAATCTTGGCAACAGGCGCTTACCCCTTATGTCTCTGAACAATACTGCCGGGTATTTTTTTTCACTTAAACTATTAATATAACCCCGAACACTTTCATTTTTCAAACCAGGTTTATCTCCATAAAGACTCACATGAACAATTTCCAACTGATATTGTAATAGCTTACCAAGTTTAAAGAGATAATTAATTACATGAACATCGGTCTCATTAAAATTGGTTGCAAATATGACCCTATCTAGCTTTCTGAAATTATAATTCTGAGGAATAATCAGCACTGGACATTCCGTATGTTCAATTAATGCATTAGTATCACTACCAAATAAAATATGATCGAATTTAGAACCTGACCGGGCTCCAATAATAATTAGTTCAATAATTTTTTCTTTGACTATCTCCTTAACATTTGCCTGCAAATCACCTGTCATCAGCCGAACATGAATACTAAGCTTGTGATGTGGAACCACATTCAGATTAGCAAAAGATTCAAGATGTGCAACCAGCTTATCCATTTGTTCATTTTTCATGCTTTCCCAACTAATATTCTCAGTAATCACTGGCATGCCTTTATAATAAGGAATCATAGGAATACTATTGTCTGAATGCATGACCAGTAAATTCGCATGGATTTCTCCAGCCAATATTACAGCGGCTTCTGCGGCTCTAAGTGCATTATTTGAAAAATCGGTTAACACAAGTATCGTTTTCATAATATGTTAGATTTAATCTATTAATTCAAATTTAAACATGGATTAAAGTGTTACTCATGACGACGGTCGCCATACATTTTTTTTATAAAACCATCTTTTTATTAGTTCTGCAAAAACGATATAAGCAACAATTATTGTCAGAATATAGGGGTAAAAAGAAAGCGGCAAACGAACAAATCCGAACCAAGTTACAGCGGGAGTTAGTGGTAAAACTAAAACGATCAGCAAGATAACTCCGGTGGCTACTGAAAGTAGTTTACCGGGCATACTCTTAAAAAAGGGCTGGCGTGTACGCACCACCAATACAATCAGTGTCGCAGAAATCACAGACTCTGTAAACCAACCTGTCTGGAAAACCTTTTCATCAGCGTGTAGTATTCCCAGTAATACATAAAAGGTTAAAAAATCAAATGCAGAACTTAACAATCCAAAAATAATCATGAAGTGTTTAATAAAATCCAAATCCCACCGCTGTGGTTTCTGAATATTAACTTCATCAACCTTATCAGTTGCAATGGCCATTTCAGGAAAATCGGTAAGCAAGTTCGTTAATAAGATCTGTTTAGGTAATAAAGGCAAAAAGGGTAAGAAAAGAGACGCACCGGCCATACTGAACATATTTCCAAAATTAGCACTTGTTGCCATAAATATATATTTCATGGTGTTTGTAAAAGTCCTTCTTCCTTCCACAACCCCATTTATCAGCACATCTAAACCATGTCCCAATAAAACTATATCGGCAGCTTGTTTGGCAACATCTACTGCTGTATCCACTGATATGCCAACATCTGCAATGTGAAGAGCAGGAGCATCATTAATCCCATCGCCAATAAATCCGACAACATGCCCAGCTTTTTTTAACGCGAGGATAATTCTTTCTTTCTGATTTGGTTCTACTTCAGCAAAGATATTGGTTAACACCGCCTTGTGCACCAATGCAGCGTTACTCATTTTCTGTATTTCTTGACCTGTGAGAATCACAGGTTGCTTTAATCCAACCTGAATAGCGAGGCTCCGTGCAACCAACAAATTATCACCAGTGATAAGTTTCAGACTTACCCCAAGCTGACTAAGTTGGGCAATCGTCGCTCCGACATTGGCTTTAGGTGGATCAAATAATGTTATAAAACCTAAAAATATCATTTCCTTTTCATCCATCCGCCTGAAGTCATGAGCAGCATTTCCTTTTTTATAAGCAAGCCCTAGCGTTCGAAACCCCGAATTACTGAACTGTTCATATAAGCTAATCAGCTCTGACCTGTGGAGCTCTATACTCTCCAAATTCCCATTGGCTAGTTCGACAGATGTACAAACCGACAAAATACTATTTAATGCTCCTTTGGAGATCACCAGATTCTCTGTATCCACATTGACTTGTACAGTCAACCTTTTACGGATAAAATCATAAGGCACTTCAGACTGAACCTTAAATTTACCAATTTCGCCTTTGTAACTCAAACAGATGGCTTGGTCTATAGGGTTGTGAAAGCCTTTTTGCAAAGAAGCATTAAGCCAGGCATACTGCATAACTTTTTCACTATGCATACCATTTGCATTCAGAGTTCCCTTTAGATTTACCTTTCCGTCGGTGATTGTCCCAGTTTTATCGGAACATAAAATGTTCATACTACCTAGGTTTTCAATAGAAGATAACCGTTTCACAATTACCTTTTGAATAGCCATGCGCTTAGCCCCATTAGCAAGATTCACACTCACAATAGCTGGTAATAATTGAGGGGTCAAACCGACAGCCAAAGCAAGGGAAAACAGAAAAGAGTCCAGAACAGGCTTATGGAGTAAAACATTAGCAGCAAAGATAATAAACACCAATAAGAGTGTAATTTCCATCAGCATATAGCCAAATTTACGGATTCCTCTTTCGAAATCGGTTTCAGGAATCCGTATTTGGAGTTGTGTAGAGATCTTACCAAACTCTGTTTGTTTCGCCGTATGAATAATCAATGCAGTTGCCTTACCACTAATAATATGCGATCCCATAAAAAGTGAATTGCTCCTTTTTGATAATGGGGTATTGATTGGTAAAACTCCACAAGACTTTTCTACCGGATAGGTTTCACCAGTAAATGCGGCCTCATCGACAAACAGTTCCTGTGATTCAATTAATAAAGCATCTCCAGGGACAATATCGCCAGCAGTAATCATCACCAAGTCTCCGGGCACAATCGATTCAACAGGCAATTCGACAGCTTTTCCTGATCTGATTACCATACTGCGAAGCTGAACCATGTTCAGTAATTCCTTAACCGCATTTGCGGCGCCTCTCTCCTGCCAGAATCCTAAAACACTACTAATCATCACAATCATTAAAATAATCAAAGTATCTAGCCGATCACCTAAAAAGGCGGACAATACTGCGGCTCCTATCAACAATAAGGTAATCGGGCTTTTAAATTGTCGGAAAAACAATAAAATCCCCGAATTATTGTTCTTATTCTTCAAAGTATTTAGCCCATATTGTTTAATACGAGAGGCAGCCTCATTAGAATCTAAACCTTTCAAATTTCCAGAAACCTGAACCAAAACCTGATCCTGATTTAAGTTCCAATAGTTTTGAACAGTTGGCAGAGGCTTTTTCATAACAACTTTTTATGGAGAAAAAAACAAAAACAACATTTATTCAATACTGATTTCTTTTCTATTGGGCAATGTCTTAAGCTTCTTTTTAAGGCTAAGTCTTAGGATTCCATCTTTATAATGTGCTTTAACATTATCTTCTATAATGTTATCTGGAAGACTAAAACTCCGGGAAAGTGAAGAACTGGAAAACTCCTTTCTGGTATAATTTTTCTTCTCCTCTTTATGTTCAGTACTTGTTTCAGCACTAATATTCAGCAGGCCGTCTTCCGAAGTAATCTTAAAGTCTTCCTTTTTAAAGCCAGGTGCTGACAATTCGAGTTCATAGCTATTTTCTTCGTCGCGAATATTAACAGCAGGGAGAAATTCACTGGCGACATAGGGCCTATTAAAAAAGTCTGTGTTGAAAAAATCATCCATTGCTGAACGAAATGATGGAAAACCATTCGATTTTAATAAAGTTGTCATATTATTTATAATTTAAGTTTAACATTCAAATTAACCAGGAACGTTGGAATATAAAATAGATGTATTAATCCAAAATCAATATGTTACTAATGCAATGTGTTCATAATTCTTTAAGACATCAGAATCTACAAAATCAACATCTCCTCCATTTAGAAGTACTTTTTCAATAATATCATCGACAGCATCCCTGATGTAAGAAAACTTATTGTAAGGTTGTTCCAGGTCTTCTATCAAGTTTAATGTACCTCCTCTTTGAGCCGAAAAAACAAAATTACTTTCAACAAAGATCCTATTGCCAATATTTTCCATTGCCGCCTCCCATACCGGTTTTATTCCCTTAATTAGTTTATTTTTCCCTTCGGCAATATTCAAGATTTCAACTACGGTTTTATCTTTTTCATTCCGCCATTGCTCCAAATGTTCTTTCAATATTTTCTCCAGCTTTGCGAAACTTACCTTATCATAATTACCACTTATGTAACCTGCAACGGCCTTCTGGTGTTTACTTATTTTTTTAAAATGCCCTAATATTTTTTTCACACCCATTACAAAAACAGGTAATTCATAGTTTCTTATGATTCGACCTAAATCTGTATCAATATGCTGTAAAAATTTTTGAATAATAACCTGTCTACGATCGTTTGAATCTGTAAAATTTGCAACCTTTTCCGGCCATTCATTTATATATGCATTTATGGATTCCGGAATACTCGTTTCAATCTTAGTCAACTGATTCAAGCTGCCTAAATACACACCAAACTGTTTTGCGCTTAATAAAAGCAACAGATATTTGGGGCATTTTTTTTTGCTATAAAGCATGTCTCTGATTTCAAATGATTCATCAATTATAATCCGCTCCTTAACAAGGACATCCAGATATACTATTTTCTCAAATACAGGAGAAACGTAAATTGCTACTCCATTTTTTGGGACATTTAAATCTACTTTGTCAATCGCAATTTTCAATTTCTTCACCATTAGTTTGGAAATATCTTCAGGATAATTGTCTTTAAGCTCCCGTTCAATCTCATCCAACTTAACTTTAAATGATTGCTTCAATTCTGTCTCTAAGTTAATTTTAGCTAGAAAAGGCATTATAATGGAAATGGACGGCCAATAATGAACAGCTTCCATAATTTCTTTAATGTCGGATATTGATATATTACTCATGGCTTCTATCTTTATTGGTTACCGCTAATTTCTCTACTAAACGGTAATTTTTCGATGACCACTATCAGCAAACACCATGACAGTCATCACTACAATAAAACTATCAACAGGACTGCTAAAAATCGCGATGAAGTCAATTGACATTTGGCTCATGATGACAATCATCGCCCCGAATGACCTCCATCATCCCATTCAACTAATATTGTATCGATCTTTATTTAAGCCCAGGTAAAGTCCTGGAATTTATACACTAAAAAAATGTTATGAAAAAGTTATTAATTATTCTAGTGGCTGTTGTTTTCGCCACAGCATCGGTAAATGCACAAGTCAATAAACCGGAACAAAAAAAAACAAATCATAGTAAAAGCATGAGCTGCTATATGATGAAAGATGGGAAAATGTATCATTCCATGGCGGGTAAAGAAACCTTAATGGAAAAAGAGGTTATCTTAAAAAATGGGGAGAAAATCATGCCTGATGGCACTTACAAATTGAAAAATGGCAAAGAAATGATGCTTAAAAATGACGAATGTATTGACGCCATGGGTGAGTTTCACAAATCACACAAGGATCATCATAAAAAAGCATAAGCAACTATGTGTAGCCAGCTAAATAAAAAGTGATTACGTCAAGTACCAAAAATCTAATAAAATGAAAAATGATTCAAAAATTCAGAAAGATGTGATGGATGAATTGAAATGGGAGCCCCTATTGAATCCGTCTGAAATTGGCGTTTCTGTAAAAAATGGGATAGTAACCCTTTCAGGAGAGGTAGATTCATATGTTAAAAAAATTGCCGCTGAAAGTGCAACCAAGAGGGTTTTAGGAGTTAAAGCTGTTGCAGAAGATATTCAGGTGATATTATCTCCATCTCTAAAAAAAACAGATGCAGATATTGCTGCAGCGGTATTGAATGCATTAAAGTGGAACAGCGTGGTGCAGGAAGATAAAATTAAAATAAAAGTCGAAGATGGGATTGTAAAACTTGAAGGTGAGGTTGAATGGGAATTTCAGCGCAAGAATATTAAGCGATCAATTGAATTCCTATCGGGCGTCAGGATGGTCATCAATTTAATTAAGGTTAAGCCTATAATTTATTCTTCAGAGATAAAACAAAAGATTACTTCAGCTTTTCAGCGTAGTGCAAATTTAGATTCAAAGGCAATTGAGGTAACCGTAACCGATAATAAAGTGACCTTATATGGTAAAGTCAGATCTTTTACAGAAAAACAAGATGCTGAAGATGCAGCCTGGGCAGCACCTGGAGTCTTGCATGTAGATAACAAACTTGAAATTGAAGAGCCAGAATACATTTTTTATGAATAAGACTTGTTATTGACTTAATCATAGCGATTTGAATTGCTATGATTAAGTTATTCTTAGATAAATCACCCGCAAACCGTATATTTGCACTAAAAACTCCTTAAAATCAAGTCTGGATCTTATGCCTAAAGAAAAAAAATTCCCTGCGAACCTCGACCCACTCCCGGTGTCCTTAAAAAAATGTTGATGATTTTTGCCGTTTGCCGTAAAAATAAAAAGCTTGCAATCATTTGATTTGCAAGCTTTTATACGTTTTAGATACTATTCTCTGTGATCCCGCTGGGATTCAAATCTTTACGAAAAAACCGCCTCTACAGTAGTAATATCATTGTTTTCAAAAACTAGGTAACTGATTGGGTAACCATTTATTTTGAGCTTGTTTGCAATATTTTAATGTACTTTTTTCTATGATCAAAGATAACATTCCTTTTTCAATCTTTAAATCCATTTGAAGTCAACTATAATAGCTGACTGTTTTTATTTTACACTATAACTTAACAAACTGTACTCTTTTATATCCAATTCACCATATTTGGTTTTTTCATAGATCAGACCAATTCCTTTGGCAAGCCATCTTTCGTAAGTAATTATAACGGTGTTACCTGTGATACTATTAATTGCTGTATGCTTAACTTCAATTTTTATAACATCCAGATACTTTTTTCCATTGATTGTTGCGCTTGGAGCTTTCTCCAATATCTTACTTTCGTTAATGTGTTTGATGGTACCTGATGCCAAACCAGATACAGTCAGCGTTACTTCGTCTTTAAAAACTTCTCCTACTTTCAGATTAGTGTTAACTTCAATAACGGTTCCTGCCGACGTATTTGTGCCCATACGTGATGTAGCACCATATAATGAAATGAATACTCCATTATCTTCACGGAAGCCATCTGTCAATTCGAAGCCCTCAATTGCCCCTACTGGCTTGAACTGATAGTAAGTTTTGCCGTTGTATGTTAGTTCCTTGTGAATAATTAAGTCGGATTTATCGTTTGGATCTTCAGTATTGACCAAATACCAAGTGTTATTGACAGTGTAAGGCCAATAGGTGCCACTCACATAGCCCCCACCGCCTTTTCCCGGTTCCTCGGGATTATTTGATTTACTGCAAGAAGTAAATACGCAAAACAGTACTGCAAATGAGTAATAAATATTTTTTTTCATGGTGATTTTTCTATATAAAACACTACAACTTGATTGCGACACCTACATTTAAAGTAGAAATACCATGCCCCAACTCGGCAAATGCTCCAATTTTTTCGGTAAAAAACCAACGTCCTCCTACAAAAGCATAGAGTCCTAGCCCACTACCATAACTATTTGGGCCACTATAATTATCAGCTGAATAATTCACAAGGTTATAGGACAACATTAGTCCTCCATAAACATCCAGGTCTGGTACATTTTTGAAACCGTTATAATGGTAAGCACCACGAGCACCTATAATAGTATAATTCCATTTTTGAGTGTAGCCAACATTCTTGTATGAATAACCTGTATTGCCGATATAGCCACCAATACTTATAACCCCCGGACCGCCAATATCCCATTTTCCATGTTCAAAAGAAGCACTTATAGCTGGTCTGGAATCCCCAAGCCCGCCCAAATTACCTCCTAATCCGATTCCGGCATTTATGATGTTAGTACCTTTTTGAAAAGTTTGGGCAAATGCTAAATTTGCGAACAAGATGAGTGTAAAAAGAATGATTGTTTTTTTCATATTATTAATTTATTTTAAGCAATTCTACTCTACGATTTTTGGCTTTATTGTCTTCAGAATCGTTAGCAAGCAATGGTCGCTCTGCTCCGAATCCTGAGGCAGACAACCTAGATTTGTCAATATTTTGATTGATCAAGTCAAACATTACCGCATGGGCGCGGTCATTTGAAAGTTTTTTATTGTAGGCAGCATCCCCCGTATTATCAGTATGTCCCTCAATAGCAATTTTCAGAGAATTATCTTTTGTTAAAGCTTTTGCTATTTGATTAACGATGTTTTTCCCATCAGTGCTGATGTCGGACTTATCTACATCAAAGTTGATATACAAAATCGCCTTCCCTTTTTGAGTCAGGTCTTTTAGAATGTCATCTGCAGTAATCTTAGTAATGGTTTGCTGGAAATCTTCTTCTTGAAGGACATTCAATTTACCACTTATATTATCAGCCGAAAACTGAACATAAATATTCCCTTTATCTTTAGACCGGATGACATAAAATTTTATATGTTCATCAAAATAACCTATATCACCCTGACCACCTCTCCTTTGAAATTGCTTGTTATAACGATCATATTCTTTCCTTGAAATTTCACCATCATATATTTTCACCCCACCTATAGAGCTTAGATAAGTTTCCATACTTTTTTCGAAATAGTGTTTTGAAAACTGCTCACCCTGCTCACTAACAACATCGACCCTGTAAAGCTTTCCTTCGAAAGGAGTCATTACGCTATCAATCGGGAAAAAGCATACATCGAATCTATTTATTAATGGTTTTGCACGTTCTTTTAATCCATTTGGAAAGGTAAAAAATGGAAAATTACCTAAATCATGATCGGAATATGCAATATCTTCTATATTAAAAAGAGCTTTATCCTTAATTTTTTCGTGCTTAGAAACCTGTTCTATTGGTGTTGATAAATCTTCTGTGCGCTGTTCCTCTGCTGGTTTTTGATTACATGAGGTAATTATTGCAGACATTGCAATCAAAAATATTATTCCCTTCATTGCTAATAATTTAAATTGTGACTAACTATTTCATAGGTAGATGTCATGTATTACTCTAAATAAAATTGTTGGCACAAAGGTAGTTTTAGTAGCAACACGCATAAATAGGCAGCATTAATCATATTTATGGGTAGTAATGCCTATTTCCTAATGCATTATCTTATTTATATTTGACCATGTTTTTAAATGGGTTACTTTACATGCCTTTATGCTTAAATGCTATGGCAACGACCGGTATAAAATCAGTAAAAACGATTTATGAGCAGGAACATTTCATTAATTTATTAAATGGCTTCATGTTCGGTGCTTTACTGGCACTGATGATTTATAACCTTTACGTTTACATTGCTATTAAAGATAGATCTTACCTACATTACACAGGTTACATTGGTTCCGGCCTTGCATTTTTAATAACTTGGATCGGATATTTCAACGATTGGTTTTCAGTTTCGAACCTAAGCCTGTTAACTGTTACATTTTGTGCAACATTGATTTTTGGTGTACTCTTCACCAATGGTTACCTCCATACAGCTCAATACGCTCCAAGACTTTTCAAGATTCATAGATGGTTAATTATTGGGTTACTTATTCCTTTTGGGATTGATCTGATAGGTTTTGGTGAATTGGCTTTCGAGTTACTTCCAATCATGTCGTTCATCACTATTTGGTATTGGTTGATTGCAGCGTACATTAGTTTCAGAAATAAATTTAAACCCTCACATTATTATATCATCGCTTTAACCTTCCTCTTGATAGGTTATCTCCTTTACGAAAAACTTCAGTTAGTGATGTTTCTCCAAGCAGGACTCTGCCTAGAAGCACTAACTTTATCATTTGCTTTGGCTGTCAATCTAAACAATTTAAAAAAGGAGACGACACTCCTAAAGAAAAATGTTGTTACTCAGACTGAAGGTTTCGCTCAAGAACTCATCATTGGTCAGGAGAGTGAAAAAGAGAATATAGCTAATGAGCTAAACAAGTCCATAGGTCAACAATTGGTCCATTTGAAAAATGAAGTATTCATACTTAAGAAGGTATGCCAAAATCATCAGCAAGAATTAATGATTGAAATTGCGACCGATATAGGAAAAGCAATTGAAGAGGTCAGTAGCGTATCTTTTTCCCTGCGACCGTATCAAATGAATATCCTTGGCTTAAAAAGCTCAGTTCAAAATCTCGTTGAAGATATTCGTGATCACACAGAGACAAACATCTACTTGGAAATAGATGATATAGATCAGTTATTAAAGAAAAATATGGAAATGCACATTTACCGAGTGATACAAGAGTTACTAAATAACCTGATCAAGCATGCTGAGGCATCAGATTGCTGGATAAACATCAAACATATACAAGATGAATTGAGATTTTCCTATCGGGATAATGGTATAGGATTCAATAAAGATGGTCTGACAACGGGCTTAGGACTATTAGGAATCAGAGAAAGGTGTGACGTAATACATGCCAAAATCACCGTTCGGAGCCAACAATCATTGGGAACTGAAGTCAATATCAAAATCCCTTTATGCTTTAATAACAACTTAATTTTAAAAAAAACGATCAGCAAATAACAACCCGAACTACATGAAAATATTAATAGCAGATGATCATCCTATATTTCTTAAAGGTCTTAAAGAAGTTATAGAATCAGAACCTAAATATGAGGTTATCTTTGAGGCTAAAAATGGTATAGAAGCATTGGAAAATGCTTGTAAACTTCATCCTAACGTTACGATATTAGATATAGATATGCCAGAGATGAATGGTTTAATAGCTGCTAAAGAATTAATTAAAATTAACCCAGATGCTAATGTGATACTACTTACTATGCATAAAGCTAAGGATGCATTTCTACATGCGCTTGATATTGGCGTTGCGGGCTATGTTTTGAAAGAGAATGCGGTTGTCGATATCATTCATGCCATCGAAGCGGTAACAAGCGGAAACTCCTACATCAGCCCCGAGATGAGCTCCTTTTTGCTTAGTCAACGGAGATCTCATCGTACTGAAGTTTTAACTGAATTGCTAAATACCTTAACCCCTTCAGAGATGAAAATATTAAAATTGGTAGGCAGTTACAAAAGCACTAGGGATATTGCAGACGAACTCTATATTAGTGAAAAAACAGTATCAAATCACAGAATGAACATCTTAAAAAAGCTTAATCTTTCGGGTAAAAATAGTTTGCTGCGTTTTGCAATCGAACAAAAACAGGAATGAAAAAAAGAAGATTTAAACTTTTTGTAATCCTCCTGAGTGCATTCCTGTTATATAATATTAACATGGCCAATGCGCAAAATGTAATACTTAAAGACATTGAGAAAACTTATAAAATCAATTATCCCTTGTTTTTGGTTGATGATCAAAAAGACTTTAAGCCTAATGATGTACTTCAAAACCCAAACTTCAATTCAACCACGTTTCCGGTTTTGTCTTTAGGTGCCACTAGTGCAGCAGTTTGGGTTAAAACTACTGTTTCAAACCGAACCGACATGGCTGATTGGTATTTCCAGATTGATAACCCACCTGTTCTACAATCTATTGACATTTACCAAAAACAGGCAGGACATCTGGTTAAAATATTCACTACATTTGCCGGCAAAACCGATGATACTGACCGCATAAAGATCAACAACACGCTTATCCCTATTTCAATACCTAAAAATAAAGAGGTTGAATATTATATCAGGGCAACCAGTAATAATATATTACGGTTACCCATAAAGGTGGTAACACTGCAAACATCGCTTGAAGAAAGCCGTCTGCCCGATCTACTAAATGGCATTACCTTCGGCATGTTGATGGCTTTTGTCATTTACAACTTTTTTGTTTACTTACTCACCAAAGAACAAGCTTACCTCTATTACCTAGGTTATATCTTTTTTTGGAGTTTAAACGTTTTTTTTTTCAACGGTTTTTTACCCAATATTTCCGCTTCAGCAACCTGGCTGAATAGCGCTGCTACCCTACTTTCCACTGCGAGTATTTTAAGTATTTTATTTACAAATTCTTTTCTAAAAACCAAAATAAACAGCCCCTTTTTCTACAAAATCAGCTGGTTGATGACTTTCTTTTCCATAGCCATTTTATTTGTAGATATTTATTGGAAAGGCCCTTATGGTTTTATTGCGATACAATACCTGATGTATCCTTTTTTTCTATATTGGTTTGGTGCCGGACTTCATTGCCTCAAAAAAGGATACAAACCTGCACTTTATTTCATACTTGGATTTGGTTGTCTGATGTCTGGAAATGCAATATACAATTTAAAAGATCTTGACATTTTACCCGATAATATATTTACGCGTACATCCATGCATTGGGGCGCATTGGCGGATGCCTTGATTTTATCACTTGCTCTTGCAAATCGGCTCAATTTCTATCAGAAAGAAAAGGAAAAGATTGCTGTAAAATTATTAAATGAAAAAAGAGGTTTCCTAAAAGAATTATTGCAACGTCAGGAGCAAGAGAAGAAACGAGTAGCCATGGAATTGCATGACAATATAGGGCAGCAACTAATTTTAATCAAAAATAAGTTTTGGAGATTGCAGCGACAAAGTGAGGGTGAGTCAGCAAATCCTATAAACCAGTCAATTGATCATGTTGGAAAGATCATGGCTGAGATCCGAAGCATACTTCACCGACTGAGGCCTTATCAAATGGATTTACTAGGCTTAACTGAAAGCATCAATGGAATGATCGTTGATACTTTCACTAAGCATGAGATTGAAATCAGACAGGTGGATGATATAAACCTACTTTTCAATCCCAATGAATCTATACATGTTTTCAGAATTATTCAGTTGTTAACTGATGCTGTCCGGGATATTGATGAGTACGAAAAAATCAGTTATTCGATAATAAGCCTTCCACAACATGTCAATTTCGAATTTGAAATCGGTATGGCTCAAATTTCTTTAAATTCATTAAATGATATCAACAATAGGCTTGAACTACTCAAGGGGAGTATTGTAGTTCATTCTAACCAATCAAATACATTGATAAATGTAAACATACCCACACTTGTCTCGTTATAGTTCCACGGAGTTCACTCGGGTAAAAAAGTAAACACCAATAAGAATGCGCTTATCATCAACCAGTATGTTCTTAACCTTATCATCTGTCTCTTTTTAGGAGTATCAGATATAGGATATGTTAACCTTGTTGCAGCAGATGCAGCCAGGAAACAACTACTCCGTGGATTCACTTCAACCCGGGATATGGGAGCAGCCTCATTTAGCCTTAAAAAAGCGATAGATCAGAGAATAGTTAATGGACCTCGTATTTATCCAAGCGGTGCTACCATTTCTCAAACCGGTGGTCATGGCGACTTTGGAATACCAACAGATGTACCCAAGTAGACAGGCGCACCATTAAACTATATGGAAAAATCCGGCATGACGATCATCGCTGATGGTGCCGACCAAGTGTTGATGCGGACAAGAGAACAATTACGCTTGGGTGCCACTCAAATCAAAGTGATGGCTGGAGGTGGCGTAGCCTCTAACTATGATCCTTTGGACGTGTCCCAATTTACAGAAGCAGAAATTAAGGCAGCAGTGGATGCGGCAGACAATTGGGGAACCTATGTAGCGGTGCATGCATACACGCAAAAAGCAATTACAGCCGCAGTACATGCAGGTGTAAAATGTATAGAGCATGCCCAGTTGATGAACGCACAGCTCACTAAACTTGTACGCTGGTACAAACCCTACGAAATTTTGAGAATGGCTACATCGGCCAATGCAGATTTGCTTACTCTAAGTGGTAAGCGCAACCCCTATTCAGAAGGAAAACTTGGTGTTATTGAACAGGAGGCTTATGCAGACTTGCTGCTAGTGGATGAAAGTCCTTTTAAAAATATCAAATTAATAGAAGACCCTGAAAAGAATTTCATCATCATTATTAAAGATGGGGTTATTTATAAGAATATTTATAGCTAGCTGTCTCTATCAGTTCAATGACTAACGCTTACATTTCCTGAGTGGATTTGGCAGGAAAAATAAGGAATGGAACTTCACATTTTTCAAATGCAGAGCCTAAAAAACCCATCTTTAGCATTTGCAAAAAGCAGCCATGATGATTGTAGCAAAAATTACTCGTTCTATATTTTTTACCAAAGCTACTGGATTGTTGTACAAATATTCAATTATTCTTACCGACTTGTGGGAAAATGTGATGAATCATCGTATACTTTTGTGTGACACCTATCATCCAAAAGACTGATAACCGTCATAGTAACAATAAGATATTATCAGAACCTTTGTATATCAATCATAAAATTATGACTACGACAATAGAAGACAATGCATTGAGCACAGAATTACAGGAATTATACCTTATCGCAAAACAATGGTTAGCCGATCTAAAATTCATTAATGATGAATCCAATATTCTCAAAAATATAAGTAAGAAACCTCTGGAACCGGAAATTAACACGAAACTCGATATCCTATTCAATTCATTAGAACAGCAGGTCTCAGAACTAAAACAAAAAGTTAATCATTTGCTGAAAAAACTGGAACCATTAACTTATGGTCCAATTAAAGAAATTAAAATGAGTTTGATTGAAGAACAACAGCTTGTAAAGAACCAGATGGAGGAAATACTGTTAAACTTTCAAACAACTAAAAATGAATTGCTGAATTATCAATCTTGATTCCCATTCCCTACCTGCATCAGGCATAGAATAGCCAATCTGAGAAATTTGACCTTTAGAAAAACGTCATTTAACAGCAAATTATCCTAACTAGTATAGCTATTTTATAAATTCTAATTAACTTCATCACCTTGAAAAGGTTAGCCGCAATATTGTTTCTCACTATTCATTTGTTTTCTACAAATGAGGTTTCTCAATTAATGAAATTGCCGGTTTTCTTTGATCATTATACCGAACATAAAATACTAGATCCGAGTATTTCATTTATTGAATTTCTGACATCACATTATATCAATGACAGTGCAAATGATTTTGATCACGAAAGAGACATGCAGTTGCCATTTAAAACGGCTGATCATTTTTCAGCACCAATTGTTCCAGCCTTTATTCCAGATTCAATAGCACTGTTCAATATCAATTCTTCGCAAATTATATTGTCAAAAATCTATATTTCAGACGAGTCCTTTATTCCATCTGATTTCCTGTCTGGCATATGGCAGCCACCAAAATTCTGTTAAATAGTTTTCAATTTATTGATGATTTATATCTGGTGAGATAGCTCTAAGAGAAGTTTCGCTGCATTTTTCAATTTACTAATTTTAACATTTTTTTGGTTATGCTGAATAAAATTATTGCTTTTTCCATTAGAAATAAGCTCATTATTGCACTTTTTATCTTTGCCCTGATCGGCTATGGTAGTTATGAAGTGACTAAACTGCCAATAGATGCTGTCCCAGACATCACTGACAACCAAGTGCAGGTAATTACTATTGCACCTTCATTCGGCGCCACAGATATTGAACGTTTGGTGACCTACCCTATTGAACAGGCCAACAGCAACCTATCAGGTCTCAAAGAAATCCGAAGCTTTTCCAGATTTGGTTTATCGCTGGTGACTATTGTTTTTGACGATGCTACCGATATCTATTGGGCACGTCAACAGATTGCCGAACGTTTACAACAGGTACAATCGCAGATTCCAGCTGGTATCGGCGTACCGGAACTTGGCCCTGTCAGCACTGGCTTGGGCGAGATTTATCAATATGTAATAAAACCAAAACCAGGCTACGCTAACAAATACAATGAAACAGATCTAAGAACCATACAGGATTGGATTGTACGCCGTCAATTACTTGGTGTAAAAGGAATTGCTGAGGTAAGTAGCTTTGGTGGTAAACTCAAGCAATATTCCATTGAAGTAAAGCCAAATGAACTATTATCACACGGCATTAGCATTACCGACGTATTCAATGCACTTGAAAAGAACAACCAAAATACGGGAGGTGCCTACATTGAAAAAGGGCCAACTGTCTTGTATATCAGGAGTCAGGGACTTTTTAAAAGTACAAGTGATATTGAAAATACATTGATTAAAACTATTGGTGGAGGTAGTCCTCTTTTCATAAAAGATGTTGCCGAAGTTAAAACGGGTTATGCAACACGATATGGAGCGATGTGTTATAATGATGAAGGTGAAGTCGCAGGAGCCGTAGTTATGATGCTCAAGGGAGCCAACAGCAGTGAGGTTATCAAAAATGTTAAAGATCGCATAATGCAGATCCAGAAAACTTTGCCTGAAGGTGTAGTCATCGAACCCTTTTTAGACCGCACTAAAATGGTCAACAATGCCATTAGTACCGTGTCTAAAAATTTACTTGAAGGTGCGCTTATTGTAGTCTTTGTACTGGTGTTATTCTTAGGTAACTTCAGAGCGGGTATTTTAGTTGCCTCAGTTATTCCTCTGGCTATGTTGTTTGCCATCATCATGATGAACCTTTTTGGGGTTAGCGGCAATTTGATGAGTTTGGGGGCACTAGATTTCGGTTTGATTGTAGATGGTGCTGTGATTATTGTTGAGGCGGTCATGCATAGGCTAACTCATGGTAAATTTAACAGATCCAATGATCGGCTTAGCCAACAAGAGATGGACATAGAGGTAAATAGCTCTGCTAGTAAAATGATGAACAGTGCCGTATTCGGACAAATCATCATTCTAGTAGTCTACCTTCCTATATTCGCTCTTGAGGGAATTGAGGGAAAAATGTTTAAACCAATGGCACAAACTGTTGCCTTCGCCCTATTGGGTGCTTTTATTCTTTCGCTAACTTATATTCCTATGATGAGTTCAGTTTTTCTGAGCAAAAAAACAAAACACAAACCCAACATCTCTGATCGGATCATGGCAGCCGTAGAACGAAAATACCAGGCAGCATTAAATTATATCATAAACTTCCCAAAAACGGTTATGCTATGCGTTGGCAGTTTGTTTATCATCTCTATATTCCTGCTAAGCAACCTAGGTGGAGAATTTATTCCTGCTTTGGAAGAAGGTGACTTTGCCGTTGATACCAGAGTATTGCCTGGTAGCAGCATCACCACAACAATAGAAAATACACAAAAGGCAGCCCATATCTTAAAGAGTCAATTTCCGGAAGTAGAAAAGATAGTCACCAAAATAGGAAGTGGCGAAGTACCAACAGATCCAATGCCTATGGAAGCAAGTGATATGATGGTGATTCTGAAGCCTAAACACGAATGGACTTCTGCAAAAACATTTAATGAGTTAGCTGAAAAAATGGGAATGGCCTTACAGGATGTACCAGGAATTACTGCTGGTTTTCAATTTCCCGTTCAAATGAGATTCAATGAATTGATGACTGGGGCAAGACAGGATGTGGTATGTAAAATATTTGGTGAAGACTTAGATACCCTATCCCATTATGCCAATCAACTGGGTAAGATCATCAATACCGTTGATGGCGCAAAAAACCTTTATGTAGAAACCGTAGCTGGTATGCCTCAGATCATCATTGATTACAATCGCAATGCGCTGGCTCAGTACGACCTAAACATCAATGATGTGAACAGAATTATAAATACGGCTCTCGCCGGACAAAGTACAGGAATGTTGTTTGAAGGTGAGAAACGGTTTGAAGTTGTAGTGAAAATTAGTGGATCGGAAAAAAAAGACCTTAAGGATATTCAAAATCTATTGATATCAACACCTAAGGGTACACAGGTCCCCTTATATCAGCTAGCGAATGTTCAGATCAAAGATGGTCCCAATCAAATACAACGAGAGGATGCAAAAAGAAGAATTGTAGTGGGCTTTAACGTTCGCGACAGAGACATTCAAAGTATTGTCAACGAACTTCAGCAAAAAGTAAATCAGCAGATGAAACTTCCAACAGGCTATTATGTAAACTATGGGGGGGCTTTTGAAAATCTAAATGCAGCTAAAGATCGCTTAATGATAGCTGTTCCGGTTTCGTTATTATTGATCTTTTTACTCCTTTATTTTGCTTTTGGCTCTCTAAAACAGGGCTTACTGATTTATTCTGCAATTCCGTTATCGGCTATTGGCGGTATCTTATTTTTGGCAATGAGAGAAATGCCATTTAGCATCAGTGCCGGCGTAGGTTTTATAGCACTTTTTGGGGTCGCCGTACTAAATGGTATTGTATTGATTTCAGAATTTAATCAACTCAAACAGAAAGGAATTACAGACCTGAAACGCATTGTACTGAAGGGCACGAAAGTAAGATTAAGACCAGTATTGATGACTGCCTTTGTAGCTTCATTAGGTTTTTTGCCGATGGCATTAAGCAATGGAGCAGGTGCTGAAGTTCAAAGACCATTGGCAACTGTGGTTATAGGAGGCTTGCTGATTGCTACCTTTCTCACCCTATTTGTTTTACCAATTTTATACATCATGTTTGAAACAGGCTTTAAAATGGGAATTAAAAAATCAACTATTCCTGGCACAACCATTTTGTTATTAATGGGAATAACCTCAGTTGTCCACGCACAAACGCCTATAACCCTTCAGGCTGCGATAGACACAGCGATAAAAAACAACCTAACAATAAAAAATGAAAAACTGAAGACCCGGTACCAACAAGCACTAATTAAAACTTCTGCAAATATTCCTCAAACAAATGTTTCTGCAGAAGTTGGTCAAATCAATAGCAGTTATACCGATACAAAATTTGGAATCAATCAATCCTTTAGCTTTCCAACCGTTTACTCAAGGCAAAACAAGTTGTTGCGTGAAGATTGGAAGAGCGGTATGTTGACCCTAGCGCTCAAAGAGGCCGACTTAAAGAAAGAAGTGAGTCAGATATTTTATTTTATAGTTTACCTACAGCAAAAAAAGAAGCTGCTATTACAATCCGACAGTCTTTATACAGGATTCTACAAAAAAGCCGAACTCCGACTGTTAAAGGGTGAAAGTAATATACTTGAAAAAACAAGTGCAGAAACATTATTGGCACAAATTAAGATGCAACTCAGACAAGTAGAAGCAGATGAAGAGGTTTCGCAACTGCATTTTCTGATATTATTAAATTCTACCAACCGTTTTAAACCAATAATTGAAACAAAGCCTATAGCTCGCCTTGAGCTGGTTCGCTTTGATCTTGACGAACATCCGGCCATTAAAGTTGCTTTACAAGATCAAGAAATAGCCAAAGCAACTATCGCAGTCGAAAAAAGTAAATTACTACCAGAACTGTCATTGGGATACAACAATGGAAGCTTTAAAGGAACTGGTCCTGATGAAAAATTATATACCAGATCAAACCGGTTTAGCACTGTACAACTGGGATTGGGTATTCCCATTTTCACCCAATATGTAAAAGCTAAAATCAACAGTGCAAAGATCAATATGCTATTAGCAAAAAGCAATTATGACCTTAATTTTCAAAAGCTATCTGCAGAATATCAATCCATGCTGGGTCAATATCAAAACCACCTACAAACGGTTGCATATTTTGAAGCTAAATCAGTGAAGAACGCCGATTTGATCATGAAAACAGCAAATCAACAGCTGAATAGTGGAAATATCAACTACCTGGATTGGGTGCAATTGATCAATCAGGCTACAGCTGTAAAAAGCGATTATCTGGAAGCAGTTAAAAACCTTAACGAAACGCTAGTGCTACTTAATTATCTAACTCGTCCTTAATTTATCAACCATGAGACTCCTAACCTATTTGTCTGCAACGCTCCTGTTCATGTCAGGCTGTGGACAACAAAACAATACAACGCCCGAAGAAGTGGCAATAGATTCGAACATCGTGACGCTAACGGAGGCCCAATTTAAAAATGCAGCCATCACTACTGGTAAAGTTGAACAAAAGCAGATTTCAACCAGCTTAAAACTCAACGGAAAAATAGATGTTCCACCACAAAATATGATATCAGTAAGTGTGCCACTTGGAGGATATTTAAAATCAACCAATCTATTGCCAGGAATGCACATTAAAAAGGGCCAGGTAATTGGTACTGTCGAAGACCAGCAATACGTCCAGTTACAACAAGATTACCTCACAGCGAAAACGAAGATCAACTATCTGGAGAATGAATATAACAGACAAAAAGACTTAAATAAAAGTCAGGCCAGCAGTGATAAGATTTTTCAACAATCCGAAGCAGATTATCGGAGCCAACTTGTACTGATCTCAGCTTTAAAACAAAAGCTAGCAATTGCTGGTATTAATGTCAACAGCATCAGTGAAACTAAAATTATTAAAAGTGTAAACATTTACTCACCCATTAGCGGCTACGTTTCAAAAGTAAATGTAAATATTGGAAAATATGTAACACCTACAGAAGTCCTCTTTGAATTGATTGATCCTTCGAATATCCATTTGGCATTAAAGGTGTTTGAACGTGATCTGGATAAGCTATATGTTGGCCAATTCTTATTAGCTTATATGAATAATGAACAGGGAAAGAAACATAAGTGTAAGATTATGATGATTGGAAAGGATCTGTCCGAAGACAGAAATACCGATGTATTATGTTATTTTGAAAACTACGACCAGCGGCTCATTCCAGGCACCTATATGAATGCTGAAATCCAGGTTAAAAATACACCGGCAACGGCAATTCCTTCTGAAGCAATTGTAGAATACGAAGGAAAGCAATTTACATTTATTAGCAAAGGAAAAAACACATTCGAGATGGTTGGAGTGAACACAGGCGAGAATGACAATGGCTATACAGCAATTACCTTTGTAAATAACAGTAATATTGAAAACCAGGAATTTGTGTTTAAGGGAGCTTATTCCCTACTGATGATGATTAAAAATAAAGAAGAATAAGCTGGTTTTCGTCAATTTTGTTGAATTTTCGCTTATTGATAAAAGGATGTTTTTAATGTACCTCATAATACCTTCAATTTTAAATGATTAAATACTTTATTATAACTACTACAGCCACTTAGCCTTATATTATTCTTCATAAATATGCCTTTCAGTAACATTTGTTACAGACATTCTTTTATTCGGAATATACTTTTACGAATAATTTAAATAATGAGGATATGAAAGCACATTATCAAATAGTCATAATTGGAGCTGGCACAGCAGGAATCATGACAGCAGCTCAGCTTTTAAAAAAGGAGAAGTCACTTGACATTGTCATCATTGATCCGGCAGAGATGCACTATTATCAACCAGCCTGGACATTGGTCGGAGCAGGAACTTATGATTTCGACAAAACAAAAAAAACTATAAGGGAGTTAATCCCACATCAAGCAGAGTGGATTCAGGATTCTGTGACAGAATTCTTTCCCGAGGAAGCCAAAATAAAAACACAACAAGGTCAGGTAATTAGCTACAATTATCTCATTGTTTCTCCTGGATTAGTAAATGATCTTTCCCTAATAGAAGGGTTGGAAGAAGCAGTAAAAAAGGGAGTTGTATGCAGTAACTATATAGATCCGAAATATACCTGGGAATGCCTAAAGAATTTCAAAGGTGGAAATGCGGTTTTCACGCAACCAACAACACCTATAAAATGTGGTGGAGCTCCGCAGAAAATCATGTATCTGGCTGCAGACTACTTTCGCAGGAATGGATTAGACAAAAAATCAAATGTAGTTTTTGCAACTCCCAGTACTGTCATCTTTGGGGTGAAGCGAATTGCAGATACATTAATGAAAGTGATCCATAGATACAATGTACATTTTAAACCTTTTTATGCTCCCGTTAAAATAGACGCCGACAAAAAAATAGTCTATTTCAAAAGTGTTGCTACTGATGATAACAACTGTATCGTAAAGGAAGGTAATGTTTTGGGAGAAAAACAACAAGGTGATTCATTGATTGAAATGCCTTTCGATTTGTTACATTTAGCTCCGCCACAAACAGCTCCAAAGTTTGTGAAAGAATCTGTATTAGTGAATGAAGCAGGTTGGTTAGATGTTGATATCAATAGTCTTCGACACAAAAAATATCCAAATATTTTCGGAATTGGAGACGTAGCTGCATTGCCAACTGCAAAAACCGGAGCAGCCATACGTAAACAGGCTCCTGTAGTGGTCGATAATATCCTTAAACTGCTAAAAGGAAAAGCTGCCGACAACAAATCATATCAAGGATATTCATCTTGTCCGTTAGTAACCGGATACGGAAAAATGGTTTTAGCCGAATTTAATTACAAAAATGAATTCACGCCCGATCCAAAACTTAAAATGATGCTTATCAGCGACAGCTCAAAAGAACACTGGCGTTTGTGGCTTTTAAAAAAATATATGCTCCCTTATTTGTATTGGCATAAAATGATGAAAGGTGAAGATGTTTAGTCTTGTGTAACCTATGTAACAGACTATCTCTTTTTATAGGCTGAAATTTGCAACAATAATAAATAATGACAATATAATTTATGGAATGGATTTTAGAACCTTGGCCGTGGTATGTTAGCGGACCATTGATTGCATTGACGATGTTTGTCTTACTCTACGTAGGTAAAAATTTTGGAATGTCGTCCAATTTAAGAACATTATGCACCATATGCGGCGCCGACAAAACTTGTGACTTTTTCTGTTTTGATTGGAAAGCACAACGCTGGAATTTATTGGTAATGACGGGAGCTGTCATCGGTGGTTTTGTAGCTTCAAATTATCTGTCTGATAATCAAATACCAGATTTAAATCCGAAAACGATTGAGCACTTAAAGGAAAAAGGTTTTGAAAGTGCAGGGAAAGCGTATGTACCCACAGAACTTTTTGGACCGGAAGCGTTTTCAGATCCTAAAACATTGGCTATACTTTTGATTGGAGGCATATTGGTTGGTTTTGGAGCACGTTACGCAGGTGGTTGCACATCTGGACACGCTATATCAGGTATCAGTAATTTACAGTTACCGTCGTTGATTGCTACTATTGGATTTTTCATTGGAGGATTGATTATGGTACATCTTATTTTTCCTTTAATTTTTTAACACGAATGAAAAGGCTGGTGGTAATACTGGTTGCAACTATACTTTCTCAACCAATAATGGCACAGGAAAATCACACAAAAGATACCCTTGAAAATAAAACATTGGTTTCTTATCTTAAAGAAGGTGAAATCAGCGGCCATATCCGTAACTATTTTATGGCAACAGAGAACAATCATGGAAACGATTATTATGCTAATGCCATTGGAGGTGTATTAAGCTATGAAACCAAATCGTACAAGGGTTTTCAACTAGGTGTTTCGGGAGTATTTACCTACAAACTGTTTTCATCTGATTTGAATAAACCTTACAATCAAACCAGTAAATCATCACGATGGGAACAGGAACTTTTTGATGTAAACCATAAGGACAATTTTAAAGCTCTGGACAGATTGGAGGAACTGTATATCAAATATCATTGGAAAAATTCGTACGTAACCTACGGGAAAATACCGGTAGAATATACGCCCTTATTGAATAAAAGTGATGGAAGAATGAAGCCTTTTGCCTTTCAGGGAGGTTGGCTGCATCACAAAGATGAAAAATTTCAGGCTGATGTAGCCTGGATTCACAGCGTTTCTCCAAGATCGATGACCGAATGGTTTCCAATGGAAGAAGCAATAGGACTTACCGATAACGGTTATTTACCGAACGGCGAAAAAGCAGCATACGAAGGAACAACCAATTCCCAAGGATTGGCAATTGTTCATTTAGGGAAAGAATTCAAAAATTTTAACGCAAATTTCTGGAATCTTCATTTGGATAAATTTATCAATACCTCTTGGTTGCAATTGGAGTATTCAAAACAGTATTGGCAGATAGGCATGATTTATTCATATCAGATACCTAACTCCTATCAAAAGACACTTGATTACGAAAACCGATATGTACAGCCAAACGAAAACGGACAGATTGCCAGTTTTATGCTGAAATGCAAAAAAGGATCTTCCCAAATCAAAGCAGCCTTTTCAACATCTTTTAAGTCCGGTAGGTATTTATTCCCAAAAGAATTGGGACGGGATCAGTTTTATACCTCCATGCCCAGAAGCCGTATCGAAGGACTGGGAGGAGTTGATGTCTTTGCTATTGGGTATCAGTACAATTGGAAACATCTATTTCTGAATATCGATGCAACCACTACTCATGGAGCAGTAATAGAAGATTATGTGTTAAACAAATACAATATCGATGATCATTACCAGGTTAATACACGACTGCATTATGAGTTCATCGATTTCTTAAAAGGTCTTCATATCGAGTTATTATATGTTTGGAAACAAAATAAAAACGACCATAACACACAATTGGTTTCACAAAAAAGCGATTACAACCAATTAAATCTAATAACAAATTTTAATTTTTAAAAGCAATGAAAAACATAGTTTATCTTATTATAGGAACATTTTTCGGGATTGTTATGTACAAATCCGAAGCCGCATCTTGGTTCAGAATTTATGAAATGTTCCAGTTCCAATCCTTTCACATGTATGGATTAATGGGAACAGCTTTAGCTGTGGGGGTTATTATTGTTCAGTACATCAAAAGAAGCAAAGTAAAAGACGTAAATGGGAATCCTATTGTTATAGCAGATAAAGACAAAAGTATTCCACGTTATTTAATCGGTGGTGTTCTTTTTGGTTTAGGTTGGGCATTGGCAGGCGCTTGTCCCGGACCGATGTTTGTATTGACCGGAGCAGGATACTTCCCAATTTTAGTTGTAATTTTAGGAGCGGTATTAGGTACTTGGTTTTATGGTCTGATAAAAAACAAGTTACCTCATTAAATCAAAATAAATATGGAAGAATTAATTCGTGAAACCTATCGGGGAATATTCGAAAAAGAGTTGATTGACGAAATCGTTTCTGTCGCTAAAATTGTCGAATTTAAAGAAGGTGATGTATTGATAGATATTGGAAAGTACATAAAAACGATGCCTTTGCTGATCAGCGGAGCCATTAAAATCATGCGGGAAGATTTTGATACCGGCGAGCTTCTGTTATACTTCATCGAAAAAGGAGATACCTGTTCCATGACACTTACCTGCTGTATGGGTGATAAGAAAAGTGAAATTCGTGCCGTGGCAGAAAATAACGGTTTGGTAGCCATGATTCCAGTAGGTAAAATGGAAGAATGGCTCGGGAAATATAAAAGCTGGCGCGCCTTTGTTTTTGAAAGTTACAACAACCGTTTTAATGAAATGCTGGCCGCAATAGACAATATTGCCTTTATGCACATGGACGAACGCCTTTACAACTATCTCTTGGAAAAAAGCAAGATCAACGATTCGAGTATTATCACCAAAACTCATCAGGAGATTGCTTACGAATTAAACAGTTCACGAGTGGTTATTTCACGATTACTGAAAGCTTTGGAAAATGAAGGAAAAATAAAGCTGAACCGCAATAACATAGAACTATTAAACTAACGCCATAGAAGAAATCCATCATATCCGGTTTGCTATTGGTTGTCCGTATCTATTTCCAATAACTATAAGAAAATTAAACAAGTTAGAATCCATATTGTCGATTATAAGCTGATAGATGGAGAAATAGAATGGTTAAAAGAAAGAAAAATATAAACTTAGGATTGATAGAAAACTGGCAACAGTTTTCTATTTTGGTATTAGTCAATATGATGGTGGGCGGTATGGTCGGTTTGGAAAGGACGGTGGTTCCTCTGATTGGTACAGAAGAATTTCATATCCAATCGGATATTGTTGTGTTTTCATTCATCATTGCTTTTGGTGTAGTCAAGGCGTTTACCAACCTGATTTCGGGTGTTTTGGCAGACAAATATACCCGTAAGAAAGTCTTGATCTGGGGTTGGTTAGTTGGTTTACCCATTCCATTTCTTTTAGCTTTTGCACCGTCTTGGAATTGGATTTTATTTGCCAATGTATTGCTTGGAATAAGTCAGGGATTAGCTTGGTCTATGACCGTCAATATGAAAATAGATTTAGTGGGTAAGAAAAGTAGAGGTTTAGCAATGGGACTAAACGAAGCCGCAGGTTATGGAGCGGTCGGGTTGACCGCATTGCTGACAGGTTATTTAGCATCGTATTACGGACTAAGACCACAGCCTTTTTATATCGGAATCGCTTATACCATTGTTGGATTATTGCTTTCCATTTTTGTGGTTCGAGATACCCGAAAATTTGCCCAATTAGAAGCCATACAAATAGCATCAAATGAAATGGCTCATAAACCAAACTTGTGGTGGGTGTTTAAAGAGACTTCATTCAAAAACAAAAACCTGTTTTCTATTTCGCAAGCAGGACTGATAAACAATCTGAATGACGGAATGTCTTGGGGTGTATTTCCTTTACTTTTTATGTCTATGGGAGTAGGTTTGGAAGGTGTTGGTTGGATTAAAGCTTTTTATCCTGTGGTTTGGGGCGTAGGACAAATTGTTACCGGACCATTAGCCGACCGAATAGGCAGAAAGCCTTTGATTGTTTGGGGAATGTTCGTGCAGGTTTTGGGACACGTTGTTATTGGCTTTGAATGGTTTGAACCTTTAACCTCTGGTTTGATTGGTTCGGTACTTTTGGGTATTGGTACAGCTATGGTGTATCCTGCTTTGCTGGCCGCAGTAAGCGATACCGCTCACCCAACCTGGCGGGCATCCTCCTTAGGGGTTTATCGTTTTTGGCGAGATATGGGCTACGCTATCGGTGCATTGATGGCAGGAATAGTCGGTAGCTTCTTCGGATTGGAATGGGCTGTTCACATCGCTGGAATAATTACGTTTATTTCCGGTCTTATCGTCTGGATAAGGATGAAAGAAACAATAGCTCAACAGATGTGATTTGAAGAAAGGCTGCTTATAAGCTGATAAAAAAGTAGATAGCAAACCCTAATTTCTGATTTTACTGTGAGTTTAAAATATTATAAGCTCACAGTTTTCTTTCAGTATAATCTTTTTTCTTTTAAGCTCTGTAACAATTGTTACTGCCTGTGTTATAGCGGCATGCTAATTTTGCTGTATCATTTAACTAGATAATTATGGCAACAGATCTTATAGGCTATGTATTAGCCGTTTTAGTAGGTGTTTCATTAGGACTTATAGGTAGCGGAGGCTCCATACTTACCGTTCCTATTTTGGTTTATGTAATGGGTGTTAATCCCATATTAGCCACAGCTTATTCCTTATTTGTAGTGGGGACTACTTCCTTGGTAGGTGGAGTTCAGAATGCCCTCCAGAAAAAAGTAGATTTTAAAACTGTTTTTATTTTCGGTGCTCCGTCTATTGTTGCGGTGTATTTAACTCGGGCATATCTGATGCCTTTAATTCCTGATGTACTTTTTTCTCTTGGAGATTTTCAGTTTACCAAACCCATTGCTTTGATGGTACTGTTTGCCATCGTAATGATTTTTGCCTCTATTTCTATGATACGCCCTTGCCCGCATTGTAAAGACGATGAAAAATCCGAGATAAAATACAACTATCCCATCATTCTTTTGGAAGGAGCATTGGTTGGTACACTTACGGGATTGGTTGGTGCAGGTGGCGGATTTCTAATTATTCCTGCATTGGTTTTATTGGCAAAAATGCCAATGAAATTAGCTGTGGGAACATCGTTGTTTATCATTGCTGCTAAATCCCTTTTAGGGTTTACGGGTGATTTGCAAGGAAGTGAAACTATTGACTGGACTTTACTTTCCACATTTACTGGACTATCCGGTGTCGGAATTTTCATCGGAATTTTTCTATCTAAAAAAATAGAAGGCAACAAACTCAAATCTGCTTTCGGTTGGTTTGTACTCGTTATGGGAATCTACATCCTTATCAAAGAATTATTCTTATAAAAAAATAGTCTTGTAACTTATGTTACTGTATAGGTTATAAGCAGGTTGTAATTTTGTAATGTAAAATTTAAAATCTTAAAAATTATGTTTTTTCAACACGTATATGATAAAAGTTTAGCTCAAGCGAGTTACTTTTTAGGTTGCCAGGCAAAGGGCGAAGCCATTGTAATTGATGCACAGCGTGATATTGATGTGTATTTGGAAATTGCAAAGCAAAACAATATGAAAATCACGCATATTACCGAAACGCACATTCATGCTGATTTTCTGTGTGGTTCACGCGAGTTGGCTGCAGTGACTGGAGCACAGATGTATCTTTCAGATGAAGGCGGCAAAGACTGGAAATACCAGTTTCCGCATCATGCCAAGTTAAAACACGGAGATAAAATTACTGTTGGAAACCTTACCCTTGAAGTATTGCACACACCTGGGCACACACCGGAAAGCATCAGCTTTTTGTTGACAGACCATCCGGCCACAGATAAGCCTGTGATGGTATTCACGGGAGATTTTGTCTTTGTAGGCGATATTGGTCGTCCTGATTTATTGGAAAAAGCGGCAGGTTTGGTTGGCACACAAGAAAAAGGAGCCAAACAAATGTATGAATCTATCCAGCGATTTGCCGAATTACCTGAATACGTGCAGGTATGGCCAGCACACGGAGCTGGTTCTGCTTGCGGAAAAGCTTTGGGTGCGGTTCCAAGCTCTACAGTTGGGTACGAAAAAATTCGCAACTGGGCATTTCAATACGAAGATGACGAAGCCGGATTTATAAAATACCTGTTGGAAGGTCAGCCAGAACCGCCGAAGTATTTTGCGATGATGAAGCATTTAAATAAGGTCAACAGAACCTTGTTAGTGGAAGTGCCAAAGCATCCAAAATTGTCAAAGGAGCAATTCTTAAACGCATACAATAACGGCTTGAAAGTAATCGATACCCGAAATAAGGCAGATTTCGCTAAAGGTTTTATTCCAGGAAGTATCAATATCCAGGGCAATAATTCTTTCTCTACATGGGCAGGTTGGTTATTGAATTATCAGGAGCAATTTATTTTGGTTGCAGGTGATGACCAAATGGAAGATTTGACCAGAAAACTGATGCGTATAGGCTTGGATAATATTTACGGGTATATTTCAGATGTGAGTGATTTGGGATTAGAATTAGAAACGGAAACTATTATCAATATGGAAGAATTCAAATCTTATATCCTAAATCCGAATGTTCAAATCGTCGATGTAAGAGGATTGACAGAATACCAAACCTATCACGTAGATGGAGCAGATCACGTGTTTGTAGGAACATTGCCGGATAATTTAGACAAATTCGATAAAGACAAACAGATCGTTATCCATTGTCAAAGTGGAGACAGAGCGACAATTGCACAATCATTGTTGGCTAACCATGGTTTCAAAAACGTAAAAAACTATTCTGCCGGAATGAAAGAATGGATGGAAGTAAACAGCTAAAAAATCATGTTAGAATTATTAAATAATCTTTCTAAAGATAAATTTTCAGATAAAAAATATCTTTTTTTGGTGGATGTTCGTACTGAAGAGGAATTTGCACAAGGAAGCGTTGAAGGAGCTGTGAACATTCCGTTGGATAAAATATCGGGACAACTTGCCAAATTCAAAGGGAAGAAAAATATAGTGGTATTTTGCAGAAGCGGAAACCGGAGTAGTCAGGCAAAGACTATTTTACAAAAAAATGGATTAAACAATGTAACCAACGGTGGTACCTGGCAAAATGTTAACTCGGCAATTTCTAAATAATTAAAATGAAGTAACATGAAAAACTATTTAAGTAACTGGAATTTGATGCGATTTATTCGTTTGGTTTTGGGAGTTATTGTGAGTGTTCAAGGGTTTCAGGCACACCAATGGATGCTTGTTGCATTAGGTGGTTTATTTACATTGATGCCTGTATTCAACATAGGCTGTTGTAGTACAGCTGGCTGTAAGACCACTTATTCTTCAAGAAAAACGACAGCCACAGAAGACATTACCTACGAAGAAGTAAAATCAAAATAGCTATGGATACATTTATAAGAAAAAACCTTTTTACCATCATCGGAATACCATTAGGTGCTCTGGCCGGATTTCTCTACTGGAAATTTGTAGGATGCAATTCGGGTACTTGTGCCATCACATCCAGTCCAATCAATAGCACGTTGTATGGCTCGGTAATGGGAGGTTTATTATTCTCTATGTTTAAAAAAGATAAAAAAGCAAAGCAATGACATTTCAAGAAATCATTAATCAGAATAAACCCGTGTTGGTCGATTTTTTCGCTACGTGGTGCGGACCTTGCAAAATGCAGGCACCTATATTAGAAGAACTTAAACAACGTGTTGGAGAAAAGGCATTGATTGTTAAAATTGATGTGGATCAAAATCCGCAAGTTTCGGCACAATACCAAATACGCAGTGTTCCTACATTGGCTATTTTTAAGAATGGAGAGATAAAATGGCGGCAGTCAGGCGTTTTCCCTGCAAACGAATTAGAACGATTGATAAACGAAAATCTATAATATAATATTCAGATTATCTAAAATCTATGCTTAAATTTTCTTCCCCCCAAGAATTCCGCTTGATCCGAGATCAACGAAGTAACTCAACTTATCTACCACATCAACAACAAGTTACGATATAAAAAAACCGGAGTAAAATTTCTTGAAAAATTTTACTCCGGTAACGTGATCCCGCTGGGATTCGAACCTTGTTCAAATATCAGCGTTTAAATAGTATTTTATGCGGTTTTCGATTTTGACTCACCTAATCGCTCACCATTTTATTTGTACGTTTTTAGCTGCAATTGCTATACTTAAATATAAGATTTCTTTTTTAGAATTCACGTATATAAATACATTTATCGATTAACCACACATATATTAGCTTAGAAAAACTAATTACAGAACTAGAATGGTTTAGGAAAACTATTATGATATTCCTCTTCAAATTTGTCTGAATATGAATTTAGCAATTTACTCTTCCTTCTACTTATACCAAAAGTAGTCATCCATTTCAAGCCCTGAGCCATGCGCGTTTTGTCAACCACATAGGTGCGATATCCAAGTTCCCAAACACTTGCAACGCCTAAAATAATAACGATGATTACATACCATCGTTCGCTTAAATGTGAAGGCACCAAATACTCCTTTATAGGAAAATAAAATCTGCTGACAGCAAAAATGTAGGTTCCTAAAATTATCAATGAGAGAAATGGCCAAAAAGAATATCTAAAGTCAGTATTATATTCTTTTCGTTTATTTACTAAACCTTTATTAACATGCTCCATTTTATTATTCTCCCATTCCAACAGAGCTTTGTCAGATTGTTCTCTTTCCAAAATTGCCCTTATCTCACCAAGTTCACTCTTAAGTTTGTTAATTTCGTCGTTCTTCTTTGTGGCCTCTTTTTCAACTTCAATTTTTGATGTCTCAAGTGATTGGAATTCCTGAGATAATTTCTGAATCTCGATTTCAGCTTCTTGCTTACCCTTTGACAAAATCGAATTCTCAACTGCTATTCTATTTTCTATGAGTTCAATTTGCGCATCATGATTTGATTTAAGCCTATCAAATTTCTCAAGCAAAACCTGATCTCTTAATATATTGACTTTTGTTTCAAATGAAGTATCATGATAACTATCATTTAGAATCTGTAGCGTTTTAGACCGTGTGTTTGTATAATCAATCTCGAATGTCCGCAAGTCTGGGATACTAAAAGTGTCAATAAACTTTTTGTTAGCTTGATAGTCGTTTTGAATAAATGGTCTTATAAGCTGTAAAAATGTACTAGGAGCAATGATGAAACTAATTTCCCACCTTTTTTTGTAATACTCCTTTTCGAACTTGCTTAAAATATAATCTGAACTAATAAAAAAAGCCTTACTCTCCAGAAATTTTGTTTTCTTATGATTCAATGAGCGAACTTCTCTAAGAACTTCAATATCATGCTTAAAACCCTGATAAGATTTCGGTTTTCTATGGCGAATGGCTTCATAAAAAGATTGATATTTTGCGATATCCTCCTCTAGATCAGCCGATTCATAAATTGATGATTTTGTTACATTATGTTCAATTAAGCCTAGATCTTTTATTATTAGGTCAACATGATCATACTTATCTAAAAATACGTCTGGATCAATACTTTGATTAACATTCTCTTTATGATAAAGTTCTTCTAATGGACTTAAACCATCTACTTCTAATGCTAGTCGACTAGTTTCCCGACTCCATTTAGTAGATTTTATGAAAAGTGCTTTTGCATCAAACGCTCTTTTGAATTCGGATAAAGTTTCGGGATGATAAGTAAGTTTGAATGGAAATTTGTTTTTCTTTATTTCCGAAAGAATTTCCCTCGCGGATGCGTCTTCAGTATTTTTATGTAGATCAAGAATTCCAAAAATGAAATTAGTATCTAAGAATAATACCAAGTTTTGAAGTCGATTATTTAAAAAATTAACCGTATCAGAATCAGAAGTCAATGCAAAACTTGTAAATGTTGCATCTACAAGTTGTGATATATATGTTGTACGTTCTTCATCCGCTTTTAAAATAAACTGATTGATAGCGATTACCAACGTTTCTTTTTCAAACTCATTTTTGTTCTCGGCGATAACTTTATCTAAAATTACTAAAAGACTTTTTTGATCGTCTGTTGAAACGTTATTTGATGGATTTAAGAGCGTCAAGGTTTCAATCCCATGTTGCTCAAAGACGTTGAACAAGTAGTCTGTAAGATTTTTCCACAATGCATCATATTTTATTGGTTCTATCGAACTCAAAACCTGGGAGATCTCCAAAAGCCATTTACCACGTACTTTGCTTTCAAGGTTATTACTGTCGGAAATTCTTTTTGCTATCTTTTCAATCACGGCGGCTGATAGCTCTATCTTTTTTGTAGTTCTATCTTTAGTAACTGAGCCGTTACTAAGTAATTTATCAACATTAGATTGAATGATGTGTAATCTTATAGAGATACCATAAATAGACTCTATGGCCTCAGAAACATCATTTTCCGATTGCAGTGGACTTGTGGAATTAAAAATTGCATAGGTTATTAAATTTTGTACTACTTGTTCGAACTTCTGGTCGTGAGATAGCGCTTTTATATGGCTAAGTTTTGAGAATACTTTTTTAAAGTCTATTTGCGTCATTTATTATGCTTTATTTTTTTAAAATTAAAAAAATATTTCAATGTGGGCTTCTAATTTGGTTTTCTTTAAGCACAAAAACAAAGTGTTTCTAGTTTTGATTACAAATTTACTGTGTAATTTTTATTTCTGCCACTCATACTTAAGGCTTCCACATCGGCATTTAACTTCTTTACTGTCCTCTGCATAGTAATTTACACTAATGAATCTATCACAGTCACCACATTTAAATAAAGCCTCAATATCTTTCACGTCTTTCCAAAATCCTTTACAATCTCCAAGACTCATTACATATTCATTATCATGCGAGTCCTTGTTTCCAATAAAATTTGAAGAGAGAGTACGGGTAATTAATGCGTCTGACTTTTTTAATAATCCATTATCTCCTTTACTTGATTTAGATAGTCTCACTTTAATTTCATTTAAAAGTTCTGGGGTCATCCGTTCTTCATTACGATCATTAAATCTAAAACTTACCTTGGCATCTACATTATTTGCTATATCTTTTAATAGATGCTCTAGAAAAATCCTGATATCACTACCAAGCTTTTCATCATCGCCATCAGCAAATTTCTTATTAATCCTCTCAAGGATTGTTTTCTTTGGCTCTGCGATATATGTGCCCTGTTCTTTACTATATTTGAAAGTATCAACTAACCATCCTTTAGCCTTAGCGACTGTTCTTGCATATTCAAAAAAATGGTGTTCATGAGTCAAAAGAAGAATTTGATAGCTAGAAAATTTTTCAGCAAGTAAATCCAAAAATCTCTTTCGATGGTTTGAATCAAAACTTGAAATTACATCATCTAATACAAAAAAACTGTTAACCTTATTAAAAGCAATTACAGAAGCTAAGAAAAAAGAAATGCCCAAGCAGTTTAAGTGAGATTCACTTAAATACTTATGTGGCGGAGATACTGAGTTATTGAAAAATTCATATTGGATTGTTAGTCCTTTTATTTCGTCCTCTGATTCTATTGGCATTAACTTAATGTTTTCAACAGATTCATCAGGATTCATATATACATAGTATTCATTGATATTACTAGAAAATAGTTTAAAGAACAAATCGAGCGCCTCCTTTTGCTTTTTCGAAAATGCGTTGCATAATATTTCGAATGTGTTTTTTTGCTGCTCAATCTTTTTTAAAGTACTTTTTTGTTTTTCGATTTCATTATAAGCATTCAGTGAAGCTTGTAACTTGACAATTAGCTCAGTATCGGAATCCTTTGGCAATAAATCTTTAATTCCCTTCATCTTTGCCTTTATATCCAACTGAAGTTGGATATAACTATTTTGTGCCTTATATGGAATTGCTGCAATGATTTTATTAGTAAAATTAGCGGCCTCTATCTGGTCAGTTAATGCCTTTAGATCCAATCCGATATTGATACAGCCTTGCTTTATTTCACTAAAATCCGCTTCTTTTAATATAGCATTAGTTAATGGAACTTTTAAATTTTGCCGTTCATCAGAACTTCTTTGTATTAAATTTTTTATTCCGCCCTCTAGAGTAGTCTTTTTTTTCTTAATCTCTGTTAGTGCATTTAATCTTTTTTGGACTTTTTCAAGTAGATTTCTTCCTCTTGCATCTGATTCACATAAAGGACAGCTAAATATATCTTCCGTATCAATCGATAGTACTGTTTCACCCGCAGAAAGTAAGTCGGTAAGCTTTAGATTGTTTATGGCGATAGTATCTTCCACTAAATCATTATATTTTAAAGCAAATTTTTCAAAATCCTGATTAATTTGTCCAAAACTAGCTTCAAAGCTTATTAACACATTAATTAATTGCTCCAATAAAGTTAGTATAGCCAATCTCTTTTGATCAGCAGGTTTTTTAAATTTGTTTATAAGCTTAGGGATATCATCCAAAGAGGTTACGATGTCTTTATATTTATATTCAATGACTAAATCATTGATTGCGGTTACAAACTGCTGTTCATTTACAATATTTTGATTTAGGTTTGTTATTAGTACCTGCTGATTATTTTGAATTATTTTCTCAGAACCAGAACTTTTAATTTCACGATCTAGTTTGTTATATACTTTATTAAATAACTTCTTCGTCTCAGTAACTTCGGAAAAACCGATAATCTCAGATAGCTGTGTCAGTCGTTCACCTTGTGTTGCCACAACAAAATTAGAAAGTTCTTTATACCTTATTAAGAGCTTTTCCTTAGAAGATTCTGCTAGATAGGCCCGGAATTTTTGATTGTCATTTGAGATATCACTTACAAAAGAATCTTTTTTTAGATATAAGTTTTTTTGACAGTCGAAAGCAGAATGTTTAAATTTAATTTCAAAGTTTCCTTCTTCTACTTCTGAAAGCGAAGTATGGCGCATTGCATCAATGCCGTTTCTACCAATTTCAATATCACTTAGATGGTTTACTCGATTAGTGTAAAACCATTCAATAATATCTGCAATACTACTCTTCCCTGTGCCGTTGTCACCGTATAAAACAATCGTCTTTTCTTCCAAAGGCAGCACAATTTCATTTTTAAAGCCTCTTAAGCCTTTCGCTTTAAATTCTTTGATTTTAATGTTTTTCATGAAGTCGTTCTGAGGTCGTTAAGAGCGTTAATGATATTCTTTTCAGATAGTTTATTGTCAATATAAAGGGCTTTTAGTGAATTAGCAACGCTTTCATCTACACCTTCAATAGTTTCTAAGTCTGCAAAGAATTCATCCATGATCTCTTTACCACTTTTTAGTTTGTTCTCCATATTTAGTTAAAATAATCCCATTGTATATCAATGCCCCTATTCAATATTAGATTTCGTATTTCAAAACCCGTTTTATTGTTACAGATTGGGTACACACCAAAGTGTTTAACAAAGTCTAAAAGAAAGTAACTTTCTAAATCTTCAACCCTAAACGCCCAAATATGGCTTAGCATTTCTATATTTAGGTACGTAAACCAAATTTTGTCTACTTGCTTATAATTTAGTATTCCTACATTTTTAGATTTCCCATCTAAATGACCAGATAATCTTACGCCAATACTATTGGTTATCTTTTCGCTCATTCCAATATAAATCAATTTCGATTGCCTAAAGGGATAATTAATAGTAATCGAATTCGAAAAAATAAAATAAAGACCAACAATGCCAGATAAAGGCTTCACATTTTTTAATTCAAATGCTTTTGGCTCGTCAAAATATATTTTAATATTATTCATTACGGCAAGTTACTGGAATTAATTGAATGTAAAACGCCAATAATTCCATCTTAAAACTTTGTCTTTCTGACAAAACATCATAAGAATCTTTACAGATAACTAGAATTGATCAGCTTTAAATTTAAAAGATTACAAGCAAAAAAATAAAGAAATTTTAAAACTACCAGAATTTAAATTTAGGTAGTACCCATCTAGTACCCATTTCTTTAAACATCATCAGCCGAGCTTTGCTAAAATAAATTTATCACTACTAGAGATGAACGCAAAATTAATACGTGGTAATTGCCCATGTAAAACTCTAAATCATAAAAATATGGCAGTAAGTAACAAGTAGATTATAGCGAAATACAGGAAGTCCAATTTTATTAAAAAAATTGAGCAAGCCGAAGTTGGGCAGAGCCCTACTTTCTTGCCCCTAAGCTTATCACCAAAGAGGTTTACCGTATACTCTGGGTATGTAGTGAGTCAGGCGAAGCCTTGCCAGTACCGTATTGAATATATAGTGTATATAGCAAACAGGTTATGCCTGAACATATAAGTTAACCAAGCTGTGACAGGCTGATCTATATCAAAAAAAAACCAATCTTTTATAGTATCGGCTACATTGGATTACGCAAAACACCTTTATAAAAGAGTGTCTGATAGCCTATGCAGCCTGGGATGAGATAATTACCTGCCTTAATAGCTTTTTGCAGTAATCCCAATTAGAACTGAACTCATTGCAGCAGACTTTGAACCATTCTTTATCCAGGAGATTTTAACTAGCTTTAAGTAATCATAATTTATAAGCCTATGATACCAGACGCTTTTAAGGAGACACTACTCCGTAAAATAGATTTGACTGAACTTGTTTCGGAATATGTTGACCTATATCCAATTGGAGGTCAAATGCGCGGCCTATGCCCTTTTCACACAGACAGCAAACCAACATTTAACGTTTCGACAGATAAACAAATCTTCAAGTGTTTTAAATGCGGAAAAGGCGGAAATTCAATTGGTTTTATAATGGAAATCAAGCAGCTCAATTACCCGCAGGCAATTAGACTTTTAGCGGACAAACTTGGATTGGAAGTTCCACAGGAGCCGGAATAAGCTTTCCTGAATGATTTATATCACCTTCTATTACAACGTTAATGAATTTAGTTGAAAATAGATTAATCAACTATTCACTCGTTATTCGCATCTTAACAAACGCCTAATGCCCGTTAGGGCCGTCCGCTTTTTTATGGACAACCCTACTGGCTAAATAAAGACATTACAAACAGCTTAAGAATAAATCCCCTGCTTATCCTTCCTCGCTATTAGGATTTAAATTAATGCCAATAACCTGAAGATTCCGGTCATTGATCACACGCCTGCAATACTCGCACCTGTATAAATACTCCCATTCGTTTCCCGGTTCGATCAGGTCACCATCTTCATCACAGGCATAAAAACCATTATAATTGGGCATATTACCACAAAGACACACCCAAGCCTCCCTGTCCTGCTGCTCATGAGTGATGTATTCGCCAGTTACAGGTTTAAAAATAGAGGGCAAAATACCATTTTTTCCCTCCACTCCTTTTAACAATTCCAACAGATCAATTAACCCAAAAAAGTTAATTTCCAGATCAGAAATACAACTCCGCAAGAATTTTTCCGACGCATCAGCAAATGACGTGTCCAAAATAATTTCAGCATTTTCATCCAGTCGTATAGCATCCATGTAAAAAATAACCTCATCGCAAAAAGGGCTATATTTTAGTTCTAGGAATTTAACTGTCCTGCCAATACGCTGTAATTCGCAGGTTAGGCTATATAAGATTTCTTCGGTAAAGTCCAAAAGCTTCGCTTTCAGTACATTGATTCCTTTAATCCTCTTCATACCGTTATTAAACTTCAATCAATAGCTTTACCGTTTCTGCAAACTTAGGAGAACAGTTTTCTGTCTCCGCATACCGCAATAAAGTATAAACGGTAAACAGACATACACTTCCTTTGAAAAGCTGTTTTGTAAATAATTTCCGGCAATAAAAGAAACTCTCACCATATTGTTTGATACGGTCAAAGGTTTTCATAGCAAGTAAAACCCAATAATCCTGCTGAACGACATTTAAACCCCATGTTTCGGCTGCTTTTTCTCTTTCGTCTATAGTTTCAATTGCACAGGCTTTTAAATAATCGGTAAATTCAACAATAGAGGCAGGATATAACTTATAAAGGATTTTGATTTTTTGATGTAGTTTTAATTTATGTATAGGTTTCATGATCATAATATTAAAGGGCAAAAATTGCCCTTGATTAACATTTAAGAATTAAAAACATTTATGAAAAACATAGGAACGGCCAGTTTAAACCTTTGGTTATAGCTTTCCGTCTCGGCGTATTTGGTTAACTGGTTCACGGTTATGGTTGCATAATCCAGGAAAAACAAATGGTTTGCAAATGCTTCCGCACTGGATTCCAGTTTTGAACGCTTACTTTCTAAAAGTTGCAGGATATAACCCGAAGTCACCCACCATCTTTCAAAATGCATCAACCGGGGATTCCATAATTTCTCATAACCTTCCTGCCGCTGGTGCAAGTGCTTACAGAATTTTTGCAGATGGTTTAAAAACTCCGGTATTTCATTTGGAAAAAGTACATGTAACAATTTGGCCTTTTCTTTAGTATTGAGTTTTGGTATTGGCTTCATCATTCTAAGAATTTAGGGGCGGAAGCCCGCCCCCGGTAAATGGATAACTATTTAATTAACTGGATTTTTATCAGCATCCTGTTTGAGTATTACCAGTTTGCTATATACATCCTTCCAGTAGCTTAAACGTTTTTGATGAAATGCTTCCTCCTCCCTTGTAGGATTCTTGATTTCGTAGCGGAGGTATATGGCCACCTGAAAAATTGCCACTTTTAAATCTGTAACTTCTAGCAGATTCCCCTCATTATCGACTATATATCTAATCATGATTCAAAATTTAGGGGGGATTACCCCCCATTAAATAATCGGGTTAATTCAAGGCGCTTGCCCCTGTTTTGGTAAAGTCCATGCACAAATCAAATGCAGTTTGTGTACGGGTTAATCCAGTACCCCACATAATAGATTTAAACTTGCTTTCGTCATCCTTGTAATTGCGCACATTCTGAAAATACCGTAGGATAAGTACCTGACGCCTTGCCAATATTGCTATCGGTAGGTTTTCCTGAACTCTCCCCCGAACCGTACGTACACCTCTCAATGTATACGGCTCTCCACTAATATTTGCAGTCTTACTTTCCATTGTGAATATTTCTATGGCAACCGTGACATATCGCCAAGGTCTTTCTTCTCCTTGCCATCATTATTAACTCCCAAGGTTGTTTCCCTTTGACATCCTTCATTTTTCTAACATGGTGCATTTCCAATTGCTCGGTTGCGCCACATAATTCGCATTTTTCAGCTTTCAGTCTGTCAATCAAACTGGTTATAGACCTTGTGTAATAGATGTCAGGAAGCTTGTCCATTGAATAACTTTCGATGGTTGCCTGGTTTCGTTTAAAGCCTTGATTATAAAGGACTGCTTTACGGGCTTGCCCTTTTTTGTTTTTATAGAATACAGTGAAATCCTTATTAGACATGTATTTGTCAAGGATTTTGGATACCGTCGATTTGTATTTTGCAGCAAACGTCTTGTACATGCTGTACTCCATGATGTAAGCAAAAGCCCCAATTGCACCGCAATTATTTGCTATTGAGTAATAGTTATAGAAGCCTCTTATTTCCAAGTTATGCCGACTCAATATTTCAAGGTCATCGTTATTGATGAGTTGTGGTCGTCGTTTGGGTTTCCATCGTTCTTTTCCATTGTGATATTTTACCTCTACCGTACGGTAATCCAGTAATTTTTTCAGAATGGTTGCACGGGACACCTTTAGCATCACTCTTTTGTTGAAGGCTCTTTTCAGGAAACCATTTTTATCTCGTCTGCGAAGGTTAGAGCTTTGTACAGTGATTTGATACCCGAGGAATGATGCGGATTTCTTTGTGTGGGTTATCAGTGTTTTTTCATCCGAAAGAGTTAGTTTAAGCGTGTCATTAAGGAAGTTTTTAATGTCTTCCTTGATTTGCTTGCTTTCCTCTTTACTACCGATAATCCCTATTAAGAAGTCGTCCGCATACCTGACATATTTTAATCGCCTGTAATTGGCATCCATTTCATCGCATCGTACGATTGATAACCTGTCCATCTCAACGGCTCTGATTTGCTGTTTTAGTGCAGTTCGTTGCTGTTCATCTTTTTCAAGTCTTAACTTTCCAAGCAAGTAGGATTTCCGATGTTCATTGCTTCGGGCTTCTTTCGTGATACTTCTTTTTACCCCTTTGTCAAATTTAGAAGTGTATTCCTGCATATATTTATCCAGCTTATCCAAATAGATGTTAGCCAATATAGGACTGACAATCCCACCTTGTGGTGTTCCACTGTATGTTCTGCGAAATGCCCAATCTTCAATATATCCAGCATTCAAAAACTTCCTAATCAATCGGATAAACCGTTCATCGGCTATCTTTTCTTTTAGTATGTTTATCATTACTTCATGATTGATATTATCGAAAAAGCCTTTAATGTCTCCTTCAATAAACCATGTCGTACCACTGAATGACTTTTTGATTTCAAGTAATGCGGTATGGCAACTTCGGTGAGGTCTGAAACCGTGAGAGCTGTCCTCGAACTGCTTCTCGAATATGGCTTCAAGTATCATTCTGATTACTTCCTGCAATAATTTGTCATCAAAAGAAGGAATACCCAAAGGGCGTTTCAAGCCGTTTTTCTTTGGGATATATACCCTTCTCGATGGATTGGGTTGATACGTTTCATTTTTAAGCGCATCAATTAACTTTTCAATCCGGGGTAGGCTCATTTCGTCGATGGTTGTACCATCTGAACCTTTGGTCATGTTACCTGCTTTCGCATAAATGCTTTGATAAGCGGTGTAATACATTTCCTCGTTAAAAAGCACTCGGTAAAGCCTTTCAAATTTGTAACCTGAAACTCTACTATGCTTCGATAGACTGTTTAATACACATGCTGGATTTCTCATAATGTCTCCCACATTTTCCGTTATAAGTATTAAAAATATTAGCTGCCTCCCTTCGCCATGTACAAGGCTTTCCCTTGCTCCGACTACTACGAAGGCTCCGTTGCCATGTCGGATATTCAAAAGCCTTACACTTTATAGCCACGCCAGTGGCATTCCGATTTAGGCAATCCCCGTTTAGTTGTGCAATAACATAGCTCAAACAGATTGTCGGATATGACTTACCTTTTTCTACTTACTGTAGTTGTGCCTTGTTCTGTTCTTGCTTCCTCTCCTCACTGGGTGGAAAAGAAGTAACTTGGTATGACGATTTCAGTTATCTTACGTCATAGCTACGCGGGCTGCCACTCAGGTCATCATTCAATCAGATTCGACTTTATCCTCATATCTGTTCATTTCATCTTTCCATTCAGTCGCAGTTTGATAACTAACTGACTTACAGATTTACCGACATGCTATACTCCCTGTCTGGTTTCCCTTTCAGATAAGTCGGTTGATGATAGGCTTCAAAGAACACTCGCCTAATACCTTGCTATAGGTATATTTATTGCACACCCCATACGGGCGCACCGGTTACCGAATTGTAAGCGCCAAATACTGTCCCCCTAGTGGTGTCCATTTGTTGGGTCGGACTAGCCATTGCATACTCGTACACATTTTCCACGATATTGTTAAACTGCGTAGAAAGTTCATCATCCTGAAAATTGCGCAGTTTTTCCAGCGTTTCCCGGTTTGGCACCATAGCCAGTTGAATGAGACGCTTTAATTCCGGGTCACTGATACGCACGTGTGACCAGCGGTTATAAATAGCCTCCATTTCTATAGAAAGACTGTTTGATATACCTAACATCATTTGCGCTTGTTTCAGTTTATCCGTAGCACTGGCCGTATGACGGATTTTAATACAACCCGAATTGTGTTTTAGTGCAGCGTTTAAGGTATTCATGCAGCAAATGCGCACAGGCGTAAAAGCAATACTGATACTACCCGAACCATCATGCGAAGAAGTCAAAAACAAATACTGCTGGATTAAATCCTCACGCCCCACCCGAATAAAATCCGGCAGTTTGGCCGTGATAAAAATAACCTGACCACGCCCAAGACATCCGGCTGTTTCATACTTGATACCAGTTCCCCCGCCTACTATACTATCAAAAAAACCGAATGCCTCTGTATTCTGAACCACTTGATAATCCCTGCCTACTAAGCCCAATACTTCATCTGTATCGGTTCGCATAGTAGAAAAGAAATCCGGCACTATAATATTCGGCTCGAAGATGTTCATATATTCGTCCGTCTCCATATCGTTAAAAACTGCAAAGTTTTCAGAATTACAAGTAAATAGCGGACGTTTCTCCACTTCAAAATTAAGTCCTGCATAAACAATAGCCTCGCTACTGGTCGGGTAATGCTCAATGATCTGCCCTAAATTGTGCCATGCTTTTTCTTTCACACTGAAAAAACTATGCTGATTGGTATTGCTGTTATAATTAAGATTATGTGACATGATTTTAAAAAATTAAGGGTGATTAAATCCAGTTACTAAAAGTTCCGTTTCTTAAATATTTTGTTGAATATTGATGCCCCCGCCTAAACAGGGGCGCTGGCATATTTAAGCAGGAATAAGGTTAACGATGTCAGTTTCGACCTCTTCGAGTTTTTCGCTGCACAGGCTGTTCACCTGCTCGGCCACCCCTTTAATAATGGTTGGGTTTTTAGTGGTAAAGGTTTTACCGTTGTCATCTTTGATGGTCAATAAACAGCCCTGATAATAATTCCCGTCAGTTTCGTCCGCATTATCCTTTAAAACCAATTCGAATTCTTCCAGCGTGGTAATGATGTTTTTTAAATTGTCCCTGTGTCTGATCTTACGTGCCAAATCATCCCCGAGTTTAATATGGCGTTCCAGTATCGCCCTTTGTTCAGCGATCTTCTCCGCAATACTGGCTTTGATCTCCATTTTAGACGGTTCAATCTTCGGCTTTTCAGCTTCCTGACCAGCATCAACAAAACCACTTTTTACACTTTCCGATTTTGGTTCTTTGTCCGTGTCCCCCTTTTGAGATACCGCATTTACCGGGTTACCTGCTACAAACTGAGGGGCTTTTTTGTCAGCCAGTGCGTTAGTTCCTTTAACCTCCGCACCTGTTTTTACTTTAGTTTCCATTTTCTATGGGTTTTAGATTTTCCAACCTGCCTACTACCCTTCGGCAGGAGCCTGTTCTGGCTTTTTGTTAAGCACCCTCACCTGATTTAGCAGGGATTACAGGCAAGGCTTTTGGAAAAAAAATACTACCCTGGGCGAAGCGCAGGTGTGGAGATTATTTTTTCAAAACCAGCGGAGCAAAGCGGAGCCGCCTTGACTAGGTAAGCCCTGCGAATCAGAAATTTCGACACAAACAGCCTAATACTTACCGACTAAATAATCTTAAAAAACCTTCGAAAAATGATGTAAAAAAGTAACAGACTAGCTATACTCAAAAAAATCTCCCGGCTCCTGTCCAGGTGGACGGTAGATGTATACAGGTTTATAGGTAGGCGCAGATTCCGGGGATAGCCGCGTTGCCAACTCCAATGCAGCCAGCACATTGCAGGATTTAGCGATCCCCATACCCTTGAACCTGCAAAGCTGCTCCAGCGTCATGCCTTTCAGATCAGGCAGGTCTGCCCCCTGCCCCGCCAGTATACGCTGGGCAAGTACAATTGAAGATTCATTTGGGGTACCCGAACCGATCAGTATCGCCAGTAGCTCTGCATCATCCAGATGAGCGGCACCCAAGGCCATCAGCCTTTCCCTAGGCCGGTCTTCAGGCGCCATCCCTTTGATCCCCTTTGCGGCTTTTGCCTCGGCATGGATCTCTTTCATCCCTTTATAATCTGCACCATACCAGGCTGCGCTTTGAAACAACGAAGAGAAAGCCTGAATAAATTCAGCAAACTGATTTTCAAAAACAATCACCTCCCAGCGCTTATAACTACCATCGGATTGCTGCTCACTACGGGTAATCTGTATATAATTACTATTGTTCTCTGCACGCTTAAAATCCAGGAAATAATGCCTGTTTCTAAGCGAAAATGATTCCGAGGCTAAAACTTGTCTTTTCATAACTTTAAGAATTGGTGTTCAGCAAAGTTGAATATGACAAGAGCAAATAGTCGGTACGAAAGTTGCTTATTCGTATTATCCGGATATAAACCGGATATTAGACTAGTTATCAACTTATTAAAATCAAATTTTATGTTTGAGGAAAAACCGGATGAGCTAAAAAAGCTTTGCCACTTTTGTGAAAAGCCGCTTGAAGGGCGAGCTGATCAGAGATATTGCAATGACGATTGCCGAAGTGCCGCCCGGAGATTTCGAAAAAAGAGAGAAAAGTGGGATGAACCAGATTATATACCTAAAATCCATCGGATTCTACAACGTAATTACCAAATCATCGAAAACCAGCTTAGACACGAAAACCCCGTAACCGTCAGTAAATCCTTACTGCTGGAGCTTGGGTTTGATTTCAGGTTTTTTACAAGTAACCTGCAAACCAAAAGCGGAATCTACTACTTCTGTTATGCCTTCGGCTGGAAATCTCTGGAAAATGGGAAGATTTTATTGGTAGAGAATTTCGATCAGGTTGATATTTAGTTGTTATAGCAAACTTCCGAAAATGTATTTCTTAGGTACAAAGATTGAGGATTAAAAAAACAAGAGTTGTAAATAAATCTACTTTAAATTTTCGTTTTTTAAAATAGTTATCCTACTGGAGATTCCGTGCCGTTTGATCACCTCATTCCGAAATTAATAAACAGACTATTCGCAAAAATTTGACCACTCGAAATGTGTGTTAAAGCATTAATAGTTCCGATTATTCTTATTCATCATAATACAGAGTTCTGATCTAAATGGCACGGAATCAAATGGTCTGAGGTAACGGAATCTCCAATTTATCGACATTTAACTTTGAAGGACCAGCATTTTTTAGCTTTTCAAGCTCATCCATAGCAGAGGAACAAAGCTTGTCAACATTCTCCGGGGCGCAGAATTTAAACGAACAGTAATGCTTTATGGCAACATAAGTCCTAAACGAACCTGAGAGTTCTGTTATTAAAAGGACTTTTATGATCATTAACATCACCATTCGCTGGGAGATCTTCTCAAGAAAAAAGCAGCGAATCTTTCAGCAGCAATGCCAATTAATGGACTAGACATAACACCTACAGAAAACTTATTACTAGCGTCCCCGACTATCCAGTAAACATCGGAATACCTTCTGAAAGACGAATTAATCTGAATGCGGAAGCTTGAACCAAAACGTCGTACCTACACCTTCAATACTATCCACGCCAATCTGTCCCCCGTGTCGCTGAATAATGTCTGCACTAATATATAAACCCAATCCTAAACCAGATACCTGTAACCCGGTTTCATCCGCCCTAAAATAACGGTCGAACAAATGGGGCAGTTTATTGACCGGAATTCCAGGACCGGTGTCTCTCAACGATAATTTTACCGAATCTCCCAGGTTTTCAATTGTCAGAAAGATCTCCTTGCTGTTTGGCGCATATTTAACTGCGTTTGTTATAAAATTATTAATCACCTGCTCGATACGGTGTTCGTCTGCTATGATTTGCAGCCCCTTCATACCTGCAACCACCAACTCATGCTTTCCAAGCTGCGATACATGCGAGCAGCAATCGTCAATCAACTGATCAATGCTGAATTTCTTTTTATTCAGTATGACCTGCCCTTCCTTGATTTTCGTCACGTTCAACAAATCATCGACCAGTTCTGTGATCTTCTCCATGCTCCTGCTACACTGCTCCACCAGTTTCGGTAATATGGCTGTCGGATTGGCCTTCATTCTTTCTAAAAGTTGTAAAGAGGCTTTCAAGCTAGTAATTGGAGTTTTAAGTTCATGACTGGCAATCGAAATAAAGTCATCTTTCTGCTGTTGAAGACGCTTAAACTCCGTAATATCGATCACTGTACCAAGTAATTTTTTAAGTTTACCCTCGCTATCATAATGCACATTCCCTTGCACACGTACCCATTTTAAGGAATTATCCGGAAGCAAAAGCCGCGTTTCATAAAACAGTTTACCGGTTTTACTCGCTACAGCATGTGCCTGTTCGCTCAGTCCGGCATCCAAGGGATGATATGTAGCCAAAACCTTTTCCCGGGAAACCGGACTCTCGACGCCAAAGATCTCGTTAAAACGCTCAGAGGTGGTAAGGCACTGGTCAATATAACTTAATTCATACGTACCAATCTCCGCCGCTTCAATTGCAAGACGGCTGCGCTCTTCCACATCTTCGATTTTCCGGCGGGCAATGACCTTATCTGTCACATCATTCCCAACTACCATAATCGAAGTCACCCGCCCTTTACTATCCGTAACCGGCTCGTATACGAAATCAACAAATACAGTTTCATCAATGCCATTACGAACCAATACCAATTCGTGCTCTCGGGCATGAAAAGCCACACCTGTAGCAATAACCTGTTGCATCACCGGCGCATACACCTCTGCAGCTTCGGCTACCGCCTCCCAGATCGTATGCGCTTCTAGCTGCTCACTGGTTTTGCCCACCAGTTTTAAATATTCATGATTAACTTCGGTGATCATCAAGTCCTCCGCGCGAATGATGCAAATGGCGACAGGAGCTTGTTTAATCAGGTTTCGAAACCTTGATTCACTGATAAACAATTCATCATAAGAGGCAGCAAGTTCCTCATTTGTCTTTGCCAGCTCCTCGTTAAGTGCAGTAAACTCCTCATTGGAAGCAGCCAGTTCTTCATTCATATCCTGGAGGTTCACCTCATCCAGCTTCCGCTGTGTGATATCTACGCAAGAGCTGATGTAACCGGCAAATGTCCCGTCTGAAAGAAATCTCGGAGTACCCTTTTTTAACAGCCAGTGGTAAGCTCCATCCGCTGCCAAGAGTCGCAGCTCATCGGTATAAGACACTCGCTTTTCAAATGCGTCCTGATGAAGCTCAAGAAATTTTGATCTATCCTGTTCATGAATCAGATCATACCATCCGTTTTCGTTGAGCTCATCTGATGCCCTTCCGCTGAGTATTGACCAGGCCTTGTTGAAATAAAACCGTTTGGCATTTTGATCGCTCACAGCCACCAGTATATCAGTGTTATCTGCCATCGACCTGAAACGCTCCTCGCTTTCAGTAAACGCTTTAACACGATCCTGAACTATCGATTCCAAATCCTGATTCAGCCGCGCCAGGTCTTCCCGGCTGGCCTGAAGTTCTTCGTTAATGGCATTGAGTTCTTCGTTTGATGCCGCAAGTTCCTCATTGAGGGCCTGTTCGCGAATGAGCAGATCACGGTTCTGGGCTGCCATTTCTAGTTCTCGCCTACTCAGATAACGCTCAGTCACATCCGTAGCCGTATGCAAAATCCCGGTAATCTTGCCCAGTTCATCCTTTACAGCTCTATATTCAAAGTCGAAATAAAAAGTTTTGAGCTCGCCATCAATGGAAAGTTCTGCGGGTGTATCATTTCCCGAAATCGTTATTCCCTCACGCCATACCCTGGCGAACATCTCCACGAAAGGCTGATCCGAAAGTTCAGGCATAGCTTCCACCAGACTTTTACCGATAACTTCCCCACCCCTGCCCCAAATCCTCAACATGGGTTCATTGGCAAATTCAATCCGGGCCTCTTCACCGTGATGTACAGCTGTTGCTATATTAGTAAAGGAAAGTACATGGTTTAATTGCTCAGCATTCAGACGTGTCACTGGATCATTCATAACTAAATTTGATTTCGGCTGGCTAAAATAATAAATTGGACTGAAATAAATATCACACCAAAAGACAAATGTAGACGTGGTCATAAGTCAATGCGTTCCCACGGTAACACCTGATTTACCGATCTCAGTCTGGAGATTCCGTGCCATTTGATCACCTCATTCCGGATTTACAAAACAGACTATTCCGCAAAAAATTGGCCACTCCAAATTTGTCTTAAAGCATTAATAGTTCCGATTATTCTATATTCTTCACAATACAGAGTTCTGATCTAAATGGCACGGAATCAAATGCTCTGAGGTAACGGAATCTCCACCTAATCCACAAATACCATTCATCTTCCATAAACACTTAAATAAAGTCTTTTTAAGAATGGTTCAAAAGAACTCTCGGGGAATCAATTCCACGAGGCTTATCCATTTCTAAATGAACCCTGAGACTTTCTTCTCCAATTTTATCCAACAGCTTAGTTATTAGGTAATAGTTAATTACCGGTATCACCACATCCGAATATTCCCGTCTCCTGATCTGGACCGGAAAGACAACAAAACCTATCGCCTTGCTGGTATACCTTCGGTTTTAACTTTTCTACAGCTTCAGCATACTGGCCATAATCCACATCTATTTGACCCTGAGAGTCTATTGAATCATTTTCCATCACTTTATATTTTTTACATAACTATCCCAGGAAAGATCAGTTGATCATCCGCTACAGTAAGTTACCTGGGTATCTGCCTGCCAATTTCCTGCACCACATCATCAGCCATCAGGATATCCTGATGACCAGAAGTTTCATCATATTCATAAACCGGAAACCCGCCCGGTTGCAACTCATCAGCAGTTAAAGCCCGCCACGTTTCACCATCATTGCCTAAAAAAATCTCACCGATCAGTGCACCATGGTGTACAATTTTGTAAGTACCGGATTCCTGTGGGTGAATGTTCAGGTCAATCTGCTCGCCGCCGGCATTGATAATGATATTAAAAGGATCCATAAGTATTAATTTAAACAGGTTTATTATTAAAATAATCTTCCAACTGCTCGCCAAGCTGCGTTAACAACGCTTTGGCAGCCACCCCCTCGGCACACCAGAACTTACCGGTCTTCCCAGACTCCTGCCAGATCGTGCCCAGACCGGTATGCTGATCAAAAATGGCATATTTAGGCTCCTCCCGGTCAGGAATGACCAACAAAGGTTTTACCTTGCCCTCGATAGTAACCTGAATTTCGAAAGGCTCCCAGTCGTCTGCTATATTTCCCATATCTAGTCCTCTTTATCATCAAAATCTTGCGAAGAACTTCCCGTGTGACTCTCATCATCTTCCGGATTTTCTTTCGGTTTCTCCGAAGAGCCTGTATAGGCATCATCACTCAGCGAATCATACCCTTGTGTTCCTGTATTGTCTAATCCATCCCTGGGACTTACCGGAGTGGATGGTGTTATTGGTTTCTTAGCCATGTCCATCTTTTTTAAGTTTAACTATCCATAGGATGATGATTAGAACCAGGATTCGTTCCCATCCAGTTCTCCAAGTCCCTTAGCTCCGCGCTCAGTACCTCGCCCATCCTGCCTTTCAGCTGATTCGTAATCTTGCCGCTGAGCATCAGCATCATCACTATCTTCCTGCTTTTCCCCTGATACAAATCCAGGATCTACAGCGCTATTTTCAAACTTGGCATCTTTATTAATGATCGCCGACTGATCCGGATCTTCCGGCAATTCTTCCTTACTACTGCTCATGATATCTCTATTAATTTTTATATAAATCCAACCATTATTCCTCATCCCCAGCTGGCTTCTGCTGCTCAGCTATCTGATGGGCAAGCGAACTGTCAGGCATAAGGTTGCCCATTGCCACCTGCACTTTATTTTTCAGTCCGGAAACCACTTTATCTTTACCTGCCATTAAGGCTTCATAACCATCTCTGGCCACATCGGCAGGATCCGCCATGGCCGACTTATCCTGAACAGCCTTACTTTCCAGCATGTCCGCTTTGTTGAAGAAATCTGTATCTGTCACCCCAGGCATTAGCGCAGTGACGCTGATACCAGTATCTTTCAGTTCCTCCCTGATGGCCTCTGTAAAAGAAAGTACGAAAGCTTTGGTGCCATGATAAACCGACTGCCATGGCCCCGGGCTTTTACTGGCAATGGATGCCACATTCAAAATCTTACCGGAATTTCTGGTCAACATCTCCTTTAAAAACAACTTAGTGAGGATCACCAGTGAAGAAACATTCAGATCGATGATGTCCAGTTCCCGGTCAATATCGGTTTCACTAAATAAGCCATACACGCCTTGTCCAGCATCATTCACCAGCACCTCTATGGGAATTTTTAAAGATTTTACTTCTTCATAAACAGCAAAAGCATTTCCCGGATCAAACAGATCCTGTGCGATATAGCGCACATCAATGCCATGGATTTTAAATTCAACTGCTTTTTTCTCCAGTTCCTGCTCGTCCCGGGCAACAATAACCAGGTTATACCCATCAGCTGCAAATAGCTTCGCCAGCTCATAACCAATCCCACTGGTTGCGCCAGTAATCAGTGCGTATTTACTTAAAATATTCATCACAAATCAATTAAGGTTTTAAAACAACTTTTACACAATCATCCGCTTTTTCATCAAAGAGTTTGTAACCCTGCGCCACCTCGCTTAAAGGAAGGCTATGGGTGATGATATCCTCCAGCACTACTTTTTCTTCCCTGACCAGCATGATCAAATGATCGATATAATTCAATACCGGAGCCTGTCCTTGTTTAATGGTAATGCCCTTATCAAAGATTCTGAACAGCGGGAAATTATCATAAGGACTTCCATAGACCCCCAGTATGGATACAGTTCCGCTACGACGAACCGCTTCGAAACACATCTCCAGGACCTTCATACTGCCTTTTTCAAAATTAATCGTTGCCTTTACTTTATCCATGAAACTGCGTTCAGGTTCAAATCCCACTGCATCAATGCAAACATCCGCACCTCTTCCCTGGGTCATTTCACGAATCGCTTCCACTACATCGACTTTATGCGGATTTAGGGTATCAACTTTGTTCACCGCCTTTGCTTTTTCCAGTCGATAATCTAATGGATCAATGGCAATTACCCGCCCCGCTCCATTTAACCAAGCCGCTTTCTGTGCCATCAATCCAACAGGGCCAGATCCAAATATGGCTACGACCTCCCCCCCCTTGAGTTGTGCCCAGTCTACACCCGACCATCCTGTAGGAAAAATATCGGTTAGGAAAAGTGCCTGCTCATCGGTTAAGTTATCCGGAATGATCCTCGGACTAACATCCGCATAGGGAACCCGGACATATTCCGCCTGTCCACCTGAATACCCACCATACAAATCTGTATAACCAAACAAAGCCGCTCCTTTCTGGTCCATCAAATCCCCATTGGGACCATAATGTTTGTAATTGGAGTTTTCGCAGGCTGGAGAAGCACCATGGTTACAGAAGAAACATTGCCCACAGGCAATAGGAAAAGGCACAATTACGCGGTCTCCCTTTTTCAGGTTCCGAACTTCTGCACCAACTTCTTCTACGATCCCCATAAACTCATGCCCCATCACCATATCTGTAGTTTGCGGAACCGCCCCGCTTAAGATATGCAGGTCAGAACCGCATATCGCTGTGCTGGTGACTTTTAAAATGACATCGGTGGCCAGCTCGATCCTGGGATCTGCGACTGTAGTGTAACTGATGTCTCCCGGTTTGTGAAATACTGCTGCTTTCATAGTAGATGTTCTTATTAGCGTAATTTCAACACACTGAAATACAGATTGTTTCATAAAAATCATTTTAATATTTTATGAAACAAAACCTTAAGCGCGGCTGTTATACCCCCTGTGACGGAACAACTATAGTGTCCGGAACACCTTAATTTTAACAAAAACACCATGCCAGAAGGAACAGTAAAATTTTTTAATGAGTCAAAAGGATTTGGCTTTATTATACCCAGCAACGGGGATCCAGAGTTATTCGTACACGTCAGCGCGCTAAGCGCTCCTATAAGAGAAAACGACCGGGTCAGTTATGAAATCGAAAACGGTAAGAAAGGCCTCAACGCCACTAAAGTAAAAAAGATCTGACTATGCTGACCGTTATTCAAAACCTACCCGACCATATACTGGGAGTCCGCGCAAGCGGAGAGGTCACCAAAGATGACCTTAAAAATGTATTACTGCCTGGGCTGGAATCCCTGAGCGAACGCTACAAGGAAATTTATTACCTGCTTGTACTGGAAACAGATGTACAGAATTTCACCGCCGGAGCCTGGATACAGGATCTGATTGCCGGAATCAAACATTTCACAGACTGGAAAAAAATGGCCATCGTAACCGATCAGAAAGCAGTTGAAAAATTCACCGATATTTTCAGTTACATCAGTCCCGGAGAAGCAAAAGGATTCGAGTTAAACGACCTTCAAGCAGCCATAGATTGGCTAAGCATTAAATCCTGAACAACATCATCAAGTTTAAAAATCTTTTGCTGGAGTAGCAGGCTCCATAACCCTGGTAAAAAATCCTAAATTCAAATACACACCTTACCGCAACTCTATTTTAGAACACCTGATAACGATCGAATCCTGTTTAAAGATCTTCAATAACCGCAACTTCAACTTGTCCCAAAATTCGGCATCTATTTCAGCGCACATCACTTCGAACACCAAAAGCTCATCTTGCTCAGTCTTACCCTGGTCAGGTTTCCAGAGACCCTTCACCGGGTTTCTGGAATACTCAGATAAGCCTCCAAACTTCGCCGTTAGCTCCCGGCGAAGTTCAGCATATATTTTTTCAGCAAACACCTCACCTTTAGCATCACGCAAAGGCAGAAAAATTTCCACAAGCCTGTTCATAGGCAAATCCACACGACTTTTTTCAATCAGCTGGAAAGCTTTGCCCGCACCATACTTTTCCAGCACACTGAACTTCTTACCAGCCTGCTGGTTGTAACTGGTAAAAAAAGCGATGGCCTGGTCCACAATCGTTTTGGAAAGATCACCCAGGGAAGTCACATCCGCGTAACGCTGGGAAACTTCTGGAACCGCGATCAGCCTATCGTTGCGCATACGTTTTCCATTACGTTCTTGCTGAACAACCTTAAACGCACCAATGATCCTGCAATCCATTACGCAACCCGAAAAAGCTGTAACTTCAGACACGATCAAGACATCCAGCGGATCACCATCTCCTCCAGCCGTCCCTGGAATAAAGCCGAAATCAAATGGAAATACCAGACCTAGCGGCATCACCTTTTTGAGCTTCATCTTTCCCGTCTGCGGATCATAGTCATACTTCTGACCGCTTCCCTTGGGCGTTTCAATGATTACGGTAACTGATTCCATGCTATTTCAATGCAGCATTGATCTGGGTTGCCATCTGATGGTGTTTTTCCAAAACCGGAAGCGTACGGGCAGCAAAATCCTTAATCTCCACTCTTAAACTACTTGCAGATCTAAACAAATCAAGGGTTTTTACATGGTCATTCACCATCATATCCATATAATGCTGATCAAACGCTTTTCCGCTTAGTTTCTTCATCTTATCCATATGCATTTTTACATCCGCTGGATAGCTCGCAGGCAACAAATGCTCCAGCTTGGCCGCCACAGCTTTCAAATCGGTCCCAGCTTTAGTATGATCAGCAACCATTTGAGCGGCAAATTTCTTAACCTGAGCATTGGAAGACTTTTCAAGTGCCAGTTTACCCAGATCAACTTCCATCATCCCACCAACAGCAGCGGTATCCATAAAAGCCGCACCATCACCATCCACCTTACTCATATGGGTTATATCCCTAGGGGCATCTGAACTGTCAGCCCTACGCAAAGAATCGCTCCCAACCGGAGCACTGTCCAGTTGCGCACTACCACTTCTGTCTGTATTCTGACAAGCCGTAAGCCCCGCAAGAATCACCAGGGCAGCAGAAAATTTTAACATACTTTTAGTTTTCATAGTCTTGAGGATTAGATATATAATAGACAAAAACATTAACCACTGTAGCAGCAAAAAGTTTTAAATCCCAACCTAAAAAGTAACAAACAAAAACAAAACAATCCTGTGCCACCAATGTTAATCACATACATTAGCATTACACGCAGCTATAGTTCTCAGCAAAAATTATCCTTTTTAAAAAAGTTTAAACAATTTTTTAAGATTGCTGGTTATTTCCCCGCAGTTAATTGTAATGCAGCACTGAAATCAAGAACATTTAACTATTGAAAAACTAAAATTATGGCAACTACAACAAAAACCGGCGCAAAGACCGCCACAAAATCGAACACAAAATCAAAAACAGGCAAAATGGAAAATTCAGAATTCCATGAATTCTTCGTGGACGAACTGAAAGACATCTACTGGGCAGAAAAACACCTTTCCAAAGCCCTTCCTAAAATGAAAAAAGCAGCAACCAGTCCGGAACTGGCAGCCGCCTTTGAAAAACATACAGAAGAAACCAATAACCACATCGCCACCCTGGAACAGGTTTTTCAGCTATTGGATGAAAAAGCTCAGGCCAAAAAATGCGATGCCATGGAAGGATTGCTGAAAGAAGCCGAAGGTGTAATCGAAGATACCGAAGCTGATACCATGATCCGTGACGCGGGACTTATACTTGCCGCTCAAAAGGTAGAGCACTACGAAATTGCAACCTACGGCACACTAGTAGTGTTCGCCCAAAACATGGGACATAACGATGTAGCCGAACTGCTTCAGTTTACGCTGGACAACGAAAAAGCAACCGACGTAGCCCTCACTGAAATTGCAGTCAGCTCAATCAACGAGCAGGCGGCAGCTGAGTAAACAAGCCTAAGCTTTCCTACCCCTTAGTCCAGTGCTATTGGGTAGGAAAGCCCTGCTTATATCAACCAAAATAGCACATGCCTATGGAATCCATTCAAATACTGGGACTTGCAGCGGGCATCTGTACCTCATCCTCGGTGATACCACAACTGGTTAAAACCATACAGGAGAAAAAAGCGTCCGATGTATCCTGGATCATGTTCATTGTATTGATCGTTGGAAACTCCCTATGGATTTACTACGGTTGTTCCAAATCGGATATTCCGATCATCTCCACCAACATATTTTCCTCGCTGCTCAATACAGCCATGCTGTTTTGCAAGTGGAAATACCGGAGAAAAAACAACTAAAACCTAAACAGCCACAAAATGTTATACGTTTCTAAAAACTACAAGTATGGAAAATCAAGATCAGTTACCAGAAGAAGAAATTATAAACCCTGAAGAGTTTGAGGTGGGGCGTAATCCTGAAGACCAGGACGATGAAGAAAAGCAAAACGGAACAGCCGATACTGAACAGGTCGGTTATACACCAGGCGAAACAGAATTTGCAGACGGAGAAGGCACACGTCTTGACCAGGAAAGTGAAGAACTGGAAAACGATGAAGAAACTGAAGATTTGGATGATCAGGAGAACGATCCTGAGATCGATCCGGATTCAGGTTCCTCAAGCGACCTGGAAGATGCAGATTATGAGAACCCCGAAGACGATCCTGCCTAAGACATTTTTCACTGTTTAACCAATACGCAGAAAGTTATAATCTAATTTAAAGCTTATGATGAATGCAGTATCACCATGGGCCGTGTCGGCATACGCTGAACTGGCCGGTAACTCATCCATACTATTTGAACATCATGCAGATCCTTGTAGTTTTAAAGTGATCGCCAGCAGCGATTCAATATGGATCCAAACTGAACTTTGCAGTGGCGGACGCGTTGCCTTCCGGGCAGCTTATAGTCCAGGAAAAGATCTGGAAGTTGTAAAAAGCAGAGACACGCATCAGCAAGGCATAACGCTAATACTGAATTCAGCTATCGGTAGACAACACATCACTATCTCCGTTGATCAGACGGAAAAATCACCGGTACTTCGCTATACCACAAGCTTAACCCCGGCTAAAGAAATGATCATGCCCAGCTGGCCAAAGGACATTTTGTTTAACGGAAACAACAACAACCCTAAACAAACCCAGGGAAAAATCCATGCCAGCCAGTTTGGTACCCGCACAGGATTTCTTTACCTGAGCCAGACCAGGCCGGAATCAGCTACACTACTTTACCTTCAAAACCTGACCGCCCTGTCAGCATATTGCGATCAAACTGAAACCTCCCTGGGAGATACGGTAGGCGGAGCATGGCCAGAACTTGGCTTTTCCCTCCCAGCGTCCAACAAACCATTGAAAGCAGGAAAGGAAATCATCCTTTCAGATGCCTTCATCGCTTTCAGTGAAGAAGTACCGGAAAAAGAGCCGGACATGATACGACTCTACCTGGATTTGCTGGCCAGGATATACCTGCTCCTCCCTAAACCCGAGACGGCATACAAACATTGGCCCGACATCCTTGACAAAGGTCTCAAAGACCTGATCGACAGCCCCGGCTGCTGGTCACAGGTAGCAGGACACAAATACTTCAACGCATACGTGAGCGACTATGAGACCCCACCCGAGATTATGGTACAGCTCGCCGTTTTGCTTCCTCTGCTGGACTATGTAGAATGGAGTAAAAAAGAGCTGGAAGTTATGAAAACCATAAAGGCAGGCCTGCCTTCATTTTATGACGAAAAACTAGGCACCATCATGCGCTGGCTACCTGCCGCAGAAGATAAACTTAAAGGCGAAGAAGAACAAAAAGTACCAAAGGTTATGGATTCCTGGTACCTGCACCATCCACTACTCAACCTTTCCAGACTTGCCTTAAAAGGCGATCAAACAGCGAAAAAACTATTCCTGGATTCAATTGACTTTGCCATTAAAGTAGCTCATCACTTTAAATACAAATGGCCCGTATTTTATAAAATGGACACCTTAGAGGTGATCAAAGCAGAAACCGCTGAAGGAAAAGGCGGAGAAAAAGATGTGGCAGGAATTTATGCGCATGTCATGCTTCAGGCCTGGGAACTGACTGGCGAACAGCGTTATATAAACGAAGCCGAGAAAGCCGCGAAAACACTCCAAGGCCTGGGTTTTGAAATCTTCTACCAGGCCAACAATACCGCATTCTCATCAGGAGCATTACTCCGGCTGTATAAAATCACCAAAAATGAATTGTACCTGCAATTGAGCTACATGTGTCTGGCCGCAATATTCCGGAACGTGCAACTCTGGGACTGCAACTATGGCTATGGCAAGAATTTTCCGAAATTCTTTTCCCTCTATCCATTGAACGATGCCCCTTACACGGCAGTTTATGAAGAACAGGAAGTTTTCTGTGCTTTCCACGATTACCTCAAGCATGCCCAGGACCTAGACATCCTGCCATCAGTAAAGCTACTCATTGCCGAATACATTCGCTACCTGGTAGATCGCGCAGTTTACTATTATCCTACCATGCTCCCGGCCGAAATGCTGGAAGAAAAACCCAAGATCGGAGAAGTTGATCCCAAGCTCTGGATTGCACTGGAAGACCTGCAGGACGGATGGCTGAAGTCCGGCACTGTCGGCCAGGAAGTATACGGAGCAGGTAACGCATTCGGAATCTTGCCACGACATTACCTCCAGATTCCCGGCGAACCTTTCATGATCTATACCGATTACCCTACCTCAGGATTTAACGCAAGAAAGGGCAAAAACATCAGCTTTAAAATATTGGGGGATGAAAGGATCAACTGCCGGATGATGCTGGTGAAAACAGCGCGAAAAAAAATCCCGCAGTTCGAGGTATTGATCAAAGGAAAAAAAGAACCGCTGAAAGCCAAACCGGTCAACAATGGTAACCTGGAATACATCATTCCCGGTGACAGTATCATCACCATTAACACGCATTCCTGACTAAAACGATAAAACTATGGACTCATTAACCGCATACCTTCCTAGATCCGTTAAAGGAAAAAGAATACTCATCACCGGCGGAACAACCGGCATCGGGCGCGCAACAGCGATCCTGCTTGCTTCACAAGGCGCCAGGATCATGATCTTCGGCCGTCACAGGCAGCCCCTTGATGAAACAATGGAAGCCATCAGAAGACTCGATCAAGAAACGGAATGCTTCGGTATGATTGCCGATGTGGCGGATCAACAAGACATCAGCAGGATATTTGATATGATAGACAGCCAGTTCAAAGGCCTGGATATCCTGATCAATAACGCCGCCTTACCCTATGAAAGCATCATGGATGGTACATACGCAGACTGGCAATACATCATCAACACCAACTTGCTGGGGTATATGGCCTGCTGTAATGAAGCTGTAAAACGCATGAAAAAAAACACTTCCAGCCACATTGTAAACATCGGCTCCATCAGTGCCGATGAGCGCGGCAAAGACAGCTCGGTATACGTCGCTACCAAAGCGGGGATCCAGGGCTTCAACGAAGCACTCAGAAAAGAAGTGAATACACTAGGCATCAAGGTGAGCCTGATCGAACCCGGACTGGTCGGATCGGATATGATCAAAGAAGATTCAGATGAACAGCGTAAAAAAATAGCAGCCATGGAAATGCTCAAAGCTGAAGACATCGCTATGAGCGTATTGTATTGCCTCTCCCAGCCTCAGCGATGCGATGTCATTACCTTACAGATCAGACCTCACCTGCAAATCATCTAATCATGAAACCAAACCAAAAAAAATACAGCTACTTATACAGGAATGGACTGACCATCGTTTTCCTCACGCTCTTTATCGCAACCCTAGCCGCACAGGCACTTACCGGCTGGAAAAAACACAACCAGGATCTACAGGAAGACCACGCAGCAGAAATCGGACTAGCCACTTACCTGCAAAGTGGGCACTTCATTTCCGCCACCTTCGAAAACTTCGAAAGCGAATTCCTACAAATGGCCTTGTACGTTTTACTGACTGTATCCTTACGCCAGATCGGTTCAGCAGAATCCAAAAGCCTGGATAAACCCGAAGAAGTAGACCGGGAACCCAAGCCATCAAAAGACGCACCCTGGGCAGTACAAAAAGGCGGATGGATCCTCAAACTGTACAGCAATTCACTTTCCATTTGTTTCGCGATCCTGTTCCTGCTGAGCTGGGCCATGCACCTGTATGGCAGCTGGCAGAACCACAACGTAGAGCAACTGGCCAAACACCTCCCAAAAGAAAGCGTAACCACTTACCTGGGGCAAGCAGAATTCTGGTTTGAAACCTTTCAAAACTGGCAAAGCGAATTCCTTTCGGTCGCTTCTATTGTGTTCCTAACCATTTACCTGCGACAAAAAGGCTCACCTGAATCCAAACCAGTTGATGCCCCGCATATGGAAACCGGGAAATAGCCCTTATAATGATTAACCCCAATTAAACTAATGAAAAAAGACATAGATGATACAGAGCTAAAACGATGCGGCAAGTTACTGATCAAACATCAGCTGACCATCGCCTTTGCCGAAAGTGCGACTGCTGGGCGTATCTCCGCTGCATTCGCCATGGTAGCTGATGCCGGTAAATTTCTCAAAGGAGGTATTGTCTGTTACGACGCAGATTTAAAATGCAGTCTCCTCGATGTTCCTAAACAACAGCTCAAAGAATTTACACCTGAATCCGAAACCGTCACCCTCGGCATTACCAAAGGACTCCAAAAACTCATCCCAGCCGACATACACATCGGCTGTACTGGCCTGACCGCACCCGGCGGAAGTGAAACCCCATGGAAACCCGTAGGCACCATATTCCTCCATGGACTCCACGGCCAGCAGCAAATACTTGAGGAAAGGATTGTTTTCCAGGGCGATCCTGAAGAGATCGTATCCCAGACTATCACCTTTCTTGCCAAACACCTGCATCAATACTTAAAAAACTTAAAATAAACTGCTTTACCCTCCATTTCACTACTCACAGCTACCTCAGGGCTGCTTATCATAGCTAATGATCACAGTTTCCAAATCAATAGTCGGAGGCCCGGTCAGCACTTTCCCTGAAATATCAAACCTTCCACCGTGACACGGACAGTCCCAGCTTTGCTCAGCCGCATTAAACTGAACGGTACAACCTGCATGTGTACAGGTAGGGTTTAGTGCGGTCACCTTTCCAGCAGCATCCTTATAAATCGTCAGCTTTTTCCCCTCAAAATCCACCAGCTTTCCCTCACCTGATTTAAGGTCTGTAAGCGCCTGCAAATTTGATGAAGAAAACCGGTCAGCAATAAAATGCCATGCTACATCCGCATTTTCCTTTACAAATTCAGTAAATCCAGCCACAGGCTTCACCCGCGAAGGCCTGAACAAACTGGCGTATTCATTTTCCTTACCCAAAACCAGATCTGAAATGATCTTTGCAGAAAGTGTTCCGAACATCATTCCATTACCATTAAAACCAGTAGCCACATAAGTCCCCTCAGCAGCACCTGGTAATTGTCCGATATAAGGCAATCCATCTATCGGCACATAGTACTGCGCCGACCACTCGTAAACCACCGATTCCACGGCATAGTATCGACCAGCATAATCCTTTAAACGTTGAAAGGCAGCTTCCGGATCATCGTGACCAGTTTTATGGTCTTCACCACCCGCAATTAAATAAGACTGTCCGTCAATTACATGGGTCCGGAAATAATGATAAGGTTCCTGCATATCGTAAGCCAGGCCATCAGGATAATTCCCATCTTTCAACTTCAGTCCTAATACATAACTGCGGTAAGGCGCATTCCTTAAACTCATTAGGTTTATCCCCGGCGGAATATGCGTAGCATAGACCATTTTTTTCGCGCGGATCGTCTCAGCATCAGATTTTGCTGCAAAGACCCCGTCTTCAAAACTGCTTTCCCTGATCCTAGTGTTTTCCAGCAATACACCACCCAGCTTAAGGAACTCTGCCAGCAGTCCATTAAGGTATTTCAGAGGATGAAACTGTCCCTGTCCCTTGAAACGGATCACCGAATCAAAAGGCACCAGCACCAGGTTTTCCTTTGCAGACTCCACAGCAATCCCTGCACGTTTAGCAGCTTCCAGGATTTTCTTCAACTGCTCGCTTTCTTTCTCATTCTCCGCATACAGCCAGGCCGCCTTAGATTCAAAATCACAATCTATGTTCAGCTCTTTCACAAAACCTTCGATCATACCCATCGCTTCTTTACCTCCTGCGGCCAGTAATTTAGCTGCCTGCTCCCCGAAATCACTTTCCACTTCCGGATAGGTCGCATCAAAAAAAGTATTCAAATGCGCAGAAGTGCCACCAGTTGTTCCAAAGCCGGCTTGCCGTGCCTCAGCAACAACACAGGAAAGTCCTGCACGCTGCAATAACAACGCTGTAGTAATCCCGGTAATACCCGCTCCTATGATCAGGCAATCGTACAACTTACCTGCCTGATTTCCAACTCCTCTTGATTGATTTCCAGTCCCCGTTGAGGCTTCCTCCCAGGGGCTCGTACTTATACTGTCTCTCAAAGCAGCATTCTGTTTACTATTTTCCATCTTTATCAGTTTAACATAAAAGTGATCAGTGCAAGTTAAGCAGAGCGGTAAGGGTTATCATGATTCAGCAGCCCTTTAACCAAAGCTTTCCACTGCGGATAAGAGAAGCCAACCTTAGCGCCCCAGCCCACAAAAGTATTGCGAATATTGTCCAGCGTAATGTCCGTATCGGTATTAGGAACCTCATTGCGGCCATGCTCTTCCGCATATATGGTACTGCCAATGCGCTTCACCTGGAAAGTAGATGTTGCCTGATCAGTAAGAAAATGTGCAGTGTCTTCATTGTCGGTCAGAGGATTTGCGGAAGGCCTGGCGGTCATGCTCAACACCTCTGCATCATCCATTACCTGCATTTTAATTTCTTCAATAATTACCCAGTCGTAACCACCGCCGTTTTGGCCACCAGGCCCCGGGATATCAATCCGAATATGATCACCACTTGTCGCTTTACGCTGCACCAGATTTCCTGCTGCATCTGTCAAAAAAAAGTCTGACATCGATCCTCCTGCAATTTCCCTCCAGCAGTTTACATCCAGCAAACGTTCCTTTACAGTTTTAAAAAAATGAATTGCTTCTGGCTCAGAAGCCAGCTGTATCTTTTCAACCGCATTCATTTCCGAGCCTGTGTACTGATGCGGCACATGTGACGCTCCCGGCTCATTATTTTCTTTATTTGTTTCCATAGTTTTATAGGTTAGATTTATCTTTATCACCGAGGCTACCAAAGCCCATAGTTCCCAAAATTTCATTGATTGAAAAATAAGCACCGCAGACAAATTCATCAGCAACGCCATAATAAATCGCCGGCCGATCTCCATCCATCACACATCCATTGCTGGAATACGACATAACCGAAAAATCCGCTAAACTCATAATTCTCCGTCGGTACCATAATAGGCTCAGTGGTTCTTTGCAATGATTACAGAAGCATCTTCCAACTTCATTAAAAATAGCTTCCGGAATACTGATGATAATCATTAACCACCCAGGTAAGAAAATGTTTCGTCTGTATGATATTTAAACACGAAGTTCCAGCAATTGGGAATTATTTTTAATACAGTAACGTAACCAGCGGACGGCTTTGAGAAAAAATGAATGGAGGCCTTTGAGTTGAAAATGGATTTGAGCGTTTTTCTGAATTTAATACTTGAAAATTATACGATCTGAGTAATCCTGGTTAATTCCCCCCTTCCAAATTCAATTGCTTAAACAATTCCTTAGTAATGACCTTTACATTACAACCCAGCTGCTCATAACTGCAGTGTCTTAACCCAAGTGGAAAAGGCACACCATTTTCCCTTTTTATCAAATCAATTGTAATCACAGCACTCGGAAATACCAAATCCTCTCCCTGCATCAACCCAAAGACAGACCTGGCAAAACCCTCATCATTCCCAAGCGAAAAACATCCGTAAGTCTCCATCCCTTTCAGCGTTCTGATATTCAGCGAAATCTCATACCTTGTTTCCATCCTCTATCACATAAAAGAGCCGCTCCCCAAAGAGCGGCCCGGTCAACCTAAATTTAAAACCCATTAATTACTTAATCTCAATCTGGCGGGATTGTACTTTCGCCTCTTCCCGTTTAGGGATATCAATACACAGCACCCCATCATTGTATTTGGCCGCAATTCCATTCTGATCAGCCGTTTCAGGCAAAGTAAAAGAACGTAGAAACGAACTATAGCTGTATTCCCTTTTCGCATAATTACGCTCTTGTTTTTGATCCTCATGCACCTGCTCGACCGAAATACTCAGCACATCCCTTTCCAGCTTCAACTTAAAATCCTCTTTTTTCAGACCAGGGGCAGCCAGCTCCACATGAAAATGATCTGCACTTTCCGAAATGTTCGCTGCAGGCACCTTAGCCATCATGCGGTCCGAGAAAAAAGTATCATTGAAAACAGAATCGAAAACATCATTAAAGCCTGGCATTAATGAGTTGTTAGTTTTTGGATTAAATTTAACCAGTGTCATAGGTTTTTCCTCCTTAATTTGATTTAATGATTAAAACATACAATTAATTAAACTCATGAACATTGCGTTCAATTACCTTATTACAAGCCAAATGCCAATGCCAAAAACACCCCCTCAGACTGAAAATTTTTCAGCAGAAATGAAAAAATTTCAGTTTCCAAATGTCAAAAATTCACCTCCAAGTCCCGAATGAAACCATTCCGCACCGAAACTATATTTATCCGCAATTGTTAACCTAGTCAAGTAACGAATCTTTAACAGGAGCATATACCCCTTCAGATGAAATCAATATTGAATATGAACAATACCGGAAAAAACATATTATATCTCAGCTTAGCACTCGGTGCCTGTGCAATACTCTTCAATGCCTGCAAAGTCAGCATACCAAAGGGAGCCAAAGCAATAAAACCATTTGACAGCAAACGTTACCTGGGCAAATGGTATGAAATCGCACGCCTTGATTTTAAATATGAAAAGAACCTCAATAATGTCACCGCAACCTATACCGAAAAAGATAAGGGTCAAATCCAGGTAGACAACCGGGGTTACAATACCGTAAAAAAAGAATGGAAACAAAGCATAGGCAAAGCCAAACTGGTAAAAGGACCAGACGAGGCCAGGTTAAAAGTTTCCTTTTTCGGCCCATTTTATGCAGGTTATAACGTGATCGCTATCGACAAAGATTACCAATATGCACTGGTGGCCGGCAATAACCTAAAATACCTGTGGATACTTTCCAGAACAAGCACAATACCCGAGTCCGTTAAAAAAGATTATCTCGCGCAAGCTGAAAAATTAGGTTACCGCACAGCCGATCTGGTTTGGACAGCCCATAACAGTCAATAAGCACCCAATGAAACAAATTATCTTTTTTGGCGATAGCCTTACCGCAGGATACGGCCTGCGCTCAGCCTCCACTGAATCCTTTCCGGCAATTTTACAGCAGAAAATCAACCAAAGCGGTTTTCCTTACCAAATCATTAATGCAGGAATCAGCGGCGATACCACTCAATCTGCTTTATACCGACTGGAAAACGTACTGCGATCGCCAGCAACTATATTTATCCTCGCCCTGGGTGCAAATGACATGCTCCGCAGTCATTCACCCGCTGCAACAGCCGCCAATCTGGAAAAGATTATCTTACGCGTAAAAGAAACCAACCCGGAAGTTAAGCTGGCTTTATTGGGAATGGAACTTCCTGGCTGGATCACCCAGGCAAGAGCCGAGCCTTACCGCAAACTTTATAGAAGCCTTTCCGAGAAATACGGAATGAGTTATCTTCCATTTTTACTCGAAGGCGTTGCCGGAAAGCCAGAGCTGAATATCCCTGATGGACTTCACCCCAATGCGGCAGGTTACCAGATCATCGCTGAGCGGGTATGGCCATTGTTACATAGTATGCTGGAAATTCCAGGTGAGCAGGTATAAGATCAGCGCTGCATGCGGTTTCTAAATCAGACCCTAATCATCAAACATAACGCCCCTCATAAAAAACCAAAGCCCGGTAAAACCGGGCCTCAGTAAAGATCAAAACTAAACATGGATCGCCTAAATATTTGACTGTAAACTTCTGAAACAATTAAAGTGAGCTGACAATCCGCTCGTAATCAAGCTACTCCTGCTCAATTTTAAACAATAATGCATTTACATTGTTAAATAAGATAAATACTACAAGTGATGGAACAATTTAAAATAGAAGTAGCAGATAACGGGCAAGGGAAGTTTTACGACATCAAACCTTTAGGTAACGCACGCTACCAGATTTACATTGAAGGAGAAACCATAGGAACGATTCAATTAGATGAAAAAGACCATGCCCGATGCGAAAGCCAGGGCTGCGAACTGGATATGCCACTGCTGAATTCCATCAGAGATCAAATTCAAGCACATGAAAACTGGAAACTTTAACCAAAACATCACACTATGCCCTGGCCCAAAGGAACCTATCCACCCTCCTATAAGAACCTTCCCGTTAAACTCAGGGAAAAAGCAGTAGAAATCGCCAACGCCATTTTAGAAGAAAGCGGCGATGAAGGACTGGCTATTGCAACAGGCCTGAAAAAAGCCAAAGAACTCCGGCAAAAAAAGAAAGGGAAAGATTAAAGCAGTAGCTCCCCTCAAACCATATAGTTTTAACCTACATTTTACCATCATGGCAACAACAAAAGAACTTATCCAGCAAATCAACCAGCTGTTTACCGAAAACAAAATGGAGTCTTTTATGGACTACTTCGCAGAAGACGTAGTCTGGGACATGTACAGCACCGCATCAGGTCATACCACCTTTAACGGAGTCGCAGAAATCAACCAGATGGATACCAGCAATATGCCCGAGCATAGTAATTTCCACTTCAGTACCATCGTTATTGAAGGCGATATGGCCTCGGTACAGGGCAGCAGTACTACTACAAAAAAAGACGGCACCCAGTATGAAAGTAACTTTTGCGACATCTACCATTTTAAAAACGATAAAATCGTAAAAATGAGTTCCTATGTAGTGGACAACATCAAATAGCAAAACAGCCCCTCCCGCAACCCTTTTTGATTAACCTCAAACAAAAATGAGGTCAGGCTTCAATGCAAGGGAATTTTGCAGACATTTATTTTATGCAATCAGGTTTACTTTATAGACAATACACCTTGGTTCAGCAGTCAAGGCAGGTCGTTTTTCAGTTCCTGAAAGAAAACCTCATGGATGATCTGGCAAAGCCACTCCCCGTCTTTATGGACAAAACCATATCCTATATGTATGTGCATATTGCCAATACCTATATCGCCTGGGCAGGGAATTTTGCAATGAATGGTTCCTCCACTTACTACGATCAGGACGAGCCTTTAAATATAGCCCAGATCGAAAACCTGTTTGCAGAGGTAGATGAAATCATGGCAGGTTTTATCGCACATTTCTCAGCCATCCCAACGCAGAATGTTAAAGGCCATAAATGGCCGGAAAAATATATTGAAACTGATGCTTACAGCATATTCACTCATGTCATTACCCACGAGTTTCATCATAAAGGCCATGCGATGACCATGGCCAGGCTGCTCGGTCACACCCCTCCGGATACGGATGTGATGCGCTTTTTTTGAAGGAATTTCATCATCAACAATCAATCAATATATCGAATAAATAAGATCAAGATTGTTCAAGAAATTCCTGTAAATTTGCAACAAAATAACGCCTGTGAAAAATAAATCAATTGAAGAACTTCAGCAGGAAATTGCTGCTGACAAAGTCCGTATCAAAGAATTGATGCAGATCAATGAAGAACTGACTGATTTTATCGAAAATGCAGCCCTTCCCCTTCACTGGGTGAATCACCTGGGAATCATCACCTGGGCCAATCAGGCTGAACTCAGTGCATTGGGTTATGAAAAAGATGAATATATCGGACAACCCATCAGTGCCTTCCATGCCGATGCTGAGATTATTGAAGACATTTTATGCAGGCTAAAAAATAATGAAACACTCCACAACTACCGCGCAAGACTCAAATGTAAAGATGGCTCCATCAAACATGTACTGATCAGCTCTAATGTATTAACCAGGGACGGAAAATTTATCCATACGCGCTGCTTCACCAGGGATGTCACCGCTATTGTTCAGCAAGAGCAGCGTAAAAATGATTTTGTCTCTATGGTTAGCCATGAACTTAAAACACCGCTGACTTCCATTTTAGCCTTCATTCAGGTCATGCTGTCCAGGTCTGCAAAATCCGGGGATGCATTCATCACCCAATCCCTCCGGAGAACCGAGAAACTGGCATTGGGCATGACAAAAATGATCAATGACTTCCTTCATATCTCCAGGCTTGAACAAGCTGAAGTCAACCTCAACACTGAGTCATTGGAACTTCACCTGCTCATTCAAGAGGTTGTTCAGGAATTACAGTTGACGCACCATTCCCATAACATCAAACTCATACATAGCGGACAGGTACGTATTGCTGCAGACCATGCAAAGATCAGTCAGGTGCTGATCAACCTGATCAGTAATGCCATTAAATACTCTCCTGAGTCAAGTACCATCACTGTAGGCTATGAGCCTGAAGGCTCAAGGGTGAAAATATTTGTCCAGGACATGGGCATTGGAATTGCAAAAGCAGATCAAAAAAAACTATTTCAACGCTTCCAAAGAATAGAGAATCTCGCGACCAAACACACCACAGGCTTTGGCATCGGTCTTTATCTTGTCGCTGAATTCCTGCGTTACCACAACAGCATAATTCAGGTTGACAGTAAACAAGGCGAAGGATCTACTTTTTATTTTTTCCTGGATATCGAGCCTCAAGATTAAGGATCAGCCAGACCATATCCAACAGTATAAAGCTAATGGAAAAAGCGGTGATGAAGTACTCTTCATAACCACAGTCCTGAAAAAGGCCAAAGAATTCCCGCAAAAAAAGAAAGTAAAAGACAAACATTAAAGCACTAGATCCATACCATCGCGCAGGCATTCTACCTTAACCTCATCTAAGCTATCCAACATCTGCTGGTCAAAATGCGTCAATAGCATCCTCTTACAGGAGAATTCAGGCAAACGGCTTTCCAGCTCCAGGTAATTCATATGCCCTTTCACCTTCAAATCAAAGAAATTGCACTCACAGATAAATACATCGGCCCGTTCACTTAAAGCAAACAAGACATCCGTCCAGGAAGTGTCACCCGAATAAGCCATCACTTTCCCTGCAACTTCAATTCGCAGACCATGAGGCAAAGCCCTTTCAGAATGAATCACATCAAAAGCCTGTACACGCCAGCTTCCTAAATCCATTATTTCGTTAACATTATATTCCAAGAACTCCATATCCAGCTTTCCCAGCACTTCACTCCCGGGATAAAGCAGATCCAGTAAAGCAGCAATCCGCCGTTGACCGCCCAACGGGCTGATGATCTGAAATTTCTTAGTTCTGCCATTGACTGCCGCATCCAGCAAAACGAAAGGTACGCCACCGTAATGATCCCCATGAAAGTGACTAATCACAATCGCATCAATTTCATCCACCCGAATACCTCGTTGTTTGAGCCCAGTTAAACTGCTCGCACCACAATCCACCAAAAACCGAGTTGAACCCGCATCTACATAAAAACAGGTATTTAACCTCCCGCCACTCCCGAAGGCATCACCACAACCAATTACTTTCAGCTTAACCTCACTCATTTCCAAATCTTTAAAAGTCCGTCCGCTGATTGAGCATATACTGGATCATGTTGAGGTAATCCCACCTGAGCTATCTTTCCCCTTACATCCTCTGGCCACTTATCCTCCAATCGGATCAGGTCGGGCTCCTTACCATCGGGATATGCCCCAACTACCGAAAAATCCTTACTGTGTTGAATGGACCTATGCCCCGTCCCTGCCGGAAGTATCAACACATCTCCTGCATGAAATTCCAGCTGTTGCCCCTGTTCACCACCCAGTTGCAGGGTTGCTGTACCGGAATATATACCCAATACTTCATGTGTATTACTGTGGTAATGATGATAATCATATACCCGCCAGCGAAACGCATTTGTCCAACCATTTTCCTCAAAATGATCTTCCAGCCAGTCCGCCGCATGCTCAGGCTCAAATTCAATTACCTTTCGGTAAACAACGACAGGAAGACTATTATTGGGTGTAACTCCGTCATCCATAAAATGATAAATTTCAGCAGTATTCATAAACCATTAAATTTTGCAAACGTAAATAAATTGGCCAGTCTCTTCAGCCAAAGATGCGGAGATCTGACCCAAGCCATTCCAGTAAATTTAAAGTTGAGGCTATTGTTTAAACTTTAGTTCTCTAAACTGTACGCTCCATATCGGAAGGATCATACTTTTTTGAGCATTCAATATCCGCTGATACAGTTTTTTAAAGTTTTGCCCATGTGGCTTCTTCTGCTTAACCGGGCTAAGGGTTTTATCTTTCATGATGCCAGCTCCTTTCTTAGTTACCTGTATTACAATTCCCGCTGCAATATTGTTCTAAGAAATATATAAATAACTGTATACTAAATCAATAACCGCCAGCTCATCAATCAAGTCGCCGCTGAAACACCAATAGATTTTCAGATCGTGCATGCTGTATTTTTAAACAAAACATTTGAATTGATTTTTAATTTGTTTAAATTGGATTGAGATCGAAAGCCCATGCAGATTACCCCTGACTCATTGAAAGCACACGATTATACCCGTAAAATGCGTGCCCTTTCCCGTAAAGGTGCCGCACTGAAAAAGAAGTCACGGGAATTAAATGAAGTACTGAATGCAACATTTAAAAAGTGCGCAGAACTGCTTAAGCCCAATAAGGACAAAGGAAAATAGAACTTTTATTCACAATTGCGCGGTAGCTTTGCCCTTATGATCCCAATGGTCTTTGACCAGCTTACCTTCAGCCTCAGTCAGCAAACGTCTTGCATACCGCTCACCATTAATTTTACCATTGGTATCCTTTTACCCCATAAATAACAAAATAGGCCAGCCCTGGTCATCTGTTTTAAACGCAAGATCATACCTGCCGGATCTAAGTTCAATCATGGAATCTGTTGCATACCGTTTACCGAGTACTTTTAAAATGGTTTCTTTTAACATCAGCGTTAGGTTTATATTTCACTGGTACAATTGCTGCTCGTCTGTATAATAAGATTTACGTCCCCCAATCTCCTCCACCAGTATCTTTTTACCGGTCGGACTTTCTTTGATCCGGGCGCCATGGATTTTTAAAAAGTCCTTAATCTCTCCACCCAGCTCATCGGGTAACATTTTACTGACCTGCTCAATTTCCTTACGCAATAACTTTCCGATCACCTGATGCAACTCCTTTACTTTCGATTTTGGAATCGCTTTAGCGGGCGAGAAGGGAGAAATCCTTGCCTCCCATAAAATTTCATCCGCATAAGTATTGCCGATACCCCGAATGATATGCTGATCCATCAATACCGTTTTTATCGGCGCTTTCTTTTTCGCCAAAACCTTTTCCAGATAGGCCACATTCATTTCTTTGGAAAGTGCATCCGGCACCTCCGAGACTGCAGGATTTAAGGTAGGGGTTGCAGCTTTTTGAAAGTCTGACAATGCAAAACCATCCCCTGCTTTAAAATAAAATGAAATAATGGAATATTTTATTTTATCATTCGCTTCAATCAGCTTTAGTTGTCCATGCAGCATCAGGTGTAATCCTAATACGCTATCAGCTCCAAAATGCAGCTGGATGGTTTTTCCTTCGCGTTTTACCGCAGTCAGCTGATGCCCTTCTAAAGTTTCCTTTAGCTCCTTTTCAGGCACATTCAACTTTTTAGCTACCTGCACTTCCAGGCGCTCCAGGGTCTTATGCTTAAACCGTTTTTCCAGGTTAACAGCGAAAACTTCAAGATCAGGTAATTCCGGCATATGTAGATGTATTAAAATTAAAGACTTAATCAGAACAATATTGAAAAGATAAAGTTTCAGAGATTGTGAACCTCCTTTATTTTTAGCTTCAAAGCGAAAAAGTCTGTATCTGGTTAAGTAGTCAGTATTACCTCAAACCGGTATCAGACTTTGAACTCTTTAAAACAAGCATATTCTCAATTCGCGAATTGAGAATCAAGCAAATTCAGTACTCAAATTTCATAGATCAAATCAACACTATTTAAAATTCCTCCCGCCATGAAATACCTCTTTTGGCACTTCTTCCCTAGTCTCCCTGCTTTTATTCTGAGCAGAAATTGGTGCAGATTTTTCATCACCCCTAGCTAATGTTAAAACCGGCAGATCATCAACTTCACGCTGTACAAGTTTACCCAGCATCTTAGTAAAATCAAAACACTTACTCACAATCACGTGTACCACATGGCCCTCCCGCTGCAATCTACCCTCGACCATCAGTAACCTGGAATGCAGAATTTCCTTACGATAGGTATCAAACAACTTCTCAAATACGACCAAATTTGAATAACCTGATTCATCTTCAATCGTAATAAAACAAACCCCACCAGCCGTTCCAGGCCGCTGACGAACCAACACCAATCCAGCTACCTTAACCAGCTGCCCATTAACCGAATCATTATTAATCGTATAACAGGACCGGATATTTAACATATCCAGCTGAGAACGCACGAAACTCACAGGATGTGCTTTTAGTGATAAACCAACGGTGGCATAATCTTGTACCACATGTTCCCCCTTACTCATCAGCGGCAATTCTACCTGCGTTTCCAACACACTTTCCGAAGCCTGCCCCTTAAACAATTCCACAGGCATATCCTGCAATGCCGATACTTCCCATAATGCTTTCCTTCGATCCATTCCCATAGACCGGAAGGCATCCGCATCAGCCAGTTTTTCCAATGCGCCTAAGGACACCCCAGCATCCCGCAAAGCAGTTATAGACTTATAGCCATCCCCCCTAGCCTCCACCAAAGCCTCCATTTCATCCTCGCGAACTCCCTTGATCTCCCTGAAACCTAAGCGAAGTGCGAAATACTTACCCGATTGCTCTTCCAACTTATTGTCCCATAAAGAATAATTCACATCTACCTCACGAACCTCAACACCATGTTTCTGTGCATCTATGACAATCTGCGCTGGCTGATAAAAGCCCATCGGCATACTATTCAACAGTGCCGCAGCAAAAACATCAGGATAATAATGTTTCACCCAGCAGGAAACATACACCAATAAAGCGAAACTTGCTGCATGAGATTCCGGAAAGCCATAACTTCCGAATCCCTCCAGCTGTTTAAAAATCCGCTTCGCAAATTCAACCGTATAACCTTTACCCACCATACCTTCAATCAGTTTCTGCTCATACTGATTGACAGCCCCCTGAAATTTAAATGTGGCCATACTCCTTCGCAGGCCATCCGCCTCAGCAGGCGTAAAACCAGCCGCAACAATCGCAATCTTCATCGCCTGCTCCTGAAACAGTGGTACCCCTAATGTTCTTCCCAGAATCTCTTTCAATTCTGGTGACGGATAAACAACAGGTTCTTCCCCATTGCGCCTTCTCAAATAAGGATGCACCATATCTCCCTGGATTGGACCTGGACGAACAATTGCAACCTCAATCACCAGGTCATAAAATTCTCGGGGTTTTAACCTCGGTAGCATAGACATCTGTGCCCGGCTTTCAATTTGGAATACACCCAGTGTATCAGCCAGACAAATCATATCATACACATCCGGATCGTCCTGAGGAATATTGGCCAGCGTAAATTGCTTCCCGTAATGATCCCGGCAAAGATCAAATCCCTTTCTTATACAAGTCAGCATACCCAAGGCCAGCACATCCACCTTTAAAAAACCCAAAGCATCAATATCATCCTTGTTCCATTCAATATTGGTACGATCTTCCATTCTGGCATTTAGGATCGGGCAAAGATCAGTAAGCTTACCTTGAGTAACCACAAACCCACCAGTATGTTGTCCCAACTGACGTGGGAAACCCATCATCTGCCCGGTCAGTTCCAGCGTCTTTTTCAAATGCGGATCATTCGGATTCAGCCCCGATTCAGTGATCCTTTTACCTTCAAACCATTCATTGGTATACTCCCATAGCGAACCTGAAAGCCTATTGATGGTATCTAGAGATAATCCCATAGCTTTACCCACATCCCGGATCGCACCCTTTTGATGTTGCTGGGTTACCGTTGCTACAATGGCTGCACGGTCACGGCCATACTTATTATAAATATATTGGATAATCTCCTCCCTGCGTTCATGCTCAAAATCCACATCAATATCAGGAGGCTCATTCCTCTCAGGAGAAATAAAGCGTTCAAAAAGCAAATCGAATTTCATGGGGTTAACCGAAGTAATACCCAAGACAAAGCAGATCGCAGAATTCGCTGCAGAGCCCCTCCCCTGGCAAAGAATCCCCCTGGACCTGGCCTCACGAACGATATCTTCCACAAACAAAAAGTAATTCGCATAGTCCATCTGCTTGACAAAAGCCATTTCATGATTGATCATATGCACAACCTTATCAGGAACTACCTCTCCATATAACTCATGTGCGCCTTTCCAGGTGAGGTATTCCAGCTCTTCCAATGGAGAACGTCCACTTTGATTGATTTCTTCCGGATAAACATATTTCAATTCATCCAGCGAAAAATTACAGGCTTCAGCAATGACATTGGTATTTTCAATAGCTTCTGGATATTTACGAAATAACCGCTGCATCTCCTCCACCTCCTTCATATAGCGCTCTGCATTCTGGTGCAAACGAAATCCAGCCTCCTGTATCGTGCATTTTTCCCGAACACAGCTCAGCACATCCTGTAATTCCCTGCGGGAGGGATCATGATAATGTACATCATTAGTCGCTACTACCGGAATGCCATAAAAATCAGAAAGCTGCCTGGTCCTAAAAATTAACTTATCATCATTACCCAGGTAAGTCCTGGTGGCAGCAAGATACAGCTGTCCACCCAGTGCCTCACGGTATTGCGCTACTGCTGAAATAAAACTGGCCTCATACTCAAACCTGCGGTTAAGCAGCCCAGGCATCACCAGCGTAAAAATCATTCCTTTGCTATGCGAATAGACATCCGAGCGGGAAATGTGACAGGAACCTTTTTCCGCCCGCATATTTCCCAACGTAAGTAAGGCAGACAACCTTCCATAAGCTTCCTTATCAGTTGGGTACGCCAGTAAACTCGGTCCATCCAGCAGGTCCAGCCTGCAAGCCGGGATCAGTTTTACATTCTTTCCCCGGCAAGCCGAATGCGCACGGACAATACCTGCCAATGTATTCCGATCTGTTATCGCAATCTTCTGATATCCAAAAACCTCCGCCTGATTCACCAGTTCATGCGCATGTGAAGCACCACGCAAAAAACTGAAATTCGAAGTCACCTGTAATTCACTATATCCCATAACACCCTTCCTTTACGCAAAAAATCCATGAATAAACCACTGGTATTTCTCATCACCACCATAATGGCCGGAGCGAAACAGCCAGTACCGCGCGCCCTGATCATCCTCCACCTGGTAATAATCCCTATGTTCACCCACATCCAGCCACCATTCCCGTTCAATCCGCTCAGGCCCGTCAGCCTTAACCACCAGATGTCTAACTCCTTTGTAAATAAAAAACTTAGGCGGGTGATCAGGAATCAGCGCCATGACCTCAATCGGATCTGGTCGCTTCAGCAATTCGGTTGGGCGTGGTTGCTCCATCCGCCAATCTCTTGCGGGTTTTTCTGTAATTGATCCCGCCGGTAAGACCGCACGTTCCGGCCAGTAACGAGCCGCCGGTAAATACCGATGGATTACCTCAGCACCGACCCTCCCGGTAACCCGGTCTAATAACCGAATGACACTCTGATCATCCAGTCCCGGCTTTGTTGTCCACATCGCTTCCTGCGGCACTTCCACATCATCTACCTTCGGTGCATCCAACACAAAAAGTTCAATCCCCAACCCAGGGCGGATCTGGTCAATCTTCAACTGAAAAAGCTTAAACAAATGACTCAGGCTATGGCTAGCACCACTGGTTCCAATCAGCACCTGAACGACCTTTCCATCCATACGGTAGCCCCTCAACACACCAGTCCGAAGTCCTTTTCCCTCAGCCTGCATGCGCTTACATAAACTTTCCAGCATTTTAGTGATCGCAATTTCAATTCCTGTCCGGGTTTTGATCGGCTCCAGACAAGGTAAGCGCTCCTGAAACGGAACAGGAACCTGCAAAGGCACCAGCACCTCATCTTCTGTTCCCAATGCCTGAGCCAGTCGCAACAGAAACCCTTCCCCAAAACGCCTGCGCAATACTGAACGCGGCATCCCTATAAAGCTTTTGATCTGGTAAAATCCCAGCTTACGAAGTTTAGCCAGTACTGAACCTTCTAATCGCAAAGCCTCCGGCACCAAAGAAAGTAAAGCCTCAGGATGTCCCCCAACAGGAATCAGTGGCGTCACTTTCCCGAAATGCGAAACCGCCCATGCAGCACCTGGAGTATCAGCGATCGCCACCCGAACAGCATAACCCTTGCTTTTTAACCGAAAAATGATCTCTTTTAAATACGCCCTTTCATCACCCCAAAGGTGCGTGCATCCCGAAACATCCAATAGCAGGCCATCCATACCAAACTCATCAATAGCAACAATGGGTGAATACCTCACGCACCATTCCCCAAGACCCCGAAGTAAATTCATTGGACGGCCTGGCTTATCTTCCAGAACTTCAAGTCCCGGACAAATTGCTTTGGCATCAGCTGCCCGCATACCTGGCTCCACACCGGATTCGGCTGCAAGTGAACTCACCGCAGTAATCATCATGCGCCCATGATCCGGCGCAGCAAATACAAAGGGCACATCAACAAGTTCAGGCCTGCGGATCAGCTGCCAGTCAGCCAGTAGCTGGCGGAACCATATGGAAACAAAACGCCTTTGCATCACACCTATCCAATTTGCCTCTTCTGTTTTTCAGTCCACAGGGATTGCTCAGCAAGCTTATCAACTGCTGCAAAATTTTCTCCCGCCCATTCCAGCACCCAGCTCCCAGGATTACCGTTACGTACCTTCAGCAGCTCCACCTGCCATCTGGGAAACCCCAAACCTGGAAGACCATTTTCAGTATCAGATGGCAAAGGACTGATCTTCCACCGCGCAGTAGCTACTGTACTCGCTGCTTTACTCGCATCCTTTCGAAGAATAAATCCAGTCACCCCACTTTGCTCAACCGCTAACTGCAACCTGCGGGATTCGATTAAACTCAAATTATTCAACTCAGCGACTACCGCTGCCAGTCCTTCACACTTCAAGGCTTCTTCAGTAATCCACAGTGCATCTTTCTCTGACTTGACATCCATAAAAATGATCCGTTCCGGCTCAACATTAAAGGTACTCAGTGAAGCAGGAAACAACCTGCGGGATGTACTCACCCAGACACAAGCGGCACCATCCTGCATCAAAACAGCCAGCAGACCAGCAATGAAACCATCACTGCATGCAGCATCCTCCGGCAAAACAGTGATAAACTCATGAATAGCTCTTTTGGGAAATACCCCGCCGGGAAATGCCTGTTCAATTTCACCAAGCCCAACCCTTTCAGCTTTAGCCCCAGCCTGAGGCTTAAAGCCCTGCCAAAGCAAGATATCCTGCTGCAGTTTGATTAATATTTCTTTTTTAGCATCCATAATTCATCCCCTTAATACGACAGTTATGCCAGCATCCGTCAAATACACAACAAACATAATACTAAAATTGTTAGCAAATATTTAAATGTTAACAATTTTATGAATTTTGTTAACAACAAGGCGATACAACCACTTAAAGTCATATACACACAATTATAAATACTAATATTTTTAGTTATTTATAAGAATTTTTATATTTGTACCATGAACCTGTTTTCAGCAACGGAATTATTTGATGGAGGTGTAAAACGATATACAGATTTCCGCCTGCCTGATACTGAGCTACGGTTATGGCAGCATCTTTTTGATAAACCAGACGCGGATGCTTACTACAACATCCTTTTAAAGGAATCTCCATGGCAGCAGCGCATGCGAAAAATGTATGATAAAACGATTCCCGATCCCAGGCTGACGGCTTACTATGGTGGAGAAAATGGACATGCTTGGACTCCGGTATTACTTGAAATTAAAGCATCGGTAGAAAAGATCACAAACATCCGCTTCGACCGAGTCCTGTTAAACCTCTATAGAAATGGGAAAGATTCAGTAGCCTGGCATAGTGATACGCTACCGGTCGACGGGAAACACCATCACATAGCTTCCCTCACTTTTGGAGACACCAGAATCTTTAAAGTTCGTCATAAGTTCACCAAAGATCAATCAGGATTGGATATTCCACTCACACACGGGAGTTTACTATTAATGGGTGATACCATGCAGGAATATTACGAACATCACATTCCTAAAACTACAAGAGCGGTTGGTCCCCGCATCAACCTTACTTTCCGGATTTCAGAATCCTCAAAACCAGTTTATTTTGATGAGACTACCAGAATTTTGCCTAAGGTTAAGGGCAGGATAGCTACCCAGGGATTTTAAGAAATCATTATCATACATTATATTTGACCTGATGAGTTTACCATTGAGGATTACATACCGAGGGAAAGATTATACCTATACCATACTAACAAAGCTGATTAGTAAAGACACCAAAGAGATCAAAATCAGCCTCAATAATGAAGAGTTGACCCTGGTACAGAACCAGAAAAAAGAATGGCAAATCATAGAGCGTACTATCGCTGATGAAGGCGGCTTGATTGAAGCAATTGCCAGAACTGTATCCTTACGATATCGCCTGTAAATTAATTACTGAACTCAGAAATTTCAATCCATTTGAAGGAGCATACATTGCAAAACTTCAGATTTCACAAGCGCAAATCTGCTCGCCGATTTCTTCTACAAACCATAAAGGGAGCTGACCAAAGCCATTCCAGAAAATTCCTACCGCAGTAATCTCCGGATAAAGATCAGCTAAAATCTTATTTCTATCGCACACGCGGTAAACACCATTATCCATAGGTAAAACGGTCAGCTGCATGCCGGATGCTTTAATTTTATAAGGTTCTATCTCATTATAAAAAGCTTTCATAGCATATGGTGTTCTGTGATTAACTCTCCAATCTGTTGAATAAAATCATCATCAAGTTCACTTTCAGTCGCCCATTTAACCCATTTGAGCTGATCACCCCCAGCTTCCTGAAAAATCACGCCTAGCTTATGATCACCTTCCATGATCCGGTAAAGACCATTTTCAAGTGGTTCAATTTTAAAGCGGTCTTCCAAAAGTTGTATTTCAAATGATTCCATATCTATAGATAACAACAAGGTCAGCGTTAGGTTTTTGCAGCAATAACAAAGGCCTTCAATTTGTGCAGTTTCCCATCAAGAAACTGCCATACATCGCAATAAGCATAATCCACCATTTTACCCTCTTCATCCTTCAGGCTGATCTGACCGAGTGCAGTTACAAAATCATCCTCAGCAATCAAGCGCTCAACCCTAAATTTCGGTGGCTCAACATAAACCTTTGCCATATATTCCCGAACAGCCTGTTTGCCCTGCAAAGTCTGTTCACCGACAAAAGTCCAACGCGTGTCTGCTGTACAGAAAGAAAGAAACCCTTCATAGTCACCTTTGGTAATGGCAGCATTTGCCTGTTCCAATATTTGCTTATTGTTTTCCGTCATTTGCTCAGGCTTTATTTAAATATACTTTTACCGCCTCAATCACATTTCCAACTTCCCGAACCGCTTCTTTCAGTTCATCATTGGTCACCTTCAACTGACTGGTCCAATATTGAATTTCATAATCGTTTTCCATATTGATATAAGCTGCATCAGCAAATTGATCCTGTTCTTTCATACATTTCCCCTTTAATATCCCTCTTCTATTACTTTGATTAGCGCTCTTGCGGCCGGACCAGCAGATAAAGGATTCTGCCCTGTCACCAGCAATCCGTCTATTTCCACGTGACTTACAAAAGGTATCATTGCGCTGAATAGGTTGGCTCCAAGTTCTTTTAACCTGGTTTCCAATTGATAAGGAACATTCCCTGCTCTCCCCACCATAGTTTCTTCCACATTGGTAAAAGCAGAAATATTTTTCCCATCCAAAAAACCCGGTTGTAACTCCTCCACTTTAATCAAAGCAGCCGGACCATGGCAAACTGCCGCCACAGGCTTTCCGGAATTATAAAAATCAAGAATCAATCTTCCACTGTTTCCATCAGTTGCCAAGTCCCAGATCGGACCATGCCCACCAGGATAAAACACCGCATCATAATCTGAAGCATCCATCAGCGCCAATTCATAAGTTCGAGCAAAAGCAATCTTCGCGCTTTCATCATCCTGGAATCTGCGATTAGCACCCGTAATGTTTTCAGTCAGCTCACTCATCGGATCAACCGGCGGCCTGCCACCCTTAGGACTAGCCAGCGTAACGCGGTAACCCGCATCAATAAATTCATAATAAGGATCCGTAAACTCACCCAACCATACTCCCGTCTTACTATCAGTATGCTCCATCTCCGCATGAGAAGTCAGCACCATCAAAATGTGTTTCTTAAGATTCTCCATATTTTATTTCTTTTCCAAGTATCGATTACCCTTTTATAAAAGGATCTACAACCTATACCCAACATCCTGAAATATAGAATGTTTCAAAAAAATCAATTAAAAATTTCTATAAACAATGCGCTAAACTGAATGTTATAAGAGTCTAATCACCAGCCGTATTTGGCCCTTAATGATATGACTATGAACAATCCAAAGAAAACTCCCAAACCCGGATCAGCAGAATACAACGTTGAAAAAACAGAAGAACTGACCACACCAAAATTTCATAGCAGCACCGATCACAGGAGCAGTCAGGAATTACCAGCTACAGAAAATCTGAATGACGAGCTTAAAAAAGTAAAAACCAACCCGGAACGCAGCACACCAAAACCAGACTTAGGCAATAAAAGAGCAGATGACGAAGACCAAAAGGAAAAGTTAATCACTCCCTGATCACACACAGCTGTTTATCACATAAAAATTAATCACTAATCCCCTTTATTATGAACTATAGAAAAATCATCCAAAATACCTTACAAACACAAAAAGACCATAGCCTAACCGCCTTTGCACTCCTCGCCGGACTTGCAGCAGGCGCCGCATTAGCTGTAATATTCGCGCCAAAATCCGGACGTGAATCCAGAAAGCTATTGGCCGAAAAACTCTGCTCTGGACAACCAACCCATCAGGATGAATTGGAAGAACATTTGTTTGATGATTTGCGGGAAACCACGCGTGAACATGCGGATCAACTTCAGGGGCCGGAAGGTAAGCGAAAAGATCCAACACAAATTAAAATACCCTCAGCAGGTACCACAGCTTGGAAAGCTAATTCCCTGGCAGAATAAAAATATACCTCTGGTTATTGAGTAACCAGAGGTAGCCATTAACTCATAAACCCTATGTGCCTGCGTATTTAAGCTCGTATGTTTTAAGTCTTGCATCCAATCCGTTTTCCTTTTAGACATTATCATTCAATGATGAGCCATTTGTAATTAAACTGTTAAGTATTACTTGTGAAGCAGCTTCACTAAAATCAATACCAGAATAATCTGGATTATATCCACCTATATAAGGGACTGCCATGATATATATCCTTGGGTTAGCAAATCCGTTACGATCAATGACCTGAAAACTGTCATTGATCCTGACCCCGGGGACAATCATAAAATATTGTCCCTTTTGATCTCTATCCACCATTTCATTTCCTTTTCCCAACTCCTCAGCCCCAATCTTCCGCGAACGAAACCTGAGTCTGGCCGGACTTACCACCCCCTTATCGATTAGCGACTGGAATGGAAAATCTTTAAAAGCAAGCGGCGGCTGACCAACACAGTCAATAAAGGTTTTATAATATTCTTTAACCTCTTGATGACGTTCATCAGTATACACATAGTTTATCCCACCGCTATCAACAGGCAAAACCTCACTATCATCCCCTACAGCTACCAGCGAAAGTACCCCCGCATCATGAAGTGCCATTAAATCTCTACAGGAACTTTGCGGAACAAAAGCGATGATAATAGAAATCAGCGGCATCAACACTTTCTGAAGGCGCTGCATATCCTCCGCTGAAAGATACTTAGCCGGATAATTCATCGCAAAACTTAGTACAGCGAGCATTTCTTTCCAATGAATAGATTCCTGGTTCCTGATCGACTTTTCTGCTTCAATGTATTCTTGCTTTAACAATTCAAAGGGATCCAGGTTTTCCCGTCTACCCATCATATCCTCCACGAATTCCTCTATACTCATGTGCTTAATGTGTTTATAGAACTCGGGATTCTTTTCAATAAAAATTTCTTTAAAGTTCTTTTCAAATACGAAGTCCAAAGCAACAAATCCATCATTTTCTAAGAGGTGTTGCTTAAGTTCAGCCTTACTCAGTAACCCCTCGCCATTGAGTTGGGAATCCTCCAAATGAAACCTAACAGCCGGCAATAAACCATTGCGCGAATGCATTACTATCCGAAAATTAGCAGAAGAGTCATCCAGATTAAATATCAACTTATTATCCGCTCCCGTAGTAAATGTTCCATTTGCCCTGGCTAAGGTCCGGATTGCATCGATAGCAGTTAGCGATGAACCCTTGATGGCCACTGGATGATTTAACTGCTGTTTTAATTTTGCCGGAGGATATGGAGAATCATAATAACCTGGAATTTTATCTTCAAACTTCCTGGGCCAGTTATGTCCAATACAGACAATAACATGATCAAATTCCATCCATTCATCTCCGTTTATCTGGATACTAGCCAGCCCCGTCTCCTCATCGTCGAACATTGCGGTCACATTAGCCTCCAGATGAACATTGGTAGTGATACCATCTCCCTTTGCACGCTCACGCAATAAATCAAACTGGGAACTTAAATAAGCTCCGAAAAAAAGTCTGGGTAGCACTTTGTACTCATTAAATTTTTCCGCAATGATGTCAAAACGACTGAGCAGGTCAGCAGGTGCACTAACTACCCATTCTGCGATAGAATTATATATGGTAGGGATTTCATTATCAGAAACATTGGTAATGTGCTCCTCATTGGCCCCCTCAGGACTATAAGGCATTCCCGCACCCAGATATTTTTTCCGCTCAAAAATATGGATATCAAAGCTTTGATTACCTGATTCGACCAATCGTTTGTACATAAAAAGGCCACTGGGCCCACCACCCAGTATAGCAATTTTTTTATTCCTTGTTTTGTTATCCATGTAATAATTATCAAATAGATGACCTACGAAACGAAGCTAAGCAAAGACAGAACGTTTCATTAAATCAATACAGTAATGCAATTCAACGATAAATTGTTTTACCCTAAGCCAGATAATTCTTTTTTACTAAACAATCACCTGATCAAAACAGTTAATTGATATAAAAATATCACCCTTGCTTAATCGTATGCTATGAATCAGAAATCTGAAACCCTTCCAAATAAAAAGTTGTTTATGGTATTGCTTGGTTCAAAAGCACCTGAACGTAATGTTGAACAACACGATTATTTTTTTGGAATTGCAGATTCATTAGCAGAACTGGTGCCGCAGCTCAAAGCATTCTGGCCAGAAGCCGGCTCAAGTCTCCATATAGACGGCTGGCGTGAGGTGAACCTGGTAGATAGTTATCAGATTACGGTGATTGAAAAAACTCAAAATACTGCCAGTTCTCTAAATAAACTATTTTTCATAAACCTGGGCGGATACCAGCGCGGCAAATTGGAAGAACAGCACTATACCGTGCTTTGTGTGAAACCAGATAAAGCTCAAGCTATTCAGGATTCAAAAAAGACTATATTTTTTAAGTCCAATAGCATTAAAGGAGCAAATTCCCATATCGATGAAAAGTACGGAATAGATGTAGACGATGTTTATCGGCTTGAAGACATCCTGAATGCCGATTTAAAAGCCAGGTATCAAATTCAGATTTCTCCCGCCGGAAATGATGTAACTGAAGATCATGTTCACTTAGGCTATTTCAGACTGGATAAAATTTAAATGATTTGCCAGATAAGAAAGTCCCCTCTATCAGTCCTTTAAGGACGTTTTGTTTTTATCTGAGAAAACTCTAAACCATTCTCTACCGCGAATGTTAAAGTAGGACATCAACGAAAATAGAAATGGAAAACAACACAGTAAACACAGAAATCTTAAACGATCTGATACAGATCAACAACGACAGAATTACAGGTTATGAAAGAGCAGTTGAAGAATTAAAGGAACAAGACAGCGACCTGAAACCCTTATTTCTACAAATGATCCGTCAAAGTGGCCAGCACAAGGCAACGCTGACACAGGAAGTTCAGGTACTGGGTGCCCCCGCAGAGACAGGGACAACCACATCGGGAAAAATATATCGTGCCTGGATGGACGTAAAAGCAATATTTACAGGCCATGACCGTGAAACTGTTTTAAACAATTGTGAATTTGGTGAAGACGCCGCCCAAAAAGCCTACAAAATGGCTTTAGAGACCGAAGGACTTTCCGGAAACTTAAGAAGTATTATTACTGAGCAGAAAACTGATCTGAGAACCTCACACGATCAAATTAAGGCGCTAAGAGATAGCGTATCTTCATAAGTAGAATAAATGCATTGAGGTAGAAATCGTCATCTGCAAAACCAGGGACTAAAGGCAGATTAATGATCACTGAAGTCCCTGGTTATTATCGCGGATTCTATTTCTCCTACACAAAAACCTTACTCAAATGCCCTCTTCTGTCATCAAAAGCTATAGTTATGACCCTACAAAATGTTTATTGTACATTACTTTTGTATCAGGAATCACTTATGTATACAAATCAGTTCCAGCCGATATTGCTAATATGTTAAAGGCCGCGGGATCAAAAGGCAGGTATTTTAATCATTTCATTAAAGGCAGTTTTAAATACCGCAAACTAAGGAGTAAAATTTAAGCGCTATCAGCAAAGACTTGGCCTCCCTTCAATGATCGCCTGTATCAAAAGGCTCCCACTCTTCTTCAATTTTTCCCACAAAATCGATGCCTTAAATTAAGGCTGTCCATCACCACCTGCCACTCCATAAACCTGACCTGTGGTATAACTGGAATCGCTTGCTGCCAGCTGAACGTAGATAGAACACAATTCAGCAGGTTGACCTGGTCGGCCTAAAGGTGTATGGCCACCGAAATTTTTCAGCTTTTCCATTGTAGCACCACCACTCACCTGTAAAGGCGTCCATATCGGACCCGGAGCCACCCCGTTTACCCGAATCCCTTTTGGTCCCAATTGCTTGGCAAGCGACCTTACATAACTGGTATTGGCAGCCTTAGTCTGCGCGTAATCAAATAACTCAGGCGAAGGATCAGTAGCCTGCACAGAGGTTGTAGCAATAATTACAGAACCAGGCTTCAAATGTGGCAAAGCAGCCTTTGTAATCCAAAAGGGCGCATAAACATTGGTTTTCATCGTCGAATCAAAATCCTCCGCGCTAATATCCAAAATAGACGGCCGGGTTTGCTGATGTGCGGCATTATTGATCAGAATATCCAATCCACCTAAAGCTTTCACTGCCTTTTCAACCAGCTGCTTGCAGAAAGCTTCCTCGCGTAAATCACCTGGAATAGCTACCGCTTTACGTCCTTCTTTTTCTATAAGTTCAATAACTTCTTTCGCATCAGGTTCTTCCGCCGGCAGGTAATTAATCGCCACATCCGCTCCTTCCCGTGCATAGGCAATCGCAGCCGCACGGCCCATCCCGGAATCCCCACCAGTAATCAGCGCCTTACGACCAATCAAACGGCCTGAGCCTACATAACTAGTCTCGCCATGATCAGGTACGGGATCCATTTTACCGGCCAGTCCCGGCCAGGGTTGTTTTTGTGCTTTAAAAGGTGGTTTAGGATATTTCTTTTTCGGATCCTCCAGCTTAGCAGAAACCGATTGACCACCAGCATTACTTTCCTTCTTTTTCATCGCTTTATCAGTTAAGGTTTCAAAACTACATTTACACCATCATCTATTCTCTTAAACAACTCATATCCAACGGTTTGTGAAATAATGATATTTTCATCATAACATTCCCTGTGAATTATTGGAACAACCTAAAATTGAGATTGTTTAATAATTTTTCAGTTTAATTTTATTCAAACATTCTTAAACAAAATATAAAACACAATGTTAATACCAACCGAGAACCTGCAATTAACTATTAAAAACATTTACTTATGAAAAACCAATTGAGCAATCAAATTTTAGAACCCCTGGACACCTTCGGTTTAAGGACCACAGGAAAGGAGAACATCGATCAGGGAGAAAGAATTGTATCCTTACTGGCAGGAAGCTGGTTACTATACAAAAGTTTAAAAAAAATTGGCAAACATCCCTTCCTTGGTCTTCAAGGCGCTGCTGCAGGTGGACTAATGCTTTATCGCGGAGCCACAGGAGTTTGTCCTCTCTATCAAAAACTTGGAAAAGACACCACAGATCCTCAGGCCATCAACATTACCGAAGACATCATCGTCAATGCGCCAATAGATAAAGTATATGCCTTCTGGCGCGAGCTATCCAACCTCCCCAAATTTATGGAACACCTGAAAAGTGTAGAGGAAATCAGTGAGGAAGTTTCCCTATGGACAGCCAATACTCCCGGTGGACTGATAGATTTAAACTGGAACGCTGAGATTACCAGAGAAGAAAAAGGAACCTATCTTGGCTGGCAATCCCTGGAAGGATCAATGATAGACAATGCAGGTAAAATAGAATTCCGTGAAACCTTGAATGGTACAGGAACTGAACTGCACATAGAAATCGACTACTTTCCACCAGCAGGCAGTGTTGGCAGAGGCATAGCATCTTTGTTCAATGGAATATTCGAGCGTATGATCCGGGAAGACATCCAGCGTTTCAAGACCTACGCAGAGGAAACTGATTTTAAACAATACGCAGGCTTATCCCTATAAATGATGAAACCAGTCCCCACTGATTTAGCAGAACTATATCTTCAGCAACTCAAGGGCTGTCTTAGCTCAGAAAAGAAGTACGGTAAGGTTATAGAAAAACTAGCTGCTGCTGCAGCTACGGACGAACTTAAAAGAGCGCTGGCATTAACCTCGGCTGATCTCCCACAACAAAAGGAACGCATCAAGCAATGCCTGGCTTTATTAAACCGTAAAGCAACTGCTGCTACCAGTAAAACTGATCTACCTTTTCTGGAGCACATTAAGCAAAACAAAGTTATGGCAAAACCCTCAGTACTCAATGATATTAAAATACTGCACACCAGTCAACAAATATTCCAGACTAAAGTAATAGCCTATCAAAACCTGCAGCTCATGGCCAGTGTTTTAGAACAAGAGCATGCTGTACTATTGCTGGAACAAAGCACAAACGATAATCAGAATAATTACGGTCATCTCGTGCAACTTTCAGGCAACATTATATATCCTGAAGCCAAAAACAACAAATAAAAAAGAAAAACAAAGGACCTAACAAATTGCAAACAGAAATTTTAAACTAAATACATCAACATCATGGGAAATCTACTTTATACCATCGCCGTCATCCTGGTCATCATTTGGGCCATTAGTTTCTTCGGCGGTTTTTACACCGGAGGAATTATTCATATCCTGATTGTTATTGCCATCATTGCAATCGTACTGGGTGTGATCCGAAGGGCAGCGTAAAAATTAGTTCAGGCCCTTGAAATAAAGGGCCTGATTAGCTTCAGCTAACCTAGCTGTGGCTTAAACCTCTCTAAAGGTGGACACAATAGAAAAAGAAAAACATATACCGGAATTGGTTGTTCTTTAAAAGGAACAGTTTTCATTAATTCCCTAAGACTATGGAAAATAAACAAGATAACCACGGAAAAGAGCAAACGCCCAAAAAAACAGTTTATAAAGAAACAGAAGAGCGTATCAATGAAAAAAAACCTGATAGCGGAGAAACCTCATCAGTAGCCGATCTGGGAAGAACTGACTTGATCTCCAGACCCGAACGAAAACATAAACCCCTTGGATCAAGTCATGAACCAGGAACTACCCCTGGAAGTGATTTATAACTATGCAACAAAGGCGCTTATTAGAATCAGCGCCTTTGTTTTATAAACAGGTATATGCTTTCTTAATACCCAATACAAAACATCTAAATCAAATGACTTGCTAATGTAAGCGCCCAAGCCATGTACTCCATAAAGCCTGTCAATATTATATTTACAGCTCATGTAGATAATAGGTAAATGGGGATAAACCATTCTAATCTTAAAACAAATCGCTTTACAAAGCTCGCCACTCAAAAGTGAAAAATCCCCCTCCATTACGGTCAGAATTTCCCCACTAAAAAACCAAACCAATTACCTCTTGCCACTACTTATTAAAAACAGACTTGATTTTATCAATAAAGCCTGTTCTCTTACTTTTTTGTTTTTCAGTTCCAATCAAAAAACCATAAGGCTGCAGATCCGGAACATGATCACAAACAATTTTGAGCATTCCAAGCAAAGGAATCGCAAGCACCATTCCCGCCACACCCCATATCATCTCCCCCAATACTATCGCAAGAATAGTAAACAACGGATTGATATTTACCTGCTCTCCAACAATAAGCGGTTCAAGAATATAGGTTTGAATAAACTGAACCAAAGCATAAGTCACCAATACACCGATAACCATCCGGCTGTCCCCTCCCTGAGCAAGTACGGAAAGTAGCGTCACCGCAGTCCCGGTTAGATTTCCAACAAATGGAATAATCTCCAGAATACCACACAATACAGCGAAAAAGATCGCACTTTCTACCCCAACGATGCTAAAACCAATTCCATACATAACCCACAAAACCACAATCATCGTAGCCAGCCCACTCAAATACCGCTGTGCTACTTTCCCTGCCTGGTGTACCACACCATCCGCTTTACTTTTTTCATCTCCAGGTACCAGCTTCAGAATAAACTTTTTAATATGCGAACGGTACAATAAGAATAAAAACATATACACCAATACCAGCACAGTATTAACCAGTATATCCATAATCCCCCCTGCAAAGCTAGCCAGCATATTCCCCGAATCACTACCACCTGCCTGCTCCTTTATCATCTCTTTTTGTTGCTTCACATCTATACCGGCCTTTTCATAAACCCAATGCTGAAAGTTAGAAAACAGACTGACTACCCTTTGCTTCATGGCATCTATATTCTCCACAAGACCATTGAGCTGCCAGCCCAGCAAAAAAATAACTAATGCAATAGCCGACACAAAACCAACTATACACAACAGCGAGGCTATTCCCCTACTCATTCCTTTACTTTCCAACCAATTACAGAACCTGATAAAAAGCATAGAAAAAACGGCTGCCAGTGTAACAGGAATAAGAAAGGGCCCCGAAAAATATAAGCCTGCAAAAGACAAAATAAAAAAAAGTAGGATATAGATTGTGCGTTGTAGTTTAGTCATACCTGTTCTAACAAATCCTAAAGCAAACTGTTTTCGTGTTCTATTAGTCCATCGCATTTGCAATCGAAAACAGGAAATTCCCATAAAAGTTAAATTCCGCGTGACAACGCAATCAAGAAGAAGCGTTCTGCTGTACAGAAGCATTGCCCGTTTCCACCTCAATTTCTTTGGTAGTCACCGCATAATGAGCCGGACGAATCTCCGAACCATAGGCAACCGCATAGGCTTTAGTAAACTCTGCACCCAAATACAAAATAATTGAGGAATAATAAGTCCACAGTAACAAAATAACCAGAGATCCTGCAGCTCCATAGGTGCTCCCAACATCACTTTGGCCGATATAAATGGAAATAGCAAATTTACCCAACATGAACAGGACTGCAGTAACGACAGCTCCAGAAAATACATCCCTCCACTTAATAAGCGCATCTGGCAAAACTTTAAAGATGACCGCAAAAATAAGTGTAATCACAATCAAGGTGAGCAATTGATTCAGGATATAAAACAACACTACAGACACATCGGCATACCTGGCCTGAAGACGGGTACTAAAACCATCCAGCACAGTGGTTATGCCCAAAGAAACCAACAATATAAACCCCAGACTAACAATCACCGAAAAAGAAAGGAAGCGGTTTTGCAACATCTTTAACCAACCCCGTTTCGGTTTAGGTTTAAGTCCCCATATGGTATTGATAGATTCCTGAATATCTGCAAAAACCGTTGTTGCACCAACAAGCAAAGTCACAAGACCAATAATAAAGGCAACCTTATCCTTATCACCGATAGCAGCTTTTGAGACAATTTCCTGCAACTGCAAGGCAGTTTGTCTGCCCATAAAACCAGCCAACTGTTTATAAATCTCACCCTGAGCAGCTTCCTGTCCCAGGAATATGCCACATAACGAAATGATCACCACTAGCAGCGGCGCCATCGAAAACACAGTATAGTAAGCAAGTGACCCACTTAGCTTAGTGACCTTATGATCGCTAAATCCTGTAAACGTTTCTTTAATAACATTCCATATTCCCTTTAATGTAATCCGTTTCTGTTCCATAACATTATGATTTTGTATCCATACCAGGTAGCTTAATACCAGAAGATTTCAGGTTCTCCAGCAAATTTTCCTGGAAGATCATCCTTGCATCGTGAAAACCATGAGAATTCAACCATACATTGATCATCACCTTATAACCATTCTCCTCCAACAAGGAGATACCAACCCTTTTCTCAGGAGTTTTCAATATCGACTTTGATTCTGCAATAGTCTCATCTATTACGTGTCTGACCTTTGAAAGATCGATCCCATAATTAAATTTGAGTTCCAGATCCAGCCTTCTGCTACCAATCGCACTGATGTTAATGATCACCTCATTAGACAGTTTACTATTCGGGATAATCACCGTGCGGTTATCAAAAGTAGTCACCACCGTATAAAAAAGCTGTATGGAAGTTACAGTACCTTCCTGCCCCTGAGCAATGATGTTATCAGAAACACGGAAAGGTTTCAACAACAAAATCAGCACACCACTGGCAAAATTCTGCATAGTACCGGATAATGCCAAACCTGCAGCCACACCCACTGCCCCCACCAAAGCGGCAAATATCGTCAGCTGAATACCCATAATCTGCATCACCAGAAAAACCAGCAATATGCGTAACACTACCACTGTTACACTAAGAAAAAAAGGTTTTAGCGAACTATTGATTTTTTTACGCATCATCCGGTTTTGCATCCAGCGCGAAAATAACCTAATCAGCCAAAGCCCGACCAGTAAAACAGCTATACCCAATAAAATCATCGGTCCCTTTAACAGCAACCAATCATAAAACTTATCGTAGAAGTGCTCAGCTTTCTGATTTATCTCCATTTGTTCAACATTAAATTAACTCCTGACATTAACCTCTTTGCTGCCCTAAAAGTTTTGAGCCAATAGCTATACTCCTTACAGCCAAGGCTTTTTAAATTCAACCTCATTACCCCCACTTTCTTCCTCATCCAGACAATCCTCCTGGTTCCCATTTTCACAATGTTTTTCAAAATATCTTCTGATGGCAACTCCTGCGACTATTTTTTCAAGCGCATCCTTTTTCCAAAGCACAACGCAGACTAAAAGCACAAAAAATAAGGCTGCGAAACCGAATCCTTTCACATAACTGTGCAACAGGCTTGACAGATAAAAAGCGAGTGTAACCGCTGAGGCTAGAAAGGCTATAATCAGAAAAAATAATACAATGGCATTACTTAACAAATCAGCGACAAGCTTAGCTCCTTTTTCAATAGCATTCAATCTGATCAGTTCAATCCTAATCTCCAGGTAATGCTTAAAATCCGACAAAATTGACTTGAGTCCTTTAGGTATTTGATTATTCATAGGCTAGTATCTATCTTAAAAAAATCTGTTTACAATTCCATTTATCAATCCTGCGATGAATCCATATCAGCCTGCTCCAGATATTTTCGAATCTCAGCTTCAATCTTTCTACAGGTAAGTAACCACGGCTTTTTAGTAATCTTCACTTGCACAACATCACCAGAGATACTGTAGCCGCCAGCCAATTCAAATCCCCTTGCAGAAAAAGAAAACTCACCAGAAGAAACATCGCCCTTAAAAACACCATCAACCTGGCCTTCAATAGCAGCCCTTAACTGCCCCACCATATCATCCTTGGACCTGGGGTACTCAATCGAAAAATCACACATCACAAATTGATTATTTATTAAAAAAAACCGCAGACCACAAGCAGCCTGTGAAGGTTATCATCCATAGGATGACCTATTACCTTAATTAAAACAACAAGCCCCAGCCAAAATTGATTTAAGTTTTAGAAAATGACATTTAGTTCATGTTCATTATAATCTAACCAAGCCGAATCCCAAGCCCATTTCAAATCTGAAAATATTTCAGAAAAGCAATATCAAAAATTCCTATCAGGCGCCCCATCGCCCTATAAAAATATTTTAACATCCTGCATTCTAATCAAACTCCTAATCCCATTTTAGAAATTATTTCTTTATGAAAGTTGAAATACCTCTTCTAGAATTATTTTATAGATTTGAGTGATCAAATATTTCTCATGGACAGCTTACCTCCTGAAATAAAAGCTTTGAAGCGCATTAAAGAGCTGTTGGACAAACTCATGTCCGATAGAGCAACACCCGTTGAAATCCGGTCGAATGCCTTATATGAATGCATCATTAAAGACAGCCATCTAAGAAAGATATTCCCCGTCCAAAAGACATTCAACCAATTTTTGAGGCAACAACATAACAACAGCATTTTAAAGCAGTTCATCCCAAATTATAGAGTTGATACCTCAGATCGCCTGCACTACCAATGGTACTTCTTCCGCGAAACCAACAAAAAGGCCGGAATAGGTAAAGGCATCGAAACATCCGATAGTAAACTGGCTTATAAAGCTAATGAACTGAAAGTAGTATCTTTGGATGGGCAAAAATTCAGGTCCAGTCAGGAAAAAGATATTTATGAACGATTATTAACATGCGATTACCTCAGCATTGACTTAGAATTTCCAATTTCAAAACATGGCGAAAAAAAATATGCTGATTTTAAAATTCTAAACAGAATTACTCAGAAAACCTATTATTGGGAACATTTTGGCATGACCAACTCTGATAAATATATGAATGAAATGACAAAAAAGCTGGAATGGTATCGAGGTAATGGATTTAAAACTGTGGAAAAAGGCGGAAATGTAATTTTCACCATCTATTCTGATTCAAAAACGTTTCAAAGAGACATAGATAGATATATTACACTGATCTTATAAATGTAATTTTGTTCCTCATGGTTATCGACATAAGAACAATAGATTTCCCGCGTTTACTCGAGAAGATTGAAACAATCAGATCAACTAAAGCACTGTACACCTACCACAGCTATTTAATGAATTATACTGGTAAACATTGTGAACTCTGTGTGCTACCGCTTAATCCCTATGGAGTGTATTTAAGCCATGAACAAGCCATTTGTATCACATGTTTTAACAACTACATCAGCTCCAAAGATTACTTAAAGAACCTGAAATCATTCGAAACAAGAGTTTCAAAAATAATAGAGCAAGCAGACCTACTGGCCACTTCGCTAAAAACCAACCCTCAACATATTGATCTCGATCTGGCAAATAAACTCTTTAAGGAACTAACCCTATCAGAAATTGAACAGATGATCGGCGTTCCGCAACAATTCGGCAGTTTTGATTATGGAATTGAAGCCGGCAAATGGAAATTAAATAATTTCCTGATCGAAATATGGTTTAAAAATCAGATCTGCACTGAGGCAACAATGGCCTAAAACACATGCGGTTTCCACCTTATTCATCATCAGAATAAAGTTGACTGACCTGGATATCACCGTCTGCATCTAACCAAATATCAAAGAAAGTATCCCTGTCGACATACACATTCAATGGTTGAAGATAAGTATACTGACCGGCACGCAAGATAATCTTTAGTTTACGCCCATTTTCAATCAATTCATCAGCTACCTCATTAGCACAGCTTTTACTCAGCGTATTTAAATGCAGACTTAAAAAGTACCAGTCAGCCGCCAGTTCATTAATAAAATCATCAGTCAATATCAAAGGTTCAGGTCTCATAGCTGTAAATTTTAATGATCTCCACCACACTACTCCATAGCTCTATGTTTAAATACAAACCGTTGCATCGGGCAAAACCAATTATCGCACCAGGCGCATATGATAAGTCTCAATTTCTTTCAAAGCTTCCAGAATGCCAGTCCGCTGACGCTGCAGCAACACAATATGATCTAAATGTGAACCATAGTCATCCAACACCTTATCATATTTCTCTATCGCAGCTTTCTCACCTGTCTCAATAGCACTTAAAATAGCCGCATCTTCCTTACTGCTTAAAGCCTGCTTGATGTCTATCCAAGTGCGATGTAATGCACCTAAAATTCCACCTTCCTGGTTATCCGAATCCCCACCATGCTGAGCAATGTGCTCCTTCAACTCATCCGCATAATCCGCTCGTTGCGCAGCATACTTCAAAAATACAGCCTTCAATTCTCCACTGTCAGTTACCTCACTTGCAGATGCGTAACCTTCTTTTCCGTCATTGACAATATTGACCAATCCTTTAAGGTCGCTAATGATTTCTTGATTTGTTTCCATAATATATTTGCATATCTCCAAGAATAACTCCTGGCTCTTCATATAAACACTGCCCCGATAAAATAGTTTCAAACATTCCAATCCCCAGTTATGTTCCTCAACCAAATAGTACATAATATGCCAGAAGGACCATCTATAGTAATTTTAAGAGAACTCGTTGAAGCACTTCATCTGGAAGAAAAGCAAATCATAGCAGTTGAGGGAAATACTAAAATCGATAAAGAAAGAATGTTACATCAGCAGGTAATTGCTTTTAAAAGCTGGGGCAAGCATTTTTTGATCTGCTTCCAGGGATTTAGCCTTCGTATCCATTTCCTAATGTTCGGCAGCTACAGGATCAACGAGCGTAAAGACTCAACAGCCAGACTAAATCTAATTTTTAAAAACGCAGAGCTTAATTTCTATACCTGTTCCTTAAAATATATAGAAGGCGATATCAATGAAAGCTATGATTGGTCCATCGACGTGATGGCTGAACAGTGGGATCCAAAAAAGGCCTTAAAAAGAATCAAGGCCAAACCACAAGCGCAGATATGCGACATCTTACTGGACCAGGAAATCTTCTCAGGAGTGGGCAATATCATAAAAAACGAAGTCCTGTACCGTGTAGCCATACATCCTTTAAGTATAGTGGAAGCAATCCCACAAACAAAGCTCAAACTTCTGGTCACCGCAGCAAGGCAATACAGCTTCGATTTTCTGAAATGGAAAAAAGCCTATGTGCTGAAAAAACACTGGCTGGTCAACACCAGGAAACTTTGTCCTTTAGGCCACCACTTAGAAAAAGCATACCTGGGAAAGACAAAGAGGAGAACATTTTTTTGCCCAATTTGTCAAAAACGCTATGCTTCATCTATATCCGAACGCTCACATTAGTCCTACCTCTACTTTCCTTAGGTTCGAAACTTGTGCTGATATCCATGAATAGATTAACGCTTTCGATAAAAAGATCTCCTTAATTTGACTTGCAGTTTAACAAACTATTTGAGGTATACGTTTGTTAAAAATACGCATGCCCGGATCCAAACTACCCATATATACTGCCTTTGCTGCTAACCTGGCTATTGCTGTAATTAAATTAACAGCAGCTGCCATAACAGGTAGTTCAGCAATGGTTTCTGAAGGCATACACTCACTGGTAGATTCCAGCAACGAAGTTTTGCTGCTGATTGGTTTGCACAAAAGCAAAAAAGCACCCGATCAAAAACGCCCCTTCGGCTATGGAAAAGAACTTTATTTCTGGTCCTTCGTTGTGGCCCTGCTATTTTTTGTATTGGGCGGTACCATGTCCGTTTACGAAGGCATCAGACATCTAATTGAACCAGAAAAAATAACAAGTCCGGTATGGAATTACATTGTTTTGTCACTGGCTCTTGTATTTGACGGATATTCCCTTTACACCGCTGTCCGCATCTTTAATCAACAGCGAGGCAGCACTCCCTTCTGGCAAGCTATTAAGGTAAGCAAAGACCCTTCCTCTTTTGTAGTGTTATTTGAAGACATGGCCGACGTCATTGGTATTTTGATTGCGGCTACCGGGATAACCCTTAGTCATATATTTAATAACCCCTACATTGATGGCATTGCTTCTATACTCATCGGTCTTTTATTGATGCTGGTCGCTATATTTCTGGTCAGACAAAGCAGGAATCTATTAATGGGTGAAAGTATATCAGCCGAAGAATTGAATAAATTAGTTACCCTGATCGAGCACAACCAAAATGTCTGCAATGCTGATGCCCGCTTATCTATGTATCTGGGACCAGAAGAAGTTATTCTATTGATAAAAATAAAATTTAAAAATGATTTACCCAGTCAGAAAATTGTTGAGACCATAGGCTCCATCCGGAAAGCCATTCAGGCAGACCATCCCGACTATAAGCATATCCATTTTGAACCGGTTTGACATGCTGAAGAAAAGCCGGCCCGACATAAGACACCTCTTAAAAAAAGGGTTTAAGAAAAGAGGTAATGAGATCTATTCATTATTTTTGCCCGCGTTGACGTAATTTTTAGCGAGCATGAAAGAGAACAAATATGATAACCTTGCTTTTTTTGAACAATACGAAAAAATGAACCGTTCACAAAACGGATTAAAGGGAGCCGGAGAATGGTATATACTGAAAAAAATGTTGCCGAACCTTAAAGGAAAAGATGTACTTGATTTGGGCTGCGGGTTTGGGTGGCATTGCAGATATGCCATAGAAAAGGGCGCAACATCGGTTCTCGGCCTGGATATTTCTAAAAAAATGCTCGAAAAAGCCAAACAAATCAATAGTCTAAAAGGAATAAAATATGACAGCTTAGCTCTTGAAGATGCCAGCTTTCCTGCAAGCCATTTTGATGTCGTAATTAGTTCTCTAACCCTTCATTACATAAAATCCTATGAAACGCTTATTCAGCGTATTTGCCAGTGGCTTAAACCAGATGGCTTCTTTGTATTCTCGGTTGAGCATCCAATTTTTACTGCTCAGGGCAAGCAGGACTGGTTATATGATGAGCACAATAACAAAAGTTGCTGGCCTGTTGATCATTATTTTTCAGAGGGAAAAAGAAATACCATATTTCTAAATGAGCAGGTGATAAAATATCACAGAACACTCGCAACCTACCTGAATGTACTTTTAAAACAGGGATTTAAAATTGTAGAGATCAACGAACCCGTGCCGAGTAAAGAAATGATAAACAAAGATCCGGAAATGAAAGACGAACTCCGGCGTCCCATGATGCTATTGATCTCAGTTCAAAAGTAACAATTCAAACACTTTTCAAGTCCAGTTGCTGATATAAAAATCAAGATTATTAGCAATATTCAGACAGGCAACCAACATACATATGAAGGTAAATAATGTATATAAAATAATAGCATCTCTTTATGAAAATTCTCTTTCAGGTCCGGAAGCCTCAACGTTTTTTTATATTTTCGCTACTTAGTTTAGCTATTGTTGAAACGAATGAAAACTGATTTTGCCTGCTTATACTTTCTGGAAAACGAAAAACATGCCGTCATCGAGGTGAAGCGCTATGACCTGGAGGAAAAAGCAGATATTGCAGATGTTTACCTCTGGTTAATCCTCGAAAAAACATCAGGAAGTATTCAAAAATTGGCTTTCCGATCCATGGATTCTTCAGGTGATGTACAGGAACGATACTTTGATCAGGGTTACCTCAAGTTCAATAACCAAAATGGGACTTATATAGAAAAATTTAACTCCGGGCAGCACCAGCTGGAGAACAAAACCGGAAAAGCCTTGCCAACTGAGATCAGCGATGCATTAACCAGTTATTTTAAGGCATGATGCTTGAAACGATTTTTCTGGAAAACGAAGAACTACTAGTTCATTCCTTTCGTTCCCAAGACATGGATCACTTTGAAAAACTCACCCAAGATATTTTCAGTATCCTGTCAGATGAATGGACTTTAAAGTACATACCAGAGAAAAGATTACACAATCTTCAGCAGGCAGAGTTGCTGCTGCAAACCGCCATATTAAATTACCATTCCCGGCAGAATTACCTCCATTTTATCACACATAAAGCATCCAACAAAGTTATAGGTATGATTGATGTCATCACTCCTGAGCTTGCACGCAAGCACTATCACATGGATTATTACCCATTCTTTATAGAGTTTTATTTAAGTAGCGCGGCTAGTGGATGCTATATCATGACTGAAATACTTCCTAAACTAATGGAAGAATTACTCAGGCAAGGAATAAGTAAAATCGGCGCAGTGATCAACCGGGAAAATATTGCAGCAAGAAGAGTGTTAGAAAAGGCAAATTTTGAATTTAAAGCCCCTTTTGATGTCATCCAGGATTTCTATCAAAACAATCACCAGCTCGAAAAAGTCTGCTGTAGCAATGAGCACACAACAACCTACACAACATGTCCAAAGTCAAACAGTTGACAAAACTAAATCTCAAACTTTTTTCCGGGTTTTGAAATAGTCTTAGAAGCAATCACCTTGGCCTTCCCCCAATCCCAATCTTCCCTGAAATCCTCATCGGAATGAAAATAATACCCTTTATCCTTTTTCACAAAAGCTTTTCCCATATTCGTCCTTTTGTTAATTCTTTATGTAGCTTTCATTTTTATTAAATTTTATGGTACCCAATCATTCTTTATTAGATAACCAACTGAACCTTAAAAGGTTTGTCATAAAAAACATTTGAAATCATAAAAAACATGGTCATTATCAATAGTTTCGAGGAATACCAAGCATACACTGGTAAGGAGATCGGCAGTTCCAACTGGCATAAGATCGATCAGAACCAGATCAATAGATTCGCAGATGCAACGCTTGATCATCAATGGATTCATACCGACAAGGAAAGAGCAGAAAATGAAGGTCCCTACAAAGCCACCATTGCCCATGGTTATTTAACGTTGTCATTAATTCCTTATCTATGGAAACAGATCGCAGACATCCGCAACGTTAAAATGGAAATAAACTATGGAATAGAACATTTTAAGTTTACTCAGCCGGTACTTGTGAACGATGAAATACAGCTGAAAGCAAAACTCAAGTCTATAGCCGATTTAAGAGGTGTCACAAAAGTGGTGATTACTGCCACCCTAAGTATCAAAGGAAAGGCAAAACCAGCTTATACAGGTGAGGTCATCTTTCTCTATCACTTTTGATGCAGCTATCTTTTGACACCAATAAGCCTCAATTTAGCGCACAGCAAAAAAGCTAGCACGACCATCTAACGCGCTTAGCTAAAGCTACCAATCCGGCACCGATTATAGCAGAAATCATCACATAAGCGATCATACGCTTCTGCTGCCGACCGCATGAATGTCTAAGCGCATTGGCTTTTAAAGCCTCAAGCTGATCAGTTTGCTGCGCCCCTTTTATCACGTCAATATCTACCTTGCGTAATTTGGTCTGATTAAAATTCTGCGTAGTTTTCATTGAATCATAGATTATGTTAATACAATTTAAACACTAAATATGGAATGATGTTTAACTAAACTGTCAACTTTTTTCGATGACTTCCAGCCATGTAAAGCCCACACACACTTCAACAAAAAAATCAATAGCTAACTGATCTGGAAGAAGGGTTCCACAGATCTAAACAAACAGCAGAAAAAGATAACAACTGAAATAAGAATAGCAGGTACAAGACCTGCTATCAAAATCATAAAACATAAGGATTCCAGTTAACACACAGAAGACGACTGCGTTGCATACATTTGAAGCTGGAATTTCAGTGATTGTCTGGCAACATGTATTCGGGTTTTAACCGTACCAATTGGAATATTTAATTCTTCAGCAATTTCATGGTATTTATAGCCCTCAACATACTTTAAAAATGGAACTGAATATTCCGGCTGGAGTTTTCCCATAGCCTTATCAATATCTTCCATAACGAATTTACCCACCCCTAAATTGCTCGAAGCGCTGTTCTTCAATTGTTGCGCACTCAAATCGTCAGTTACCGTTAGAATATTCCTCCTGCGACCATCTCTTCTATAGTCGTTGATAAAAGTATTTCTCATAATAGTATATAACCATCCCCGAAGATTAGACCCTTGTTGATAAAGTTTATGATACCGGATTGCCTTGATGATCGTGTCTTGCACCAGATCATTGGCATCTTCCTGGTCAGCTGTAAACTTCATGGCAAAGTTCTCCAGACAAGATAGTTGATTGCAGATTTCAGTGTTTAAATTGATTGTAGTCATAGGATTTCGCGTATCTGTTTAAGTAAATATCTTTCGGTCATACCAAGGCAAAACACATACCAACACACAGCAAAAGCACTACAAATAAGCCATATAATATAAAATAAATTATTCTCAAACAATTCCGATTTGACATGTGTTTTTATCAGGCTCATAAAGAAAAACAAGCAAAAAAAAGCACTTCCAGCCCCTTTCTGAGTATATTTTTAATTATATCCGAAAAACAGTTCGAAAAATAAAACCACTTAAAAAAAAGATGTCCGTTAGACAGGGCAGTGCTGATACATTTGCTTAAGTCTCAACCCAAGCAACTGTTTTCAAGTAGTCAAAAAACGGCACCCCTGAAAAGAGGTACCGAAGGTAGTCAACCTCTTCCAGCCAAGCTATGAGTCACTCGGATGGGTTTTCATTTTTACTGTGCAAATGAATCGAGCGCAGCAAACCTGATGATAAAAACAGCGGCAGCATCAAAGATTACCGCCGCCATATACTACAAATAAATTTGAAATTAGTTTACGGTACTGGCAGAACCGATGGCACTGTATCGGCCATGGTATTACTTCTGACTGCACTATCAACTTGACTCACTGAATCCACATCCAACATATCCATGAAAGATGTATCAGTAACCAATGAATCAACAGCGCTTTCCCTTGCGCTGTCTGAATTACAGCTGGTTGCACTTATAACAATTAAGAATGCCAGGACAACAATTATCTTTTGCATTTTCACTTATTTAATTGGTAAAACCTTATGAAGACTTTTTCTTCGGGACTTTAGCACCTTCTTTTCGAGCCTCAGACAGGCCAATTGCAATCGCTTGCTTTTTAGAAGTGACTTTCTTACCTGTTCCGGTTTTTAAAGTCCCCTTTTTCTCCTCGTGCATGGCTTTTTCAACCTTTTCGCCTGCTCTTTCCGAATATTTTGCCATAATTATATGCTATTAATTAATCCTTAAATGAATGCCTATCAATTAAAATAATGGTGAAATCTTTACAGCTGTGTCCATCGTTTTGCGTTTGATGGTGTCCTTTTTAGTACTGTCTTTCCAAGGATTTTTCTTCTTAGACATTTTTGACTTTACCGGATGTTTTTTCGAAGTATCCTGACGTTTTTTTTGTGGTATCCTGTGGAGGAACTTGCCAACCGAATGCTGACCAACAAAACATAGCCAGCAATAATGTGATCATTATCTTTTTCATAACATTATGATTTTAAGTTTGTTACCAGTTTATAAACAACCGATAAACACAATAGTTTACCTTTTGTGAAAAAACATAAAACGCCTAATATCAATCAGTTAAAGGACAAAACCCGCTATCAGGATTTCACCTTTAGTGTCTGCCCAAAGCAGCCACGAATTCTTTCTTTGAACGCTCCGACACATTTTTTATTCCTCAGACAAATTTTTCCCGGCCCGGTTAATATAAAAAGTCAGCATTGACATTTGCCGGGTGGCACTGAAGAAATAATCGCTCATACAGTTAAAAATTTCTTGCCTATCGACTGCATCAATAGCTAAAAACCCTAATATAGGACAGAATTAAAACTCATTGTCCATCTCAAATGCCATCTTCAGCGTATTGTGTATCCTAAAAACAATCTTTTTGAAAGGTTGTTGCAATAAAAGGAAACATCTACATCTAACCTATTTATGCAGCGAGAAAAATACAGCCACAGCATTTATCGTCTAATCACCTCAGTGGTGCTTTACACATTTGGACTAGTCATTTTATTGTGGTTTTTATACAAGATAATCAGCATATTGATTCTATCCTTATTTGCAATCGTGCTTGCACTGATCATCAATCAGCCCGTAGGAAAGCTGGAAAGAAAGGGTATGAAACGATGGCAGGCAGCAACTTTAATACTTGGAAGTATATTTGTTATTATCACTTTACTATTGATCCTTGTGGTCCCTCACATCAGTACACAAATCGATGCCCTTATTGGCAATCTTCCCGGCTATTTGAACAGTGTCTCTTCGTATCTTAATAAAATCTTACAAAAATATCCCGAATTAGCTAAAGAACTTCAAGCAGAAGGATTTTCACTCTCCACGGTTATGCCTGCCCTAGACAAAACTGTCATCAGTTTGGGAAATTTTTCATTTAGTGTATTGGGAGGGATTTTTCTATTTATCGTATTCATTTCTATGATTGTATTTTTTGTGGGCAATCCAAAACCTGTTATCGAACTCTATTTATCTGTATTCGAACCAAATCAAAGGATTAAAGCAGAGAAGGCCTTGCAAAACACTTCTATCATGCTCGGAGGTTGGATGAAATCGAATCTTATAGGAGGAATCATCCAGGCCATATTAGTTTTTATTTTCCTTTCCATCTTAAAAGTACCCGGAGCACTCGTATGGGCTGCAATGGCCTTTTTCTCAGAACTCATTCCTAAAATTGGCTTTTATATCATGGCCATACCACCAACACTGGTTGCCTTATCAGTAAGTCCGGCAACCGCCTTTTGGTGCCTGCTTTTTTTCCTTTTGATGAATGAACTGGTAGCTGATCTGCTCATGCCAAAGCTCAGGTCTGCAACAATGAATATTCATCCGGTGTCCTTATTATTCCTATTGTTAGCCATGGCCGCTGCTTTCGGGTTAATGGGTGCACTGCTCGCTACCCCAATGGCAGCAATTATAAAAGCCTATTATGAAGAATTTTATCTCAAAAGGTTCGATCATGATCCCCAGATGGATAAGCGAATAGAACGGATTCTGTATAAATAAACCCTAAAATACGGCCATGATCAAATTCACTACTGAAATCCCAACAGACGTGTAATGCTATCTACGCCAGCCAGTCCAATAAATACCCATCACATCAATCTCAGCTTATCCAAAAACATCCTTAGCTTTCTGAATTGCCTGGCTAAGATCAATGCCCTTACCCAGCACACCTTTAAACAGATCACCAGTCTCTTTAAGGCGATCCAAGGCATTAAATATCGTAAAATCCTTCATGGTCATTCCAGGCTTCACTTCTTCCCAGTCCAGCGGCATAGATACGGTAGCTCCAGGCTTAGGTCTCAAAGAATACGGACCCGCAATCGTCGCACCGGGCCTGTTCTGCAAAAAATCCAGGTACATCTTTCCCTTACGGTTAGCCACCATTCTCTCCAGACTGGTAAACTCCGGCACCTGCTGATGAACCAGATTTACAATGATCCTGGCGAACATCTGTGACTGATCATAACTATACTTCGCCCCCAAAGGAATATAAACATGTATCCCTGTTGACCCCGAAGTCTTGGCAAAACAAGGCACCTCCATCTGATCCAACACCTCTTTCACCATTCTAGCCACCTGAATCACCTGGTCAAAAGTGTTTTTATCGGGATCAAGATCAATCACACAATAATCCGGGTTATCCGGTGACTGGCTCCTGGAAAACCAAGGGTTCATCTCAATGCAGCCCAGCGAGGCCATCCATAGCAAAGCGGCTTCATCATTACCCAAAAGGTATTCCTTGTGTTCATCTTCACTAGTGGTATAAGGAAAAGTATCTGCCCAATCCGGAGCCTTTCCTTTAACATCCTTCTGATAAAAACTCTTACCATGTATTCCCCCAGGGAACCGGTTCAGTGACATCGGCCGGTCTTTCAGGTAAGGCAAAATATAACCCGCCACCTGGTAATAATAATTAAACATATCGCGTTTGCTCACCTTATCCTCAGGCCAGTAGAGTTTACTCAGATGAGTAAACTTCAATTCATGTCCGTTCACTTTACGCACCTGGGTTTCATCTTTAGGATTCAGCAAAGTCTTACGACCAATAGACTTCGGTGGCCGGATCGCTGAGGCATGCTGATCCTTATGTACAGGGTCAGTTTTCTGCTGATCGGGAAGCTCATTATCAACAATCGCTTTAGTTTCTACTGCCCCTTCCCTGATCACCTCTTTAGCCTTTTTATCTATCCGCATTCCCTGAAAAGAAGGATGACGGAACACGCCATCGGAAGTCACCTCAGTAAACTCGACTTCACAAACTAATTCAGGCTTCAGCCAGGTTGCTTTCGCTTTTGGTGGATTGGGACGAAAACGCGAAGGCTTATTCACATCCGGAATCGCTGAAAAAGGACTTTTGTCCACGATCAGTGGTTGAAACTGCGCCATCATCTCTTTCTGATCCTGATCATTAAAGCCTGTTCCCACCTTGCCTACGTACTGCAAATGTCCCTGCTCATAAACGCCCAGAAGCAGGGAGCTAAACTGCTTAGAAGTTCCTTCATTTTTGGTAAAACCAGCAATGATCACTTCCTGACGCAGATGTACCTTTATCTTCAGCCAGTCTGAAGAGCGATTATTTCTTGAATATAAACTATCTGCTTTTTTCGCAATGATGCCCTCCAGTCCCATTTTAGTTGCCGCCCGGAAAAACTCAGTTCCTTTAGCTTTAAAGACTTTACTTAACCTTATCCTGTCATCATCCTGAGGTAAAACCTCAGCCAAAATCGCCTGACGCTCAGAAAGCGGGAGTCCTGTCAGATCCTTACCCTGATACCAGATCAAATCAAATACATAATAAACCAACTCACCATCGGCTTCACTTCTCCAGTTCTGTAAATCACCGAAATTAGAAATTCCTTTATCATTGATGACCAGAATTTCTCCGTCTACCACGATATCCATCTTCCAGCTCTGCATCAGCTCATAAATCGGATAGAATTTCTCATTAAACTGCTTATTATTCCTGGATAACAACTGCACATCACCATTCTTAAGACAAAAACCCAATGCACGGTACCCATCCCATTTAACCTCATAAACCCAATCCGGGTCATCAAAAGGCTCATCAACCAGAGTGGCCAACACGGGCTTCATCCCAATTGGAATTTTTGATTTTGTTCCTTTTTTAAGCAAAGCCTTCAACTCCGGACTCAGCTCTCCCCGATCTTCAGATTTATCCCCTTCACCCTCAGAGCCATCACTCCCCTGCTCAAAATTGGCAGCTACCACTTTTTCTGCCATCTTTTTTTTCCTTTTTAAAGGCATTTGCAGTTTTTGTGCATGACCATTCTTCCAGACTTTGTCACTGCTTTTTTCCATCTGCTCGATGGTCTTGCGGGAAAGCACAGATTTATCCTTTTTGGTAATGTCACCAGTGTCAGCATAAGCATCCTTATGTTTGATCAACAACCAACCATTCTCTCCCATCCCATGGGTTTTGACCAACGCATATTCACCCTTGAGCTTGCTACCGTGTAAAATAATTTTCAATGACCCAGCCTTCAGCTGAGCCAGCAAATGCTTTTCCTGAGCCTTTTTTCCCCTGATCTTCTCAATCGGTTCGTAAGTACCCTCATCCCAGACAATTACCGTCCCCCCACCATACTCCCCCTTAGGAATGATCCCTTCAAAACTTTTATAATCAAAGGGATGATCCTCGACCATCATCGCCAGACGTTTAGTCTTAGGGTCGGTAGAAGGGCCTTTAGGGACGGCCCAGCTCTTCAATACCCCCTGCATTTCCAGCCGAAAATCATAATGCAAACGCGAAGCATCATGTTTTTGAATCACGAACTGCAGTTTACCGACCGCCTTAGGTTTGCCAGCCTTTGGTTCAGCTGTTTTGCTAAAATCACGCTTTTTATTATACTCTTTAAGACTCATGAGCAAACAGTTAAAGTATTAAATTATTGACCTTCCACTTTCCCAGGACTGATTCCCAAAACATCATCACCGTTATTGGCATTGCTAATGTTCATTTTTTTTCCAATAGCCATAGCAGTTTGGTAATGCCCCTTAATAAGGGGAAGAGTTTTGACAGCAAAAGCCCTCAATTCCGCATCCTCAAGACGGGTACCAGATGTAAATAATTCAACCGTTTTTTGATGATCATTAATCATCATACGCATATACTGCAAATCAAAAGCCCGTTCTTCCAGGCCATTGAGTTTAGCCAGATCAGCAGCCATTTCATCAGGCAAAAACTTACCTATTCCAAGTCCCTTGGCATCCGCAATTCCTTTCAGTTCCGCATTAGCGGCACCATGATCTTTCAACATTTGCTCCGCAAAATCCTTCACCAATTTATTCTTAGTTCGTTTAATGGCTATACCTGCAGCCTCAACCTCCATCATACCACCATTTGCTACACTTAAAATAAAAACCTTACCATCACCATTCAAATCAACATCAGCAGTCAAAGCCTGCGCCCTGTGCGAAGTATCACTCAAAGAATCAACAATCTCCTTTGCAGTTTCATCCCGGCCACTCCGTTGGGCATTATTGCAAGCCTGCAATCCGCCAATCAGACAAATAATCCATAAGCCTATCCAATGATTTTTCATAATGCTATGTTTTAAATTATGTATTTTCAACTCCTTTCAATTCCATCCCCATCAGCCAGCCTAAGCCGGATTATCTTTGTTGAGTAAACCTTTTACCAAAGCCTTCCATTGCGGATAAGAAAACCCGATTTTTGCACCCCATCCCACAAAAGTATTACGGATATTGTCAAGGGGAATCCCTGTATCGGTATTGGGTAACTCGTTGCGTCCATGCTCTTCTGCATAAATGACCCGTCCAATGCGTTTCACCTGGAATGTAGAAGTTGCCTGATCCGTCAGAAAATGAGCAGTATCCTCGCTTGAGGTGGTAGGATTAGCTGAAGGTCTGGCCGTCATACTCAATACCTCCGCATCATCCAGCACCTGTAGTTTAATTTCTTCAATCGTGACCCAATCGTAACCACCCCCCAGTCTGTGTTCCCGGTCCGGGTATATCAATCCTGATGTGATCTCCACCCGTGGCCTTTCGCTGAACCAGATTGCCAGCGTTATCGGTAAGAAAAAAATCCGACATACCTCCTCCTGCAAACTCCGTCCACCGGTTAACATCCAATAAGCGTTCCTTTACCACGCTGAAGAAATAAAACGCCTCTGCCTCTGAGGCCAACTCAATCTTTTCAACAGCATTCATTTCTGAACCTACGTATTGGGCAGGCACATGAGCTTCACCTAAGTTATTTTGTTCCTTATTATTTTCCATAATTTACCGGATTAGCTTACTACATGGTTATAATAAAACGATATCAAAAACCTATGATTTCAAAAACTGTCAGCGGGAAAACGAAGTCAGCGATAGGCTAGCCTGCAATGATGAAATAGTCTAAACGATACGCATTTATTCATTAAACCACTCGGTAAAGAATAACCATGGACAAAGAAAAATGTTTCAAATATCTGATCATTAATCACACCATCAACAGGATCTATCGATTATAAATGCAAAGAAAATTGATTATCTTTCGTAATCTGGACCAACAACCCTCTCGGAAAATTATCATGAAAGAATTAACAAGTGCAGAAATCAAACTGGGTTTGTACGAAAGAAAAATAAAAGAAATGGAAGCTCGTATTGAAGAGCTGACGGACTTTATTGAAAGCGCCTCTATTCCACTGCACTGGGTTGACGAAAACGGCTACATCATCTGGGCAAACCAGGCTGAACTTGATGCGCTGGGATTTACAAAAGAAGAATATATTGGTTCATCTATTACCGACTTTCATGCCGATGCGCAGGTTATTGAGGACATACTTACAAAGTTGACAAATAATGAAACTCTACATAATTACCCGGCAAGATTGAAGTGTAAGGACGGATCTGTAAAACATGTGTTAATCAGCTCGAATGTATTGAGAAAAGACGGAAAATTCATACACACCCGCTGTTTCACCAGAGACATTACCGAACTGGCATTAGAAATGAAACGTAAAGAGCGTCTTTTGCAAGAGTTAGAAGAAAGCGACACCAGGATAAAAATGGCCATTAGTTCCACCAACATGGGCACCTGGGAATATACTCCTGCATCTGCCGGGCTGTATTTATCCCCTGAAGCGATCAGCATCATTGGCTTTCCTAAAGATTATACTGTAGATTATGCGAGCTTTTTAAAAACAGTCCATCCACAAGACAGAACATGGGTTCATCAAGGCTTAAACGCATCATTAAACGCATCCGAAAATGAAACCTATAGCGCTAAATTCAAGATCATCCGATACCATGACCTATCTGAGCGCTGGATACATCTGCAAGGTAAAATCATTTCAGGTTCGGTCTCCACAGACAAGAGATTTATTGGTACAATCCTGGACATTACAGAAGCAATGGCCGCCGAAGAAAAAAATGCCCGGCTAATTGCCATTATCGATTCCAGCAACGACGCCATCATCAGCATGAACCTGGAAGGTGTCATCACCAGCTGGAATACCGCTGCTGAAGAAATTTTCGGATTCCACCAGGAAGAAGTAGCCGGTTTACCTGCCCATTTCTTTCTTCCCGCTGACAAACAACACCAAGCAATCGATTTGCTGCAACAGGTTTCCAGAGGTGAAAAAGTCAAACAATTTGAGACCAGAATGAATACCAAAGAGAATGGGACAATTGATGTTTCTATCACCTTAAGTCCCATCAAAGATTCAAAGGGAAAACTCATTGGCTTTTCTAAGATCGTAAGAGACATAACTGAGAAAAAAGAAGAGGAACAACGAAAGAACAGCTTTATTGCCATGGTGAGCCATGAACTCAAAACCCCAATAACCGCTGTAGCAGCATACCTGCAAATGGTCTTGCAAAAAGCGGTAAAAGAGCAGGATAGTTTCTACATCAGCATGATATCCAGAGCTGATATAAAAATGAAAAAGATGACCACTATGGTTCAGGACTTTCTCAATCTGACCAGATTAGAAGAAAGCCGGCTCCAGGTTACCAGGCAACAACTGGAACTTTTACCCCTTATAAGAGAAGTAGTGGAAGATGGACAATTCCTGACCACCCGACACACCTTAAATGTGATAGGTTGCGAAGATATAAATGTCTTTGCTGACCGTGAAAAATTAGGTCATGTACTGATCAATTTATTGAGCAATGCCATTAAATATTCCCCACAGGGCGACTACATATTTATTAAATGCGAGCCTCTGAACGGAAAAGTCCGCGTCTCGGTCACAGACCAGGGTGTAGGAATTAAAGAAAGTGACCAGAAACGAATATTTGAAAGATTCTACCGCGTAAAAAATCAACAAATCAACGCCGCATCTGGGTTTGGCATCGGTCTGTACCTGGTATCAGAAATTCTATCACAACACAATAGTCAAATCCAACTCAATAGTAAAGAAGGTGTGGGTTCCACCTTCTTTTTTGATTTAGAGATTGTTTAATTACTTACTTGATTTAATAATTTATTTATTCTACTGACAATGTAATCAATATCAAATGGCTTACTGATATAATCATCAGCACCTGCAGCAATACTCTTTTCTTTATTGAGCTCGCTTGCCGACATGACAATAATCGGAATATGCCTGGTAAAAGGATCTGATTTAAGATCAGCGCATATCTCCGCTCCATTTCCATCCGGGATCATGACATCCAAAATAAATAAGTCTGGCACTGAGTCTTTCAGTTTACTTTTTAGCTCAGTAAATGAAGAAGAAAGTTGCAGCTCATACCCCTCATCTTTTAACAATACTCCGATAATGTATCTGATATCCTCATCATCCTCAAGCACATGAATTCTTTTAGTCATAATTCTATTGGTTTTTCGTTAATTCTGGCAATGAACAAGCAATTATTTTGCCATTTTTTCAATAAAATTAAACTCAATTACCACTGTGACCGGCTATTTTTTAACTTATCTCACATTTATTAAACCATATGAACAGATAAATGTTCTTCAACATTGACTTAAAGCATTCAATTATTCAACAGCATGTCAATAGGAGACGATCGAGTCACAGCACATTATGAAAATGAATTAGAATCAATAGCTTGTAAAGCCCGATCTCAAGCTGAAATCTGGCAGTGCTGGACTTCACTGATCAAAAAAGACTTCTCTTACCAGGCTATTCAGACCTACTTAATTACCGAATTTTTAAAGAATAACCCGCTATGAATATTACAATCGTGAATACAAGAACTAAATTTTAACTGAACCTCAATGCTCAGTATCCTCCGGAGTATCGTTTACAGGATAGCCCTCATCATCAAGATCAGCCCGATCATCTTCAGGAGTTCGTGCCAACAATTCATCCTCAGCACTAAGCTCAACACTCTCCCCCTGATCAATGTGCATCCCGAATTCATTTAGACTTTCCTCCAGCCCCTGATTCTTATCGGAATATTCATCGGCCACAAAAGGATTTGCCTCGTCATAATCTGAATCAGCATCAGCCCCATTATCCGAAGCTGTCTGATAAGGAAGCGGATGGTCATACGCTGTATCTTCAGCTTTAACATCAACTTCATAAGTATTCCGCTCTTCATTAAAGGAAAGATCATCAAAATCTTTAGTTTCCCCTAGATCAGGATTATGCAGCTTATCCTTTGCGGCCTCGGCTGCTGATTTATTTTTTCCACTAGTTTCCATACAGACAAATTTTATTCCTATAACGCCCCGCACAACAGATTTGTTTTTTTGCTCAAAAAGGAATGCTCGCCTAGATATGTGCGAATCATTTTAAGATAATTGCTCCTTTACGATATGTAATAACTGTGATAAATCGAATGGCTTTGAGATAAATCCTTCAGCAGCACAGCGCTGAGTAATCTGCTCAAGCTTAGCATGCGCAGACATCATCAGTACAGGTAAATGTTCAGATCGCCGGCTACTTTTGACTTCAGCACATAACTCCTCACCACTTCCATCGGGCAACATAACATCCATCAACAATAGATCCGGCAGATCCCGAGCGATCGCTGCCCGAAAAGCACTGGCCGAGGCAAACAACGTCGCATCAAACCCCTCATCATTCAAAATCAGTTGCAAAATATATCCTATATCCGCATCATCTTCCACAATCCATATATTTCTTTGTGAATCTCTACTCATTGGCATAGTAACGGTCTGTTCCATATAGCAGTAATTAAGTTCATGTCGGTAGCTCACCAACAGTTAAAACCTCAAGATAAAAAAGCGGCTAATGATCCTCAGCCTATGCAGAAATCCACAATAGACTTGCAAACGTCATCCATGGAATCTAAAAAAATCCTGGAATCCGAACATACTTTCAGATCAGTTCTAACTATTAAACCTGTTGCTTACCAAATTGTTTTAAATCCGGATTTCTCAGCTGATCTATGATTAGGCCTGAGCCGCATTATTTCCATTTATTACCCGCTTAGCATCTGACTGTTTAATCGCCTTATCTATAGAATGGGATCTGTGAATGTCACCCTCAGCTTCTGCCTTCTGGGAAAGTTTAGCATAGTACTTATGCAGCACGTCCATCTCACCTTCTGTCAGGTCCTCAATATCCACCATCCGTTATAAACCAACCACCTGAAAGAATTCGCTGATAAAAAGCACAAAGACACGCCAAGATGCATATCCAACCTGACAGATGAAAATAAGTTATAATCGAACCTAGACTAAGTACTCGGAAGAAGCCAGCTACTACTGGGATTGTCTCAATTTAGCCTGAATGCTTAAGGTAGTATGCGGAACAGCCATTAAACGTTCTTTAGCAATCAACTGACCAGTCTCCCTGCAAATCCCATAAGTTTTATTTGCGATCCGAACCAGAGCCGCTTCTAACTGCTCAATAAATTTTCTCTGACGTGCTGCCAATTGATGAATAGACTCTTTCTCTAATGTAGCCGATCCATCTTCTAATTGCCTGTAAGCACTTCCAGTATCATCCGTCCCATTAGGGTTGGTTGTACCCAAAGAACTGGAAAGCACTTCCAATTCACCTTTAGCAATTTCAATTTTTGAAAGAATCAAAGATTTGAACTCTTCCAAATCCTTATCTGAATATCGTGTAAACGATGCATTTGAATCCGCTTCCATGATTAAATATAACAAGTTGTCCCTAATAAGGGACTAGACATCCCTCAATTTATATTCCCTAAGACAAGTTTACAAAGATTTTGTTTGAAATCATATCGGAGGATTTCATTTTTTAAATAACTTTCAAGCATCAACACCAGGAAAAACCGCTTCCCCATACCAGTCCCGGCCATTATTTTAATCCTCAAGAAAAACATTCAGCTCCTTTTCCAATATCCAAAAATCATAGCCCTTAAAACAATTCATAGCCCAGGATGTTTAAGTGGAAAACACCCGCTTATGAATTACAGAAAACAATTTAACAAGATCTTGTCCGGCAAAAATGACAATTCAGCCATCGTTGGTTTTGCTTTAATTGGTGGAATTGCTATTGGCGCAGCACTTTCAGTACTTTTTGCCCCTAAAAAAGGAACCGAACTCCGTGAAGAAATTACCGAGGGAGGACGCCGTCTCTGTGGTACACTCATGGAACTAGCCGATGGTTTAAAAACCAAACTTAGCCATGAAAAAAATCCCCTGGATGATTCCTATGACGATGATGAACCTATTGCAGATGGAAATACTCCCGCTAAAAAGCCCAAATCCGACATCGGGGAATTTATACAGCAAGCACATCAAAACTCCAACGAAGCACAAAGCTGAAATAATCAGACACATCCTTATCAGCAAAAAGATCCTGAACTCCGACAGAGGTTGAGGTAATTACAGGTATACGGCTCAAAACTTGCATCAAGCTTCCTTTGCTGATGCACCTAAACTTTACACCTTTCAGGATCCTGAGCTATAATCCAATTCCAAAAGGATTACCCTGCCTGTCTACCCTATTTTTAAATATTTCTCCGGTCTTCAAAAACCAAATTTATCTAAAATGGTTATGCATTAAATCAATATAGAAACCAACCTATGATCACGATAAATGCACCAGGCCTGGAAAGATTTGTTTTAGCCCAGGAAAGAGATTACGAAATTGCCTTAACTGAAATCAGCTATGGCAAAAAACAAACACACTGGATGTGGTACATATTCCCCCAAATCCAGGGACTTGGTTTTTCAGACACAGCCAAATACTACGACATAAAAGACCTGAAGGAAGCCACCCAGTATTACCTTCATCCCCTGCTCGGACCAAGACTGATAAAAGTAACCAAAGAATTACTCCATCACACCGACAAAACCGCCTATGAAATATTTGGAACTCCAGATGAGCTTAAGCTGCGTTCCAGTATGACCCTGTTTGCTGCAGTACCACATGCTGATCCGGTATTTCAGCAAGCTATCGATCAGTTCTTCAATGGGGAGCACGATCAAAAAACCCAGCGGATACTCGGCCTGCAAGCATATGGACAATAACACATTCAACAGTCTAAATGCAAAAGCTACCTGATAAGCGGCTTTTGCTCTAACAATATACCTCTACACATATGATCACAGGAATAGAAAAATTAAACACAGCACTTTCAAGCGAACAAATTAACCAACTCAATAAAGCAGCCGATAGACATACCCAACAATCCAACATCAGTTTTACCTTACTGGCCATCGAAGACAATCTGATCGAAATAGAAACCGCCCAGGGCGAAAACAAATCTGGCAAATACGCAACTGAGGCTATCTTAATCAAAAGAACCCAGGAGGTATTCAGTAAAATCACCGAATTTCAACTCAAAGTCCATCCACTCACCTACCTGCCATCACCTACCAGCGTAGTAAACACCGCATGGCTGGAAAGAAAAATGCAGGAAAAAGGAGTGCGTATCAAACAAATCGCCTTTGAAACCGGCATCGACAGGGAAAGCATATCAGACTGGGTAACAGGCAAGCGCTCCATGAACCAGGTCGTAAAAGCCATGTTCTACTTCTATCTTTCCAAATGAAAATTCTCATAAAACCCATCCTAAAATCAACTGGTTAACGTAAATTAAATTTCAGATCCGGCAAGCATCAACGTTTTTTTCTATTTTCGCTTTAACCTTAACTATTGTTGAAACGAATGAACCCTGATTTTACCTGCCTATACTTTCTGGAGAACCAAACACACGCTATCATTGAAATCAAACGTTACGACCTGGATGAAAAAGCAGATATCGCAGATGTTTACCTATGGTTAATCCTGGAAAAACAATCAGGAAATATTCAAAAGCTAGCTTTCCGCTCCATGGACTCCTCAGGCGAGGTACAGGAAAGATACTTTGAGCAGGGCTACCTAAAATTCAATAGCCAAAATGGGACTTATATAGAAAAATTTAACTCAGGTCAGCACCAGCTGGAAAACAAAACCGGACAATCCCTCCCGATTGAGATCAACAAAGCATTAACCAGTTACCTAACTCCTGATGCTGGAAACCATTAACCTTGAAAACGAAAAACTACTGATCCACTCATTTCGTCCCCAGGACCTGGATCAGTTTGATAAACTCACCGAAGATATTTTCAATATCCTATCGGATGAACAAACTTTAAAGTACATACCAGAGAAAAGATTACACAATCTTCAGCAAGCAGAACTGCTGCTGCAAGCAGCCCTACTCAATTACCATTCCCGGCAGAACTACCTCCATTTCATCACAGATAAAGCATCCGGTAAAGTAATCGGCATGATTGACCTCATCAGCCCAGAGCTTGCACGAAAGCACTATTACCTGGATTATTATCCATATTTTATTGAATTCTATTTAAGCGGTCCTGCAAGCGGATGCTACATCATGACTGAGCTACTTCCACTACTAATTGATGAATTACATAAACAAGGGATCAGCAAAATCGGCGCAGTGATCAACCGGAAAAACATTGCCGCAAGAAAAGTGCTGGAAAATGCAGATTTTGAGTTTAAAGCCCCCTTTGATGTGATCCAGGATTTCTATCAAACCAATCTTCAGCCCGAAAAAAGTCGTCTTAAAGAAGAAGAAGAAGAATATAACAGACCATAGATCAGGTCCGCAGTTAAACACAGTAAGCTATAATAAATAAGCATTTGAACAATTCGCGATTTGCGAATCGAGAATTTTAACATCAACACATACCAAATACAGCCCCTATCGCCCAAAGAACCAGCGGCAGCTCAAAACAATTAACGGTTTGCTACCGCAAACTTAATATCGTCCTTTATAAAGGACCACTCCTTGCCACGTAAATACTACTACCTCCGGTAACTTCTTTCACCTTCTCCTTACCATAGAAATTAAGGATCTCCTTTTTCTCCTGAGTATTCCCCCGCTCAAATACCCTTTGAATAACAGACTTATATTGTTTTTGCCAATCTATCTTACTGATGTCAGTGTCCCAGAAAAGTATTTTGCGAATAACATCCAAATCAGGATGCAGCTTAATCTGGTCCTTATGTTGCGCTAACTTAATTGTATAATAAGCCTGCAACAAGAACATCTTACCCTCTTCAAGCCCTAAGTCCCTATCTATTTTCAACGAAATCTCCGGAGTAAGCCTTCTGCGGTTTTTAGTAATCTTAACAAACATCCAAGAACTCCTCATCAGTCAGTTGTTTTCCCTCTTTAAAAAAGCCAAAATACCGATTAGATACTCACTCCTTCTTCATTAACTCGACAGCTTACTGCGCTAAACTTAGTCTATCGTAAATTGGACAGTACTTGTTACACCATTAACTCCCGGAGGCGCATCGACTGGACTCACCTTCTTAATTTCCCCGTCAACCAGTATTATCAAATTATAATTTATCTTTTGATTGCTGGTATTATTTAAAATTGTGGTGAGTTTTGCAGTGTATGGTCTTTTGGTGATGCTTATTGTTTTCGACCCGTTCGACAATTCAGTTATATCTCTTAATGTGATCATGTTGTTCGCTTCATTAGAATAGGATATTTCAACAAAATATGGATTAGGACGGTCAATTTTGTATTCGACCTCAATCGTTTTGGGCTTTTCGCCCGCTTCATCATTATCCTTTTTGCAACTAAAGTTAACCGTCATCACCAAAAGGGTAATTCCAAATAATAGCTTTTTCATTTTCGTTCTTCTTAGGTTTGAAATTTATTACAAATATAAGATGATAATTAAGAGTCCAACATAGTACAAAAGCGACAACTTCCTAAAGCATATTTTCCTTAAGATTATATATTTTGGGGAAGAACCAGCTTTGGCGAAACTCCGACCTTGTAAACATGCCGAATCGAAGCCGTTCAGCCCGCTTTTGACAATACCTGGTTATACGGCGTGATTTACTTTTTTATTGTTTTCAATGCTGCTTCTATGTCAATAGGCTGCCCAACAAAAGCATTATTTGCAAAAAGTAATTTAAGTTCTTCTTGTGTAAATTGTTTGCTCATTTGTTCTTCATTCATATAACCATTGTGGCAAAAAACGTCATAGAATTTTTCTAGTTCTGGTGATATCGGTTGATGAATTGTAAGCAATTCACCTGGATTGTCCTTAATATGATTTGCAAAAGTATGTTTAGTTCCTCTAGGAATGAAAACTGTATCACCTTGTTTGATAATTGATATTTCATCTTCCAATTGTATTAGAAATTCACCTGATACTACATAGAATATTTCATCGTCTTTATAATGGATATGCAATGCCGGTCCTCCAATTTCTCTGTTAGATAAGTTAGAGCCGGAACTTATGTATAGTTGATTTTCTGTGTCGACTGAAGATACCATACAGCGTCCGAAAGTATCCTTGGGTGAAGTCTTTTGCCCAAAAAACCTACTTTCATTTGCTCTTACAATAAAACCTTTCTTAGATTTTTTCGTTGCAGCACTTTGCATAAACAAGTTAAATTTTGCGAAGGCTGTAAATGGTAAAGCAAGAAGTGTTGATAAAAGAAATTTCCGTCTTTCCATAGCATGTTTTTTTAGGTGTAGTATGTTTTGCAAAGTTCAAGAATCTTTCACGGTTGCGCTTAATATAGCTTATAACATTTGTCTTTGCGCATTAGGCAAATCCCAATTAAATATTTTTGTTATTGGTCTATTTTTTAGAATAATCTCTCTCTGTTATAAATATACAATTTTTGGCTTTACAAAAAGCTATCTAAATCATTACCTCTGATGATGATCAATTAGGGATTTTTTTCCTAATAACTCGTTTGAAAACTAAGAAAAGTATACCCATGCAATCCCGGCCCCGACAAATAACAAAGAAAGGAGCACATAAAGAATTTGTGCAGTTCTGAAGCCAAAGGTTTCCGCTACCCAGGCTATGTTGAACATGCCATCGCCGCCTTCAAATAACCAGCCCCACCACCCCGCAGTTAAACACAGTAAGCTGTAATAAATAAGCATTTGAACAATTCGCGATTTGCGAATCGATAATTTTAACATCAACCAATACCAAATCCAGCCCCTATCGCCCAAAGAACCAGCGGTAGCTCAGAACAATTAACGCTTTGCTACTGCAAGCTCAATATCATCCTTTATAAAGGCCCACTCTTTCCCACGTAAACAGATTGGACAAATTCATCAGTATGCATTAACTGAAACAAATAAGCATTTAATTGATCATTAACAGTACTCCAGTACATCATGCTAATTTAACTTCTTGTGACCAAGTACTGGTAAACTATTGCCAGAAACACTACTACGCCCAGTAACTTCTTTCACTTTCTCCTCACCATAGAAATTAAGGATCTCCTTTTTCTCCTGATCATTTCCCCGCTCAAATATCCTTTGGATAACAGACCTATATTGTTTTTGCCAATCTATCTTACTGATATCAGTATCCCAGAAAAGTATTTTACGAATAACATGCAAATCAGGACGCAACTTAAACTGATCCTTCTGTTGCTCCAATTTAATCGCATAATACGCCTGCAAAAGAAACATCGTCCCCTCTTCAAACCCCAAAGCCCTATCTATTTTCAATGAAATCTCCGGTGTAAGCCCTCTTCGGCCTTTCGTAATCTCATTGATCGTTTGCGGATATTCCGGCAAAGAAAGCGCAAAAGGCCCCTTCTTAAGATTCCTTTTCTTAAGCTCACGATCCAGTATCAGGCCCGGATGTATGCCTTTGTATTTCTCCAATGACATTTCCATACACCAAATCTAAACAAATTTGTTTAAGCAGATAATTTCCAGCAACCTGCAAACAAAAAGCGGAACTTATCACTTCCGTTATGCACATGGATGGAAAATACTTTTCAACAAAGTGAGAAATAGTCCCCTGAGCTCAAGAGTTTGAACAAAAAGTTGACAAGTACTAAATATTTCTAGTCATCTGTATTTTCTAAATTCTTTGTTTCAGATTTTATTCACTCCAGGAATTTGCCTGAAAGGACGTGGATAAAGAGAGCAGTTTATCAGAAGTCATATTTAGCGGTTATTTGGTAATCAAGTATACAAAAAATGACCCCTTTTTCCTAAATCATTTTTACACTTGTCCATCTTGCATCCCGTCCAGCATCGCCAGCCATCTGGCCGTTTCCCTTTTGGAAAGAATTGTAATTATCCGCTGTGCCAGTTCAGGCGAAGGTTCAAGCATAATTCTCATTTTCCTTCCGATCAACCTCGAGCAAACGAGCTGAATATAATCGGCATCGTTCGTATCATATAATTCGAGGATATCATAATGTATTATATAAATATCATCATCATAAAGCTCAAAGTAGGTTTGGATGATATGCTCAATATCAGTAATATCCTTGGTTCTCTGCGGCCTGTCATTGTTTGCAATAAGCTTGAGCAATACAATCCCCTCCATCGTACATACCTTGATGATCTGCCCATTACCCAGGTCAAAATGCTTAACAAATGGGTAGATCTCGGTAAAACCAGGCATATTCAGTACAAAAGTCGGATCTGTTAGCTTAACGTTTCTGTTGGGCTCCTCAATTTTACCAAACGGCAATAAATCAACCTCAACACTATTTTTATAGACTAGCTTGATAGCCTCAGTTTCATCTGCTTCAAAAAGACCCGTTTCCTCCAGCGCGGTCTTGACCTTGTTATATTGCCCCTGGTCACTGATCGTTATGGCCAGATCTACATCTTTTGTGCCACGAGTCGATGCTAACTCTTCATTGGCAGAAAGGTTGATGTCCCGCGCTACCGCTCCGACCAAATAGAAATCAATATTAAACTTCGAGAATACCGATTGCAATTCCATAAGCATCTCTGACACCATAGGCGCAAGGATACTTTTATTTGACATATTTCTCTTTTATACGCATTGCGGTCTCCCGGTTCCTGCTGTCAAAACTGCTAATTAATTCTGCATAGGCTAGTAAAGCAGGTACGGTATCTTCATTAGTAGCAAATACCTCCTCATTCCAAAAAGGCCTAAGTAATTCCACCTCACCACTTTGATCCGGAACTATTTTAAGTTTCCTCATCAACTCGAAGCGATCCTCGTTTGAATAAATCGTATACACTTCTGGAGAAAGATATTCAGTGAGTATTGCCCCGGCAGTTTCAGCGCCCCAATATATGCCAAGATCAGAACCAGCGTAACTGTGCCAATTCTCTCTGTCTTCATTTTTGTTAAAGCGGAACCTGCCAACCAGTTGTTTGGGCCGAAGAACATTCCTATACATATCTGCCCATTTGTCAATCAACATTGTCCTATTCTCTAATAGCAATGTCTCCTGCTTGTTCCTCACTCCTGCAACTACAAACCCTTCTCTTTTCAGCTCGTAAATAAAACTACCTATATTTCCTAGGGCAACACCTGCTGTATATGCGATATTTCGGTAAGATGAATTCAACAGTTTCTGATCCATTAAAATTGCAAAAAGAAACTTCATACCGGAAGGAGCCCATAGCTTAGTCTCCTCAATAGTCTTTAAAGGGGGGCTTTTCTGATCACTTATATAAACATAAATACCACTAGTCTCAATATAGCAGTTACCTGAACTTTCGATATAACTTATTCCATTGGCTCTCAGTTCATCCTTCATAGGAGTAGGAATGTATCTAGAAACCATTATAATCTTTCCATCAGTTGTCTTTTGCTTATTCAGTACATTTGACAATGCAGCTGTTCTAAGCTCAGTTTTAACCTCGGCCTCCAAAATATAGCTTTGCTTTCCCTTTGAGATCTGAACAATAGCATCTACGAATTCATTCCTTTTGCCAGGTAAATCCAAAATTCTAGCTTCAATTCCTGTGATCTCCGTCAGTTTATTTAACGCGGGAAGTAAAATTTGCTCTTCTCTCATGTTCACAAAATATTAACCGTTCACGTAACATGAACAATCAAATATAATGAACAACACTTATATTTCAAAGGAATACACAAATAATCGTTCATGAATAAGTCATGTTCACGATTCATGAACATGACTTATTCATGAACACCTTTCAATATTTCTAGCCGGATAAGCCTTTTTTATCCCCCAGATTATAGCAGACATCAGGGAGTTACTGAAAGCTATAGAAAATAAAAAGAAATAAACCCAAACTGCATATCATGCAGCTGGTAAACCATCCATGCAGCGCAATAAAATTGTTAAACAAAGCACCGTATTACTTATCCTCTTTAGTCATTTCAACTGCCTTGTTTATCGAATTATAACTAAATTCGACCCTATGCAAAACAACCATATCAATTACATCGAATTTCAGGCAAAAGACCTTAGTTCAATCAAACAATTCTATGGCGCTGCTTTTGGTTGGTCTTTTACCGACTATGGGCAGGACTATGTTGCATTTTCGGGATGCGGTTTAGATGGGGGATTTTACAAAGGTGACCAGGAAATAAAAAACGGAGCCCTTGTGATTCTTTACCATGAAAACCTCACTTTAGCGAAAGCCAATGTTATCCAGGCTGGTGGACAACTATCAAAAGATATTTTCAGCTTCCCAGGAGGAAAAAGATTTCAATTCTTTGACCCATCAGGAAATGAACTGGCAGTCTGGTCAGATCAATAAAAACTCAGTTTCAGCGCTCAAAAACCAAAACTCCTATTTGATATTATTTTATAGCACCTACTAGAAACGTACATGATCACAGGAATAGAAAAACTAAACACAGCACTTTCGAGCGAACAAATTGAACAGCTCAATAAAGCAGCAGATAGACATACCACACAATCCAACATCAGTTTTACCTTACTGGCCGTTGAGGACAATCTGATCGAAATAGAAACCGCCCAAGGCAAAAATAAATCCGGCAAATACGCCACGGAAGCCACCCTAATCAAAAGAACTCAGGAGGTATTCAGTAATATCACCGAATTTCAACTTAAAGTTCATCCGCATACCTACCTACCATCACCCACCAGCGTAGTAAATACCGCATGACTGGAAAGAAAAATGCAGGAAAAAGGAGTGCGCATCAAACAAAATCAGGAATATCGTTTGGAATGATATTATCTTTAAATCGCCTTTGAAACCGGCATTGATAGAGAAAGCATATCAGACTGGGTAACAGGAAAACGTTCCATGAGCCAGATCGTAAAAGCCATGTTTTACTTTTATCTCGCCAAATGAAATTCAAAAAAAACACCTTGGTAATACCTTAATTTAACAGTATACCTTCTTCGAATAAACATAACTGATCACCTTGAAAAAGAAAATCTAGAGAACAAATCAGTCCATTTGATCTTAATATTCCCTGTTGGTATTGCATATTGATCAATTATTATCATATTTGCATAAAGCAGAAAGGCGCCCCTCTATGGAACGCCGGAAAATGTTAACTATTAATTTTACTTAGAAGTTTGGAAGTTCCAAGCGTTCTATCGAACAACTCCTTTCCTTTCTGTCTGCATTGGCCGCGAAACCAATTTGATGAAAGCCTGATTACAGGCTTTTTTCTTTATAAGAATATCTAATAAGTTTTGCACTCATAATCTTTTGATATTCTCCTTTTTTAAATCCTTGATTCAGTACATTGGATACCATCCTTATATGCTTGCGGTCTTCGTTTTCGTCCATGCCACTAAAAAGCTTATAAATTAACACTAAAATCTCTCGTGCACTTATTGGCATTGGCTGTCGCAAAATTATAGAACGCACCATCTTTGAGTAGGTCATTTTCGGTCGCAATATGGGTCGACTTTTAACCCCATTCAAAAACATAGAAGTTAAACTTTTCGGGAGATCATCTACCATTAATGATGCCATCTCAATATCCTCTAACTTCTTTGCAATCTCAAGAGACCTACTTGGAAAATCTTTCTTATCATCAAGAAGTTGCTTCTTGATGAAATAATTTTCTATATTGGTCTTTCTATCCATTTAAAATCTCTTTCTGAACCAAAGGTATGTCATAAAAATCAAGGTTAAAAGCTTTTTTTATAAACAAACGCCTAGTTATTAACATTTTAGTCAACTATTAGAACATTGAAATACTGGTAAATCAATCCGGTGGATTTTAGTTCTGGCTTTTTATCTAGCTGTCTGATTCACACCGCATGCTTGACCACCTACCCCTATACCTGAACATCGGTTTTATACTTACTACCCTGTTGTCAGTCAGTATACTTGCACTTTTAATTCGTACCGCTTCCAAACCCATAAGCAGCACAGCACGTGGAATAATGACAACAGTGGTGATTTGGTTAGTCATCCAGGCCTTGCTCAGTTATACCGGCATCTACACCGATCATCCAGAAGCCCTTCCGCCAAACATCATTGTCTTTGGCGTAATCCCTACTCTATTTTGAATACGGCTTCAATCGTCTGAAAAAAAATGTAAAATGGTTGCCTAAGTAACCTGAAACTTATAAGTGATTGATTATTGCCGGAAAGTTGATATTCTGATACTTCCCCTTTCATCAGTCGCGCGTTTGATATAACCCGACCGGATTAATTTTCTTGCCAATTCCCAATTATCCTGGGTGTCTGGCAATTTAGGCCTTCGTCCTAATACAGTGATTTCAGAATATGGCTCAGCTAGTACTTGCAAGACATCAGTAATTTCATTTTTATTTAGACTGTCAAATATTTTATTTAATAGTTTCAGACTTAAACCAGCATTGAGATTTGCACTGAACAAACTTTTTAAAAGAATTTCTTTACCTACTTCCAGCCCGGTATCCTCAACCCGTAATTTACCAATCGCGGCAAACAAGTTATCATCATCAGCAGCAATTATAATAGCTTCTGTATGTGCTAAAACTTTATTTTTCTCCCCAACGGTAAAAGAATTCGACACTACAATACTATGGATTTGGTCTTTTCCAATTTCAAACTTTTCCAGGTCTTCAATAAATTTAGAATGCCAATGGTCTAATTGAAAACTGATTAAATTTGGGAAGTGTTCCCGGATCCGATCGTAATTTACTACCGTCATACCAACTGTTCCTTGCTTGATCAGCATACTGGCTTTTGAATCTGGCAAGTTGGTAAAGTCAAGATTAGGATAATTATAAGGAACAGAATTTAAAATCAACTGATAACTTTCATCAGGTATTTCAGCCGATAATATCATGGTCCTTAAAAACTTTTGTACGGTTTCCAGATCTGGAATAGGGTTATTGATATCCACTCTAGATTTAGATAAAACTTCTGCATTGCTCTTATCACTTAAAAAACTGACGATATGAGGGTTAAATTCATCCTCTAAGTGATGGTAATAATGAAGAATGTTCTTCCATGTAGGTGTTACTCCGGACTCATCGAATAATATTGGAATTACCTCTTCATCCTCCACAGTTTCTATCGATAGAATTTTAGTTTCCGCCTGCATAATGATGGCTTCCTTGCTTTCTAATGATAAGCTGTCGTTGTTCAGCAGACTTAGTAAATAGGTTTCATCCTCGTCGGTATTGGTTTCTATTTCCAGATATACATCTGAAACATACGCTTCAATCTCATCTTCGACGTAATCAATCAAATGCTGGCATCCTGATTCATTAATCGCATAAAAATTCCTGGTTTTGAAATCATCTTCCTGGAATGTACCGTTTGCTTTGATAACGTTTTCGATCATCTCCGTACTCAATATATAATAGTGACCTTGGTAAACAAACTTAGCCAGCTCATCCGGTGCTGCCTCAAAATTAAGATCGGCAAACTTGATATTCAGCGTTTTTATCAATTCCTTGATCTTCCCCGGATCAATGCCACTATTCAGGAAATCAGGCATAGAAGCAATATCAAATGCTAATTTGGATTTATGTGCGATTGCTTTGATATCTTCAGCGGCAACATGCTCTGCGATCAGCTTTAATAAATCCTCTAACTTTTCCTTTGGCAAATCCGATTGCTTAGAGAAGTATTGCCATATGCGAGGCCATGCTTTTGCCAACTCCTTTACAAAAACTCCAATACCTTTGCTAGCATCAATAAAACCCTTCAAAAACGCTATAGCAGTATCAGACTCGCTACTCAGGAGTTTTAGGATTTCGGTTTTCTGTTTCTTAAAATGGGTCTTTGAAAATAAGTAATCTACCAATGCATAATTCAGAATATAGGATTGGGTAAAATCAACAGTATCTATCTTAGGGATCAGTTTGTCAATTTTATGAAGCTGATATTCAAACACCGTACTGATCTGTGCTTTAACATTCAATAAAAACTCCCGGTCAGCTTTGGTAATACTTCCTTCATAAAATATCGATATATAATCCAAGTAATCTTCATCAATATAGCCATTTCGTAATAAAATATTGACTAGCTGCAGTTGCTTTTTATCCTCAACTTCCAGCTTATATCCACCCATTAAAATGACATCTTTGACTTTATAATTCCTGATTTCATTTTTCTTGCTTTCCAGTTCCGCTATTTTAACCTTGGAAGCTTCAATTTGATCACTGGTCCAACGATTTACTAAGTCGAGCCGCTCCTGATAACTGCGGTCGGGATCTACGAAAGTTTCTATCTTTTCGAATTTGATAGGCATCCGTGCACTGGTCGTAAGAATATAATTGTTACTATAATTGTGGGTTGTGTGATCGTATAAAACACTATTATCAACAAAAGCCGGGAATAACTCATCTGTTGTTACTTCGCTAAAAGTATACTCGACCCCATTGATTCTAAACTTAACTACATTAGTTAATATCTCTAAGTACTTTGCGACATATAACATCCGCAACTCTCTCACATCTTTAATTTTAAGTTTCTGAAGATCGGCAATCTCGTCTTTATACGAAGAAATTTCAATGTCGATATTTGCAATTTTTTCTTTAATAAATGACTCCTTTTTGGTAAAGGCAGTGTACAAATCACCTTCCAACTTACTCAACTTCACAAAATCATTCGGGTAAATATTTTTGTACACAATCATGGACAGCAGCCTATCCTCATTCAACTTACCTAACTTTTCATGGTAGATGTGATATTCATTGGTAATATTGTATAAAAGTCGCATATCATCTATGAACAAGGATATGTTCTCTATAAGGTCAGATTTGATCCCATACTTATTCTTGGTCACGATTTCCATCAACTTCTCATTTGAATTTGAAGAGTTGATCACTGGAATAACCGGAATGATAAAATCAAAGAATTTTGTCCTGTCCTTGTCCTTAAACATGTCATCACGAACAGCATATATAAAAGCAATATCCCTTCCTATTTTTTTAGAGCTGTTGATCAAAAGATTCAGTTCCCTTAGTTTTGTAAAAATCTCCGTTTGCTCAAAACGATCTAAATCTTCGATGATCACCACGGTGTAATCAGTAACCTCAAAAAAATAAAGGATTTCATCCAAATGGTTGTTAAGAATAGATTTGCTGATGGTGTCGCTGATCTCTATTTCAGCATTGCTGATATTGAGTTTACTGATGGTAATGCTGCTGATCGCCCGGATAGACTTCAAAATGAGGAAAAAATAGCCTGGAATTACGATCAGCAAGCAAACAATCGTGACGATGATATTGCTTAACTCATAAAATTCATATCCAAAGATATCTTCTAAGAACTTCTTATTGAAAAGTTGAACTGTGGCCAATACAAGTAAAAACAAGGATACGGACAATTTTTGGAGCCTCTTATTATCCAGACTTTTAATTTTTTTAAACCGGGAATCAGGAATCTTCTCGTCCTCTTCCCGATAAAATATTTGTTGAAGAATACTTAATTCGATCAAACGTAATAAATCAGATCCATCTGGTGTATTTTTCAAATCGGTCTCTTCCTTAAACGTCGCTAGTGAAATATTTAAGAATGATAAATCTTTGTCTTTATTGTGCTTCTGAAATGTTTTTAAAATAGTACTCTTTCCAGAACCATATGTCCCGGTTACAGCAATGTTTTTGATGTCTTCAGATTTTCGGTTTTTCAACGCCCACTTCAATGCCTGTGCATAAGCTCCCTCGGGGTCTGCATCACCAAGTGGCGAAAGAGAATGGTAAGCGTACTGAATTTCATCAGCAGGTTCAATAACCTCAACCTGGTGGCCTTCTAATTCCTTAACTTTAATTTCTATTTTCTTACTAAAATATTTGAGCAGTGCTAATTTAATTTTTTTCATTTAACTAATTAATGTATCAATCAAATATAGCTAATCATTTAGCTAAAAAGTAATTAGTTGTTTTTGGTATTGCAGATCAATAAAAAAATTGCCTAATATAAATTGCCCCCAAAGATTTCTAACTTTTGGAGGCAATTGCCTAGACAGTTTTCCTTTTATCGATTTATAGTTTTATATTTATTTAAAGGGCATTTATCCAGATCATGCATTTCAAATACCGTAAAATTACTCAGTTAAAATTTGTCCACCTAAAACCGGATTTCTATTCGCTAAACTGCCTTCGGAACTAAAAGTGGCAACTATGACAGAAACTTTAAAGTTCTTAAGAAAAACTAAGCCAAGCGATAGTTGGCCAAATGTAAACTGTTTACTCGAGATACCTAAGTTATCCCTATAAACGCCTGTGCCATAAATATTACTACCGGTTAAATTAAAAAAGAACCGAAGCGCGTTGTTTGACAATGCAGCATCTCCATATACATCAATTCCAACTGAACCACTTCCTGCCCATTTTTCAGTATTTGTTCCAAATGCTGGCAAATCACCTGTACCCTTAGCAATAAGTCGGGAAATTAGGTTATACTGATTTGTCCTATTGTGGAGATATGCAAGGGGATATTCAAAACTCAGAATCGTGTTACCTCCGTTACTCACCAATCTTTGATAGGCTTCCTGTTTTTTTGCTTCCTCATCATTCTTTTTATTACTAGCTGATACCATCGCTCCTAAACTGACCCTAAGCATACCCAAATTGCCGCTAACCAACTCTGAATAAATTGAGCCACTTTGATCACCAATATTAAAACCTGCATTGCCTAGTGCCTGAAATCTTTTACCACCTTCCTGATACACTAAGTCAAAAAATGCCCTTGACCGTAGAGGTCCAAAATTTAAAAAATTTACAGGCTTATTCTTTAGATATGCCTTTGTATATAAAAAATAAAGACTATCTGTTTTAGCCTTTAGCGCACTAATTTCTACGGAAAGCTTTTCAATCTCAGCCTTTTTTGCATCGATCTGGGCATCAGTATATTTCGTGTAAGTACCTCCGGCCGGATTCAACCCTTTAGAATTTGCATAAAGATCATCTATTTTAGCTTTATAATCATTTTCCTTAGCTTTAAATTCCTGATCTAAATAATTGAAATCGATAATCGATAAAGTTTTAAACGTATTATCATCATCCTTACCAGGTTTCACTGAGTTGAGGGTGTTGAGTTTAAATCCTGGGCTTTGAGCATAAGCCCCTGCCGAAAGTGCGATGAACATCGCAATTAGTTTAATTTTTTTCATTTTTTTGAGTTTGTTTGAATTTAAATGGTAAACGAAGTTAGCACAAAAATGGAGTACACATAACTTTGAATCAAATAGTTAGAATTAAGTATCAAATACTCTCGATGGTAAATATTGGTCAATACACTTTGTTTATCGGTTGTTTTTCATAAGATTTCAATTACACATATGGATAACAACTATTTGCATTGCAGCCTTAATAATTTAAACTATACTCATCCATAAGTATTCATTAGTTGGAATAGGAATTTTTCAAAAAAGCCCCGCACCTATAAAGATGCAGGGCTTCATTCCCAAAACAGTTATACTGCTATTTACTCTCTTTGTTTTTCAGTTCAGTGACTTCGTTACGTCCTTCCTGAGCCAAAACTTTAATATCCTGGAAAGCTTTACGCAAACGAGTTCCCGCTGCTTTATTTCCTTTAGTGTAAAAAGCTGTTGCATCTGCTTCAGTAGCAGCTACCAATTCTTTCAATTTTTCAAATGCTGACATAATAAATATAGTTTAAGGGGGTGAATTTATAAATTAATTGTTTAAAACGCCAAATGCGCTACATCGACATTTCCTGGCTTTGGGAAGCGCCCTTTTCCTTTCCAGCGGAAATATCCTTTCCCTGTTTCACTACTTTCTGAAACTGCTCCCTATTGACAGGCCTATTGTCCAGACCATAGAAATTCAGGTTACCAAAACGTGGCGCCGCCTCCATCTGTAACTTCTTTTGTTCCCCCGTCTCAGTCAATGCAGTAACAACCGGGCGTTCCCCATCTTTCATAGCTACCACAATAGCATTAAATTTTTCCGGACTGTCCAACTCCTTAATCCTATAGTTCGACAATTCCTTTTCCAGGTTAAAAGGATAACCCTCACCATACTGCTTGACCAATAGATTCCCGTACTTATCACGGGGTTCATCAAACTTATAGACATTCCAGGCCTGGTACTGTTCACCTGCACGGCTGACCAAATCATCACGATGTGCCGCACCACCCTGAAGCATATTACTGCTTTGGGTCATGTTAAATCCAACACCCCTATTCACATACACCGTATTCTTCACCACAGTATTGCGATAAGCCCCCTGAAAATCACGGGTGACATAATCTACCTTACCATCGTTCATCGTTGCCAGGGACTGACCTTCAGTCAATTTTCCATTTTCTGATACCTTACCCGTAAACAACTCACTATTGCCTTTCTGCTTGTTAAAAAAGTCTATCGCCGCGATGGGGCTGTCAAACCTGCGAAGCAATGGTTTTTCCAATAGCACACCATCTTTGACATCAGTTCTCACCGCATACTGATAATCATTCCCCAAAGGCTTTACCTTATTATTATAAGCCAGGTCATACTTATTGAAAAAATAATACTCCGAATCTCCCGCACCTCTTTTCAAATGAGCAGTAGCTTCCAAATGCCCCCGATGTGAAGGCAATTTTCCAGTTACTGCAATAGTCTCCAGATTTTTCTCCATTTGTTTTTCAATCGCCTGCTGCATTACAGCAGGCATTTTCAGGGCAGCCGCCTGCTCCCTGAAATCTTCCAATGAATTTCTGTTCATCTTAAATATTTTTAATTAACTAAATGTGCAGGGATTGATCCTGCTGTTGTTTCTTGTTGCGCTGTATCTTCTTTACCCTGGTTTTCACCTGCTGAGGCATCACCTTCAATGCAGCTTCCTTTTGTCTTTTCAACTGTTCCAGCGTAATGGGCTGCAGTTTCTCATTCAGAATTAAAACCTTTTTATGCAAAGGATTGGCTTCCAAATAAGTGGTCTTACCATTGGCCTGCTTTAAAGCAATCTGGTTACCTTGTTCCATACCGTTTAGCGCTCGTACACTGGCCAATTCCGGTTTATTTAAAACCTCAGCAATCCGGCTCACTTCCTGCCTCAAATTAAAATCATGGTCAGCAGGTGTCTCTTTCAAAAGCGGACTCCCATCAGCAGCCAGGTTCTTGAAATCCAGCTGCATCCATTTGGAAGCCATCCGATCTCCACCTATTGAATAGTATTGCAGCACCGCTCTTCCCTGTAACAGGTTAGCAGCTTCCCTGGCATTGATGCCCAACCCCACATCAAAAGTATAAGAGCGATTCTTATCAGGGTTCAGCGGATCTTTCAGCATCCCGGTATAACTCGACATCTGGTATTTACCGGAAAGGTCTTTTTCAAAATTCACCTTCACCTGGTAATTACTACTACCCCAGGGAGAAATCAGTTCAATCGAAGTCTTTGCCCGCTCAAAATCAAGTTTCTTATCCAGCTGAAGCAGATCAGGATTTAGCCCCATTGCGCCAACTGCAGCGTTAAGCACCACAAGGTTCTCGTTTCGCAACTTCTTAAACTTAGCCGCCTGTAAAGGCCGATCAAATAACACAGACTTTAGCCTGCGAAACGCGCGCAGCACCGGATTTGGATACAATTGTTTTTCCAGTTTATTCACCGCTTTTTTAACCATATCCAGCACCAGTTTTTCATCCGGACTCGCACCTTTAGCAATACGCCCCACCCCTGAACTTAAAAAATCATACTTCTGCCTGGCGATATCTTTTTCAATATCCCTACCAAACACCTCCTCCAGCATGATCATTTTATCCTGCCAGTTTTCGCAAAGCACAATTGCCCGGTTAACTTGCCTGCTCATGTCATTTCAGCTTTTTGGTATTGTCCCGAAGCAGCAAAGGATAACCCGCTTTCAACTTTTGTTTAACCCTTTTAACTTTTTTATTAAACAAAGATTTCGCGGCATCCAGTCCCGCTCCGGCTATCTGTGTACCTAAACTCTGATCAAAACCCATCAAACCAATACTGCTTACCGCATCTACGCTCCCCCTATTTACCGCATCTGTTAACAACGCTTCCGGTGCGTTAATCCCCGGCATGGCATCTCGTTTGTCAAATACCGTAAGGTTGACCGGGATGACAGAAGTTCCCAATCGAATGTTGCGGATCTGCAAATTCAGTCGCTGGTTACTGAACTCCGCAAGGCCGAATACCAGGTGCCCCTTGGGGATGAGCTGACCGTTTAGCCGGACACTATCCAGCAAGCGAAGTTCTACCACCGAACCCTGCACGGCCTTTTGGTTACCCGAAATGACCGCGGGAATAGCTTTAAACAGGCTATCCACCCCAATCGCAACAGGCTTCACATTTTGCCTGGCCAGTTCAGGATTCTGAACCGCCATGATCTTATCCATCAGGGAATGTAGTTGCACCATTTCCGGATCTTCCTCTGAAGGTGATTGCATGTTTTTCATCAGGCTTTCCAGCCTGGCTACATCTTTACCCATGGGCGCATCGGTTGAAAAAGCCGTCCTTCTACCCAGCTCCTCATAACTTTTAGCTGGCGTCACCGGGCTATTGATCTCCCTATTGATGGCAGCCAGTTTTTCATTGATCTGGCGGGTCTGCGGATCTTCCACTGGTGCAAAACCAAACCGTCCGGCTACCGCTTCAATACCATTACTGGTATCAGCGCCACTTTCCGTAAGCTTATAAATCCCCATTTTATCTTTTGGTTCCTGGGTTTTAAACTGCGCATCCGGCAGATTGGCATTAATTCCTTTAGGTTGTGCCTCCACATCTGTTTTTTCAGGACTTCCCCAACCCATGGCATAAAATGCCAGTGCTGAAAACAGCAGCACTAATAAAGGCAGGATTAACAATATCCTGCGCTTGTCTACTCGTTGTTTGCTCATATCTAATAATTTTATTGGTGAATGATTAAAGGATTTGTAGCAGTAAGCTCAGGCAGTAAAGACCAAAACCAGCGCAGAAAAGCACCAACAGTATGATCCATACTTTGCTGGAAATACCGGCGGTTTTACCATTCAGGTAATCCGCTACACGCTGCTGGTAACACAGTATAGCCAAGGCAATTCTTCCGGCGGTCTGCTCCTGCCTGCTGCTCAAACCCTGCTTTTTTCGTTTACTAAATAGTCTCATGAGGAGAACGTTTAGCTGCAACATCAGCATTGAATAATGTTTCCCAACCTTGTATCAAAAAGCCATGCGGGTTATTGTCCGTCTGGATTTTCAAGTCCCTGATTGTGCCCTGAGTAACCAGCTTACGAAATACCGTACTACTGGATCGCGACAATTTTTGAGTCGCATAACAGGTAAAAGCATAAGGATAAACATTGATATCCAGCCTGGTGCTGTCTACCGTAATCTCCTGGGAGATATTGGCCGAGATCAGGTTATTATAATAGCCCTGCTCGCGCAGATTATCATAAGCTTTCTTGGCACTTTGATCGGCCAGGTAAAGCGCTTTAACCATACTTCCCTGAATGGCCTTATCGTCAGGACTCAGGTTAAAAAAGTACTGGTGAAAAGTCTTGATATGATCGCGTAGCTCTATCTCCAGGTTACTTTTGCGGTCTGAGGCAAAAGCCTGCAATAACTTCCCGTTGTACAATACATGAACCGTTTGCCTTTCCACGCGGATGACCTCGCAGAATTTATAAATTCCGAAGCAAAGGGTCACGACATTTGCCAGCAGGAAAAACAGGCTGAACTTTTTAATGTGCTGAAAAGCACTGTCTATATTTTTAAGTTGTTTGAACATAATTACTTTGATTTAGTTGGCCAATTCAATTTAAGGCTAAGCTGTTCCAACCTTTTTCTTGCCGTATACACATATTGCGGGTTAAGTTCGAATCCGAGATAATCCCTGCCCAGTTTCCTGGCGGTAACAGCCGTTGTCCCTGACCCCATAAATGGGTCAAGGACTATCCCTCCCGGCAACGTACCTGCCAGGATACAGTCCTTAACCAGTTCCTGTGGAAAGGCCGCGGTATGTGCACCAAGGTATGGCCTGGTATTCACCGTCCATACCGATCGTTTGTTCACTAACTTTACCGGTGGCAGCAGATCAGATGTGTCACCACGGCGTACATTCGGGCGCAATATTCTCTGTTTGCTATTGTAGTCCAATGCTCTATCCCTGACAACGCCGAACGGCCTGTTTTCAAATGTCTTTGCCGGTTTACGAATGGCAAGATGATTGAAATAGTAACGGCTTTCCTTAGTCAAAAGGAAAAGATATTCATGTGCCTTCCCACACCTTCCCCTTACACTTTCAGGCATGGCATTGGGCTTATGCCAAATGATGTCCTGCCTTAGGTACCATCCCTGCTGGCGGAGTTTAAAGGCCAGTTGCCATGGCAATCCAATCAAGTCCTTCGGCTTTAAACCATCACCTTTTGCAGCATTCCAATAAGCATCTCCCATATTCAGCCATAAAGTACCCTCGCAACGCAAAACCCGGTATACTTCTGAAAAAACTGCGGCTAGATTTTGAAGGTAATCCTCCGGTGTCTTTTCTTGTCCGTATTGGCCAGCCACCCCATAATCCCTCTGTTTCCAGTAAGGCGGACTGGTTACGCAGCAATCCACACTTTCAGTTTCCAGCCCTTTTAACCCCAAAAGGCAATCACCATGAATAATCAGGTTTCTTATTTCCTTTTTCATTACTTACCAGATACCTTATCTTTGAAATAGTCGCTACCTTCTGCAGATGTATAAGAGCCGGACATCTTCCTGGCCATATCACCGAAGGCATCTTGTTGCATATTGTTGCCCCTGTGTACCTGTTCACCAGTCATCTGGCTACCGCTGACTACCAGGGTATTGATTTTGGACAGCATGGCATTCCCTCCTCCTGCATTGACAATGTAATTCGCTACCCCCGGCACAGTGAAATACCCGAATATGCCAATGATGAGAAATACCAAATACGCGGTATCTGCGGGACTAAAAAACGTATCTCCTTCTAAACCGATCTGCGAAATATCAATTTTTAACATGTTCTGCTGGATCTGTCCGAGGATCGTCCCAAAGATGTTGGCTACCGGGAGCCACATAAAAATGTTGATGTACCGCGCCAGCCAGATCGTTAAGCTATGCTGGAATCCATCAAAGACCGCAAAGCCAAAGACCAGTGGTCCCAGAATCGCCAGCACAATCAAATGAAAAGTCCGGACAGTATTGATACAAAGCGCAGCTGCTGCAAACAAGACTTGCAATACCTCACTCATCCATTGCTTGATGCTGTTACGAAAATTGTAATAACTCTTATCCATCCAGAACTTAATGTCATTACCCACTCCTTCAAAAATCCCTTCTTTGGTTCTGTCCGGATCTTTAGGGTGTGTGAACCGATACCACTTTTCACTATCTCCCTGCCCGGATTCACCCACATACATCTGCCACTGCCTGCTCTTCTTTACTGCAGCTTCTTTTTGTTTGAGCAAAGTCGCAATCGCTTTATCAGATTCCTTTACCATACCCCCTGTTGCCGAAACCACAGGTTGTAATACCCCATTCATCACGGAAATAACCATTGGAAAAAGGATAATCGCCATCCCCAGGGCAAAGGGTCGCAGTAAAGGATAAAAATCCACCGCTTCAGCCGCAGCAATCTGCCGCCATACCCTGGAAGCGATGTACCATAAGGCTCCAAAACCTGCCAGACCACGTGCCACACCGATCAGCTTACTGCATAGCGGCAACATATCCCGGTACACATTGTCCAGTACCGGCTGCATTCCACCAATATATCCAGCCCAGTCTCCACCACTCTGCCCAAAGGACAGCATAGGCAAAAGCGTGGCCAATACGGCAAAAAATGCGGTGATTAAAAATGTCTTGATCATAAATTATCGAATTAAATTAGAGCGCGTTGAGCACATTACAAATCATTATAATACTTCCTCAATCCGTCAACATCTGCCTTTTCCCGCCCTCGCTGCAGGTTCAGCGATCTGGTCTGCCGGTTAAAACTGCGCAGGAACATCAGCTTATCCTGGGTATCAGCAAATATCCGGTCAATGGCCTGCAAACGTTCATCATCACTCATGCGCAGTTTCCCCGCAGTAATTACCATCGCCAGCTGATCCAGGTTATCCAGGCTCTGACTAAACAATTCCCCGTAAACCTTACTAAGGTATTCCAGTTCAGAAACCGTAAAATTACCACCAGCACTAAACCGTTTAAAAGCAGCTTTGTATTCTGAGACAATATCCGACTGATCGGAAACGATGTCTGCGATCCTGCGGTATTTCCTGACTTCAGGACTTACCAGCATCATCCCGTCCAGGAAAACCTCGTGTAAAGAAAAATTACCTTCGGCAATGTTCTTCACCGATTTGTAACCCGTGGACAATACATCGTAACCCTTTTTCATCGAAGTAAGAATCCCTTTCAGCTGACTAAGCTTTTCCACATTCAGCAGCAGTTGCTGCGCTTCCTGCGACTGCCCAAAAGCACCAATACCACAACAGCACAGCAGAAGTAACATTAAAATCAAATTCTTCATCGCTATTCTTTAAAATGAAACATTCTGTTCATACCCTCCAGTTCCAGCACTTCAGACTGACGTTGCCGGATCAGCTCCATGGTATTGCCGATAAAATCCTGGGTAAAAGCAGATTTCTCTAACATACTTTCATGCACTTTATCCAGCCTGGACAAACGTTCATCGTCCTTCATTTCCAGCCTGCCTGCAGTAATCACCAGTAGCAGTTCCTCCAAATCATCATAGCAGCTCGCAATCAGCTGATCTGCAACCAGCACGACATAGCCTAAGTTTTCCGCAGATAAGAAAGCATTCCCTTTGATCCTTTCAAAGGCCTTCATAATGGAAACCTGCAAAGCAATGATCTCCGCGATCCGGGCATCCTTGCGTATAGCCGGACTGACCTGCTTCAGCGAACTGATAAAGGCATTATGCAGGTTAAATTCCCCATGGGTAATGTCCCTGATCGCCGACAGCCCTCCATCGACAATTTTATACCCCTTTTTCAGATACCCCGCATACACTTCCAAGGCAGCAATTTGCTGCAAAAGGTATTTTTTCTGCGTTTTCTTTTGCTTAAACCACTCCGCCCAGGTTTGCGCCTGAACAGGGATAACCATACCAGACAGGCAAATCACAAGTCCTGCAAAAAGCATTTTCCTAATCCAGTTCATACATCTGCTTTAAGGTTTTTACTTCAAATTCTGATTTCGCCCGCTGGATCGACAAAGTGATGTTCTGATTGTTAAACTGCTTTAAATCCGCATAATTCTGTTCCATCTGCTCAGCAGCAGAACTGATCAGTTCCAACCTTTTCGCATCAGACATCTGCGTTTTAAAAGAATTCACCACCACAAACACCTGGTCCAGGTTTTTGATGCTCGCATCCAGAATACCCCGATAAACTTCTTCCATATGCAGCAACTCATCTGCACTGAAATGCTTGTCTTTATTAAACAGACCAATTGCCCATTTATATTCCTTGACAATAGCCGCCTGAACCCCTGCCAGGTCTTTGATCCGCTTATAAGTAGCAATCAAAGCCTTCACTTCCCAGAGCTTCTGGTAGTAATCCGCATACAAGGCACGCTGCCTTTCCGTCCAGTCCGAAATCTCCGTTAGCTTCAACTTAGACAACTGGTTTTCAATGACCTTCTGCGCATTTTGCAGCCAGATCGTTTCATTTTGCAGCCGTTGCACCTTCAGGTCAACCGCCTTAATGACTTTTTTCACCCCTGCCTTAATCACCTCCACAATCGCCAGCTGCGCATTTGCCCCCTTGGGCAATGCAACCAGCAAAGTCATGGCACTAAGCGGCAGGACAACCATATAGGTTCTCATATAACGCTTTATTGTTTTCATAATTTTTGTTAATTGATGCGCTGATACCTGCTGTTTTCCAGGATCAGCAGCCCTTGTTTAAATTCGAATGAAATGACTCTTCCCTTGCGGTTCTCAGTCATGCTTTGTGAGCCTTCATCATACACCGCTTTCCACTGCTCCCGCTCTAACTGCAAATCTCCAACCCTGCCCTTTTCATCGATCAGCTGAAAACCCGTTTTCCGGTGGATCAGGTAATTCAAGTCTTTATCGTGTTCTACCACCAGGGTATCATAAGCAATACTGAATTCAGAAGATGCCTTATTCACATAGGTACCAGGAATGTTCTGTTCAAGACCAACACTACAACCAGCTATAGATAATGCCAATACCAAAACAAATAATAATTGTAATCTGAAATTTTTCATGATTGAAATTTTAAAGGTTATAAACTGATTTTACCACTGCGGATATCATTAGCCAGGGCAACAATGCCTTTGTGGATTTCACCGTAACGGGCAGCATACTCCTCCACTTTCATCTTCTCCGTCTCCTCCGTGGTGTACACAAGATATTCTTCCAGACAGAGCTCGTTCCGGTATACATTCATCTGCTGTCCGCCCTGATCTACAAAGATTTCACGGTACTGCTTACCTTCTTCATTGGACTTATTCAGCGAAAGCAGCATGGTTTTTGCCTTATCCGACAAGCCCAATACTTCCTGCAACTTGTCAAACTTGTTCATGAACTTGCGCATGTCCAAAAAAAGCTTGGTATCAGATAGATTGATTACCGTTTCCTTGATAATCGGTGAGCTGATCAAATCGTCCACTTCCTGGGTAATCAGTGCAGCGATCCCGTTAAACTTGCGAACGGTTTTGTATAAATATTTAATAAATCCAGCCATACCAGTCTTTGCAATGGCGATCCATGCCTCATCTATCGCCAAAATCTTCCTTTTACCTTTCAGCTTACGCATTTTAGAAATGAACATTTCCATGATGATAATCGTAACCACGGGAAACAGAATCTCATGCGACTTAATTTTGTCCAGCTCAAAGACGATAAAGCGCTCATTCAGCAGGTCCAGGTTCTCCGTTGCATTCAGCAAATAATCAAATTCACCACCCTTGTAGTAAGGATTTAAGACATACACAAAATTCGACAAATCAAAGTCTTTCTCCTTCACATCCCCATTGCGAAGCACTACCATATACTCCTCTAGCAAAAACTCATAAAAGGTATTGAAACAAGGAAAAACCTCCGGATGAACCGATAAATAATGATAATACAAAGTAATCGCCCCGGAAATCGCTACATACTCCGAGCGGTTATAATCCTCACTGTCTTTCTTCCAGAGTGCGATCAGTAAAGTCTTCAGACTCTCCTTTTTCTCCACATCCAGCACGTCGTCCTTGCCAATGTAAAAAGGATTAAAGCGGATCGGGTTTTCCTCGGTATAAGTAAAATAATAACCTTTAACCGCATCACATAAACCTTTATAACTGCCACCAATATCAATGATTACGCAATGTGCCCCCTCATCATACAACGAACGCAGCAAATGACACATCGCCAGCGACTTTCCAGCCCCTGATGAACCGCAGCAAAACAGATTCCTGTTAGTGATCAACCCCGATTTCATCGGTGCATTGAACAAATCCAGGTATACCGGACGCCCGTACAAACGATCCCCCAACCGAACGCCCGTAGCATCAGAGCGGCAAGCAGACTCCAGGTTCAGGAAACAAGCCGCCTGTTCAGCAAACGTATCAAAAGTATCATTCATCGGAAAATCAGCCTCATTGCCCGGCATCCCTGCAAACCAGATCTGCGCAGCGCCATCGGTTTCCTCTTTCACCACCGCATCCATCAGCGCCATTGCAGAACCTACCTTATTTCTCAACTCCGAAAGTTCCGACACCTGATCCGACCAGCAAAGCACATTAAAATGCGCCTTTACCGGCAACTTCTGCGTAGCCAACGCCTCATTTAAAAAATCGTTACAGGCATCCCTTCCAATCGCATTTTCGCGGGAATAAGCCGATAAAGACTGCAAACGCAGTTTCTTAGCCTCTAGTCCCTTGATCGTTTTCTGCGCATCCCCGATAAACACAAACTGATTATACACATGGTTACAATCCAAAAGTTGACCTAAAGGAGTCGCAAAACCAATACTGAAACGCGTCTTATCCGTAGAATATTTATCATAATTGATCCTGGAACCACAAATGGCAGGCAAATCCACCGCATCAGAAAGCGTATACAACTGGCAATGCTGATCACCAATCCGGATTTCATCACGGATATGAATGTCCCTGATCACAGGTTGCTGTCCGCGTCGCAAAAGGAAACAATACTTTTCAATCACGCCCGGCTCAGTTGCTGTCCCGGAAAGCTCCGCATCTACAAGCCTGCGCAAACCCAGCACCCCAGTATCCAGCAAAATTCTTTCAAACTGTCCGCAGGCAGATAAAAAACCAGCAAACAATTTCTCATCCTGCATCCGCACAGGCGCAATAGATTTCCGCAGGATATTGGAATAACTCGAAGAAGACAATTTACGCCCCGCAGGTTTATGCGTTAAAAACACAAAACACTGGTGATCCAGAAAACTCCGATCCTTAAAGAACTCCAAAGCCGAACGCGACAAAACATTATCCGAACTACCCGACACCCCGACTTTCGCCCGCTGAAACCAATCTGCCTTATGAAACACCGTTCCCGGATTCAACACCCGGATCGCCTTGACAAAAGCCTGGTGCAAGGACTCAAAATCCGCGACCGACTGCGTGCCGATCACCGGCAAAGTCAGCTCATAGGCAATCGTCACATCCCCGAACATCGAGATCATCGCCCCGGATTCCACCTTCCAGACCGGCATTATTTTTTCAATCCCAATCATACCCTTTGCCTTTCCGCATTACTTTGCGCGACGCGCAAACCCGTAAACACCCTCCTGGAAGAAAACTTCAGGTAAAGGGGCAATCCACGTTTGGCAAAGTATTTACTCAAGCCATGCACCCCAAAGCGCTTAGACAGCCTGGTCACCACTAAAAACAAAGCAGTGCCCAAAAGCATAATCAATGGTACCACCACTACCAGCGGAACACCCAGAATGTACATCAACGTAAAACTGAGCAATAGCAAAACCAGTCCAACCGCTAAATACGCAATGTACTGACCATACAAACCCCGAAACTCAATGGGCTTATTAATGCCCTTATTGATTTGATAAATTGAACTCATCATCTTAAAAATTTAATTCTACAGCGGGCCAGGCCATGTGCCATCTTAGACTAGGCCGACCCCGCCCGCTGAGAACCCGTTAACCCTAAACCCCGAAGAAAGACTTCAGCACCGTAGCCACAATCACCAGGAAAATACAGGAACCAAACCACGCCGCAGCTACCTTATTGGTATCCGGCTCACCCGCATTCCACTTATTGAAAACTTTCACCGCCCCTATCAAGCCCACTACTGCACCGATCGCATACACCAGATCACATCCCGTATCAAAATAACCCGACACCTGATCTGCCGCAGCCCTGATCCGTAGGATAAGAACCCAGCGCCTTTTTATATTTCTATAATAGGTTTCCGAGGTCTCTCCCCCAAACCGTACGTACACGTCTCCATGTATACGGCTCTCCACTAATATTCGCAGTCTAACCTCCGTGATGAATCTTTTTATGGCAGGGTATACACACTGCCATTGTCTTCCTTGCTCTGGCGATCATTTTAATTTGCCAAGGCGCTTTGCCTTGCTTATTAATGTCACTCATCTTTCTTATATGGTGCATCTGAAGTTCTCCTTCCGAACCACACAATTCACATTTTTGAGCTTTCAACCTGTCTATTAAACTGGTTGTAGAAAACATATCATCCCACTTTGGAAAACTATCCACACGGGATGTCATAGCTTCATCTTTCTTTTTGAAACCTCTGTTGTATAAGACTCTGATTCTGTTTTCACCTTTTTTATTTGTGTACCTTATGGTGAACTCACCATTAATTTTGTACTTCTCAATTACTCGTGGAATGAACAGTTGATGTTTTCTCCCGTAGGTTTTATACATACTGTATTCCATGAAGTATTTGAAGGTGTTAATCGCTCCAGCGTTTAACGCTATTGAATAGTAGTTATAAAACCCTATGATTTCGGAGTTGTATTGACTTATAATTTCCAGATCGTCATTATTAAATAACCTTGGTCTTGCTGATGGCTTCCACCGTTGTTCCCCTTGATACTGATCAAACTTGACAGCACCATATTCAATCAACTTGTCCCTCATCGCATTTTCAGGCATTTTTAAAACGACCCTTTTACTATAAACACGATCTAAACTTCTAGTCTTCTCATCCCTTTTTGCTAGATTGGATTTTCTTACAGTAATATTGTATGATAAGAATTTAGCAGGAGTTTCTGAATAGGTGATCAAAGTCTTTTCGTCTGATAGTTCAAGCTTCAGCTTATCATTGAGGAAGTCTTTAATTTCCTTTTTGATTTGCCTGCAATCTTCCAGATTACCAATTACACCGATCAGAAAATCATCTGCATATCTTACATATTTTAATCTTCTGTAATTCCCATCCATTTCATTTGCATAAGGAATTAGGGTTCTTTCTTTTTCAATAGTTCTTATCTCGCTGATAAGAGATAACTTTTCAGTTTCATCCTCTACAATTTTTAGTTTCTTGACCAGTAAAGCTCTTCTACTTTGAAGTTTAGCTGTTTCAGGATTTGCTTTCCGTTTTTTTCCTTTGTCGAATTTCTGGATGTATTCGTTCATATACTTGTCCAGTTTGTCCAGGTATATATTAGCCAGAATTGGACTAACAATTCCACCTTGCGGAGTTCCACTGTACGTTTTATGAAAAATCCAATCTTCAACATACCCAGCATTTAGAAACTTCCTTATAAGCCGAATGAAACGGTCATCTTCTATGCGTTCTCTCAGGACATTGATTAAAACATCGTGGTCGATGTTATCAAAGAAACCTTTAATATCGCCTTCAACAAACCATTTTACTCCACGGTAAGTAGTTTTAACTTGCATTAGTGCAGTATGGCAACTTCGTTTGGGTCTGAAGCCATGAGAGCAATGTTCAAATTGTCCCTCATAAATCGCTTCCAACACCAATCTGATTACCTCTTGTACCAATTTATCATCAAATACTGGTATCCCCAGAGGACGTTTTTTTCCGCTTTTTTTCTTTGGAATATATGTCCTCCTTGAAGGTTTTGGTTGGTACGATTCATCACGAATGGCACCGATTAGCTTTTCAATCCTTGCAAGGCTCATTTCGTCGACAGTACTGCCGTCAGAACCTGCTGTCATATTACCTGGCTTCGCATAAATACGTTGATAGGCAACATAGTACATCTCAGGATTGAATAAAATCCTGTATAGTTTCTCAAACTTATAGTTTGGAACCATACTGTGTCTTGTTAGACTGTTTAATACATTTTGCGGACTTCTCATAATGTCTCACACATTTTCCTTTATTAGTATTAAAAAATATTAGCTGTCTTCCTTCGCCATGTACAAGGCTTTCCCTTGCTCGGACTACTACGAAGACTCCGTTACCATACCGGATATTCAGAGACTACTCTCATAGCCACGCCAGTGGCATTCCGATTTAGGTAATCCCCATTTAGTTGTTAATAATTATGGCGCAACAGATTATCGGATATGACTTCCACCTTTTACTGCATATTGCAGTTGTGCTGTAATTTGTTCTAGCTCCCACGATAGGCAGGGAATCTGGGAGTATTACAGTATGACGATTTTAGTTATCTTACGTCATAAACACGGCAAAGAACACTCAGGCTATCATTCAATCAATCAGGACTTTATCCTTATATCTGTTTTTTCATCTCACTATTCAGTCGCAGTCTGATAACTAACTGACTTATAGCTTTATCAGCAGGCTATGTTTCCCGTTATTGGTTTCCCTCACGAGTTAGCTGATTAATGTTGGGTCTTTTGAACACTAACCCAATGCCTTGCCAAAGGCACATTTATTAACAACCCTATATGGGCGCACC
>NZ_JBEHBV010000008.1:0-280622 GCF_040203335.1 Pedobacter sp. ASV1-7 | reverse complement strand
CTAACACTGTAACACCAGCAGAAACCGTATAACATCCATTCGCATCAGTAAATCTAACCGTATACACTCCAGACTCAGTAGCTAGATATTTCTGACTGGTAGCATCAGTAATCAGCACGCCGTCTTTATACCATTGGTTGCCCACAGCTGATGAGGAAGTCAGTTCTACAGAACCGCCATCACAGAAAGTTAACAGGTTTGCATCAACATTAATTGTTGGAGCTGGTGGCAATGGGTTTTCTAACACTGTAACACCAGCAGAAACCGTATAACATCCATTCGCATCAGTAAATCTAACCGTATACACTCCAGACTCAGTAGCTAGATATTTCTGACTGGTAGCATCAGTAATCAGCACGTCGTCTTTGTACCACTGGTTGCCAGTAGCTGATGAGGAAGTCAGTTCCACGGAACCGCCATCGCAGAAAGTTAACAGGCTTGCATCAACATTAATTGTTGGAGCTGGTGGCAATGGATTTTCTAACACTGTAACACCAGCAGAAACCGTATAACATCCATTCGCATCAGTAAACCGAACCGTATACACACCAGACTCAGTAGCTACATATTTCTGACTGGTAGCATCAGTAATCAGCACGCCGTCTTTGTACCACTGGTTGCCAGTAGCTGATGAGGAAGTCAGTTCTACAGAACCGCCATCACAGAAAGTTAACAGGTTTGCATCAACATTAATTGTTGGAGCTGGTGGCAATGGGTTTTCTAACACTGTAACACCAGCAGAAACCGTATAACATCCATTCGTATCGGTAAACCGAACCCTATATACACCAGACTCAGTAGCTACATATTTTTGATCGGTTGCTCCGGTTATTATTGAACCATCTTTATACCATTGGTTGCCAGTACTAGCAGAAGAAGTCAGTTCTACGGAACCTCCATCACAGAAAGTTAACAGGTTTGCATCAACACTAATTGTTGGTGCAGGAGGCAATGGGTTTTCTACTACCGTAACACCGGCAGAAACCGTATAACATCCCTTAGCATCTGTAAACCGAACCGTATATACACCAGACTCAATAGCTACATATTTCTGATCGGTTGCTCCGCTAATTAGCACGCCATCTTTGTACCACTGGTTACCACTAGTAACAGATGAAGTAAGTTCTACTGAACCTCCATCACAGAAAGTTAACAGGTTTGCATCAACATTAATTGTTGGTGCAGGTGGAAGTGGATTTTCCACTACCGTAACATCAGCAGAAACCGTATAACATCCATTGGCATCTGTAAACCGAACAGTATACACACCAGACTCAGTAGCAACGTATTTCTGACTGGTAGCATCAGTAATCAGCGCACCATCTTTGTACCATTGGTTACCAGTACTAGTAGAAGAAGTCAGTTCCACGGAACCGCCATCGCAGAACGTTAATTTATCCTGATCAACGGTGATCGTTTGCAATGGTAGAGGAGTCAAAATTTCTACAGTTACACGATCAGAACTCTTTTCACAACCAATTGCATTCGTAATAATAACTGAATATTCACCAGATTCTTCTGCAATATATTCCTGATCAATTGCCCCGACTATATCCTGACCGTCCTTAATCCATTGATACATAGCCCCAAGTCCTGTTGTAAGTTTCACCTTATTGCCAGCACAAACAACTAAATCATCATGATTAATTACTGGCTTAGGAAAAAGCACAAGATTAACTACCTTCGGATCAGACTTTACACTCCAACAGCCAGACTCATTTTTAATAGCAAGCGTATAAGTACCATGCTCAAAAATCACCAGCCTATAGCTATTTTCATTTGGAATAAGCACACCATTAAAATACCATTGATAACCTTTTGCATCCACAGGATCAGCAGTAAGCAAAACACTTCCATCTTCACAGATATTCCTTGTACCCGCTATTACAGGTTTACTAGGAATATCGTTTACCGTCAAGATTGCGACATCAGATATTGTTAAACAACCCGATGCCGAAGAAACAATAACCCTGATCCTTTTTCCATTATAAGTCAAAGGAGCTCCAGAAATATTTAATGTTGATGTAGTTGAACCTGTAATATTCCCTGTATCATTAAAATTCTTCCAGATGTTAGCTTCTTCATACTGCCATTGAAAAGTATCAGTAGAAGCAGATTCAATAGTAAAAGCCGCGGCTTGTCCTACACAAACTGATGTTGCCTGTGGCTGGTTAATTATAGCAGGAAGCGGATTAACCCTTATAACAGCAGTCGTGGTTTCTTTTTCACTATCCTGCGTACCTAAAATAAAACTGTAAATACCCGCTGCATTATATGCACCAGTCACCGTTAAGGTTTTACTTACCAGATTCTCATTCTTAACTAGTGGCAATATGTTGCCAATAATTTTACCTGAAGTCCCCCCCATAGAGAATATATATTCAATTGGGCTTATTTCCGCATTCAAACAGACTTCCTGTGGATTTAAGGTATTATATTTAATATTATTACAATTCTCTATACCGGTTCCATTTAAACATTCGGAATGAGGATCTATTGGCTTAGCAGAATTGGGATTAGTCGCATCCGGATCCGTGACATCAGCTGGTCTTAAAATACTAGCTTCTACAGGAAGTAATTGGTTAAAAAGTGTCGCATTTACTTTTCCAGTAATAACAAATTCTACAACTGCCTGATTAGATAAATTTAACAAGCTCAAATAGCTTTCTAATGTAGGATTAGTATTTTTTACGACTGCAGTACCATTTGAAACTATATAGGATACGGTATTGATTACAAATCCCGCAGGAGTTTTAAAATTGAACAATGCGTCTTCAACAGCACTGGGGCCATCATTTTTAACCAGAATGGTATAAGTCAACTCTTGATCAGAATAATATTTAGATACATTAGTCCTAATACTTTCAATCATTAAATCGGCAGTTTTAATCACCATATCTATGGCTTGCGACTCTTCACTTCCCTGAATATATGTCCAGGTATCAATTGATCTGCCATTACCAAAGCTAGTGCTTGCAGCATTATCAACATAAGCACCCCATTTATGCCCATTTACCCTACTTGATCTTCCCTCTACGGCATTACTAAATGGATCAGGTATACCTGGTCCAATTTTATCAACACCTGTATCATCCCAATAAACCCTATCACTATACTCTCCTTCATCAGTAGAAAGAGTCTTCAAATTATAATCCAGTGTATTATCGGTTAATTCTATTATTATCCCCTGGGGATTTACTTCCATATCGATATATGGAAAATGGACTTCCGCCGATTGCAATTTTGTTTTAATCTGACCTACTGGAGTTCCCGCTGGTATAAATACGCCATTTCCATCTTTACCATCCCAAAATACAGTGTTAGCCCCAAAACTAGCGACCCCGATTATAACCCTGTCCGCACCAGAAGGAACTGGAATAGTGATTCTATATGTACCGATAGAACTTGAAGTAAAAGTAATATTTGCCCCTTTATTACTAACCTGACCAACTGTACCTTCTTTTCCAATAACCTTTATATTACTAATTTCAGGTAAAACAGCAGCATTTTTTAACCAGGTTGAATAAGTTGGGTTTCCAGCAACATGAAGTGGCGCGCTGGCAGGCAAATCCTTATTAGGTTTATTGTAAAAAATCTTATGTGTTACATTTTTACCATCATCTAACGACCGTGGATCATGCACATATTGAATAATATCATTGGGTTCTGATCCATTTAAACTTCGATAAGTCGGAACAGAATTAACTGCAAAGCCATTGCTATTGGAGAAAAAAGTAAAACCAACACCATTATTACCATTTGTTTGGACCCTATATGCTCTTCCATCTTTTGTAAGAATATAATGAGTAGCATAATAGGATTTATTACTTGTGAATGAATCAGAATTCACTAAAAGGTTAAGCACATTTGTATAAACCCTTCCTGTATGCCAATCTAAACCATTGCGTACAGACACATCCCATGCCGCAATCACATTTATATTAACTTTAGTCTGATCCCATTTTTCTAAACCTAAATCTTTAGGTACATCAAATAATCCATCTCCGGTTATTCCTCCCGGAGCATAAAAATCAACACGCCATACTCCAGTCTCATCTACTGAAACATTGTAAGGTTTAAACATTTTTCCAACAGCACCACTACCATTATATGGTCCTGCCAGTTCTGCCTCTCTATCAACTATATGCCCAGCAGTTTTGCTACCAACCGTAGATGTATAAACATCTCCATCAGGACTTGTAATTCTAATATAACCACCACTGACACCTTGTGCACTAGAACCAACAGCAATCGTCTCACCATTTATAGCATACACATAATGAGTACCTGTAGTTTTGAAAGGCCAGGAAGCGATATGTTGAGTATTCGTATTACAATATAGAAAAGCCCTGCTTCCTTTTGTTTGAGTTGCCGGATACAAATCCTTACTACCCTCTGCCTTTACTTTAAAAGAGATAAAGACCAAAAAAAGTAGCCCCAGCAAACAACTTACTTTGAGATCAGTTATAATATCAATTCTGAGCGCTTTTCGCATAGTAAGTGATCACACAAATTTCTTTTAAATAAAATAAGATTTACACTTGCAAAATAATCAGAATTTATGTCATTTTTCAAAAATAATGAACAAAAAGAACACGAATTAATAATAATCGAGCCAAAAAATAATTACAGACACAAAAACATCATTAAAACACAAATAAAAGCATATTTATAAATTAAAATTCAAAACACTAAATTAACACATCAAAAAATAATGTGTATTTTTGAGTAAAAAATTACCCACAATGAGCAATAAACAATTAAATAATTCAAATAAATAATTATGCCAATAATACAAATCATTAATAAAAACGGACTAAGATCATCAACAATAAAACTTAACATCCTTAAAATTTAGCTAATAACAAATCTAAAAAACAATAATTACACTATAAAGAAATAACAATATAACAGAATCTATATACATACTGGGAGCATTTTAGCACAAATAGTATACAGATAGATAAATGCTTAATGACGCAACATATTGTAGAGATACTCTACAATTTCAAATAGACAACAAAAAACATAAATAACTGAAAAACAACAAGATATAAATAAAAATAATTCAGGCACGGTTATCAACTATAGCTTATTCATAATTAACATGAATTTTAACAATTGAAAACGAATATTATGAAAAAGATCATTTTATCAGCAGCATTTTTAGCCGTAGCAGGATTAACCTCAGTAAAAGCAAGTGAAATTAAAAACCCTATTGAGGTTATCGCATATCAAGACAGTACTACAAAAACTCCAGTTGAGTTAAAAGATCTTCCAGAGCCAGTTAAAGAGGCTTTAAAAGCAGATACAGTTAAAGAATGGACTCCAACAGCTGCATTTTTAGTTACTAATGCAGACAAAACAGAATACTACTTGATCAATGTGAAAAAAGGAGAAGAAACAGGTTCTCTTAAAATTGACAAAGATGGTAAAGTAGTTCAATAATTGGAATTAGCACATATCCAGATAAAAGAGGCAGTATCATTCACTTCACATGATGCTGCCTCTTTTTACTTAACAACAACTAATCATTAAATATTATCGTTGATAACAATCCGCGTCAACTCCCCTTCATTTATTATTTTAATTTTTCTGCCAGTTATAGTTAAAGTATTGTGTTTCGCAAAATCATTCAATACCTTAAATAAGGTTTCATAAGTTGTACCAGCAAACGACGATAAATCCTGTCTGCTCATTTCAACATTAATAATCCCATTTTCATCTAGTCCAAACTGTTGTTTTAGAGAAATAAAAGATTGGGCAATTCTAGCTTTCACGGACATATGAGCAAGATCACGCATTCGTCTATGGGAATTCTGCAGTTCATTGGCATAAAATCTCATAAGTTCATATGTAAGATTTGTATTCACTCTAAGCGTACTTTCAAAAAAAGGAATATCCAAAAAGCAAACTATAGCTGATTCAATAGCTGTTGCTGAAACAGGATACAAACGCTCCTCCCCTAAGCCCATATGTCCTACTATATCTCCTGATCTTGCAAAACGAATAATCAGCTCTTTTTCTTTATCCCAACGCTTATGTACTTTAAAAGTCCCCTCATACACAAAGTAGATTCCACTAACAGCATCCCCCTCAGTAAAAAGCAATTCACCTTTTTTTACTTCAAAATTTCGCTTTTTAACGGCAAGAGCCGGTAGCCATTCAGGCAAACAAAGCTTACATAAAAAACATTTATTAAGATCACAAAGATTACTGCATTCTTTCATTCTTCAAATATGCAAAATTAAGACGGCCTGCCAAATCTCCGGATCAAAACACAAATAATATTGCTAAAACAATATAAAAAAATATATATTAAATAATTAAATGTAAAAAAACATATTATATACAATATTATTATTTCAAATACCAACTCCAAAACTTACCTTTGCGATTTATTACTCTACTTGTAAAGTTTAAAAGATATACACTGATGAAATCATCAAAAAATAGTATTCCCATTGCTCCCTCACTACCCAGTCTAATACCCGCCACTCCAAATGGCAAGAAGGAAATCTTATTAAAAAAGCGACTGCTTCAAATATCTCTGTTATCTATTGCCGTTGCAATGTTAATCAGCATCATTGCTAAAGGATTGGTCTTACTGATTAATCTCGTTACTAATATATGTTTTTACGGGACTTTTACTTTTACATTTAGCAGCCCTGCGGATAATCAACTCGGCCTGCTGGTTATTATACTACCCGCTATAGGTGGAATTTTGGTTGGTTTAATGGCCCTATTTGGATCCAAAGCCATTAGAGGACATGGTATACCTGAAGCTATGGAACAAGTCCTGATCAACCAGAGTAAAATCAAACCATCTATTGCATTTTTAAAACCCATATCTTCAGCTATAGCAATTGGATCAGGAGGCCCTTTTGGTGCTGAGGGTCCCATAATAGCTACTGGTGGTGCACTGGGTTCTACAATAGGACAATTATTTAAAATTACCTCTAATGAGCGTAAAATCATTCTTGCTGCAGGTGCAACAGCTGGAATGTCTGCCATATTTGGCACACCGATAGCAGCCGTTTTCCTTGCTATTGAATTGTTATTATTTGAATTCTCGCCAAAAGCGATTTTACCGGTAGCATTAGCTTGTATTACAGGAGCAGCAGGGCATCAGTTACTTTTTGAAACAGGACCTGTATTTCCTATGCCAGACCTTGAAAGCCCTACCAACCTTGCCCTTGCAATTTATAGTGGAATGGGTATTCTTATAGGATTTATGTCATTAGGACTTACCAAAGTAGTATACTGGATTGAAGACACTTTTGAAAAGCTTCCTATACATTGGATGTGGTGGCCTGCAATAGGTGGTCTTGCTGTAGGTATCATTGGATTTTTCGCACCCCATACACTCGGTGTGGGCTATGAAAATATCATCAGTATGCTTTCAGGAAAAGCTACTCTTGCATTAATGCTCAGTTTATGCTTCTTTAAGTTTCTATCCTGGGCAATAGCTTTAGGAAGTGGCACATCAGGAGGTACCCTGGCACCATTATTAACAATCGGCGGAGCAGCAGGTGCTTTATTTGGAACTTGTATACTTATGTTCTTCCCCCAATCTGAAATCAGCATCCCTATGGCTGCACTTATTGGTATGTCTTCCATGTTCGCTGGTGCTTCAAGGGCCTACTTAACCAGTATCACCTTTGCTTTGGAAGCTACCATGCAGTCTCATGCTTTATTACCCCTGCTTGGAGCATGTACAGCCTCTTACTTAGTATCCTTTTTCTTCATGGAAAATACTATCATGACAGAAAAAATAGCTAGAAGAGGTATCTATACACCTGACGCTTATGAACCGGATATCCTTCGCAGAGTCACAGTTTCACAGGTTCTGGGAAAAATCAACACCGTCCAGAAGCAAATTACAAATGAACTCTTAAAAAGAGAAATCCCTATTTTAAAACCTAATGACCCTCTATCCAAAGCAGTCGAGCTAATGGCCTCAAGTGGAGAAGAACATTTACCAGTTGTCCTGACTGAAGATTCAAATGAAATTATCGGTTTGCTCACCTATAAAGATATTCTCTATGCCTATAAATTATATCACAAAGAAAACCAGGAAGCAGGTATTAACCTCTCGCTTAAAAGACAACGCTTAAAAATGATGATCAGAAGTCGTAAGCTGATGGACAAAACAAAAAGTTAGAGTATCTTATCTAAAGCTGTCAGCATTTTCATCCAGGAATCTTTAGAACCTTCTATAAAATGTTCCCATTCTGATGGCATTTCATGGGTAAGTGTAAGTTCAGTCCCTGTGGATGTGGGTATAATATCAATAACTACACGAGAATTATCTGGTAAATCTTGTTTAATAGCCCAGGTAAAAACGAGTCTCAAAGGTCTTTCTAACTCTGTGTATTCTCCTATATGATCAATTTCTACATCCTGTCTGCGAACAATATATGAAAATGACCCACCCTTTTTTGCTTCAGTCTTAAGACTTACAATCTCTTCATCTCTCACTTCTGGTCCAAACATAAATCGTCCAATCATAAAGGTATCCAGCCATGCATCAAAAACATCTTCAGCAGGCACAGAAAAATGGTAAGTTACAGTTGCATGAACAGGCAGTTCAGTATTCATAATATAGTAGTTTTAATGTTAAACAAATATAATCCATTGTTGTTTTTACTTTAACAATCCCCCGGTACTACTCTCATCATAGGCATTAGTAATTCCTGGTTCTTAAATCAACATTCTATTATTCTTATAAAAGGTTTAGAAAAATTTGCGTTATTTTAACCCATGGAAGAAATCATTAGCAAAGTAAACGATTTGATCTGGAGTAACGCACTCATTTTGCTCTGTATGGGCACAGGCATCTATTTCTCAGTTGTTACACGTTTTGTGCAACTCCGCTACTTAAAAGAAATGATTGCTTTGCTTTTTGGCGGATCAGGTTCATCCAAAGGTGTAAGCTCTTTTCAAGCATTTGCCATTGCTATTTCTGGCCGTATTGGTACTGGAAATATAGCGGGAGTAGCAACAGCTATTGCTATGGGCGGCCCAGGAGCAGTATTCTGGATGTGGTTAATTGCCTTTCTAGGGAGTGCATCTGCATTTATTGAAGCGACATTAGGTCAGATTTACAAACAGGTAAACAATGGACAATATCGTGGTGGGCCCGCTTTCTATATTGAAAAGGGATTAGGTATAAAATGGTATGCCATTGTATTTGCTGTAGCCACTATATTAAGTACAGCATTATTTTTACCTGGAGTTCAAAGTAATAGCATTGCTTTGAGTATGAACAATGCATTCCAAATACCTGTTGCCTATACGGGAGCTGCAGTGGCCATATTATTAGGATTAATCATTTTTGGTGGTGTTAAACGTATTGGTAAAGTAGCTGAAATAGTCGTTCCTTTTATGGCTGGTGCATACATCTTAATGGCTGTTATCATTATGTTTATGCATGTACAGCAAATCCCATCCGTGCTAATGCTTATCATTGAATCGGCTTTCAAACTGGAACCAGCATTTGCAGGAGTTTTTGGTATGGCTATAGCCTGGGGTATAAAAAGAGGGATATATTCAAATGAAGCTGGCCAGGGAACCGCCCCTCACGCCGCAGCAGCTGCAGAAGTTAGCCATCCTGTAAAACAAGGCCTTGTGCAGGCATTTTCAGTGTATGTAGATACACTTTTTGTTTGTACTGCAACTGCTTTCATGATCCTGTTTACTGGTCAATATAACGTTATAAATCCTAATGGAGGTTTTATAGTAGAGAATCTGCCTGGTGCAGAGATAGGTGCAGAATATACTCAGTACGCAGTAAATTCTCATTTTCCATCTCTGGGAGCTGGCTTTGTGGCTATATCTCTATTATTTTTTGCTTTTACGACCATCATGGCCTATTATTATATTGCAGAGACCAATCTCAGTTATCTGGATAAAAAAGGTAGAAAATGGGCAGTATGGGCACTCAGAATTCTGATATTAATCGCAACTTTTTACGGTTCAGTTAAAACCGCAGAAGCCGCATGGACATTGGGAGATATCGGCGTAGGTGTAATGGCATGGTTAAACGTAATTGCTATCTTGTTACTCCGAAAACCTGCACTAAAAGCTTTTAAAGACTACCAGGAACAGAGAAGAGCTGGCAAGGATCCTGCATTTAATGCTGAAGCATGTGATATTAAAAATACACAAGAGTGGTAAATCATACCACAATCCACACAGGGGTATGATCGCTAGAATGCGCCCAGCCCCGTACGTCTTTGTCAACAACCGCATACTGTAATCTACTTTCTAAAATCGGATTTAATAAGAAATGATCCAGTCGTAAGCCTGCGTTTCTACCATAAGCATTACGTAAATAATCCCAGAAGGTATAAATATGTTCATCCGGATGTAATTTACGAATAGCATCCGTCCATCCTTGCTTTAACAATTTCTCAAATAGCTGTCTGACTTCAGGTCTGAACAATGCATTGTCAACATATTTTTCAGGCTTGTAAGTATCCAATTCAGTAGGCATAATATTATAATCACCAATCAGGGCTACCGGCACATCAAAAGATTGCAGCTTGTCTGCATGAGCAATCAATCTTTCTATCCATTTAAGTTTATAATCGAACTTAGGTCCGGGAAAGGGATTCCCATTAGGGAGATACAAACAACCAATCACTACATCATTTATAAATGCTTCAATATATCGACTATGTAAATCTTCTGGATCTCCATTAAGCCCTCTTCTTGTTTCCTGAATTTCTCCATATCTGGATAATATCGCAACCCCATTCCAACTTTTCTGCCCATGCCAGATAGAATGATAGCCAGCATCCAACAGCGATTGTTCCGGAAATCTGTCGTCGGGTGCTTTCAGCTCCTGCAAACAAACTACATCAGGCGAAGCTTCTTTCAACCATCTTAACAGGTTCTCTAAACGTGCATTTATCCCGTTGATATTATAAGTTGCAATCTTCATAATTATTGTTGATGTAAACGTTAAACACAAGATCAATCAAAAGGTTTACAAAATTCATACTCGTAATATTCTCCGGGAATAAAAGTCGTTTCCTGGAATTCCGTAAAAGTACTGTAGAAGCTCCTATCATAAAAAAGGCTAGCTTTTTAAGCTAGCCCGGAATATATAAATTGGCACTTGATGAATTATGCCGCTTCCTTTCGCGAAAAAATAAGTGAAGCAATAACCGAAAGCACCAACACTCCTCCTACTATTGATAATGATAAAGGAGAAGATATATGATAAAGTGGAGATATCACCATTTTAATACCTATAAATGTTAATATAATTGCCAGCCCGTATTTTAATAGACTGAACATATAAATGAAATTTGCCAATAGAAAATAAAGTGCCCTTAATCCCAGAATAGCAAATATATTAGAAGTATATAAAATCATTGGATCATCTGGTGCTATAGCAAAAATGGCAGGTATCGAATCTACAGCAAACAATAAATCGGTAAATTCAATTACGGCAACCACAACCAATAAAGGAGTAGCCATTTTAACCCCATTTTCTACAGTAAAGAACTTTTCTCCATCAAAATTTTTGCTCACCTTAAAAAACTTATAGATTAGTTTCGCTCCGGCATTTTTTGTGTAATCCTTATGTTCATCTTCCTCAGAATGTCCTGACCAGGACTTTATACCGGCATAAATCAAGAATAAACCAAATAAGAATAAAACCACATTAATCTGCAGGGTATGTCCAAACAATACCATTTCAGGCAGATAGGTAAGATTAATAAGTCCAACACCAGCAAAAATAAAAATTGCCCTAAATACTAAAGCACCAATTATACCCCAGAACAAGACTTTATGATGTAATTCTTTAGGAACCTTAAAAAAACCGAATACCAGAATAAATACAAACAGATTATCAACCGACAATGCCTTTTCTATCCAATATGCAGATTGAAACTGCGTAAATTTTTCAAATCCCGAAGTCATATAAATGACACCACTAAATCCCATCGAAAGTGTAATCCAAACTACTGACCAGATTGCAGCTTCCTTACTGGTTACCGCATGAACTTTTTTATTAAAAACGCCCAAATCCAAAAGGAGCATTCCTATTACTACTACTGCAAAACCGGTGAGCACACCGGGATGATTAATCAAATTATCCATTCTTATATATAAAATTTATTTTTAAGGTACAGTCGAAAAATGTCCAAAGCGGAATTATTTAATTTTATCTAATGGTTTACGACTGTTTATCGCTAATGACTTGTATTTACTGGGCGTAAAGCCAGTAAGCGATTTAAATTGAGTTGACAAATGTGCACTACTGCTATAGCCCATTTTGTAGGCGATTTCATTCAAATTCAACTCTCCATATTCCATAAGCTCTTTAACGCGCTCAATTTTTTGCTGAATAATATACTTTTCAATGGTCAGTCCTTCTACTTCTGAAAACTGACGACTCAAATAAGCATAATCTTTATTTAGTTTATCGGCAATTTGTTTTGTTAAGCTATTTTCTATCTCATTAAGATCTGAATAATGTACCAATTCAATCACCTGGTTTTTAATCTGTTCAACCAACTGGTCTTTTTCTTTATCCAAAAGTTCGAAACCAAGTGACTGTAAGGAGTCACCAATTTTTTGCAACTGTTCTTCAGTAGGTTCTGGAGCAACCTCTATCTTACCTAAGGAGATTTCATTAACTTTTAAACCGAAAGCTTCTAATTGTTGTTTTACAATCATAATGCAACGGTCACAAACCATATTCTTAACATATAACATACACAAAGATAAAGCAATTCTAATCCATCTATCCTATTCCCTGTCAAAAATCCCGCAACAATTCTTATACAATATTTTCTGCCTTGAACGCATCTAGTTCACAATTATTATCTTTGCATATCTTCACATGCCTGACCATCTTTTTTCAGGCTTAAATTTGTGCTGAATCATAAAAAAACAAAATGACTCAAAAAAAATACTTTGGTCTGATTTTAATATTAGGATCACTTACCGCACTTGGTCCTTTTTCTATTGATATGTACCTACCTGGATTCCCTGCAATTGCAGATGATCTAAATACCAGTACAGCAAGTGTAGCATTGTCTTTATCCAGTTATTTCATAGGTATCTCGGCTGGACAGCTATTATACGGCCCTCTTCTGGACAAATTTGGAAGAAAAAAACCATTATTCATTGGTCTGCTTGTTTACATTCTGGCTTCGGCAGGTTGTGCTTTTGCAAACAGCATTGACGCACTGATCGGTTTAAGATTTATACAGGCACTAGGTAGCTGTGCAGCTACCGTGGCCTCTGTTGCTATGGTGCGCGATCTGTTCCCCGTAAAAGACAATGCCAAAGTTTTCGCCCTACTGATGCTCGTATTAGGCGTTTCACCAATGATTGCTCCAACCCTTGGTGGATATGTAACTGTTGCTTTCGGCTGGCATACCATATTTTTAGTTCTTCTTGGTTTAGGAGTGTTTAACTTAATTGCAAGCTGGCTCTGGTTACCAAATAGCTACAAACCTGATGCAAACCTTTCCTTGAAACCTAAACCTATCATTAATGGCTTTTGGACGGTATTTAAGACTCCTCAATTTTATACTTATGCACTTACAGGTGCCTTGGCTTTTTCAGGTTTATTTGCTTACATATCTGGTTCCCCACTTATTTTCATGGAGATATTCCATGTGAGCGAAGAAACTTATGGATGGATTTTCGCTCTCCTATCTATAGGATTTATTGGTTCAAGCCAGATCAACACATTGTTACTAAGAAGATATACAAGTCAGCAATTAATTTATGCAGCATTAATTACCCAAACCATTACTGCTCTTTTATTTTTGATAGCTAGTATTAATGGATGGCTTGGCTTATATGAAACTACTGCATTACTTTTTATTTTCCTTTGCTGCCTTGGTTTTGTAAGCCCAAATGCATCTGCTCTCTCTCTCTTGCCTTTTTCAAAAAATGCTGGAACTGCTTCAGCATTAATGGGTGCAATTCAAATGGGAATTGGAGCATTGGCTTCAGTAGGCGTAAGCTTGTTTAACGTTAAATCGGCAGTACCTACTGTTAGTATAATGGCCTTATCTTCTATTCTTGCTATTGCAATCTTATATTTTGGTAAACGAAAAATAGCTAGCCTGCCCGCTTAATTTTTATTTTTCACCAACGTAGGGGTAAAGCTTCATCTCGTTGTCCTATTTTAAAATAAGACAAAAATGAACTTTACATTTCTAAAAACTAACACTAGCCGAAAGGCCTTAAAAATCACAACATGCCTCCTGCTCTCCTTACTGGCTTCCAATTTATTTGCCCAGGAAGATAAAACAGTTTCATCCCATAAACTGCATTTTGGACTAATCTATCCAGTAAGTAGCAATGGTACACATGCACCATTAGATACTAACGACTTCTCATTCCATTTGATTGCGGGTATATCCGCAGCAGAAAGAGGTGTTGCATTTGCCGGCCTGTCTAATGTTGTTCGAAATGATACTAAAGGTTTTCTTTTAGCTGGATTCTCAAACCATATTGGGAAACAAGCTAATGGCGGACTTTTCTCTGGCTTCCTAAACACTTATAAAGGGGGGCAGGTATTTGCTCTGGGTGGATTTGCAAATATCTCCCCTGGAAACATTCAAGGAGCTCAATTCTCAGGTTTTATGAATCTTGCAGCTCATGCAAAAGGTTCTCAATTCGCAGGTTTCATCAATAAAGCAAAAGATGTAAATGGCGCACAGATCGCTGGCTTTATCAATATCGCAAAAAAAGTAAAAGGTGTGCAATTTGCAGGTTTTATGAATGTGGCCGACAGCAGTGATTATCCAATTGGGATTATTAATCTGGTAAAAAACGGTGAAAAAAGCATCAGTCTTACTACAGATGAAACCCTTACTACTCTACTCTCTTTCCGTTCTGGTGGAAGAGTGCTATATGGTATCATAGGCTTAGGTTACAATTTCAAAAATGCTGATGAAGTATATGCCTTTGAAGCAGGTTTAGGAGCACATTTATTCAAATCCAACTCATTCAGATTAAATGCTGAAGTATCAGGTGTTGGCTTAGAGAGTTTTAAAGCTGGTGAGTATATGAAGACATCACTTAGATTATTGCCAGCATTAAAAATCAGTAAAAACCTGGAAATTTTTGGTGGCCCATCCTTCAACTACCTAAATACCACCACTGCAGAAGGACGCAGTTTAAACAAAAAGTATGTCACTAGTTGGGAAAACAAATGGGGAAATAATTTCCAGGCACTTTACATAGGCTATAGTGGTGGACTTCAATATATATTTTAACATCAGATCATTAAAAAACATAGTTATGAGATTTTTATTATTAATTACATGTATAAGCATCCTATTTATCGGATGTTCAAAAGACAGGTTAACAGCTAGTGGGGATAAAACAACTGACATCCGTTTTCCAGGAGAATTTACAGGAATCAACACCAGTGGATCAACTCCAGTTCAAATCACTTACGGCACCGAATTCAAAGTAGAACTTAGGGGTTCTGACAATCTTATACCCTATTTCAAAACCAATATTATTAACGGCACATTATATTTAGGTTATGAAAATGCAAATGTACAACATGATGATATTGAAGTATTCCTAACACTTCCTGTTATCAGAAAAGCAGCACTTAGCGGTAGTGGAAAGATAAATATTGAAGGTGATTTTCCTTCCATAAACGAACTAAAGGTCTCTATCAGTGGTTCAGGTGATGTTTTAGTTAAAGATGCATTCGAAGCAACAAAAATACTGGTAAATATATCCGGCTCTGGAAAAGCAGATTTATTAAAAGTGGTCGCTGAACAGGCCGATGTGGATATATCTGGCAGTGGCAATGCCAGCTTAACTATACAGGATAAATTAAGAGTAGAAATAAGCGGAAGTGGAAAGGTTTATTATAATGGTAGTCCGGATGTTGATGCAGATATAAGCGGCTCTGGAAAAGTGATAAAGTTATAAAAATCATAACATGGTATTAGCTCAAGTCCTGCTGCAGCGTCTGTTGATCAGTTTTACAATAATCTTACTCCTCAACCAGACCTCATATTCACAAAATGGAATGGACCACACCACATTGCCTACTCCAAAAAGCTGCAATATGCTGTTCTTCCTGCAACGTGATCCTGATGCTAATACTGTGGTTTATGAATTAAATTTTAACAGTGATGGCACATTAAAGAAAAATGCGCCCATTAAGGGTTCATGGATTAGATATGAAGAAAAACAGAAGTTTAAAGAATTGACAGCCATTGAACAGAAATTTGCTTATGGCATATTATCTAAACTGATTGCTGATGATGAGTATGAGATCAGACTTGTTGCCTATAAAAAAATGCCTATGTACTTAAAAAAGTCTGAAACAGATCAAAAATACCATATTTACATTAAGGATGAAGGAAAAGACCTCCTTTTAAAAAGAGTATTTGTAAGAGTAAATGGTGGTAGCTTTTGGTTTCCAAAGGTTCAATACATAGATTTGATCGCAACTAACAGCATCACCGGAATGGAGATTTTAAAAAGAATAAAGACATGAATCCCACACATCTGTTTTATGATGACCGGGCTTTTGAACAATTATTTAAAGACCATTTTAAAGCCCTTCACGCTTATGCCTCTGTTATTTTAAAAGATGAAGATGATGCGGAAGAAATAGTGCAAAATATGTTCTTAAAATTCTGGGAAAAAAGAGAATTACTTGATGTGCAAAGTTCTATAAAAGCCTATCTGTATAAATCTGTATATCATGATAGTCTTAACCTTTTAAAACACCAGAAAATTAAAACAAAATACCAGGATTTTGCATCCTATTCCATGAATAAACAACACTTACCTGCTTCATCAAGAATCGAAATGACAGAGCTGGAATATAACCTTAGTCTTGCACTTAATGAGCTACCAGAGCAATGTCGCACTATATTCCAGATGAGCAGGTTTGAAGAACTCAAATACAGAGAGATAGCTGATCGCATGGGCTTATCTGTTAAAACAATAGAAAATCAGATGGGTAAGGCTCTTAGAATATTACGTTTAGAATTGGCCGACTTCCTTTCGCTCATTTTATTAGGTCTGATGTATTATAAGGATTATTTTAATTAAGAATGGCATGACCGATGAACTATTGATAAAGTTTCTATTAAAAGAAACAGCTGAAGATGAACACATCTCAGTACAAAACTGGATAAATGCCTCTCCCGCTAATAAAGAGCATTTTACAAAGTTTGAAAAAATCTGGAACAGCAGTAAAAATCTATCCACGAAAAAAGATATTAGTGAAATTGAAGCATGGGAAAGATTTAAACAAAAAGCCCATGTGCAGCAACCAGAGATCATTAAGATAAAACCGAACTTCGGTTGGCTAAAAATTGCAGCGGTGTTATTTGTTATAGCAGCTTCATGGTCTTTATATCAAATACTTTCGCCTGTTTCCTATATTCCTGTATTGGCTGGTAATAAAGTAACTACAAAAATACTACCGGATGGTTCTGAAATAACATTAAACAAAAATGCAAAAATCAGTTATGCAAACAATTTCAAAAATAACAGGACTATTCACCTTGAAAAAGGAAGTGTATTCTTTAATGTCGTTCATGATAAAACAAAACCATTTGTAATTGATATAGACAAGATATCTGTACTTGTAGTAGGAACTTCATTTAACATCAAACACTTAAAAGAACAAACAGAAGTGATTGTTGAAACAGGAATAGTAAAAGTGAGTTTGAATAAAGAGGAAATCAATCTTCAAAAAGGAGAAAAAGTAATTATTAAAAATAATGTTGATCAGTTGGTTAAAACACAAAATACTGATCAACTATATAACTATTACCGCAGCAATGAGCTGGTAACTAATAATACTCCTCTATGGCATGTAGTAGAAGTCATCAACGAAGCATATGGATCAACAGTAATTATTAAAGATCCAGCAATAAAGGGTCTTAGTTTAAATACTACGTTAAAAACCTCCGCAAGTCTGGAAGACAATTTACAAGTCATATGTAAAACACTTAATCTGACCCTTATACGTAACCAAAACGAAATTATATTGTCTAACCACCAATAATGAAATTAAAAATACTCCTCATATTCTTCTTGATAACTGCATGTGCAAAAGCTCAGATGCCAATTCCTGCCAACAATCATAATCTGGAGAAAAAAGTAACTATTGAAGTAAAAGATCAGCAAATATCTCAGGTGCTGCAAAAAATAAGCAGAGCAGGAAACTTTTATTTCTCATATAGCGGAACTTTAATAAAGCGAGATAGTCTGGTTAGCATTAGTGTAAAAAATAGTTCTGTAAGAGAAATATTAAATCGACTATTTAACAACAAAGTTGATTATGCAGAGAATGGAGAATATATTATCCTTAGATATGCTGCAAACCACTTTACTATAGAACCGGAGAATATTACGACAGCCGAAAAACTATATCTGATTAGCGGCTATGTAATTGATACACAAACAGGAACAAAAGTAAAGCAGGCCAGTGTTTATGAGAAAAGATTACTTCAATCTACCCTTACCGACAATAAGGGTTTTTTCAGGTTAAAGTTTAAGGGGGATCATAATGAGGTGATACTAACTGCAAGTAAGGAAAGTTACCGAGACACCACCTTGATTTTCCTATCAGACATTAAAATAAAACCCGAAGGTTACAATGATCATGAGGGACGCAGAGTTAACATGGGCGATGCTAACATTGAAAATTCAGGCCTTGGTCGATTCTTCATCTCTTCTAAACAAAGAATTCAAAGCCTTAACATTCCTGATTTTTTTGCCAATACACCATTCCAAGCTTCATTAACTCCAGGGCTAAGCTCACATGGAAATATGAGTTCACAGGTTATAAATAGGGTTTCTTTAAATGTTCTTGGTGGTTACACAGCAGGAACTGACGGATTTGAAATGGCTGGATTATTTAACATTACTAAAGGTGATGTTAAAAAAATGCAATTTGCGGGACTCTTTAATCAAGTGGGTGGCTCTGTAAAAGGAATACAAATGTCGGGTCTACTAAATGATGTGCGAGGAGAAACAAAGGGTTTTCAGGCAGCCGGTTTGTTAAACCATGTAAAAAAAGATACAGAGGGTTTTCAGATTGCAGGTATTACAAATCTGAATAGAAAAAATATAAAAGGATTTCAGGCAGCTGGTGTCACAAATATTATTGCCGGGAGCTTTGGTGGTACGCAAATTAGTGGTATCGGGAATTTTGTTTCCAAAAATGCAGATGGTATACAGATTGCAGGTTTATTTAATTATGCTAAAAAATTAAATGGTTTTCAATTAGGATTAATCAACGTTGCTGACACTTCCTCAGGTTATAGTCTTGGTCTGATTAATATTATAAAAAACGGATATCATAAAGTAAGTTTTTACACCAACGAAACTGTAAACACTAATATCTCTTTAAAAACGGGAAATGCAAATCTATATACTATCCTATTTATTGGGATGAATATATCAGATCAGGAGAAAATAAAAACTGCAGGGATTGGTTTTGGTCACGACTTTATAATTAATAAACGCCTGGCTATCGGACTGGAAATAACAGGACAATCACTATATCTTGGCAATTGGAATGCTGCAAATTTACTCAATCGATTACAGAGTAATTTGCAATTTCAATTGTTTAGAGGTTTAACCGTCTTTGGTGGACCATCATATGCGTTATATAGTGGAGATTCACCCGCAGGTTCAAGTGCGACGGGATATAAACAGAATATAGTACCATCCCGACACACAAACTTTGGTAATGCAACAAAAGGATGGCTAGGTTTCAATGCAGGAATAACGATAATGTAAACCATTACAAAACAAAGCTTTCCTGTTTTTTGTTGTGTTAACATGGGACCCTTTAATATCAAAATTGGCTTTGGGAAAAATGAGGTAGCACTGAAGATATTACCCGCCGCAGGACATTACGTTATCCTTTATTACGATTGCATTGTTGGAGCGATTAAACGGGACGAAGAAGCGGACTCATGGGAGCAAGTACCAGATGAAAATATTGCTAAAGGTCATATCCCCTTTTATGAACCAGATTTAAATGCAGATCGACTGGACTTCGTCTTATGCGAACACACGATAAATTATATTGGAGAAGAGATAACGGCTTTTTTAAAAGATAATGGTCATTAAACCCAATCTTCCACTATATTACATAAGTATCATTTTCACAATATATATTTATAATTAATCTAAATAGCTATATTTGCAACGCATCATTCTAAATAGCATTGCAAAACCAGGAACAGCATACAAACGGTAGTAAAAAGATCAGAATCGATAAAGATACATTCGAGACGATTTATCAGATGTATTGGGAAAAAGTTTATGCTGTTTGTTACAACAACATCAGGGAAATAGAACCTGCTAGAGAAATGGTTCAGGATATTTTTAAATCAGTCTGGGAACGCAGACATGAGCTTGAACTGGAAAATGTAAATAATTATCTGATCCGTTCTGCAAAATTCAAAACCTTCGAATACATCAGAAATAAAGTTAGCCAGCAGCAACATATCTGTATAAAATATCAGGATTGCACTCATTCTTCCAATTGCACAGAAGAAAAAATACTATTTAACAATTTAAAAGAGAAAGTTGATATTTTAGTTGATACACTCCCCTGTCAATGTCGTCGCGTATACAAAATGAGTCGTGAACAAGGGTTAAGTAATAAAGAAATCGCCTCGGCTCTCCTAATTAGTGAAAGAGCTGTTGAATATCACATTACCAAAGCATTATCAGTGTTAAGAGTTAATCTTTCCAATTATTCTTCTTAATTTTTTTAAAATCATTACGGGTATTTGCTAGTTATGCTACTTATATTTTATCTAAGTTTGTGTTTAATATTAAAATTAGCATTACAGCTATAATGAAGATCAGTAAGGAACTTATAGAGCAATATCATAGAGGCCAATGTAGTCAGGAGGAACGCGATGCCATTGAATTCTGGCTATTCTCTGGTGACAGTGATGAAGCTTTGCAACTTCCGTTAACTGAAGATAAAGCGGCACATAAAGCTGAAATCTGGAAAGAAATTGAAAGCATTATTCCCCATGCCCCTGTCACACCTACTTTGAAAAAAACAGGAATACACCGTTATTCATTTTGGACAGGTGCTATTGCGGCATCTCTGTTACTCGCTATACTTTCCGTTACTGCTTATTTTTTTACGAAAAGTAAACAAGATGAACCGTTGATTGCTATTAACAATTCATCATTGGATGTAAGACAGGTTGAAGCAAATGCTTATAACATTTCTATTGGTCCTAATACCTCTGCTAAAATTGACAATAACAGTGGGATTGTGAACCTTACTGGTAGTTTATTAATTAGTCCCAAAAAGGATATCACACTCCAATTTGAAGGGAGTCAGGAAAACATAGTATTTAAAGCTGGACAAACTTATATTGTTCTAAAAGGAGAAGATGGGAATGATAAGGTTATTATCATAAATGAGAAAAACATTATGGATCTTCCTCCTGTACTTCAAAAACAAATCATTAATGAGTTTAAAATTTAAGCGCTTACAATTTCTTTACTTATTGCTTTTTTGCTTAACCGCCTGTAATCAGTCGCACACAGCTTCTGGAGATAGCAATGATAAAAAATACAGCATTTACATTCTCGCTATAGATGGTAAAGAGTATATACTTGAAAGCAATTCTTTAAGTAAAGGTGATCTAAAACCAGAACTTGATGGTACGGATGTGAGTAATATCCCTGTTAGCCGGGGAATTATTGTAAAAGATGGTTTTTATTATCACTTAGATCGAAAAAACCAGCTATTTATCAAGTATAAAATCCAGGATAAACAATTAAAGGAAATAGCTTCTGTACCATTAACAGACTTTTCAATTGAAAACTATTATTGGAAAAGTGCAGATACTGTATTACTATCTGGCTTAAATGCAAGTGATTTTTCGCAGGTAAAGTATGCAATGATCAATACAAAGAACATGCATAAGATTGCTGGTGATGATTTAGATATTTCTCGTCCTTCAGGTCGCTTTAATAATATCTCTATTGGCTTTGTTGAAATGCGAGGAGAAAAGCTTTTTGTCGGTTATACCTATCATGAACAACTTAGTACAGCTAATTATACAACTAGTGACACGACTTATATTACTGAATTCAAATTTCCATTGATGACAGTTGTAAAAACAGATAAAGACACCCGTTCAACCTACCCTGGAGGAGTAAACACCATACAGCCTTATTCATTTAATGATGAAGTGGGCAATTATTATTTTATGACCTGCCCTGGGATTGCTTTAGGCAATCGTCCTGAGCTACCAACTGCCATTATGCAAATTAAGACTGGCTCTGACACTCCTGATGAAAGCTATTTCTTTAATCTAAGTACATCAATTCATAATCACGCTTATGGAATGTGGTATCTAGGCAACAATAAAGTCATCATCAGATCTGAAAGAAAAGATCTCTTTAAAGATCTAGGTGACCATTACAGCACAGCACATTTTGAATTTTATATTGTCGACCTGATCACAAAAGCCATACAAAAGCTTGATCTTCCATTGGATAAAGGAACACGCAGACAATGTGTAATTGTAAATAAAGATGATGTGTATATCTCAGTAAACTCTTCTACGGAAGGCAATTACATCTGGATATACAACAAGAAATCAGGCAAATTAAAAAAAGGCCTTCAACTATCCGGAAACACCGATTTCATCCTGAGAATCGATGAATTAAATCCTTATTTAGAATTATTTTAATATTTCCTGTTTACCACCTTCGGTAAACAGGCAGTTATGCTACCTACTAGTATAAATGCACAATATTAAAATAAAATGTCATACGGTAAAACTCTACTTATACTCTTATTCAGCGTAATTTCCTTTAAAGCTTTTTCACAATCTTCGTCTGTCATTTCTGGTTACATTAAAGATGGAAATGAAACCATTGCCGGAGCGACAGTAAAAGTTAAGGGGGGCCAGATTGGTGCTACATCTAATGAACAGGGCTATTACGAATTAGTTGATATTAAATCGGGGGTATATACTTTAACCGTTTCCTACCTCGGATATTTAAAAGAATCAAAAACAGTTACTGTAAGTGATAATCAAAATTTAAGTGTAAATTTTTCTCTAAAAAAGGATCAGCAACAATTACAAAATGTTAATATTCAAGGAAAAACCAAGGTTCAGGAGATTAAGGAATCAGGGTTTTCAGTAAACGCCATTGAAACAAAGAAATATGCAAATACGACTGCGGATCTGAACCAGATATTAAACAGAAGTACTGGTATAAAAATAAGAGAACAAGGTGGACTTGGTTCTGACTTCAAATTCTCATTAAATGGCCTGTCAGGCAAACAGGTTAGGTTTTTTCTTGATGGAATTCCAATGGAGAGCTTTGGTGGGTCGATGTCTTTAAATAATATCCCTGTAAATCTAGCAGAACGAATTGAAGTTTACAAAGGGGTGGTTCCAGTTGAATTAGGTTCTGATGCTTTAGGTGGTGCCGTAAATATTATTACAGATCAGCATACCTCAAAATTTCTGGATGCAAGTTACAGCTATGGCTCCTTTAATACCACAAGGGCAGCACTCAATGGTCGTTTTACTGATGAAAAAACAGATTTGATCTTCAATTTTAGTGGTTTTCACAATTATTCCGATAACAATTATATGATGCGAAATAATCCTGAATATGATGCAGCAATTAAGGTTACCGAAAACAATGAAGTGGTACTTAAAGATGCTAGACGCTTCCATGATGCCTATCGCTCTACAATGGGACAATTCGATGTAGGCCTCAATAACAAATCATGGGCTGATAGGATAACAATTGGTTTTGCTTACTCCAATTTATATAAAGAATTACAAACCGGGGCTAGCCAAAACAAAGTTTTTGGTGGTGTGCATACCAGAGGAAACTTCTACATGCCATCTATAAAGTATAAAAAAGACAACTTCATTATTAAAGGACTAACAGCAAACATTACAGGTTCATTGTCTTTAGATAGATCTGATGTAGTGGATACAGCAACAAACTCTTATGGATGGGGAGGCAAAGGTAAATTAGAATCAATTGCCGGAGAGTTAAGAGATATCAAAACCATTTATCACTATAAAAATAATGCGGGTATAGTAAGAGCTAATTTTAACTATAAAATTAATGACAACCAGGATTTAAATCTAAATTATACCTATAATCATTTCGGCAGGTCGGCTATTGAAGATATAAACAAAGTAGATAACAATGCTTTCGATATTCCAAATACCATTGATAAAACTGTAATGGGCCTAGCCTATCAAAATCAACTGTTTGATAAAAAACTAACCAATACCGTATTTACAAAATTTTACAGACTAGGTACCTTTGTTAGAAATGCAGTTTATTTCTCGCAAACCAGTTCATGGACAAAAACAGATACCAGTGCAACAAACAATTATCTGGGTTACGGTTTAGCTTCAAGATATAAACTGACCGAAAATATTGGTTTAAAATTCTCTTATGAGCATGCTTACAGGTTACAGGAAGGTGAAGAATTGTTTGGAAATGGTATCAACACAGCTTCAAATCCAAAATTAAAACCAGAGGTAAGTGATAACATTAACCTTGGAGCCTATTATAATTATCAGCTAAACAACCACAGGTTTGCTGTAGAAGCTGCTTACTTCTTTAGAGATGCAAGAGATTTTATTTACAGTTCTCCAAATGGTGGAGGTATTTATACCTCTTATGAAAATGTTGGAAAAGCCAGGGTCTCTGGTGCTGAAACAGAAATAAAATATGGATATGCCCAATTATTAGAGTTTTCAGCAAATGCCAGTTATCAGCAGGTAAAGAATAACCAACAGTATGTGTATGGAACCGATAAACTCGATGCAACTTACGGAGATAATATTCCTAACCAACCCTGGTTATATGGAAATGCAAATTTTGGAATTGGTAAAAACGACCTGATTGGTAAAAATTCCAGAATACAGTTCAACTGGTTTACTCAATATGTACACTGGTTTTATCTGAATTGGGAAAGCCGGGGAAGCAAGGAATCAAACAACAAAATTCCTCAGCAACTCTCTCATAATGCAGCACTATCCTACTCATTTCAAAATGGAAAGTATAACATATCTGCTGAATGTATAAATCTGACTGATGAATTAACCTACGATAATTTCAGGCTACAAAAACCAGGAAGATCATTCTTCATGAAACTCAGATATTTTATCAAATAACAATAGAAACACAATAATTCAAAATAAACTTTATGTTAAAATCAATCAAAAAACCAGTCTCAGCACTGTGTATAGCGACAGTACTCGCTGTAGGATTTAGTTCTTGCAAAAAAAGCAAAACACCTGATGTTATAGAACCTGAAACTGAAAACATATATAGCTTAAGGGTATTAGCAGGAAGTCCAGCTTCATCTTATCTGGTACAAACCGGTTCTTTAAGCTCAGGAACAATTACTACCGCAGGTAATGGGGTTGCTACAAATTTAACTACCATAACCACTAAAAATGGTTTTTACTATGGTCTGGATAATGATTCTGGTAACCTGATTAAATATACATCCAATAATAAAACAAACACAATTGTTAAAGAAATCCCTTTCAAACAAATCAGCTGGGCATTCTATTCTAGCTTTTATAAGTGGAAAGATGATAAAACCCTGGTTCTGTTTAGTAGTAATGCAGCTATTCAATTTGAATATGCTATCCTGAATGTAGAAACGATGACCATTACTTCAAGTGGAAACATTAACGTTCCGGGATTAAAACCTGGTTATTATTTCTGGGGTTATAATGCAGCGTTTGTGGGTGAAAAACTATATTTAACCTATACGCAATCGGCTAATTCTAATGATATTTCCGACCGTACAACCTACCTTGCTGCTATGGATTACCCGGCAATGAACAATGTTGTTGTTAGTCAGGACACTCGTTTTGGTATGCCACAACATTATACACTACATATGCAAGGCTCTTTTACAGACAATGGAATTGCTTATTTCTTAGCTTCTCCAAACATCTGGACTTCCGGAGATGCAAACTTACCTTTTGGCATATATAGAGTAAAAGGTGGTACTACGCAGATTGATCCTAATTATTTCTATGAGCTTACTGACAGAACTAAAGAAGAAGCATTAGGATTGTTCTATCTTGGAAATGGGAAAGCGATTGTTAAAATATTGGACAGAACAAAAATTACTTCTTCTAGTTCTTATAATACATTGTATATCACAGAATATTATGTTGTGGATGTAGTCAACGAGACAAAAACAAAAATAAACATACCTAAAAGTATAGCTGTACCATTTAGTCAAAATGTAATGGTAAATAATGGTATAGCCCATATTGGTGCAAACACACCTGAAGGAATGTATATCTATCAATACAACATCAGCACTGGTGCTGTAACACGTGGTGCTAAAGTAGATGGAGCTAACACTATCGAACGTCTGGATCTAATAAAATAATCATACCGAATAAATAGGCTGTCTATAGGTTGGACAGCCTGTTTATTTAAATACTTAATACTTACCCTTTACTTTCACAATCAATGCTTTTAAAAAAAATAAATGCCTGGTTACACTTATGGCTTGGATTAGCATCCGGGATCATCGTCGTTATTTTAAGTATAACCGGCTGCATTCTTGTGTTTGAACAGGAAATCAGACAATTAACTTCTCCGTGGTTACATGTAGAGCAGAAAGGAACAGATTTTCTGCCCCCATCAAAATTGCATGAATCAGTTTCCAAAGCCTTACCTGAAAAAACTGTTAAAAGTGTATGGTATCATGGTGCAGGCCGTACAGCTCATCTTACTTTAAACTCAGACTCCATCGTTTATATAAACCCTTATACTGCCGAAGTGGTTGCCATGGTTGATCATGAAGATTTCTTTCATTTCATTGAAGAAGGTCATTTTCATTTATGGATGCCCGAAGAAATCGGAGAAATATTTGTTGGCTGGGGCACTTTAATATTCTTCCTGTTACTAATTAGTGGTGTAATTCTTTGGTGGCCAAAAAAATGGAACAAAAAAGGAATAGAACAAAGCTTTAAAGTGCGTTGGAAAGCAAGGTTTAAAAGAGTAAACTATGACTTACATAATGTTTTAGGCTTCTATTCTTTAACAATAGCGCTATTATTTGCCTTTACCGGATTGATTATGAGCTTCTCCTGGTTTAATTCAGGCGTCTTCTGGTTAGCAGGTGGTGAAAATAAACCACGGATACAGTCTGTTTCTGACACTACATTTACAGGACAGACCAAAATGCTGGAACAGGTTGATAAAGCATGGCTCATGGGAAGACATGAAATTGGAGAGTTTAATAAGGACGAGATTATAGTATCCTTCCGAAAGGAAGCTTCATCAACTATTTATGTATGTACAGATATGAAAAACGGTATCTGGCGAGACATCTATCTTGATCAGTTTACTTTAAAACAGCTCCCCGCTTCTCAATCTAAAATACGTGATGCCGACCTGGCTACATGGCTTCGAAGGTCAAACTTTAGTTTACATGTGGGTGCTATTGGTGGCCTGACTACAAAAATACTTTTCTTCCTGGCTAGTTTAATCTGTGCCTCTTTACCTATAACAGGCTTTTATATCTGGTGGGGAAAAAAGAAGAAATCGACAAAAAGTACTAAGCCAAAAAAGGCTGCCCCACAAGAAAAAAAACTGGCTATTTCTTAATCTAATCTTATGGAAACACAAAAATTAACAACGGGTAAAAACCTTGTTACAGGCTTCCCTTTGCCCTTTATTTTGCTGATACTGCTCTCATTTTATAACCCATTGACTGCCCTGTCTCAACAAACAAAAGGAAAGGTTTCTGGAACAGTAATCTCATCCGATGGGCAAGCCCTCCCCTTTGCTTCTATAGCATTAATGGATAAAGACGGACAAACTTTAAAAGGAACGTTAACTGATACGGTTGGTATATTCCAATTTCCAGCCATCCCTGAGGGGCATTATCAAATAAAGATCAGTACGATGGGCTTTACTTCCCATCAATCTAAAATATTTGAAATATCTGTCCATAACCAACATATACATCTGGGCAAACTTACTTTACTTGAAGATGCAAAACTGCTTAGCAATGTGACTATCAGTGCGCAGAAAAAGCTGATTGAACAAGGTATAGACAGAACAATAATTAATGTTGAAAACAGTATCTTATCAGAGGGAAACACAGCTTTAGAATTGTTAGAAAAAGCACCTGGAGTAACTGTAGATCAGGATGGTAAAATCTCTTTAAAAGGTCGCCCCGGTGTGATGATTATGGTCAATGGAAAATCGACCTATCTCTCTCCAAAAGAACTAAGCACTTTATTAAAAGGAACCAATGCCAACTCGATTTCTAAAATTGAAATCATGAGCAACCCATCTGCAAAATATGATGCAGCTGGAAATGGAGGCATCATCAATATCCAAATGAAAAAGAATACTTTAACAGGCTTTAATGGCACAGTTTCTTTAAATGGAGGAGCTGGCCGAAATGCCAGATATGGCAGTGGGATTGGTCTTAATTACAAGACAAGTAAAGTAAATTTTTATGGAAGCTATAATTATGGATATCGTGGAGAAACAGAATATCTTGATTTTGTAAGAAACTTTTATGACTCTGGTATTGCTAGTGGAACACCTGACCGGACTTCGAATCAACATACGAAAACAAATGAGCCATTACACACTAATAATTTCAGACTGGGTGTTGATTATCAGTTAAACGACAATAGTGCTCTTGGCATTCTTATAAATGGAAATATAGGTAAGTATACGCATGATAGCAAGACCAGCAATCTACTAAGCAATAATGCAGGTATGCTACTGAGCAATATGGCTACCAGCAATTACGATAAACAAAACTGGGAAAATCTGACCTACAACCTGAATTACCTTTATAAGTTTAAAAAAGAAGGCAGGGAACTTTCTGCTGATGCAGACTTTGCGAGCAATAGTTTTACTTCAAATCTTAATCTGAACACTATAACACTGGCGGCTGCACCAAACCAACCCAATACGGATATCAGCAGACGAGGTTATGTGCCTGCTGTAACAAATGTATATCTTGCAAAACTTGATTATACAGATCCGATAAGCAAAACATTAAATTTAGAAACCGGAATTAAAAGTAGTGTTACCAATTCTGACAATAACTTAATATATGATCTGCTTAATAATGGTAATTGGGAATATGATAACAATGGCAGCAATCATTTTAAATACAAAGAAGAGATTCATGCTAGTTATTTAAACTTCAACAAATCATTTAAAAGCTTTAGTATACAAGCAGGGTTAAGAGGTGAATACACACATACAGAGGGACACCAGATTACTACGGATTCATTAATATCCCGTAGCTATTTCCAACTATTCCCTAGTGTTTTTGTGAACAAGCCAATGGGCAAAAACCACCAGTTACAGCTTGCCTATAGTCGCAGAATAGAACGGCCCGACTATGGTGATCTAAATCCATTTCGCGTATTCAGGGACCCTTTATTATATTACCAGGGTAATCCATTTTTAAGACCTGAGCTTATCAATACCATTCAATTGAGTCATAGTTTTAAAGAAAAGTATACCACAGCAATTAATTATAGTCAGACCAGCGATGTGATGACCTGGATGAACGGACAGATTGATGATATCAATACTACGTATGAAATGCCCTTGAACTTAAACCGCCTGATCAATTATGGCATTAGTTTTACGGCTTCTACTGCTTTTACGGAGTGGTGGTCGGGTACACATTTCGCTAATGTCTATCGTAACGAATATAAGGGCACTGGAGAAAGTGGCAGTTTTAACAGTAATGCTACAAGTTTTAATTTCAATACACAAAATAGTTTCAAAGCCGGCAAAGGCTATTCAATTGAATTAAATGGCCTTTACAACGGAGGTTCAGTTTATGGAATCTCGAAATACAAAGCCAATTATATGGTCTCTGCAGGGGCACAAAAGCTTATTTTAAATGAAAAAGCAACCATAAAGCTAAGCGTAAATGACATATTTCAAAGCAGACAGCTCAGAGGCAATACCATTTATGGAAATATAGATATGAGCAGCCATATTCGCTTTGACAGCCGCAGGGCAATCCTCTCCTTTTCTTACCGTTTCGGAAACCAGAATCTGGTTAAAAAAGAAAGGAGAACTGGTAGTGAAGATATTCAAAACAGAGTTAAAGGTGGCGGTTAACCAATAAAAAACAATCATAAAAAAAACGTTGCTCCGAAGGGCAACGTTTTTTTTATGATTGTTAAGTTGCACTTGTTAATTAAGCACTTAAACCCTTTTTAAAGCTTAAGGCCGGATACCATGCCATAAAACCGAACATAATAGCACCGTATATTACAGTTCCATATAAAAACTTCAGCTCAAAGGGGATAGCCGCGATCAAACAAGCACCAAAACCCGCTAATGTCGGTGGATATAATCCTGGCGTATACATTGCACTAATATCAGCAACAATCCAGTGAATCAAAACCACAGCAAGAGTTGCTGTTACCATACTTTGTAAATTCTTTTTCTTAAGTAACGCTTTACTTGCCAATACCATTAATATAAAGGCTATGTAAGTCCAGTACCATCCACCATAGAAAAATCCATATCCAGAAGTCTGGGCAATAAAAATATCACTTATCAATAATACAGCTAAAGGAAAACCAAAAGCTTTAAAATTATTGTTAAAATAGGCTCCTCCAAACAAAGCAATAGCCCCTACTGCAGAGAAATTTGCAATTTCTTTAAAATCATCAGAATAAGGCGCCGCAATGCGGAAAGCACTAACCAGTACAACAATAGCTACTAAAATTATTGTACTTGGATTAAATTTAGTTCCAGACATGTTTATATCAATTTATTATACAAAGTTATATTATTTCTACGGATAATAAAAACACCCCTTAATGATCATGTTCCAGCATTAATGGAATACAAACATTGAAGGAAAATAATATCCGCTATAAGGTATTTGCTTAATCAGCTCTCCACTTTCTGCATTGTAAAAATAGATATTGTTGACCAGGTAGTTCTCACCAAAGCCGTCCTGTACTGTGGTGGTAACAATCTGATTAGTTTGCGGATTATAACCCAGGTTCTTTTTATAAAATGATTGCTTTGCCGGCGTAGTAATAAAAGCTTGATTAAGAGAAGATTTATCACCCTCAATGTATTTATACATTGCCTTACCACCACCATAGTTTTGCGCCTGCAATAAATACACTGTATTATTCTTTGTTGAAGCAATGATTGGAGAAGAGAACCAAGTCCCCCATGTAGTTGCAGGTTTAAATGGTAGCTCCACACTGTCTGTTTCCAAAGTTTGAGGATTAGAACTGTACAGGAATTTATCCTTTGTATACCATACTTTTTTGTTTGGCGTTTGGGCAAAACCTAATGTAACTCCTGCTATTCTCTTAACCACACTAAAATCTTCAGCATTGTATATAACCGCACCAGCTGATTGATTAAGCACATAGATATACTTACCAGCTTTTAACATGTCACCAGTCTGCCCAGACACACCTGAAAGTTTAGATAAAACATTAAGATTCTTAAGGTCAATTACATGTACCCCATTGCTGCTACTTAACAAGCCTCGATTTTCATCCAGACCAACAAAAGCACGCCAATCATAACTTGCAGAACCAGGAATTCGCCCTACTTCTTTCAGAGTCTTAGCATCAGCTACCACAACAGGCCCCCTCGCTTTGCTCACTACATAAATATTATTATTGAACTTAGCGCCGAATTGCACAGTTGAACTTTTTGGCAAAAAGCCGTCGCTATCTGGGTTTTCCTTTTGAAAAACACTATCCTTAAGTGTTCCTGATTCATAGTCAAAGAAACTGATGGACCCTGTACCAGTAAAAGCCCATCCTTCGTTGATCACAAAAAAACCGTTCTCGTATTTACCTGGTTCAGATATCTCATCTATAACCAGATCCTCTTTATTACATGACAGTAAAGTACTGGCAAATGCCAGTACTAACGCTACCTTTTTAAAACTAATTTTATTCATTTATAATGATTTTACTTTACTAAACTAAGATCAGCGACCCCTAGTACTTCCGTAGACAATTCTCCCAGCCAGCCCATATTTGCTTGTAAAGCTGTTTGTATTTTAATGAAATCAATACCTTTCAATGATACCTTTTTACCATCTTTATCTACCGCATTACTAATATCTATCTTATCCCCTCCAGCAGTATTGTCAGCGTAACCCCATGCAAAAGGTGCACTGGTGATATAACTAGGATTAGTCATATCAATACCTGAAGATGGTAGTATAGAACCAGTTAATGTATATTCATTGCCAGTTATCCATAATGGAAAATAGCTCTGCTTGTGAAAAGTATTTGTTGCTACAAAACCTGTATTGCCATCACTATCTTTCCATGGGATGGGATCAGTATCTGGTGTTGGCCTGGTATAAGTAACTGAATAGTTTCTTTTATAACCTGCTTTTCCAAACTCACTTCCCGCTACTTCATACCAGGTATCATCAGGTTTTCCGTTGTTATTTTCATCCTGCATTACCCATATTATTCCCGGTTCAGCAAAATTGCCCATTGCGTTTCCATAAACAATAATATCTTCCTTTTCACCATTAATAACGGTATGATCAAAGCCCAATATAATGTTTCCACCCCAAGCACCTAAGGTTACCATTCCTTTTTTACCAAGAATTCCTTCTGCACTTATAAGATTTCCAGGTACTTTATTTATAAATTGTCCAGGTGCAGGATTATACTCAAAAAGCTTTGTTACATACATAGAACTTTCCGGAGTAACAGGTATAACGGGAGCTTCTACATTGATGGTATATAGAAAACTGAATGTACCTGAATTATTAAAAGCCGTGTATTCAATTAGGTAAATACCCGATGTAATTGGAGTAAATTCATAAATACTATCTGTGCTTTTCACTTCTCCATCCAGTTTCCATTCTTGCTGAAAGGCTACTCCATTTTTAACGCTTGCCGAAAAAGAAAGTTTTTCATTTAATTTACCCTCAACATCCTTTTTTGAATCCCCCATTTCAACTTGTGGAGCAGGTATTGATTTATCTTTTTTACAGGCGGATAATGTAATGACGAATAAACACGCCAGGAGTAGATAACTTTTGATTTTCATAATTATAAATTTGTTTTTTATTTATTTGATTTTATTATTTAATTAACTATACTATACCTCTGATTTATTGACATTTATATTTTTTTTTAAAATATATCAGGGAATTCTACTCGTAAACAAACACCAGCTTATTAGGTATATCTCCGGTCTGAACTGACCACTTCTTTTTTCCAGTAATTTTATCGAAGCAATACAATGTTCCTGGCGAAACATAATCCTTCGCATCTGTAACATATAGGTCCTTGGTAATCGGATTAACAGCAATACCATAAGGGATCATTATACTTCCCTCAGTTCCATCAGTTATAAACTTTTGGTCTGTCAGCACTTCATCTTTTATATTCAAAACACCGTAATTAATTACGTTTTCGCCGGTTATATAACTAAACTCAGTATTGTAGTAATAAGCATGATCCTCATCTATAACCAGGTTACTTACACCAATGTCAAATTTCTTTTTAATGGTTTCAGTCTTGGTGTCAATTACAAAAAGTTTGGATGGAATATCATAGTAATCACCCCTGGAGGTTACATACAGATCACCGTATTGATCAGCTTTGAGTCGATGAAGATTTACAGCTACATCAATATTCTTTACCACCTGAAAAGTATTCAAATTGATTACTGAAACTGTTCTTTCATAGTTAGGTGGACTATAGCCACCTGAATTGGCAACGTATAATTTTTCACCAACAATAGCCATTTCTTCTGGCTGTCTACCTACCGATACCCTTTGCACTTCCTGCAATGTGGTCGTATCTATCCTTACCACTACCCCATTAGGAGCCTTTGGATCTCCAACCTCTCCTAAATAAGCACTTACATAAGCACTGCCTTTATAGAAAGTAATGTAACGACAATTGATCACATCAATTTGCTTGATCTTTTTACCTGTTTTAACATCCAGCACCTCTACTTTATTGGATATATTGACTACTACGTACAACTTGGAACCATATATAGCCATATCATTCCCCACATCTCCAAGACCTTTTACAACTTCAGGATTAGCCTGACCATAAATATTTCTACTATATAAACCTGAATTGAAGTCAAAATAATCCAACGAAGCTTTGTTCATATTCATGTTTCCTTCATTGAGCAGATAAAAGCCTTTCAATTCAGAAGATGGCTCCGGAACAACAGTTTCGTTGTCATCCTTTACTGGTTCTAAATCCTTTCTGCAAGCGCTAAAAATTAGCGTACAAAGTAGGATAGTACTTAAAAAATGTATCTTTTTATATTTCATCATTAATAAGAATAGGATAAGGTTAAACGATATGAGCGTCCAGGCATGGGGAAATTGGTAATGACTGCATAAGTCTGATTTAGCAGGTTATTTATTTCGACCAGAAACCGGATGTTTTTTTGATTTATTGCTTTATGATATTGAAAAGCAACATCGTGAGTATACCAGGGCTGAACATAATTAACAGCGATATTTGCACTCTGGTCATAGCGTTCCCCTGTGTAGATATAACTGTAATTAAAACCAATGTTTTTATAATCCAACCCAGCTATTACAGAGCCACTATGAACTGGTGTATAAGGAATCTGATGCTTATAGTTTAAATTCACATTACTTACATTAAGTGCCTGCTGATAAGTATAGGTAAATCCTGCATTTGCCTTTAATAATGATGTAATTTCCCAGGCTGATTGCGCATTTACATCTAATCCTTTTATCTCTACACGTCCTAAATTTTGCATGCTCCATCTAAACAGATTAGCCCCTGGAACAGCAACAATCTTATCCTTTACTATATTATAATAAGCATCAGATTGTATACTGATTTGGTTTAACCATTTACCCTCAAACTGCCTGATATAAGTAAAACCAAGATCATATTGTCGGGTATATTCTGGTTTAAGAAAAGTATTACCAATAAACGTATAATACAGATCGTTAAAAGTTGGCATCCTGAAGATATGCTTATAAAATGTACGTAAGCGGAACTCTTTAGAACTGAAAGGCTGCCAGGAAGCCATTATTGTTGGTGTAAGTTCATTTTTATCTCCTGCAGAATAATATTGTTTAACCTCGTCATTAACTAAAGTTCCAAGTAGATTGGCCTGAATGTTTAATCTGTTTAAGTGGATTTCTGTCGCCAATGCAAGCAATACAGTTTGCCTTGTGGGATATGGGAAACGATATAGATTGGCATCTAAAATATTACGCTGGTAATCAGCAGACAATACAACATCCCATAAAGAATTAATTTTATATCGGTTAGAAAGGGTTAAATACCATTCCTGCTGCTTATAAATATTATTAGTTAATCCATCATCTTTAACAAGATTTGGATCCAGATACCTGGAATAATCATTGGCATACTTTACAGATGCCATAAGGTTATACTTACCGGTTTCTTTTTTATAATTTCCTTGTACAAAAAAACTCCTATTCCATAAGCGTTGAGTGAAGTCGTATACGTTGTTCACTATAGCCCCAGGTAGTCCCTGCTCATCAGTATAGAAATAAATCTTGGCACTCCACATGCTGCTATCAGCCAGCTTGCCATAAAGACCGCCTTCGAGTCTCATAGTCTCTATGTCGGCATTCTTTCTAACCATACTCGTGTCATAAGTACCATTGCTATCATGGAACTTATATCTGCCATGTGCATTTTTATATTCTGTACTTATCGAAGTATATACCCGATCGTTAATTTTCTTTTGCCAGCGAACAGATGGGTTAACTAAACCAAATGAACCCGTTTTAAATGTGGCAGTTAAATGGTCCGATTGTCCCTGTTCAAAAACAGGCTGTTTGGCATTTAAATAAAGTGCACTTCCAGAGGAAAAGCCTTTGGCCGACTGAAAAACAGAGCTTTTCTGCCCATTGTATAATTCTATTTCTTCGATGTTGTCTAAAGAAAACTTTCCAAGATCCACTTGCCCGTTCTGCGCATTACCGAGCTGCACACCATCATAAAATACAGCAGTATGATTTGTACCCATACTGCGTACGTTAATCGTTTTTAAGCCTCCTATACCCCCGTAATCTTTTAATTGCACGCCAGAAAAGAAACGAACGGCATCAGCAACAGATAAACTGTTTAATCGTTCGAGCTCTGCCCCTGAAAGGATTTGTAAAGGTGTAGAAGATGTTTGGCGACGAGTGATCTTGACGCTATTGATCTGAACTTCATTGAGCTGATTTACTTTATTTAAAGAATCTGCCTTAAACTTAGTCGGTATACCCCGTTTAACCGAATCAGCAACCTGCCCAAATGAATTTAAGGGCACAAAAATACTTGACCATATCGCCAAAGCGAAAGCCAATAAATAATAATTAACGTCTTTATAGACGAGTTTATTCTTTATCATTTTGATGTGAGTGTTACCCACAGCAAACAGTTTTAGATCAAGGAAATGAAATACAATAATTAAGCACTCACTCCTAGCTTCAATCCCCGAAAGCTATGAAATCATAATGCGAATGGCAGGTCTTCTGACTTACTCCCGGTATCCTGCCTTCCCCTTCATGGCCCTTTGAGGTTGAAAAGTGGCACGGATTTGAATACCGTTTTTAATAGAGCTTACAGCTGCGGGACAGTTACGGAATTACACCGTATTCCCTTTTAATCCAGACAGCACAATACTATCAGGAACCAAAAGCGTTGCAAAGGTACCCATTAATTAGATACCGAAAAACATTTTAAACAAAATAGGCTGTATCATAATAATACAGCCTATTTATATATCACACAATTCTGATTATATCAGCATATTGCGATTCTTCATTTATTTAATTGTAAAGCTAAGTCCTGCATTCATATTGAATCCCATACTATTATATCCGTATATCTCCGTATACTTCTCATTCAATACGTTCTTAAGATCTGCAAATAATCTCAATTGCTTTTTAATAAGTGTATACTCAGCATATACCCCCAATAACTTATAAGCATCAAGATTAACTACATTACCTGTATCATAATCGGCATCATAGCTCTTTGAATTGTATTTGAAATTAGTGCTGATAAATAGATCCTTTGTAGCCTGTACACCTACATTTATAGCATAAATATTTTTCGGTCTGCGGAATAAATAATCCAGAACAGTACTGGTCAGATAAGTATATTCATTACCCTCTACATACGCCACATATCCTCTTACATTCACAATACCAAGTTGTGCTGCAGGTTCAATTTCAAAGCCTTTAACCTTTTGCTTTAGCTGATTGATATATCCATTACCCGCATAAACAATTGCATTGGTCAGGTCCCGTTTAAAACCTGAAACACGAAGTGTATATTTCTGATCAGCCAGGTTCAAATTAACACCCGCTTCGTAATTCTTCGATTCTTCCGGAACGAGATTTAAGTTTCCTCCATAAGGTGTAAACAGATAATCTAAATTAGGTGCTTTAAACGCTGTTGAAATGGTTCCAAAAATCTTCACTTCTTTTACAACATTGATAGATGGTGTAATGTTATAAGTATAATTTTCTCCAAATGCTTTTGCTTTATTATAACGTCCTCCTACTTCCAGGTTAAAAATACTTAAATCATGTGCAAAGATGGATGCATAAGTACTGAACTGATTGGTAGAAGCAACTAAACTTGTACTTAATCTTGTAGCTCTGTTATCCAGCCCCACCAACACATCTAATTTTGAACCTATTTTCTGATTATAAAATAAGTCTACCAGATGCATTTTTCCTTCTGAAAAAGGGACATAACCTGTAGGATCGGCTAATTGTGAATTCTCATAACTATAATTAAAGTTGATTTTACCAGTACCAAAATCGTATTTAGTATTTATGCCGCTGTTAAAATGCTTTAACTTAACATAGCTTGTCGGATTGTCTTTAAAAACACCCTGATCTGTATCATAATTCCCATAAAAATAACGTATAAAAGGACTTATGCTCAATTGATCTGTAGCTTTAAGAGAGAAATTCGCATTCACAGCCGATGTTTTATTCCCGTCTTTATCAAAAACATCAGTGTTACCTACCGGATTTGCAGCATCAGAAATCCCATCAGTCTTAGTTTGGGTATAGCCAATATTGTACGAAAAATCATTACTATGATAGTTCATCCCCAAAGTTCCTTTATAGGTATTATATGTCCCATAACTACCTACTCCATATACACTGTTTCCTGCTTGTGATCCTTTTTTTGTAATGATATTTACAACCCCGGCAACAGCATCCGAACCATAAATTGTAGATTGGCCTCCTTTAAGTATTTCTATACGATCAATCTGATCAATAGAAAATGCACGTAAATCAAAAGTAGCACCAATGCTAGCTGGGTTGTTCATTGGAATTCCATCAATTAAAATCACAGCATAGCCGCTACCTGCTCCACGCATAAAGAGACTTTTATTGGAGCCTGAATTAAGAGTTCCACCTCCTATTACAATTCCAGCCTGTTCATTTAACAGATCTGTAAGGTTTCTACCATGACTACGATCTAATACTTCGCGACCGATAATTGTAACTACCTTTCCGGTTTGTGATTGTTTCTGATCATTTTTTGTTGCAAAAATAACCACATCGTTCAGGTCAACAACTTCCTGAGCACGCAATGTACCAGTAGATCCAAGCTGGATAAAGCCGGCACTCATTGCAATTAATAATTTGTTACTAAGTTTCATTTTTAATAATGTTTTGTTTGTGAGATTTTCCCCACAGCAAACAGAAAGATTCAGGAAATGAAATATGATAAATCAGTATTCACTCCTAGCTTCAATCCCCGAAAGCTATGAAATATAAAACTTATGGCAGGTCTTCTGACTTACTCCCGGAATCCAGCCTTCCCATTCCCGACCTTTAAAGGCTTGAAAAAGTGGCGCGTGATTTGAACACCGTTACAGAGCTTACAGCTGCGGGACAGTTACGGAATTACACCGTATTCCCTTTTAATTCAACCAGAATAACCCTGGCGGAAACCAAAAGCGATGCGAATGTACTCAATTATCTATTGATCAGCAACAAGGGTATTTCTTATATTCTATTAATACCTATATTTATATATAATCACACCAAGATGAATAAAATAATTTCCACATTATTCATGCTCATCAGCAGCACTGTTATGGCTCAAAAAACCGACACTATATTTATAAAGACATTAATGCAACAGCATCCAGACCTATTTTCTGGCATATTAAACCATCCTCAGAAAAATCAGATACAGGTATTGTATACACAGGTCATTAAAAAAAAGGAAAACGGCCCAAAGTTTAAAACTTATAGTTATAACTTAGATAACCACAGATATTTTTATCCGGCAAGCACCGTAAAACTAGCAGCAGTAATATTTGCACTCGAAAAAATAAATGAGCTTAAAATAAATGGATTAACGGCTAAAAGTATCATGATTACAGATAGTGTCTGGAAAGGTCAAACCAGGGTTGATAAAGATATCTCTTCAGAAAATGGTTTACCATCAATTGAACATTACATCAAAAAAATACTTTTAACAAGTGATAATGACGCCTTTAACCGGCTATTTGAGTTTATTGGTCGTGCGGAGATCAACAAAAAACTAAACAAATATGGACTAAATGACAGTCGCATTTTAAACAGACTGGCAATTGGTCATTCTGGTGAATCTGCGAAACACACCAACCCTGTAAAATTTTACACTGCAAATAAACTAGTATACCAACAAGAAGCTCAATACGATCCCAAAGAATATCCGTTAGAGCTAACTAATACAATAATGGGAAAAGGTTATTTAGACAGCGCAGAAAAACTTGTTTCTAAACCTTTTAATCTATCCAATAAAAATGCTTTTAGTATTTCTGATCAGCAGTCTATGATGATCAGACTCATTTATCCGAAATCCTTCCCTCTTGCTCAACGCTTTCAACTAACTCCTGAAGATTATCAACTCATATATAAATACATGAGTAAACTACCAACTGAAAGTGATTATCCATCCTATAACCCAAGGGAGTTCTGGCCTACTTACGCCAAGATGCTGTATTATGGTAAGGAGAAAAATGCTGTATTAAACCCTGATTTAAAAATATTCAATAAGTATGGAGATTCTTATGGTTTCATTATAGACAATGCTTATTTCAAAGACGACAAGAACAATATCGAATTCTTCTTAACAGCTGTTGTACAATCCAATGAGGATGGCATCTATAACGATGGTATATATGAATACGAAACCGTCTGTTATCCTTTTATGAAAAACATAGGAAAATTGATTTACAATTATGAGCTACAAAGAAAACATAAAAACAAGTAATAAATCTTCTATTTTTCATCCAGCAATTGCTGCTTGATGTCATCTAGTTTTAATAATTCATTTTTAGGAAGCTCAGGGAACTTAAGGTTTAAACTTTTAAAAGTTTCTATCAGAATTTTACTGATTACCAATCGTGCATACCATTTTTTATCTGCAGGAATAATATACCAAGGAGCTGCTGTAGAAGTTTCTGTCATAGCTTCTTCGTATGCTTTCATATAATCATTCCATAAACCACGTTCTGCTATATCGCCAGATGAAAACTTCCAGTTTTTTGAAGGGTCTTCAATTCTATCCAGAAAACGTTGTTTTTGTTCCTTTTAGAAACATGCAGAAATATTTTCACAATAACTGTTCCATTATCACTGATGTGCTTATCAAAATTCCGGATACTTTCATACCTTCTTCTCCAAAAATCTTTATCTACTTTTTTTACATCCTGATCCCCGGGAATCTTTTCACTTAATACGTATTTTCCAGCGAAACCTTTTTACCAGCTTCAACTAAATATTGTTTGATCTCATTTTCCAATTTTAATCCTTCAGCTTTAAATTTAGAATAAAATTCTATTGATTAAATATGTTAATTTTGCGTGGTAACTTTAACACTATTTAACACAAACTGTTTTACGTTTTTTTCATCTTTACTCCCATGTTTAAAGAAATTCGCAATAAGTACATCCGTTATCCAAGCATATTCCTTTTTTGTATCATCATCTTCTTTTGTGCACTGCAACTCAATTTCTTATGGCTATTTGGGTACTCACCATCCTATGAAGATATTAAAACACCTACACTTCGTGTCGGTTCAGAATTATACACCTCCGACGGTAAGTTAATAGGTCGCTATTACAAAGAGAACCGTACACCGGTAACTTTTAAGGAAATATCACCAAGTATCATTAATGCTTTAATTGCTACAGAAGATGTACGTTTCTATAAACATATGGGAATCGATTTTCGTTCCCTCCTTTCCAGCGGAATCTCTACTGCAACGGGCGACAAACGAGGAGCAAGTACCATTACGCAACAACTGGCAAAGAACCTTTACAGAACAAGATACAATAAATCACAGGGGGCTTTAAGTCGCATTCCTGTAGTCCGCACCCTTATTGCTAAACTTAAAGAATGGCTCACAGCAGTAAAATTAGAATCTAACTATTCTAAAAATGATATCATTACCATGTACTTGAATACGGTATCTTTTGGTAATAACACATATGGTATCAAAACAGCATCACGCATTTATTTTGATAAAGAAGCCAATCAACTTGATGTACCTGAAGCAGCCCTTTTGGTGGGTATGCTAAAAGGAACAACAACGTACAATCCTATTAAAAACCCTCAAAAAGCATTGGAACGTCGTAACGTGGCCCTTGCGCAAATGAATAAGTACAATTACATTTCAACTGCCGAATTAAACACCTATAAAAGCACACCGATAAAACTTAAAGAAGGAAGAGTTGATGATGGTAGTGACGGTGATTCTTACTTAAGAGCAGCAGTAGATAAATACCTGGAAAAATGGTGTAAAGACAACAATTACGACTTATACGAAGACGGGTTAAAAATATATACAACCATTGATTCTAAACTTCAGCAATATGCTGAAGAAGCTGTAGCTGAACAAATGAAAACTATCCAGAGGAGATTTTATAGTGTTTGGGGAAATGAAGATCCATGGGAAGATTCTGAAGGTAAAAAAGTGGATTATCCAGATCGCGCTATGCGTAGCCTTCCTATTTATAAAATACTGGAAAAGAAATACCCCAACAATCCTGACTCTATAACATCCTGGTTCAATAAAAAGAAAAAGATGAGAATCTTTACCTGGAAAGGTGATCGTGATACACTTTTTTCTACCATGGACTCTATCCGTTATTACGGAAAAATGATGAATACAGGAATGATGACGCTTGATCCTTTTAACGGTAAAATAAAAGTCTGGGTAGGTGGATTAGATCATAAATACTTTAAATATGACCATGTAAATCAGTCAAAAAGACAAGCTGGCTCTACATTTAAACCTTTTGCATATCTGGCTGCACTCGAAAGCGGTTTAGGCCCATGTGATAAATTCACGGATAAACCAGTTAGAATAGCCTATCAGGAAAAAGGAAAAACAGAATACTGGGAGCCTAAAAATGCAAGCTGGAGCAATTCCTATAGTGAAATGTCGCTCCGTTTAGCTATGGCAAGATCTGTAAATACCATTACCGCACAGATCACAGAAAAAGTTGGCTGGGATAATGTGGTAAAGTGGGCTCATGAATGTGGTATAGACAGCCATTTAGAATCTGTACCTTCCGTTAGTTTAGGCCCAAATGATGTTACTGTTTTTGAAATGGTTAGAGCTTATGGAACTTTCTTAAATGGAGGTCTAAAAACAGATCCGATCCTTGTTGAAAAGATCACTGATCTTGATGGAAACCTTATTGAAGAATTTACAGCCAAAACAAAAAGAGTGTTATCTGAAGAAATGTCATGGCTAATGCTTTATATGCTAAGAGGTGGTATGGAAGAACCTGGGGGGACATCTCAAGCCTTATGGGAATGGGACCTTTGGAAAAAAGGAAACCAGATTGGTGGTAAAACGGGAACATCAAGCGATTATGTTGATGCATGGTATATGGGTGTAACCAAAGATTTAGTAACTGGTATTTGGGTAGGCTGCGATGAACGTACTGCACACTTTAAAAATGGAGAAACAGGTGAAGGCTCAAGAACGGCATTACCTATTTTCGGTAAGTTTATGGAAAAGGTCTACAAAGACCCATCTACAGGTTATACTATGGGTCCTTTCCCTAAAGCCAAAGTTAAAATCACTAAGGATCTCAATTGTCCTACACCAAGATATGTGCCAGATACAACCTCAAATGATAGTCTGGAAGTAGACTCCACAAATTTTGAAATTCCGATTGTTGAACCAACTCAGCCTGCTCAAAATGCTCCTGTAGTTCAAAAATCTGAGGATAAGAAAACTCCTGAACAAGTAAAACAACCTGTTGCTGAAGTTCCGCTTACAAAAAAACAAGAAAGAGAACTCAGAAGAAAACAACGTCAGGAAGAAAAAGAAAAGAAGAAAAACAATAACGAGTAATCTTTTTTATAGCAGCATTATGCATAATTAGATCCATATTTAATACAATTAGGATGTAATCGTATGTATTGCTATTTTTTGTAAATTTAAACTGTAACTCTTGAAATATAAGCCATATGAATAAATGCTATACTTTCCTCAGAAGATCAATACTTATCTTTTTTCTTCTCATCGTATCTACACTTGCTATAAAGGCCCAATATTTTGGACAAAACAAAGTGCGCTACAACAATGAGAAGTTTAAGGTTCTGCAAACTCCACACTTTGAAATTTACTATTATCTACAGAATGAAAAGCTTATATCAAAATTTGCTGAAGATGCAGAAACCTGGTATAAAATGCATCAGGAAATCTTCAAGGCTACTTTCGAGAAAAAAAATCCAATTATCCTTTATAATAACCATCCGGATTTTCAACAAACAACTGCACTGCAAGGTGACATAGGCATTGGTACTGGTGGGGTTACAGAAGCATTTAAAAACAGGGTAATTATGCCTGTGATGGAATTGAATAATCAAACCCGTCACGTTCTGGGTCATGAGCTTGTTCATGCATTTCAATATCATTTGTTACTTGAAAAAGATTCCATCAGTCTTGAAAACATCAGTCAGATTCCTTTATGGATGATAGAAGGAATGGCAGAATACCTTTCTGTAGGAAAAAATGATGCTTTTACTTCTATGTGGATGCGTGATGCTCTTTTGAACAGGGATATCCCCTCTTTAAAAGACCTGACAAATTCTAACAAGTATTTTCCTTATCGTTATGGTCAAGCTTTCTGGACATTTGTAGGCTCTGTTTATGGGGATACCACTATCGTTCCTTTATTTAAAGCAACAGCTAAATACGGTTACGAAAATGGCTTAAGATATACTTTTGGGTATGACGACAGAGCCTTATCGGGCTTATGGAAAAATGCGATTGAGACCCATTATCGTCCGATGTTAAAGGCCGATAGCTCACAGATCAGGATTACAGGTACTAAAATCATAGATCATAAAAATGCAGGAAACATGAATGTGGCACCCGCAATCAGTCCAGATGGTAAATACCTCGCTTTCCTATCTGAAAAGGACCTTTTCGGGATAGATCTCTTCCTCGCAGATGCCAAAACAGGAAAAATCTTAAGAAAATTAAGTAGTCAGGTTTCTAATTCCCATATCGATGACTTTAACTTTCTTGAATCCGCAGGTACATGGTCGCCAGATAGTAAGCAATTTGCCTTTAGTATTTTCAGTAAAGGTAAAAACCAGCTCATGATCGTTAATGTTAATAATGGAAGTGTAGCGCTGCGTGCAGAAATGGGGAATGTAGCTCAGTTCGGGAACCTGTCCTGGTCTCCCAATGGAGACGACATTGCTTTCTCAGGCATGGTGCAAGGTCAAAGTGATATATTCTCTTATAATCTAAAGACCAGAAAAGTTACACAGATTACAAATGATACTTACTCTGATTACGCTCCTGCTTACTCTCAGGACGGAAAGAAAATTGCCTTCTCTTCAGACAGAGCTTCGATGCAGAGCACCAATAAAAAAGCGGTTCATCCTATCAACCTGACTATTTACGATACTGAAAGTAAGTCCTTAACAGACGTACCAGTATTTCCAGAAGCCAATAACCTTAACGCACAATTCTCTGGTGATAGTAAGAGGTTATTCTTCCTATCAAATAGAGATGGATTTAGAAACTTGTATGAATACACGCTAGCAGATAATACCGTAAAACAATTGACAGATTACTTTACCGGAATAAGTGGCATTACAGAGTTTTCTCCTGCGATTTCTGTATCAAGAAATGACGATATCGTATATAGCTACTATCGCTCGCAACGGTATACACTTTACAATGCACCTGCCAGTTCTTTCAAAGCTAAAACTGTTGATCCAACAGCGGTAAATTTTGATGCTGCGATCCTCCCTCCTATGGAGAGCCTGGGAGTAGACATTGTGAATGCCAACCTCAATAACTTTGAACGTTTTGAAAAAACCAAAGCTGAGGCTATGCAGCTTGTACGTTACAGGCCCCAATTTAAACTGGATTATCTGGCCAATAGCGGTGTGGGTGTATCAAGCAGTAGATTTGGAACAGGTGTTCAAGGTGGTATAGTAGGTATGTTTAGTGATATACTAGGACAAAATCAGATTGTAGCCAACTTATCTGTTAATGGTGAAATATATGATTTTGGTGGACTTGTAGGCTATATTAATCAACAAAGCAGGATTAACTGGGGAGCAGCCATATCTCATATTCCCTACATCACAGGTTTCAGAGAATTAGCTAAAGACCAACTTACAGACCGTGATGGTAACAAGATTGATGTTTGGGACGACAGAACCAACCTAATCAGAACCTTTGAAGATCAGGCACAGTTATTTGCAGCTTATCCTTTTAATAAGGTACATCGCTTTGAAGCAGGTGGAGCTTTTTCTCGTTATAGTTATAGGGCAGACCGCATCAGCAACTATTATCAATACGCAGATGGAATTATTGGCCCATATATTACTTCCGACAAGAAAAAAGTATCTATAGACGAAGTCACTTCACAATTCGGCACAAGATTAAAAAACTTCACTATCTTCCAAGCAAATGCAGCTTTTGTTGGCGATAACTCTATAAATGGCATTACCTCTCCTCTGGAAGGCTTTAGGTATCGCGTTGGAATGGAACAATATTTTGGAGATTATAAATTCTCCGCTGTTACTGTAGATTTAAGAAAGTACTGGCGTATTAAACCCATAACCATCGCAGCCAGAACTTACAACTATTTAAGATTAGGCAAAGAAGGCGAAAACCTTTATCCTTTATTTGTTGGTTATCCTTACTTTATCAGAGGCTACGAGGCTAATTCCATGTACAACAATAATAATAATGCTGGATATACCAATAGCTTTGATATCAACCAACTATCAGGAAGTAAAATGTCGGTGTTTAATCTGGAAATACGACTTCCATTTACCGGTCCTAAGAAACTATCAGCAATCCCTTCCAACCTACTATTTACTGATCTGAATTTGTTTTTTGATGCTGGTTTAGCATGGAATGAAAACTCTAAAGTTCGTTTCAAAGGACAACCAACATACGATCTTGACCCTTTGACTAATGACCAGGGGGAAATATTAAAGGATAAAAATGGTAACCCAATTTATACAAGAACACTAGAGCGTGTGCCAGCGTTGAGTGTAGGCATATCAGTGAGGGTAAACGTATTTGGAGCTTTTGTATTAGAACCTTATTATGCGATTCCTTTCCAACGCAGAGATTTACAATTGGGTACTTTTGGATTAACTTTCGCGCCAGGCTGGTAAGTTTTCTCAGGAGATATAATCCTGCCCTGGCTACAGGATGAAGGTACACTTATTATTAAATGTACCTTCATCCATTTAAAAGCGTCCATAACGAATGTGTTAATGATTTGAGAGCGCTAATACACAAAGTACTAAACTAAAAATTGAGAACGTTAAGCTAACTTCGAGTGCGTTAACATAAAATTCTTACCCCCTATATTTAAGAAAGAATATTAAATGCCAGGTTAACCTGATTGATCATTTTCTTTCCTGAAGTAATGTGCTCAAAATCCAAACCTATCGTAAGATCTACCCAATCAGGGTTACAAGACCTTACCAAACGTTCCTTTTGCATCCTTGTAAATCTACTAACCAGTTTAAAGCGACTTAATGCCTGAGCCTCTGTTTTAAACTCTTCAAAATAAACCAGCCTGGTTAACTGCTGACTGCTATCAAAGAATAAACAAGGCATTTGCTTATAGAAATCCAAAGTTTTAATTAGGTCTGAACTCATTCCTACATGTAAACTTGCTCTGTTCCTGTCCGTTATCACGTATACAAATTTTTTCATAACATTAAGCTTAAATATTAATAAACTAAATTAGTTAGTAGACCTATTTGCTATTTGAATAAATATTACTAACTTTATTGGCACAATAATACTAACAATTTTAGTAAAAACAAATTTATTTTAACTTTTTATTTTATGTCAAACATTTCATCCAACCTTAAGTACTTAAGAAAGAAAAAAGGCCATACACAACAGCAATTCGCTGATGCTATGGGAATTAAAAGATCACTTATTGGGGCTTATGAAGAAGATCGGGCTGAGCCGAAATATGATTTGCTAAAAAAAATAGCAGAATACTTTGACTTAACAATAGATGAGTTTATTAACGAAAGTATAAATGAAGACTGGAAACCTAAGCCAAAAAGCCAGGGATCAAATCTTCGTATATTAAGTATATCAGTAGATAAAGATGATAATGAAAATATTGAAATGGTTCCTGTAAAGGCGAGCGCAGGATACTTAAATGGATTCTCAGACCCTCAGTACATTAAAGATCTTCCAAAATTCCAGTTACCTCTTCCCTTTTTAAAACAAGGAACTTTCAGAGCGTTTGAAATTGTAGGTGATTCAATGCTCCCTATACAACCAGGAAGTATCATTGTAGCAGAATACATGGATAACTGGAATGATGTTAAAACAGGTGAAACTTATATTATTATTAGTAGAAACGAAGGTGTAGTATACAAAAGAGCTGGAAACCGTTTTAAAGAAAATAAGGATTTAAAATTAATATCTGATAACAAGATCTATGACCCATATACCGTCCCAGCTGACGATATCCTGGAAATATGGAAAGCTAAAGCTTATATATCTACTGCATTACCTGATCCAACACCAGAGCCAACAATAGAAACACTAAGTTCGATGATGGCACAGATGCAAAAATCTATTTCGCAATTAAATAAGAATTAATGATGTAATTCGACATAATAAATCTGATGTTTTAATAAATAATTGAGCCCGTCTCACTGAATAATTCAGTTTGACGGGTATACTTTAAACTGCTTTGCATATTTTTGGAGACCATGAACAAAGCAGAAGAATTTATTCAAAGTAAGTTACAGCAAAGAGCTGAAAAGGGTATACTAAGAATGCTCTCTTCTAAACCACTTCAAATTGATTTCTCTTCTAATGATTACCTGGGATTTGCTCGTTCCTCTGAATTAAAAATAAATAGTGCAGCTAAATCGGCACAGATAACTGATTATAAGAATGGAGCAACTGGCTCACGGTTACTTAACGGAAACCACGCTTTTACTGAAGAAACGGAACAAGCAATTGCCAATTTCCATCAGGCAGAATCAGGCTTAATCTTTAATTCCGGATATGATGCCAATGTTGGTTTGATATCCAGTTTAGCACAACGTGGAGACACAATCATATCTGATGAACTCATACATGCCAGCCTGATTGATGGAGCCCGACTAAGTTATGCCAACCGATACACCTTTAAACATAATGACCTGAATGAACTGGAAGCTAAACTTAAAATTTCAAAAGGAAATGTTTATGTCCTTATAGAAAGCGTCTATTCTATGGATGGAGACCTTGCTCCTATTATGGAAATTTCAAAGCTTTGCAAGCAATATCAAGCCAACCTCATTGTTGATGAAGCCCATGCCCTGGGTATATTTGGAACACATGGCTCGGGAATAGTTCAAATGCTAGGACTTGAGCAAGATATTTTTGCCAGAATTCTAACATTTGGCAAAGCATTAGGTTCTCATGGCGCCATAATATTGGGTAGTAAAAACCTACGAAGTTATCTTATAAATTTTGCACGTTCTTTTGTATACACCACTGCTGCCCCTATTCATTCTATTGCCACAATATATTCAGCCTATCAAATGTTGATTCGAATGGATTATACCAAACAGATCGGTTCTAAGATTTCATTATATAAATCCTTATTAAAAGATACAGCTATCCCTACTATTGAAAGTACAAGTGCCATACAAACGGTTTTATATAACAATGCTAATGACGCAAAAATTGCTGCTCAAAAATTACAAAGTAAAGCATTAGATGTAAGGGCTATACTAAGCCCTACCGTTTCCGAAGGAAAAGAAAGATTGAGAATATGCCTTCACCTATTTAACAGCGATCAGGAAATTGAAATACTAGTTAATGAACTTAAAGACCTTAACACATGAATAATACTTATTTTATCACAGGAATTGGAACTGGAATTGGCAAAACAATTATCAGTTCCATACTTACCGAAAAATTAAAAGCCGACTATTGGAAGCCTATTCAGTCTGGAGATCTGGAGATTAGTGATAGCCTGTTTGTTAAACACCTGGTTAGCCCCAATACTATCATACATCCAGAAAGTTATCGCCTTAGTGAACCACTCTCTCCTCATTTGTCTGCAAGATTGGATGGTATTGAAATCTCCCTCGAATCAATAAAAAAACCAGAAACCGACAATAACTTAATTATAGAAGGTGCAGGAGGATTAATGGTCCCCTTAAACGACAAAGAATTGATCCTTGATCTAATCAAAAACCTGGGTGTTAAAGTGATTATTGTATCTCAGAATTATTTAGGCAGCATTAACCATACGCTATTAACAATAGAAATGCTAAAAATACATCAGATTGAAATAGCAGGTCTAATATTTAATGGGGTAAAAAATGAAGAAAGTGAGCAATATATAGAGAACTATAGTAAAGTAAAGGTATTAGGCAGAATTCCTAAAATGAGCATTCTTAATAACGAGACTATTAATAAAGCGGGTGCGTACATTACCTTGTAAAGGAAATTTCAAAATAAAATAAGCTCAGTTTAATAACATAAAAAAAGGGGAAGTCAAATGACTTCCCCTTTTTTATATGATCAGTTATATCTATTTTACTGTATCAATTACAGCTTTAAAAGCTTCTGGATGATTCATAGCTAAATCTGCTAAAACTTTACGGTTTAAACCGATGTTTTTGCTAGCTAATTTACCAATTAACTGAGAGTAAGATATACCGTGCTGACGTGCTCCAGCATTGATACGCTGAATCCACAATCCGCGGAATTCTCTTTTCTTAACTTTACGGTCACGGTAAGCATATTGCAAACCTTTTTCTACCGTATTTTTAGCAATGGTGAATACCTTGCTTCTTGATCCCCAATAACCTTTGGCTAAATTTAAGACCTTTTTCCTTCTTCTTCTCGAAGCTACTGCGTTTACCGAACGTGGCATGTTGTTGTTGTTTTTTGATAAACGGTGTTGCGTATTACAGCAAACTTACTACCGGGTACCTGGTTAAAAATTAATTATTTACCGATTGCAAGCATACGTTTAACGTTGCCCATGTCAGCGTCTGACACCATTGAAGTGTGTCCTAAGTTACGCTTACGTTTAGTCGACATCTTTGTTAAGATGTGGCTTTTGTAGGCATTCTTCCTTGCGATTTTACCTGTTCCAGTAAGCGTGAAACGCTTTTTAGCACTGGAATTGGTTTTCATTTTTGGCATAACCTGTGTTTATTTATGTAATTTATTTATTTCTTAGCAACTTTTGGAGCAAGCGTTAAAAACATACGCTTACCTTCTAATTTTGGTAACAGTTCAACTTTACCTATGTCTTCAAGAGCCTGAGCAAACTTAAGCAAAAGGATTTCTCCCTGCTCTTTATAAACGATTGCTCTACCTTTAAAGTGAACATAAGCTCTAACTTTCTCACCATTTTCCAAAAAGCTAATTGCATGTTTTAGCTTGAACTGAAAATCGTGATCATTAGTGTTAGGTCCGAAACGGATTTCCTTGATAACAGTTTGCTTAGCATTTGCTTTAATCTCTTTTTGCTTTTTCTTTTGCTCGTAAACAAACTTGCTGTAATCAATAATCCTACAAACGGGCGGTACTGCATTTGGAGAAATCTCTACCAGATCCAATTCCAACTCATCAGCTAGGGCCAAAGCTTTTGCCAAAGGATAGATCCCCGGTTCAACATTATCGCCAGCTAATCGCACCTCTTGTGCTCTGATATGCTGATTAATATTATGTTCTGCTTCTTTTTTCTTAAAAGGAGGACGTGGTCCCCTATTAAATCCTGGTCTGCCTAATGCCAAATTTGTATCTTATTTAAACTGTAATTTCTTTAATTAATAATTCACTAAACTCTTGCAGTGTCATTTCACCTAAATCTCCCTCACCATGTTTCCTTACCGATGCCTTACCTTCTGCCATTTCCTTTTCGCCGATAATCAACATATAAGGGATCTTCTTAACCTCTGCATCCCTGATTTTCCTTCCAATCTTTTCATCGCGAAAGTCAATCAGCCCGCGAATATCGGAATTATTTAGTTCTTCTGAAACTTTTTTTGCATATTCTTCATATTTTTCAGAGATCGGAAGAACAATAAATTGTTCAGGTGACAGCCACAATGGAAAATTACCTGCACAATGTTCTATCAAAACAGCAATAAAACGTTCCAATGAACCAAATGGAGCGCGGTGAATCATTACTGGTCTGTGCTTCAAGTTATCACTACCTGTGTATTCTAACTCAAAGCGCTCAGGTAAATTATAATCTACTTGAATAGTTCCTAACTGCCATTTTCTACCTAAAGCATCTTTAACCATGAAATCTAGCTTAGGACCATAAAAAGCTGCTTCACCATATTCCACAACTGTAGGTAATCCCTTTTCATCAGCAGCTTCAATAATAGCAGACTCTGCCAGGCGCCAGTTTTCATCACTACCGATGTACTTAGTTTTGTTTTCCGGGTCTCTTAAAGAAACCTGAGCTATATAATCATCAAAGCCTAATGATTTGAATACATATAATACCAGATCAATTACCTTCTTAAACTCCTCTTTTACCTGATCAGGCCTACAGAATAAGTGCGCATCATCCTGTGTAAACCCACGAACACGTGTCAAACCATGTAATTCACCACTCTGCTCATAACGGTATACAGTACCAAACTCTGCAAAACGCAAAGGAAGATCCTTGTATGAACGTGGTTTAACCTTGTAAATCTCACAATGGTGTGGGCAGTTCATCGGTTTTAAAAAGAACTCCTCTCCCTCTTGAGGTGTTCTAATAGGTTGAAAAGCATCCTTACCATATTTTTCATAATGACCGGATGTGATATATAAATTTTTATGGCCGATATGTGGTGTAACTACTTGCTCATAACCCGCCTTACTTTGTGCTTTAGTTAAAAACTGAACCAGACGTTCACGTAAAGCAGTACCTTTTGGTAACCATAACGGTAAACCCATGCCCACTTTTTCGGAAAAAGCAAATAGTTCCAATTCCTTACCTAATTTACGATGATCTCTTTTCTTAGCCTCTTCAATCATATGAAGATATTCAGTCAACTCACTTGCTTTCGGAAAAGTAACACCATAAATACGTGTTAATTGCTTCCTGGTTTCATCACCGCGCCAATAAGCACCGGCAACATTCATCAGTTTTACGGCTTTTACAAAACCCGTATTAGGGATATGTGGCCCGCGACAAAGATCTGTAAATTCACCTTGTGTATAGAAAGTAATCTTACCATCCTCTAAACCTTCTAAAAGGTCTAACTTATACTCATCACCCTTTTCTTCAAAATAGGCGATTGCATCTGCCTTAGAAACTGCTTTACGTTCAAAAACTTCTTTCTGTTTTGCCAATTCGATGATCTTAGCTTCAATAGCTTTAAAATCGTCTGAAGAGAACTCTCTGTCGCCAAAATCAACATCATAGTAAAAGCCTGTTTCAATAGCCGGACCAATACCAAACTTCGTTCCTGGATACAAAATCTCTAAAGCCTCAGCCATAATATGGGCGGAAGAATGCCAGAATGTAGCTTTACCAGCCTGATCATTCCAGGTCAACAATTTTACAGTAGCATCAGCCTCAATAGGTCTTGATGAATCCCAAACTTCGCCGTTTACCTCGGCAGCCAAAACATTACGGGCCAGCCCCTCTGAAATTGATAATGCGATTTGATGAGCAGTTGTGCCCTTTTCATACTGACGACTGGAGCCGTCAGGCAGTGTAATATTAATCATCTACAACTATGATTTAAAAATTAATAAAATATTTAATATCAATCACTTACAATGTGATCTTATTTCGATTACAAAGTTAATTAATATTCTGTACTTTCTAGCCAGCCAGTTGCTAAAACATCAGCTAAATGCATGGTTTTTAAAGGAATATTATTTTTATCGATATAACCTTGTATATGCATCAAACAAGATAGATCTGTTGAAATCATATATTCAGCGCCTTGCTCCAATGCATTATTTACTTTTTGCTCTGCCATAGCAGAAGAAATTGCATCGAATTTAACAGCAAAAGTACCACCAAATCCGCAGCACATATCAGTATCCTTCATCTCTACCATTTCCAGACCATGAACCTTCGACAATAATTGTCTGGGTTCCTCTTTGATCTTACATTCACGCAATCCGCTACATGAATCATGGTAAACGGCTTTCCCTTCTAATTCAGCACCAAAATAATCACGTTTCAATACATTGATAAGAAAATCGGAAAGTTCAAATATATTACTCTGTATATTCCTGCATTTATTATGCACTATCGTATTGGTAAACAAATCATTGAAACCACTTTTCACCATTCCCACACAGGAAGCTGATGGCGCTACAATATAATCCGTTTCCGAAAAGTCATTTAAAAACTTAGTACCAGTTTCCTTAGCCTGTTCCCAATATCCCGCATTATATGCCGGTTGTCCACAACAAGTCTGAGCTGAATTATAAAACACCTCGCAACCGCACTTTTCTAATAACTTAATGGTATTAAATGCTGTTTCCGGATACAATTGATCTACAAAACACGGCACAAATAATTCTATCTTCATCAGTATATAAAACGTTTTATATTATGTTTAGTCGATCGTCTTCCCAATTAATTTGCGTTCAACTCCCTTTAACATCAGCAAAAATACCAAACCTATGATAAAAAACGATGCTAAAGCAATAATTGAATTGCGCATACTACCTGTCATCTCTTCAATAAATGCAAAACTAAAAAGTCCAATCACAATCGCCATCTTCTCTGTAATATCATAAAAACTAAAAAAAGAGGCGTTATCTGGCGTATCAGTAGGCAAGCTCTTAGAATAAGTAGAACGGGATAAGGATTGAATACCTCCCATAATTAAGCCTACAATTGCTGCCAGGCCATAATATTGAGTTGCGGTTGTGACAAAATAAGCACAACCACAGGTAACAATCCAAATCACAACAACAACAATCAACACATTGATGTTCCCGATTTTTTTAGCAAATTTCGACATAATAATCGCGCCCAATATAGCTACCAATTGAATGATAAGGATGACTATAATCAGATTTTCTGTTCCCAGCTGCAATGTTTTTTCGCCGAAACCTGCCGCAGCTAACATAATGGTCTGCACTCCCATCGAGTAAAAAAAGAAAGCAATTAAATATACCTTTAAAAAAGGCATATGCTTTAATTGTGTCCATACTTTACCCAGTTCCGCAAATCCACTATTTATTACACGTTTATTAATTCTTTTAAAATTAGGACTTCCAGCAGGTAACTTCCTGAAAGGAATCTGTGCAAAACAGATCCACCATAAACCCACTAACAAGAACGACAACCTAGGTGGAAAAGAAGCATCAGTAATACCAAACCAATCCGGTTTCATTACAAATAAAAAACAAATCAATTGCAGCAATACACTTCCAACATAACCGTAAGCGAACCCTTTAGCGCTAACCCTATCCTGATGTTCTGGAGTAGCAATTTCCGGAAGATATGAGTTATTAAACATCACTCCTCCAACATAGCCCATCGCTGCCAAAGCAAAACAGATAATACCAAACTCCAGAGTTTTCAATTCAAAGAAGTATAAACCAATACAAGCTAAGCCGCCCATATAGGTGAAAAACTTCATGAATAATTTCTTATTACCCCTGTAATCTGCCATCGAAGACAGGATCGGCAATAAAATCACCATCAATAAGTAGGCAACAGAAAGTGTATAATTAGATAATGCTGTATTGGTAAATGTCCTGCCAAAAAAAGTAACCTGGTCGCCAAACTCTTCTGTCCTTGTAATAATCGTATAGTAAGCCGGAAAGATGGTCGAAGTGATAACTAAATTATAAGCTGAATTGGCCCAATCAAAGAAAGCCCAGGATCGGATAACCTTTTTATCGTTTTTTTCCATGTATTAAATAAGGCGGCTAAAGTAGCTAAAAAACAACATTCAGGACTAAATTACTTTTTCCAGTTTAGTTGCGCCAGACTTTTTCTCGTCCACCTTTTTAGGATTCCCTTTGTAATAGATTTCACTTGAACCTGAGGTTTTCACTTTTAACTCGTTTAGCACATTAATATTAGCTTTCCCAGTTCCATCTGTATCAATATTGTAAATACCCACAATAAAATCAAAAGCATCAACTTTAGCAGTTCCCTTAATCTTCAAATCATGCACTCCTGCTTGTCCTGTTAATACTAATTTACCAACACCATCCACTTTTGTAGTCAATTTACCTGCATTTAGATCCATTGTTACGTCAGTCATACCTGAAAAAGAAAAATCAACATCATTAGTATAGATACGGCCATCGCCAACAACTTTAACTGCACCAGCCAGAGAAAGATCTTTTAGCTCTCCAATCCCGGCATGAACTACTATCGAATCCGTACCACAATATCTATCCGCGTCTAGTTTTATTTTAAGCTCAGAACCCGAAACATCTGCTTTAACATAGCTAATGATATTAGAATCAGCGTCAACCTGTACAACATAACTGCTATCCTGTGTTAGGATTAGTTTAATTGCCCCTTCCACTTTGATTTTATCAAAACTCTTTACTTTTAACGCTCTGCTAACCGGGATTCCGGAATCTTCAATGCATTTGCTATCACAACCTGCTAACAAAAAAGGAAAAAACAAGGCAATAAGGGATATGTTCTTCATGAGATTAAAGGTAATAATTTTTACCATCTGTTTTAATTTTTCCTGCGTCTAATAATGCACGTATTCGTTCTAAACGCTCACTATCTGTACCTGTAGCGATAGCATTTACCAGCTCATCTAAAACATATGTTGCTGTTTGCAGAAGAGTTACAATCTCAAAATCAATCTTATCCTCCAGCAGATCAGCATCACTTGCTTTCTTCTCAGCCAGACATACATCACAAATTCCACATTTCTCAGACCCTGGCTCGTCAAAATAAGTTAACAATTGAATACTTCTACACTCCTTTTTACCTGCATAAGCAAGCACAGCTTTAATCTGTTCAGTCTGTAATTCCTTACGTTGTTCAATATACTTCACATCAATATCCATGTGACTAAAATCTAACCTAGCACGTAAATATTGTAACTGCGGCTGATCTGATTGTGGCAAGTACGACAATAACCCCTGCTCATTCAAATTGTTAATCATACGAATCACATCTGCATAAGAGGCTCTTATTTTTCCTGCTATTTCTGATTCACTTATTTTCACATACTGCTCAAAACTGCCACCATACGACCTTAATATAGCTTTTATAAGCGGATCATAACCAGCGTTCTCTATCTGAAAACGATACACATCCTCGCTTCCCACCAGGAATAAAACCCTGGATGGTAAAAATATATTTTCTGATAAAGTCAGGTATCCATCATGTTCTAAAAACTTCAATACAGCCATTGTCTTCAACACTCCAACATTAAAACGCTTACAAAAATCAGCCAGGTCAAATCCGAAAGTTAAACCTTCTCCAGCACCATAAGCCAGTTGATAATAATTCCCGAGGTAGTGGTAAACTTTTTTAATTTCTTCAACCGAAGGAAAACTATCCGCATACTTCGCTTTTAAGGATACTTCGTCAGACTTATTAGCCAGTAAAACTGTATATGCTTTTTGTAAATCTCTCCCTGCTCTTCCAGCCTCCTGATAATAAGCTTCAAGGCTATCTGGTAAATCCAGATGCACTACAAAACGTACATCAGGTTTATCAATTCCCATCCCAAAAGCATTGGTAGCAACCATTACTCTTATCCGATTCAGCTTCCAGGCTTCCTGTTTTCTAAAACGTTCTTCTTTTTCTATACCAGCATGGTAATAATCAGCAGCAATACCATTTCTGTTTAAAAAAGCAGCTACTTCAGCTGTTTCTCTTCTGTTCCTGACATATACTAAGCCACTGCCCTTAACATTAGTAAGAATTTTGATAAGTCGGCGGTATTTATCTTCATCATCTAATACCACATAACTCAGATTTTTCCGGGCAAAACTCTGGACAAAAATATTAGGTTCTTTAAAGTGCAGCTTCTCTACAATATCATTTCTGACAAAGCGTGTTGCAGTGGCTGTTAATGCCAATACTGGCACATCGGGATGAATCTCTCTGATCTCATTGATCTTTAGATAAGGGGGTCTGAAATCATAACCCCACTGGGAAATACAATGTGCTTCATCAACAGCAATCAGATTTACCTTCATATAAGAAATGCGGATACGCACCAATTCCGACATCAATCGCTCTGGAGAGAGGTATAAAAACTTTATATTTCCGTAAATACAATTATCAAGCAGAATATCTATTTCACGCTTACCCATCCCTGCATAAATAGCCACAGCCTCAATTCCTTTCGCTTTCAATGCCTCTACCTGATCCTTCATTAAAGCAACTAAAGGAGAAATAACAATACAAATCCCTTCTTTTACCATTGCGGGAACCTGAAAACAAATAGATTTTCCACCACCTGTTGGCAATAATGCCAATGTATCATTTCCATCTAAAACAGATCTGATAATATCATCCTGTAAAGGCCTGAAACCGTCATATCCCCAATATCGCTTTAATACTTCTATTTCATTCATATATGGAGCGTCCTTATCCTTAATTCTGGTTCTTTTATCTTTAATCTTTCGCTCTTTTCCACAAACTCTAATCATCAAAACTATAAAAATGAACTGATATTAGTAAATTGCGGCTTAAATTACATCAGGTGATATGAGAAGATCATTTATACTATTAATTCTGGCATTAATATTTCAATCGTCGTTCTCTCAAACGCCCGTTCAAACACGTTCTCAAACACGCAGTCAAGGACAACCGTTAACACAAGATCAAACCAACCCACAGAGAGAAAACTGGGATATTGAAAAATATAGAGGAAGCACCCAAACCTTTACTTTAAACACAAATGAAGGTACATGGATGAACCTTGATGTGAGTCCTGATGGTAAAGATATAATATTCGACTTACTTGGTGATTTATATATCATGCCAATAACTGGTGGATCTGCAGTATTATTAAGTGGTGGACCAGCGTGGGAAGTCCAACCTCGTTTCAGTCCGAATGGTAAGTACATTTCCTATACAAGTGATAAAAGCGGTGCTGATAACATATGGATCATGAACCGTGATGGTTCATTTAAACGTCAGGTAACCAAAGAAGCTTTTCGCTTGTTAAACAATGCAACCTGGATGCCCAATAGTGAATACCTGATTGCACGTAAGCATTTTACAGGCACACGTTCTCTTGGTGCTGGCGAAATGTGGATGTATAGCATTTATGGTGGTGAAGGAGTACAATTAACTAAAAGAAAAAACGATCAGCAAGATGCGGGAGAACCCAATGTTTCTCCAAATGGTAAATATCTTTATTACAGTGAAGATATGTCGCCCGGCCCCAATTTTGAATATAGTAAAGATCCAAATGGGATGATTTATGCCATCAGGCAACTGAATCTTGTCACCGGAAAGACGACTAATCTGATTGCCCAGCCAGGTGGTGCAGCAAGACCTCAAATATCGCCGGACGGTAAGTTAATGGCTTATGTAAAACGCATCAGATTAAAATCAGTATTAGTTTTACAGAACCTGCAAACTGCTGAAGAATGGCCAATCTATGAAGATCTATCCCACGACCAACAGGAAACATGGGCAATTTTTGGTGTTTATCCAAACTATGCCTGGACTCCAGATGGCAAAAGCATCATTTTTTATGCTCGAGGAAAGATCAAAAAAATCGATCTCAACTCTTTATTTACGAACAATATCCCTTTCCACGTAACCAGCTCACAAACTGTACAACAAGCCTTACATTTCCCACAACAGGTATTTAATGATGACTTTACTGTAAAAATGATCCGTCAGCTAACTACCTCTGCAGATGGGAAGTTTGTGGTATTTAATGCTGCAGGTTTTTTATACAAAAAAGATTTGCCAAACGGGATTCCAGAACGAATTACCAAAGGTCTGGATTTTGAATTTGAACCAGAAATAAGCGCAGATGGCAAAACAGTCATTTTTGCCACATGGAGTGATGAATTTAAAGGGGCTATTAAAAAGGCAGATATAAAATCCGGGAAAATCACAGCACTTACTGACGAAAAAGGCTTTTACTATTCCCCTTCATTCTCTAATAAAGGTGATAAGATTGTATTTAGAAAGGGCATAGGTAACGATGTATTAGGCTATGCTTATGGCCGTGGAACAGGAATTTTCACCATGTCAGCTGCTGGTGGCACAAAAACTCTGATCTCAGAAAGTGGTATCAAACCAAAATTTAATGCTGACGACAGCAGAATCTATTTCCAATCTTCAGAAGCAGGAAAAAAGGTTTTTAAAAGTATCGATCTGAATGGAGGAAATGAACGAACACATTATACCTCTACTTATGCAACACAATTTGCACCAAGTCCAGATGGTAAATGGATGGCCTTTACAGAACTATTCAACGTGTATGTTACTCCAATGGTAACAACGGGGTCTCCTCTAGAATTATCTTCATCTAATAAAGCTATCCCACTAACCCGAATTACTAAAGACGCAGGGACATATATACATTGGAGCCGCGATAGCAATAAAATGTTCTGGACATTGGGCGAGCAGTATTTCAGCAGGGACATTAACACTATTTTTAATTTCTCGGAAGGACTTAGGGTACCTGCAACTGAACCAGATAGCATTGGCTTGTCATTAAATTTAAAACTTAAAGCTGATGTCCCTACCGGATTAATCGCTTTAACAGGGGCAAGAATCATTACTATGAAAGGCGATGAGGTGATAGAAAATGGTTCTATCCTAATCGAAAACAATAAAATTGTATCTATAGGCAAGAATCTTTCTATCCCTGCAAACACCAGAATTATAGATGTAACAGGCAAAACAATTATGCCTGGAATGATTGATGTACATGCTCATTTACGCACCAGTCCAGACGGAATCAGCCCCCAGCAGGATTGGTCTTACCTTGCAAACCTGGCATTTGGTGTAACCACCTCTCATGACCCATCAAGTAATACAGAAATGGTATTTAGTCAGGCGGAAATGATCAAAGCCGGCCGTTTGGTAGGTCCTCGCTTATATTCAACAGGCTCTATTCTTTATGGTGCCGATGGTGATTTCAAAGTAGTCATCAATAGTCTTGATGATGCATTGTCGAACCTTCGCAGGTTAAAAGCTGTTGGTGCATTTTCCGTAAAATCATACAATCAGCCTCGTCGTGATCAACGTCAGCAAATTCTTGAAGCTGCCAGACAGCTAAAAATGATGGTTGTTCCCGAAGGAGGTTCTACATTTTTCACTAATATGAATATGATTGCCGACGGACATACGGGTATTGAACATAGTATTCCTGTTGCACCAATTTATAAGGATATTATCTCATTCTGGAACAAAACAGAAGTAGCCTATACACCAACTCTAATCGTAAGTTACGGCAGTCAGTGGGGAGAAAACTACTGGTACGACAGAACAAATGTTTGGGAGAATGAACGTCTGATGGCTTTCACACCAAGATCAATTATTGATCCAAGAGCAAGAAGAAGAACAACATCAGAATATGGTGATTATGGTCATATTGAAGTTGCTAAATCTGCAAAACTCATTGCCGACAGAGGCACTAAAGTTAATTTAGGTGCACATGGACAAATACAAGGTTTAGGTGCACATTGGGAATTATGGATGCTAGCACAAGGGGGAATGACTCCCTTACAAGCTATTCGCTGTGCAACAGTAAATGGAGCCGCTTACCTGGGTATGAGCAAAGAAATCGGCTCACTGGAAGTCGGAAAACTTGCAGACCTCATCGTTATGGATGCGAATCCTTTGGATGATATCAGAAATTCTGAAAAGATCAGATATGTGATGATCAATGGCCGGATTTACGATAGTTTATCGATGAATGAAATTGGTAGCAGAGAAAAACTAAGAGGTAAATTGTGGTTCGAAACTGGCAAAGGTATGGTATATACTTTCCCGACGGGCATTTCTGAAACCTGGACCTATACGATTCCAAATTGTGAATAATATGTTACAATCCCTGGGCTATTACAAAACCACTAGCCCAGGCCCATTGGAAATTGTACCCCCCAAGCCACCCTGTCACATCTACACACTCACCTCCAAAATAAATACCTGGAACCTTTTTACATTCCAAAGTTTTTGATGACAATTCATTAGTATCGATACCACCACGCATAACTTCAGCCTTATCATACCCCTTATCCCCTGCCGGTTTCACTTTAAAATGATGAATAATCTGTTCAATATTTTCAAGTTCAACTTTGGTAAGCACCGCCACCTGCTTCTCTACCGGTAAAAACTTGCCTAATGCTTCTGTAAATTTCTTTGCATAAAAACGATTGAACAAGGTCGACAATAACAACTTGCCATTTTGCTTACGCTCAATTTCAATCAAGTCGATGATATTTTGATCAGGCAATAAATCAATATTAAATACCTCACCTCTTTTCCAATAAGATGAAATCTGCAATATTGCCGGTCCGCTTAATCCCCAATGTGTAAAAAGAATATTCTCTTCGAATGAAATCTTTTCATTACTAACCCTGCAAAACACACTATTTCCAGACAGCTGAGCATACCACTCCTCATCTTTTCCCGTAATTGTAAGCGGCACTAATGCAGGCATTGTTTCAATGATCTTCAAACCATGTTTACGCGCAAAACGCAATGCAAAATCAGTTGCCCCCATTTTGGGAATAGGTAAACCTCCCGTAGCTATTACTAGCTTCGGTGCAGTTAGTATCCGGTTCTTACCAGCTTTACTATATTTCACCTGAAAACCATCTGCCAATTGTCCGATATCCGAAACTTCAGCCCCACAAATCAGCTCTTGTCCAAAATCCTCACAAATAGATGTAAATACTGCAACAACATCCCTGGCATTTTTGCCATCAGGAAAAAGCTGACCCAGTGTTTTCTCTTTCCCCTCAATCCCATAAGTTTCAAAAAAACTAATCGTATCAGCTACTGTCCACTGTGTAAATGCAGATTTCATGAAATGTTTATTCGCGGAAATAAACTGTTCATCCGTCGCGTACAAATTTGTATAATTACAACGTCCACCTCCGGAAATCAAGATCTTAGCACCCGCCTGTTCATTCTTTTCCAGCAGAACAACACGCTTACCAAGGTACCCAGCTTGTACCGCACACATCAAACCACAAGCTCCGGCTCCAATAATTATAGCATCTGCATCCATCAATCCGTTTATATTGTTTATTTTTGTGCAAAATAAGCATAACTTTTTCATTTAGATATGGCAAAACAAATAAGTGATTTAAAATTAGGGATACTCGGCGGCGGTCAATTGGGCAGAATGCTCATTCAGGAAGCCATCAACTATAACCTCACAACCCTGGTTTTAGATCCGGATACTGATGCACCCTGTAAACATATAGCAAACTACTTTGAATGCGGCTCTATTACCGATTTCGACACCGTTTATAACTTTGGAAAGAAAGCTGACATCATTACTATCGAAATCGAAAAGGTTAACATAGAAGCTCTTGAACAACTAGAGAAAGAAGGGAAACATGTATTCCCACAATCCAGAGTAATCCGCTTGATACAGGATAAAGGTGTACAGAAACAATTTTTCAAAGAGAACAACATTCCTACAGCACCTTTTCAACTCGTAAATACAAAAGAAGATATCAGAAACAGCAACTTTTCTTTCCCTTACATTCTTAAACAACGTAAAGATGGTTATGATGGTAAAGGAGTAATGAGGATCAACAATGTTGCTGATATTGATAATGCTTTTGATGCACCTTGTCTGATTGAAGAACTTGTAGATTTCGAAAAGGAAGTTGCCGTTATTGTGGCCAGAAATTCAAAGGGCGACATAAAAACATTCCCAATGGTAGAAATGGAATTCAATGCAGAAGCCAATCTGGTTGAGTTTTTAATTGGTCCTTCTACCTATCCTGAAGCCCTACAACACAAAGCTGAAGTAATTGCGAAGAATATTGCTTCCTCTCTTAACGTTACCGGTCTGCTGGCAGTAGAAATGTTTGTAACTAAAAATGGAGATCTTCTCGTAAATGAGTTAGCTCCTCGCCCACATAACAGCGGGCACCAAACTATTGAAGGTAATTACGTCTCACAATTTGCGCAACATTTACGCTCTATTTTCAATTTACCATTGGGCGATACCCGTTGCATCAGCAATGCGGTAATGATTAACCTTCTGGGCGAAAAGAATCATAATGGTGTTGCAAAATATCAGGGACTAGAAAAAATATTGGGTATAGACGGCGTTTATATACATCTATATGGTAAAAAATATACCAAGCCTTTCCGTAAAATGGGACACATCACTATTGTTGATCAAAATAGGGATGCGGCCATACAAAAAGCCAATTTCATTAAAAACACATTAAAAGTTATTTCATAAAATGAGCATAAAAGCCGGTATTATCATGGGCAGCAAATCAGATCTTCACATTATGCAAGATGCTGCTGATATTTTTAAAGAATTTGGGGTAGAATTTGAAATGACCGTAGTATCAGCACACCGTACTCCGGAAAGAATGTTCGATTATGCCAAAAATGCTGCTTCAAGAGGAATAAAAGTAATTATTGCGGGTGCAGGTGGTGCGGCTCATTTACCTGGAATGGTAGCCTCGATTACCGTAGTACCTGTAATTGGGGTACCTGTTAAATCTTCAAACTCTATTGATGGATGGGATTCTATTCTTTCTATACTACAAATGCCAAATGGTATTCCTGTAGCAACAGTTGCTTTAAATGCAGCTAAAAATGCAGGGTTACTGGCTGTTCAAATACTTTCTACTGCTGATGAATCATTAGCAGAAAAAATGCAAGCTTATAAAGACGACTTGAGAAAAAAAGTTGAAGAGAGCGCTGCAGAAATGTAATTAATTCAAATTAGGATCCTGGGGAAAATTACTCACATGGGCATATTTGGGCCCCAGGTTAATAATTACCTCACGCCATAGGTTTTCTTCATTATTGGAGAAAACCACATCGGCATGAAACTGATCAGATACAATCCATGTATTCTCCTTCATTTCCATTTTAAGCTGTTCCTCAGCCCAACCTGAATAGCCTAGAAAAAATTTAATATCAGCCTCACCAATACTTTTAGTACTGATCAATACTTTTAATGCTTCAAAATTACCACCCCAATATATTCCCTTTGCTATTTCCTGACCATCAGTAATCAGATCAGGACATCTATGGATAAAGTGTATTGTATCTGTTTCAACAGGCCCTCCCAAATAAATCGGATAACTTGCATCTCCCATTTCTGGAATCACATCACTCAGTATCAAAGCACTGCAATGATTCAGGATAAACCCTACAGTTCCATCTTCCTGATGTTCAGTAATCAGAATCACTGAACGCTTAAAATTAGGATCCATTAGAAATGGTTCTGAGATCAATAATCTTCCTGTAGTAGGTTGTAACCGGCTTATCATTTTGGAAATTTAGGGATAAATTTGAATAAACTAAAACCTATTTTTGTACATGGAGCTTAATAAAAATAATTTACACGATTTAAGACAGGAATACCGTTCTGCGCAGCTTTCAGAAAAAGATGTGGAAAGCAACCCTATCCTGCAATTTGGGAAATGGTTTTCTGCAGCAATAGATGCACAACTTTACGAACCCAATGTAATGACTCTCGCTACAGCTGACCGTTTCGGAAAACCTTCAGCGCGTATTGTACTACTAAAAGAATTTGACAAACATGGTTTTGTCTTTTATACCAATTACGAAAGCAAAAAAGGGCGGGATTTAATTGAAAACCCACAAGCTGCACTCGTATTTTTCTGGCCTGAATTAGAACGACAAGTGAGAATTGAGGGGATAGTGAGTAAAGTTGATAAAGAAACTTCTGCCAAATATTTCCATTCCAGACCTACTGGAAGTCAAATTGGCGCTATGGCATCACCACAAAGCAGCATACTTGAAAGTCGTGAATCATTAGAAAAAAAAGTATCCAATCTTACAAAAGAATACGAGAATAAAGAGATTCCACATCCGGAATACTGGGGAGGTTATCTCATTGAACCTATGCATATCGAATTCTGGCAAGGTCGCCCAAGCAGGCTGCACGACAGAATTTCATATGATTTAGTGGATGGTTCGTGGATTATAAATAGATTAGCTCCATAAAAAGTTACTAACCTCATAAAAGAAACTAAATGAAGAACATCGCAGTAATCGGGTCTGGAACGATGGGCAATGGCATTGCACATACTTTTGCACAATTTGGCTATCAGGTTAATCTGATCGACATTAATAATGAAGCTTTAGAAAAAGCCATAAACACCATTAGTAAAAACCTGGATCGTCAGGTAGCAAAAGGAACACTTACTGAATCAGAGAAAAACATTACATTAAGAAACATTAGTACTTTTACAGATATAAAATCGGGTGTCGCTCAAAGTAAACTGATTGTAGAAGCTGCAACAGAAAACCTGGAACTTAAATTGAAAATTTTCAAAGATCTGGACACCTTTGCTAAACCAGAAGCTATTTTAGCGAGTAATACTTCATCTATATCTATCACTAAAATAGCATCTGTTACCAACCGTGGCGACAAAGTAATTGGCATGCATTTCATGAACCCTGTTCCAATTATGAAACTAGTAGAGGTGATAAGGGGGTATGAAACCAGCAATGAAACTACAGCTCTGATTATGGATCTCTCTAAAAAACTAGCTAAAGTTCCTGTCGAAGTAAATGATTATCCTGGCTTTGTAGCTAACAGAATCTTAATGCCCATGATTAACGAAGCTATTTATGCACTTTATGAAAATGTAGCAGGTGTTGAAGAAATTGATACAGTTATGAAACTGGGCATGGCACATCCAATGGGACCATTACAACTTGCAGATTTTATTGGCCTGGATGTTTGTCTGGCTATTTTACGTGTACTACAAGATGGTTTCGGAAACCCCAAATATGCACCATGCCCGCTACTCGTAAATATGGTTACTGCTGGCAATAAAGGTATTAAATCTGGAGAAGGTTTTTACAACTATGCAAATGGCGTAAAGGAAGCTGTTGTAGCTTCCAAATTTAGTTAGCCATTCTATAATTCTAATATTTAAGCGTATTTTTGAACAATGAACGAGAATCTTGATCCCTCATCCGAAAGCCTGTCACCCATAGAACGCGACATCGAGAAAGTATTGCGCCCCCAAGCTTTTGATGATTTTACCGGACAGGAAAAGGTGATGGAAAACCTAAAGATCTTTGTAAAAGCAGCAAAGTTACGCGGCGAACCCCTGGATCATGTTTTATTACACGGTCCTCCGGGACTAGGTAAAACGACTCTTTCCCTCATCATTGCAAATGAAATGGGTGTTGGAATTAAAGTCACTTCTGGACCTGTATTGGATAAACCTGGTGATCTTGCTGGCTTATTAACTGGCCTGGACGAAGGGGATATCCTTTTTATTGATGAGATACACCGTTTAAGTCCTTTAGTTGAAGAATACTTGTATTCAGCAATGGAAGACTTCAAAATAGACATTATGCTAGAGAGTGGGCCCAATGCCCGCTCTGTACAAATCAGTTTAAATCCTTTTACATTAGTTGGCGCAACTACCCGATCAGGTTTGTTGACAGCTCCTTTAAGAGCCAGATTTGGCATCAATTCACGTTTGGCTTATTACGATGCCAAACTACTGACAACTATCATATTAAGATCATCCGAGATATTAAAAACTCCAATCACAGATGAAGGTGCTTATGAAATTGCACGCCGCAGTCGTGGCACACCACGTATTGCTAATGCCCTCTTAAGACGAACCAGAGATTTTGCACAAATTAAAGGTACAGGCAAAATAGATACTGACATAGCCCGCTATGCTTTAAAAGCATTAAATGTGGATGAACATGGTCTGGATGAAATGGACAATAAAATTCTGACTACCATTATCGATAAGTTTAAAGGTGGACCGGTAGGCTTAAAAACCATTGCGACAGCAGTTGGAGAAGATGAAGGTACCATAGAGGAAGTTTATGAGCCTTTTTTAATCCAGGAAGGATTTCTGATGCGAACATCAAGAGGCAGGGAAGCAACAGAAGCTGCATATAAACACCTGCAGAGAAACTTTCCAGGGCAATCGGGTAGATTGTTCTAAAAACAAACATTTATTGGAATTGGTTAGTTATATACTCATATGAACGTAGAAACAAGAAAACTAACACTGTCAGATTATAATGACCTGAGGGAATCTATGCAACAAGCTTACGAAACTCTTGGACAAATATGGAGTAAAAATAGCATTGAACGCTTGCTTAAACTTTTCCCCGAAGGCCAGCTATGTATTGCAGTAGATGATAAAGTTGTAGCCTGTTCACTCTCAATTATCGTTGATTATGATGAATATGGCGATAGGCATACCTATAAAAACATTACGGGTGATTACTCATTCTCGACTCATGATCCTGAAGGTGATGTATTGTATGGCATAGAGATATTTGTGCACCCTGAGTATCGCGGATTACGTTTAGGCAGACGCTTATATGAAGCAAGAAAAGAGCTTTGCGAGAGCTTAAATTTAAAAAGTATCATTGCAGGCGGCCGTATTCCCGGATACCATGAATATGCAGATAAACTTACACCAAGACAATATATTGATAAAGTAAAGGCAAAAGAAATCTTTGACCCTACTCTAACCTTTCAATTGTCTAACGACTTCCACGTAAGAAAAGTTCTAAAAAACTATCTACCTGGAGACCATGAATCCAAAGAATTTGCTACACTGATTGAGTGGAACAACATTTATTACCAAGGTATCGATGCTTCTGCTCGTTCTGCTAAAACAATACGGATTGGACTCGTACAATGGCAAATGCGTTTATTCCCGGATATTGAAGCTTTTTACGAACAAGTAGAGTTCTTCGTAGACGCAGTGAGTGGCTATGGATCAGATTTCATCATGTTCCCGGAGTTTTTCAATACGCCACTTTTACATCCTTACAACCACCTTCCAGAAATGGAGGCTATGCGTAAGCTTGCTGAACGTACTGCTGAAATCGTAGAACGAATACAGCAATATGCGCTATCTTATAATGTGAATATTATATCCGGCACCATGCCTATTGTTGAAAACAATAAATTATACAATGCCACTTACCTATGCCATAGAAGTGGCAAAACAGATGAATATAGAAAAATACACATCACCCCCAATGAACAGAAATATTATGGCATGGTAGGTGGTGATAAAATTCAGGTATTCGATACCGATTGTGGTAAGGTTGGCATTTTGATTTGCTATGATGTAGAATTTCCGGAGCTTAGCCGTATATATGCAGATCAGGGTATGCAAATTCTATTTGTACCGTTCTTAACCGATACTCAAAATGGATATACAAGAGTAAGAAGATGTGCACAAGCGCGAGCTATTGAAAACGAATGTTATGTAGCCATTGCAGGTTGTGTAGGCAATTTGCCCAAAGTAAACAATATGGACATACAGTTTGCTCAGTCTGCAGTATTCACACCATCAGACTTTGCCTTTCCTACCGATGCGGTAAAAGCTGAGACTACACCAAATACTGAAATGATGCTGGTAGTAGATGTTGACCTACATTTGTTGGACGAAATACACCACTTTGGTACAGTCCGCATATTAAAAGACAGAAGAAAAGATTTATATGAAGTAAGACTGTTAAAATAACAGTCTTACTTCATATAAACAAACCAATATACAACCAGCGCAATCACCAAAATAGGTATTAGCCATCGCAGAACTACCGCAGCCCCATTTATATCTTTCTCCTCAATAGATTCACGCGAGGGTCCAGGATCATCCTGATGCTTTGGATAGTCATGCTCTATAGGTTTATGTGGCTTGTTTGGATCTTCTGTATGTTGTGATTCTATATTTTCCATAACTTCAACTTTATTTAGTTAAACTAACAACAATCGAGCGACTAAAAAGTTTCCAATTCAAAGCCTTATCTTTGTAAACAATGTTAAACAATGCTTACAGATATAGTAAATTAATTAAAGATGAAGCCTTACGGCTTGGCTTTATGCATTGTGGCATTGCCAAAGCAGAATTCCTTGAAGATGAAGCACCAAAACTGGAAAAATGGTTGCAGGACAAGCATCATGGGCAGATGGCTTATATGGAGAATCATTTTGATAAACGACTAGATCCCAGACTGCTTGTGGATGACTCAAAGTCAGTCATTTCATTAAGCCTCAATTATTTCCCAGAGCAAAAGCAAACAGATTCAAATGCGCCTAAAATATCTAAATACGCATACGGCTCTGATTATCATGAGGTTATTAAAGAAAAATTATTCCAATTATTAAACTTCATTAGAGAAGAAATCGGAGAAGTAGCAGGTCGTGCCTTTGTTGACTCTGCTCCCGTATTAGATCGTGCATGGGCAAAACGAGCTGGTATTGGATGGATAGGTAAAAATAGTAATCTTATTAATAAAAAAAGTGGCTCATTCTTCTTTTTAGCAGAACTGATTATTGATCTTGAACTGCAATATGATCAACCCTTCCAGACTAATCATTGTGGAACCTGCACCAAATGTATTGATGCCTGTCCTACAGAAGCCATTTTATCTCCTTTCGTTATTGATGCCAATAAATGTATTTCCTATCTCACCATTGAGCTAAGAGAAGAAATTGATCAGAGTTTCAAAGATAAGATGGACAACTGGATGTTTGGCTGTGACGTTTGCCAGGATGTATGTCCCTGGAACCGATTTTCAACACCACATTCAGAGCCTAAATTTGAGGCCAACAAGCAATTGTTGACAATGAAAAAGGAAGAATGGTTGGATATAACAGAAGATGTTTTTAAAACCATCTTTAAAAACTCTGCAGTCAAACGTACTAAATTTAAAGGGCTAACCAGAAATATAGATTTTCTAAAAAATGAACTGCTTTAGTCATAAAAAACGGGCTGCATAATTACACAACCCGCCCCATCATATATTCTTATATTTTACTTACCGAACTTCATTTTCAATTGCTCTAACATATCATCTGTTACAGCTACAGCTGGCTTATCTTTTTTAACCTGAGGACGTGCCTGTGGATTTGCAGAACCCTGTTGTGATTTATTCTGCTGTATTTGTTTAGATCTGTTAGCGTCAGTCTGCAACTGTCTCTCCTGCTTCAAAGATTCTTTCTTTTTACTCCATCTTGCCCAGATCTCGTCCAACTTTTTCTTGGTATACAATGGAAAATCACCTTGTTTCATCCAGGCATAGTAACTAGGTTCTATATCAAAAACCTGCTCTACTGTTTTGCCCTTATGTTTTCCAAAATTGAATATTTCTTCTTCATTTTCATTATAAACCATTCTACCTGCAAAATCTACTGGCTTATTCATGTTGGTAAATACATGAAGTGCTTCTACATCATTTTGAACAGGCTGTGATATTTTCCCTTGTTTATCTTCAAAATCAACATCTTTATAACGTTCAATCTGCGCCAATAACACATGGTAAGTTGCAGTGATATCAGCTTCTGCAGAATGTGCATTAACGATATCTTTTCCACAATAAAACTTATAAGCAGCACGCAATGTACGTTGTTCCATCTGATGGAAAATGTTCTGAACATCTACAAATTTCCTATCAGACATATCAAAATCAATTCCTGATCTCAAGAACTCTTCTAATAATACAGGAATATCAAATCTGTTAGAATTATAACCCGCAAGGTCGGCATCACCAATAAACTCTAACAGTTCTGCAGCTACAGTTTTAAAAGTAGGTGCATTAGCTATATCTTCATCATAAATCCCATGAATCAATGACGAATGTAAAGGGATAGGCATTTCCGGGTTAATACGCATTGATTTGATCTCTTCAGATCCATCAGGCATTGCTTTCAAAATAGCGATTTCAACAATACGATCAGAACCTACATTTACACCAGTAGTTTCCAGATCGAAAAAAGCTAGAGGACGTTTTAAATTTAATTTCATTTTTAACTTTATTGGTAGCACTTCAAAAGTCGTAAAAATCATCCATTAAACCTTAACTTATTTGATAACACCTTTATTTATGTCTAATTAGTTATCATATCGGTTTTTATTTTCAAAAATCTAACTTATCTTGCAGCATTTTATAAACTATAACGCTCGAAAATGAAATACCTTCTTTTACTACTTTCCCTTTCTTTTTCAACCCTATTATTCGGTCAGGACTTCGAGTACCTTAAAGTTAAACAGGATGAACTAAACCTTAAGCAAACTACAATTGATACTAATGCCAGTGCTGTAGTTTTACGTGAATTTGGTACAGCTTCAGTTGGTATTGATGATAATAATGGTTACTTATATATTGACTTTCATTATCATGTAAGAATTAAAATATTAAACAAAAATGGCTTCGAACATGCAAACATTGTCATTCCGCAGCGCAAGTATGGTGACAAAGAAGACCGGATTTATGATCTAAAAGCAAGTACGATCAATTATATTGATGGCAGAATAGTGACCACAGAATTGGATAGGAAGAAAATCTTTGAGGAAAAGAAGAATAAATATGTTACCCTGACTAAGTTCACAATGCCTGGCTTATCTGAAGGAAGTATAATTGAATACAGTTACCGCGTCCAATCCCCCAGGATCTTCAATTTCAAAACCTGGGAGTTTCAGTCGGAAATCCCTAAGCTACACAGTGAATTCATTGCAAATATCCCCGCCAACTACAATTATAATGTAACACTACGAGGAACGCAAAAACTAACTTCTCAAGATGCTGAAATCAATAGAGAATGTTTAAGGATAGCAGGAAGACCTATGGACTGCTCAAAAATGACTTATATCATGAAAGATATACCTGCTTTGATTGAAGAAGACTATATGACTGCAGCAAGTAATTTCAGATCAGCTATTAACTTTGAATTATCAGACTATATAAGCATCAGGGGTGTTAAAACAAGTATAACTAAAGAATGGAAAAATATAGATTATGAACTGATATCTGAAAGAGATTTTGGGGGACAATTAAAAAGAAAAGATATTTTTAAAGATATTGTTACTATTATAACAGGAAATGCAACTGACCAGCTCAGTAAAGCAAAGAATATTTATTACTATATAAGAAATAACATTAAAAGCAGTGGTTTTATAGGTATCTACAGTGAAAACACCATTAAAAAAGCATTAGATATAAAATCAGGAAATACTGCTGATATTAATTTTGCATTGATTGCAGCACTAAGTGCTGCAGATCTGGATGCTGAAGCTGTTATTCTTTCAACCCGTGCGAATGGTTTAGTGAACAACTTATTTCCTGTCATCAGTGATTTCAATTATGTAATTGCCAAAGTAAATATTGATGGTAAATCTTTTTTACTAGATGCTTCAGAGCCTTTGCTGCCTTTTGGCTTGCTGCCTTTACATTGCATCAATGGACAGGGCCGTGTAATTCCTTTGAAAAAACCTTCCTACTGGTTAGACCTTAAAGCAAGTCAGAAACGAACAACACGTTACAATTTAAGTGCAGAGTTAGGAAGAGATGGGAAATTAAAAGGAACTTTGACTTCATACTCTTTTGGATATGCAGCATTGAATAAACGTGAAAAAATATTAAAATCAAGTTCCGTAAATGAATATGTAGAAAAACTAGATGAGAGTATGCCCGGTATTAGTATCATTAAACATGAAATAAATAATGTGGATAGTCTTGAAAATCCATTAGTTGAAACCTACGATATTGAAATGCCTGTTTTTGAGGACATGAACAATAATCCTTTATTCTTTAATCCTTTTTTTATTGAAAAAATCTCAAAAAATCCTTTTAATCTGAATGAACGCACTTATCCGGTTGACCTGGGTTCAGAAAGTGAACTTCGAATCAGTATGTCTATAAAACTGCCTAATAATTATATCTTAACTGACAAACCTAAGGATCTGAATATTGGTTTAGTCAATAACGGAGGTCGGTATTTATGTACTACAGCATTAAATGAAGGTATACTCAGTTTTAGTCAGCTTTTACAATTCAACAAACCAATTTATGAATCTCAGGACTACCTATCTCTAAAGGAGTTTTATAGCAGAATTATACAATTGCAAAAAACAGATATCATTCTTAAACGATGAACAAAATGATGTTGAAACAAATTGCTTTAGGTATACTTATACTTTGCTCTTTCAGCAGTTATTCCCAAACTGAATATGCTGTTGATAGGATTTCTCCAACATTAAAGAATCGTGCAAATGCCGTAATCAGAAAAATGGAAACTACGGTAGATATGCGAAGTCCTGATAATGTTGTCCAGACAGTCAAAAGTGTTATTACGGTATTGAATAAAGGAGGTGATAGTAATGCTGAAATTGTGCTGGGGTATAATAAAAATACAAGCATTAAATATGTTAAAGGAATCATATACAATGCTGATGGAAAATCAACTGGAAAATTTGCACTGAACAATTTTACCGACCATAGCGCTGTTAGTAACTTCTCTTTATTTGAAGATGACCGTATAAAACATTTTTCACCTTCTGTATCCGATTATCCTTATACTATATCATATGAGTTTGAAGTCAGATCTAAACAAAATCTCATTATACCTGATTGGTATGCAAATCGTATTCCTGATGTTGCTGTTGAACAAAGCACCTATACATTTATCTGCAAACCAACAGATAAAATAAGAATAAAAACACACAATTATTCAGGAGAGCCAGAAGTCCTGGACCAGGAAAAGATTAAAAGTCAAACCTGGACTGTTAAAAACTTACTTCCTTTTAAATATGAACCTTTTACACCCGATAGGGAGAACTATCTTACTTGTGTTAAAATAGCTCCTGAAGAATTTAGCTATTATGGCCATAAAGGAAAATATCAGAACTGGGAAGAACTGGGCAAATGGGTTTTCAATGACCTGATCAAAGACAGACAAGCATTAAACCCTATAGCTGTTGCTGAAATTAAGGAACTGGTGAAAGACTTAACGAACGACAAGGATAAAGCACGCAAGGTTTATGAATATGTACAGAAAAGGACGCGTTATATTAGTGTACAGATAGGTATTGGAGGTCAGCAACCTATGCAGGCCAACGAAGTGCACCAACTTTCTTACGGAGATTGTAAGGCACTGGTTAATTATACGCAAAGTCTGCTCAAAACACTGAATATTCCATCCTGGTATTGTGTCGTTAATGCAGGTGATTTCAAAAAGGACATGGAAGCCGACTTTGCAAGTATGGCACAAGGGAATCATATCATACTTTGTCTTCCTTTAGAAGGCGATACGACCTGGCTCGAATGTACTAGTCAGAATAGTCCTTTCGGCTTTTTGGGTAGCTTTACCGACGACCGTACCGTACTGGCTTGTCGGGAAGAAGGTGGAAAAATACTAAAGACCCCAACCCTATCTACTCAAATGAACTTACAGAATCGTAAAGCGACTCTTGTTATTGATGTAAATGGCAATGTGAATGGCTCTATAAAGACTACTTTCCGCGGTTCTCAATATGATAATTATGCTCAGTTCGAAAATCAGCCACTACCAGAACAACTAAAACTTCTTAAAAAGTTCTATGATGTAGATAATATTAATTTTGATTCTTTTAATCTCAGTTATGATAAAAGTATTAATCCCAGCAGCAAAGAAACACTAAAACTCAGCATTCAAAAATACGCTGCAAAAACCAATAACAATAACGTTTACCTTGTACTAAATGCTTTTAATAAAAACCGAACCATTCCGGAGATAAAAAACAGAACCCTGCCTGTTTTTATCAATAGAGGTTATACAGACCTTGATGAAATTATCTACACCATCCCTGACCATTGGAGTATTGAATATCTTCCAGAAGACATAGAGCTAAAAAATAGCTTTGGTTCTTACAAGGTAAGTGTAAGAAAAGAAGATAAAAGATTGGTTTATAGCAGAAAAATGACTTTAAACAATGGGACTTATTCAGCAGATAAATATACTGACTTCTCAAATTTCATAAATAAAATAAGTTCGAACGACAGGATAAAAGCTGTATTTAAAACTGGTTTAGCTCAGCACTAAAATTCCAACTCCGATACCGATAGCCATAATCAGGTACATCAGCACCTCTGTAGTTGCAAACTTTTTATATTTAGCCCAGAATGTGAAGTCTTCTTTTTCTTCTGCCATGATATTAATTTTTATAATGTGCCTGCTTTTACAAAAGCTCTCTGATAAGCAGGAATACTTAAATCATCCACGATAACTCCACGTGTGGTAGATGCGTGTACAAAAAAGTTATTATTTAAGTATACCCCAACATGATCAATCTCTCCCCCGCCAAATGAGAAAAAGATCAAATCACCTTCTTTAAGATTACCTATACTCTTTTTCTTAACAACATCAGCCTGATCTCTTGATCTTCTTGGGAGATTGTTACCATAAATATCTTTTTGAAGCAAAAAAGCAAAACCAGAACAATCAATTCCTCTTTTATCCAGGCCTCCATAACGATACTGAACTCCTGTCCAATCGGTAATGAATTTATACAATTGCTTATTTTTCAAATGCGACATCGCATCTGCGGCTTTAGCAGCCGTTTCAGCACCTGGTCTCGCTGTATATTTTCTTGAACTACAAGCAGAAAAAAACAGGACAGACATCAGCGTCACTATTAAAATTCTTCCTTTTATTCCTTTAAATACACTCATGCTATTGTTTAATTAATCGCTGTATCTCGTCCAGCTTCAATAAAGCCTCAACCGGGGTCAGCACATTCACATCAAGATTATTCAACATATCTCTGATCTGAACCAAAATAGGATCATCAACTGCAAACATGTGTAATTGATAAGCCTGGTTCTGCACCTTTTTAATACTATCTTTTATGCTCTGACCCTCCGTACGGTCTATTTCTAATTTCTTTAAAATCTCGTTAGCCCTACTTATCAATTTAGGTGGCATACCTGCCATTTTAGCCACATGGATACCAAAACTGTGTTCACTACCACCAGGAATCAGCTTACGTAAAAATATAATCCTGTTACCTACCTCTTTTATAGATACATTAAAGTTCTTAATGCGGCTCATAGTATTGGCTAGCTCATTTAACTCATGATAATGCGTTGCAAAGAGTGTTTTTGGTTTAGCCGTCGGATGTGTATGCAAAAATTCTGCAATAGCCCAGGCGATAGAAATCCCATCGTAAGTACTCGTACCCCTTCCAATTTCATCTAATAAAATTAAACTATTATCAGATATATTATTCAGAATACTTGCAGTCTCATTCATTTCGACCATGAATGTACTTTCTCCGGATGACAAATTATCCGATGCACCTACACGTGTAAAGATCTTATCGACAAGGCCAATGGTTGCAGCCTTAGCCGGTACAAAACATCCCATTTGTCCCATCAATACAATCAAGCCCGTTTGTCTTAGTATGGCTGACTTACCTGACATATTGGGACCAGTTATAATGATAATCTGCTGACTCTCATTATCTAAAAATACATCATTTGTAATGTATTCCTCTCCTACCGGTAAGCGCTTTTCAATCACCGGATGTCTTCCCCCCTTAATATCCAAAGCCTTACCCTTATTGATCTCCGGCTTTACATAATGGTTCTTAACAGCTAATTGTGCAAAACAAAGCAATACATCCAGTTGCGCTACTAAGAATGCATTAAGCTGAATAGATTTAATATAAGTACTAACCTGATAAATCAATTCGGCATATAATTTAACTTCAATCTGCTGAATTTTCTCTTCAGCACCTAAAATCTGTTCTTCGTATTCTTTTAACTCTGGCGTGATATAGCGTTCAGCACTTACCAGTGTTTGTTTCCTAATCCAATCTGCAGGAACTTTATCTTTATGTGTATGAGTAACTTCCAGGTAATAACCAAAAACATTATTAAAGGCTACTTTTAGTGAAGGAATACCTGTACTTGCTGCTTCTCTTTTCTGAATCTCTACCAAGTAATCCTTACCACCAAAAGATATTTTACGCAAACGGTCAAGTTCCTCATTTACCCCATCAGCAATTACATTTCCTTTAATCAATAAAGCCGGTGGATCCTGATGCAGTTCTCTTTCCAGTTTCTCTCTGATACTCAGGCAAGGCTCTAATTGATCTGCAAGCGCCATAAGAAATGGATTCTTTGATTGCCCAGCCAGATTTTTAACGGCCTCAATATGGTATAATGATTTTTTAAGCTGACATAGTTCTCTGGGCCCTACTTTTTGCAGTCCAACCTTAGAGATCAGCCTTTCCAGATCACCAATTTGTTTAATATGTGATAAGAAATCCTGCAACAGGGTATCATTCTTAACCAGGAAATCGACCATTCCTAAACGTTCCTGAATAGGCTTTAACTCTTTAAGTGGCATAATGATCCATTTGTGTAACAAACGAGCCCCCATAGGTGTTGAAGTTTCATCCAGAACCTGAAAAAGCGTTACCGCATTTTCATTGCCAGAACTTACTAACTCCAGGTTACGGATGGTAAAACGATCCAGCCACATGTATTTATCTTCCTCTAAACGAGAAATAGAAGTAATATGTTTTAAATTACGGTGTTCAGTTTCATTCAGATAATGCAAAGCTACTCCTGCAGCAACAATTCCAATCTGTAACTTATCAACCCCAAAACCCTTCAAAGAATTAACCTCAAAATGCTTGGTTAAAATCTCATTTGCATAATCGCTGGTAAAAGCCCAGTCGTCAAGATGAAAAGTATAAAACCTGTCACCGAACAACTCCATAAACTCTTTCCTTTTGCTCTTTTGAAAAACAACTTCATTAGGTTTAAAGCCTTGTAACAGCTTGTCAATGTACTCGACATTGCCCTGAGCGACATGAAATTCCCCAGTAGATATATCTACAAAAGAAACACCCAACAAATTCTTATCAAAATATATAGAAGCCAGATAATTGTTAGATTTCTGACTAAGTATATTGTCGTTATAAGCCACTCCTGGTGTAACAAGTTCCGTCACTCCCCTTTTTACAATAGTTTTTGTTGTCTTGGGATCTTCCAGCTGATCACATATTGCTACCCTTTGTCCGGCTCTCACCAACTTAGAAAGATAATTATCCAATGAATGGTGTGGGAAACCAGCCAATTCCAAAGCTCCATTTGGCCCGGTGCCTCTTCTAGTTAAAACAATTCCTAAAATCTGGGACGCTTTTATTGCATCTTCACCAAATGTTTCATAAAAATCGCCAACTCTAAATAGCAATAATGCACCTGGATACTTTGCTTTAATTGCATTGTATTGCTGCATTAACGGGGTTTCCTTAGTATTATCTTTAGCCAAAATGATTATGTTTTACAAAATCGTAAAGATACTATTTGAGTAGTAGTCATTACGATTTGTTGAAAATTTAAAAAATGTGAATAGGTTTTACAGTTTCGTAATATAAGATAAAAATAGCGTCAGCGCCTCACGCTTTTTATCCGTCAACTCGAAATCCAATTTATGCATCAGATAATCATCCAGATCAAAATTTGATTGTTTTGGCAATTCTTCCAGTAATGCTTTACGTTTAGACAAACCGAAAGACAGTGCTTCATTAAAATCATTGATAAACGATTGTGGTATTGTTTTATTGGCCACCCATGCTGCATATACAAATGGTAAACCAGTAAAATTCATCCATTCTTCGCCCATATCATAAGCATATGCAAAGCTTTCCTTTTTACCAAAAGTACGATCTCCAATAAGTACAATCGCATCTGTTTCTACATCAGAATCTGTCGTAAAAGTTACTTCTTGCTTAAAATGAAATTTTAGCAATACTTTAGCCAGATTATTTGATGTCCGTGAATGACTATCCAGCTTTACCGATTTAATTTCTGAAACAGGTATTTTGCTGAAAATAAATACTGAATTCACTGCTCCGACTGAGCCGATGCAATAATCGGCAACAATATTAGCATTAGGAACTAATGGTATTGCAGCAACAGGAATCAAGCCTATATCCACCTGTCCATCAATCAATTTAGCGGCACAATCAGTAGGTATATCTAAACTCAGGTCTATCTGATCCAGCAGTGCTGAATGTTCAACTCCATAAATAAAGGGCTTGGTATTGGTATAGGAAACGGCAGAAATTTTAATCTTATTCAACAATGCTGCTTATTTTAAATGATTGGTATTGTTAAATTCGGTGATTACAAAATCATCACCGGTTAACGTAACTTTATAAAGAGTAGTATTTAAATGAGGAAAGTTGGTCATTTCCGATAATGGAAGCTTAGTCAACAGGCATAAAAACAGACGCATAGCGCGACCATGCATACAAATCAAAACAGTTTTCTCATTCGCAGCATTTTTAATCACCTCCAAAGCCTCTTTTTCCCTTGCCAACACTTGATTCGGACTTTCACCTCCATCAAAATGCGCATCGAAATCACCCGATTCCCATTTCTCCATCAGGCCTTTAAACGCAGTAATAGCCTGTTCGTCATTTGGCTGTCCTTCCCATACTCCCCATGCCAGCTCATCCAATCCGGAAAGTTGTTCCCAGGGTAAACCAGCATCAATAAACCCTTTAACAGTCTGATGTGTACGTTTTAATTTGGAAGTGTATACTTTATTAAAAGGAATGTCTTTGTACATTTCATAAAAGGCAGCTGCTTGTGCCCGACCAGTATCATTCAGATCACTGTTTATTCCGCGTCCCTGTACAATGCCCTGTTTATTTAAATCTGTCTCACCATGTCTGATGATATATAGTTCCTTATCCATTCTAATTTATTACCGGCAATTTATAGTACTGAGGCTTTACCTCATCATCAAAAACGAAATCTGTATAATCTGTAACCACATTATACAATGTATCCCTTTCAATAGGTTTGCGGTTTACCTGCTTAATTAAATTTACCAGTTCCTGAGTATTCATAGCAGGATGCTGTTCTTCTGCACCAGCCATAGAGTAGATTTTGGTAGTATCATCCAGTGTTCCATCGATGTCATCTACTCCAAAATTTAAGGATAACTGGGCAGTTTGTCTGCTGATCATAGCCCAATAGGCTTTAATGTGATCAAAATTATCCATATAGATACGGGCAATTGCATAATTCTTCAGATCTTCAATAACCGAAACTTCAGGAACATGACTCATCTGATTGTTTTGATTTCTGAATTTAAGTGGAATAAAGGCCTGGAAACCTCCGGTTTTATCTTGTTGCTGACGTAGACGTTCCATGTGGTCTACCCTATGCCAGAATTCTTCAATATGACCGTACAACATGGTTGCATTGGTTTTCATTCCTAATTTATGTGCTTGTTCATGAATATCCAGCCATTGTTCAGCATTGCATTTATCATGCGCAATCTTTTCCCTAATTTCCGGATGAAATATCTCAGCACCACCACCTGGCATGGAATCCAAACCGGCTGCTTGTAAATATTTCATACCATCATAATGACTTAACTTCGCCTTTTTGAAAATATAGTAGTACTCAACTGGCGTTAAAGCCTTAATATGAAGATCAGGACGATGTGCTTTCGCCTGTCTAAAAAAATCGCTATAAAATTCCAGATTTTGTTTCGGCACTACACCACCAGTAATGTGAACTTCAGTAACGGGTTCATTATCGTATTTTTTTAATACATCCATCATTCCCTCTACACTCATTTCCCATCCCTCCTCACGTTGTTTAATCAGACGTGAGTAAGAACAAAACTTACAATCGTACACACAAACATTAGTAGGCTCTATATGAAAGTTTCTATTGAAGTAGGTATGATCACCATGCTTCTTTTCTCTGATGTAATTTGCTAAAACACCCAGATAACCGAGCTCAGCATATTCATAAAGGTAAACCCCTTCATCAAATGTAATTCTTTCCTGATTTTGAACTTTCGAGGCTATCGCTTTTAGTTCAGCTGACAGATCAGCATCTTCTAAAATCAAAGTTAGTTTTGAAGTAATATCCATCTGTAATGTATAATGTACAAATTTAGTATAAAATCATTATAAAGCGGTTTTTTAAAGCCATTTAACCTGTCAGCCCTGTGTAAAAGACAATAAATCCTATCTTTGCACCATGACTATTGAAGAACTAGAAGACTATTTTTCAGGAATAGATTTACCCCAATCCTTAGAACTTGGACCTGGCGTAAAAGCAAATGATGTACCTCATTTAATCCAAACCCATCTCACACTACTTAAGTTACACGGTAATGTACGTCCTTTCGAATGCTTCTACGATCGTCTTATCCGCATCAAAGAACTAATTGAAGAACAGCAACCCTAAGTTCAAATTGTCTCTTGATACAACCATTCCACTGTTTTTCTACTGATCTGATACTGGACAGGTAGTACTATACTAGTATGACAACAGTATGAGAGTAGTATGAGGTTAATATGAGTCATTAAGGTGACCTTAAACTTTACCGAAGGATGCTAAAACAAATAAGCCTGTTCTTCAATATGAAGAACAGGCTTATTTGTTAAATTCTGCACTACAGAGTGTCTTTTTTGACTAAAAAATCACCTTTGGCTATTTTTTACTTTGTAGCCTGAAAGTTCAACACGATATAAGCAGTACCATTACCATACTCTACCGGAGTTTTAATTGTCAACGTTTCTTTAGTCGCAGAAGAAAGCAGCATTCTATAACCTTCAGTTACATTTTTAGCTTTATCACCTTGATAGATCTTTTTAAACTGGAAAGTGTCCTCTTTTGGGCTTGCCGACCAGTAAATAGTCTGCATTTTACCTCCACATTCACTTCCTAATGTGTAGCTGCCATTACCACTATTGGTCAATCTCCATGCACTTCCAATAAAGCACTTATAAGAAGACTCACCGAATAAGGATTTAACATTCATTTCTGGAATACCCTCAAAAGTAATGTCGTTTAAAATCCAGTTACCGGTTACATTACTTCTTTTAACAGGTTGAGTCGTGGCTGCACCTTTTGGTGAACAGCTTTGCAGCACCATTAATACACCGCAAAAAAGGGCTGCTATCAAGAATATTCTTTTCATATTATGTATTTTTACATATCAAATACATAAATCCTGCCAAAACTTCAAGATAATAATTTTTACCTTTACAGTTATTGCTGTCCAGCTTTAAAACAATCATTTAACCCCATAGTAATGAGAGCAGAAACATTAGCTATCCATGCAGGAAATTTATACGACATCAGCACAAAAGATGTTACCCCACCAATAAACTTATCGACAACATTTTTAAGAAATGAAGAAGGTGGCTATTCTGGTGGACACATGTACAGCAGACTTAGCAATCCAAACAGATCGGCTCTGGAGAAGATCGTTGCAGAATTAGAAAAAGGAGCAGATGCTTGTGCACTTTCATCTGGCAACACTGCAGGTATGACTGTTTTCCAGGCACTAAAACCTGGCAGCCACATCATTGCACCGGATGACATGTATTGGGGATTTAAAAAACAGTTGCTAACCATTTTTGCAGACACTTTAAGTATTGACTTTGTAGACCTCAATGATTTTGAAGAAATCAATCGTCATATAAAGGAAAACACGGTAATGATCTGGACTGAAACGCCGTCAAATCCGCTACTCAAAATCACAGATATTTCAGCAATATCGGCAATTTGTAAAGAAAAAGGATTGATTTTGGCTTGCGATAGCACTTTTGCTTCACCATCGTTGCAAAACCCAATCTCATTAGGTGCAGATATTGTAATGCACTCTTCAACAAAATATATAGGAGGACATAGCGATGTACTTGGTGGCATACTAATCACTGCAGAGAAAAATGAACTTTGGGAGAAAATCAGGAATATACAGGAAGTTGGAGGAGCTGTTCCTTCCCCTTTCGACTGCTATTTGTTAGTGCGTAGTATCAAAACTCTGGCTTACAGGATGCGCGGACATTGTGAAAATGGTATGGCTCTCGCCCATTATCTGCAAAATCACCCGGCAATAGAAACTGTATATTATCCCGGATTATCAAGCCATTCCGGACACGATATTGCAAAAAAACAAATGAGAGGCTTTGGAGGTATGCTGTCTATCCTTGTAAAAGGTGGAAGTGATGAAGCAAGAAGAGTTGTTAACCAGGTAAAATTATTTGCACAAGCCACAAGCTTAGGGGGTGTAGAAAGTTTAATCGAACATCGCGCCTCAATAGAAGGACCAACTACCACCACCCCACCGAATTTAATTCGGATATCCGCTGGACTTGAACATATCGATGACTTAATAGCTGATTTAAACCAAGCTTTAGCCTATCAAAATAAATAAACAAAGCTTAAACAACAATCTTAAACACTTAACAAACAGATATTTAAAAAATATTCAGAATTTAATTTTGATTATATTTGTATTTAGCCCTATATTTGAATTAATTCTTTAGTGAAAGCTAATCAAGTCAACCTTCTTAATTAAGGTTTGATTTATAAAGAAGTGGCGAGAGACAGGCTCTTTGACCCACTGGCAACCCTCCCAAAATGGAGAAGGTGCCAATTCCTGACCAATCAGCATGGTGCTTGTTTGGAAAGATAAATTTAAACGTATGAAAACTATTATTTCTAATATCAATTATTATTCTTGTACGCCCCATACCATGTGTATGTGCAGCTGCATGCAATAATCTTTAAATCTTCCTTTTGCATTTCTTTAATTCATCCGGAAGGCCCACATGGGTACGCAATACAATATACATTCATATTTTACCTGAAGTATATCCTTACTAATACAATCAATCAAACCATATAAAAAAAATAAATTAATATGTCGACTTCTCATAAATTCGAAACACTACAAGTACATGCAGGTCAGGAAATAGATCCAACAACAGGTTCTAGAGCAGTTCCTATTTATCAAACTTCTTCTTACGGTTTTAAAAATTCTGAACATGGTGCAAACCTTTTTGCTCTTAAGGAATTTGGAAATATATACACACGCATCATGAACCCTACTACGGATGTTTTTGAAAAACGTATCGCTGCTCTTGAAGGCGGTGTAGCCGCAGTAGCAGTTGGATCTGGTATGGCTGCACAATTTATTGCATTAAATAACATTTTAGAGGCAGGTGATAACTTCGTTTCTTCTTCTCACTTATATGGCGGCTCTTATAATCAATTTAAAGTTGCTTTCAAACGCCTTGGTATTGAGGTTAAATTTGCCAATGGAGATGATCCCGAAGATTTCGAGGCTAAAATTGATGAAAAAACAAAAGCAATTTACCTGGAAACTATTGGTAACCCAGCTTATAGCATCATCGATTTCGAAAGAATATCTGCAATTGCCAACAAACATGATCTACCTTTAATTGTAGACAATACTTTCGGTGCTGCCGGATATTTATTTAAACCTTTAGAGCATGGTGCACACGTTGTCGTTCAATCTGCTACAAAATGGATTGGCGGACACGGTACAAGTATTGGTGGTGTGATCGTTGATGGTGGAAATTATAACTGGGGAAATGGTAAATTTGCACAATTCAGTGAGCCTTCTGATGGTTACCATGGTTTAGTGTTTAATGATGTATTCGGTTCTGCAGGTCCTTTCGGAAACATTCAGTTTGCCATCCGTGCACGTGTTGAAGGCTTAAGGGATTTTGGACCGGCTATATCTCCTTTCAACTCTTTCCAATTACTTCAAGGTTTAGAGACATTGTCATTACGTATGCAACGTCATGTTGACAATACACTTGCTTTAGCAAAATGGCTTGAAGGTCATGAAGCTGTGAAAAGTGTAAGCTACCCTGGTTTGGAAAGCAGCCCATACCATACAAACGCTAAAAAGTATCTGCAAAATGGATTTGGTGCCGTATTATCATTCGAATTACATGGTGCTAAAGAACAAGCTACTGCATTGGTGGACAGCCTTAAACTGGTAAGTCACCTTGCGAATGTTGGAGATGCTAAAACGCTGATTATACAGCCAGCAGCAACTACACACCAGCAATTAAGTGATGCAGAGCAAATCAGCGCAGGTGTTACTCCTAATCAATTAAGGGTATCTGTTGGTATTGAACATATTGATGATATCAAAGCTGATTTTGAACAAGCATTTGCTGCCATAAAAAATAAATAATTACAATTTTTCTACGTGTTATTAATGAGTACCTTATCCATATACAATTACACCAAGCCTTTTACGCTTGAAAACGGCAAAAAGATTTACAATCTTGAAATTGCCTATCAGACGTATGGTAAGCTAAATGCTAAAAAGGATAATGTAATTTGGGTTTGTCACGCACTTACAGCCAATTCCGATGTACTGGATTGGTGGAAAGGACTATTTGGTAATAATGCTTTATTTAATCCTGATGACCATTTTATCATTTGTGCTAATGTATTGGGCTCCCATTATGGAAGTACCAATCCATTAAGCGTAAATCCGGCAACAGGATTAAGTTATTACCTTTCTTTTCCTGAGTTTACCATCAGAGATCTGGTAGCTGCACATCAAGTGCTAGCAGCACACCTTAATGTAGAACAAATCAAAGTTCTTATTGGTGGTTCTTTAGGTGGTCAGCAGGCTTTAGAATGGGCTATTTCAGATCAAAACATGATTGAAAACCTAATTCTTATGGCTACAAATGCTGCACATTCACCATGGGGTATAGCTTTCAATGAAAGTCAGCGTCTGGCTATTGCGGCCGACCGTAGTTTTTATGCTCAGCAACATAATGGCGGTTTAAAAGGACTAAAAGTAGCAAGAAGTATCGCTTTACTATCTTACAGGACATATGATGCTTATGGATCAACGCAACTGGAAAGTGTAGACCATAAAACTGATAATTTCAGAGCTTCATCTTACCAAAACTACCAGGGAGAAAAGCTTTGCAAACGCTTCAATGCTTACAGCTATTGGTATTTAAGTAAAGCAATGGACAGTCATAATGTTGGTCGTGGCCGACAAAGTGTTACTAAAGCATTGGCAAGAGTAAAAGCCAATACATTAGTCATTGGAATTGAAAATGATATTCTTTTTCCTTTATCAGAACAGGAATTTTTATCCAAACACATTGCAGATGCAGAATTTTACAAATTAAAATCTGCATATGGGCATGATGGTTTTCTTATTGAAACAGGCACATTAACAAACGTAATTGGCACTTTCCTTAAAGAAAGTATCAACAAGAAAATAATTAAATTACATAAAACAGCATAATAATTAGATGAGCAAGAAACTTAAAATTGGTTTATTTGGTTTTGGGGTAGTTGGACAGGGATTACTCGATATTATTCGTGGTCAAGACTTAAATCTTGAAATCATTAAGATCGCAATTAAAAATCCTGAAAAGAAGCGTACGTTAGATGCACATCTTTTTACTACAGATCATGATGAACTCCTAAATAATAGTGAAATCAATACTATTGTCGAATTGATAGATGATGCAGATGCAGCTTATAACATTGTTAAAAGAGCATTAATTAGTGGTAAAAATGTAGTATCAGCAAATAAGAAAATGATCGCTACTCACCTTGCTGAACTAGTGGAATTGCAAAATAAACATGATGCATCTTTACTTTATGAAGGTGCTGTATGTGGTAGTATCCCAATTATCCGTAACCTTGAAGAGTATTATGATAATGAATTACTTCATGGTATCAGTGGTATCTTCAACGGTTCTTCAAATTATATTCTTTCTAAAATATTCAATGAAAATCTGGAATATGGAGTAGCATTGAAACAAGCTCAGGATCTTGGTTTTGCTGAATCGAACCCTATTCTGGACGTTGGGGGCTATGATCCTAAGTTTAAACTAGCCATTGCTACCGCACATGCTTACGGTCTGTTTATCAATCCTGATAACATTCTAAACGTTGGTATTCAACACCTTTCTGAAAATGACATCAAATATGCAAGAGAGAAGAACTTCAAAATAAAACTGGTTCCTACTGCACGTAAAATCAACACCAAACAAGTGATAACGTATGTATTGCCAAAGTTTATTAAGTCAGACGATTTTCTTTACAACGTAGAGAATGAATATAATGGTGTAACTGTACAGGCAGCTTTTGCTGATAAACAATTCTTCTTTGGAAAGGGAGCTGGAGGTCACCCTACAGGAGCAGCTGTATTGTCGGACATTGCCGCTTTGAGATATGATTACCGCTATGAATACAGAAAGTACAATCAGCACAATGGATTGCTACATACTGATGATGTAAATCTTGAAGTCTATCTACGTTATACGCATGAATACACAGTAGAGAAGCTACAAATTGAGAACATTGTAGAAAGATTCTCACGTGATGATTATAAATATGTAATTGGAAACGTGAAATTGAAAAACCTAATTGCAAATTGGGCTTTACTTGAGCAGAAAGATGTATTTATTGCCCATACCGGGAAATACACTTATACTGAACAGCAGATTGAGGCACTAGCACAAGAAGGTGTCTTATTAAACTAAAATTTATTTTGTTTTGATCATGAAAAAGGCCTCATAATAAGAGGCCTTTTTCTATTTCAATTTATTTTATATTTCTCTGTTTACATCCCAATTTTCCAGATAGTCCGCTACCCTGCGTACAAAAGAACCACCAAGGGCTCCATCCACCACTCTGTGATCATAAGATAAAGAAAGGTACATCATATGTCTTATGGCAATTACATCCCCAAATTCAGTCTCCAGTACTGCAGGTTTCTTTTTAATTGCTCCAACAGCAAGTATAGCCACCTGAGGCTGATTAATAATAGGTGTCCCCATAATATTACCAAAAGAACCAACATTAGTTAAAGTGAAAGTACCATTTTGAGTTTCATCTGGTTTTAATTTTGAATTACGTGCACGTGAAGCCAGATCATTTACAGATTTTGTTAAACCCACAAGATTCAATTGATCTGCATTTTTAATAACAGGAACAATCAGATTTCCACTAGGAAGTGCCGCTGCCATACCAATATTAATATCCCTTTTCTTAATGATTTGTGTTCCATTTACAGATACATTGATCATTGGGAAATCTTTAATAGCCTTGCTAACTGCTTCTACAAAGATTGGTGTAAAAGTGATCTTTTCATTTTCACGTTTTTCAAAGTTCCTTTTTACTTTTTCGCGCCACATTACCATATTCGTAACATCAGCTTCCACAAAAGAGGTAACATGTGGAGAAGTTTGCTTACTCATGATCATATGATCGGCAATAAGCTTACGCATCCTATCCATCTCTATAATTTCATCTACCCCACCAACACTTGTTGATGCTTGTTTTCCAGGCGCTTTTACAATTTGAGGTGTTGCAGCTTGCTGAACTACTGATGAAGCTTGTTCAGCTGGCTTTACGTCATTTGTAACAGACGATAGAGCTGCTCCTCCTTTTTTATTTTGAATATAGTTTAACAAATCATCCTTTGTTAAACGCCCTTCAGATCCTGTCCCCGCAATACCATCCAATTCACTGAATTGAATACCTTCCTGAGCAGCAATATTTTTTACCAGTGGAGAATAGAAGCGCTCAGATGTATTATCTTCAGATTCAAGCTGAGAAATACCTGGTATATCTGTTAATAAAACATCAGTATTCCTTTCTTCTACAACTACAGGGGTTTCAATAATTTCAGCAGCAACCTGATCACCACCGCCATCTGTTTCAATAATTGCTATGACCGCACCTACCTGTACAATATCATCTTCTTTAAATAATTGCTTTATCAACTTCCCAGCTATTGGCGAAGGAACTTCAGAATCTACCTTATCAGTAGCAATTTCTAAAACGATATCATCAAGTTCAATTCTTTCACCCAGTTGCTTAACCCACTTTATGATAGTTGCTTCTGCAACACTCTCCCCCATTTTCGGTAGCAATAATTCGTATTGAGCCATTTTTTATTTTATGATTTGTATCGTGTGCAAAAGTAAAGTATTTTGAAGACTTAAACCACATCCTGCTTAAGTTCATTCAAAACCATGGCTAATGCTGCTATAGCAGAACGTTCAATATTTTGTATGCGACGATTGCTAAAATTGAATAAACGTGCAATTACATGATGTTGATTGGCAACAGCAATCCATACAGTTCCAACTGGTTTCTCATCCGATCCTCCATCCGGCCCGGCCACTCCACTTACCGCTACAGCATAGTCTGTTTTAAAATGAACCCTGGCACCATAAGCCATTTCCTTAACCGTTTGCTCACTTACAGCCCCGTAGATATCCAATGTTTCAGCCTGTACACCCAAGACCGACATTTTAAGTGCATTAGAATAAGTTACTGCCCCACCTGCATATACAGATGAACATCCTGGGTGTTGTGTAATTAAATGTGCAATATAACCACCAGTACAACTTTCAGCAGTAGATAAAGTAAGTTCATTGGCCTCCATAATATCCAGCATTGCTTTCTCCAATGCCACATCCTCATCTATTACTACATATTTTTTTACTCTTGAAATAATTTGTTGAGCATAAGCCTCTACTTCGGCTTTCAGTGCAACTTCATCTGTTCCTGTAGCACTTAACCGGAGTCTGATTTGTCCGAGTTTAGGCAAATAAGCCAGCTTGATGTGTTCAGGTAAACTATCTTCAATATCTTCAATTTCCACTGCTAAAAATGATTCACCAATATTAGCTGTAAGTATAGTTTTGTGTGTAATAAATGGAAGTTTAAATGCATTTTTTAGACGAGGAATGATTTCCTCTGTCATCAGATACATCATTTCGAATGGCACCCCAGGCATTGATACAAATATTTTCCCACGCTCTTCAAACCACATACATGGCGCTGTACCATTTTTATTTTTAATAACCCTACAACCATCAGGCACATCTGCCTGCTTACGGTTCATTTCAATCATAGGTTTATTAAACCTTACAAAAATATCAGTTACATGATCTAAAGTTTCCTGATCACGTCTAAACCCCATGTTAAAATACTTTGCCATGGTAATTTTAGTAATATCGTCTTTCGTTGGCCCTAGTCCACCAGTTATTAAAATAATATCAGCTCTTTTTTCAGCAAGCTGTAAAGCTTCCATAATATGATCTGCATTATCAGAAACAGAACTCACCTGCTTCACCGTTATACCAATCAGATTTAATTCCCTGGCCATCCAGGCCGAATTGGTGTCCACAATTTGGCCAATTAGTATTTCATCACCAATTGTTATAATTTCTGCTAACATAAAATAGATTTTAGAATCTGGTATAATATCCTTTTCTCTTGCTCAGTTTTAAATCCTGAAGAACAGAAGCTTTAACTTTAATATCAACTGAATAACTCTGGTAAAAACCAAAAGGAACCCAGGTAAAGCTCATATCCCAGCAATGTAAATCACGATATATTGAGAAGTTGGTTTGTGAAATAGTTTTACGTTGAAAATCCCAACCTGAACTAAAAGTTACTTTCCATTTAGGGGTAATATTGGCATCACCATTAAAATTCAGTGTATTGGTAACAGTTCCGTTTTGACCAACAGCATCTGTATTGTAGTTGAATGTGTATGAGAAAGCGAAATTCCATGGGATATTAAAATCAACAAATGCATTCGGATCACGACTTACTTTAGCGAGTGCTTCTGCCTGCTCAGCAGTTATTGCTCCTGTGTTCTGTTGCTCTTTTAATTTATCCTGAGCATCATTCTTTCTCTTTAAAGCCTCAGGGTTCAGACTATAATTAAATGAGAAACCAAAATTTGTTAAACGTGGCAGTTTACCCTTTGTCCAGGTATATTTGTCAATCAGATAACGTTGTCTCTGACCTGTCATTGCATTCACCGAATCTGCATACAAATATGGATTCAAAGTACCATAATAATTAATTCCTAACTTGTCTGTAAATTGTGAACGACCACTTAAGCTTAGGGTTGATAATTTAAAGCTCTCTGCCAACAGATTATAATTTCCGCTGATGCCCAAACCTTGAATAATTGGAATTTTCTTTTCCCCTGTACCAGTAGTATCTTTTGGATTCAAAAATTTAGCCTCTACAGTATTATCTATAGAGAACCCAATTGATGCATTCCTACCTTCACCAGGGCCACCATAAGCAGAACCTTCATGAATAGAATATTTAAGCGGTACGGTTTCACCTTTGAAATTTGTGGTATATACCATATCACCATTCTGATAGAATGCATTTTTAAAATTTCCTTTGCTTACGTCTGAAAAATCAGGAGTGTAACCAAAGTTTACACTTGGCGTCATTACATGACGTAGTGCCTTAAATTTGCCAAAATTTTTAAACTGTGCAGTTGAATAGATCTTAGTCGACAAACCACCACTAACCGTATACTGTCCGGATCTGTTGAAACCAGGAATGGTATCTATAAAAACTGCGTCGGGGGCATTAGGCACCTTAGCATAAGTCTTTCTGATAGTCTGATAATGCCACCTTTCCAGGTAATTTACACCGGTATTAAAATTAAAGTATTTCAATATATTGAAAGACATATTAATGGGAATATTATGCTGTACCCCACTTCTAAACTTGCTTAATGTTTCCTTTTTAAACAACAATGAATCAGGAGAAGTTATGCTATTAGTAGCTTGCATGCTATAACCAACTGATATTTTTTCATACCATCTTTGTTCGCCTACTCTATCTTTAGAAGCAAAGGGATTAAATGTAGGTACTGATAAGGTAATGTCAGGCAAAGTTAAACTCACGCTTTTTGTCTGCGTTTCTTGTGAGTGACGTAAAGCAGCCGTCATATTAATCCCTTTACCAAAAACACGGCTGTAGGAAATACTGGATCCTAAAGTATTTCTGGCAATCTGATTTGGATCATATGTACCACCTGCTGCTGTTGCTTTATCATAACTAGTTGTACCTGCATCTACACTTGCCGAAAAAGTTGTTCCAGGCTTAGCATTTGGATTTTGTGAGTGACTCCAGTTTATTCTAAAATCCCTACTTGAATTATAATCTGAAGTACCCTCTGTACCAAATTTACTAAATGCATAATCCAGGTTAATATTGCCATTAAACTTATATCTTTTAGTATAGTTTGATGCAACCCGTCCGCTATATGATCCATATGAATAAATGGACCCGGTTAATTTCGCGTCCCAATAATCACTCAAGCCCAAATAATACCCACCATCCTGTAAAAAGAACCCCCTTGAGTAGTCCTCACCCGGGGTTGGCAAAATAATACCGGAACTCTTCTTATTCGGCTTGGGAAAGAAGGCAAACGGCAGTCCCAATGGCAATGGAATATCTTCAATCTTTAAATAAAGTGGCCCTGCTATAATCTGGTTTTCCGTAACAATGGCCTTAGTAAAATGGATTCCGAAATGGGGATGCGGCAAATTACAGGTACTATATGTTTGTCCCTTACTATGTATCTCATCATCAGGCTGCTTCTTTGCCTTACCTCCGGTAAAAAAACCACCCTCCTGTTCTGTATACACACCCCAGATATTACCTGCTTTGGTTACAGTATTAAACCTTAATGAATCGGCCATTGAAGTACTCTGGCCTTCCATTTTAAAGATCGGTCGGCCTATATATTTCCCCTTGGCATCCGTTGTTCCTCTGGCATAAATCAGGCTTGTTTTATTATTGAAAGTGATGTAATCAGCATCTAGTTCAAGCCCCTGATAGATTACTCTTGCTTTACCATATAAATAAACTATACTACTATCTTTACTGAAAGAGACTGAATCTCTGGCTGTATATTGAATTTTTTCTGAAGCTGTTGTATCATTCGGATTGCTTTTCAGATCTCCTTTAGGGGCACCTGGAACAACACCTTTCTTCAGTGTATCCTGATCAAGAGAAACGTTCCGTTTCAGCGTATCTTTTTTAGTTGTATCGGTTTGCTGAACAACTTGAAAAGCTGAAAAAGAGGCAAAAGCAAGAGCAGGGTTACTAACAGATGTTAATAAAACAATCGTTTTAAAAAAAATGATATAGCGTAAAAGTTTCAAATTCGTGTGTGAATGTTATTTTTGCATTAATGTTTAATCCAAAACGTTCAAAATTAATGAAAAATATACCATTGCTTAGAGCAAATGTTATTTTGATTTTATTTATTTCTATAATCATCAATATTTCATCTGTTAATCAAGCTTTTACGCAAGAATATAAAATAAAAACGATTGTTATCGATGCTGGACATGGAGGTAAAGATGGATCGACAAGGGGATTATTCTCGACAGAAAAAGATGTGGCTTTAAAAACAGCGCTACATCTTGGCGAGGCCATTAAGGAGCAAATGAAAGATGTTAAAGTCATTTACACTCGTAGTACTGACGAATTTATCCCTCTTTACGAACGAATTGCTATTGCAAACAATGCTAAAGCAGATCTTTTTATATCTATTCATTGCAATGATATGCCAGTACACCGATCCACTGTTGTTACTGGATATAAAAAGAACAGCAAAGGTAAAAGAATCCCTATAACTGAAACTGTATATCGAAAAAGTACATCCACCAAAGGTGTAGAAACTTTTGTTTCAGGTATGGGGCGCATGAATGAACAAGATGAGGTTATTAAAAGAGAAAATGCAGCCATATTTCTGGAGGATAATTACAAAGAAAACTATGAAGGTTTTGATCCAAACAACCCCGAAAATTTTATTATCCTATCTTTGATGAAAAATACCTTCCGGACCCAAAGCTTAAAATTGGCTAAATTGGTTCAGGATCAATACATCAGTGTTGGCCGTGTTGACCGCGGGGTACAGGAAAAAAGTCTTGCTGTATTGGCCCGTGCAGGGATGCCTGCTATTTTAACAGAGATCGGTTTTATCAGTAACCCTGAAGAAGAAAACTATATGAACTCTGAAGCCGGTCAGCATGAAATCACAGCCTGCTTATTGAAAGCTATTCAGAACTACAGAAAAGGTATTGAAGGATAGTACAGGAGTTAAGAATCAGAGTAAAAGGAACAAAGGTTAAAAACTAAATAATAAGATTATAAAGATTAAGATTAAAAGAATATAGAGAGATGAGATTAAAAAAAGTTGTATTCCTATTTGCGCTTTCATTATTTACAAGTTCACAAGTTGCTTTTTCGCAGGGATATAAAGTTAAAACCATCGTTATTGATGCTGGACACGGGGGACCTAAACCTGGTGCTGCAGGAAGTTATTCCGTAGAAAAGAATGTTGCTTTAAAAGTAGCCTTAAAATTAGGCAAGAAATTTGAAGAAGAAATGCCAGATGTTAAGATCTTATACACCAGAAAAACCGATATTGATGTGGAATTTCACAAACGGGCGGCATTGGCTAACGACAACAAAGCTGATATCTTTATTTCTATACACTGTAACTCTATGCCTGACAGAAGAGTGGTAACTGGTTACACCAAAACAAGAAGTGGTAAAAAAGTGCCTAAATATGGTTATGTAAAAAATACATCAACCAGTGGTACAGAAACATTTGTAGCAGGTTCTCATCGTTTAAATGAACAGGATGCTGCGATTCGTGAGAATGCGGATATTAAACTGGAAAAGAACTATAAAGAAAATTATGATGGCTATGATCCTAACGATCCGGAGACATTTATTATATTATCTTTGTTCAAAAATACTTTTAGAGACAAAAGTTTGAAATTAGCGCGCTTGATTCAGAACAACTATACAGAAGATAGCAAAAGGGTAAACAGAGGTGTAAAAGAGCAAGGCCTTTTGATTTTACAAAGATGTGGAATGCCTGCAGTATTAACTGAAATAGGTTTTATTTCGAACCCAACTGAAGAAGATTACATGAATTCGGCAAGCGGTCAGGATGAAATCGTAAACTCGATTTTCAAAGCTGTAAAAACATATAAAAAAGAAACTGAGATAAATTAAAATATCATACCTAATGAAGATCGCAAACGAAACCAAAGTAGGCATAATGGCAGCCTTTTCTATCGCCATACTGATTATAGGCTACAATTTCCTAAAGGGCAATGCCATCTTCTCGAACGAAACTGTTCTTTATGCCAAATATTCTCATGTAGATGGATTGGCGGTATCAAAACCTGTTTTGATTAATGGTTTCCAAATTGGACGTGTAGACAAACTGGAATTACAACCTGATGGCAGCATTCTAGCTACATTAAAGATTAAGGGAAAGTATGAAATCCCTAAAAATAGCATTGCAAAACTTGAACAAACAGATCTTTTAGGAAGTAAAGCAATTGTAATGGCTTTAGGTGGAGGAACTGATTACGCTCAGGATGGCGACACCTTAAACGCCAATGTAGCGAAAGGTTTGCTAGAAACTGTACAGCCTGTTCAAAAAAAGGCAGAGGTTATTATTGCTAAAATGGATTCTATTTTAACAAGTGTTAACTCTATCCTAAACCCAAACTTTCAGAAAAATGTTGACAAAAGCTTTAACAGCATTGCGTCTACCCTCTCTTCTTTAGAAGCTACATCTAAAAAAGTAGATCATCTTGTTGGATCTGAAGGCTCAAGAGTAGCTGCGATATTAGCAAATGTAGAATCCATTTCTAATAACCTGAAGAAAAACAATGAGAAGATCAACGCTATCTTAGATAATATTGGTACCATCACAGATCAGGTTGCTGCTGCTAACTTTAAACAGACTATAGATAATGCTAATAAAGCAGTTGCTGACTTACAGGGAATTGTATCAAAAGTAAATAACGGGCAAGGTTCTTTAGGGTTATTGGTTAACGATACAAAAATGTACGACAACCTGAATAATGCTTCAAAAAACCTGGATAATCTGATTATTGATTTAAAACAGAATCCTAAACGTTATGTTCATTTCTCGGTATTTGGCGGTGGCAAAAAGGATAACTAGAATTAGTTATATCCTATAGGTAATTCCCTCTATGGCCAGTTCTGTGTTCTGGAACTCTGTCCTTGCTTCATCAAGTAAAGGCTGTAAGCTCTTGTATCTGGACGAAAAATGTCCAATCAGCAATTTGGCTGCTCCAGTCGACTTAGCGATCTGAGCAGCCTGCAGTGCAGTTGTATGATGCGTTTGATTAGCTCTATCCAACATCTCATGCAAAAAGGTTGCTTCATGATACAAAGTATCACAGTCTTTGATGTTATCCAAATAGCATTCATCCATTAAAGTATCCGAACAATAGCTGTATTTTTTCGGTCTATCTGAATCTATGGTATAATCTGCATTTAGCAATACATTACCATCAGGTAAATCAAGATCTACCCCTCTTTTTAGCAAAGTATAATATTCAATAGGAATTTGCTCAGCTTCCAGCTTCTCGATAATCAGCTTACGTAATCTTTTCTTTTGTACAAAAGAAAATCCCGTACAGGGAATCCTGTGATTTAAAACAAAAGATTCAACCGTCAGGTCAGCATTTTCAAAAATCTGTTCAGGCTTTTCAGCTTGTGTAGCTACAAATTCTATAGGATATCTGATTTCTGTTTCAGAATGCCTGAATTGTAAAGTCAGTATTTCTAATAATGCAGCCGGTGCAAATATATGCATAGGTTTCATTCGTCCATTTAAATGCAAGCTGGAAAGCAATCCAATCAGACCAAAATAATGGTCACCATGCAAATGGCTAATAAAAATATAATCAATTTTATTTGCTTTGAATCCGTATCTGATCAACTGTTGCTGGGTTCCTTCACCGCAATCAATTAAATAGAACTTCTCGTTGCAGTTTAATAACTGAGCTGTAGGATTCCTATTGTATACAGGGGTTGCAGAACTACTGCCTAAAATAGTAACCTCAAATTTCATTAATCTTTATCTACACTCCCTAGCAATTCTTTTTCTATTTCTTCCATAAAGATCAGATCAGTAGCTTCGTCAACTTTTGAAACGATAGTTAACGACTGGTCAAGATTAGACATTTCCAGAATCTTCGCTACATCCGGGTTAACACCAGTCACAATAAATAATCCATTATGTTGTTTACAAAGTCTATCACCAAAAAGCAAACTACTCAGATCCTGTGAATCATTGCATTGCTTTACTGCTGAAAGGTCTAATACGATATTGCAATATCCATCAGTGTTCAATAAAATGAACTCAGATTTCAACTTCGGTGTATTGTCGTTTGTTAACTTCGATTCGTTAAGTTTTAAAACTACATACTTTTCATGCTTATCTACTGAAAATTTCATGATATTGATTGTTTAGTCTAATACGAAAGTAATTAATTTTATCTGTATATGTAAAATCTGTTTTGAATATTAAAGGCTATTCAAAAAAGCAATTACATTTTTTTCGATACGTGCATTTACATCTGCCTGTTCATTTTTCACAAACTTCTCGCCAATAATCTGCTCATAAAGCTCAATATATCGCTCAGAAATAGAGTTAACGATTTCAGCTGTCATTTCAGGAATCACCTGACCATCTTTCCCCTGGAAATTATTCTCAATTAACCATTTGCGAACAAACTCTTTCGATAATTGCTTCTGCGGCTCTTTCTTTTCCTGACGTTCTGCATAACCGTCCATATAGAAGTAACGTGATGAATCAGGCGTATGAATCTCATCAATCAAATAGACCTCATCACCAACTTTACCAAACTCATATTTTGTATCTGCAAGGATTAAACCCCTTTCGGCTGCCATTTGCGTACCACGTTCATACAGAGCATAAGTATATTTTTCAAGCAAAGTATAATCTGCTAAAGAAACAATTCCTTTTGCCAAAATATCCTCTCTTGATATGTCCTCATCATGTCCCACTGCTGCTTTAGTAGTCGGCGTAATAATAGGGTTCGGAAGCTTATCATTTTCATTTAATCCTTCAGGTAAAGTAACACCACAAACTGTACGTCTGCCAGCACTGTACTCTCTCCAAAGGTGACCTGCCATATAACCTCTTACAACCATTTCAACTTTGAATGGCTCGCAAATACGGCCTACTGTTACCATTTCATCTGGCACACTAATCACCCAGTTCGGCACAATATCTTTTGTTGCATTTAAAAACTTAGATGCAATCTGGTTTAACACCTGTCCCTTAAAGGGTATTGCTTCAGGTAAAACCACATCAAACGCAGAAATTCTGTCTGTAACCACCATAACCATATACTGATTATCAATAGTGTACACGTCGCGCACTTTCCCTTTATAAAAACTGGTTTGTTTTGGAAAACTAAAATTTGTTCCTTTAATTGCTGTCATTTTGTTTTTTAGTGGTTAGTAATGAGTAGTTAGTAGTCCAAAAATATCTAAATTCTAACATCTAAATGCTAATATCTAAATGCTAAATATTAACATCTGAATTCTAAATACTAACATCTAAGTACCAATAGCTATTACTGAATATCTCCGTAAGCTTTTAATATCTTTTTCACCAATTTATGCCTAACGACATCTTCACCTGTCAAGTATATGATTTCTATTCCCTGGATATCGTCTAAAATTCTCAAAGCATTATGTAAACCAGACATCTGTTTTTTAGGCAAATCTATCTGGGTAACATCACCAGTGACAATAAATTTCGCAGATGGTCCCATACGAGTCAGGAACATTTTCAATTGCAAGTCAGTTGAGTTCTGAGCTTCATCCAAAATAACAAAGCAATTATCCAATGTCCTTCCACGCATAAATGCCAAAGGTGCAATTTCGATAGTTCTGTTTTCTATATAAGTTTTCAGCTTTTCCGCAGGAATCATATCATCCAATGCATCATATAAAGGACGTAAATAGGGATCAACTTTTTCTTTTAAATCTCCCGGAAGGAAACCTAAGTTCTCACCCGCTTCAACAGCTGGGCGTGTAAGTATAATCCGTTTAATCTCTTTATTCTTTAATGCTCTTACTGCTAGCGCTACTGCTGTATAAGTTTTCCCTGTTCCCGCAGGTCCGATAGCAAAAAGAACATCGTTCTTTCCGATACTATCAACCATTCTTCGTTGATTAGCAGTCCTGGCTTTAACCATCAAGCCATTTGTCCCAAAAACTATAACTTCACCTCCTCCTCCACCAGAACTAATTGTAGTTTTTTCCACTCCATTTTCAACAATTGCTGCTGATTTTTTTGATGCTAAAATTGATTCCACATCATTTGGCGTTAACGAACTATATTTTTCCAGATGGTCAATCAGCTGATTATATTTCAGTTCAAAACCCTTAAGTTCCTGATCATCACCAAGTACCTTAACTTCATTACCTCTTGCTACGATTTTCAATTTTGGGAAAGCATTCTTCATTAACTCATAATGCTCATTATTAGTACCCCAAAACTGGGCCGGATTTACCGATTCTAATATTAATTTCAGTTCGTTCAAAATATTTGTTTTTTAGATAGGAGTGTATATTTTGATATATTTGTACGCGATTTGCCGCTTACGCAAGGTTAAGAATAAATATTCAATTTTTAATGGCCATTATTACTTTAACAACAGATTTAGGTTCAAAAGATTTTTATCAGGCTGCCCTTAAGGGTAGTATACTGAGTATCTTGCCTTCAGCTACAATTGTTGATGTAACACACGAAGTGCCTTCGTTCAATATTTCTCATGCCGCCTTCGTTTTAAAAAACGTTTATCCTTACTTTCCAAAAGAGACAGTCCACCTTATTGGTATTGACTCTGTTTATAGTCAGCATACAAAATACATTGCTTTAAAATATAAAGATCATTATTTTGTAGGGGCCGACAATGGAATTTTTTCTTTGCTTTTTGATGAAAAACCTGATGAAGTTGTAGAGTTGAATATCATGCAGGATTTGAAATATCTACATTTTCCGTTGGTTGATATTTTTGTGAAAGCAGCAACGCAATTAGCAAAGGGTGCAAAATTAAAAGACATTGGTGTTCCTACAGAAAGTGTGGAAGAAAGGATGCTGTTAAGCCCGGTTATTGAGCGCGACATCATCCGTGGAAGTGTGATTTATATAGACACATTCAGTAATGTCATTACCAACATTACTAAAGAATTGTTCACTAAAATTCAACGAAACAGAGATTTCACTTTATATTTCAGAAAAAGCGAAACAATCAGTCAGCTCAGCTGGCATTACAACGAAGTACCAGAAGGAGAAAAACTCTGCTTGTTTGGCATTAGTAATCACTTAGAAATTGCCATAAACAAGGGCAAAGCGAGTGGCTTATTGGGCTTACACCTTAATGATATTGTTAGGGTCGAATTTCATTCTTAAAAATAACTATGTTAATCAGAATTGTTAAAATGCACTTTAATGCGGCATTTATTAGCGAGTTCAGAACAGTTTTTAAATCGGTACAACCGAAAATAGAATCATTTGATGGGTGCTCGACTGTACAATTGCTCCAGGACCAGAATGATCCTGAAATATTCTTTACGATTAGCCATTGGAAAGATGAGCAACACTTAAATGCTTATAGGCAATCAGATCTTTTCAAAACAACCTGGGCTGTTGTAAAGCCAAACTTTAAAGTCAAGGCTGAGGCATGGAGTTTGCTTGATACATAGCAAACCGCAAAAAAAATGGTTAAAAACTTATTTATAATCTTATTTGTCTGCATCAGTTTTGATGTTATGGCCTTAGGAGAGCAGAGCCAGTCTTTGCAAGGCGATACCAGTGCATATCAAACACAACGTTTAAGAGTTAATGCTTTACTGGCAGAACGCAGTGCTAAATTTGGTCAATATGATAAAAGTCTGAATGCCCGCACAGGGATATTCGGATTTCAAACTAAAAAAGACATCAGAAACTCTAATGAAATTCTACGACAGATCGTCTTGAATGATAACAACATCTTTAAGGAATTAAAGACGCTGATGGAATATAAAGATCTTGAGGTAACAGCGGTTAAAAATGATGCTAACCAAACAAGTGATAGGATTCAGAATTATAAAGTAGCAATCAAAACATTGCAAGATCAAAATGAAAAGCTTCATAAAGAAGCACTGTCGCATGATGTAGGCCGCAATCTTTCAAACTTAATTATTGCTTTTCTTGTTTTAACAATAGCAGGGCTGATCTGGTACTTTACAAGGAAAATAAAACGGATATCTTTAACGAAGGATAATGAAAAAACAGTTTTTTAAAATACTTGTTAAGCTCAATAAGCTATTATTGCCAAAACTATATAAGGTTGATCCAATGAAATTAACCAATATACAGAAGGCCATTCTCGGTTATAAATATTGGACGCTAACCAATTCTCTTTAGTTGAAATAACTGGTTAGCAGACCTACTAAAAATTTAGGCTCAACCCAGGTCGATTTTGGGGGCATCACACCACCTGCATCGGCTACGGCTATGACCTGCGAAACGGATGTAGGGTACAATACAAAAGCTATTGCAAACAATCCATTATCAACTTTACTCTGCAAATCCGCTAATGCTGTCCTACCACCTTCAAAAGTAAGCCGGGCATCGGTTCTTGGATCTTTGATTTTCAATAAAGGTTCAAGAATAAAGTTCTGCAAAATACTTACATCAAGTACATCAACAGGGTTATTTGCGTCATATATTTCTGGCTTTGGTATAAGTGTATACCATTGTCCTTTAAAATACATTCCTATTTTATGAAGGGCATCAGGTTTTATTGATTTTTCACTTTTTTCTACTATAAAAGAATGAGTTAAACCTGATAAAAACCTTTCATCACTTAATCCTCCCATGTCTCTAACCAATCTGTTAAACTCAAGAACTTTAACCTCATTAGTATTCATATATACCGTACTAAAATAATTGTACAGTTCTGTTCCCAGATGTTTTTTACTATTCAGCATTTTCTTTTGCTGTCCCATTTTTGCCATTGAAGCAGCACGGTGATGTCCATCAGCTATATATACATCAGGCATATCAGCAAATGCCTTTACTATCGCATCAATATCCTGTTTATCAGTTATAGCCCATATTTTATGCGCTGTACCATCAGTAAAACTAAAATCCAGTGTAGGTGTTTGTTTCAAATATTGATTTGTAATGTTATCAACAATTACATCAGGCTGATAAGTAATGAGCACTGGATTGGCGTCCAGACCGGTTTGTTGCAGATAATCAGCCAGCAATATTTCTCGCCGTTCAACTGTAGCTTCATGCTTTTTTATCCTACCCTCTAAATAATCATCAATATGCGTTAATGTCCAGATTCCGGTTTGCAAAAAACCATCATGCTTAACTTGATAAATGTAAATAGCTGGTTCAGCATATTGCTGCAGATATTTATGTTCAATAAAACTCTCTAAATTCTCACTGATCTTTTTGAATACCAGCTCTTGTTTTGTCCCTCTTAAGTATGGATTATCCAATTCAGGATCAATCAGGTGTAAAAAACTACATGCATTTTCAGAAGCGATTAAACGTGCTTCTCCCGTACTGTAATTTTCAAGCGGACGCGTGACCACTGCCGATAGCAAAGGTCCTGCGGGCATAAATGCGCAGAAGGGTTTTATACAAGACATATTTGGTTAGAAACAAAAAAAGGGTACCCCGATTTAATTGGGTACCCTTTATATAATTTTACTTATTTACTAAAGTGCTCAATAATTAATGAAGCGAGCTCAACGCCAATGCGTTCCTGAGCTTCATTTGTTGCAGCACCGATATGAGGCGTTAGAGATATTTTAGCCTGTTGTAAAATTGCCGTGTCAGGAGTAGGTTCATTATCGAACACATCTAAACCAGCAAAAGCGAGTTTACCACTATCTAAAGCAGCAATTAAAGCTGCCTCATCAATTGTTCCACCTCTTGAGCAGTTTACTACACCAACACCTTGTTTCATTTTAGCAAACTCTTCTGCACCTAAAATAGGTTTATCAGCAAAAGGAGTATGCAAGCTAATGAAATCACTATTTGCAATTACTTCATCCAATGATACAGTTTTGAAAGGAATTTCTACAGAAGCACCACCCTGGAAAGTTAAAGGTAAAGTGCCTTCAGCAGGATAAAGATCATAAGCCAATACATTCATTCCTAATCTAAGGGCAACTTTAGCAGTTTCACGACCAATACGACCGAAACCGATGATACCCATAGTTTTGCCTTGAAGTTCTACACCACCAGCATAAGCTTTCTTCAAAGCATTGAATTTTGTAGCACCTTCAACTGGCATTTTTCTATTAGAATCCTGTAAAAAACGGATACCAGTAAATAAATGTGCAAATACCAATTCAGCAACTGATAATGAAGATGCTGCAGGTGTATTTACTACTGCAATACCTTTACTACGTGCATATTCTACATCGATGTTATCCATACCAACACCACCTCTTCCAATCAGTTTCAGGTTAGGCACCTGATCGATCAGTTCTTTACGTAGTTTGGTTGCACTTCTAACTGTAATGCCATCATAATTTTTCAAGGCTTCTACCAATTGATCCTGAGGAACAGTTTCGGTATCCACCACAAAACCGGCTTCTTCTAATAATTTTTTACCGATAGGATCAATCCCATCGTTAGCAAGAATCTTAATCATTTATTTATTTTATTTGTGGTTCTCTGCAAAAATCTGCATTAATTCAATTAGGGCGTGAACGCTAGTGATTGGCAAAGCATTATACATTGATGCTCTGAAACCGCCTACACTTCTATGACCTTTTATACCTTCAATACCATTTTCTTCAGCAAATTTAAGGAAAGGTTTTTCAAGCTCAGGGTTTTCCATTACGAAACAAACATTCATTCTTGAACGATCTTCAACAGCGCAAGTACCTTTAAAGAGAGGATTTCTGTCAATCTCTGCATATAAAGCTTTTGCTTTTGCAATGTTTTCTTTTTCAATTTCAGCAACACCTCCTTTAGATTTTAACCATCTTAGGTTTAGCATAGCTACATAGATAGAAAATACCGGTGGAGTGTTATACATTGAACCACCATCAATATGAACTTTATAATCCAGCATAGAAGGAATATTTCTACCTGATTTACCCAAAATTTCATCTTTTACAATTGCAATAGTTAAACCAGCAGGGCCAATATTTTTTTGTGCACCGGCATAGATCAAGTCATACTGAGATACATCAATTACACGACTCATAATGTCGGACGACATATCACATACTACAGGAACTTTTGTTTCTGGTAAGGTAAACATTTCAGTTCCGTAAATAGTATTGTTAGAAGTGCAATGGAAATAAGCACTGTCTTCAGGAATATTATAATCCTTTGGAACAAAAGTATAATTTGCGTCTTTTGACGAAGCTACAATATTCGCTTTACCAAAGTTTTTCACTTCTTTGATGGCTTTATTTGCCCACACACCTGTTTCCAGATAAGCAGCAGTACCGCCCTCAGGCAATAGATTCATAGGAACCATAGCAAACTGTAAGCTTGCACCACCTTGCAATAATACAACCGAATAACCTGAAGGAACGTTTAATAATTCTTTAACCAGATTTTCAGTCTCTTTAACAACAGCTTCAAATTCTGATGTTCGGTGAGAGATCTCTAGGATAGACAGGCCGTCTTTGAAATCTAAAACAGCCCTTGATGCTTGCTTGAATACTTCCTGCGGTAAAATACAGGGTCCTGCGCCGAAATTATGTCTCATTTTTTATAGTAGTTTTATTGATGGTAAATGTAACATTTTTATGCCGTTTATCGTTTGGTTTTCTGAAACTTCATCACTAATTTCAGGTTGAGTCGCCTACCCGTTAAATAGTTTGGAACAGCATATTGTACGCCATCAACATCCTTCAACCACAAATAAGAAACCGTATTATTAATATTCAACAAATTAAATACTTCAACACATCCTGTAAACGAACTAAAATATTTCTCTAAGAAATTTGATTTTTTTACACTAAAATCATCTAAGAAGTCTTTAGAGAATCCGATATCTGCACGCTTATAAGCTGGAATATGAAAATTATCACTGTACTGTTGTTTAAGGGGTGATCCAACAGGTAATTTGGTTCCATAAAGTAAACTCAAATGCACTTTATAAGTTGGGCTATTTAAAAAACGATCCTGAAAATAAGCTGAGAAATTGATCCGCTGATCTGCAGGTCTTTTCATATAGCCATAGCCATCATTTTTAATGTCCTGAGCCGATTTCATTACTGACACTCTGAAGTACGAAAGCAAATCCTTTACAAACTCACCTCCCACGCTAAAATCAGCACCAAAAGTATAGCCTCTCGCTTCCTGATTTCCAAGGTATTTCAGTCGTACATTATCCATCATATAAGGTACCAGTCTGTCCATATATTTAAAATAAAACTCTGAACTAAACTTCAAGCGTGTCCCTAATCCATCAAATGCATAATCTAATCCCGCTGATGTGTTATAAGCACGTTGAGCCCTTTGGTTAAAATTAAGGAGACCATTAAAATTCCTTATGCTTCTATAATCTGGTGCCTGCTGATACACCCCTGCAGTAAACCGCAATATTTTATTATTACCAGGTGGACGGTAAGCCAGCAATAGCCTTGGACTTAACAAAAACTGATTACTGAAATCATTAAAATTACCCCTAACCCCTAATTGCAGATCAGTATTGGTCGATAGCTGATAGCTATCCTGTACATACGCACTGTAATACTTGATACCCAATGTGTTTTTCACTGCAATCTGGTTATTCTGATAAATACCACCACTAGCAGGAAGGGTTGACGCAGTTATATTAAATTCGTTTAAATTATCATTGTAATTTTTATAATCAAACCTTAATCCCCATGAAAACGTATGATTTTTAAAAGTCTGGTCGGCTTTAAGTTTTGAACTGAAAAACTGCGAGCTAAGGGAGTTCATCGCATTATTTAAATAAGTACCTTCCCCTCTGTCTTCGCCAAACTCATACCAGGCCTGCAGATCAATATGCTCTTTTTCATCTATTCTGAAATAGCTATTTATCCATTTAATTACATAGTTGGGTTTGGGAATAAATTTAAAAGTCACAGCCCCTCCAGCGGTCTGATAATTATCCTTCTCCTCACCAACATAATCTACATTCATACGCACAGATGTATTCATTGTACCAAACTCGGTGACACGATTTTCAGGAATCAGTTTAAATGTTCCACTATTAAAATTTCCTAATAAATTAAAGCTGAATTTATTTGATAAATTATGATTGTAAATCAACTGTACATCTGTATAATTAGGATTGTAAACGCCTTTTGTATCCTGACTGTTTAATATCCCTGCATTATCCTTATACCTTAACCCCACAAGGAGATAGCTGTTCTTACTAATTATTTTCGAGCTAAACGACAGTCCCAGCAATCCTACATTTAACGTAGCATTACTACTGTCCGGACGGTCATATTTCACATCCAGTACAGACGAAAGTTTATCGCCATATCGGGCTTCAAAACCACCTGCAGAGAACTTTGCTGAACTGAGTAAATCAGGATTTATAAAACTTAAACCTTCCTGCTGTGCATTTCGGATCATAACAGGTCTGTTAATCTCAACATCATTTACATACACCAGATTCTCGTCAAAGCTACCTCCGCGCACACTATATTGACTACTCATTTCATTATTGGGAGATACTCCAGGCAATGTTTTTAAAATAGCTTCAAAATTTCCGGAAACTGATGGCAGGTTTGCTGCATCAATAAGATTAATAGTAATACTGTTGCTTAACTGATTCTGCTTATTTGTAATGGTTACTTGCTCCAACTCATTGGGGTTCACTGACAATACAATATTCTGTGTAATCCTTCCTGCTTTATTTTGACTTACGTTTACCAATACAGGATTGTAACCTAAAAGTGAATATTTAAGTGTAAAAACCTTCTTACTTGAATAAATGTGATATGCACCATTCAAATCAGTGACAGTAGATTTGCTTTGTCCTAATACATTAACTGTTACCTGTTGCAATGGTCGCTTTGATTCATCGGTAACCAGACCAGATATTTTAATCAGTGGCTGCGCAAACAATTGCGTCAATCCCTGTAAAATAAAAATCAGCAACCAGCAAATCCTGAGCATTAATTATGTTTTATATTAAGATCAAAATATTAACTATGCTGCACCAATCTACCCTCCACCTGTTTCAATGCTGCTATCATTTCAGTTGGTGATGCTGCAGCAAATACTGCACTTCCAGCAACAAGTACATCAGCTCCTGCTTTTAACAATAAACCTGCATTGTGAATACCTATACCTCCATCTACTTCTATCAGTAATCCAGGATTTACCAAAGCAGCCATAGCTCTCAGTTCAGCAATCTTATCTAAAGAATTCGAGATGAATTTTTGCCCGCCAAAGCCCGGGTTTACAGACATAATCAGCACCATATCCAGATCAGCCAATATGTCCTTTAGCAAAGTTACTGGTGTATGTGGATTTAAAGCTACACCTGCTTTACAACCCGCTGCATGAATTGCCTGTATTGTCCTGTGTAAATGTGGACAGGCTTCATAATGTACAGTAATTACAGCTGCACCTGCCTCAGCAAAGCGTTCGATATACTGATCAGGATTAACAATCATCAAATGCACATCTAAAGGTTTCTTTGCATATTTTTTGATTGCTTCAATAACCGGAAAACCAAATGAAATATTAGGCACAAATACGCCATCCATCACATCCACATGAAACCAGTCGGCCTGACTTGAATTGATCATTTCAATATCACGCTGTAAGTTTGCGAAGTCTGCTGCAAGTACGGATGGTGCGATAAGGTGTGGCATATTATTGAAGGTTTTAGATATTATCAGTTACGGGAAATGTAAAGATAAAAAAATATGCCATGTAATAAAAAACCCCGCTAATTGCGGGGTTCTTCATATTTAATTCAGCTATAAATTAAGCTGGTTTTACTTCTGTATTAGCAGCTTCTGGTCTTGGTGGACGAGGCAATAAGGCTTTTCTTGAAAGCTTCATTTTACCTTGTTTATCAACATCCAAAAGTTTAACCTGGATTTTATCACCTTCTTTAAGCACACCATCCATAGTTTCCAAACGCTCCCATGCAATCTCAGAGATATGCAATAAACCATCTTTACCTGGCATGATCTCAACAAATGCACCAAATGGCATGATTGATTTTACTTTACCATCATAAGTTGCACCGATTTCTGGTTTAGCAGCGATTGCATTGATACGTGCAACAGCAGCATCTATTGCAGCTTTATTATCAGCAAAGATTTCCACAATACCTTTGTTACCAACTTCTTCGATAGAGATTGATGCGCCGGTTTCACGTTGCATTTCCTGAATAATTTTACCACCTGGGCCAATTACTGCACCAATAAATTCTTTATCAATACTTAAAGAAACGATACGTGGAGCATGGTCTTTATAATCCTCACGAGGAGCAGAAATCGTTTTCTTCATCTCATTTAAGATGTGTAAACGAGCCTCTTTAGCCTGGTTTAAAGCGTTTGTCAACACTTCCCATTTCAAGCCATTGATTTTTAAGTCCATCTGACAAGCTACAATACCTTTTTCAGTACCAGTAACTTTAAAGTCCATGTCACCTAAGTGATCTTCATCACCTAGAATATCAGAAAGGATGGCATATTTACCAGTTTTCTCATCAGTAATTAATCCCATTGCAATACCAGATACAGGAGCTTTGATTTTAATACCAGCATCCATAAGTGCTAAAGTACCAGCACAAACAGTAGCCATTGATGAAGAACCGTTAGATTCTAAAATATCAGAAACGATACGAATTGTATATGGATTTTCCTCTAGTCCGGGTAACACTTTTTTCAATGAACGCATTGCCAGGTTACCATGACCGATTTCGCGGCGACCAGCACCTCTATTCGGACGAACTTCACCAGTTGAGAAACCAGGGAAGTTATAATGTAAAAGGAATTTGTTATATCCATTGATGAAAGCACCATCAATCATTTGCTCATCATCTTTAGAACCTAAAGTAACAGTAGTTAATGATTGAGTTTCACCACGTGTAAATACTGCTGAACCGTGAGCAGCAGGCAAGTAACCAACTTCACTCCAGATCGGACGTACGGTACGTGAATCACGACCATCCAAACGAATTCCTTCGTCCAGTATCAGATTACGGATTGCATCATATTGTACGTCATGGAAATATTTCTTAGCCAGGAAGCCAGTTACATCATCAATTTCCTCGCCTAAAGTAGCGATAAAATCCATTAAGATTGCACCAAATGCATCACCACGCTCACCTTTGCTGGTATTGCTTTTAGCAACAGCATATACTTTATCATAAGTAGCAGCAAATACCTGTTCTCTTAATTCAGGGTTGCTGTCTTCATGCAAATAAGTACGTTTTACTGTTTTACCAACTAATTCAGTCAGTTCTTTTTGAGCCTGAACCTGAATTACGATCGCTTTATGAGCAAACTCGATTGCTTCCACCATTTCAGCTTCAGAAATCTCATCACACTCACCTTCCACCATTACGATATCATTTTCAGTACCAGCAACAAGGAATTCCATTGTAGCACGTTCTAAATCAGATACGTAAGGGTTGATCACTAAGTTACCATCAATTTTAGCCACACGTACTTCAGAGATCGGTCCGTTAAAAGGAATATCTGAAACCGCGATAGCAGCAGAAGCTGCTAAACCAGCTAAACAGTCAGGCATTATATTTTTATCAGAAGATATTAACGAAATCATCACCTGTGTATCAGAGTGATAATCTTCCGGGAACATCGGGCGTAATGCACGGTCAACCAAACGAGAGATTAAAACCTCATAGTCTGATAACCTGGCCTCACGGCGAAGAAAGCCACCTGGAATACGTCCAGCAGCAGCATATTTCTCCTGATAATCTACCGATAAAGGTAAAAAATCAACACCTGCTTTTGCCCCAACTGTTGATACTACAGTCGCTAAAAGCATGGTATCCCCCATTCTTACAACTACTGCCCCATCTGCCTGTTTCGCTAATTTACCTGTTTCAATTTCGATTGTTCTTCCATCGCCCAGATCGAACGATTTTTTTATTACATTCATTTAATAATTGTTGTGGTGCATTTTCCTCTTTCGATACACCTTGTTTATATATACTTTTTTTAGTTTTTCAAATTTAGGATAAAACTCAAACAATTTTACCATACGAAGTAAAAAAGCCATCCTAAAAGAATGGCTTTTTTTGATAAAGCAGACTATTTGTTGTCTTTCGACCCCAATGGCTTAATGATATCTCTTAAACCTAAGTTCTTGATGATAGCACGATAGCGCTCAATATCTTTTTTGTATAGGTACGCCAAAATACCACGACGTTTACCTACTAATTTCTGTAGTGCTAACTGAGTTGAGAAATCTTTACGATTTTTCTTTAAATGCTCTGTTAAGTGCGCAATACGGTATGTAAATAACGCTACCTGACCTTCTGCAGAACCCGTGTTTGTTTCTACTTCGCCGTGTTTTTTGAAAATATCGGCTTTTACTTCTTTACTTAAATACATTCTTGAATGATACTAAAGTTATTATAAATTAATTAATTGGGTGCAAAGATAAGGTATGTTTTAATGATTAACAAGAAAATAAAAATCCTACTTTTGACGAATCAATATATTACCATGGAAAAAAATCAATATAGCATATTCGAGAGTGAATTAAAAGTACGTCCGGATGATATAGACATGTTTAACCATGTGCACAACAGCAAATATTTTGATTACGTACTTGCAGCCCGTTATGATCAGATGGCAGAGTTCTATAAAATGCCAATGGAATCTTTTTTAGAAAGTGGTTTTGGCTGGGTGGTACGAACTGCGCTGGTTGATTTTAAACGTCCACTGGTATTAGGCGATGTAATTCTGATCCGTACAGGCATACTTACAATTAACGAAAAAGGCTGTAGAGTACAATTTGAAATAGAAAACAAACGCACAAAGAAAATAGCTTCTGATGGTTGGTTTGACTATGTAATGATTGATACCAATACAGGTAGAGGATGCAAAGTGAATGAGGAAATGATCAAAGCTTACAGCATTTAAAAAATATTGCTATATTTGCTTTCTAACAAAACCGCAAAACGATGAAGATCATTGCAGTCCGTTTGAGGTTCTAATAACCGAGGACTCCAGTTTCCCGCCCCACATCAATACCAGCATTTCATGCTGGAGATAGGTTTTATACATTACTTTTTCTTTTTTTATGCCAGAACAACAAACAGCTTCCATGGGCAAGCTATCTCAAATTTTATCACTTTTAAAACAAGCCTTTAAAGGTGAAGACCTTGATTTCACACAAGGTAGTATGCGTCGTGCCGTACTCTTATTAGCGATACCAATGATGTTGGAAATGGCAATGGAATCGGTGTTTGCATTGGTCGACCTCTACTTCGTTGGCCATCTTCATAATAGCAGTCACGCCATACAAACAGTAGGCCTTACAGAATCTGTACTTACCGTAATATACTCCCTTGCAATAGGTATGAGTATGGCGGCAACAGCAGTTGTAGCTCGACGGGTAGGCGAAAAAAATCCTGAAGCAGCAGGAAAAGCAGGTATGCAAGCTATTTTTGTTGCCGTATGTGTCAACATCCTGATCAGCATTCTGGGATTAATCTATGCTACAGACATATTGCTATTGATGGGTGCATCAATGGATACAGCTATACAAGGCACCCCATTTATGCGCATCATGATGGGAGGCAGTGTGATCATTGTATTATTATTTCTGATCAATGGAATTTTCAGAGGTGCCGGTAACGCTGCTATTGCCATGAAAAGCTTATGGATTGCTAATATTGCGAACATCATTCTATGCCCAGTACTGATTAATGGCTTTGGCCCTGTCCCCGCTTTTGGCTTAACAGGTGCAGCAATGGCTACTACTATTGGTAGAAGCGTCGGTGTATGTTACCAGTTGTATCATTTATTTAATGGTAAAAGTGTTTTAAAAATCCGACTCGTTTATTTAAAACCACATTGGGAACAAATTAAAACCTTATTAAAAATTGCTACCCCAGCTATTTTTCAATTTGTTATTGCTTCCTGCAGCTGGATATTCCTGGCACAACTGGTAGCGACTACCGGTGGCGACCATGGTTCAGCCGGTTACCAAACTGCATTGCGATTAATGATGTTTTTTATGCTACCTGCCTGGGGTATGAGTAATGCAGCGGCAACGCTTGTCGGCCAAAACCTGGGTGCCAAGCAATTATCACGTGCAGAGCAATCGGTCATGAAAACTGCCAAATATATCGTGATCTATATGATTATAGTTATGCTGTTCACATTTGCCAGTGGGAGATACTTTATTTCTTTTTTCACCAACGACAAACTCATTCAGGATGTGGCAGTCAATGCTTTACAAATTATGAGTATTGGTTATATCTGTTATGGAATCGGAATGGTGCTGATCAGTACCTTTAATGGTGCTGGCGATACGTGGACGCCAACATGGGTTAATTTATTCGGATTCTGGCTGTTCCAGATTCCCCTGGCCTATGTACTGGCCAAATATTTTGCAATGGGTCCTACAGGTGTATTCATTGCAATACCAGTTGCTGAAACTGGCATTGCATTAGCAGGATATATCCTGTTTAAAAAAGGCAAATGGAAAACGATTAAGGTTTAGGGTCATACCCTAAACCTGGCGTTAACCAATGCATAAGGATCACTCTCGAATAACGGTAATTAAAAGGCGCCAGTAAAAGCACACCTAATAATATAATTCCTGCATAAATCCATAAGTTCTCATAAACCAATGCAAGACCAAATATATAGGCTGCCACAGCAATAGTAATCATCTCAGCAACGTTCATTGCATAACTAACAAACATAGCCACATAATAATACCCTGGCTCCCGCTCAAAGCGCAGGTTGCAAACCGGGCAGAACTCATTTGCACCCTGTCCTTTTAAAGAATACATTTTCCGTGAAAAAATATCACCTTCTCTGCATCGTGGACATTTGCATTGTATAACTGCGTCTAATTTTGATATCGGTTTCATCTCTCTTCTTATTATCTATTACCTCATATTGTTATCTGACACAAAGATACTGAACCTAAAACATACCATTTATGACATAGATCATATTTAAACCTTAACGATCTTTCCTTTCCTTAGTTTTAAAGCTTTTTCTGTTGCCAGTTTCTTTACAATCCTGATTACAGTCTCGACTCTTAATCCACTCATATCGGCCAAATGCTGCCTTGTAACATCCAATACAGCGTCCTTTTCAATATTTTTGAGTAGATAATTGATAAGCGTAACAACGCGGTGTTCGGCCTGTTCATTGGCCAATTCTTCCAACATCATCGATTTGTAAAATAAGCGATCACTTAAGGTTTTGATCATTTCAAAACTAAAAGAACGCTCCTCATCCAGTAATTTAAAGAATTGAGCTTTGTCGACCGTTATAATTTCCGCATCCCGACTCACAATGGTATAAGCCAGATAAGGCTTATCAATCATTAATGCCGGTTCCCCAAAATACTGATTTGCTTTAAAAATTCCCTGTATAAACTCCTTACCATCATCATTCACAGTCGCCATTCTTACCTCTCCGCTTTTGATAAAGTACACCGCTTTAGGATGTGAACCAGGTTCATAAATTACAGTCCCTTTTTTATAAAGAACAGGCCGATAGTGATTATTTAACAGATATTTTATGATCATAAGTCAGGTATTTTGGCCCCCTCGAAGTTAAGCATAGCAATTCGAAAATACTTACTATTAGGTATTTTTAAAATGCTCCCTATCATATAACTTTGGCGAGAAAAAATTAAATTTTAAAGACTAGAACATGCAAACAAACTTTACTAAAAATTCATTACTTCTACTAATTAGCTTTACTATCTGTACATTAGGTACAGTAAAAGCTCAGGAAAGCACCACAGAAGAAGATGGCAAAAATCTCGTTAAATGGAATGTACCGGCAGTTGCCTTAAAGAATTACTCGTTTCAATATGAGCGTGCCATTGGCAAAAAAATGTCGGTAGCACTTGGTGTACGTTTTGCACCTAAGTCAAACATCCCTTTCTCCTCACAATTAGAAAAGGCAATTGATGATCCGGAAACATGGAACAGTATTAAAGATTTTAAAACAGGAAACATTGCGATTACACCTGAGTTCAGGTACTATATGGGTAAAGGTGTATTCAGAGGCTTTTATGTAGCTCCATTTGTAAGATATGCTAAATACAATGCAGAGGTTCCATTTAATTTCGAAGTTGAATTTGAAGATCCTGGTAACCCTGGTAACTTTTTCACAAAAGAAGAGCAAATTTTCCTTAGTGGTGATGTGACTACATTAACAGGAGGGTTAATGATCGGTGCACAATGGAAGCTGAGTAAACTAGTTTACCTGGATTGGTGGATTTTAGGTGGTAGCTATGGTACTTCTTCAGGTAATATTTCTGGTAAGAGCAAAAACCCTTTAGATAATGATGAGCAACAAGCATTAAGAGATGCATTAGCTGATCTGGATGAACTTCCATTGGTTAAAACGAAATATACTGTTGATAGTGAAGGTGCTAAAGTTGACTTTGATGGTCCCTGGGCAAGTATCAGAGCCGGATTAAGTATTGGTTTTAGATTCTAAGAACAACTAGCTTTTCGTCTGGTTGACGATTTGCAAGAAAATAAAAAAGCGTGGTGCAATTATAAGTGCCACGCTTTTTTTATAGGTAAGGCATCATTCTTAGCCGATTGTTTCGCGGATTAGTTTGGTATAAAAATCATTCAATTTCATTCCAGCTGCTGCAACCTGCTGAGGTATAAAACTCGTTGCAGTTTGCCCGGGTATCGTATTGATCTCGATGAAATAAAAATCACCTTCATCTTCCGTCAGGATAAAATCTATCCTCACAACCCCACTACAATTCAACTTCAGATAAACAGCTTTCGCAATCTCCTCTACCCTGGCACGGGTTTCCGGTCTTATTGGCGCTGGAGTAGTCTCTGTAGCCACCCCTGGCGTATACTTAGCTTCAAAATCAAAAAACTCTTTAGCAGTTTCAACTTCAGTAGCAGGCAGCACAACAATCTTTCCATCCAGCTTAACTACCCCCACAGTAAATTCTCTTCCAGATATAAACTCTTCTATTAAAACCTGATCATCCTCCTTAAAAGCTTTTTCAATAGCGTTTTGCAGATCACTTGGATGGCTAACTTTGCTCATCCCGATACTGCTACCACCATTATTAGGTTTAACAAAATAAGGTGTATTCAAATCCTTTTTCAGCTGATCAATACTATATTCAGTATTTTTAAAAATCTGTGCAGACTTTGCAATATTCAATTGAGGAATACCATTAACAATTGCTTTGGTATAACCTTTATTCATAGTTACTGCTGATGTTAGTGCGTCACAAGTAGTATAAGGAAGATCCAGCATATCGAAATATCCTTGTAACTTTCCATCCTCTCCCGGAGCACCATGAATAGCAATAAATACGCCATCAAAAGTGATTTTCTTTCCTTTAACGGTTATAGAGAAGTCGTTTCTGTCTACCTCAATTTTCACTGAACCTTCCGGTTCATAGAACCAGCCTTGCTGAGTAAGCATGATTTTGTATACTTCAAACTTATCCGGATCTAAATTCTGAGCGATAGTAGCTGCGCTTTTAACCGAAACTACCCACTCTCCGGTAGTTCCACCGGTTAGTAATGCTATTATTTTTTTCATTGGAATTATAAATTTATTATTCAATGGTAATGAAGCTTGCAAAGCTTTTTAATTGTGTTTTATAAGTGGTAAGCTGTGCAGGTTTCATTATTAAGCGTATTAAAGGAGTCGACAGGTACTCCAGGTTGTACGCACAAATATAAATTAGTTGGTGGAGATGTTATTTTAATTCCATTAAAATATTTTTTTAGCCTAAATTTGGCCCCTACACCTTAAAAGAAAACAATTAATATGGGCAAATTCATATCTTATTTAAAGACTTCCTCATTCAGAAACAACATTATTGCTGCCGTGCTTACCGTTGTAGTGCTACTGATGGTTGCTTTCTTTAGTTTAAGATATTATACCAAACATGGACAAGGTTTAAATGTACCCGAACTAAAAGGACTTGCTTTTGCACAAGCAGTAGAAAAACTTGAAGCATTAGGCTTACGTTATCAGGTAGATTCAGTTTACATCATGGACTCTCCTCCAGGTATGGTTATCGATCAGGATCCGGTAGCAAATACTTTTGTTAAGGATAACCGGACAATTTATCTGACTATAAATACTGCATTAGCACCTAATGCAAAGTTTCCTGATGTAGAATTGAAATCGCTGACAGAAGCGCAAGCACTGATTGAAAGCTTTGGCCTGAAAATTGGAGACACTACCTATAAACCTGATATGAGTCGAGATGTGGTACTACAAGCTTCATTTGGAGGCCAACCAATTAAAGCTGGCGAGAGCTTACCTAAAGGTTCAAGAATAGATCTGGTACTGGGCGATGGTAAAGGAAATGAAGAGGTTGAAATTCCATCTTTAATTGGCTTAACCAAAGACGAGGCTCTATTTGCGCTTAGAAGTGGGGCAAGGTTAAACTTAGGTATCATCAGCTATGAAGGAAATATTACTGACTCAACTACCGCAGTTGTTATAAGACAAGATCCTTTTGCTACTGATTCGTTAATCAAGGTTAAGATTGGCACTCCAGTAAACATCACCCTTTCCAACAAATAATATTTTTAATTCTATATATGACTAACGAAAAGAAAAGCATTAAGGCCAGCACTAAAATCATACTGCTTGGTCTATTAGCCGTTTTAGCTATTGGAGGCTATTTCGGAATAAAATTTTATAACGTTTATTTCGCTCCCAACATAACGGGAAAAGAGAAATACCTTTTTGTAAGAACAGGTCATAATCTGGATGACTTATTTGAAGAAATTCGTCGTAAGGATGTTTTAACTCAGATCGGTACTTTTAGTCAGGCGGCAGCTAAAATGGACCTTGCACGTTCATTAAAACCCGGACGTTATAAACTGACTAAAGGGATGAATAACCGCAGCCTGATCAATATGCTGAAATCCGGCAATCAGGATCCAGTGAAACTCAAGTTTCAGAATCTTCGTAAAAAGGAAAACTTCGCTGCTTATTTATCGAACAATCTGGAACCAGATTCCATTTCATTTATCAATGTACTTGATTCTGCAGCATTGATAGAAAAGTATGGTTTTAATAAAGACAACAGCTATGTAATGTTTATTCCAAATACATATGAAATGTACTGGAATGTAACGGCTCTTGACTTCTTTGACCGCATGCATAAAGAATATGAAAAGTTCTGGAATGATGACCGTAAACAGAAGGCTGCAGCATTAAACCTAAGCCCTATTCAGGTTTCAATATTAGCTTCCATTGTTGATGCCGAGGCTTTATATGATAAAGAAATGCCTATAATTGCAGGTCTGTATCTCAACAGATTAAATAAAGGTATTTTGTTACAGGCTGATCCTACTGTCATTTTCGCTAATAATGATTTTACAGTTAAAAGAGTTACCAACTCCTTGTTACGAGTAGATTCAAGATACAATACATATAAGTACGCCGGCCTTCCTCCAGGGCCGATTATGATGCCAAGTATTAATGCTGTTGATGCGGTGTTGAACAGAGAAAAGAACGATTACATTTATATGTGTGCTAAGGAAGATTTTTCTGGTTACCACAACTTTGCTGTTACCGTTCAGGAACATGAACGTAATGCGAAGAAATACAGAGATGCTTTAAATAAACGCAATATTTTTAAATAGAATGTATACACATACAACCAAAGTGAGGGTCAGATACGGTGAGACGGACCAAATGGGTTATGTTTATTACGGTAACTACGCTGAATATTATGAAGTTGCAAGGGTAGAAATGCTGAGAAGTTTAGGTATGAGTTATGCGTCAATGGAAAGCAGTGGTGTGATGATGCCTGTTTTAGAACTAAACTGCAAGTATATTAAACCGGCACTGTATGATCAGGAGATCACCATCAAAACCACAATTCATGATTTACCAGGTGTAAGAATTCATTTTAAGTACGAATTATTTAATGAGGCTGAAGAGCTGATTAATATTGGAACTACGACACTTGTTTTTGTTGATATGGCGAAAAACAGACCGTGTTCTCCGCCGGAAAATTTCATGGAGAAACTAAGGGGATTTTTTAATTAAATTTGGTAGATGGAGTGGGTACATAGGCAACTGTTAAAAATCAAACTTTATGCTTTATTTATAGACTGGACCAAGGTATGTGTACTTCCTGGCTTTAGTCCGCTCCCACTTTATACTGTTGCATCTTTCTTTTTTAAAGAGATCGGTAAAGATTCTTTGGTCAACAAAGCTTCTTCCCTGGCTTATAATTTTATGCTGGCTCTGTTTCCAGCCATTATCTTTTTATTTACGCTTATCCCCTTCATTCCAACGCGTATTGGCTTTCAGAAGCGGCTTATGGAGTTTATCCTCCTTATTCTACCTGGAGATGCTTATAAAGCCTTTGAGGCAACCCTGAATGAAATTGTGAATAAACAAAACGGAGGTTTGTTATCTTTTGGATTTTTGCTGTCGTTATTTTTTGCTACTAATGGCGTTCATAGTCTGATGATGGCTTTTAATAAATCATCTCTTATTATTGAAACCCGTAGCTGGATTAAACAGAGATTTATTGCCATAGTACTGACTGTACTTATCGCTTTTTCGGTGATTGTTTGTATTACTGCAATGTTTGTTGGCGAGTTTGCTATCACTTATATAAATAAACACCTTGATATTGAGGGTAACTTCTTTAAATATATGATTCAGCTGACTCGTTGGTCGTTACTTGGAGTGTTGTATTTTGTCACAATTTCCATTTTATATCGTTATGGGCCTGCTCATGCAAAAAAATGGCATTTTTTTAGTGCGGGCTCCTGCCTGGCTACTGTCCTCGCTTTCTTAACCATTCTTGGTTTTTCTTTCTACATCAACAACTTTAGTTCTTATAATAAAGTTTATGGTTCTATCAGTGTATTGATTGTTCTGATGATCTGGCTTTATTTAAACTCTTTGATCTTGCTGATCGGCTTTGAGCTGAATGCGAGTGTAGATTTGTCGAAACGAAGTGTAAAGATTATTAAACCGAACTTTAACATGTTCAAGAAGTAGGTCTTTTTTCTATTATTCTTCCTGATTGTTTTTTATGATTTTTTTGAGGTTTTGAATAAGCTGAACAGGAGCCTTTTGTTTTGCTTTAATATAGCTTCTATATTGTATTATTTTCAATCGGATTTTCCCGAACAAAGCAGAGCGAGAGAGCAAGGTGGTCCCTATTAGATTTAGCTTTGCCTTTAAGCCTGATACCGGCCTCTTTTAAGACCGAATAAGATCCAAAAAAATTAAGCTCTTTAACATTCCTATCCGAGATGGATATGAAATCAAAATTACACGTCGCATTTTTATCCTTTTTGCAATTCTTACACGTTAGAGTTGACAAATCTGACGAAATTTTAATTTTTCAGAATATACAAGGTAAGTAAAAACCCTTAAAAATAGAGCTTTTCAATGTACTTCTTGGTCTTTATTTTGGTTTTTTATAAAAAAATCAAGCACAAAATAAATCTTAATTAACTGATTTTAAAAGCGTTTCATCAACAAGCAAATATTAAGCTTAAAAATATCTAAAAATAAGTAAATCTAAATTTGCAGAATCGAATGGGATTTGTACTTTTGCAGCGGAGAGCTGGCAGAGTGGTCGAATGCGGCAGTCTTGAAAACTGTTGACTGTCATAGGTCCGGGGGTTCGAATCCCTCGCTCTCCGCTCAAAAGGTATCAAAAAGCACAAAAGCCTGCAAATCGTAATGATAGCAGGCTTTTTGCATTTTAAGGGGTTATAATTTTTGCACGAATGGCCACTTTTCGCGAAATACCCAATCGGAGATCATTCCCGCTTTCTTAAAACATAATTAGAGTTTCCTTTTACGCAGAATCTGATGCTTATATTACCATAGCATTACTTAAGCCTTACTAGGGTGTTACTAGGGCCTTTCTAGGGCCATTTACCCTAAAAAAGCCCTGTTAATGCTCAAGTAAAATAAGATTAACGTTTAAATAATTATTAACTCTGCTAAATAATATGTTTAAACCATTCTTTTTCAACTGGTCATTACCTGAACATGGAGTCATTTTTACAATAAAATCAGGTCCAGCATTCTTAATTCCCTTAACAATTAGTCCGCAATTATTAGAATAGAGACAAAATTACCCAAGATAAAGGAATATATTCTCCATAGCCTATTGATTAATGTAAGCAACTTAGCCTTATAAATACAATTCATTAAACTTATACTACAGAGATCAAATGTCAATCAAGAGAATCCCCCATTTTATTCTATTTTTTTCGCTTAGCATCATTCTTTCATTTAGAAATTCTGCCATAGCTCAAATTACCCTTCCCAAAACTCCAGACAAATACAATCCCGGCAAAAAGTCTTTATATAAGAACGGTTGGATTGATTTAAATAAAAATGGAGTTAAAGACATTTATGAAGATTCTAAAGCAAACATTGAAGATCGAATTGAAGATCTTTTAAGTAAGATGACCATGAATGAAAAAACTTGTCAAATGGTGACACTTTATGGATATAAAAGAGTATTAAGAGACGAATTACCTACAGCAGAATGGAAATCAAAAATATGGAAAGATGGTGTTGGAGCTATAGATGAACATTTAAACGGATTTCAACAATGGGGAGCTCCTCCTTCAAATAATCCCTATGTCTGGCCTGCTTCACGCCATTCCTGGGCGCTAAATGAAGTGCAACGTTTTTTTATTGAAGAAACTCGACTGGGTATCCCTGTTGATTTCACAAATGAAGGGATAAGAGGAATTGAAAGTTTTAAAGCTACTAATTTCCCCACTCAGTTAGGACTTGGGCATACCTGGAATAGAGATCTAATACGTAAAATAGGTCTGATCACAGGAAAAGAAGCTAGATTATTGGGTTATACCAATGTATATGCACCAATACTAGATGTTGGTAGAGACCAGCGCTGGGGTCGTTACGAAGAAATATATGGAGAAAGTCCGTTTCTTGTTGCAGAACTTGGTATACAAATGGTTAAGGGACTACAAAACAATTACCAAGTGGCTGCTACAGCTAAGCATTTTGTTGCCTATAGCAATAATAAAGGAGCCAGAGAAGGCTTATCCCGTGTTGATCCTCAGATGTCTCCCCGAGAGGTCGAAATGGTACATGTCTACCCTTTTAAACGTGTAATTAAAGAAGCTGGCCTACTAGGAGTGATGAGTTCCTATAATGATTATGATGGTTTTCCAATTCAAGGAAGTTATTACTGGCTTACAGAACGATTGCGAAAAGAAATGGGATTTAAAGGATATGTAGTTTCCGATAGTGAAGCAGTTGAGTATTTATACAGCAAACATAATACAGCACATGATTTAAAAGAAGCTGTAAGACAAAGTGTAGAAGCAGGATTAAATGTCCGTTGTACTTTTCGATCACCAGACTCTTTTGTTTTACCGTTAAGGGAATTGGTAGAAGAAGCTAGTATAAGTGAAGAAACAATTAATGATCGGGTAAGAGACATTTTGCGCGTAAAATTCTTAACAGGAATATTTGATAACCCTTACCAGATGGAATTGAAAAAGGCCGATCAGGAAATAGAATCTGAACAAAATAAAGCAATTGCTCTTCAAGCATCTCAGGAATCTATTGTTTTGTTAAAAAATGAAAAAAACACATTACCTCTTAATCTGAATAATATAAAAAGAATAGCAGTTATTGGGCCGAATGCCAATGAAAAAGGCTTTGCACTAATGCATTATGGCCCCCTGGGTGTTGATGTTGTTTCGCTACTTGAAGGGATAAAAACAAAAACTGCGAACAAGGTAGAAGTTGAATACACTAAAGGCTGTGAGCTAGTAGATGACAATTGGCCGGAATCTGAAATCATACCAACCAAGCTTAACGAAAATGAATTGAAAGAAATAGAGTTGGCTGTTGAAAATGCAAAAAAATCAGATGTTGTTATTATCGCATTAGGTGGAGGAGAACGTACTTGTGGTGAAAATAAATCCCGCTCAAGTTTAGATCTACCGGGCCGTCAATTGGATTTGCTACAAGCTGTTTATGAAACAGGAAAACCTGTTGTTCTTGTTTTAATCAATGGTCGCCCCTTATCTGTCAACTGGGCTGACAAAAACATTCCTGCTATTGTTGAAGCCTGGTATCCAGGTTCTATGGGTGGTACTGCACTATCTGATGTTATTTTTGGAGATTACAACCCCGGTGGTAAACTGACCGTAACTTTTCCAAAAAGTGTTGGACAAATACCATTCAACTTCCCTTATAAACCTGCTTCCCAGGTAGATGGCGGTAAATCAATGGGATTAAAAGGTAATATGACCCGTGTAAATGGTGCCCTTTATTCATTTGGACATGGTTTAAGCTATACAACCTTTAAATACTCCAATTTAAAATTGTCTGCAAAACAGATTACAGATAAGCAAAATATAAGTGTCAGTTTCGATTTAAGCAACACGGGATCAAGAGCAGGTGATGAAGTTGTACAATTGTATCTAAGAGACTTGATTAGCTCTGTTACCACATACGAAAAGAACCTTGTAGGTTTTGAAAGAATTCACCTTAAGCCTGGAGAAACAAAAAGCATCAATATTCAGCTTCGTAATGACGACTTCAAGCTATTAAATAAAGACAATAAATGGGTTATTGAACCTGGTGATTTCAAAATAATGATTGGCTCTTCTTCAGAAAACATTCATCTGGAAGATATTTTTACTGTAATCAGAAATGACCAGACATCATCACTGAAAAACAATTCATCAAAATTAAATGAGCATATCTCTTCAAGCCCGGTATCTCCAACGGCCAAAAATGTTGCCGATGGAAACCGGAACACTTCCTGGAAAGGAAAGCCTGGTGATTATTTAAACTTCAGTATACCTAACAATAAAGAAATTAACAACTTAACAATTGAATGGGGACAATTAAAGCCTAATACAAAATTTGAAATTCAGTTATCAAGTGGAGGTGGACAATTCATAAATGTGTATTCCGGGCAATTTTTAAGAGCGAACGATATGGCAAATTATAGCTTTAAATCAAATACAGCCAGCGATATAAGAATACAAATAACATCAGGAGAAGTAGAAATCAAAGAAGTTAAATACTAGATTAGCAAAACATTAATGAAAACACACCAAATAATAACCTTATTTCTTTCTATTTTTTTATTTTTTCAATTCCCTGCTACAGCACAAGAAAAGCAAAAATTAGTTGATGGATCTATTTTTGGGCTTTCAGAAAAAAAAACAGCAGAGGAAAATGGCAAGGCTTTTGAAAACTTAAGCAACTATGTGACCAATAAAAAGGATATAACTATTTTACTTCCTAAAGGGATCTATCATATTCTCCGAGAAAGCCGAAATCAAGCAGAATTTAAAAATGCAACAAATATTGTCATTGATGGTAATGGAGCTGAGTTTATTTTTCATGATACAAATACAAAACTTTCAGGATACTTTTTCAGAATTGAAAATTCAAAAAACTTCACACTTAAGAACTTAATCATAGATTGGGACTGGGAAGGTGCTCCTATTTCTGCAATTGCAAAAATAAAAGAAATAAAAAACAATGGAATTCTCTATGAACTACAATATGGTGGCGTAAAAAAGCTCCCATTAATCCACATGGGACGAGAATGGGATATAGAAACCGCCTCACGTTCATTAAAAGGATTTGCCTTAACAGGTTCCTATATTGAGAAGACTGATAAAATTGATAATAACCATCTCTTTCTAACTATGAAATATCCTGAGCGACTAAAGCAAAGTGATGTTGGAAAATATACGCATATACGTTTCATGAATAATTATTTTGCTGGTGGAATAATAACAGAAGCAAGTAATTCTGTAACATTACAAAATATAACGATCCATACAACTCCGGAAACAGCTATTGCTTGCTATTCGACTCGCAATTTCAGTGTTGAAAATTGTAATATTAAACCGAGGGAAAACTCAAATAAGTTTTACACCTCCCATTCAGCTGGCGAACTACATAATTCATACGGAAAAATTATTTACAAGAACAACAATGTATTTTATAGCTATGATGATGGCCTGCATATCAGCAGCGGATTTATCCCCCCATATCTTGAGAAAGATGTTCATAACACAAAAAAAATAACTGCTAAGTTTTTACAATATTATTTCTTAAAAGATGTGATAAACATTGGCGATGAAATGGAATTTCATAAACCGAATTTTGCTCCAACCGGGTTTACTGCAAAACTATTAGGAAAGAAATGGATCATGAATGTACGTCAAACTTCAGCACCTCATGATTGCGAACTTATTTTTGATAAGGAAATACCTGATACTCTGATCAAAGACCATTATATATTTAATAAAAATCTCAATAATATCGAATATGTAATTTCAAACAATACATTTAAGTACAATGGATGTCATGGGATTTATGCTGGTCTTCCTAATGGTGTAATTGAAAATAATAAATTTTACCGCACAGGCTACCCTCCTATTATATTAACTCTGGTATTAAGATGGGGAAGATGGGTCATTGGCCCCCTACCGAGTAATGCTTTAATAAAAGATAATTATATGGATGAGTGTAATACTGCCAGCCGACAACCAGCAAATTTATTTGTAGGTTCTGGAATTGATCCCCAAAATGGGAATTTCAGTCCTGTTAATTACCATGTTTCTAAAAAAATTAACATTATAGGTAATACCATTAAAAATTCGGATATGCCTGCATTGGGGATATGGTCTGCCGAAGGTGTACGAATTGAAAATAATTATTTTGAAAATGTAGCACGCAATCCTGTACCAGCTTTTCGTGGAAAAGGAGCTGTATTTATAGAAGAATCCGGTGATGTATTAATTCAAAATAATAAGATTAAACAACCTTCCAAAATTATAAATGAAGGATTATACATCGACAAAGCAACTACAAAAAACATTGTCATTAAAGATTGGAAAACGCAATAATCCAATACATTAAAACTAAAACAACTCCTATTTTTAAATAACAACCAAAATAATATAATGATAAAAAAACACTTTTTACTAATAGCATTAAGCTTATACAATGTTTTAAGTTATGCCTCAAATTCTGAAATAAGCCATAAAACAAGTATGTCAAATAAGCTTCCTGAATTCCTTTATGAATATTTTCCGGGAACATATGAGCATTTGAATGTTTATCAAAAATTGTCTGATGATAGTTTATATACAAAGTTTAAGATCTCCCACCTTCGATCTGAAATTAAAAACGAAAACCAATGGAGAATAACGGAAGGGAACATTGTAAAATTTGACGGACAAAAAATGCATCCTATTCACCAGCTTTTAAACGGTGGTGAAAATGAATTTGTCTGGAGATCGTCCAGACCAAGAGTTGGAGATTTTACTGGGGGGTATCATGGAGATGAAAGGATTGATGTAGACCAAAAAAGTAAAGTCACATTTTATGCAAATAATGTGGCCATAAATATGGGCACAAACATAAAACTTACACCATGTAACAGTTTCTATTACCATCAGTTTTCAACTATGCACCAAACGGGGACAGGCGCTGCTGACAGTTCAAAGCCCGGGTTTACAGCCATCTCTGGTAATCCTGTTGATTCTTTTCACGAAAAAAAGACTTCATTTGAAAAAAATGGATTTGTTACTTATAATAAAATAACATGGGTAGCGGCAACTCCCATAAACAAATGCTTTTTTGGGATATTTTCTATAAACAAAGACATCACTGCAGAGGGTAAAAATGAAAATGACCAGAAAGTGATTTTTAATGAAAATGGAGGTAATAAGCTAACCACAAATAAACAGAAAATCTGGATGAAAAATGAGGTAAAAGGGATTTCCGTTGCATGTGATGCCAAAATCATCAAACTTCCATTTACACCAATTCTGAATACTTTTATTTGGGATAACCAGAATTACCATAAGTATTACAGTGAAATTAAAGCTACCACAACAAATCCTGGCGATGTTTGGGAAACTGAAGCTTCAATTTCATTTTCTTATAACAAAGAAAAGTAAAAGCGGGTTTAGAAAACAGTTTTCTTAAATAAGCAGTATTTTTTATAAAACCTGTATTTTTAAAAATGCTAAAACCTCTTTTACATTTTACTATAAATATCCTATTAATTAGTTTCTCATTTTATGCATGTGCACAACAACAACTCTATTTTAATCATCTCACAGTAGAAAATGGTTTATCACAAAGCTCAGTATTCTCTGTTGCACAGGATAAACATGGATTTATGTGGTTTGGCACTAAAAATGGCCTGAATAAATTTAATGGCCATTTTTTTGAAACTTATAAAACTGGAAATACAGAAAAAGATTATATAGTTGCCTTACAAGCTGATAAAAATGGGAATTTATGGATTGGAAGTAAAAGAGGTCTTAGAAAATATATTTATTCTAGCGATTCCTTCCTGGATATAGATAAAAACAACAATGGGAAATCTATTCTGGATGGACATATCATCAATTGTATATATCAAGGTGTAGACCAGTCCTTATGGGTGGGTACAAACAAAGGTTTAAACAAATTAATAAAAGATGATGCCATAACTTTCAAACAGCTTTCCGGAAAAATAAACGGTCTACCATCCGGGAATATTACTGCAATATATCAGGATAGCCTCAAAAATATCTGGTTAGGCACTCAACTTGGGTTAATAAAACTCATCTATCAAAATAATGGTTATCTGGTAAAGAACATTTCATTATTAAAGAATAAAGTATCAGATGACATTACTTCTATAATGGAAGACCATCAAAAAAATCTTTGGATAGGAACAAAGAATGACGGAATAATCCGCTATAATATCATAAATAATAAATCTGATAAACTTCCTCAAATTATAAGTCCTGTTAGGAAAATCATCAAAGATGAACATCAAAATCTTTGGATAGCAACTTTAAAAGGGCTTTATTTTCTCAACCCTCAATCAAAAGAAATAAAGTTACATATTAATAATCCTGAAAACCCTGCGAGTATTAGCCACAATTCTATTTATGACATTTGCATTGACCGTCAAAAATCCATATGGCTAGGCACCTATTATGGAGGGGTTAATGTTGCCTATTCAAAAACCACTTCATTTAAAAATTACCAGCATCAGGCTACTAAAAACAGTCTAAGCAGCAATGTGATCAGTACCATACTTGAAAATGATGAATCATTATGGATAGGGACAGAGGCTGAGGGTTTAAATCATTTAAATAAAATCACCGGAAAAATTACACACTTCAAACACGATCCAAACAGACCTAACAGCTTAAGTTCTGATCTTGTTAATGCAATTTATAAAGACAAAAAAGGACAACTTTGGGTGGGTGTAGTTGATGGTGGACTGAACCTTTTAAGTCCGGATGGTAAAAGTTTTATTCATTTCAAGAAAACATCGGAAGTAAAAGGAAGCCTAAACAACAATAATGTTAGTAGCATTATGGAAGATGACCTGGGCAGACTCTGGATAGGTACTATGGGAGGTGGATTGAATATATTTGACCAAAAAACACAATCATTTTCTCCATATACAGATTTCGATAAAGTTAATTTATTAAGGAACAAATGGGTAAAAGTAATTTTTAAAGACACTAGGAATAATCTATGGGTTGGAACACATAGTGGTGTAAACCTATTGAAGAAGGGATCGGATAGGTTTAGATCTTATACAAAGGATAGTTCTGGATTAAGTTCAAATCTGATTACTTGTATCACAGAATCTTCAAATGGTAATATATGGGTTGGTACCAACTATGGAGGATTGAATCTCTTTGATCCTGATAACAACAGGTTTATTAATTACACCATGCAACATGGCCTGCCAAGCAATAATATCATGGCCATTGTTGAAGATAATAATAAATTATTATGGATCAGCACTGATAATGGTCTCTCCTGCTTTGATGTAGATCATAAGATTTTTAGAAATTATAATAAAAAAGACGGCCTGCCAGGAACTCTGTTTAATTCTAACTCTTTCCTGAAATCTAAGACAGGTGAAATCTACTTTGGGAGCTTTAACGGGCTTATTAGCTTTATTCCTGATCATATTCAAAAAAATGATTCAACCTATCCCATTGTGTTTACTGGACTTAAACTTTTCAATGAAACTGTCAAAACAAATGCAGAAGATAAAATTTTGAGAATGAATATTTCAACTTTGGATGAAATTAACTTAAAGCATAACCAAAACACCTTCACATTACAGTTTTCATCATTAAATCTAATTAAATCATTCAAAAACAAATACGCTTATAAAATAGAAGGAGAAAAAGGTGATTGGATACAAACTTCAATACCTGCTATTACTTATACGAATCTTTCTCCCGGGACTTACGACATTCTAGTAAAAAGTGCAAATAGTGACGGCATATGGAATCAGCAGCCCTCCAAAATCCGTGTCAATATTCTACCTCCTTTCTGGAAAACAGGCTGGGCTTACGTACTCTATATCGCTTTGGTTGGAACTTCATGCTATTTTATATCAAAGTCTTTAATTACAAAGTCTAAGCTAAAGCGTGATCTTTATTATGAGCAATTAGAAAATACTCGTCAACAAAAGCATCAGCAAATGCAATTGGACTTCTTCACAAATATTTCACATGAATTACGAACTCCTTTAACCTTAATCATAGGACCTTTAAATAGCGCTTCTCAAGAAGTTACTGGAAATTCAAAACTCAATCAGCATTTATTGCTCGCCAAAAAGCATGCAGACCTCATCTTGAAACTTGTTAACGAATTGATGGATTATCGTAAATCAGAAGCTGGCGAATTAAAATTGCATCTTGATTGGCAGCCTTTTCATGAGTTTATCCAAAATACTTTTGAGTTTTTTAGCAATGAAGCAAGTATGCGCAATATTAATTACCAACTGGAAATTAATAATGTTAATTCAGAATACTTTTTCGATAAAAATCAGCTTGAAAAAGTAGTATTCAACCTCTTGTCAAATGCATTTAAATTTACGCCTGACAATGGCAATATTAAGCTCAAATTAGATCAGGATCCTTATCATCTAATTATGAAAGTGGAAAATGATGGAAAAGGGATCCCCGAAAATAATTTAAAGGATTTGTTTACAAAATTTTATCAGATAGAAGCACAAGGATATCAAAAAAACAGTTCTGGAGTAGGGCTTGCTTTGGCCAAAGCTATTGTTGATTTACATCAAGGCAGCATTGTGGCTGAAAGTACCAAAAAATCTACTGATCTGAAATCTATCACTACCTTCACTGTGAAATTGCCTCTAGATCCATTAGCAACAGATAAAAAACGTATCGCAGCATACAGCGAAAATAAAAAGTCACTTTCTTTATCACTGGTAAGTAAAAACGATGATATTTCGAATTCACTATTCACTCAAAATCTGAATTCCAGATTATCAGTCTTGTTGGTAGAAGATAACAACAGCATGAGATCATTTATAAAGAGTGAAATTGAACATCTATACAATGTTATCGAGGCTGAAAATGGCCAGGTGGCACTTGAAATAGCTAAAGAAATGATCCCAGATCTGATTATAAGTGATGCAATGATGCCTATTATGGATGGACTTGAATTTTGCAAACAGGTAAAAAATGATGAATCTACAGCACATATCCCGGTAATTTTACTTACAGCCAGAAGTGAAGATGCAAACAAATTTGAGGGACTGGAAACCGGAGCAAATGTTTATATCACAAAACCATTTAATACAAAATGGTTATTACTAAACATGAACAACCTGATGGTTGCAAGAGAGTCTATCAGACAACGTTTTAGTAAAAAAATAAGTTTAGAACCTAATGAAGTAGAAATAACTTCAGGTGATGAAAAATTTATTATGAAACTTATTAATATTATAGAAAAAAATATTGAGCTACCTGATTTTGGTGTCATGACACTATCCCAGGAAATTGGTATGAGTAAAAACGTACTATATCGTAAAATTCATGCACTTACAGGACTTTCAGTAGGAGATTTCATAAAATCAATTAAGCTAAAAAAAGCAGCTGGCTTATTAAAAAAGAGACATCTTTCTATAGCTGAAATTGCTTTTTATGCCGGCTTTAATGACACTAAATATTTTGGAAAGGAGTTTAAAAAATATTTCTCAAAATCTCCCTCTCAATACCGTACAATGTTAAATGAAAAGGAGTTGGATAGTTAAATGACCTATCCAGCTCCTCTAAACTATCAGTAACCTGGATTTTGTATAAGACTTCTATTCAGTGCCAATTGTGTTTCAGGTAAAGGCATCCATATTTTAAAGTACTCATAATTATTCTGCATATCTGCTGCAAATTCATTGTGGTTCCCGGCCTTGAGATTGATGGAGAATATAGCTTCTTTTAATTTATTAAACCTTATCAGGTCTATTCTCCTTTTTGTTTCAAAACACAACTCTCTCTTTCGTTCATCTAACAGCTCCTCAATAAAATCGGCTTTATAATAAGCTGTATTCAGCGTTGTTACATTTGTTCCGGTTTTCAGTACCCTATTTCTGATTTCATTTAAATAACTACGTGCTTTTGTTTCGTTCCCATTAAAATACAATGCCTCTGCATAGTGAAGCAGGATATCTGCAAATCTTAACAATGGATAATTTAATTGAGTTGCAGAAGGTAGTATAGCCTTTTCTTTTGGATCAATACATCTGAATTTTCCTGTACACCAGTTAATTTTACTACCTGTTACAGGGGCAACGGGAACATAATAATTTTTTCCTCCAACAGATTCTTTAGTAGAAGCAGTAGTATACGAACCTGTAATATTATGATCTCTCCTGATATCACCAGCATGATAAGACAAATACAGCTCTCTGGTTGGTCTTAACCTTCCATACCCTCCCCCATAAATATTTCTATCACCTGCAGGAATGGGAAAGTTCGAAATTTCAGGATATTCATCAGTAATCGTATTGCTTGCTTCAGCCAGGAACAAACATTCTTTATATTGTTCGGTTTTAGTAGACTCTCTAAACAAATGGCTGTACTTTGCATTTTCGACTAAAGCGTAGCCACTATTTTCCACTACATCTTTAAGTACGTCTTCTGCATTCTTACTCATAGTCAGTTCATCTACCCAGGAAAAGTCATTAAGTTGAAAATTCAAAGTCTGACCAACATGGTATCTTTTGCAACTTGCCAGATAATTATAAATAGTTCCCAGGTAACCACCTGCGGTCCATTTATTGGCACCCCCATTATAAATACTGTTCTGATCCAAATTTGTATAAGCATAATTTAAATCATCAATTATCAGTTCGTAAACTTCTTTCAATTCCTTTCTTGGAGCTGTGCTGTTAGGTTCTGAGTTAGTGCTCAAAGGTACTCCTCCAAAAACAGTAGCGAGATGATTGTAATAGAATGCTCTTAAAAACCTTGCTTCACCAATAATCTGCTTTTTCTGAAGTTGATCCATATTTACGGCTTCAGCCTTTTCTATTAATAGATTGCATCTGGAAATACCCGCATAATAAGCTGCCCACAATTGAGATAAACAACTATTTGAAGACAGATATGACAATCTGCCAAAATCAGCTAATTCACTCGAGGTATTTGGAAGTAGCTCATCGTTGCCGGCTCCAAGAATAAAAAGCAATCCTCTTGAATAGGTTCCATCTCCAACAGATGCGCCAGGAACTGAGGAAGTATTAATGGCATCATAACAGCCAACCAGAGCAATTTTCAGATCTTTTTCATTTTTATAAAAATTTTCAGGACTTGTGAACGACAATGGTGGTTCATTCAAAAATTTCGAATTTTCACAAGAGGTAATAGACAATGTAAATACAAAAAGCCCCCCTAATAATATCTTATTTCTTATCAGCATGTTTTTGTTTGTTAAAGGTTAAAAAAGACGCGAAGTTTAATGTTTTCATAATTTTATCGGTTAGAATCCTACGTTAAATCCAAAAAAATAAGTTCTTGCCCTCGGATAAGATAATCGATCATATCCAGGCATAAGTGATGAAGCGGATCTTATATCGGGATCTAAACCACTATATTTTGACCACAAATAAAGATTGTCTACCGTAAAACTTACACGAATACTTTTGACATGGAGCTTTTTACTTAATTCAGGATTCACAGTATAGCCCAATGAAAGATTCTTAAAACGGATGAAAGAACCGTCTTCAACATAATAACTTGATACGAAATCATTTGTATTGTTTTTTAATCTTGAGTAAGTGTTGGAAGGATTTTCAGGCGTCCACCTATTATCAAAATAAGCCTTGGTAATATTGTAAGCAGGCGCAGCACCTTTCAGACCGGCTTCTGAATTATTGATAAAAGCATTCATGATTTCATTTCCAAAAACTCCCTCAAAAAATAAGCTTAAATCAAACTGCTTATAAGTAAATTGATTAGAAAATCCAATATTGAAATCCGGATTACTATTTGAAATAACCTTTCTGTCATCTGCATTTACTACCCCATTATAATCGAGATCTTTATATTTACGATCACCAGGTTTAACACTAACTGCGGCTACACTAACTACTCCGGGGTTTAATTTATAAGTATAATTATCATAATTCATTTTAGTGATTGTTGAAGGATCAATCACCTGTCCGGCAGAATTTGTAATTATAAAATCAGAGAACTGATAATTGCCATCTGCTACATAACCAAAGCCGGTACCTATAGGATTTCCAACAATTACCCTGCCTACATCAGTTAAAAATCCATTTCCTATTGCAACGGGTAAAAAATCTGCTTTTCCCAAAGACAAGACTTTATTTCTGTTCAAATCAAAATTCAGACTACTCTTCCAGCTAAAATTATTCTTTTGAATATTTACTGAACTGATACTAATCTCAATTCCTTTATTCCCGATTTTACCAATATTCTGATATTGTGTACTAAAACCAGTCTGAGAAGCCACAGGGGTATTTAACAACAAATCTCTGGTAGTCTTTTTATAAACATCTGCTGTTAAACTAATTCTTTCATTAAACAGTCCTAAATCAAGTCCAAGGTCAATTTGCTCTGTAGACTCCCATTTGAGTTTCGCATTTGGAGCTGATGTAGGGGCCAAACCAAAAATAGGCACACCATTTCCTGCATAATTATTCTTACCTAACTTGGCGAGTGCTGAATAAGCTGGAATTCTGTCGTTACCTGTAATACCATAACTCACTCTAAGCTTTAAATTACTCACCTGCTTAAATTTAGACATGAATTTTTCATTTTTAATCCGCCATGCAAATGCTGCCGATGGGAAATAAGCAAACTTATTTCCTTTTCCAAAATTTGAAGAGCCATCCGCCCTAAGGGAAGCTGTGAGGTAATATTTGTAATCAACATTATAGTTTACCCTTCCAAAAAAAGAAAGTCTTTTGGTATTTGAAACACTTGAAGTAGGTTTATCTATAACATCAGCCTTACTCATATCAAAAACACCAGTTGATTCATCTTCAAAGGAATAAGCCCTTATTCCGGCCATATCTGAATTATAAGCATTGAATTCTTGTCCAAGAAGTGCTATAAAAAATCGGTTTCCATTTCTTTTATTGTATGTTAAGGTATTAGATTGAGTATAAGATGTAGTCCTGACATTAGCTATTTCTGCTCTACCATTGTTAACACTTCCCCAGCGGGTCTCTTTTCCATAAAACTCTTTCAACTGTGAAAAAGAGGCGTTACCTGACCCTGAAACTCTCAGTTTAAGCCCGGGTAAGACTTCTAAATTCAAAAATGCATTACCCATTAGCCGATCTAAGTTTACATTCTTATAAGAATTATAAAACATGGTCGTTAAAGGTGTATAAGTCCCCTTACCTTCATTTTCCTGATCAACGAATACCCCAACAGGCTTTTCATTATATATGCTTTGAATTAAACCGCTATAACTTCCTGCTCCGCCACCACTAGATACTGCACCATCTGTAATGGTTCGCCCATAGTTAACGTTCATTCCTACATCAAGCTTTTTAGACAGCACATGATTTACTTTTGCCTGTGCAGAGTACCGTTTATAGTCATTTTCAACAATGATACCTTCCTGATTCAAATACCCCAAACCAATTGTAAAATCAGTGCTATTATTTCCACCTTGTACTGTGGCATTATATTTATTGGTTTGTCCTGTTCTCAGAAATAAATCTTGCCAGTTATACTGTCCAAAATTATTGGCATTAATAGGCTCATCTGCCTTTCCATCAGCATCCAGATCAACACCCCATGTTAAAGAGCTACGGTCCCATTCATGTCTAAATCCGATATAATCCTGTGGACCCAACATCTTTAATCTTTTTGTAGCCTCAGATAATCCCATCTGATATTCCAGACTAACAAGCGACTTTTTACCTTTTCCCGATTTCGTAGTAATGATTACAACACCATTTGCCCCTCTGGATCCATAAATTGCCGTAGCGGACGCATCTTTTAATACATCCACAGACTCTATATCATTTGGATTCAAAGTTGCCAGGGGATTGTAAGCTGTATACCCCCCAACAGATGAAGTTGCAACCTCACCTTGATTAACATCAATTTGTAAACCATCTATTACAAACAATGGCGAGCTGGAAGCATTAATAGAGTTTGCACCTCTGATCTGTATATTAACACTACCACCAGGTTCTCCTGATTGATTATTTACTTTTACCCCTGCTATCCTCCCTTGTAAAGCTTCAGTGACACTATTTGCTCCAGTCTGTACTAATACATTCCCTTTAATATTACTTACAGAGCCAGTAAGATCTCCTACCTTAGAAAGGCCATAACCGACCACTACTACCTGATCCAATGATTGTGTAGGTTCTACTTTCAATTTAACATTACTAATTTCTGCACTACCTGCAGATAGTTCTCTCGAAATAAAGCCAATATAACTGAACACCAAAATTTCAGTTTTGGAACTCACTGTTAAATTGAAATTACCGTTAACATCAGAAATAGCCCCTAACCTGGCTCCCTTTACTTTAATGGTAACACCTGGCAGCTTTATTCCAGACTCATCAACAACCTTCCCGGATACTTTAATTTGAGCAATACTATTCTCGAAAATTAATGAGAATAATATCATAAAAAAAAGCCATTTCCTTTTTTGGTAAATACACTTCATACGCATTTAGCTTAACATTTAAGATTCATATTATGGTTAAATTTTGGCCGTTACATCTGCTTAGGAAACAGATTGCAACCGTACAAATATCTAACTCTACAGAAAATAGATGTGGTAAAAACTTCCCTAATAAAGGGTATAAATAGATTAAACAGAGGAAATGCTTATACTACTATTGCAAAATCTGCAAGAATACTTGCTGAATGTCCAATAACGAGATTGGTCAGATTTGATCATTAAATGAGAATTGATCAACTAAAAAAATTGCTCTTCCAGAACGGAAGAGCAAGCATAGTTTTTATCAATTGATATTTAATCATTATGAAAATTAATTAGTTTTTTATTTGCAAGGGATAATACTAGTTTAGTGGATACCTGCTACTGCTCTGTTACTGGTCAGATACTGGTCTGCTACTGGTCGGCTACTGCTTTTGCAGTAACAAACCAGTGTTAAAGCAGTTCTAAGGCAGTTTCTGTGCGATATCTGTTACATTTCAATGTCAAATATCATCAACCGATGTTTTCTAATAACGATAATTTCTGCCCCACAACTTTTGGGATTGATCCGTGATTTAGGGGGGCTTTTGATTTGAAAATACAATCAGAAGTAAAATGTATTGTTTGTTAAACCAAACTATTGTGGCTCTTATCAAATACTTTTTTATTGAAGATAAAAGGTTACTGAAATAGCAAAAACGTGATTATTATCTTAGTTTATTAACTTAGTGCTTATGAAGATTCCATTAGAAAAATTCTCTATATCAAATAACATTATTCAAGCTATTGTTGATCAACCCTCTAATGCGTCAGAAATACTGAAAAAGGATTTAAGTAACCACAAAACTGAAATTAGTTACCTTATCGACAATTACCTGCCGGGCAGATATAAAGTATCCATATTTAAAATAACCGATCTTATTTTTGGGGCTGAACTTCAAGGCACATTCAAAATAAACTACAATGCCACAGAATTTAGCGGATGTGAATTAACGGAAACAGAATTAGATAATTTTATAAATGTGAACTTCGCAATTGATAAAGACACACTTCAGGTTATTTTAACAGGAGAGGAAATCAGGGAAAGAGACAGTTTCGAAGAATTTTAGTGAGCGACACCAACAAATCATAACAAAAACTTTAAATCAATAAGTTATAATTATAAAACTGTAGCAATCTGGCGGCACTCCATAATGTAAATTTCAAGGAGCCAAAATGGCACCTTGAAACAAGTAGACAATAAAAATTTTATTTTTTTATTGAGGTAACACAATATCTCTACTCAATTAACGTCTTAATATGTGAGAGCGTTAATTTAGATGAAGCGGGAATGGTCGGAGATCATTCCCGCTTTCTTTTTATCGGTTTTAATTCTTGACTTTCTCTTTTTTCTATTCGCAAAGATTACAATACTTCTACATCCATTTTGCTTGCATACATTCCCCAAAGTCAAATTATTTCTATATTTGAATTCAGCTCGATTTAAATTGAAGTTCCCAAACCAGATAATAAAATATTGGTCTGCATTAATTGGAGATGAATTGCGTTATTCCATGGAATCACGCATTTTTAACTCTGTAAGTATTTTTGCAACTATTGTTGCATCCATAAATGCCATCATAAATTTTGCACTTGGCTTAGATTTATATGGTTATCTAATGTTCCCTTTAATTGCCGTTTTGATCTTTGGTTATTATTTGTCGCGATATAAGGATAAATTAAACATCGCCATTGGAATATTTGCCATCACGTTTAACCTATTGTGTGGAGGAACTTATTTTGCAGCAGATGGATCCAATGGAGTCAACCTATTTACATTTATCATCATCATTTTTATCCTCAGTGTAGTCACCCCAAAGAAACAATTCTGGATATGGATACCATTAAATATCATTTTCCTCGCCATACTTTTAACTATAGAATATTTACATCCTGAAATGGTAAAAACAATTTATGTTGATAAGCAACATAAGCTTATAGATACCGCACAAACATTTTTTGAAGTAGTCATTCTAATATGCATCATTACCATTTATATAAAAAAGAATTACAATCGGGAGAAAGAACTGGCAAAAAAACATCTTGTTGCTTTAGAAAACAGCAACCAAACCAAAAATAGATTATTTTCAATTGTTGCCCATGATCTTAATTCACCACTTTCATCTATAGAGAGCCATCTATCTCTGCTGAATGAAATTGATATCAGTAATGAAGAGAAAATTGAAATCGAAAAGCAACTGCTATCCTCTACCAGGCAAACCTCTGAAATGCTCCAGAATATATTATCATGGGCCAAAGATCAAATGGACGAAGTTAAGGTAAATCTCAGTTCAATCTCTATTTATGAAACTCTGAAACATACTGTCAGCTTGCATAAAAGCATAGCACAGGAGAAAGAAATCAATCTAATTTTCCTTGTAGAGAAAGACCTTAAGGTAATTGCAGATCCTGATATGCTACAGCTCATTGTCAGGAATCTACTAAACAACGCCATAAAATTTTCTTTACCGGGCGGAACAGTAATACTCAGCACATCTAGCCTGAAAGGCAGATGCATCTTATCCATAAAGGATGATGGCATTGGCATCTCAGAAGATCAGCTTCCATTCATATTTTCTTTAAAGAGTAATGCTACTTATGGAACAAATAAAGAAAAAGGTGTTGGCTTAGGATTAAAACTAACGAAAACCTACGTTGAGTTACAGAATGGAAAAATCTGGGTTGAAAGTGAATTGAATAAAGGAACCAATTTCTTTGTCAGTTTAGATTTAGTTACAACGTAGATACCCAAGAATTTATGGCATATATTTATCAATTACATTAAGATTTAGAATATGTGTGCCGCTGTTCACTTCCAGCAAAACATAACCATTTTTAAAACCTTTAATTTTCAGGTGATCATTTTCTTTGATGTTATTTTTAAAATTTGCTTCAGCAACTTTTATAGTCGCAGAACAATTTGGCGGAACGGTTACTTCTAACCTTAAATTGTCACCTTTTCGTTCCCACTGAGTTTTAATTAAACCTGCAGGTGCATCAAAAGAAGCTTTAGCCCAGGACAACGAATTTGATTTCAATGCTGGTAAACGAACTATAAATTTCTGAAAGCCTGGCGCTTCAGGATCACGTTGTAGACCAGCTACCCCTTCTACATACCATGCCCCTGGATAAAGGTATGAACTATGCAGCAAAGAGTGTCCCGGAAGATCTTTTTCCCACATTTCCCAGATCGTAGTCGCACCATTCGCTTTCATATAACCCCATCCAGGGTATTCCTTTTGCGAAGTCATGGAGTAAATCAAATCGTCTCTTCCTTCTTGTCGCAGCAACTTGAACAACATTGCACCTCCGGTAATTCCTACATTGATGTGTCCTTTATGTAAAACCAGAATATCTTTTTCCAATCGTTTCATTATCTCTGCCCTTAAATCTGCAGGAGGTATCTCTGCCAGCAATGCTGCCGCAAGGTTAGCCATGGAACTATCTGCATAGCTATGATCGCTGGCACGATAAAACCTTGCATGAATTGCAGCCCTGCAGCGTTCCGCTTGCTGTTCCCAACCTTCAGCTTCTGTATCTTTTCCAATTGCTCTGGCTATTTTTGCTGCCGTACGTAAATTAAATACCCTATAACTGTTGTTTAAACATAAAGTTTCCTCCTTATTGTTGTTCATACCCTGCGCTGTTGCATTAGGCCATAGCCAATCACCCAGAAAATCCCAATCACCACCAAAACGCTGTAAGATATCATCCTTGGTATGCGAATCAAGGAAGGAAAGCCAGCCTTTAATCAGCTCAAAGTTCTTTTCCAGCATACGTTTATCTCCCTCATGCTGATAAACAAACCAGGGTAACGACACCACTATACCTCCCCATGCAGGACCACCCCCACCAGAATAGGTAGGCGCTGTATGTGGCAAAGTGCCGTTGTTGAATAACCTGCCGCTCATCACTTCTTTGCGGGCAAATTTAGGATCATACATATTACCTACAATAGACTCCGTTCCCTGTACATCCCGCCAATCCTGCATCCATTTGGTATAAAACGCGCCCAGCTTATAGTTATACATTCCTGTCTCACAGGTTGCATGTGCATCACCTCCATATCCCAGTCTTTCGCGTTGTGGACAATCTACTACAAAACCACCGATAGACAGGTTTTCAAAAGTCCATTTTACCTTATCGTATATCCAGTTTTGCAAAGTATCAGAACATTCAAAGTTAGTTGCCGCCTGAAAATTCGTTCTCACCATCCAGCCCCTGATATCACTTAGTTGCGGCTTATACTTTAATCCCCTGATGGTAATCCACCTACCTGAACTATAGTTAAACCGGTTGCGAAAAGTTCCTTTACCGGCCGCTCCAATGATATAGGCACTATGCAGGTTAAAAGTCTGGTCCATCTGTTCCCTTTCCGAATATTCAAACGCTATTTTATCGCCTTTACTCCCCCGCAGATCAACCTCCGTCCATCCTGCAAAATTAACGCCCATATCCACACGGTACGAACCATCTGGTCTCGCCTCAATACCAATGGCCTTAATTTCGTCAAATAGTCGATTTGGTTCAACAGTATGTGCTGATAAAATCAGTTGGGGTTGGTAAACGATTGCTTTACTCCATTTTGTTTCATCGCAACTAATGGTATTCCAATCCGCAATTTCCTTATTGGCGTCCCACAACTCACCTCCCATTTTTGCAAAATCCCATGTTCCCAATAACTTATTCGGACTTGCATGGGTTTTCCAGCTTTCATCAGTCTGTACAACAAGTGCGGGTTTTGTACCTGAAACGGGTGTTTTCGTATTATAAATAGTGGTTTGCGCAATTGCAATCGGCGTGTTAGGCCTACCTGTTGTTATGTAAGGGCCAAAAATTGACCAGGAAGTCCCCAACCAAATGGCGATTACATTTTTCCCGGGCTTCAGCGCAGTCGCGATGTCATAAGCCACATAACGTGCACGTTTGGTATGATCGGTTACGGCAGGCGACAATACATCGTCACCAATCTTTTTTCCATTCACATATAGTTCGTGGTAACCTACCGAAGCAAGAAACAACATGGCCTTTCCTGGCTTTTGTTGTAAGCTAAAAGTTTTCCGCAACCAGGGATCAGAGATATTACAATCCTTTTGTGAAGGGTCAAACAACTCATTTGTACCAATCCATTTGGCTTTCCAATCCTTCTGCTGAAGTAAACCCGTTGCCCAAAATGCTGTTTTACTCCAAGCTGAAGCCACTCCCTTTTCATCTTTCACCACTACTTTCCAATAGTAATAACGATCGGACCGAAGCGCCTTACCTTTATACTCAATTTGCTGCATCTGGTTAGAGTTCACCCAACCAGAGTCCCATTCATCCCCTCTGTTTTGATGAAGAATCTGTATGTCAGAAGCTACTATAATCCGATAAGCCGTTTGTTTTTGTCCGAATGCCGTCGCGTTTGTAGCTTTATGGGTCCAGTTAAAACGTGGACTCAGTTCATCTAATCCAATTGGATTTTCCAAATACTCACAACGTAAATTTTCAGGCTGCAGACTACTTCCCCAGGCAGCGGCGGAAGCAAATTGAACACCAGCAACAAACCATACCAACAGTATAACCAGATTTTTCTTCATCATCATTATTTATTTATTCACCCAATTCAACATATAAGATCCAGAACCCAGTACAATTTTCAGTTTGCCGTTTTCCATATATTGTTTTTTAAAAGCTTTATGCTGACTTAAAGGCTTTTGATCTAAACTTAGCAGATTTGCATCAATAACTGGCAAAACAACCAACGCTTCTGTATTTGCAGGAATGGCAACGCGCAAAGCCGATTTGCCTTGCTCCTTTTTCCAGTCGACTATAATATCACCCGTAATGGCTTTATAACTTGCTTTAACCCAATCAATCCCCTCCACAAATTGAGGTTCTATTAAAATCTTACTAAAACCAACATCACCTGTCTGCTGTTTTATTCCAGCCAGACCACTGTAAAACCACTCCATCAGGTGTCCCAGCATCATGTGGTTATTGGAAACATTTTTTAAGGCTGGCCAGGATTCTGTTAATGCAGTTGCCCCGTTGCGAATCTGATAACCATAGCCTGGTACATCATCTCTGTTATTCATTTGATATAACAATTGCGATGCGCCTCCGTCTTCCAATACCCGGATAAGGTATCTATAACCAATGTCTCCCGCGGTAAGGGCATATCCACTAGCCTCTATAGAGGCTTTCAGGTTCTCAAATACCTTTTCTTTAAATGGTTCATCTACCAATCCCATGTAAATCGCCATAGCGTAAGCTGTCTGACTTCCTGTCGAATAAATCCCTGATTCAGGTTGGAAAAACTTTTTATTGAATGCTGCTTTAATCTGCTGAGCCAGTTTTTGATAAGCGCTTGCTTCTTCTGTTTTTCCAAGAATTCCAGCAGCCTTCCCCAGTAGAACTGCGTCGTAGTAAAAAGTAGCGGTAGCAGTTAAAGCCTTTGGGGTAAGTTGTGATTCACCCGGACTTTTCGGACCAAGATCAAACCAGTCACCCAAACCATGCGACAGAATATGTGCATCTGCTTTACTTTCCAGGTAGCTGATATAACGCTTCATCATAGGATAAGCCTTTTCAATTGCCTTTTTGTCTCCATACCATTGATATAAATACCAGGGTATAATCACAGCAGCACTTCCCCATTCCGGAGAATCCCTGAAACCATCGTCAAATACAACATACTCAGGAACAATATCGGGCACCAAACCTGAAGAAAGCTGCGATTCCATCATGTCGTCTATAATTTTATTGTAGAAGAGCTGGATATCGTAATTATATTTCAACGATCCTCCGACAAGATGTGTTTGCTCCAGCCAACCCAATTTCTCTCTATGTGGACAGTCAGTACTAACATGGCTCATGTTACTCTTCATCGCCCAATCAATTAGCTTAAAGGTTTGATTAAACAAGGTATTCGAACAACTGAATGTTCCGATCTCTGGCACACTGTTGCGGGTGTGCAGCAATTGAAGTCTTTCTACTACTGGTCTTCCTGACATTGCAGGTTGTCCAGCTGGAACACCGCCTTCTACTAAAGCATATCTAAATCCGTAATAGCTAAAAAGCGGTTCCCAGATTTCTTCATGGTCACCTTTAAGCGTATAATCAAAATAATAAGGACTTCCCGATGCTTTTTGATCTACCATTCCCTGATCATCTAAAATTTCAGCTGGAATAATACGTATCCGATCTCCTTTCTTCCCTTTAACTTTTAAACGAACAATTCCAGATGCATTCTGACCAAAATCATATAAATAACTACTATCCGTTATTTTTCTGATGGTTTGCTGCTCAAAAGTCTGCATTACCTTTAGAGGATAACTGGACTCTGCTTTCATTTTACCTCCAGGTCCGTCAAGTAAAATAGCTTTTTTCCAACGCTGGTCATTAAATCCAGCTTTGTCCCAACCTGTTTGTTCCTTTCGGGCATCATAATCCTCACCGCCATAGATGCTACTGTACACAATTGCTGAAGGACTTGTTTTCCAGCTGCCATCCGTTACCACCTCAGTAGTACTACCATCTTTATAACGGATCATCAGTTTCAACCTCAGCATAGGAAAGGCTTCGGCTCTTGCCATTTTTCGGTAGCGTTCGCGGTTTACATACATAAAACCCGGACCAACAATTGCCCCCAATGCATTTTTACCAGTAACTAACGAAGCAGTTACATCATAGGTACTATAAAGATTTGTTTTTGAATAATTGGTCCATCCCGGTGCTAAAAAATCATCCCCTACTTTCTTACCATTCAACTGCAACTCATAATGCCCCAACCCCGAAACAAATACATAAGCCTCGGCTATCGGCTTTGTGATCTCAAAAGTTTTTCTAAAATAAGGGACAACAGCACGTTCTACAGCTTTTTTTCCCAATGAGCTGCCATCACCATGTAATCCGGGAATAACTTTCATGGAGTCTTCCAACACCTGATAAGCTATCCACCTACTTTTATCCCATTCTTTAGCTTGTAAAATGCCCGTAGAAAATGCTGCTGGTTTACTCCATTCAGAAACTTTTCCTTTTGAAGACCAAACTCTAACCCGCCAATAGTAACGTTTGCCCGATGAAAGCGCCTTTCCTCTGTAAGCTGTTGACATTGCAGGGGCAGCATTCATTTTTTGCGAATCCCAAAAATCCGCCTTACCCAGCTTCGCGTAATCAAGGCTACTAAAAACCTGCACCTGCCAGGCACTTTGTTCAAATGATTGTTGGTCAGAACTGATGTTCCAACTGAACTCGGGCTTGGTTGTTTCTATACCAAGCGGACTATTTTTCTGGTTGCAACTTAAATTTATAGGTTCAGTAATCGCATATACATTTACTGTGAATAATAAAAAAACAGCTACGACTAAGTATTTGTAGATTGTCATTTGATATATTTGGTTTCATTTGTGGTTAACACCTGCTATTGCTAGCTGTGATGATTTAAAAGTATTCATATTATTTTTAATGTGCATCCTTACCTGTCATGCCTCAAATCTCTTTTTAATTTTAAAGATGATGTTTATTTCACCTCGTAGTAAGTGGTCTTAGCCATCTGCACACCATTTTTAAAAGTTGCAGCTTTAATTGTCACATTAGGATTCACGTTAAACGGGCCGACATATTTATTGGATTTATGGCTAGGTTCTGTTCCGTCCAGTGTATAATAAATATCAGGATTATAACTTTGTGTTTTTAACACCATCTGAGTTTTCTGTGTCCTGGCACCCCTGACCAATTCAAAACCCACCTGATAGGCACTTTTCGAATAGTTGATACCAAGGCTCTCATAGCGATTGTACTCAGTTTCCATTTTGAATTTAAACCTCTCCCAATTCTTTTTTTCCGGTGTAGACCAGGCTACCTCGGCCAAGGCCGACAAACGTGGGAATGCCATATATTGCAGATGGTTAAAATTCGGGATAAACTCTGTCCAGATGTTACCCTGCACACCTTTAATATATTTTACCTCGTCCGCATTTAGCGCTGAAGGTATAGGCTCATAATTATAAACACGCTCCAATGTATTAAAACCATCAATAGTAAGCGGTTCCAGGTAAGGTGCCCCCTGGTAATAATCCAGATAGAGATAAGTAGTCGGAGTCATCACCACATCGTGATGTTTTTTAGCGGCTGTAACTCCACCTGTTGTACCTCTCCATGACATGACAAGTGCATCCGCAATAAGGTGATCCCCTTCCAGAATCTCATCCCAGCCAATTACCCTTTTATTTTTAGCTTTAAGTACCTGAGCTATACGATTGATGAAATATCCCTGTAGTTCATGCTCATCTTTCAGTCCCTCCTTTTTCATACGTGCTTGGCAATACGTACAACTTTTCCAATTCGTCTTGCGACATTCATCGCCACCAATATGGATCACCCTTCCAGGGAAAAGCGTAGCCACTTCCGTAAACACATCTTCCAGAAATTTAAATGTATTTTCTTTTCCGGCACAGTACACGTCATCGAATACACCCCACTTGTCTTTTACCTCAAAAGGACCTGGGCTTTCACCACAACCCAATTCCGGATAGCCTGCAAGTGCAGAAGTACAATGCCCTGGAAGATCTATTTCGGGAACAACTGTAACATACTTTCTTTGGGCATAAGCAACAATATCCTTGATCTCTTCCTGCGTATAAAATCCACCATGAGGCACCGCATCAAAACGTTCCGGCTGTTCCTCAAAATGCCCGATCAGCGATCTTTTCCGCCATGCGCCCACTGATGTCAGCAACGGATATTTTTTAATCTCAATCCGCCAGCCCTGGTTATCTGTTAGATGCCAATGGAATGTATTGAGTTTATAGCTGGCTAAAAAATCAATGTACTGCTTAACCTGTTCCACGCTGTAAAAATGCCTTGAGACATCCAGCATAGATCCTCTCCAGCTAAAACGCGGCTGATCCTGAATCTGAAGAGCCGGAATACTTGCACCCACTTTTGGATCTAAAGGTAACAGCTGCAATAAAGTTTGCATACCATAGAAGCATCCCTGCGGCTGCTTTGCTGTAATAACAATACTTCCAGAATTAATGGTCATCGTATAGCCTTCAACACCAAGTCCCGGTAGCTTATCTGAAAGCTTAAATAGAATTTGATTTTTACCAACGACAGCAGCTAACTTTTTAACCGGCAAGTTATTGCCTGTATATGCTTTTAATTTTTCGGAAAGCTGATCCCCAATAAACTTCAGCTGTGCATTCCGATCGTCATACAAGATAATGGTAGTACTATTGAGCTTGAAGCTTCCAGGCATTACCTTTACCAATTCCGGCTCCGGAATAATTGAAAATTGTTGCGATTTTAACTGCGCTTTTGTCGTACTGCTTATAAAAATAAAAACAGCTGCGAATAATAATATCTTAAGTGTATTCATAAGTTGAACAGATTGTGTTGAAAGCAGAATGGTTATTTATATAGTGCATACAGTTTACCCTCACCAGGCAAAAAGCTATCTGTTAATTTATGTTCAGCAGTTTTGTAATCCACAGTCTTTTCTAATCCGTCAGATTTAGAAATTTCTTTGACATTCTTAACAGCAGTATCTGTATGAAATGTAAATACCTTATTTTCCGTTAAAGATTTGTTCACCACCATGATATAAATCCTGCTATCTGCGGGATTAACAAAATGAGTAATCAGCATTGGGTCATTTTCATTTTCTGCCTTCCATATAAAACCTGAAGGTGTTCTTTTGGTACCAGAAGGAATGCTAACACCTGCATGGTAAACAGCTATAGCATCCAGTTTCATCAGCGTTTTCCCAATTTGTTTCATTTCACCGTTAATCACGGTAAATGGTGCATACAGATCTGTTTTGTTGCCCTGCGCATCCACTATTGCTTCGGTAAATTGTTCTGTTGAACCTATTGGGGTCCAGTAAGTAAACCATACAGGTAATTTAATACCATAAGCAAGGTTAGTAAAAGCACTATATCTAAGTTCATCGGCATTTGGTCTCCTCAAACCTATGTCGCTACCTATCGACTGCAAGTAAGCTGAAGTCCTGATCTTGTATTTTAACCCAATCCTTCTAATGATTTCAAGGTCTTTATAATAAGGAGCTTCCCTTAAAGTTCCATCTTTCATGAAAGGATAATTGTCAAATGAAAGGTATTTCAGATTAACAGCACCTACCAACTCTATCCACTTCTCTACATATTCCGTTTCATACTCCACATTTGCCAGTGCACCAGTAGCATAGCTTGGAAAGAGATTAACGTGTGGTACTTTTTCAGGATCCAGGTTAATCAGTTTTTTATACCTGGTGGCAGCGTCCTGCAAATCAGGAACCCTTGGTTCATCTTTAATGTAGTATCCCGCTGTTGCAGCATGGTTTTTATATGCATTCACCATCGCTGCCATTTCTGCATCCGTTCCGTCAACACGTTGATCTGCAACAAACATTTTCAATTGGTTTGCCGCAGCCATGTTTAGCATCGCAAGCTTATTCGCTTGTGAGTAGCTTAAAGAGATATCCTGTATAAGGTCAACATTTGCTTCCCTGATGTTCTTAAAATGATGATCAGCAATGTATCCGATTCCCGGAGATACATAAATCCCGATCATCATATCTTCTTTTATTTCAGTCACCGGCAGTTTAACCGGTTCGGGTTTTACTTTATTTTCCGTCTGAGCCTTGCTGCAGCTATAAATACCTGTAAGTACAAGCATTCCAATACACATTAAAAGTGTTTTAATTGATCTGTTCATTTGTGTGATGTTTGATTTTTTTTTATAATACAACTTCTAATTTTAAGGTGATACCATTTTTCTGATGCGGTGGTTTGCTTTATCCACAACATACATGGTACCACCAGGAGCAATAGCAATTCCCGTAGGAACAGTAAATTTTGCAACCGTTCCAGATCCGTCTAAATAACCTTGTACGGCACCACCAGCAATGGTGGTTACTTGGTTTGTTCCAGCCTCAATCCTTCTGATATTTGAAGCAGCAGGGGCAATAGTTGGAGCATCAAATAAATGACCACAGCCTGCAACATAAATATTGTCACTGGCATCGACAGCAATGCCCCAGGGATGCTCAAACCTGGCATTCTGGCCAATTCCATCCGTCTGCCCGGTTGTGCCTGCCAGACCAGCGATTTGTGTAACTGCCCAATTACTTGTATTTACCTTATAGACATTTGAACTGCCATTATCTGCAATAACAAGATTTCCCTGACTATCCATTGCAATCCCTCCAGATATGACTGGCACGCTCAGTGTTCTGGTAGTCATTACTCCTCCAGGACTAACCTCATACAGTTTATTGTTGCTGGCACTTGGCAAAGCACTTACCAGATAAAACTTACCGGTATTTCGATCCATTGTAATGCCCTGTGGAAACGGAATAACCCAACCCAGTATAGTTGTAACTGTACCGGTAGGTGTTATTTTACGAAGTGCCCAGTTCCACGTATCGGCTACATAAATATTGTTATTCGCATCTGCAACTATAGCTGAAGGATGATCAAATAAGGCAGCTGTACCTACCCCATTGGTATTGCCGGCAACCCCGGGGTTACCTGCGAATGTACTTACCAAACCAGTTGGAGTAATCTTTCTGATGCAATGGTTGTTGATATCAGCTACATATACATTACCATTGTTATCGGTAGCAATCCCTGCATTGGTTACGAAATTAAACTGGGCCGCAGTTCCCTGACCGTTAATAAAACCGGAGACTCCAGAACCAGCAAAAGTACTTACAGTAGCTGTATAAGCAACTTTTTCTAAGGCATACAATTTACCTTCACCAGGCAAAAAAGTATCTGATAAAGAATGAGTGCTCAGGTTAAAATTCGTTGCTTCTTCCAAGCCCGTAACTTTAGAAATAACCTTAACATTCGCAACCTGATTTCCTGTTATAAAGCTAAAGGTATTACTTGCTGTAAATGATTTATTAACCACCATAATGTATTCTTTGCCAGCAACCGGATCTATAAATTGTGTGATGATCATAGTCTGAGCAGCATTTTGAGCTTGCCAAATAAAATTTGCTGCAGGCCTGACTGTACCCGTCGGAATTGTTGTTCCGGTATGGTAAACAGCATTGGCATTCAGTTTAACCAGTGTTTTCCCCAGCTGCTTCATTTCAAGGTTTATAGCTTTAAAAGGAACGTACAGGTCGGTCTTATTCCCCGCAGCATCTATAATTCCATTGGTAAAAGTTTCTGTTCCACCTGTTGGTGTCCAGTAGCTAAACCAAACCGGCTTTTTTATTCCATAAGCCAGGTGTGAATAAGCACTGTATCTCAATTCATTGGCATTTGGTCTTCTCAGATCTGTTGAGTTACCTATAGATTGGAGGTAGCCAGAAGTTTTGATATTATACTTTAAACCAACACGCCTGATGACATCCAGATCATGAAAATATGGAACATCCCTAAACGTCCCATTTAATAGAAAAGGATAGTTGTCCATTGCCAGATATCTCAGGTTGGCAGCCACTACTTTTTGAATCCAGTTTTCAACATAATCCAGCTCATAGTTTATACTGCCTAAAGCACCCGTAGCGTAACTGGGGAACAGGTTCACATGAGGATCATGGTTATTGTCGAGCGTCAACAACTTTTGATAACGGTTGGCAGCGTCTTGAAGCTGGCTAACTGTTGGTTCATCCTTAACATAATAACCGACCAAAGCAGGATGGTTGACATAAGTATTCACCATAGCCGTAATATCTGCATTAGTGCCATTTACCCTATTGTCGGCAACGACCATTTTTAAACCATGGCTATCCGCCATATTTAGCATAGTTAGCTTATCAACTGGTGAAATCCAGCCAGCAATATCTTGGATCACATCAATATTTGCTTCACTAATTGCTCCATATTGTAGATTTGTTGTAAACTCAAATGGAGGAGCAATGTAAATGCCTATTGGCATCCCCTCTTCAACACCATTAAGTAGCATAGGTTGATCAGCCCGGCCAATGTCTTTCCCTGGTATCTCTGTGATAAATTTCTGACAACCTGTAAAAATAAAAGCAATAAAACTCAGTATAAGGAGCGCAAAGCGCCCCTTACTGATAATAAATCCAGCATTCATAACCAGTTGAATTAAATGAACTCCTTATTCCGATACAATTTTTCTGATGCGGTGATTTCCCTTATCTAATACATAGATGACACCATCCGAACCGATAGCTATGCCGGTCGGCACTGCAAATCTGGCCACTCCGCCTAAACCATTCGTAAAGCCCTGCGTATCACCTCCAGCTATAGTTGAAACTTTATTTGTTCCAACTTCGATCATTCTGATATTAGATGCTGAAGCCGAAATCTCCGGTCCTTCAAACCTATGTCCGCAACCAGCAACATAAATATTATCTCCAGAATCTACAGCAATACCCCAGGGATGATCAAAACGTGCATCGGCACCTACTCCATCAGCCGAGCCTGTTTGTCCTGCAACGCCTGCAATTGGCGTACGTGTCCATGTTGCAGTATTTACGCTATATATCACCGAACTCACATTATCGGCAATAATCAGATTCCCTTTGCTGTCAACTGTCATTCCTCCCGAGAAAATTGGCACGTCTACTCCGCGCTCATTTAACACCCCCGAAGCAGAGAATTCATAAATTTTTCCTCCATGATAATTTGCTCCTAATGCACTGCTAATATAAATTACCCCTGTATTCTTATTAATCGCAAGTCCTTGTGGGAAGGCAAATGCCTGCCCGCGGATAGAACTTACCACACCATCGGGAGTAACCTTGCGTACGGCCCAATTCCACGCATCAGCAACATAAAGATTATCATCTTTATCAACTGCTACATCCATAGGGTGGTTAAACAACGCGACATCCTTATTTCCATTTACATATCCTTCAACACCCGGTTTCCCTACAAAAGTACTTACTGTTCCGTCAGGAGTAATTTTGCGGATGCAATTGTTAAAAATATCAGCCACATACAAATTTCCTTTAGAATCCATATCCATCCCGGCATTACTCTTGAAATCGAACTTAGCAACACCAGCAGCTCCATCGGCAAAACCGGAAACACCAGCCCCGGCCAATGTACTCACTGTTCTTTTTAAAGTATATACAAATGGTTCTGTACTCCTCACCGTCTTTCCTGAGATGGTAATTTCGATAATTCCAGTACCCAAACCGGGGGGTACTTTCACAATCATACGCTTTCTATTTGCACCTAAAACTTCTAAAGGTTTACCGTTAATTTTGACGCTGATATCGGATGAGTTACTACTATAATTATCTCCATAAATCGTAATCTCAGTCGATTCACTACCCTCCATAGGTGAAAATTTACTAATCACAAAGGAGGCATCACTATTGTGAATATATAGTTCTTCTGGTTTTTGCTGGAAAAACTCTTCTTTACATGAGGCTAATCCCAATTGGAGGAGTAGCACAACGCCATAAAAAATGGCGGTCATCATTTTATGTCTTTTCATCTTAAATATCTTTAGCATTAGTTATAACCATCATTTTGATCAAGTGCGGTATTTCTATTGCGCTCCGACTGCGGGATAGGAAACAAGTCAAAAGCATCCTCATAAATCCTCGACTCTACAAGAAATGGTGTATAGGAAAAACTCCCTGCTCCTTGATTTACCACACGCATACCTCTTGCTTCACGCATTACACTTTTACCAATACGCCATCTCCTGATATCCCAAAAACGGAAGCCTTCAAAAGCAAGTTCAATTCTTTTCTCTCTTCTGATTCTTTCTCTCATTTGCGCTTTGTTAAGACCTGCCGGCAATGCAGGCATATTAATGCCAGCCCGGGTACGCACAGCATTCACAGCTTCATAAACACTGTTATCTGGACTCGACAAAGCTTCATTCTTAGCTTCAGCAAAATTCAATAATGTTTCCTCATACCGCATAAAAACCCAAAAGTGATCCCCCGGTCTGTTATCAGGAGTCATGCTTCCATTTTCATCCAATAGCTTACGCAAGTAATAACCTGTTTGAGTTTTTGCACCTTCTGCCGAAGTCAGTCCATCCACCCCATCTACAAAAGTTTCAATCGCATTCTCTCTCCAAATACTACCGTTGTGAATGATCGAAGCAGCAAGTCTGGGATCGCGATTGGCATAAGGATGACTAGCATCATAACCCGAACCTGTTTCATTAGGTTTTAAACCATTGGTCATTTCATAATCATCAACCAAATTCTGCAAGGGTTGAATCCAGCCCAAACCACCCTGACTAGGTACAAACATTTGTTGAACCCAGCCTGTATTGTTAAATGTAGATTGGAATATGATGTTCGAAGCTGTTCTTTTATGAAACAAGTGTTTATAATCGCCGTCTACCTGATACAAATTAAGTTTCATCACATCTTCAGCCGCATCGGCAGCCCGTTGCCATTTCTGAACATCCGAACTCGGATTGTGCAATAAACTGGCAGCATATAGTAGAACCCGGGATTTTAACATTAAAGCAGCCCCCTTAGTTGCTCTGCCAATATTTGCGGCAGTATTTACGGGAAGTAAATTCGCAGTAGCTTCATTGCAATCGTCTACAATAAAACGTACTAGCTCTTCTTCAGAATTTCTTGGAATATTCAGGTCATCATTGACTTGCAAAACCCGGTCTATCACAGGTACTCTGCCATAACGTTTATGCAACTCCGCATAAAAGAAGGCTCTTAAAAAGTAAGCTTCACCTTTCATACGACTTTTTCCAGCAATCTGCGTAGCATTCTTAGCTGGGACAGCATCTATTCTCTCGATAAAACGATTAACTTTACGAATAGCAGCATAAAGTGATGCCCACACATCAATAGGGTTGTGATTCGGACTGATCAATCCTCTGGTAAACACCTGAGGACCATTAAAATAAACAACAGGACATTTCGCTTCATCTGAAGCAGCCGCATAGGTAAAACTGTTTACAGGCATCCATTCATTAGGCAGATGACTGTATACATTGGCTAGATATCTTTCCGTCTGAACGTAGTCTCCAAAAACTTCTTGTTCCGACAAGCCCCCAGTTTCAGCTTTATCCAGGTATTCATCAAATTTTTTACATCCGGAAAATGCTAATATCCCCAAAATGCAAATCATTATTAATTTAAATTTCATGTAAAAATAAGTTAGAAGGTTAGAAACTAAGGGAAGCACCAAAATTAATTATCCGCTGTGCAGGGTACACATTACCAATGGTATTTGGCTGCCAGTATTCCGGATCAAACATAGGCTGAGCTTTCGTCCAGGTATATAAATTCATCCCATTTCCGTAAAGACGAAAACTAGATAAATTGGCCTTTTTTGTTAACCTGATATTTTTAAAGGTATAACCTATCTCTAAATTTTTTAAACGGATATAACTATTATCCTCGAGGTAAAGTGATGACATACGGTGGTTGTTACTATTCCCTCCATAGTGTAGTGCAGGCCATTTCGCTGTATTTGCAGTTTCAGGAGTCCATCTTTCCAGATGTTGGGTTCTGGCTTTCCCTCCTTCATAAAATTCCCATGACATCCCGCCCACAAGAGTTCTGCTACTGTTAGCAGCACCTTGGAAAAGAAAACTAATGTCAAAATTCTTCCAATTTATACCTCCTGATAAACCAAAAGTAATTTCAGGGATATTACTTCTTCCCATTGGGCCCATATCGTCATCAGTAATAATCCCATCTCCATTCAAATCTTTATACTTTACATCCCCAGGTATTAAGCGACCGTACTGCGCAGGACTAAGGCGGATATCTATTTCATCTCTAAAAAACCTTTCCGCTTCTAATAGAAAAATCTGTCCTAACGGATGTCCTGTTTGATATTGATAATCATACTGTCTATTTTCCTCATCCATAAATATGATCTTGTTTTTAGCAAGGGCAAAATTGCCACTCAAAAAGTATCCTCCATTATTGAAGCTGTTTCGGTGAGCAATTTCTATTTCGAATCCTTTATTATTAACTTTCCCCATATTTGCAGGAGGCAGATTATTTTCACTCATCCCTAACATTGTTGGAAGAGATTTACGTGTAATCAAAATATTATTCCGTTTTTCCGTAAAGAAATCTGCGGTTACAGAGAACAGATCTTTTAGTAATTTGATTTCAAACCCAATATTTCCTTTACGTGCTGTTTCCCAGGTTACTGCCGGGTTTGCCATTGCTCCCTCGTAAATACCCTCTACCCCAACAAGCTGATCACCATACAAATAACCATTACCAGCACTTCGGATGTATTCAGAACTAAACAGCCATCTTCTTCCAGGTAACTGGTCATTTCCTGTTATCCCATAAGATCCTCTTAGTTTTAAAAAATCTATAACTGAATTTCCTTTTAAGAAGGATTCTTCAGAAAGCACCCAGCCGGCTGAAACTGCTGGAAAAAACCCATATCTCCTCTCTTCAGAGAAGTTATCTGTTCCGTTATACCCAGCGTTAAACTCAGCAAAATATTTAGTTTTATAGTTGTAGGTTAACCTCGTCACTATACCCTGTGATACATAAGGAACTTGATTACCAATCACTTCTTGCGCACGATTCACAAGCAACAAACCTGTAAAACCATGATCCTTATACTGTTTCGTATAATTTAATGATACATCCATCCACACGTCTCTTTTTTGGTTGAAAGCTGAAGTAGGTGCGGAAAGTGGTGCATCAACGCCTTTATAGGTATAGCTGGCAGGATCATTATAATCTCCTGTTCCCTTATAATCAGCTGTCATCACTGATTTGGACCGTCTAAAATCATTTTGAAAATAACCGTCAAAAGAATAATTACCTTTAAGTGTCAATCCAGGAGTAATGAAATTTAATTTCCTCGTTAAGGATAACATTCCAGATAGAGATGAATTGAATGATTCACGAAAACCAGATTGGTTTAAAAATCGTGCTGGATTTATGAACGATTTTTCTCCGTAGCTACCAGTAGGAAATTTTACAGGAAAAGCATTTGGGGGGATCTGATTTAAAGTCCAAAAAAGATCAGCAACAGAAATATTAGGATCTCTTTTGTTTTCTATCGCACCAAATAAATTTAGGGACATTGAAAAATTATCATCAAAATCGATATCGACATTGGAGCGGAAATTATAGCGTTTAAAACTGGAAGTCGGATCATACTTAGGATCTTTTTCCGTTTTATATATACCTCCCTGATCCGTGTAACCAACGTTCACAAAGTAACGTGACTGTTGTCCTCCACCACCAATGTTAAAATTGGCTTGTGTCTGCATAGCAGGCTTCATCATTTCATCAAACCAGTCTACATTAGGATATTTGTAAGGATCGGATCCGATACGATAAGCCTCCAGCGCCTCTGAATTATAAGGAACCGTTCCTCCAGGATGGTCATTGAGATAAGCTTCATTGGCTAAAACAGCGTAATTATAGGAATCCACATACTCCGGCAGTCGGATAGATGTTTGCACTGCACGCTGAACGCTTGCCGAAACTGACGGTTTACCTTCCTTACCTCTTCGGGTGGTTACAATGATTACACCGTTTGCACCTTTTACACCATATAATGCGGTGGCTGATGCATCTTTAAGTATGGTGATGTTGTCAATTTCATTCACATCAAGTAAAGCGATAGCCCTGTAGTCTTTCTTTACCCCATCAATGGTTATCAATGGTTCCTGACCGTTCATTGTAGCCCGCCCCCTAATTAGCAATTGCGATTTGTCATTACCTGGTTCTCCGCTAATCTGTATAGCAGTAAGCCCAGGTAATCTTCCAGCTAATGCATTGGTGATATTTGCAGTGGGACTTTGTTTCAATTCTTTTAAACCGATGGAAACCGAAGAACCCGTTTGAGCGATCTTTTTCTGCGTTTGTCCGAAACCAAGAATAACCAGCTCGTCTAATGACTGATCACTTTCCTTAAGTGTGACATTCAGTACCTTATCCTCTGATCCGATTGTAATCTCCTGACTTACAAATCCAATATAAGAATAAACCAACACTACATTTCCTTCTGGCAATTTAATGCTGTAACGACCATTTTTATCAGTAGTTGCAGTAGTACTACTTCCCTTTACACTTACAGTCGCACCAGGAAGGGGTAGCCCCTGCTCATCTACAACTTTTCCGGTAATCTCTATGGTTGCCAGGTAAGCAGTTACTTTATCCAACAGCGTAGGTATTTTTCTAGACAGAATAATATTATTGTCTACAATTTTGTAATTAACTGGCAGTCCTTTAAATACTGTCTTAACTGCCTCTTCAATATTTGCATTTTTAAGCTTGACACTTATTTTGGGTTTGTTCAGATCATAATCACGACTCAAAAAAACATATCCGGTTTGTGCCTCTATTGAATTCAACACTGATTTAAGTGATACATTTTTTTGTTCCAGATTTACATTCTGACCAAATGAACTGGCAAATACATGTGCCAATGATATGATCATAATGAAAACAGTCAACTTCATAATCAATAATAATTTGGGCGGCAGCCATAGTTTAGGCACGCCTAGGTTAAAAGCATTTAATTTCATACTTTTGATTGGTTTGGGCTAATTCGTAAATCGGTTCATATAGATTTTATCCCGGTTTTCCGGGAAGGGTTGACCCAAGCTATTTCCGTAGAAGTGCGCTAACACTTCTGCGGTTTTTCACCGGTCACCAATAGGGTGCTAAGCCCTTCTTCGTAAGCTTTTCTTCATATTCTGGTCTATTTGGTTATTTATAGTTTTGTTTAATTTAATGATTACAAATGCCTTTAAGGCATGATGATAATGGTTTTTCCTTCAATTCTGAATTTGACATTGGCATACTTCAATACTTCAAGAGCCTTTGAGAGATTAAGATTTCTGTAAACTTTACCATCAAAACTGGCTTTAGGAATTTCGCCTTCATATTTCACATTGATGTTATACCATCTCGAGATTTGTCGCATTACAGCTGGTAAATCATCCTTATCAAACAGGAAAAAGCCATTTTTCCAGCCTAATGCCTCCTCTATATTGGCAGTGCGGACATTCATACTTCCATTGGCTGATAACTGTGCTTGTTCACCAGGTTTCAGTAAAGTAGCGTCATTTATTTTTACCGAACCTTCCAGCAATGTCGTTACAGTATGCTCTTCATCGGTGTAACTATTGATATTAAAATGTGTACCAAGTACAACCAGTTGCTGTTTAGCTGTTTTCACAATAAAAGGACGTGTCTTATCTCTAGAAACCTCAAAGTAAGCTTCTCCATCCAATTCCACTGTTCGTTTTTTCAAGCTAGCAAAAGATGCTGGATAGCTTAAAGTTGTTGCGGCATTTATCCACACCAGACTTCCATCAGGTAAACGAACGCGATAAGTTTCTCCCCGGGCGGTTGACAGTGTATTATTTTTAACTCCTGCTAAATCGCCCTGGTCTTTAATTTCATAAATAAGCTGGCCATCGCTGGTCTTTGTGATTACTACTCCTGCCTCTTTAGCGAGTTCTCCGTTATGGGCATCTGCCAATGCTATCTTTTTACCATTTGCTAAAGTTAAAGTGGCCGCATTTTTACCTGGAACAATATCATTATTCACTGCAAAATCAGTTTGCGTATTGATTTTTTCTGACAACAAATAGTAATACCCACCCACAGTACAAACGAGAATAATAGAAGCAGCAACAGCAATCCTAAGCCAAAGCCTTTTTACAGGTGCCATATGCGTACGTTCAAACTCAGAAAAGTTATCTTCCGCATTGAACTCATGCATAATTTCCAGTTCAGTCCTAAGCTGATCATCAGATGTAAGTCGGTCAAAAACCAATTGATTATTCTGATCAAGGGCAATCCAGGCTTCCAGTTCTTTCCTGTCAGCTTCATCAATTTTCCCCGAATTGTAATGACCAATTAGTGTAATGATCTTATCGTAATCCTGTTTCATTCCAGTTCTGTATATCTGATTTTAATACTTAAACTACATGGCGTTGAAAAAGTACCGATAAAATATAAAATATTTTTTATTGCTATATAAAACATTAATAACCCTGACTTTTAATAAAACGAAATATAGGCTGCATCCATTCATCTAGCGGAAGGTGCAAGACGAAACCATGGTTGCCTTTTGGAAACAAATGCAGTTCTGCATCCACACCATTTTTTAGCAATGCTTTATAAAAAGCGATACTATTATCGACCTTTACTACGCTATCATCGCCAGAATGAGTTAAATAAGTAGGCGGAGTGTATTTGGTTACCTGTTCCTCGTTAGAAAATAGCTGTACTTTTTCTGGTGTGGGTTCTTTTCCAAGCAAATTTGTCCTTGATCCAGAATGTGTAAGATCTGCTTTCATACTGATTACAGGGTAAACAAGAACCATATAATCCGGACGAAGGTTAATCCCTTCTTTATTGGCGATGTAACTTGTTTTAAAATGTGTGCCTAAACTACTTGCCAGATGCCCACCTGCACTGAAACCTATAATCCCAATCTTTTCAGCATTAATATTCCAGGTTGATGCCTTCGACCTTACCACTTTCATCGCCTGTTGTGCATCCATTAAAGGCCCCATACTTTTATCCCTCATTTTCCCTGCATCGGGCAAACGGTATTTTACTACTATTGCAGCGATTCCTTCCTTAATAAAAGCCTGAGCTATTGGCGTACCTTCGGTATGCGCAACAATGGTGCCATAGCCTCCGCCAGGAAAAATGATCACCGCTGTACCCGTAGCTTTGTCGGCATGAGGCAAATAAACAGTAAGCATTGGTTTTTCGGCATCCTTCAAACTAACCTTACAGTTCGGGATGCTATCTGGATATAACGGCAATACCTGTTGAGCAGTAGCACTATAACAAATGAGCAGCAGGGCAATCGCTTTTAATGATCTTATCTTAATTTTCATTGTGGTTTGTTGATTTAATAACTAAACTACAACAATCTAAAAAAGTACCGATAAAAATGTGATTTTATCCCTGGCCATTCTTTAGACCATAAATGAATAAGAACATTGCAAAAACATCAGGCCTAAGCAAATGTCTTAAAGTATCCAGCCCTTTAGATTTTAAATTTTTCACTGTTTGCACAGAAATTCCAAGATGTGCCGCAATCTCATCGTTTTTCAGAGACTCAAAATAGCTCATTTTAATAATCTTCCCTGCATGTCCGGGTAATTTATCTATCACTTTCATTACATCACGTAACACCTCCGCTTGAATCAGTTCATTCACGCAGTCCTGTTCTTCCATAGGTAAATTGGAATTGTAATGCCATTGGCGTTCTTTAACTCTTGTTGATACTTTTAGATGGCTTAAGCAGGAGTTTTTGACGGCCGTATAAAGATAGGCTCGTATGTTTTCTACGTCCGTCAACGTCGACTTATTGTGAAGTACCTTTAAGAAAACATCTTCCACAAGATCTTTTGCTTCCTCCTGATCTCCGACAATCTTAAATGCGAAGTAGCAAAGGGCAGCATAATAATCAAGATACAACTGTTTAAAATCAAGGACCGCCGTAGACATATTATCTCAAATATTGATTGATGATCTGAACGGTAAGATTACAGCTAATTTTTGAAATATAAAAAGCCTTCAAATTTTTTATTGTTTAAAAAATGCTAATTTCAACCTATAAAGCTGATTAAAAAATGCCATAAGATGAAAAGACTGTTATTCCTTCTCCCCTTATTTTTACTGGTTACTTCTTTTAGTAGCAAAGAACTGGTATGGACTGCCATAGGTGATTCCATTACCTTTATGAACGAACATCCAGAGGAAGCAGGCAACAGAATCAGCAAAGGATATATGAGCATGGTAACAGCAAAGCTTCCCTACATAAAATACATTAACCAGGGCCACAATGGCTGGACGGCCGCTAGAATGGCCGAAAGAATAGAGACCCTTGATTTACAAAAATCAGATATTTATTCTGTGTTTTTAGGTACCAACGACTGGTGGAGCAGCCGACCTTTGGGTACAATAGACGATTATCATAAAAACAAGGGCAACGGTACATTTTATGGGTCTTATCGCATCATTGTTAATAAACTACGGGCACTAAATCCTCAAGCTAAAATAATACTGGTTACACCAATGCAACGTGTAGATTTTGTATACCTCACCAATATGAAAAACAATGCCTGGGGTTCATACAAACAAAAAAATGGTCAGTCATTGTCTCAATTTGCTGATGCCGTAAATGAAATTGGCAGATATGAAAAATTTAAAATTGTAGACTTGTTTAACGACAAGCAATTAGGATTAAAACACCTGGTAAATTATAAGCGATTAAAAGATCCGGAAACAGGAACCTATAAAAATTTCAGGTATCCTACATTTATTGATGTTCCTTTTGATCCGGAAAAAGATAAACACCCTTACCCTCTTGATGCAATGAATCTCACTTATGATGGGCTGCACCCTTCAGATAAGGGTTATGAAATCATTTCGAAGCTTTTTGTTAAAGCCATTAAAACCAGGCATACAAACTAATATATACTATTTAACTATCAGTACCTAAGTCTAAGATTTTAACGTCACTTTTATTTCTTACACCAGCTTTTTTAAGGCTCTTCTAAATCCAAAATGATTCCGCTATGTTTTCTTAATAGTATCAATTATACTCATTTCAGCTCCTTCAACTCTCAGCACTAGGATCTTAGTCTTATCCTCTACATTGATAACCCAGATATTCCTGCCATCCTGATTCACCATAATTGTTGAAATTATTGCGTAATCGTAATATTTACTTTTCACAATTGACCTAATATCATTAGGCATTTCATTTTCATTTGAATATACCAGGTGATACACCATTTGACCACCTTTTGTAAATACCGCTCTATTTCTTTGATCATTGTAAATAAAATTCACCACATACCTTTTATTTACTTCAAACCATTGAGGCGCCTCAGCATCTTTAAATAAACGACTAAAAGATGAAGTAACCTGTTCATTGACTACTGCCTTACTTAAATTACCACTAATTGTCACTTCACGAAGACTAATTTGCGCAGATATGTTATTCATCCCCAGCAGGGATACCAATCCACTGAATAATAACATTAATATTTGCCTTTTCATTGCATGATGAATTAATTACCAGTTAAATATAAATAAGTTTTTAATCCTGAAAATCAACAGTATACACATAACAAAGCATTGACTTCATACAACACTGATATGTTTACAAACTGCTTTGTGATTAAAAAGAAGTCGTTGGTATACAAGAATATGCGATTCATAACCATGAATTAAAAAAATAAACAATAACGTGTATATTTATGTTATAAACAATCATCCCTTGTTGTTTAATTTGTCGCAATTCAGATTAAACTGTACTGCTTTAATACATCATCAGAAAATGAGATATCAATTGCAAGTAATATGATATGGAAATGCCTAATTGTGGATGACGAACAACTTTCCTTAAAAACTATTGAAAAGTATAGTAAAATGGTTGAACAGCTTGAAGTTGTAGCCACATGCAATAGTGCTTTTAAAGCTATGGAGTATATTAAGACTGAAAGAATTGATCTTATCTTTCTAGATATAGAGATGCCAGAGCTTTTAGGTACTAGTTTTATCAGAACTTTAAATCATCTTCCTAAAGTTATCTTCATCACTTCGCATCAGGAATTTGCTGTCGAAGCCTTTAAATTGGGTGCTGTAGATTACTTACTAAAACCAGTGACACTGGAAAGGTTTTTAATGGCCGTTAATAAAGCGATTAACACTTACCCGCAAGATGCCGAAAGGTTGAATCACCAAAACCGGAGAGGTCAATTGTTTTTGAGGAGCAATGGAAAAATGGTAAAAATCTGCCTGGAAAACATCCTATATGTTGAAAGTGTCAGAACATACGTTAAAATATACAGACACCTGGATACCCCCCTTTTAGTTAAACAATCGCTTAGTTCATTCGAATCAATACTTCCTCAGCATCAGTTTATCAGAATCCATAGATCTTTCATCATTTCTATTAACAGAATTACAGCTTTTACCAATCATGATGTTGAAATCGATAAAATCGAAATACCAATAGGCCGACAATTTCTTGGTCAACTCAAAAAAATGGCTATGATAAAATAGAAAAAAGCCTTACAAGCTAAACCAATAATTGATTTTCATCATAAAAGTATTTGTGGCGGACAAGCCAAATATTCTATCTAAATTACTTCCCCAACCCGAATAATATACATCATCTCGATTAGATCGTCTATTCTCCCAGACTAAGTGCATTGTAGAACCTGGTAGAAATTCCCAGCGTGCAACCAGATTAGAACGGAATTCATTAAAGCTAAAATCAGGGTCTTTGAAAGACATTGTATTACCATCTCTGTCAACAGTATAATTACCAGCATTATAACTGATCTCATTATTTTTAAATTCCGAAAAGCGTTCTGTAAAATTATGCGATCGCGTATCTGCCGATAATTTAAACTTGTCGTATTTAGCAATAGAGGTGAAAGGAGAACCATAGTACTGGATTGAAAAATCCGGTGTAATATTCATCTGCAAATTCAAAGTCAGTCCATAAGTTTCTTGCTTCATTCGCCCCATAATATATGCCTTCTCTGCCCCGGTACCTGATGGGGTAATAGTATTTACATATTGGAGATCGTCTTTATTCCAGGCATAGTTAAGTTGCCCTGTCACTAGAAAATGATTCCCTAATCGGAAAATCATACTAGGACGTATTTCATTGTAGCTTGTTTCCTGATCTAAAAAATGTCGGCCATCATAATTCAATTTGAAAACCACTTTTTTAGCCCTATCAGTACTAAAGGCCACATTTGTTTGAAAATTTGAATTATATCTCATATCTGGCCCACCCCTTAGCCTGCGACTATCCACGGTATTCCAATTGTATGTTTCTTTAACATCCATTTCAAAACGACGTTTAATGGTCAAACTGCGGAAACGAAGAGCAACGCCATTATTTATTGGTTTTCCTCCAAAGTTCCAAACATTTTTCTGAGTCAAATTAATCCCGGCAAATCTGAAAGGTCCCCAAGGATCTGTTTTTCTAAGTACCACCTCGGTTTCGTTCGACTTAAAATCAGATTCCCTAAGGTATCCTACATCATTTAAGTCGAATCCGGGTGATGACCAACTTAAAGTCTGCGAAAAGTTCCATTGGGCATTTCCCTTCTTACCCACCTTTACATATCCCCCTGTACCTTGCAACGAATTTTTACCAGGATCAAGATTCAGATAATCAGCACCCGATTCTCTATGAAAATAGTGTGTCGCATTCATCTTTTTATCTAATACTGCCTGTGGAGAACCATGCAGGGTACTAAACATGGTTTTGGCATCTATATAGTACAAACGATTTGCAAAATACTGCGTAAAGTCTATCCCTGTTGTAAATGCATTATCAATCATTGACTCCCTCAAATGGTCTTTTCCTAAACTTCGATTTACAGAGGTAACCATAGCTCCTAACAATGTATTTCCTTCCCAATTTTTCTGAACGCGTGCTACGGTATAATTAGTTAAAGGCTCGGTTACCTCTCTATCAAATACCCCATTACGGCTCACCCTCGATGATGTTTGAGCAGTTACACTCTCCAAAAGGCCAATTGTTACTCCCTTTCTATTTGTACCTGTCAACTTTAAAGCCCCAATGATGGGTATGAAACCCGGAGAACTAGCAAAATTTTCAACATTGTCTATATTCTTAGGTTTATAAGACGGCATAGCCCCTATCCGCCGGGAATAGAACATCATGCCATCCTCATTATTATTAAACTCTAAAATATGCTTTCCCTCAAGGAAAAAAGGCCTTTTCTCATCGTAAAATATTTCATATGCGGATAAGTTCATTACAGATGGATCCAGTTCCACCTGGCCATAATCGGGGTTAACTGTTAAATCCAATGTAAAGTCGCTTAATGCTGCTTTTACATCTAATCCGGCACCGCCTGTCCAACTAGTACCTTTCTGAAAAGCGCTATTAGGTATTTTAGGCTCATTAATATATTTGCTCTTCACATGAGGTAAGAACTCTATTCCTTTAGGCTTCGGCAAATCGTTCATTCCATGCATCTCTCCAAAAGAAAAAACATGACCATTATTCTTTATAGGAATCAGGCTCCAATTCTGCACTTCGTTATTTTTACGAATAATACGCCTTACATGTAAGCCCCAGATTCCATCTGTATTTTTCTGGTTATATCTCAACTGACTGAAAGGAATGCGAAGTTCTGCTGTCCAGGAAGAATCTGGCAGGTTAATATGTGTCCGCCCCTCCCATACAGCGTTCCAACTAAGATTTACTGAAAGTTTATCAGTAACGGTAAGATCTGTTTTATTTCCTCCTAAATTGATATTAAATTCAAGTGCAACACGGTAATCATGGTAAGTATCAAATGCAATACTTATGAGATCACCATTACTATTATCGTCCCTGTTCCCAATAAAAGCATTCATGTTCTCAGGATGATCATCTTTGCAGTATACGCCTACATAAATATTGTCATCGTCATAAAAAATCTTCATTCGTGTCCATGATCCTGTATGTACACGTTCAAAGGGAATAACTTGCGAAAATTTTTCAGACCACTCACCTTTATTCTGCCATATATCTTCATCCAGTTTACCATCCATCCGTGGTTTTACTCCATGAAGTTTTGTTACATTATAGGTACGTTTATAAGCATCTTTGAAAGAGACTACTTCTTTCCTTTTATCTTGAGCGCGGCATACAATATGGATAACTAGAAAAAAAAGAAAAGAGCAGTATCTCATTGGTTTTGATTTTTTTATAAAATGGATCGTATAGTAATTAAAATAATTTACCAAACTACGAAATTCGAGTAACCATCTGAACTGTCTTTTCGAAAAAGTTATAAAATATTCCTTTTATAGGTAAAATAGCATGTTGTGATAAGATGCTGAAAATGATTCTGCATTTGAAGAGAAAACTATCGTAGGCTATTTTGCTGGATGAAGTGATTAAATCATACTCTTAACGAGCCTCTAAATGCTCTTGAAGCATAATAAGATTCGGCTCCATTATGATACTTGAAAACTGTACCATAACGGTAGTCACAAAAGATCGCCCCTCCAAGTTTTCTAATATTATCTGGTGTTTTTACCCAACTAGAGGTTTTCGTATCAAACTTACCAAGTTTTTGCAGTTCTCTATATTCCTCTTCCGTTAAAAGCTCTACTCCCATTGCAGCAGCTGCATCCATTGCACTATTCGCAGGTTTATGTTCTTTCCTGGAATCTAATGCTGCACGATCATAACAATAGCTCCTGCGCCCTTTAGGACTTTCTGCAGAACAATCGTAAAATATATACTCGTCAGATTTTTCATCATAACCAACAACATCAGGTTCGCCCCCAGTTACTTCCATATCATCGAGCGACCATAGTTTTTCTGTGTTAGCCTCTAATTTCGTCTGTACATTTGCCCAATCAATCCCTTCATGACGGTTCATATTTTTTTGAAAACGCTCTTTCAACGTTTTGAGTAACTCTTCACGTTGCTCTGGTAATAATTCCTTTTTATTGCTTTTCATACTATGACGTCTATAGGTACTTGTTAACAATCGCCATTCTTATGTTTAAAATGACTGTACAACAAATCTAAATAAATGACAGAAAAAAATACAAGTAGTACCAAGAAAAACTAAACAAGAGAAAGCAATTACTTCAATCTCTCATTCAATTCCTGTTGAAGACTTTTCCCTTTATCCTGATTATACCATTTTTGGAGCTCAATCTTGACAGTTTGGAAGTCGGCTTTTGCTGCAGTTAATTCAGCATATATAACCTGACACTCAGCTGGTCTTGGTCCCCAGTTTAACAGATCTTTCTCAGATTCATCTCTAATAATGAGTTTGGGAATAGCCTTGCCTCCATTTGTAAGATATTGATTAATTAAAAAAGGTTCGGTATCTCTTAACTGATATGTTGCATTAATTAGGGGATTCAGCTCTGCAATTTTATGAATAAAAGGGACAATATGAGCAGCATCCCCACACCATGGTTCAGTAATAATAATCCACTTTTGTGGTGCTTTGATATTAGCAATAATTTGAGCTAAAACAGGATCTATCACACCTGTCTTTAACCAGCGTTCTTGTCGTGACCAGTTTAATTTTGCATAATCCATATAGTCTGCATTGTCGTAAGGCACAGGTGGGTTTGGATTGGAAAGGATATTTTGAAAGTGATCTTGATATTGCTGAAAGTTCATAAACACAATTTTATTTGTAATTCAATATATGCTGTTAGGACAAATCTGGCTTTTTCTTACGAATTTCTCGGTCTGCAAAATGCCATAATTTCTAGCCGTAGTTTTTTAGACAACAAACCTTACTTTGTTTATTATTTGAGTTATATCAAGGCAAATCTGTGCCCTAAAATAATTCTATTTCTGTATCTGTAACCAACACTATAGCTTTCCTAAATTTGTTTTACAAGATTTAGAGTTATGAATGGATTTACAAAAAAAACAGACGAAATCACCTATCGAAAAGTATATTTATCTGACCTAAAAGCCGTTTTAGATATTTATCAGGAAACAGGATCAAATGTTACTTCTGAAAAATTAACAACGCAATTTGGTTTACCCTTAGCTATTGCAGAACATGGTAATAAGTTGATAGGATTTGCATCTGCAAAGTGTAATGAATTAGAAGAAGTTGAAATCACATCATACTATAAAAATGGAATTGGTCAATCAAATACACAACCATTCCTTGAAGAACTAGCTAAAAGTACTGTCAATTCAAGTTTCGACACTGGTCCGGAGGCTGTAAAAAAAATTAAAAATGCTACTGAGAGGTTGGTAAGATGGTTAAACAATTGCTCATAACAATACTGCTGATAAATGTTTGAAACATATAGAAACACAACTAAATGAAGAAGGAAGCGCTATATTTAAAAATTGCAAAAGTAATTGAAGAACAAATAGATAGTGAGACGTTAAAGCTAGGTGATAAGCTTCCATCCATCCGAAGTATTCAAAAAATCTATAATGTAAGTATTAACACTGCCAAACAAGCATTTTTAGAACTCGAAAGCAAATCACTGATTGAAGCAAGACCAAAGTCTGGATATTTTATAAGCAAGACCTCGCGTCGAAAATTTTCACTCCCAACGGTTAGCAGACTTAAATCTTCACAGGATGAAAAACATCCCGAAGATCTCATTAGCAAAGTTTTTAATACGCTGGAAAACAAAGATATAAGACTATTTTCTCTTGGTGTTCCGGACAAAAGTCTTTTACCAATTGCAAAACTGAATAAAGGTATTATTGCTGTAGTACAAAAGCTTAATGATGGTGGCACTAGTTATGAACCTGTTCAGGGAAGTCTGAATCTTAGAAGAACAGTTGCTAAATGGTCTCTGGTTTTAGAAGGTAAACTTACCGAAGATGATATAGTAACCACTTCAGGCACCATGAATGCGCTTTACAATTGTCTTATGGCGGTAACACAACGAGGAGATACAATTGCTGTAGAAACACCTGTGTACTTTGGCATTCTGCAGATGGCGAGGTCAATGGGACTTAATGTTATCGAAATCCCCAACAACCCCTTAACTGGTATTGATCTTGAGGCGCTTAAAAAGGTTTTACCAAAGCTGAAAGCCTGTTGCTTTATCAGTAACTTCAGTAATCCACTGGGCTGTCTAATGCCAGATGAGCATAAAAAGGAATTGGTCAGAATGCTCACCGAATATAATATTCCCTTAATCGAAGACGACCTTTATGGAAACCTCTTCTTTGGAGCTACACGTCCAAAACCCTGCAAAGCTTTTGATGAAGCCGGTATTGTAATGTGGTGCGGATCGGTTTCTAAAACTCTAGCTCCCGGATATCGCGTGGGTTGGGTAGCACCAGGAAAATTTAAAGACAAAATCATCAGACAGAAACTTTTACAGACAATTTCTACTCCTAGTTTGTATCAAGAGGTGATTGCAGACTTTTTAGAGCATGGAAGATATGACCACCACTTACGGACGATAAGAACAAAACTTTATACCAGTTGTCTGAAATTCCAGGGAGCAATTGAAGATTACTTCCCAAACAACACTAAAATTTCTCAACCTCAGGGCGGATTTATGTTATGGCTTGAACTGGATAAAAAAATTGATACTGCCAAGTTATTCGATATTGCTATTAAGCAGAAAATAAGTTTTGCTCCAGGGCGGATGTTCTCCCTACATAATCAGTACAATAATTGTATGAGATTAAATTATGGTCAAGAATGGAACGAGGATATTGATTTTGATCTGAAGCGTCTGGGAAATATTGTAAAATCAGTGATATAAATAGCGCACCGGGATATCTTGGTGCGCTATTTTTAATGAAAATACTAACAAGTAGAATCTTTTATTACAGCCTTGTTACTTCTTCGATGCGATAAGATTTGATACCATCTTCCATCTCCCATTTCAACTCAGCGCCCTGAGGATAACCAACAATAGCTACACCAATTGGAGATAAAATTGAAATTGTATTGTGCTTTCTTCTGGCTTTTGCCGGTGGAAGAATAATGTGAGTAAACTCCTCACCTGATTCCAATTCCTTAATACGTACTTTGGTGTTTACTGTTACAACGTTTTCCGGAATTTCTTTATTCAGAATCTGTGTAGCATTTTTAAGCTCAAGTTCCAGTTTTTCCTGGTTATACTTGCTTAATTGTCTTCTTCTGATGTGATCTTTTAAAAGGTCAAATATACCCGTTGATAATACGATTGATGTAGTCATAATTATTTAATTAATAAGTGATTTGATTTATTCTTTCTGTTATTACGCGGCTCATTAATGATTCCCAATAAACAGCCTTTTTTTCGAGTTTACTTCTCATCCATTTATAGTCTCTGAACTTGTTGTAAAATGTAATGGTTAAAGGGTCTTTTTCCTGATCCTGATAATTCAGTTCAAGCTGAATACTTACCTGCTTTTTAATGAGTTTACAATCGCCAACATCATTCATATCGACAACCTGGACAATATTATTCCCAAGGTCTATATAAAGCATCTTATTTTTAAGCTCATCAAAACCCAGAGTTTTTTTCTGAAAATGATCTGTAATGGAAAGCTTCATCCGATTGCTTGAAGCTATCTGCGTTGAGAAAGTATCTAAACGTTCTCCTCTATTTGTATTCCATTTTCTGTAATTTTTGACCAATAGGATTACAAAAGCTACAGCAATAAGAATTAAAGAAAATATAATATGATCTGACATAGCTAAAATTAAAGGTGAAATAATTAAAGCCTGCACAGCAAAAAGCCGCAGGACAACCAAACTGAAAGTATAATTAGCAGATTTTACCCCGTACCTTTGAAAAAAGGTGGGGTCTAATTAATAAAGTCTTTGCTGCTTTTAAGGAAAGCATCCCCCAACTCGGATTGAAGGGATAGAAAACGATTAAATATAGCCTTAGCCACCTGCAACTGTACTGCAGATTGTTCATCGGATACTTTATTTAATTGCTTATACGGATTCATTGTTACAAAGGTAACCTTATAAGCAAGATAAAAAAATATAGGTAACTTTTGGCTATCTTTATTACACTATTATGCCAAACTTCCCAGATGAGAGACCATAGTCATTAGATATTTAATCACTTTTTTTTAAAACATTTTTGCTCCTGAACTGTAATTATTAAACTAAACACTTAATATTTTAAATCATGAAAAGAATAAGTTTACTCACCATTGCACTGCTTGGCCTTTTGATGGCGCAAGCCTGTCGCGATACAGGCACAAACGAGTCAACAGCTCATTCTGCCGCAGTTGACTCTGCCATGAAAGCAGATTTGATTACTGATACTGCAGGTATTAACCGAGGTGCGGGTACTACTGAATTTATACATGATGCTGGCTATACTGGATTACTAGAGCTTGAGCTGAGCAAACTAGCTTTACAAAAAGCAACAAACCCTAAGGTTAAGAACTTTGCAAAAATGATGGTAAAAGATTATACCAAAATAACAGAAAAACTGAAAAAACTTGCGGAGAGTAAAAAAATAACCTTACCTGCCACATTACAAGATGCAGACCAGGCACACCTTGCTGAATTACAAAAAATGGATGTTGCAGGATTTGAGAAGCATTACATGGGGATGATCGTAAAAAACCATATCAAAACACTTGATCTTTATAAAGGAGCGGCAACATCTGGCGATAGCCCGCTTCAAAACTTCGCAAAAGGGGCGTTAAAAACATTGGAATGGAACTATAAACAAGCAACCTCAGTACATAATAAAATAGGGTTATAATAAACTAGCTTTGACTCAAAGCTTCTTTAAGATTATTTTTGACCTTATTAATATTTTCCCATAAGTCTCCTTTTTCTTTTATACGCTGTACCATATTAAAGATGTCAAATTTTTGAATACTTAAACCATCTTTAACTTCTACCCAATCTAATGGGGCTGATACTGTTGCACCTGGCTTTGGTCTGACTGAATAAGGTGCTGCGATAGTCTGCCCCTTTCTATTTTGCAAAAAATCAAGATAAATTTTCTCCTTACGTTTTGAAGGGCTACGCTCTAAACTGGTCTGATGTGGATGTTTCTCGAAAACCAGTTGTCCGATATAATGAATAAATTCTTTCGTAATGTCGTAATTATATATTCCGCTAATTGGAATAAAAATGTGTAATCCCTTTGAGCCAGAAGTCTTCACAAAAGATGTAATTCCTCTTTCATCTAATATTTTTCTTGCTGTTTGAGCTACTACAATTACTTCCTTAAAATCGATATCATGTGGATCAAGATCTAGCACTGCATACAATGGTACTTCTGGTTTTTTATACGTACTTAACCAGGGATTAATCTCAATGCAGCCCAAATTTGCCATCCATAACAAAGTAGGTTCATCATTACAAATCAGATAATCAATATCTTTATCATTACTTTCTGAATGCAGAGGAGCAGATTTTATCCATGAAGGAATTTTGTCTGTATCCAAATCCTTCTGAAAAAAACCTGGGGCTGTGATTCCATTTGGATGCCGGTTAAGGGATAAGGGTTTATCTTTTAAATGCGGCAATATGTATCGTGCAATTGCCTTATAATAATTAATCAACTCACCCTTGCTTATCTTTTCATCAGGCCAGTAAAGTTTGTTTAAGTTTGTCAGCGTTACTTTCTTCTTTCCAAATTGTTCTACTTTTTCTGTTGGCATATCATCTTTTTCTTTGGATTCGTTTGAAATCAATGGTACTTCTGCAATCGCATCTTCCTTTTCTTTATCTGTTCTTATTCCTTTAAATACTGGATGACGTAAATGTTTATCTGCAGTCCATTCAGCATATGTCACTTCGCATATCAATTCTGGTTTAACCCATGTAAAATTATGCTCTTTGTGGACTTTCTGGTCAATAGGCTTCTGCTCAATAATCAGTGTCTGTAGTTGATCGTAAATTAATTTCAGGCTCTTTTCATTAAACCCTGTACCGCAATTACCAATGTAAACCAATTCTCCCTTATTGTACATACCTAAGGCTAGTGAACCAAAATACTGACGTTCACCTTCTGGCCTTGAATAGCCAATAATGATCGCCTCCTGAGATTGTTCTAACTTAAATTTCAACCAGGATTCAGATCGTCTTCCACTGAAATAATGGCTTGCTCCATTTTTTGCAATAATGCCCTCTCCTCCTTCTTTCCTGACTTCCTCAAAAAGTAATTTTCCTCTTTCCGTAATATGTTTACTATAAAGTACCAGTGGATTGGCTAGTTGGCTAATAATCGTATTTAATAACTCTTTCCGTTTTATTAGTTCCATTTCACGAAGGTCCTGTCCATTTAAAGACAATAGATCGAATACCCAGAATTTGAGTATAGCTTCGTCTTTTGTATGGTCATAATGCTGAAGTAACTGGAAGCTACTTTTTCCTTTATTATTCTCTGCAATCAATTCTCCATCAATTACGGCATCTATCCCAAGATTTTTTAAGGCCTCAATAATTGTTGGGTAATTACTACCAAAATCAATTCCATTTCTTGAGATCAATTTGACTTCGCCTTTAATCGTAATAAAAGCCAGGGCCCTGTAACCATCTAATTTATGTTCATAAATCCAACCAGGATCATCAAATACTTCAGCAGATAATTTAGCCAGCATTGGCTTATAAATATCCTGATCAGTTTCATCCTGTTCTTTAACTTTATCAGCTACTAATCGTCTGGATCCCGCTTTAGCTTTTTTTTTTAAAATCAAGTCCACTTTTCTTAATAGCAGCAGACACGAGATCTTCAATATTAAACTTCTTTTGAATGGCATATTTATCATTGTGCTTAATTAACAGCCATGCGTTTTGCTCTGAACTGTTAATTTTAACCAGCGCAAACTCTCCTTTTAAAATCTTTCCATCCAACTTGAATTTTAAATTACCCTTGTGAAGACCATGCTTCAAATCCTTTTCCGTGCCACCATTTAATGCCGTATAGGTTCCGGAATCAAATATATTGACTACACCACCTCCATAATTTCCAGCAGGAATTTCTCCCTCAAACGTACGGTAATCATAAGGATGATCTTCCACCATCATCGCCAGACGTTTATCTTCAGGATTTAAGGATGGCCCCTTCGGAACTGCCCAGCTTTTAAGCACTCCATCCATTTCCAAACGGAAGTCATAATGCAAATGAGAAGCATGGTGTCTTTGGACTACAAATACAAGAGTTTTGTCTTTTTCAGTCCCCTTAATTACTTTACCTTTTACCGCAGCTTTATTACTTGCAATACCAGGTTCAGCAGTTTTACTGAAATCTCTTTTCTTTTTATATTTCTCTAAAGACATATCTTAAAATCAGATCAGGCTTTTTTATTTAAACTTTCCATTAGTTGCTCATACAGATCCTCACTTACTGCTTTCTTAGGCTTAATCTTTTTGACTGTTGCCCTGCGTCCTTTTGCTTTTGCTTTAATGATTTTTAAAAGCTCAGCGGAATAGTCATTTTTAAAAACATCGATGTTAAAAGTGGTGGTATATTGTTTGATTAAAGCCAAACCCACCTCTAGTTCTTTTGGATTGATGGTTACACCCCCCTTCATTTCCATCTCTTTGGTATCTCGAATTTCTTCCTGAAAACGAATCTTAGTAATAACAATAATTCCATTTAAGGGATGTATCACACACAAGTTCTCAGTATTTCGTAAAACAAATCGTGCTACACCTGCCATTTTTGATTTAACAAGTGCTTTTAATAATAAGCTGTATGCCTTTTTACCCTGTGGTTCAGGCTGTGTATAGTAGGTCGTTTCGTAATAAATCGGATTAATTTCAGCGATATTTACAAAGCTCTCAATCTCTATCATTTTTGTTTTCTCGGGCCTTACTTCTTCAAAATCATGCTCATCTAGTACAATGTATTGTTCGTTTAAAAGATAGCCTTTAACAATATGATCATAGGGAACCTCTTTTTGCGTTTTTTCGTTAACTCTTTTAAATCTGATATTAGAATGGTCGCGTTCGTCCAACATATCCAGGTCTAACGAACTACTTTGTACACCAGAAAACAATTTGACAGGAATATTTACTAATCCAAAACCTATCGCACCTTTCCATATTGATCTCATTTCTTAAATGCTTAAATAAAAACTCAAAAACTGTTTTATAATTAAACAAGTAGTTTGATAAAAGGTTGAGAAAATATTTCTCATTGCCTGTAGCGATTCTTATAAAAGATACGTCTATGTAAAAACTATCTAACTATATGTCAGAAGAATTACAAAGGGAAATTTCGAAAGTTCCTGAATGTCCTGATATGGACAATGCACTAATTTCAGCCTTAACGGATTTATGTTTTCAAGAAGAAAGCATAACCGGGTCTGACCTGCTTTTTGTTTTTGGCTCTAATGTTCAACACATGGAAATTGCAGACATCATCAAATACATGCTGGATAATGAACTTGTTGACCAGGTTTTAATAACAGGTGGGATTGCCAATTACAATGGCTCTTTCTATAAAAACCAGGCAGAATCTGAACAGATCAAATCTTTTATCCCGTTGGAAAAATATAAAGACAAAAGGATTTATACAGAGAGCCAGTCAAAAAACATCATTGAAAATATAATTGAGGCTAAGAAGATCATTTCTTTCAAAAATATTAGAAGCATGACCTTCTTATCTCATTCTTATGCTTCTACAAGAGCAGCATTGTCATTAAAGAAATACTTTCCTGAAATTGAGCTGCATTGTATTCCTCTCCCTTTACCTACTGATTTTTTGAAATATCCAATCAGCAGACAAATGTGGTCTAAAACAGAATATGGTCGTGGATTAGTATGGGGTGAATATTTGAGACTACTGACTTATGGTGAACGAGGTGACTTCCCTATAGATGAGATCCGGGAAGCACTTGATCACGTTAAAGCGCTTACTGAACAGAAATCTTTATCAGTAGCTTAACTGTTATTTAGAAAGGAAATTCAATTGTCCAAAATATTCTGGACGATGAAAATCCGGACTTTCAACTTCAATTCGATTCCAACATAGAAAATGAGGGTCAGGAAGATCATCACCACATTTATAGAAGTTAGCTTTACAATTTATTCCACTAAAAGATGTGATATTATCTTCAGAAAATACTGTTGCAGGGATATTCAGCAAAAGCTGCCATTTAACAACATTATTACCATTATCCCGTATATAGTTAATTGAAGTATTTATTCTTACCTGGTCCAAAAATTCTGCAGCTAACGGTAATCTTTTCCCTCTTCCCACTCCATAGCCAATTTTTAACGAACCCAAGCAATTAAGCTCAATATTATAATAAGAAACTCCATTTGTACCAAAGGATATAAAAAACTCTACACAATTATCTTTGTGAACATTTTGATTATAATCCCTTGTAACTGATTTTAATTCCTTTTCTTCAACCTCATATCTGATCAGAATAGAAGTACCATTATGGGCTATAGAAAAGCCTGCTTTTGCAGTGGTTTTGTATTCGGGCCATGGACTATTATCAATAAGTTGTAAAGGCTGTTTATTTAATAGTAAATCAAGAGCATGTAAATCCTTTTCATTGTCCCCAACATAGGGAACATCAATCACTTTCGTCATACTTTAGTTTCTATAAAACTGATAATTTTCTTTTGTAATAATATCTATCGGCATATAATACAGCTTTTCTATCGCTCCTGAATGAACGAAATGTGTATAAAGTGCCATTATACCTCTATAGCCTTGCTCAATTGGTTTTTGACAAATAAGAAAATCTATTGTCTGTTTTTTAAGATACTCTATATTATCGTTTAAAAAGTCGAACCCTATCAATTTGATATTTTCTATACCTTCCTGTTCCAAATAACGAGCGACAGAAGATACACGTGAATTGGTTACAAAAATCAAGTTTATATCATTATTTTTCAATGCTTTTGATAGACTGTTTTTTACAGATTCATAAGCTGTATCTCTAATATCAACTTTTAAAATTTCATTTGTTTTATTGTTGTCAACAAAATATTTCCTAAATCCCTCTTCCTTTCTAAGTAAGTGGTGATGATTATCTATTTCTTTTGAAATATTTACAATCAATACCCGATCATTTTCTTTTAAAAGATAACCAGAAATATGTGCCGTAAGATAACCACTATGGTACAAATTTGGACCGATATAGCACAAGCTGTTTTTATCAGGAATGTCCGAATTGATAAATACACATTGAATATTCATTTTTGAGCATTCTTCAACAAAACGGCTTGATTCTTCAATAAACATTGGTGCCAGAAGTACACCGTTAAAATTTGCTTCAAGTACTTTCTCAGCTTGTTTTGTGAATGATTTCTTATCGTTCTGATCAAAAAGAAAGGTTTTTATCTCGATACCATATGCTGAAATCTCTGATTCTGCTTGTTCAACACCACTCAAAGGTGCAGACCAATAATCAGTTTCTGCTGAAACAGATGGAATTAAAACAGCAAACCTTAAGATTTGCTTTGAAGCTAATCTCCTTGCAAGGATATTAGGTTTATAATTTAACTCCTCTATAATGGCGTCAATCTTCTCTTTTGTTTTTGCAGAAACCCCAGTTCTATTGTGCAAAACCCTATCGACAGTTGCTATAGACACATTTGCCTTTCTAGCTATTTCCCTTACGCCAACTAATGTCTTCTCTTCGGTTTTCTTCATTATTTTTTCAGGTAATCTTATTAATATAAATTTGCATTTATTTTATCAAATAAAATGAATGAAATTATAAAATAACAAAATTACGTTTTTTTAAAAGAGCGTTAAAATTAATTCATCGATACCTAGAGAAAAATACTACTTTCTGCATCAGTAAACATATTGGCATTTTGATGTCTACGCAATATTGTGGAAGGGAATTTTTCATCTATTTCTTGCGTAACGGTATTGTGTACAGCTTTGGCTTTATTTTGTCCGGGAACCATACAAAAAAGATATTTACCAGCAAAGAGTGTTGGTATTGTTAAAGTAATTGCATATTCAGGAACTTTATCAATCGTACTGAAACAACCATCATTAACTTGTTGTTGTCTGCATGCTAAATCCAGATCAACAACTTTAACCATTAGTTTATCTTCAAAATCTGCAACATGAGGATCATTAAAGGCAATATGTGTATTTTCACCAATCCCCATACAAACAATATGTGGAGGGAATTGCTTCAATAAACTTTCATAGCGCTCACATTCCTGGACCGGATTAACTGCTGTTCCATCAATATAGTTAACGGTACGGAATTTAACTTTATTAAATAGTCTTGATCTTAAAAAATTACCAAAACCCTGCGGTGCATCAGCTTCCAATCCGATATACTCATCCATATGAAAAGCATTGATCCTACTCCAGTCAATATTCTTTTCCAATAATGTAGATAAAAACTCATTTTGAGAGGGTGCAGCTGCAAAAATCATATTCAGATAGGGTTCATCTTTCAGCAACTCAGTAATTTGCTTATAAACACGTTCCGCAGCTAATGCACCTAATAATTTTCTATCTTCTAATACTTTTATATTAAGGTTATCCTTTTTTATTTCTTTAATCATTATTCTATCCTTCTATTATTCTCAACGAATTTTTATGCATTTCGTTATTTGCATTGTAAATCACCTCCCCCTTAATTATGGTCATATCGATATTGATATCTGCATCGAAAATAACGATATCAGCATCTTTTCCTTCCAGGATTGAACCTTTCCGATTTCCCACTCCCAATATCCTTGCTGGAGTAGAAGTAATCATCTGTATAACTTCCAGTAATGGTACATCAGCATCCTTAACCATAGTTCTTACCAGTCTATCAGCAGTTGCCACACTTCCGGCAAAAGCAGATCTATCCATCAGTTTAGCCACTCCATCTTCCACAATCACTTCCAGGCCATCATTGATATTTCCTAATATACTTTTGCCTGGAGGCATACCTGTTGCTCGCATAGCATCAGTAATCAAAGCTGTTCTGGATGCACCTTTAATTTTATAAACCAATTTCAATAAAGGTGGTGGCAGATGAATTCCATCGGCTATGATTTCCACATCCATTTCATCAATTAAATATCCTGCCTCTACTGCACCAGCATACCTAAATGCATTTCTTCTACTTACTCCAGACATTGCCGAGTAAAAGTGAGTTGCTAAGGTATATCCACTTTCAAATGCTTCCAATACCTCTTCATAAATTGCATCAGTATGCGCTATTGCAGCGATTACTCCCAATGATTTCAGATATCTTCCAAATTCAAGAGCTCCTTTTAATTCAGGTGCAGCACTCCATCTTCTGATAGAATGAGAATGATAAAGTACCTTCTTATATTCCTCAGGATCTGGATTGCGCATATACCTTGGATCTTGGGCTCCACATTGATTTTTGGAAAAATAAGGTCCCTCCAAATGCATGCCCAGAAACTGAGAGCCTGAAGTATTTAGTTTATTAGCTTCCTCATAGTGATCTAAAGTTTGCAATAAATTGCTCAACTCGCTGGTTAAGGTAGTAGGACACATCGCTGTTGTTCCATACTTAACATGTGTCTCAGCAATTTTAAGAAAGGAATTTACATCTCCATCCATAAAATCATAACCTCCGCCACCATGTATGTGCATATCTATAAATCCAGGAGCTATGTATTTACCTTTTGCATCTATTTCAATTGCATCTGCCACATCGGCATTCCCTTCACTAACACCGGTAATAATACCGTTTGTTATGATAACTGTTCCATTTTTTATCAGACGATAGGGTGTTATAATGGTACCGTTATATATTTTTATTTTTTCGTCACGCATAATTGATGTGATTTCAAGGCAGAAATTGCGTACAAATATACCAATAATGATGGTTTTTGTGTACGTACCCGAGTAAATTGTTAAATTGTGTCTTGTTCTTAATTATTAATACCTTATTTACTCTTCATGGCCATTTCAAGTGCTTTTGTTGTGGTGTAGTATTTACTCAACAAAGCATTTTTTTCCCATTCCGGAAGTTTTTTCTCCTTTAAATAACCCAAATACTTTTTAGTTACTTCTGCAAAATGTGCTTCATGCCCTACTTTATATGTTTCAGGTATAACAACTTCCCAGCCCTCTTTATTAGATTTTAGTGCTAAACCAGGATAGATTTTACTTACTTTTTCAAAAGCTTTTTTCAGACTAGCCTCATATCCTGCTTCATTATTTTTTAAAGGAACAATGTATAAAGTTGGTTTGTATTGTTGCTCTGCTCCTTGCTTGATAACCAGATTTGCTTTTGTTCCTCTCATTACCGAATAATGGATATCTCCTGCTCCAGCCGGTGCCTGGAAATTCCAAATCACAGATACTTTTGCGTGTACTCCTTTAATTGTATAATTCATTTCACCATTGGAGTATACATTCAGTATGCTATCCTTTACATCCTTTTTAAGGAAAGCAGGATATTCTGCAGCGCCTGTACTTAATTTAAACTGTGAAGGGCTGATCGCAGTTGCCGAACGTTTTGCAGAGATCATATTGACATCAGTTTTATAGTCAATGTTTTGATCAGAGAAACACTCCCATTGAATCATATCAACTAAATGTGTAGTTACATCAACTAAACCATTACCCTCCTGATTTACATCATAGTACCATTGTGGACGAATTAATGGAGCTCCTGAAACCAATTTAAAGAAGTGATGGACACTTTCCTTTGTAATTGCAGGGTTTTCTGTTGTCCCTTTTTCAAGTGAACCAAATATTTCTGATTGTAAAGACAATTCCTTTTGAAGCATATTTGTGATTTCATAACGCTCAGTCATGATATCATACAGAACCACCTTATTTTTTTCAGCTGTTTCAAATGCTTTTTCTAACTGTCCAAAGCCATTTACATCGATTACCATCGGTTTATCAGCCAGTACATTAATACCAGCACCTACAGATTTTTGGATATACTCTGTTTTCTTTTGATTGTTACCTGCAAGAATTACCAGATTACCTTTTTTCTCATCCAGCATTTTTTGAAGATAGTCTTCTCCTTTATAAGTTTTTTCCTGCCAGGTTGTAGGCGCTTCAGCTCTTGTATTGTACTTCTCAATTAGTTTTAAATAAGCTTCGACCTCAGGTCCTTCTGGTGCATAAACATGCACTATCGGACTAATTTCCTTATACATTGACTTTTGCACAAGTGCAGCATGAAAATGTCCAGGATCAAGGGTTAGCAAATTGATCTGAAGTTCATCAGTTTTTGGCTCCTTATTCTGACATCCAAAAGCCAACATTGCAAGCATTCCCAGTACTAGCGAAACACGTTTTTGCGCGTACTTATAACTATAATTTTTACTTGAAAGCATAAAATAGTTTTTAAATTGTTTAAGCTGTTTTAAAAGACCAACTTCTGATTTTATGACCATAAACTGCATAAAATATGAGGTATAGATAGCAAGGAAATAAAACCCAATATGCAACTCTCAAATCAAATAAGTCGGCATAATAGCCATAAAAAAGAGGCATTATTGCATTTCCACATAAACCCATGATCATTAAAGAAGCGCCAACTTTGGTAAAACGCCCCAAACCATCTAGAGCCAAAGGCCAAATTCCAGCCCATACCATTGAATTAGCAAAACCCAGTAAAACTACAAACCAGATAGAAACATCAGCAGTATGTCCAAAAAGTGTGATATTGCCTTTGGCGTAGATGATGAGTAGGGTAAAGATCGCGCCTAGAAATGTACATATTTTTAATGCAGTTGCCTGACTGATAAATCTTGGGATTGTAGCAATCCCAAGTAAGTAACCACATATGGTTACAAACAAGGTATAAGATGGAAAAGCCTTAGCTTCAAGCAAATGAATATTCATTGACCCTGCATAACCAATAATCGTATCGATTGCGATAACCTGTGTACCAACATGTAAAAAAATACCAAAGGCGCCCAAAATTAAATGTGGGAATTGAAAAATACTGGTTTTGCCAGAGTTAGCTAATGCCACATCTTCGCTTTCTTCCTCGGTATTAATTTCTGGAAGAGGAGAGAAACGTACAAATAAGCCCAATCCTACCAATACTGCTGCCACAACAGAATAAGGTAATATTACCCTTCTGATCAATTCATCAAGTGCTGCATTTTTTGCGACTTCATCCATCAAAGGAAGCTGTTTAAAAAGATCACCATCTGTAGCTCTTAATATTACAGCAGCAAATAATAGGGGTGCAAGAATTCCTGCACCTTTATTACATATACCCATGATACTGATTCGTTGAGCTGCACGTTCCTTTGGCCCTAATACAGTAATGTAAGGATTAGCCGCGGTTTGCAGAATAGCTAGTCCAGAACCAAGTGTAAACAATCCTAAAAGGAAGATTTCATAGGTACGCGAAAATGCTGCAGGAACAAAAATTGCCGCACCAACAGCCATCGTCCAAAAACCAATCATCATTCCTTTTTTAAACCCTACAGACTTTAACAAGTATGAGGAGGGAACAGACATTACAAAATACGAGATGTAAAATGCAAAGGCAACCAGATAGGATTCAAAATTATTGAGTTCACACGCAATTTTAAAATATGGAATCAGAATTGCATTTACCCAGCTTACAAAGCCGAAAATAAAAAACAACAAGCCAATAATCAGAATAGAAATTACGGTATCACGCTTACTTAACGAACTTACGTCTACGGAAGCTAAATTTGTTTTCTTCATGAATTACAATTAGATAGTGGGCTCCCAACCTTTTTGATAAGTTCTGCTCCAGTATTTAAGCGCTTCTTTATTGTTTAATATATGACCATTCTTTGGATCAATATTAAGCGTACTACCTGTACGTTGCGCAATATTCCCCAACTGGACAAGTAATGTACTTTGATGTCCGCTTAAGATATCTGAATTTAAAGCCGTTCCTTTTCTGATTGAATCAAAGAAGTTATTAATGTGAAGTGCATCCAGGGCTTGTGATGGATTGGTAAGACTTCTTGCATCAACGACAACATCGTTTTTAACTTCTTTTACTAATTTATTATTTAAATCGTGAATGGTATAGCCGTTTGTACCATTGATCTGTAGTGTACCACTTTCACCATAGAAAATTACACCAACACTTGCTCCCTCTACATTACGACCATTACAACTTCTACCTTCCCATGTAATGGCACCTTTTTTACCAAACTCTAAAGATATAACTTGAGTATCCGGAGTCTGCCAATCATCCTGATATCTGTAACGCCCACCTGAAGAGGTCACTTTTGTAGGATAGTCAACACCAAGTCCCCATCTTGCAATATCAACCATGTGCGTACCATTATTTAACGCCTCACCAGTACCCCAGTTCCAGAACCAATGCCAGTTGTAATGCAGGATATTATCTTTGTAGGCCATACGAGGTGCTGGCCCTTGCCATAGATCATAATTTAACCATGATGGCACAGCAGTTTCTTTTCCTATTCCAATAGATGGACGATTATTAGTGTACCATGTCTTTGCAAAATAAGGTCTTCCGATTATACCACCATGTAATTCACTGATCGCTTTAACAATATTTGGCCATGAACGACGCTGGTTACCCATTTGAATAACATTTTTATATTTCTTTACTGCTCCTAAAAGGATTTCCCCTTCATTTGGATTATGGCTGCATGGTTTTTCCAAATAAACATGTTTACCAGCTTTTGAAGCTAATATTGCTGCAGGGGCATGCCAATGATCAGGTGCTGCCACCACAAGAGCATCAACATCTTTATATTCCAGAGCTTTTCTAAAATCAGGTTGCGCTTTAGGAAGTTTATTTTGTTTCTTTTCTACCTGACTGATACATTTTTCTGCCGCACGGCTATCTGTATCACAAACATAAGTGATCTCGCAATTCGGCTGTATTGCAAAGTTATTAGCTAAAGCTAATCCACGTGCATTTACTCCCATCATGGCGACTCTGATTTTATCATTTGCCCCCATTATATTCGCATAGCTTTTTGCACTGAAACCTGGAAGAATACCTCCAACAGATAGTGCCGCTACACCCGTTACTGCAGTTTTTATAAAATCTCTTCTGTTTTTATCATCTAGTTCATTCATGTGTTTTGTGTTTAGATCTAAAATTGATTATTTCTTATTATATAATTTTACAGCTACTGGTTATTTAGCTTTATTTAAAAGTTTTTCCATACTTACCGGACTACCACCTTTAGCTTTACTTTCGTCGGCAGCTTCCATAAAGGCAGCAATTTCTAGAGTTTCTTCTGGTTGCACTGGCACTACTCCCGTTTCAAAAAACTTGACAATCTGTTCTAACAATGGATTATATCCTTTAAATGTACCTAATGTAGCATTCGATTTTTCACCGAAGATTCTACCTCCGTAATCGCTTTTACCTTTTCGTGTTCCTCTAAAAGTACCAATCCTTCCATCATTCCATACACCTACCACAACATCAGCATCTGGTGTATAAACACGCGTTACAGTTTTACATCCTGTTCCCATCACTGCAAACAGCATTTCTACACCATGTATTCCATACCAGAATAAATCCGGGTGTGTCACTTCATATTTTGCCGGACTATAGGTCTCTGCACCAAGTACTTTACCTATTTTACCTGATTTCACTTCTTCAATACCATCTATATATCTTAATGAAGATGAAGAGAAAACAGGAGTATTGTATTTTTTTGCAGCCGCAAATATTGCCGCAGCATCTGCTAATGAAGCAGCAATAGGCTTATCTATAAACATAGGTTTACGGGCTTTTAATACAGGCAAAGCTTGTTCAAGATGTAAACGACCATCATTTGTTTCTAAAAAGACTACGTCTACCTTTTTTAAAAGGTCCGCTATAGAGCCTACAATTTCTACTCCCAGTTTTTTTACTTCTTCAATATATCCAGGGATACGATCCACACTACTTTTAATGTCATTACTTCCTTTTGGATAAGCAGCTACTACTTTATAACCTCCGTAAATAGCTGGCGAATCTGCCGCATTAAGAGTTTTAGTGAATGCAACTGCGTGAGAAGTATCCAGACCAATAATTCCTACTTTTTTTCCAGCGAGTGAACCAGACATAGCATACAAAGGATTTAAACTACCCGATACCCCTAAGCCAGCACCGGCTATGGTTACCATTTTTATAAAATTTCTTCGATCGTAATTACTCATAATTATTTTATCTATAAATTTAATTTACAATTTTGTTTATAACCTATCTTAAAATACACTTATACCTTGTTCATATCCTCCTTTTTCTTTCCAACCTCATTTATTCTTGCCATCATTCGTGTACGTACCCGAAAATACACACTAATTATTTAACAAGCAAATTTATTTGGATACAATTTTTCATCGAAGTAAATAAATCCCTCATAAGCACCTATATAACTATATAATTCAGACACTTATGAGGGACCACACTAATTTTAAGGATAATACCCGATGGCTGCAGCTTCAGTAGTCGCAAGCCCTGTTGAATTTACTGCGGTACCGATACTTGCCAGTCCAGTCCATGGACCTGTCGATCCATAAGCATTCCAGCAACGGTAAATCACATTGTATTGTACATTAGAATTGGTATTTCCACCAAAACGAATAGCATCACCATCAAGGCCAAGCTGCCCCGACATTACACTTCTTTTCTGCAGTAGTGTACCACTTGATAACAATCCTGCATCAGCAGTGCTGATCAAATAGGTTCTCCCAGTAGGATTATAACCCGAACTATGGAAAACAAGATTATAACGCGTAGCCTGTGATCCAACTGTACCATAGCTAAATGTATTTTTAGTAATCATGAAATTAGTCCCCATCTTTTCGTCTCCGGGATTAACATCGTTAAAAACCGGAATTTCTATAAATGGTGGATTAAAACCTGTTAAATATGTCCCTGTAGAAATAAAGTCATTGTCATATACTACACCTTTATCAGAAAGATCACCCCTAAAACGCACAAATGATCCAGCACAATTTTTGAAATAGTTTCCTACCAAACTTACCCTTTGCACTCCATAAGCACAATAAATCATATGTGCAGAAGAAGTAGTACCAATGTTTTCAAATGTACAATTCTTAACTAAAACACGGTTCGTTGAAGGGTAATGAATCCCAAGGGCTCCATATGCTACACTAGGTAAATCTACAAAAAAGCATTTTTCAAGACTGAAATCTATACAGTTTGACATCCTCATTGCATAACCTGATGACGCTCCTGTAAATTTTAAACGCTCCACTTTAATATTCTTACATGAAGTAAAAAATAAATAAGTAGCAATTGAACCTGTAAAAATAGCTCCACCTTCTGTAACTGCAGTTTTAAGTGTTAAAAGATTAGTGGTATGTCCTATGTTATTAATAGCAATAGTAGAAGCGAGAGTATAAGTCCCATCATCAAAAATCACATCTACAGGACCACTGGCTAATGCGGTCTGTACTCCAGTCCAAAATGCCGTGTTTAAAGTGGTTGACGGATTAACGTTAATAGTGGTGGTTGAAAGTATACCCAAAATTTCGCTATTTGATTTCCTATCTAATTGCTCATTGAGCAAAGCCGAAGGTGTTTCCGACTTCCTACAAGATTGAAATGCTATCAAAGTGATTGCAGTTACTGATAATAATAATCTTTTCATGCTTATTGGTTTTATGATTAATTATTTGATTAATTCACCTTTCAATAATCATTCTGCACCATTTCCCTTATTTATAATAAAAACTATAAATAATGCATTATAGTTAATTTGCTAACCAATATTTATCCTGAACCATTTTCCGGTAAAGTTCTAGAGCTTCTGGACTACGTGAAATCACACGATCATTGTGATTTTCCCAGATCACAGCTTTGACATTAGGTCTTTTAGTTTTAAATTCAAACCATTCCCTAACCCACCTAACCGGATCAATATCATCAGAGAATCCACCTTCACTAATCATAAAAGGTTTATAATGCGCATACTTCTCATAAGCCTCTTTAATATTTTCTATAGGATATCTCATATCTTCACTTTTAGCTGCCTTTTTTCCCGGAGGGTAAGAGCTTATCCCAACCCAATCTACATACTGATCTCCTGGATAATATTTCTCCATTTTATTCCAGTCTTTATCCGGAAAACTCAGGTAATTAGGCGACCACACAAAAATATGATGTGAAGCTGCACCTAACTGTTCAGCAATATTATACATTCTTCGCCAGGCTTTTTTGAAAGTAATGGGATCTAATCCATAAGGCACCCAACCACCATTAAATTCGTTCATTGGTCTTATCCAGATTGGTTCGTTCATTCCTTTTAATATTGTCGGATCAACTGAATCTTTAAAATAATTCGTAAAAAATTCATCATATCCCCCAGTCGCCAGTGGTTTCAATTCTTTAGGAAGCCAGCCTATAGAAAGATGTCTTACACCGTTATAGTCTTTTTTCAGATGGTTTTCTCTGTGTTTCTGTATTTCCAAAAAGCCTCTTCCTTTTGCCATTCCTTGATACCACAATACCATTGAAAGTTGTTTACCAACTTGTTTTTCGAACAGATCAACAACCATACCTTTACGCCCTGCAAGCTCTTCTTTGCTATACCCTACAGAAGTAGGGAATGCTCCATGAAAACAACCTTCAGCTGGAACAGAACGCCAGGTATTTTTTATTTTTCCCAATAAACTGAGTTCATCCAAGAGTATCAATCCCGATTTACCACCAATAGATGATGGTTTCAAAACCACCTTTACAAACCTTGCTTTCATTGCCGGACCTCCAACTTCAATAGAAAAAGGTTTATTTCCAGTACTGGCCTTATTGTTGGCAAAGCTCTGCTTAGCAAAAAGTACCCATTTACCATTCTTTTCTTGCTTTACAAAAACGGCTGCACCAACTGGCTCCTGTGCATTCAATTGGACAGATGCCATCCCATTAACATTTAGTTTTTCCAGACTTTGGATACGCCCCAGGTCTACTGTAATTTCCAAATCCCGAGTTCCTTTCCATCCTACATATTGTGCAGTATTCAATTCTGGGCCTGTATTTAAAACTTCATCTGTAAGTTTAGCACCATCAGACCAATTATTAGGATATTCGTCTTTATAAGTGGTATCCGGCTCTCTTGAAAAGCGATAAAATTTACCTATGCTTAAATTACCAACTGTTACACTCCCTTTATCCTCCGCATCATAAACTATGCTTCCAATGAGTTTTGCATTTGAAGTTATCTTTTGTGCCATTACTGAACTCTCTAAAAGCACCAGAAAATAGAGCAATAAAAATTTGTAATTTATCATCTATCAGCTATTTAATCATACTATTCTTAAACAATTCAGGCATCTTCATCCAGGAAATGCCTATTCCTTTAATTTCAAAAACAGCTTTTTGAAATTCATTCATTTTTTTTGAGCCGACAGTTGAAGCGAAAACATTGTCCGACTTATATATTCCATATTTAATTCGCTTTAGCTTTGGATCTAAAATTTTAATCCCAACTGGTAAATCTTTATCAGGCATGCCATACGCTACATTTCCCTTAAACGTTATATCAGCTTCTTTTTCCAACCATGAGATTAAGATCTGATTCGTATAAATAAGGTTATTTCTAATAAGAGTAGTGACTGGTGGGAGCATAGCTTCTTCATCCTTTCCTGCGCCAATCACAAAATTTTCTTTACAGTTTATGATTGTATTTCCAGTAATTTCAGCATTTTTCACCTGCCAATAACCAAAAAGTGGCGGGTTAACCCAGGCATTTCTGATTAGAAACGCTGATGTAAGATCCTGGAAATAATTGTCGTAAATTTTGTGTTCTTCACCAATAACCCGAACTCCATTTGCTCCTTCTTTGCCATTTCCAATAAAATAATTACCATAAACGTTGGCTTTATTACCATGTCGCAATACCAATCCTCCTTTACTTTCATAGAACAGATTATTTCGTATAGTATTGTTAGTAGATTTATTGGAAACGATCTCTACCTCACCATCACAATGAGTAAATATATTCTCTTCTACAATAGTGAATGAATCATGCATAGACCAAACGTCAGTTCCTATTCTTAGAATTTCACCACCATTTCTACCTAATGGAGGTCTGTCTGCAAAATAATTATGATCAATCCGATGGTAATTAGGCGTATTCGAAACATATACTCCTATTGTTGTACCAACGTGGGTTTTCCCTTTTAAATAACAATGATCAACTCTGTTTTTCGTTCCATATAAAACTATCCAGCTATTTCGAACTTTCTTCTCTGGATTATTATAATCAACTACAGCAGTATTTGTTAGCCTGCAATTTTCGGATTGTTCTGAAAATGTAATCACATTTTCGGTCAGCGTATATCCATCCCTAAAATTCAACCCATCAACTACCAACCAGCTTCCGTCAATAATTAGCGATGAGTTTCCATTAAGTATTACATTACCTGCATTTTCGGCAATCAAAACAATGGGTAAAACCTTTGTGCCCTTTCCTTTAAAAATAAGCTTCTGATTCTTCCAGTCTCCATTTTTCATGATTACCTTATCACCAGGATTTAGCATTATCGCTGATAATTCAGCAGCAGAACTGATTTTATAAATTCTGGCTTTTATCCCTCTTGAACCATTTTGAGCAAAAATTTCATGGGATGCAAAAAAACAAAAAAACAATAGTAAAACCAGCTGCTTAGTGGCTGCGATGCACCATTCTTTATCCATAATACACTTGTTTGACTGTTCAGATTGTATATCATTTATCGGAGGTATAATATACAATTATTTACCAGACAGCTTTTTAACAAGCCATTCGTTCATTTTTACTCTTTGCTCTGGTTTGTATTCATGTCCCGCTTCCTTTATAATCAATAATTCTTTAGGAGAGGTTATCATATTGTATGCAGCATAACAACTTGTAGGTGGACAAGTTTCATCATTAAAGCCCCAACTGTAAAAACCAGGTATTTTCAACAAGCTGGAAAAATTAACTATGTCATAATATTTAGAGGTTTCAATTTGCTCTTTACTCACTTTAACATCTCTTAAAGAATGTGGCCAACCACCTGTTCTACCAGACAGGTAACCAGTCTGGTCGCATAATCCAGGGAAATAAGCAACCATATATTTTACTCTGGTATCCAAAGCAGCAGTGCTTATAGTAAGTGCTCCCCCTTGGCTTCCACCAGCAACTGCTAAATTTTTCCCATCAAACTGAGGCAAACCAAACAAGAAATCATTAGCCCTTACGCATCCCATAAAAACACGCTTAAAATAATACTCATCGCGGTCGTTATTATTAAAAAATGGATATCCTTTTAACTCAGTATTTGCTATACGTGTATACACACTATCTGCCATATTTACCGGAATGCCATGTATACCAATCTGAAGTACAATAAACCCTTTATCTGCAGTTGCAATATCTGCACTATACCTTCTCACTCCAGCTCCAGGAACCCTTAATATTGCAGGATATTTCCCTTCCTTTTTTGGGGTACTTAACATTCCATAAATCCTTGAACCCAATTTATAATTCTGAAAACTTACCTCATAAACATTTACAGTAGCAGTACTTTTTTCAGGGATAAGTTCCATTTTAGCATCCATAGGAATTTTTGCTGCATCGGCTTTTGCTTTGTTCCAAAAGGCTACAAAATCCTTTGGCATATTTGTGGTTGGTTTAATCTTTCCAGGATCAAAAGCAGCAGTGGCCATCCCCTTATAGTTCTTGCCATCTATCTGTGCGGTTACAACACAACGCAGGAATCCTGGCTTATCCAGACTTCCACCCTCTATTTGTTCCTGATCTTTATTTTGAACCAAAGCACCTCTTTTAGTTGGCACCATCCTTTCCAGTCCAATAGAATAATTTAGTTTAACATCTTTTAGCAATTGACTACCATTCATTGCTGAAACGGTAAAGATTACAGGCTCACCTACTTTATACACCCAGTCCGGGCGATCAGTATTCACTACAATTTTTACCTGCCCAAGACTTATTGTAGCAATGCACAACTGCAATGCGATAACCGATAGTATACCTATTGGCAGTAACTTAATATTAAGATTTCTCATATTTTACCGGATTATATGACTTTAACAATACCCCAACTCTCAGATCTTATTACTGACAGATTTGATTTGAAAACTATACCTCCGGCTTTTGGTCTAAAATATCCTGACCCCTCAAAATTATTAGGATCATTTACTATCTTCCACTCTGCTGATGGCAATTCTTTCCCGTTAAAATACATGTCATTAATCCCCCACATTCTTTGAGTGGGTCCCACACTTGATTTATTACCAATGTATTTCAATCCTACGTAAAAAGGTTTTCCGGAAGCAATCAAGGCTGAAATATCAGCTTCACCTGATTTTTTCCATTCTTTGCTATCAGCCAGTTCAAACATTTTGGTAATGTCTGTCCATGTAGCTTTGTTTAATCCTTCTATAGTATAATCTCCATTGAAATCTGTTGATACAACTATTGTAAGATTATTTTTTTGTGCTCCAAACATAGTCTGAGTAGAGAATGACAGGCTGTTTTTTGTTGTCTTTACCACATTTTGTGCGGATGCAGCAAATGTCATAAATAAAACAACAACTAATGCTTGCATAATTGAAGCAAAACAATGTTTCATTGGGTTAAAGAATTTGTTCATATGGTTGGTTTATTGGTTTAGGTTTATTTTTATTATGGTGGTTATTATACCGAGTATTCAGGCTTCCACAACTGCATCACTCCCGTATCTGCAGCAGCATTCCCCATATGAACCGCTATAGCAGCATCCCGTCCTGTAAATACGTTTGATTCAGGTTTTTTACCATTCTTAATACAATCAGCAAATGCCATAAAAGCATAAGCAGTCGGATCTAGGTTTTTATTATCTGGACTTTCAAACAACAATGGCTTACCCTGTCCTGGTTTTATAGATTCAATTGTTGCTCCAGTTACACCATCTACAATACCCAATACTTTTTTTGTTGGCTCGGGATAAATTACAGCACTGCCACGTCTAATATCAAGAGTAGCTTTAGATCCAAGAATTCTTATAGCGTAACTATTATTTTGATTACTTAAAATTGAGGTAACACTGGATTTCACTCCGTTTGCATATTCATAGATGGCGCGCACATTATCATTAGTTTCTCTTCCATCTTTCCAATAGTCTATTCCTCCCAATCCTACAACTTTCAATGGGTGACCGCCAAGCATCCAATTCGCTATATCTATTTGATGAGCCGCAAGTTCAGCCATCACACCACCAGAATACTCACGATACATCCTCCAATTGATCTGACGTTCCATTTTAGGATCAGTAACTTGTCTGCGCCAGTTGTCATTCCTATTGTACTGACTTTCTATATGTGTAACCTGACCAAGCCAGTTGTCATCAATAATCTGTTTTATCTTATGGTACATAGCGTAATAGCGATATTGATGTCCCACTTGTAACACAAGGTTTTTACCCTTCATTTTATGCACCAGATTTACAGCCTGCTTGATATCATAAGTCATGGTCTTTTCCACGTAAACATGTTTTCCGGCATCCAAAGCGTCAACCACCATCTGATAATGTAAATTAAGCGGAGTAGCAATATATACAGCATCAACCTCCTTATTCCTTAACATCTCCTGATAATGCTTATAGTATTTTGGATTTGCGGATTTAGAATACTGTTTCATTGGCTGCAAATGCGCATCAACAATGTCACAGTAAGCAATAAGATCCATCCCGGGCAAGGTTTTAATGATACTGGCAACTCCCGCTCCCCTCTGGCCACAGCCTACCAAACCAATCCTTACTTGTTGATCATATTGCCCGAAAGCAAGATTAGGTAAACCTGCCATTGCCAGACCAGACAATGCTATAGAACCGTTAGATAAAAATTTTCTTCTGGAAATATTAAAATGTGCCATTCTTAGGATAATAAAAGTTAAATGCTAAAGTTGTCAATACTAAAGTGATACCACAACCGTGTACGTTACCGAAGATATTTATTATAATTGAAAAAATGAAATATTATTGTAGATAAAAACAAAATATTATAAAAAAAATGCTTTATCCCAAATTGATAAAATCAAATGAAATAAAGCATTCTAATCGATTATAATAAATATAAGTCTATTTTTTTTCAGCGTTATGAGAAAGAATAAATGCTACCATTTTCTTCGCATCTACCTGAGTAATTTTTGGATGTGCAGCCATTGGAATTTGCCCCCATGTACCACTACCTCCTTTGATTATTTTACCAGCTAACATTGTAGTATTAGCTTCTGTGTTCTTATACTTTTTTGCGATATCAGCATATGATGGTCCTACTAGTTTACCATCAGGTTTATGACAAGCAAAACAGTCAGACTTTGCTATCAATGCTTTACCAAGTTCTATATCCTTTTTTGGATCTGTCGCTTGACTTTTTGCCACTCCGCTACCTAATAAACCGATAGCAAAGCAACATGAAAATATTAAGGTTCTGTTCATTTTGTGTGTATTTTAGGATTATGTGTTTCAGCTAAAATATAATATTTCTGTTTATCAATTGAATAAATATCTAAATATTTTCAATTTCTTGTAAATTTTCATTGTTTTTATTTCCTTAATTTATTTAATGTATAGCAAACCAACTTATTATCAAGTGGTTCTCCTTTTTGACTTTTGATATTATCCAAGCCCAATTCATATACATATCCTGCCTTTAACGCATCAATTGTCAATGAAACTTTTTTCCCATCAGCAGATACTGTGATATTTTTTATCAAATCACTCCCTAAGCCAAACTGATCAGAGCCATATTTCTTATGATACTCATAGTAATAATGTCTCATTTTGTAATTACTCTTATTCATGGCCGTATTACGATCAATAGGCTGAGTAAAAGTCAGATCAAAGCCAGTACTTGTTAAACTCATGGTATACACATCAACAGGTGTTCTACCTGTAAAAATAATTCTTTGAATTCCTTCATCTCCAAGCCAGCCATGAGAATTTTGACCTACATAAAGGCTTCCGTCTGGTGCAAAAGCAATTCTATTGTTTCCTTTTCTAAGGCCATGACCATCTAAAAATGGGATACATGCTCCCTGGATTTCACCATCAACAGTTTCCAACATTACTCTTACAATACGTTCTTTATTCATCTCTCCAATCAAAAGCTGACCACCGAAAGGTCCGAATTTGCCATTTGTATTGTCGCACAATGGTTGAGTGGGAGAATTAGCTATTATACCATGTGGAAAAAGGACTGCTGCTTTTGTACGCATTCCATTTAATACATCCTTTGACAGATGATAAGGATTTCCTTTATTCCAACCTTTTGTCCAGATTAAACTTCCCGGATGCCCGTAAAAATTTCCTTCTTTGATATGAAAAAGAGGACTAGTTCCAACCCAATCACCTTGATTATCGGTAGCAAACAAATTTCCTTTGTTATCAAAACCAAGTCCGTTTGGTGAGCGAAAACCTGAAGCATATGGATGTAATTTCCCATCTGGTGTAAGTTTCATAATCCATCCACGATAAGGCACTGCAGAAAACATTTGTCGCAATCCATTAGCACCATCTCTACCCATCGTATCAATTTTCCCTCTAACTTCAGATCGCATACTTCCACCTGGTGAAGATGAGTTTAGTGCAATAAAAAGATTACCATTTTTATCTTTAACAGGCCCGTAATTATATTCATGATAATTTCCAGATATGCCAAAGGCGTCAGTGACATTTTCATACAAATCTGCCACCCCATCACCATCTGTATCTTTGATTCTGGTTAATTCAGGACGTTGAATAACCAACATTTCACTATTACTGATTACCAATATGCCTAGTGGATCATGAAAGCCCTCTGCAAATAATTTCCATTTTTTTGTTTTGGTATTATAAGTCATGACCTCACCACGAGTGAAGCAAGCTACCAAACGTCCATCTGGTAAAAACTCAACAGCACCATTCTCACTGGTTAAACCTTCAGGCATTTTTATGGTCTCTACCCGATATGACACTTTCTTTTCCGGATCTTCATGTTTGTTAACAGCACTGGTAAAAAGAACTGCAATACATAATCCTGTGATTAATTTTAATTTCATAATTCAGCTCCTTCTTTTGCAGTTAAGGTAATCGTAAAGCCCTTGGCTTCAGTCGCAGTAAGCTTAAGTTTGTTTTTAGTCCATTTACCTTTGGATGATGCGTATTTCACACCGTCTTTTTCATCAGTAAAAAACCAGACTGTTTTATTTGCTTTAGGTATTCTGAATGTTCTTATTAAGCCATTTTTATTATGGGCAGGCTTAATCATTTCATATACTGACATTCCATCTATTGTATAATGAAATTCAGGGTAACGATTAATCAACTTATACCCTTTATAAGCTATTACAGGTTCTTTGCCATTTTCAGCTAAACGAAAAGGGAAAGCATTATCTCTAAAATATATCTTACCAACTACTTTTGCTAAAACATCACCTTTACCTTTCCATAACTCTGAATTATCTAAAAATCCACCTTTCCATGCAAAACGTAATCGACAAGTTCCAGCATCCCAACAGTAAGACAAATCATCCGGTAAACTCACAGCAATAGCCGCCGGACTTGCGCCGGCAATAAACACCCGATACAAATAGGGTGCTACCGGTTTATAAGGATGCAAAGGTTTAGGAGACACTGGCATTTTATGCCCAGCATGCATATCGTCATGTTTTTCTCCATCGGACATCTCTGCACCTCTTCTATTTGGAGGGATATTCATATCCTTTTCCAATACCGGCATTTTACCCGTCGCATTTACATACATAGCACCATACATTACAAAGCCATGGCCTGGATAAGTACATACATAAGGATAAACACCAGGCTCATTTGGTGCTATAAATTCGATTGTTTTTTTCTGATGAGGAGAAATTACCGGTACAGACCATAACACTTTATCTGATTTAGGAATATAATTCAATTCAGGGCCTTTTTCACCTAGGTTCAAAGCTGCCATAACCACCTCTTCACGTGCACCAGGTTTAGTAATGAGCATATTATGATCCATGTCATCTGTATTTTCAAATACAATTTTGACTGCCTGACCAGGTTTGACATTAAAGCGCACTACATCAAATTGCAAACCGGTTTCTACCTTCATTTGAATGGTTTTCACCGCATTATTAACAGCCTGTCCTTTTGTTTTAAGACTAAGTAGCCCGAAGACCAATAGCAAAATATAATTTTTATTCAAGCACATATTCTATCCTTTAATTGAAGTTAACCATGCCTGTGCCATCAGCTGCGCCCCGGCCATTGTTGGATGTACACCATCCCAGGTCCAATATATACCAGGCGCCTGTTTTTGTGCCATATCATAAACCTTTTGATAAGGAATAAAGAATGCGCTATACTGATCGGCTATTTCTTTAGCAGCTACTCTAAATTCTTTGAACGCAGGATCCCATACTTCATAATTTCCTTTAATTCCAGCTACACCAAATGGCTCTCCTATGATAAGTCGTACATCTGGATTCTTTTGTTTTGTTCTGTCTAACAAGTTTTTAAAATCATCCCTATATGTCTTTATAGTTCCAGTATATCCTTTTGATTTCACGTGCCAGTGATCATTTACACCTACGTGAATACTTAATACAGTAGGTTTTAATTTCATACAATCTTCTTCCCATCGGTCAGCCAATTGATATACCTTATCGCCACCAACACCTCTATTATATATTTTGAGATCTTTATTAAAGTGTTTACTCAGCAATTCTGATGCTGCCAGAAAGGCATATCCCGAGCCCATTCCCTGAGCACTATTGAAAATCAGATCAGTTCTTTTCCTTTTAGCATCCGTAATAGAGTCACCTTGAAAAAGAATAATATCATTTGCTCTTAAGCTTACTTTATCAGCTTTCTTTTCAGTTATTAAAGCTGCGGATACAATTTCAGGAATACCAAGTGTCATAGCCCCTGCCAAAGATATTTTTTTTAGAAAACTCCGTCTGTCTGAGGTATTATTTTGTTCAGTCATTTTGTTTTGTTATCAGTATAAAATGCCTATAATGAATTTATGGATTAAACATTTCAGTATAATGTGCCGAAGGTTCAAAAATGCCACCACTACGCTTATAGTAATCATCATTTAATTCAAACACACCATTCCTTGCTTTTGTCCATGAAGCCCCCGATTGAGGATGATACCCCAGCATATTTTTCCAGTTCCGGTAATTCATATCTCCATTGGTTTCCATGAACCCCATCTCTATTCCAGGAAAAGGCATTAAACGTGCTGTCAGATTTTTATTCCAATCAATCAAAATTGGATTTACAGTGAGGTCTGCACACAAACAAGGAATTTTTCGTTCTGCAGCGAGATTGGCTATTTTCATTGATTGACTAAGTGTCTTCGCTATTCCCTTTAATACCATCGCTCCATAACCTTGTTCAATTCTGCGTATTGCATCCATTTCATTATGCACACTTTCATCTGCTGCAATCCTGATGCCTACATCCGAAACATTCTCTTCATTATGTTCTGTAAATGGTTCTTCATAAAAAAGAATGTGCTCATATGCACCAATCTTTTTGGCATGATCAAGATACCGCATTAAGGTTTCCTTACGCTCATACCTGGCATTTGCATCCATAGTATAGATAAGCTTACCATCTTTAGTTTGATTTGTCCTGAGTCCTTTAAGCGCTTTGTGTACTTCAGTAAGTCTTTCCATGTCATTTTGCAACATTACTTCCTGACTACCTGGGTATCCTGTCTTTATCTTAAAAACAAAGAAGCCGGCTTTTGCTGCATCTTTTATCTCCTGCATCGGCATACCGTAAGGTATCTGATACATAATAGCCACTTTATCATTACGATGAGAAAGCCCCTTTTTATAATTTTCAGGTATCATTTCATCAAAGTTTTTGAATTGATTTTCGGCGGCATATAATAACCAGGCGGCATTATCTGTACTAACCAGAGCGTTGTATATAAAATTAACATTCAGATCCTGTCTCCCTGTTATTTGTTCAGCCTGAACAAGCAATTCCGGAAATATGGTATCAAGTAAAGATACAGGATTCGTAAAAGGAGTTTCTTTAATTAATTCCAGGGCTTTATTGACTACCAGATACATTAATGCATTTCCTCCAGCTTCAGAGTAACTACTAAACAAATCGGCATCTCCATACAACACACTTTGAGTTGCAACACCTATTTTACTATGTCCTGATGAAGATTCCAACTTTGAAGCTACCTGCCATAGCTCTGAAAGATACCCTCCTTTAAAGCCAAATGGTCGTACAAGTTTTTCACGTTCAAAATCTGAGTCCGTTTTAATTACCTTAATATTCTTCATAGTTTGTGGTATAGGATGAATAATTTCGGAAAAATCGCCTCCGGAAAATGCTGTAATAAGTCCTGTATTTTTTAAAAATTGTCTTCTGTCCATCATTTTCTGGGGCAACCAACTTTACATTTTAAAACGATTGTTTACTAAGAAAATCCTTTACAAAATCATCATCAATTAAGTGTGGGTAGGCTGCACAAACTCTGCTTATTTCTTCTGCCTGTCCCTCAGACATCTTCTCATCAGGATTCAGACACCAGATTCCTTTCATTAATCCTTGTCTTTTTAAAACCTCATGAATTCCAGGAATACAGCCATGGAAAGCATGTGCAGGATCAAATATTGAAGCATTCATATCAGTAACTTCCACACCTTTAGCCAACAATGATGTCACATTCGAACGCCCATTGGCTTTGCAGTTTTTTATCTCTTCTAATAAAGCTACAGAAGCATGCGTCCAAACAGCCCAATGACCTAAAAGACCTCCTACAAATTCCTTTTCAATCTTTTGGCCATTAATTTCAAATTTATAGGGAGTTAATAGATCTGCAACAATATTATCATCATTACCTGTGTATAGTGCTATTTCTTCTCTTCTGCTTGAATGACAAACTGCTCTTACTACATCCAATGTCTGGTAACGATTAAAAGCAGCTACCTTTATGGCCACTACATTTTTAATTTCAGCAAATTGCAGCCAGAAGTCATAAGTAAAAATCCTTCCTCCTACACTAGGTTGAAGGTAAAACCCAAATACGGGCATTACTTCAGCAACGGCTTTAACACGATCAATAATCTCTGCTTCTGTCCATCCCTGTAGCCCTCCCATACTTAAAAGACCTATATCATATCCATATTTAAGTGCTGTTTTTGCTTCCTGAACTGCCTGCTCTGTTGGTCCGCAAATTCCGGCTACTTTTATAAAAGGACGATCAAGATTTGCTTTATCTATCTCTTCAGCAGCGAGTTTAAGAACAGTTTCATAAAGATTAATTTCTGGATCTCTAATTTCAAACTGAGTACTATGCACACCAATCGCAATCCCACCTGATCCAGCAGCCATATAATAACGAGTAAGCAGTCGCTGACCTTGTTCATCCAGCTTACGATCAGCAGTTAATGCCAGTGGATGGGCAGGAATGAAAGTTCCTGCATCCAAAAATTGTTTTAATTCAGGTTTTAGTTGATTTGTCATTAAAACTGTCCTTTCCTTTCTTGAAAATGCGTTGGTTTGTTAGAAATCTTTCCACCACCTTGTAGCCAGCTTACTGTCATCTCCATCATTTCTCTGATAGTTACTCTTGGATAACCAAAAAGTCTATGTGCTTCAGAGGCATTATTCAATAGTGCAGTAGGCTGTACTTCATTTTCAAATAATGGTGTTTTACCTAGTAATAATCCGAATTGTTCTGCAAGCCATTTTACTGAAAGGGTTTCAGGACCAGTTACATTCAGCAATTTTGTAGGTGTACTGCAATGCAATAATGAACGAATGGCTATCTCATTTGCATCACCCTGCCAAATAACATTCACAGTTCCGGTAGTTAAGTCTATAGGTCTTCCTTCATTTACAGATTTAGCAATCTCTAATAATACGCCATAACGTAAATCAATTGCATAATTAAGTCTATAAATTAAAGTCGGAGTATTATTCTTTTCTGAAAAATACTGGAATATACGTTCACGTCCAAGGCAAGATTGTCCGTATTCACCAACAGGTGCTACCGGATTTTCTTCCGACATTCCGCCACTGGTTACTGGAGTAAACGGATATACATTACCAGTTGAGAATGCAACAATACGGGAATTTTTAAAGCGCTCAGCCACACGACCAGGCAAATAAGCATTCATAGCCCATGTAAATGCTTCTTTTCCTGTAGTTCCAAATTTAGTACCAGCCAAATAAATGATATTCGGTACATCAGGTAAAGCAGCAAGATCGTCTTCATTTAATAAATCTGCAGCTATAGTCTCTATACCTGCAGCCTCCAGTTCTTCACGGGCTGATGCATCAGAGAATCGGGATACACCAATAATACGTTTTTTAATTCCTGCTTGCTCTATTGCTGATTTAGCTAACATTGCCATACTTGGCCCCATTTTCCCACCAACTCCAAGTAACATAATGTCACCTTCAATTTTATACAGATCAGCTATCAATCTATCAGATGGCCTTAATAATTCTTGTTCCAGTTGTTCTAGTTCAGTCATTGTCTTACGCGTTTATTATTTAAAAAAAAGTTCTTTTACATTACTTAGTGCCAGGAAAATCAGTATCAGTAAACCTATTGCTCCAATTATCTTCACAGACAATGAGTTTACATGTTTACCCATAATTTTAGGATCATTAGAAATGGCATACATGGCAATACCAATAAATGGTACCAGGAATATGGTAACACTCTGCGCAAAAACAATAAGTTCCAATGGAAGTTTACCAAACTTTATGGCTATTGCAGCGCCAAATATCATTACTAAGGCAATAAAGATCTTTACCATCTTTGAATTCAACTGACTTCCTTGTCCGAAAGCATCACCTAATAAAGCCCCCCCAACTGTTGCATTACCAACCAAAGAAGAAAAGGAAGCTCCAAAAAGACCTACAAGGAAGAAAGAAGCAGCAGCATGTCCAAATAAAGGCTCTAATGCTCTCGCCATATCTGAAGCATTATTTACTTTAATACCCTTAACATTTAAAACTGCAGCAGCACAAATCATAACAATAGCACTCATAACTCCCAGAATCACAATACCTGTAATGCTATTGCTATTTTTCTCTTTAATTTCTGGATTGAGTTTTATACGTTCCTGAACCAAATAAGATTGATAAAAAGCACCTACAATAGAAAAGCAAGAAGCAAAAAAAGCGATAACCAAACCAGTTGAACCCATAGGAAGCTGCGGCACAAGTCCGCCAGCTATTCCCGATATACTTGGCTTTGCAAAAAAGAGTGTAGTTACAAATGCAAAAAGCATAAGTGCAACCAAAAAAATCATCAGCTTTTCGAGAACTTTATAAAAGGCACGAAAGAAAAGCAGGCTTATTCCTAGTAAATTGAAAATTACAATCCATAAAATGTGTGAAGTATTTGTAGCCTCTCCAACAGCAATACCTACTCCAATAGAATTACCAGCCTGAAAAGAAGTTGCCACAAAGAAAATCCCAATACCTATAGCTACAGCAGCAGAATTTCCCCATTTAAGACGAATCGTATTGAGCAGAGATTGATTACTGGCCACCCCTATTCTTGCTCCCATAAGGGTAAAAATTGCCATAAAAAAAATAGCCACTCCTACTATCCAAAGCAGGTTATAGCCATAATCGGAACCCAATTTTGAGGTAATCGTCATTTTACTTGGTCCAAAGACTAAGGCGGCAGTAATAATTCCGGGCCCAAGAGATAATAGTCCCTTTTTAAGTGTTGATATCATACATATGGTTTAATTCGGTTATTGTTAATCAGGTTAAATAATGTTGAATTACTTTATTCCGTTAACGTACCCGAATCTATTAATAAAAATTTGAAAAATCTATTATTTTAAAAAACTTATGCAGTTTTTTTAAAAACTACTTAAATATTCTCTGCTTCCAGCTGATGGTGACTTTTCAGCATACTGATAAACTTAGGATTAATTGCAAGTCCTTTCTGTTTATAATAAGCAATAATGTCATTTCCCAATTGTGTATTTAAATGATTGTAACGAACGGTTTTATTCGGCACTATAATATCAAAACGATCTATTTGTTCCGGTTTGTGCACCCCATTAATTACAGGCGCAGAAATAGTACAATTTGTTAAACTAGTCCCCAATTCAGCTTTTAAAAGATAATAATGTGTCATTTCGGACTTACTTGTCGGTCTAAATAAACAATTATTGAAAGTAAATCTTCCTGGCATTTTCCCTTCATTAGTTCCTGATACACTAGATAAGGAGCATCGATCAAAAGCAACATCTACTTTGCTATCACCAAACATTGCCACTACATTTTTACAATCTACCATTCTAATTTCCGGGTAAAGTGCATATTGATCCTCATACTTATTATTCTTATCGCCAAGAATTACAAAATGAAAAGGTATTATTTTTCTGCTAGCCACTTTAGATAAATCCTCTAATTGAACCTGGTTAAATACAATCTGTGAATTTGAATTTAAATGAGCTCCATCATAACCACCAACCTTATCTACCTGATAATTTTGTGGATTTATAATCCCAAACAGCCTTACTCCTTGTTCTCTTCCTTGCACCATTACATTTCTAAACTCAACATAGTTTGGAAAAAATAGTCTATGACCTGATTTAGTCTTAGAAAAAGCCGGGATCTTCATTAACCAACATGCAGCAACAGAATCAGATACTGTCTTAAAGTCAATCAGCAGATTTTCAACAATTATTGAGCGACCAAAACCCAAAGGATACTTATAATCAAAATCCTGTGGATTAAAATCCAGAACTGAAGTTTCGCCTAATGTTGAAGGAATAAAACGGCAATTGCGCATTAAGATATTCCCATCCCATTTTGAACCAAAATCTCTTCTAAAATTTATAAAACTGCGACTGAAACAAGAAGTATTTTCTATAGATAAATCTCCACCACCAGTTACGGAAATCCCTCTATATCCAATTGAAGAATCTTTTATATATAAATTCCAACAATGAAAGTGAACATCAATACGGTTTAACTTACAATTTTCGACCCTAAAATTTTTATTAAGGTTAGTACCAAAAACACCCCAGTGTATTGGTCCACCTTCTGCAGTTATATTTCTGAACAATGCATTCAATATTCTTGCTCCGCCAATTCCATAAGTTCCTGCTGAAACATCTCTTGCAGTCCCTTCCCGATCCTGTTCATAAGGTATCAGTCTTATGTTTTCAAGTTTTACATCATAAACATTGGAGTAAGAATAAAATCCACTGCGTGGACTCATTGAGATATCTGATTTACCAGGTTCAAGACCAACCCATTGATTTTGAATAATGGTACGGCTCCTTGATATAGCAAATCCGTTTCTTACATATTTAGTCCCCGGACTGTCGCCCGATAAATAAAAAGTACCTCCATTAACGGTTAAATAACTAGTATCAGCCGGGAATGCAGTAAAACTAGTATAATCCTTAAAAGACCAGGCAATATCACCTATAATACTTCCATGTTCTTCTACATAAAACAATTCTTCACGGGCCCAGGACTGCCCGTCAAACTTTGCCCCTGCACGGAAACCTATTTTATCGTTCTTATCAGATATATTTACCAGGCAATTCTTAAAAGCAGCAAGCTCTGGTATCACTTTAACACCAGGTTTAAATCTACTCAAAAAGCTTTTCTTCTCACTTTCACTAAGTTCAATTTTTATGGTGGCTTTACGCGGTAAGATTTTAAACCTTCCATTACCGGGGGTGTTTGTAGTCTCATCAATATGAAATATGCTACTGCCCCAATCTACATTTGTATATATTTCTACATTATTTGCTTTTTTGAGCCAATATTCACCACTAAAATTAATAACAGGCATATCATGTGCATTTGCATAATCATGCGCGGCTTTAATCTGAATGCTATCATCATTTACTCCATCCCCCACAGCACCAAACATCTTATAATTTACACTTTGAACATTAATTAAAACAGCAATCAACCCATTGTTTAATTTTAATCCTAAATCAATGTCCTTCTTATCATCAGACTTTGCCTTTTCAATTTTATAATTTGTTGCACCGCCATCACCAGCATTATAATAACCATAAGTTTGTACTAATGCTCCTTCTTTAAGTGACTGGTCTTTCAGCATTTCAACAACACTACCATAACTTTCCAATCTTTCCTTTTTCGCAGGCATTGCAACACCAGTATTTCCTAGTGCAGTTCCAGAAGCTGCAGTAGCTCCTACAATTCCAAGTGTAGTTAGCAGCTTTCTTCTACTCAGTAACTGGTCCTGATTCAATTTCTTTTCCATGTGTAAATTACTTAATCAATGAACTAATATCAGCCCAGCCTTTCCAGCCCTTACTTTTCGCCCCATAGTTTGGAAAACTTCCGAAAACTACCCTTGATGTAATATCCTCATATTTATTGTTTCCTACTTTTACTTTCTCCAGATCAACTTTGAAGTTATTTAACACCATACTTCTCTTCTCTGCATCTGTTCCTGCCGTTAAAATCTGACCTTCTTCCGCAGTTAGCAAGTAATTATAGCCTTGCGGATCAAATCCATAATGATGAAAAGCAATTGCATTTTTTGTGTTTTTAAAACTATTTCCGGTAAAAACATAATTGGTAGCAAAAGTTTCATCTCCGGGATCAACATTATTAAATAATGGAATAGAAATAAATGGATACACAGGAAAATCCTTAGTTCTTACAAAGGTTGATCCTTTTACAGTTCCACGATCACAATTTGCTCTGAAACGCACGTAATCTCCAGTACAATCTTCAAAATAGCAATCTAATACATTGATATTGGAAGAATGATAAGAATGATACATAAAATGAGAATGACTATCTACTCCTACCCTTTTAAACGTACAGTTCCTGTAGGTAACATTACTTGTTCCTTTCTGATGTACACCTGTTGTTCCGAAAATAATACCACGCATATCTGTCCATATACAGTCTTCAACACGAATATTCTTAGTTGTATTTCCTGTGGTGGAAGTAATTCGCAGAGCATAACCTAAACTTCCATTACCAGTAAAGCGAAAGTTTTTGATCATTATATTTTCAGAATTCTTAACATCAATAAGCACAGCCTTTTTCGGATGACCAACCGGAACATTGAACAGTGTATTATCTTTATCACCTTCTAATGATAAAAGATATTTAGAATTTCCCATTTTATCCAATACTAATGGTTTCTCAGTATATGCTCGTACATAATCTCCGCTGATAAACTTTACTATGACCTGATCCTTCTTTAATGCATTTTGAACTTCAGACCAAAACTTTGCATCCAGAAAGTCTGCTGCATCAGATACAGAGCTACCGCTTGCATTGCCTGAAGGTGCAGGAGCTACATATTTTATAACGGTAGCATTTGTGTTAAAAACCCCGGCGATCAAAAGCCCCAGGAGAAGTGAGAATAGTTTCATGTGTTTATTTGGTTATGGTTATATCGATTTGTCTGATTATTTCTTTGTCTCCATATATATTGGCATTCGAGGCAACAAAAGTGACCTTATAAGTCCCCTCCTTTTTAAAAGTATATTTATATTCAGAAGCCCTAATATCTACAAATCCTTTTATCGGAACTCCTCTATCTGGCCCTAAATCAGTTTTGCCAGTATTTAAATCAGGCGAAACACTCCATACCTCTGCATTTAATGTTCCCATAGAACTTGGAATTCTAATTGTCATTACTCCTGAAGCAGCATTAATTACACTATTCTTCACTGCCACATCATCACTAGTAAAATTCTTATCATATACAAGCGTAAAACTTTTACCATCGGCCACTGTTTTTTTACCCAATTCAGTTTGGCCTTCTGCTTTGAAATCACGAACAAACCAATTCCTCTGACCACCGCCTTGAGGATCTGTATCCGGCTTCTTCTTATATCTAAAAGCAATATAAATTGGTTTTCCTTCTTCTGCAAGTGGCATTAAACTTTTAACACCTGATTTAACTGCCTGTGCTCCATCTGTAGTATTCATAGAATGTGGAGCCAGAATAAAAGTACTGGTAATCTCATTAGTCCATGTTGCTGCCAAAACATCATCTATCGTATATTTACCATTGAAATCGGTAGAAGTCCATACAGAAAGTAAATTAGGATGTGTACCATAAGCTACATGAGTAGCAAAAGAAACATCCAATCCTGTTGATTCTAAAATTCTCCCTGACTTAAAATTATAATCGTTTAAAACCTCGCCAGAATAAAATGTAATCTGATCAGGATCTCCAGAGAACTTAAAGGTGATTTCTTCATTTTCCTTTGCCGTAGTTGAACTGGGGGTAACGATAAAATCAGGTTCTTTCACTTCTACTTTCGTACAGGCATTTAGCAATACAAAAGCCATTAAAGCAACTATATAATAAAATTTCATGATCTGTTAAATTAATATTGGTTTATAATTAACAATTACCATCCTGTATTTTGCACAAGAGCCGAGTTCAATCCCATATCAAAAGCGGGAATTGGCCATACCACATCCCTTTGCGAAACATTTCTATAAGGCCATTGAATATATTCCATAGTAGAAGGCAAAGTGCTATCCAGAATATGAGCATAAACAATCTTCATATTTTCGACCAGCAATCCCCAACGTACCAGGTCGCCTTTCCTTAAAGCTTCAAAACATAATTCTCTGGATCTCTCATCTTGAATAGTTTTTAAGAAAACCTCTTGAGAAGTTGTTTTATCTGCTGTTAAATCAGCATCTGTATTAGTTGTCAACGTTGCAGTTGCTTCTGCTCCTGTCCCGGATCCGCCTGAAAAACTTATTGTAATAGGTGTTCCATTAAACTTCTTGCCTGGGTTCGTCAGTGTAATTTTTGAAACTCCTCCGCTTGCCAGAGTCGCTGTTGCTTTTGCATCAATTCCTCCGCCACCAGTAATAGTTACTGTTAAAGGTGTTGTATAGCCCGATCCTGCTTTTGTAATTGTAATACTTTTAATGCTTTGAGAGTTCTGTCCAATTCCATTAAGATATTTACCATAGCCTCTTCTTCTTACCATATTCACAGCTTCAATAGCTTCAGGCGTTGCTTTTTTATTAATAAAGTTATCTGCTTCAGCAAACATCAGCAATACATCAGAAAACCTTAACACCGGATAATTCATAGGTGAATAGTTCTTTTCTTTAGGAAAAACTGTCTCGTAAACTCTTCTATATTTCCCTGCATCTCTCTGATAGATCTCGGTGATTGGCCTTGGTGTTTCCTTTGCAGGATTACCTGCTCCCAGTGTAAAAGGAGCAATTGACCAATCCCTACGCAAATCATATGAAAATAATGAAGTAGGATTTTCATATTTCTGCCAAAGTACGCCGGTAGCATTAAGAAATCCGTAACCATAAGCCTGATTTGGATCGTTATTAGCTGTCGTTTCTGAGTTATAAGTTATACCAAGATTAGTTCCAACCTGCCCACTTTCACGGAACACTCCTTGAGTATTTCCAAAAAACTCAATTTCCCAGAGACTCTCTCTAATATCATAAAGATCAGCGGCATAATTGATAAACACCTGGCTAAAATCTCCCAGCAATGCATGTGTTGCATCATCTTTAACCATTTTTGCCCATTTATGTGCTTCTGCATATCTTGTTTCGTCCTTAAGTGGAAACCCAGCCATAAACAAATTTACACGTGCTAATAGTCCACGGACAGCCGATTTGTTTATCCGACCTCCAAATCCTACAGCTTGAGCAGTTTTAACTTTAGCTTCTGCATCTTCCATATCGGCAATAATCTTTGCATACACATCTTTCAAAGGAGTACGAGGTACTGCAGTCGTCTCAATTGTTTCAGTAGGGTTTAAAAGTAATGGAACATCCCCAAAATTACTGACCAGCAAAAAATAATAATACGCTCTAAGGAACTTCGTTTCACCTTCAATAACCGCTCTATTGGTTTCGTTCATTACCGGTTTATCGATATTTGCCAGCAACAAATTTGCCCTGTTAATCCCCCTATAACAGGTAGACCACCAGGAACGAACATTTGGGTCAGCCGCAGCTACATTATAAGAAGAAACTCCGGTTATATCTGTAGAACGATCATAAAAACCATCGTCTGCATCAAGACCACTCCTTCCTATTCTACCTGCATATAAGGCTGCATCGCCTAATGGGGAATATACTGCAGCAAGTGAAAGGTTTAGCTGTTCTTCTGTATCATAAAAACTTTTAGGAGTTAGAAAGTCTTGTGGATCAGTACCCAAAAACTTTTTACATGAGCTTAAAGTTGTCAATATTAAAACAATGCTATATAATAAGGTTATACGTTTCATAACAATTTCTTTAATTATAATGTGACTTTAACACCAAAAACAATAGTTCTCGCTCTAGGGTAAGCTGACCAGTCAAACCCTGGAGTTAACGCACCTAATGAACGTTGAGTGGATACTTCCGGATCCATTCCTGAATAATTGGTCAGCGTCCACAAATTCTGGGCAGTTGCGTTTATACTTAATGCTTTTACTTTAATTACTTTCAGCAGCTTTGGTTGAAATCTGTAAGATAATGCAACTGTTTTTAAACGTAAGTACGATCCATCTTCAATATATTTAGATGAGTACCTACCAAGCTCACCCTGACCCCCAGCTCTGAATTGTGTGTTACTTGGGTTATCAGGCGTCCATCGATCTGCATAACTAGCAAATTGATTTCTAGCACTCTGTGGTCTTCCACCTTCAAAATAGATCCTGTTTGCATTAAAAATCTCATTGCCATAAGACCATTGCAAAAACACATTTAAATTAAAACCTTTGTAGCTAAAATCGTTACCAAATCCCCCCTGATGTTTAGGCATAGGATTTCCAATAATAGTTTGATCTGAACTATTTACAATTCCATCACCATTTACATCACGATACTTGATATCACCAGGCAGTGTTGTTGTATTACCACTATTAGGCACTGTGCTCTTTAGAATATATTGATTTCCGACTTTGTTAAAATCCTCATATTGATAGACTCCATCAAATATATATCCCATAAACAATGCCACCGGCTGATCAACCTGCGCAACCCATAAAGAGGAACCATTGTGAAGATTATCCCATGACGCCTGCGAGTACATTCTGCTTTCGTCATTGGTAAGTTCAACTATTTTATTTCTATTAAAACTGATATTAAAAGAACTGGACCAGCTAAAGTCTTTATTTTTTAGGTTGATCGTACTTAAGGTAAATTCAAGCCCTTCATTCTGTAGCTTACCTATATTTTTATAAAATTTGGTATAGCCAAATATTTCCGGAATATTGGCATTTAACAAAAGGTCTTTAGTTGTTTTGCGGTAAACATCGGTAGTTAGTTCAATTCTTCCTTTAAATAGGGACAGATCTAATCCTAAATCTGCCTGAACCGTAGTTTCCCATTTTAAATCTCTATTGCCTAATGTGTTTGGATACATCCCCCTTGTTGGGCTGTTATTCTGGAATGAATACGATTGGGCTATATTTGTTCCTGAAATTGTAGTGAGATATGGGAAATCTGTCACCCTGTTATTCCCTGTCAGTCCATAACTGGCTCGTAGCTTAGCATCAGAAATAAAAGTTAGTTCTTTCATAAAATCCTCTTTACTAATCCTCCATCCCATTGATCCGGATGGGAAAAATGCCCAGTTCTGACCAGCCATAAATTTAGAAGAACCATCGGCTCTATAATTTACCTTAATCAAATATTTAGACTTATAATCGTAAGATGCTATTCCTAAAAAAGAGGCCAACCTATTATTTGAAAGTGTAACCCGTTGAGACACCGGAAGCCCTTCATCCATTCCACTCAAACCTAAAGATTCGTTCGGAATCAGCTGACTTCCATATCCATATGATTTAGTTTCTACACCCTGAAATTCAGCCCCCAATAAAACGTCAAGATTATGAATCTTTCTTAGCGTTTGCTTATATTGTAATGTTGATGTAGAAATCCATGTATTCATCTTAGCAAAACTAAGATCAGACTGGACTCCTCGATCCGACGCTCTTGGAGACCCTCGATTTGTTCTGGTATTATAAAAATTATAACCTTCAGAATCTGATGAATTATAACCACCACTTTGCTTAAAAGTCAAATATTTATTAATATCATAAGTTAAATAAGCAGTGGTATTGAGACCAATTTTTCTTCTTTTGGTATCTTCATTTTTTAAAGACTGTACAGGATTTATTGACATTGCAGAACCTGTACCGGCTTCCTCATCAACCTCCTCATATAAAAAATCTTCATCAATACCATCATCAAGTGTTTCTCTTCCTGTAATTGGCCTGAAACCCCATGCTGCATACATTAAATAACCATATGCATGACCAGCAGATCCAGCATTTGCTGCAGCAATCTGACCATACGTTGGTGAATTACTATAGTTCACATTGATCCCTACTTTTACCTTATTATTTATAGTCTGATCCACCGCTATTCTACCTGTGATTCTATCAGCGCCACTATGTATAATTACACCTTCCTGATTAAACAAAGAGGTGGAAATAGCGTATTTTGTTTGCGCTGTACCACCTCGTAGAGATAGCGTATTAATGTATGTAGAGCCAGTTTGAAAAATTTGATCCTGCCAGTTAATCCCCTTAATATTCCTATAACTCTCCAATGTATTACCACCTTCTTTATAACCATCTTCTGTTGGAAGAAAATCCCCGGGTGTATAAGTTTTTTTTGCAGTTATTCCCCCTCTTTCTACCTGGTATTTAGCGAATTCATAAGGGCTCATCATTTCCATTTGTTTGTTCACATTTTGAAATCCAAATGAACCACTGTAGTTAATCACGGGCGCCCCTAATTTCCCTCTTTTAGTTTGAATAAGAATTACACCATTTGCGGCTCTGGCCCCATAAATAGCCGTAGCAGAAGCATCCTTTAATATGTTTATTGATTCTATATCATCAATATTTAAACTACCCGCATCAAACCCTTCAATAGCAAATCCATCAACAACATATAATGGAGCTGTAGATTGAGTTAAGGACCCCGCGCCTCTGATAACAATATTGATTCCTTCTGATCCCGGTTGCCCATCTCCTGAAGAAACCTGAACACCTGCAACCCTGCCTGCTAGCGCCTGATCAAAAGATAGTACAGGAGCCTTTTCCAGATCATCCATTTTTACCTGGCCAATAGAACCTGTTAAATCAGCCTTTCGAACAGAGCTGTACCCCGTTATCATTACTTCATTCAATGAATTCAATTCTGGTTTTAAAGAAACATTAATAGAGGTTTTCGTTCCTACCTGAATTGTTTGTTTTTCATAAGCAAGAAATGAAAAAAGAAGAAGATCATTAGCACCTGCTTTAATGGAGTACTTACCTTCAACATTTGATGAGACAACGACATTGGTTCTCTTTAGAAAGATACTGACACCCGGAATTGGTTCCTTCGTATCAGCATCCAGAATTGTGCCTGTTATTGTTTTTAAAGACTGGCTCATTCCTTTCTGGGGAAGAATCCAGCAGCTTGCAAAGAAAACAGCACAGAGGCAGATCTTCGTATACCAGAGATATTTCTTCTTCATACAGTACTAGGTTTTAATGATTGATAATGAAATGATTCTGTTATTTCGAGATGGGCACGTACAAATGTGTACGTACCCGACATTAATTAGTAAAACTATCTATAAGCAATTTCACACTTCTTATATCATATGCTATTTTAAAAAATATTCAAAAAATTCAAATGCAACCTCATTGGATTCCGGATTAGGAGAATGTAGCGGGCGATTTGTCATCGCTACCCGATTTTTAGCACCCAATAAGTTATTTACTTTTATAGTGTGATTTAATGGTATCCATTGTGATTCCGGATCCTCAGAGCCTCCCGACACTAGAAAAGGCCTGGGTGCCATTAATGCATGTAACTCATGCAAATCAAAACCTTCAGCAACTAATTTTGGATAAAGTCCTTTTACTGGATTTTCTTTAGTAATCAGTCCTCTTTTTCGCCATGGCTTTGGATAATATCCCAGATACCAAGGCTCCCAGTAATTAACGGACTCCCTTGCTTCGTTGAACACAATTCCCGGATCAGACCAAACTGCACAAGCAAATTTATCAAACAGACAAGAAGCAAACATTGCCCATTTGCCACCAAAAGAATGTCCCATAATACCTATTCTTTCTGCATCTACCTCTGGGGCTTTTGAAAGTACATACCATGCATTTGCAGCAGCATATCCTAAAGCAGAAAGTGGCTGGATCTGCGCTTTTTCTATGCTTGGATAATAAATAGAATATGTTTTGTCCAATGAAGCCTGTTTAGTTCCAATAGATAAAGTTACAAAGCCTCTATTCGTTAACTGATATGCAAAATCACGCTCCAGCTTTCCTTTCGTAATTGCTGTTTCAGGTTCATAAAAAACAGTAATTACTGCAGGTCTTTTACCTTTGCCATCCGGTACTGAAAGATAACCTTCTGTTACTTCATTTGGAGTCCATTTAAAGCGCACTTTATATTGAGTAAATCCATCTTTTCTGATGGTATCTAAATATTCCATCTTTTGATCTTTAAGAAAAGGTGGCCATTTACCCATCATACCATTCCATTTATCGGCAATTTCTTTACGTCTTCTGGACCAGTCGGCAGCTGTCTTTACAGTTGCACCGTTATAAAACTTTAGCGGTGACCTGAATTTACCATATTCATCTTTATAGCTAGCGGTTGGTGAAAAATAGGGTGAAATCTTTTCCCAGGTACTTTTCTTTGCTGGAGACTCTGTTCGTTTAATTCCCTGTCCTTTTAACTGCACAGAGAATATAACTATTACAAAAAGGAGGGTTGTTTTTTTAATTATCATCGTTCATTATTTTAGCCATTATAGAGTGGTTAATACTTAATAAGTGCTCTGTAAAAAAAGTTATATTTGGTTGTTAAGCAAATCCGGGTGCGTACCCGAATATAGTTATTTTTTTATTTATATACTTTAATTAATCATTTTTTTGATAAGCCAGGCGCTTTTCTTTCTATTCTGCAGCGGATAATACCAATGTCCGGCATCTTTGGCTATGAAAAGTTCTTTTGGAGCAGTAATTACATTATACGCTGAATACATAGAAGTTGGTGGGCAAGTTTCGTCATTAAAGCCCCAGCTATAAAATCCAGGAACCTTAATAAATCGGGCAAAATTCGCTACATCATAATATTTTGAGGTTTCAATCCTGTTTTTGGTCTGATAGGTTTTAGCATTAAATGTATGCGGCCAACCTCCGGCTCTATCATGCAAATAACCTGTTAAATCACACATTGCAGGAGCAAAAGCCACAAGGTATCTGACCCTGTTATCCAGCGCAGTTGTTACAATAGTCAAAGCTCCACCCTGACTACCACCTGCTACAGCCAGATTCTGGCCATCAAACTCTGGCAAGCTATATATAAAGTCAATTGCTCTTACACAACCCAAAAACACTCTTTTAAAATAAAACTTATCCCTATGCTCTATACCAGAAACACGGTATCTCTTATACTTCTCCTCAGTTGCCAATCTTTTGTATACACTATCTGCCATTGTTACCGGAATTCCATGAATACCTATCTGGAGCGTAACAAATCCTTTGGCAGCCATTCCCAGATCACCCGCTTTTGGCCCTACCCCGGCGCCTGGAACAGTTAATATTGCCGGATATTTTCCTGCTTTTTTCGGAACACAAAGAATCCCATAAATCCGGCTACCAGCCTCAAAATTCTGAACACTAATTTCATACACATTGATAGAATCATTAGAACGCTCAGGCAGTAACCTCAGTTTAGGATCCATCGGTATCTTTGCATTTTCAGCTTTTGCTCTATCCCAAAACTCTTTAAAATCTACCGGTACATTAGTTGTCGGTTGCAAAAGCTCCGGTGAAAAAGCTGCTGTAGCTAGGCCTCTATAGGTCTTCCCCTGGAACTTCACAGTAACTACACATCGAAGAAAACCAGATTTATCCATTGTCCCACCAGATATCTCATACTTTCCATTTATCAATGCAGTGCTATCTTTAATTACGGGATGCATTTTTTCAGGACCAACTTCATAATTGATTTTTATATCTTCAAGAGGCGTATCTTTATGAGAGACGTTAACAAGAAACTTAACCTGTTCCCCAGGTTTATAAACCCAGTCTTTATGATCAGCAGAAACATTAACGGTTACCAATTCGGGTTTAGGTTGTGCATAAGCTGATGAAATACTACATTGGAAAACCATTAATATTAATGCTCCAACATATAATAATCGATGTAACTTAATTTTAAATACCATAATATTATTGTCTTTATCTTTTTTCTATGATCATCCCAATCTCAATATCATCCCACCAGGCTTCCGTATCCCAGGTTCTAATTCCAACTTTACCACCTTCAAGGGGAGAATCATCTGTTACATCATGTATTTTTTTTCCATCAACATAATATCTGATACGCCCATTACTAACAGCATAAACAATTTGATAGGTTTTTTCTGTTACAGAAGACTCCTTGCTATCACTTAATAAAATGAAGCCTGGATCTTTTCTTATCCTTGAATGTTTAAATGTAAATGTTGAGATATAATTAGGAACATTATGGTATTGGCTATATGCACCTGTTCTTTTGCTATCTTTTCCAATTACCAATGATTTCCCATCGATTCCCTTCGCATGAGAGAATAAATTAAAATTGGTCTTATTGTCTTCTTTTTTCCCTTCTGCCCTTACTGTATATTTAACAATCAAATTTTCAGGAAATTCCATTTTATTCCAAAGCGTAGTACCAATCCCATGATCTGTAATAAATAGCTTTCCATTTAATACTTTGACTATGGCATCGGTACTTTCTATTTCCCACCTGTTTTTCCAGTTACTATCCATAAAATTTTCTTTGATGAGCCATTTAACCTGATACTTATCTCCTCCCACAAGCACTGTATCCAAAACAGAACCAGATTGGTGCGTTTCATAAGGAAAGCCAGATGTTCTTATGGAGCTAAACATGATTATATATAGGATTAGACTAAAGCAGGCTTTCATTATTTAATAGTAAAAGTTTTATTTCCAGAAAACACAAGAGCTACTTCTTCACTCACGGCAAGTTTGGGTTCATAAATAGACATATTATCCACCGTATAAGGATATTTTGCTAAAACTTTCCCTTTAAGATCAACAGCATACACATAGCCATCCATACATAATGCAAGTAATTGATTCTTCCACATTTTCATGTCCGTTAAACCTGCTGGTAAGTTAACCGATCCGGTAGCTTCTCCTGTTCCATTAACAAAAACTATATTCCCAAGTTCATTAGCTACAGCTAATTTTTCGGTTTGATCAGTTAATGCAACAATTGCTGTCGGTTTTCCTCCTACATTTAACCTCCATGTTTTTACCGGATTTTTATCAACTGCCTGAACATATATATAACCATCTCCCCTTCCAAATACAGCCTCTTTCAATCCATCATTATTCAAATCAGCTATTGCTAACGAATAATCCCATGGAGAAGTAACCTTATGTGGCATTACTTTTCCGTTTTGTATAATTGAATGGTAATAATACTCCGTACCTGCAGCAATATCATCAATTCCATTACCATCCATATCACCCGCAGCACCAACTGTTGCCCCATGGAAAATTGTTTGCTTCCATAATTGCTTGCCACTAACAGAAAAAGCATAATAATGCCATGCTTCAGAACCAGCAATAATCGCGGGGCCAGTTAAATCACCAACATTAGCTGTAAACAAAGTAGTCACCGTGCCATTCCGTTTCTGATATACAGGAATCTTCCTTTCCCAAATAATTTCGGCCTCACTATTTAAGTAATAAATCTTTCCATCACCCGGTGCAGCAGTTGAAACTGCCCAAAATAACCCAGAAGGAGTCAGAACAGCAGTAATCGCACTTACTGGTCTCGGAAACTTATAACTAGCCAACATTTTGCCCTGCAGATCAGTGATGCTAAATACTCCATCTCTGGATCCAATAGCAAATCTTTCATCTCCAGAAGCGATCACACTTACATTTGATTTATAAATATCTTTGCTTGCTATTTTAATTTCCTTTACAGATAAATTAGTGATAGGTTTTGGTTTTAATTCTTCGGCTTCAGGCATCATTTTACCTAGTAGCTGACTCAGTTGAACCTGATTAAAATCAGCCGGTAAATCAATGGCAATGTCCTTTTTAGTATCTGATTTCCAATCAATACTTCCCACTTTAATCCGGGTAGCACCACGAGCTACAATTCCTTCTGGTCCGACAAAACAAGCTTCAGCCTGAATATCAATATTCTCCCCTTTATAATTATTAATAACAGCCAGGCGTAACACACCTGTACTTTCAGCTAAGAATGCTGTTGGCGATATTTTTTTCAGTACAGGAGCTTTTGGAGCCGATCCGGGAATAGCATGTAAAAAGTTAACAAATAACTTTTTATCTCCTTTTCTATAATTACCCTCCATACGCTGAATGACATACCTCGTACTTCTATCAGAAAATAGGTAACCAGTTAAATTTCCATCTTTGCGACCATGACCTGCATCCCACACCGACTTAGTTAATTGAGTAGCACCATTACCTTCAGTAATAAAGAAATGATTTGCAATCTGCTTATCATCAGATTTCTTTTGTGTAAAAGCTACGGTTTGCCCTTGCTGAACCATTGTCCCGGTACTTCTCCAATTGGCTTCTATTATATAACGGCCATCTTGTGTTATATCCAATTCATCAATTACCCAAAAACCATTTTTGGAAGCATAATTAATATTCCTTGTCCAGTTCACTCCCTTATAATCTTCAAGTAATAAGGAAAATATTGATGATGTTCTCTCAGTATTATTTACTGCTGCCAATACTTGCGATAATGAAGATTTCCGACGTTTACTCAAGCTCCTGCTCTGGTCAGTTAACTCTCCATCTTTACTTACAACAATTGAGTTATGATCATTAGGAAACTTTTTAATATAATCACCTTCCCATAACCAAAGTCTGTCGCCAGAAATATACTGACTAATTCCATTCGCATCAAAATGACTGTGGTTATAACCATCTCCGTTAATACCTGTCAGTGAAATAAAATCAGCATACTTATCCCAGCCACTTCTAATCACCCCTTTATCCAGAGTTGGCTTTTTATAAAAATTTTCTACACCATATTGTTGCTGTTTAAATGGTACGACTTCCTGATAGTTTAATCCAATAGTATGTTTTCCAGGAGGCTGAATACTTTCAATTTGTTTCTGATTACCCTTTACCAAATGTGGGCTTCTACCCTCAATGAGATTAATTATATACTCAGACTCTTTATCACCAAGAATATCCATCGATTGTTTTAAAATTGGATAAGCACTATTATGTCCTATCGGATAAGCATCACCAAAGCCCGCAGTATAGCCCAGATGATTGAACTGAAATTTAGAATAATCAAGATAACTTACAAAACGAGGATTCTTAAAAAAGCTAAGATCATATTGACCACTAGCCATTGCATAATCAATAAATATCTGGTAAACAAGATATTGATAACCGGCAGCATCCTCAGGTGAAAAAGGGTTTGGTGCTACTCCTGCAAATGCATTATCTGCTACTTCCTTCCAAAATATGGCAGGTGCATAATCATACCTGGCAAGCAGATATCTGGATGATGAAGAAACAGAACGTGAAGCAAAACAAGCATGATTGGTTAAATAATCCTGTTTTGAATTCTTATACAAATCCAATGGGATTTTCATTTCCCAATGCAGCATCATTTCCTCTACCATCTTACGGATAAATTCGGCTGATTTCAACCTGTCCCCGGCAGTAAATGCTTTTGAATTTTCAATCGAATAAAGAAACTGAGGATATAAATGAAAGGTAAAACTTGGAGGTGTTTCTGTACGTCCGTTCAATGTTTTGCCATAATTTTGAAACATAAAATTCTGCATATCAGCAAACGCCTTCGCATATACATCATTACTGGTCATCTTATACAAATTTGCGACCTGTTTTAACATTTCACTGATCACTGTCTGCGAAAGCACATAACTTCCACTGTTTTCATAATGCTTTTTTACCTTATCTACCATCTCAGCAACTGCTACCGGATCAGCTGGTTTATCCCATCCTTTACAAGCGACCAGATAAGGTATCCTTTCAGGATTTTTAATCTTCTCAGTTAGAACTGATAGTCCTTCTTTTAATTCCTGATCATTATGTGCTCCGATATAAATAACATCTCTCTTCCAGTCCAGGGCATTAGGTATAGTTCTAAGTTCGTAACCAAGTGTATTGTTACCCAAAATTGAATTTGCATTCAATTGTCTTAATGGTGTATTATCAGTTACACCACCATATAAAATCAAATTCACATTTGTTTTTCTGGCAGTTTCCCAATCTACGATCGGGAATTCCAGTTTCCAATTTTTCTTTAATGCTTGCTGAATTGTTAGTGCAGCTTCAGCACTTCCTTCCCGATCACCCTTTACGATAACAGCATTGGCCGTTTTCCCTTTGGCCATTGCTATAAATTCAGGAGGAAAATAAGCCTTTAATTCCGCAGGCAATGACTTTGTAATAGTTTGTGTCAGCTTTGACAGATTCTGTTGCTTCATCCCTTGAGCATTTAGCCTGGGGCACATCATCCCTACCAGAATTATTCCGAGCCATATTTGTCTCATCTCTTTATTTTTTAAAATGCATTAATCTATTTTACGGCCGAATAATTAAGCTTTACATTTTTGACAGTAATTGCAGCAGCATTATCAGCTGTTTCTCCAGTCATACTGGCATCTCTGGACATGATCAAAAAGGCATCAATATTTCGTTTGGCAGGCATTCCATTACCGGCATAGGTTCCACCAACCTGTTTGCCATTTACCCAGATATGATAACTTCTTGCATCAAGACTATTTCCCTTACCTCCCATATTATAATTTTGAACTGCCGAAGAGTTATTGCAAAAAATCTCTACTTTATTTGAGCTTCCTTTTTTAAACACATTAGCATTCGTTCCAGTCCATCCTACCTCATCAGCTAAATCAGCATGAGTACGGACCTGAAACCTCATGTTATCAGGTTTTGTTGGATCCAGTATTAATCTGAAGCAGGCAAAAATTGAAGTATTTGATGAAGTACCTGTCCTATTAATCGCAAGTCCCATTTTAGGCTGATTAAATAATGCTGCAGTTCTTCCCAATACAAAATACCAGTTCTCCTTAGTTGCCGAAGTTTTCTCCAGATCTAATGTGAAAGACAGATTAACTACTTGAGTTGCATTCTGAATATCGTAACCAGCAAACTTAACAGCGGAACCATTGTTACTTGATCCATTTATTTTTAATCCCGCAGCATCACCAGACCCTGCTAAAGTAAAGGATGGGGTACCTGTTACAGATGAGACCATAACAGAACCTGATGGAGGTATAGGTAAAAAGGTTGCTTTACTTCCGGAAGTTGATACATGATGAAGCTCATCACCTTTTACGTTTTTTCCTAAAGTACCATCACCTTTTCCCCAATTATAAACCCAGCTGCTACCACTATTTGTCCAGGAGCCTGTCTGAGCCCATACTGAGCCATTTATCAATAATGATAATATTAAGAGTGTCTTTTTCATCTTTTTGTTTTTAATTAAATATTGTTGATTTCAAAAATCACTTTACAACTTTAATTGTCATCTCAATAACCTTTTTATCGCTTCCATCTACATTTGCATTCGTTCCAATAAAGTGGACTTTATACGTTCCTTCTTCTGTATATACATGTGAAAAGTTGGTAACTTTTGCATCTTCATTTCCTTTGATAATAAATGGTCTATCAGGGCCTTTATCTAAAATTTCCATATTAAAAGCTTTACTAATTGCCCAGGTTTCAGTTCCAGGGTCCGGATCTGTTGTTTCTACATATCTATATGGGGACAAAGTAATCCGCGTAGTAGTATAAGTAGACAAAGAAGGGACCGAAGGTACTTTTTCAACAAGCTTGAATTCAGAACTGATCAGGTTACCCAGCAAATGTGATTCATAAATAGATTTACTGGTCAACTCAATATTATATACATACCATGACCTTGCAGGGCCATTTGCAGCAATAGGCTTAGTCACATATTTATAAGCCAGATAAAGTGGTTTTCCGGGAACAATATAATTTGTAATATCTAGTTTACCGGAAGCTTTATAAGTCGCGTTATCCCCATAAACAAATTTATTGGTGATATCCGTCCAAGTGGCCTTATCTACATTTTCATAGCTATTGTATTTACCATTAAAATCCGTAGATAACATCACTGATAAGGGGTTTACTTGCGGAGCTGGAGAACCTGCAGCTAATGGAGGATATGCTGAACTAAATGAAAGTTCTGCCTCACCCAGAGTAATATCCCGGCCTTCTTTATACTCATATTGCTTATATAATTCCCCAGAATAAAAGGAAATCAGATCTGGATTGCCTACAAGTGAAAATTTAACAGTATCCCCTAATTTATAAGTCAAGGCTGAAGAAGTTACATTAAACTGGTCTAGCCCAGGTGTCAATGGAATATCTTTACTGCAAGCGCCAAATACCAGTAAGGCAGCACTTAATATAATGGTTTCAATTTTTCTATTCATGATATACAATTAATTAATTACCAGCTAGGATTTTGAACCAGCTTATTATTCAGATTCATTTCTCTAGCCGGTATAGGCCATAAATTATGTTTACTCCATGTGTTTTTGTATGGCTGGTAATAGAACCTTTCAGTTAAGCCACTACTTTCAATATGTGTAGCTACAGCTTTCATTTCAAAAACATAAATTCCCCATCTTTGTAAATCGCCTTTTCTTAAGCATTCAAAAGCAAGTTCTCTTAATCTCTCAGTTTGAATAAACTCACTAAAGGACTCTGCTGATGAAGTTTGAGCAGTAGTCATATTAGCTTCTGCCTCCTGCCAGATACGTGCATTTGCTCTACCACCTGTTCCTCCGGATGTTGCTGGTGTTATCTCTACATATAAGTTATTACCTACATAATTATAACCCATTTTAACACCAGTTACAGGGTCAATATCAAGTGTAAGAGCAGAAATTCCTCCAGCAGTATTAACTGTAGCTTTTATAGATGCACCTGTTCCGCCACCATTTATCAATTTAATAGTTGGTGGTGCCTTATAACCCGTTCCAGCTGCATTTATACCAAAGTTTTTAATGCCTCCAATCGCCAGGGCGCGACGTCTTACTTTATTTACAGCTTCAATAGCATCAGGACCTGGTCCATTGTTTACTTCATTATCAGCCTCCGCAAACATTAGCAAGACATCGGAAAATCTAAGTAGAGGAAAATTCTGGGGAGTTTGTGTTCTATGTTTTGGGGTAAGCGTCTCGAACTCTCTTCTAAATTTACCACAAAATCTGGTATACAGGTTAGCCGGTGTTGTAGAAGTGATAAATGTTTTATTAGCACCACTATAAGTAAAGTTTGCAATAGTCCAATCCCTTCTTAAGTCGCCAACAGCTAATGTGCCATAATTCAATTCATAAGACTTATACAATTTAGAAGTTACTTTAACCCCACCAAAACTGTCTCCAATTGTTGTATTTGTAGATTGTGGACCATTTAAATAGCCTACACCGCCAGTTTCTGAGTATGCACCACCAGTTCCATTTCCTGTAAATTCAACCTCCCAGATACTTTCATTAATATCATACTTGTCTTGTGCATAGTTGATGAAAATCTGGCTGAAACTCGGGTTTAAAGAGTGACTCGCTTCTTTATCATCCATAACCATTTTGGCCCATTTCCTTGCTTCAGCAAATCTTGTTGTTTCCCTTACTGGGTAACCTGCCATATGTAAATTAACCCGGGCTAAGATACCACGTACGGCTGATTTGCTCACCCTACCACCAAAACCCAATTCTCTGATTCCCGGAACTACCTTTTCCGCCTCTTCCATATCTTGTATAATTTGTTCATACACCTGTTTAGCGGTTACTCTGGGAATATCAACATCATCAACATTCCCCAAGGGCTCAAGTATCAGAGGCACTCCACCAAAATTCTGTACCAACATAAAATAAAAGTATCCTCTTAAAAACTTCGCTTCACCTTTTATTTTATCTCTAAATTTCATATCAATATCAGGATTAGAATCTGCAAATCTTAATAAGGTATTTACCCTACCAATCCCTCTGTAGAGTGTTGACCAGAAGTTGTTAACCCTGGAGTTCCCGGCAGAAAAGCTATTCATATGTGGTCCATCAGAAGGTGACTCCCTATTATAATATCCTTCGTCCGCTTCAAAACCAGTAATATAAAGCATTTGAAAACCATACAGGTCCCCAGATTGGAGCACATCATAAATACCTAACATACTCGATTCCAGCTTTTCCGGAGTATTGTAATATTCACTCATATCAGCTATAAAATCCAAAGGTTCCTTATCCAATATCTTTTTGCAGGAACTAACACTTAAAATTAATAGTGTCAATAAAAAATAATATCTACTTTTCATAATATTCAATTTTAATTAAGGAATAACATTTAAGCCAAAAGTGATTGTTCTCGCTTGTGGATATGGTGAATAATCAAAACCAGGGGTTAAAACACTATGTCTAACTGATACTTCCGGATCCATTCCTGTATATTTAGTAAAAGTCAGCAGGTTCTGGGCAGCAACTTTAAAACTTATTTTATTTACTTTAAGCTGCTTAGTAATAGATTTTGGAATCGTATAAGCTAAAGAAACCGTCTTTAAACGCAGATAAGAACCATCTTCCAATACCCTGTTAGAAAAATTACCGGCAGGACCTTGCCCCCCGATTTTGAACAATGTATTCGACCTGTTTTCAGGAGTCCACCTATCATTTGTGGTTGCATATTGGTTTACATTATATATGTTGATATAATTACCATCAAACATCATCCGGTTGGCATTGAAAATATCATTTCCGTATGACCACTGCAAAAATATATTTAAGTAAAAGCCTTTGTAAGAGAAGTTATTTGAAAACCCTCCTGTATGGATGGGTTGTCCACGACCAATTATAGTCATATCTTTGTTATCAACAATTCCATCCTCATTTATATCCTTATACCTGATATAGCCAGGCTGTATATCCTCTCTCGCACTACCATTAGTTGGTACATTACTTTTCAAACTATACACACCGGAGCTACTCTGATTAAAATCTTCTACCTGGTAGATACCGTCCCATATGTAACCATAAAACATTCCAGCAGGATATCCAATCCTGGAAACATACAGATTGGCGCTATTCTGGGCAACTGACATTAATGAAAACAAGCTCTCCTGATTACGTGTTAGTGCCAAAATCTTATTCTCATTGAATGCTATATTGAAATTTGAACGCCACGAAAAAGTCTTGGTTTGGATGTTAGTAGTACTCAATGTAAATTCCAGGCCATTATTTCCTATGGAACCAATATTTTTAAAGGTCCTCGGAAATCCAGTTGCCGAAGGCAGGTCAGCATTCAATAATAAATCTTTGGTTTTTTTACGATAATAGTCTACTGTTAAACTCAGCCTGTTCTTGAACAGCCCCAAATCGTACCCAATATTCATTTGCTCAGTACTTTCCCACTTCAAGTTCTCATTTCCAACTTTAGAAGGAACAATTGCACCATCAGGTGTACCATTGTTGTTAAAAGGATAAGTGTTTCCCACATTATAAGTCAATTGCGAATAGTAATCGTAATTTCCAATCCTGTTGTTACCTGTAACTCCATAACCAAGCCTGAATTTACTTTCAGAAAGCCAGTCAATTCCAGCCATAAAATTCTCCTTTTTCAAGTTCCAAGCCACTGCAGCAGATGGGAACCTTGACCATTTATTTCCCTTAGCAAACTTTGAAGAGCCATCAGATCGCATAGTTGCTGTTACTAAATACTTTGATTTATAATTATACTCCATTCTTCCGAATAAAGACATCAATCCAAATTCCCCGCCGCTAGCATTTTTTCCATAAAGATTACCATATTCCAATCCGTACATTCCAAGTGCCTCCTGGGTTATCCTTTCAGATGAATAGCCGAAGGACTCAGCTAGCCCCTCCTGAAAAGACAATCCTGCAACGATGTTGAACTTATGATGTTTTTTAAGTGTTGCATTATAGGTCAGGTAATTCTCATTCGACCATACATTAGATTCTACGTAACCATATGATCCATTTATCTGTCTTGCTAATCCATTATTTCTCGGACTTCCCTGTGGAGTCAATGAATTATAAAAACGTTTTGCTTCGGTCAATGAGTTACTTATTGATCCAGTGGCTTTAAACTTCAAGTTTTTAAGTATGTCATATTCTAGATATGCATTAGAAGAAAAACTAGTGCTGTTGGTACGTGTATAATCGTTTTCGGCAGTTACTTTCGGACTAAATCTCAAATCTGATGGATTCACATATTCAGCATCGTCATCCTCTATCTCTTCTAGGTTTAATCCGTCAGTACCAGATACAGGTCTATATGCCCATGCCTGATATAACAAATAAGATGTAAAGGTACCACCACCACCAAGATTAACTGGTTGACCATATCTTATATTCTCACTATAATTTGCTGTTATACCTGCTCTCATCCGTTTACTGATTGTTTGATCAATAGTAATTCTTCCCTGGGCACGTTTTGAACCTGAATTGTATATAATTCCCTGCTGATCAAAAAGAGAACCTGATAAGGAATATTTAGTTTTTGAGTTTCCTCCCCGTATAGAAACATTATGATTCTGCATCAAAGCATTACGAAATATGATGTTCTGCCAGTCAATACCTTTCATATTTCGATAATCTTCCAGGGTTCTGCCTTCAGGATCATATAATGGATCTGAAGGATCCAGGTCGGCTTTAGTATAAATCTCTCTTGTTCTAGTACGACTAATTTCCATTTGCATATTCACAAAATCCCATGGAGACATCATATCCATAGTTTTTTGCACCTTTTGAAAACCTAATGAAGCGTTAAATGAAATCACGGGCTTACCTATCTTTCCTTTTTTTGTTTCAATGATAATTACACCATTTGCTCCTCTTGATCCATAAATCGCAGTTGCCGAAGCATCTTTCAGAATATTAATGGATTCAATATCTTCCGGATTAATGGCTGCATTATCAGGATTTTCCATAGGAAAACCATCAATCACATATAAAGGTGCATTACTCTGAGTTAAAGAGTTAGCTCCACGAATAACGATCTCCATAGAACTCCCTGGCTGTCCGTCAGCCGAGGATACCTGTACACCAGCTACACGACCAGCTAAAGCTTCTTCAAAATTCCCAACAGGAGCCTCCATCATATCTTTCATATCCACCTGACCTACAGATCCGGTTAAATCGACTTTCTTAACAGATCCATATCCAATTACCACCACATCATCTAGCGTAGTTGATTCAGAAGTCAGTTTAATATTCACAACCTTCTGATCTGTAATTAATCTCGATTCTGTTTTAAAACCTATATAAGTAAATACTAGCGTAGAGCCAGATTTAGGGATACTTATACTATAATTTCCAGATTCATTAGTAGTACGAGTGTTTGTCGTACCTTTTACCTGTACCGTTACTCCAGGTATCCCAATACCATCCTGATCAGTAACCTTACCCGTTACTACAGTCTGCTGCTGCAATAGCTTGCTTTTTAAATTGGCTGAAGCATTAAAGCCAGCCGTAAATACTAAAACAAAGCATGTTACAATACACTTGTTGAGTATTTTATAATTGTGAATGTTAAATAGTTCAATCAGCATATTCTTATTTTTTTTAAAGCCCATAATAATTGTTTTAATCAGCTGTTAAAATGCTGCGTTAATTCCGAATGAAATGGTACGGGCCTGTGGATAAGCTGAATAATCGAAACCAGAAGTCAATACCGAATGACGGGCAGAAACTTCAGGATCAAGACCAGTATAGTTAGTAAATGTCCATAGATTCTGAGCCGAGACATGAAACTTTAAGCTAGTCAGATAAAGCGGCTTAATTAAATTCTTAGGTAAAGCATAACTTAATGAAACCGACTTAATACGCAAGTACGAGCCATCTTCAATAAATCTTGTAGACTGAAACCTGTCCGAACCTTCACCGCCTGTCATGGGGATTTCATTTGAAGGCTTCTTCACGCTCCATCTGTTTGCATAATCTGCATACTGATTCACATCATTCATACCTGGGTTCCCTTCAAACACAGCACGATTGGCATTGTAAATATCATTGCCGTAAGACCATTGTAAGAAAACATTCAAATCAAATGCTTTGTATGAAAAGTTATTGAAAAAACCACCAGTATGCTTAGGTAAGCTACTTCCAATTACCGTTTTATCATTATCATCAATAATTCCATTTCCATCCAGGTCCCTATATTTCACGAATCCTGGCTGTGCTTCACCTGTCTGGTAAATTCCATCAAAAATATACCCATAGAATTGACCGATAGGCGCTCCAACTTTTGAAATATATAAAGCATCTGCATTTGTTGCCGAGGTTACTCCGGAATGAATTGCCGTTGCATCTTTTTCTAATTCAAGTAATTCATTTCTGTTAAAACTGATATTAAAATTAGATGACCAGCTAAAGTTCTTCCCTCTTACGTTAATAGTATTCAAATTAAACTCAAAGCCAGAATTTTTAACTGTAGCCATATCGGTGTAATACCTGCTAAATCCAGTTACTTTTCTATAATAGTCGAAATTAAATCCGATCCTATCATTAAACAGACTCAAGTCATATCCTACATCTAATTGCTTAGTGCTTTCCCATAATAGATATGGATTTGTCCAGCTCAATACACTTAAACCAGATAAATCACCACCTTGTACAAATGAATTTGCAAAAAATGGATCATGATCCATTCTTTCTATTCTATTATTACCAGCCGCACCAAAGCTAAAACGAATCTTCGAAGCAGAAATAGCTTTTAAGTTAGCCATGAAATCTTCTGGCTTCATATTCCAGGCTAAGCTTACAGAAGGCGAATACCCTAAAGCTCTTCTTTTAGCAAAATGATATGATTCATCTGCACGAAGCGTAGCACTTAACAAATACTTAGACTTGTAATCATAGTTTGCTCTTCCAAAATACGATTTAAAGGCAAACCTTCTACCCTTTGACACACCGTCATAAGGAATCCCTTCCGATAATCCATATATACCCAATTTTTCCTGAGGGAGATTACTTGATGAGAATCCATATACTTCGTCCTGACTTTCTCTATAAGAATAACCAGCCAATACCGTCAGGTGATGAACTTTATCAAAAGTATTAGTATAGGTGAGTATATTTTCAACTGATAAATCTCTTTGTTCGATTTTACCGAAGGTTCCATTTACCCCTAATATATTATTAGCATTACCTTGAGGGGTAAGTGAATTATTGAAAACCTCTAAACGGTTTTTACTTGTATTGATGGATCCTGTAGTACGAAACTGAAGATTTTTTACAATGTCGATCTCCAGATAAGTATTTGCAAATAGGTTTCTGGTATTAGAATGTCGATAAGCATTCAATGCTGCCACTTCCGGATTAATCCTTATCGTACCTGCAGTACTATAAAGCGGATCAGTATTGTAAGCAGTCAGATCCTCTCCACGCACACCAGAAATTGGTCTGTATGCCCAGGCTCTATATAAAGCATAAGAAGAGAAGTCATTGCTTCCATCAACACTTACTGCTTCTCCAATTCTGGTATTGCGGCTATAATTCAAGGTAAGCCCAATTCTGGCACTTTTTCCTAAGGTCTGGTCTAAAGAAACCCTTCCCTGATATCGTCTGGAGCCACTATTTACAATAATTCCTTCCTGATCGAACATCGAACCAGATAAAGCATATCGGGTTTGCAAATCCCCTCCCCTCATAGAAATATTATAATTCTGAATAGGTGCGTTTCTAAAAATCCGATCCTGCCAGTCGAAACCTTCTTTAAATCTATAATCTTCAAGCTTCCTGCCACTTGCAACATACAAAGGATCATTGGTGGCAAGTTCTGCCGGAGTATAGATCTGTTTAGCCTGATTACCATTCCGCTCAATCTGGTATTTCACAAAATCATACGGATTCATCATTTCAATCTGCTTTATTGGCTGTTGAAAACCAGCAGCAGCATTGAAATTAATGATGGACGTAGCCACTTTGCCTCTTTTAGTCTGAATCATTACTACTCCATTAGCCCCCCTTGAGCCGTAAATAGCTGTAGCCCCGGCATCCTTTAAAACATTAATTGATTCGATTTCTTCTGGATTTAAAGCCCCTAGATCAGGGTTTTCCAATGCAGTACCATCAATAACATAAAGAGGAGCACTACTTTTCAATAATGAGTTGTTTCCACGCACAACAATGTTAGCAGTTGTCCCTGGTTGTCCATTTGTAGAAGATACCTGAACTCCGGCCAATCGACCTGCCAAAGCCTGATCAAAGGATTCAACCGGAACATTCACCAGATCGCCCATTCTCACCTGAGCCATAGCACCAGCTAGTTCTCTTTTCCTGATTAATCCATAACCTATATCGACTAATTTGAGTTCTTCATCTTGTTTCTGTTTCATCAAGACATTCAGGACAGTCTTTGTCCCAAGAACTAATGAACGGGTCTGGTAATCTGTACCTGAAAAAATGAGTACATCCTTGCTGTTCGCCTTTAATCCATATTTACCATCTGCATTTGTAAATACTATGGCATTAGTCCTTTTAACTTTGACACTAATACCTTCAATTGGTTTCCCGGTATCGCCATCAGTTACTGTTCCCACTATGTTCTTTATCTGTTGACCAATAACGGTTACAGGCATTAAAAAAATAATAAATAGGAGCACTAAAAAACCTTGGCTTCTTTTCTTTTTTATAATCATAAGGTTTAATTTGGTTAGTTTAAGAATGCTCTTCTATAAGAGTTAAGTGTTGAGTAATATTTTTGTTCATAGTTTGGTTGGTTTGGTTAGTTGGTATTAAAAATAAATTGTGTACATATAGTGTACGTACACGAAAATTAATAGTAAGTAAAAAACAATTGGTAATAATGTCTCTGATTGTTCTTACAATGGAAAACATGATAATAAAAAATACTACTGACTCGTTTAAAACAAAATCAGTAGTATTATACTATAGGACTTAATATAATTAATCAGATATAGATTACAATGTTACTCCGTTATAGTGAGAATAATTTCTTTTGTTTTTGTAATAGTCTGTTTTATAGTTGCATTAGAGCCTTCAAATACAACTTTATAAGTCCCTGGCTTTGTGTACGTCCAGGTATGATAATTTACTCTTGAATCCGAATACCCTTTTAAAGGTAAACCTACGTCTTGAATTTCAAAAGTTTCAGCAATATCAAATGATTTAGAGACCCAATATTCTTCCTGATATGAGGTTGTGGTATAAGCTTTACCATCTATAGTTGTATTTGAACTATTTGCCCATAGGATAATATTATCAACAGGAGGAGTTCTAGTATACCATCTGTTGTCAGATCTGTCAGGAATCTTATTCTCATTCATCGCAGGCCTAATAAGAAAAAGGTCTCCAAGGTTTTTGCCAGTTTCACCACCAATATCTATTGAACTAAGACCTTTGCTATAAGCTAAATTTACTTTACTTAGCCAAACTGTAGCAAACGAAGTCGACCCTTCATTTTTGATATATTTAAAAGCAAAATTCATTTTATCTCCTGGTTTAACTATATCTGATATATCTACTCGATTAGATGCTGTATGCCCATCTAAAGCAGCTTGTCCCATAAGAAAAGGATACCTGTCAGTTATGTCTATCCATGTTGCAGCCTTTACGTCATTTAAATTAGCCCTGTCTCCAGTGAAGTTTGTAGACACTAATATTGAAACTTGAGGATATGCCAAACGACGTTGATACCATATGGTATAATATAGGTTTAACTTATCGTAAGCTACCATTCTTGGTGCACTAATAAAATCACGATTAGAGCCGTCTTCACCAGAATAAAACGTAATATACTTGGCATCACCAGAAATATTGAATTGTATATTATCTCCTACTTTGTAAGTAGTTTTATCCGTAGTAACATCAAATTTAGGTTCCTTAACGTCTAAAGATTTGTCGCATGCACACAACTGGAACGCCAATAGCAATAGGATTAAATATTTAATTTTCATGTCTATATAAATTAAATTACCAATTTGGATTTTGAACCATATCTGAATTCATCATGATTTCTACAGATGGAATAGGCCATAAAATATGCTTTATATTTTGTGCTTTTTGAAATCTGACAGCTGCATAAAGATTAGTTGCTGAAGGTGGAGTAGAAGACATTGCGTCTGCTACTTCTCTCATGGCATCTGCAAAAGTCCCCCATCTGATAAGATCAAATCTTCTCATTTGTTCAAAAGATAATTCCCTCATTCTTTCTGCTTTGATAATTTCTAAAAAGCTAAGTTTATCAAGTCCTAAATCCACTGGTATATTTGCTTCTGCAGGATTTATAGCCTCCATTGTAACAGTTGCAGTAGCTCCAGACCCAACTCCATTAACCGATACAAAAGAAACACTTGGAGGTGTAGCACTATAAAAAGCTCCCTTGCTTAATAATGTAACTGTGTTTATAGTACCTGCTGCTGCACTAGTACCTAAAGTTGCGTATGCATAGGCCTGAGCCCCCTCATGTCCATCGTTATTTTTTATTACAATCATTGGTGCAGCGGTATATCCACTTCCGGAAGCACCCTTAACAATGGTCGCAATTCTGTACCCCGTACCGTAAGCTCTTCTTCTCACTTCATTTAGCTTATTGAATGCTTCTTGTGTTGGCCCATTATTAACCGCATTTTCAGCCTCTGCAAACATCAATAAGATATCTGAATATCTTAGTAAAGGGAAGTTTTGTGGAGTGGCCCCAATCGCTTTAGGTAATAAAGTTTCATATTCTCTTCTCCATTTTGCTACTTGTCTATTGTAAATCGTAGATTCTGAAGCGGTAGTAACTGGTGATTTAGCTCCATTAGGCCCAGAAGTAGTATAACCAAAATTTGCAATGGACCAATCTCTCCTCATGTCATTTGGACTGGCAAACTGTCTCCACAATTTATAAGTGACCTTTAATCCTCCAAAACCATTACCGGTATTTGGATTAGTATTAATAGGCTGATTTGCAAAACCAACAGAACCTGTTTCGGTATACACATCTGTTCTGTTACCCCAATACTCAACTTCAAGAATACTTTCTCTTATGTCGTACTCATCTCTTGCGTACTTCACGAATATATTGGTAAAATCAGGGTTTAAACCATGTATTGGATCATCAATAACTTTTTTTGCCCAATCTCTCGCTTCTACATACTTTGATTCATCTTTCAATGGGAATCCAGCCATTGTAAGACAAATTCTGGCAAGTAATCCTCTTGCGGCCGACTTACTTATTCTTCCTCCGTGACCAATATCATCTATAGTAGGAACTAAAGCTTCTGCCTTTTTCATATCAGCTAGAATCAGTTCATATACCTCTGCCACAGTACTTCTCTTTTTGTTTAAATTTTGAGTAGCATCACTTGTAGATTCAGTCCGAATAGGAACACCTCCATAAAACTGAACCAATAAAAAATAATAATATCCCCTTAGAAAATGAGCCTCTCCCCTAAGTCTATCTCTAAAAGATGCAGCGATTGCAGGATTATTATCTACATTTTCTAAGAAAGCATTCGCCCTATTAATACCATCGTAACAATCTCTCCATACACCAGCCACATAGGAGTGACCAGGAGTAAAATCAAAAAAAGCAGGCATGGTCATTGTGTTATCTCTGGCATAATATCCTTCATCAGCCTCATTCCCATAAGTATATAACCAACCTGTACCATGTATAGCTCCCATTTTATCGTAAACAGAGGCAATCGTTGAATTTAGTCTATCCTCAGTATCATAAAACGCTTTAGGATCTGATAAAAAATCTTTAGGTTCCTTATCCAAAAATTTTTTACACGATAATGTAGTCATTGCCACTACAACTATCAAAATATATTTTATAAATTTCATTACGCTGCTGATTTAAAATGTTGTCTTCAATGTTAACACTACTGTTCTCGCTATTGGATATGCTGAATAATCAAACCCTGGCATCAATGTCGTGTTTCGTACCGATACTTCCGGATCCATACCCGAGTATTTTGTCCAGGTGAATAAATTCTGTCCAGCTACCCCAAAAATTAAACTTTTAATATTTAATGGTTTTAAGTATTTAGCAGGAATTCTATAATCCAATGCTACAGTTTTTAACCTCAAGTATGACCCATCCTCAACTACCCTTGATGAATGCCAACCAATTTCGCCCTGACCTCTTGTCCTATATATATCAGAGTCAGGATTTTCTGGAGACCATCTATCAGTATAAGATGCAAATTGATTAAATAAGCGAAAAGTATTCGAATTTCCATCAAATGGATTACGGTTAGCATTATAAATCTGATTTCCATAAGACCATTGAAGGAATACGTTCAATGAAAGGTTACCATAAGAAAAATTGTTGTTAAAACCTCCGGTATGAATAGGTAACCCTCTACCAATAATTGTGATATCAAAAGGGTCTATTGTTCCATCATTATTTAAATCTCTGTACTTGATATCACCTGGCTGGACATTATCGGTACCATTATTTGGAATTCCGGTTTTTAGTTTGTAAACACCTGGAGATGGATTATCAAAATCCGCATATTTATAAGTTCCTTCCCATATAAAGCCAAAGAACATACCTACTGGTTGTCCAACTTCAGAAATATATAGTGGATTAGCATTAAATTGACTGATATATGCAGGAGTACTAAATAATTTATCCTGAGATTCATTTAAGGATAAAATCTTACTTTCATTAAATGTTATGTTAAAATCAGAGTTCCATGAGAACTTTTTAGTTTTAATATTTTTTGTGCTCAATGAGATCTCCAATCCTTGATTTCTAATGCTACCCACATTTTTCATAGCAGAAGAAAACCCAGAACTAGTAGGTAACAAAGCATTTAACAGTAAGTCACGTGTATTTTTTCTATATACTTCTGCAGTAAGCTCGATATTACCTTTCAAAAAAGCCAGATCCCATCCCAAATCGTAAGATTCAGTAGTTTCCCATTTTAAATTTTTATTAGAGGGACTAGAAATATAAGCTCCCAATGTAGGAGTTCCATTCCCCCATGAATAAGAAGCACCAAAAGGCTGCGTAATACTGGTAAACCTTGTATATTCCGACACCCTGTTGTTACCATTTAATCCATAACTTAACCTCCATTTAGAAGTGCTTATAAATTTCAGGTTATCCTTGAACCATTTTTCAGAATGCATATTCCATGCTGCAGCAACTGCGGGAAAATATCCCCATCTGTTTTCTTCAGAAAACTTAGAAGAAGCATCTGCTCTAAACGTTGCTGTAAACAAATATTTCGATTTAAAACCATAGCTCAATCTCCCGAAACCTGAAAGTAAGGAATATTCAGTATCAATAGCAGATGTGTTTAGCGGATTTCCCTGATCCATTCCCGACATCCCCATTTCCTCATTAGGAATTTGTTGAGTAGAAAATCCGTACCCTTTATAATGAGAAGACTGGATTTCAAAACCACCCAATGCGGTTATTTTGTGTGACTTGTTAAAAGTTTTATTATAGGTCAACACACTATTATTAGATAATGTCATTCTCTCCCCGTTACTTACAGAAGCATTAATTTTTCTAGAATTTAACAAACTAATGAGTGAGCCTTGTGGAGTTTTAGAGTTATAAAAATTTTCTATAGAAATATAACTATTATAAACAGTTCCAGTAGTTTTTAATGATAAAGATGGACTTATTTTATAATTAATATAACCATTAGCTGACATGTCTGTATTACTTCGGATGTTGTAAGCATTGTTGCTCGTTGCTACAGGATTAAATCTTGCATCATACTGGTTTATTGCATCTTCATCCAAATCTTCTTCCAATAGATTCTGATCTACACTACCTGTAACAGGTCTGAATGACCAAGCTCTGGTTAACAAATACGAGGTCAAAGTAGAACCTTCTCCTTCTCTGATGACTGAACCATCAGATTTCCTTTTGGAAATATTTACATTGAAACCTGCAGATAGCTTTTTACTTATTTCCTGGTCTAAACCAATTCTGCCTTGATATGTGGTATAAGCAGAATTTAACAAAATACCATTTTGCTCCTGATTTGAACCAGAAATTGAATACTTTGTTTGTTGAGTTCCTCCACGTAAAGCTATGGTATGAATACGGTTTAATGAGGTTCTGAATACCTGATCCTGCCAATCCACAGCAGGTATAGTCAAATAATCCTCAAGTGTTCTACCTTTACTGGATAAATAATAAGTATTTGCATAATTCATATCAAGTTCCATCTGATATTTCACAAACTCATACGGAGTCATCATTTCCATAGTTTTCTGTCGTTGCTGAATACCAACAGTGTTATTAAATGTTATAATCGGCAATCCCACTTTTCCTTTCTTTGTTTCAATCAAAATTACACCGTTTGCCCCTCTGGCACCGTAAATTGCAGTAGAGGATGCATCCTTTAAGATATTGATCGACTCAATATCATCAGGGTTAATTGCACCAGCACTAAAATCTTCAACTGGAAAACCATCAATAACATAAAGCGGTGAGTTACTCTGGGTTAATGAGTTACCACCTCTAATCACAATGTTCAACCCCTCACCAGGCTGACCATCAGTAGCGGAAATATTTACCCCTGCTACCCTACCCTGAAGTGCCTGATCAAATGAACCAACAGGTGCCTTTTCCATGTCCTGCAATTTAACCTGGGCAACTGACCCTGTCAGATCTACCTTATTAACCTGGCCGTAGCCCACCACAACAACTTCAGATAAGCTTGATGCAGATTCCTTAAGGGCCACGTTCAGCGTTTTTTTATCGCCAATAAGAATAGACCTGGTTTGATAGCCTACGTATGAAAAAATCAAAACGTCTGAGCTGTTTACACGAACTGCGTACTTTCCATCTTTATCAGTATGAACTACTGCATTTGTACGTCTTAACTTAATACTTACTGCCGGCATGGGCTCACCCGTAGATTCATCCGTTACAGTACCAGTCATATTTTTTAGTTGCTGTGCATAACTGATATCTGGCATTATCAGGCATAGTGCAAGCAATAAAAACAAATGAATTGGTTTTACATGTTGAGTAAAGTGTCTCTCCATACTTTGGTTAATTTGGTTTTTAGTTGATATCTCCCTATTTATAATGTGCACACAAAATGTGTACGTACACGAAAATTAACAAAAGGTATATTAGTTGGTTAAACTAACTCCCTATACCTCTAAAAGCGTTACTTTTTTGCACTCCTCACTAACTTAACATCAGCTGCAGTCACAGCAGTTGCTTTATTCCCAAACTGGGATCTAATATAACTGGCAACAAGTGAAATATCCTTATCACTTAAAAAGTTAAATGATGGCATTTCCTGGTCATACTTCTGTCCTTTTACAACTATTGGACCCGACAACCCTTTTAACATCACAGAGATCAATGCGTTTTTATCTCCCAACACACGTGATGTTCCCTTTAACGGAGGAAAAACTCCAGCAATCCCCTTACCATCAGCTTTATGGCAGGAAGCACAGTAATTATTATAAATCACAGCACCCGGTAAAGCTACCGGCTTCACCTCATTTTTAACAATTACTTTCGAAGCAGCTGGTTTCTTTACCTTAAATACTTTTACAATTTTATCATCATCCTTTTTTGGATACCCCTCACCAGGGTTCCAGTCCCTGTTACTAGTAGAAACATATACATCACCTGCTGGAGACACACATACATCACGTAAGCGTCCCAGTTCATGGTCAAGATAAATCTTTTCCGATTTTACAGCTTTTCCATCTTCAGATAACTTCAGTACCCTTAAACTTTGTGTTTTTAATGTAACTAGCAATATCGAATTATTCCATTCAGGAATAGCTGTCGCCCCATAATACGAAATGCCTGCAGGAGCAATAACCGGTGTCCATGCTTTAGCTGGTTCAGTCACTTTTATGTTCTTAATGAACTCCTTTTCTTTTTCAACATCAATAATTCCCTCTACATTAGGCCAGCCGTAATTCTCAGCTTTTTTTATCAGGTTAAGTTCATCTTCTATTGCATCTCCATGCTCCGAACTATAAAGATGTCCATGTTTTGTAAATGTCAGTCCTTGTGCATTGCGATGTCCCATTGACCAAACCGGATTTCCAGGAAAAGGATTATCAGCTGGTATTGAGCCATCTATATTAATACGGAGTATCTTACCATTTATAGAATTAACATTTTGAGCATTTGCTCCTTTAACAGCATCACCTGTTGTCATCATAACCTTTCCATCTGGTGCTATAGTGATACGCGAGCCATTGTGTCCTGTATTACCCGGAATATCATTCAACAAAACCAAAGGATTTATTAAGGTGTCAGCGGTATAAGTATATCTAACCAATTTTGAAAGAATGACTGTACCATTCTTATATGTATAATCAAGAAAAACGTAAGGTTTTGACTTATCAGGATGAACTGCCATACCTAATAGACCTAAAGATCGATACCTATATACTTCAGGAAGCCTAAGTAATACTTTCCGCTCACCTGTTTCAGGATTAACCTTACTTAAAGTACCAGACTGTTCCGTAAACCAAATCCAATTATCTGGTCCCCATTGTATCTCCCATGGAACATTTAAACCAGAAATAACAGTTTTTGTATTCAGGTAAACAGAATCAGTAACAGAACTCTGATTGTCCACACCACTAACATTACCATTCAATACAAAGGCAGCAATTAAAAGTAGAAAGGGTAAAAGTCTCTTCATATATCAAAATGATGGGTACGTACCCGAAGATAGAAACAGAAAAACTATAAAACAAATTATTTTTACAGTTTTTTTACCAAATCGTTTTAATTTATAATTTATTATCAGCTTTCCTTTTCCAGATGCCCCTTTAAGCCTTCGAAAAGCTTAAAACAGATATTATATTTTTTATTTCTTAATAAAGTCTGAGCCAAAAATCCTGTCCCATAATGCTGAAGTTACCCCGTACCCCTTCGTTGAATCATCATAATGATGTAACATGTGATGCTGCTTGATCTTCTTCCATACCCCATTTTTAAATTGAGCATGATGCAACATATAATGAGTCATATCATAAAAAAGATAACCACCAATAAATCCCACAAAAAAACCATCCAGCATATATGCTGGAAATATCAATTTGAACATTAAATAAAAAGCTGCGGCAAGTGGTATGCTAGCCGACGGCGGCATCACCAACCTTTGTGCATCATTCGGATAATCATGATGTACTCCATGAAATATAAAGTGAATCCGTTTCCCCCATGTGGATGAAGGATAAAAATGAAAGACAAAACGATGAAGAACATATTCCGTCAAAGTCCAAATCAGCAATCCCAACAATAGTTGCCCTATAAAAAGCCCCAACCCATTCAACTGAACAGAAATCCAGCTAAAATAAAATATCACTGGTATATAAACGATTAAAGGAACATAAAACGGTACTTTAGACAATGCTTCGAACAAAGGGTTCTTGAACATTCTTATTGATTCCCGGGAGTTGGATACAAAATTCTTTTTCATAATAACTAATTCTGCTGCCTTGCTAACAAGAAACGCTAATTTACAGCTTTTCTTGTTTTCAAAAAGTTTCATTTATTAAATTTTGGTCATTTTTAATCCGCCTGATCTGCCTTGAAACAGGTATTGAAAGCAATGATTACTAAAAAAAGAACAGTATAACTGATGAATAAGCAGATTGTATAGACGAATATTGATCTTAATTTTGTTATTTTGAAACATATTAACGAACAGGCCTTTTTTTATTTCAACAAACAAAACATGCCAGTTACCAAAAAAGACAAAAGCAACACTAACATTTTATCTATTGATATTGGTGGTACCAGCATTAAAGCTTGTATTTTAAGTTCAAAGGGTGACCTGATTTCGGAATTCAAAAAATTACCTACGCCAGAAAATGCTACTCCTGCTGCTGTATTAAAATGTATCAAAGAACTTGTAGCCACATTAAATGATCCTTTCGAGAAAATATCTATTGGCTTTCCGGGCTATGTTAAATGTGGCAGAGTGCAGACTGCAGTTAATCTGGCTAAAAATAAATGGATCGATATAGACCTTGCACAGCAGGTAAGTGATCTTTTCGGTAAACCTGTGCGGCTTATTAATGATGCTGATCAGCAAGCCCTAGGTATTGTTTCAGGCAAAGGTTTTGAAATAGTATTTACTGTTGGTACAGGTTTCGGGACAGCATTGGTATTTGATGGAGATCTGCTACCCCATCTAGAATTGGCACACATGCCAATCACAAAAACCAAAGACTACGATGATTATATAGGTGATAAAGCTTTTGAAAAAATTGGCGTAGAAAAATGGAACGAGCGATTACAACATATTATAGAAATATATAAAACAGTATTTAACTACGATACGTTATACATTGGTGGAGGTAATTCCAAGCATATTACATTTACACTCGATCATAATATTCATCTGTCAACAAATAAAGACGGAATAAAAGGGGGCGCAAAGCTATGGGATCTGGAAGAAAAATATCATGTTTTCACCAATCATCCAGCAAAAAAATAGACAATGAATAACAAGTATATTTTAGGAATGATCGGCCTTGGCACCATGGGTCGTAACTTATTACTTAATATGGCCGACAATGGCTTTTCTGTAACGGGTTATGATAAAGATGCCAGGATGCTACAAAAACTTGAAGAAGATGGAAAAGCCCATAATTTAAAAGGGTTTGCTTCAGTGGAGGATTTTATACAAAGTTTAGAATTACCTAGAAGGGTTATGTTATTAGTACCTGCGGGTCAGATTGTTGACAGTGTAATTCAGGAACTTGTTCCTTTGTTGGATAAAGGCGATATGATCATTGACAGTGGAAATTCGCATTTTACCGATACCAGCAGAAGAGCTGAAGACCTTTCTAAACAAGGTATCCATTTCTTCGGGATGGGTATTTCTGGTGGTGAAGAAGGTGCCCGTTTTGGACCTAGTATGATGCCTGGTGGTGATAAAACAGCTTACAATACTGTGAAACCTATCCTCGAAGCGGTATCAGCCAAAGTGAATGGAGATCCTTGTGTTGCCTATATAGGTCCCGGAGCTTCTGGTCACTTTGTAAAAATGGTACATAATGGTATTGAATATGCGATCATGCAAATCATTGCCGAAGCTTATTACATGCTTAAAAATGGAATGGGCTACAACAATGAGCAAATTTACAATACCTTCAAAAAATGGAACGAAGGCAGATTGCATTGCTTCCTTCTAGAAGTAACCAGAGATATTTTCAAAGTAAAAGATGCTAAATCTGGTGGTTACTTAATTGATGTCATTAAAGACGAAGCTAAATCAAAAGGTACTGGAAAATGGACATCACAGATTTCCATGGATTTGCAATTGCCTATACCTATTATTAACGAAGCTGTTAGCAGCAGAGATCTTTCAAAATTTAAGCAATTACGTGTTGTCCTTGCAAATGCTTTGCCTCACGAGACAGAGAAAATAGATAATCCAGCAGATTTTGAAGTACAACTGGAACAAGCATTTTATTTTGCCATGATTACCTGCTATGCTCAAGGTTTACATCTACTCAGTCAGGCATCTACAGAATATAAATACGACATGAATTTACAGGAGATCTCACAAATCTGGCGTGGTGGTTGTATCATCAGAGCCGCATTGCTGGAAGATATTTATCATGCTTATTCAGAACAACCTGATCTGGCTCACTTATATGCCGATGCAGGAATCCAAAATAAACTAAAAGAAATTGTCCCAGGTACAAGGAAAGTAATTGGTAATGCCATACAAAATGGCTTTGCGTTGCCAGCCTTTGCTTCGGCATTAACTTATTATGATTCTTTTAGAACTGCCAATTCACCACTTAATTTAACACAGGCACAAAGAGATTTCTTCGGTGCTCATACTTTTGAACGGACAGATGAGCCTGGGATTTTCCATGCCGACTGGAATTCAGATAATTTGTAAAAACCCCTAATAATGAAGACAAGTATCAACCTTAGCCCAACCATAATCGTAATTTTTGGAGGCACCGGTGATTTAAACCTACGCAAACTTGCACCAGCGCTTTATAACCTATACGCTGAGAACTACATGCCAGATAAGTTTGCCCTCATCGGCACAGCCAGAAGACCCCTTACAAACGAAAAATTCAGGACAGCCCTGATGGATGGTGTAAACAGTTTCTCACGTACCGGTAAAGTAGAAAAGGACAAATGGGAAAACTTCTCTCAAAACATTCATTATAAGCCAACTGATGTTCAGGACTCAGCTTCTTTTGATGAACTTAAAGTAATGGTTGATCAGTTTAAAACCGAATTTGGTGCAGATACACAAATCGTATTTTATTTAGCTGTTTCTCCGGATCTTTTCCCGGCAATCGCCAAACGTTTAGCTAAATTTAAAATGGCAGAAAACGAAGATAATTGCCGAATTGTAGTTGAAAAACCTTTTGGTAAGGACCTGGAAACTGCACGTGAGTTAAACGCATTATTAAAAGAGCGTTTCAAAGAAAAGCAAATCTACCGTATCGACCATTATCTGGGCAAAGAAACTGTTCAGAATATCATGGCCTTCCGTTTTGCGAACTCTTTTCTTGAACCACTCTGGAACAGAAACTACATTGATCACGTACAGATCTCTGTAACAGAACAATTGGGTGTGGGAGATCGTGGTGGTTACTACGATGGTTCAGGTGCTTTACGCGATATGATTCAGAACCACTTGCTACAACTACTATGTATCATTGGTATGGAAACTCCAATCAACTTTGATGCTGATGAGATCAGGGATAAGAAAGTAGATGTATTAAAGGCTATGCGCCCATTCTCTGCTGAAGATATCCGTTTTAATACCGTTCGCGGACAATATACCAAAGGCTGGATTAAAGGGGAAGAGGTTCCTGGATATCGTTCTGAAAAAGATACAGACGATGATTCTAATACAGAAACATTTGCTGCAATTAAGTTTTTTGTTGACAACTGGCGCTGGAAAGGTATTCCTTTTTATATCCGTACAGGAAAACGCCTTGCTCAAACCTCTTCGCTGATTACCATTCAGTTTAAAGATGTACCACATCAAGTATTTCCTGAAGCAGTTGCCGAACACTGGCAGCAAAACAGGCTGATCATTAGTATACAGCCAGAAATGAGTATCCGTTTACAGGTACAAGGTAAACGTCCGGGATTAGATATGATTCTAAATCCTGTTGACATGGTTTTTGACTATAAAGGAACTTATACAACAGAATCTCCGGAGGCTTATGAAACCCTGTTACTTGACGTCATGACTGGTGATCAGACCCAGTTTATGCGTGCAGATCAGGTAGAAATAGCATGGGAATTATTAATGCCTGTTATAAATGCATGGGAGACTAAAAAATCGTTAAGCTTCCCTAATTACACTGCAGGTTCATGGGGACCAGAAGATGCTGAAGCATTAATTGCAAGAGATGGATTCCATTGGTTTACCCTACCTTTAAAACAAGAATAAATGAATTTATTGATATATAAAACTCAAAGTGAGTTACTGGAAGATATTGCGGCTTACATCATCAACATAGCAAACAAATCTATTGATGAGCAAGGAAGCTTTAATTTTGTACTAACTGGCGGCAATTCGCCCAAAGCATTATACGAAATGCTGGCCACTACTTATAAAGATCAAATAGATTGGAAAAAAGTATATTTCTTTTTTGGTGATGAGCGTAACGTAATGCCAAACCATGACAGCTATAATGGTCTGATGGCAAAACAGGCGATTCTTGATCCTTTAAATATCGCAGCAGATCATATATTTTATGTTGATACGACCCTTGCTCCAGAAAAAGCAGCTATTGAATACAACAAAGCAATAGTAAAACACTTTGATGGTGCAGATTTGGTATTTGACCTTATTTTATTGGGTATGGGTGATGATGCACATACCGCATCATTATTTCCCGGAACAGATATCCTGAACAATCATAATGTTGAAATAGACTCTGTATGGGTTGAAAAGCTATCTACTTATAGAATCAGTTTCACAGCACCACTAATCAATAAGGCTAAAAATATAGCTTTCCTGGTATTTGGAGATAGCAAAGCCGAGGCTGTAAAACATGTAATTGAAACAGATAAGAAAAATTCAAAACTATACCCTGCCCAGTTGATCAAGCCAATTGATGGTAAGGTAACATGGTTTTTAGATGATGCCGCAGCTAAATTATTAGATAACTAATAAAGCTGTTTTATATTAACTAAATAAGGCCGGTATATCCGGCCTTATTTAGTTAATTATCATATAACCCTTGATGATAATGATGAATTCACAAGGATATTTAAAATGCAAAAAAAAACAAACATATCACACTATAAATCAAACAGATACCCTACCCAGATACACACTATCAGAGATACTTTCACGATCATCTGAAATAAAAGCGATATAAGTTTCTATAAATTCATCTTTTACCGAGTTTGAATCTGTTTTAGTCCTCAAAGAAACCTTTAACTCTTCAGTTCCTTCTTTTCTACGTGCTCCACTTACCAGATAATCAGCTTCATCATTTGCAGGTTTATAAGCAAGAAGCATAACCTGATCACGGTTTAGTTTATAACCCCAATTCCGATCAACATCCCATGTAAATTTTAACACATCCCCCTCAAGTTTAACCGCAGCATTTAAAGGCCCTAGCAGTTTCCCCCTAATTACCAGAACTTTACTAAAATCTATTTTAAAATTTGGATATACGCCAGTAACAGCTTCTTCCAAAGATAAGATAAAGCTCCATTTTCTGGAATTCTTGGTGTACCGGCAACATCAATCTTATATCCAACATTAATAAATTCATCAATTACAGCAACGAATCTTTTTACCATTAAAAACTTTAGATTCACAGCTTTCTGTGCAATGGATCTTTCTTTTTTCTTTCCCGTCTGCTTAGGTTTTGTTCTGACCACAGGCTGACCACGTCTTATGTATGTCACCAGATTTGAAATCTTGCCAAGCAAGGGTCCTAATATACCGTAATTCATTCTAGCCATATATATAATATTTAACCAGGACTTTATTATCCTTAATAGCTAAGATAAGCATAGAATTACGATAAGCATCCTCCAAACCTTAATTTGTTTTTCTACACTAATTAACATGCCTTGATTATGCGTTTTTATTGGTAAGAGTAAAAGGATAGCAAAAGAGTAGCAAAAGGATAGCAAAAGAATAGCAAAAGAAATCTGCACCTACGAAAAATTTTTACCTCTGTTAAATCGGTAAATCAAGTCACATAAATGAATAGAATATTCTTACATATTCATTAAGTGAACAAAATGAACGACATACTTTTAAATTATTAAACACATAAAAATAAATACATTACAAAACGTACTACAACTAAAAAGCAAAATTCAATCTTGTAAAAAGGCCAACGAGACACTAAAAATGAACATAATGAACAATGAATAAGACGCTATTGTAGGCTAGGTTTGTAGTAGGGATTACTACTAAATTAATATGCACTCATTTCGCATTAAGCAAATATTCACTTTAACGTTATTAACATCCTTGTTAGTAATTAGTGAGTTTAATGTGGCTAAGGGGCAGTGTCCAGCGCTTACAAAAAGAGTTTATGCAAATAATGTATCAGCAAATACTACCTTACTATTAAGTAGTATCGATAATAGTGGCCTTGCTATAGATGCTGATCCAAAAACTGCGGCGACTTTAAATTGTGTTGTTGGAGTTTTAGGTGCTCTTGGGAATGCATCGCTTGATTTTAGTTGGTCAAGCAGCCCTACAATAAAAGCAGGCACAGCGGTAAAAATAAAATTAGGTATGGGAAATGGTTTACTTGGAGTCCTACCTAACTTAACAGTTGTCGGATTAAAAAAGGGCTTTCTGGGGGCAACCGTTGAAATTTCCAACAAATCTACAGTTAGTCCTACATTATTAAATCTTTTACCAGGAGACAATACAGTTGAATACACATATACTCCTGAAGAAGATTCTTTTGCAATAAGAGTTAACCTAGGTGCAGTTGTCGGGCTTGCTCAAACAGCGAAAGTTTTTGATGTCTATACTCTTCAGCCAACCACTACTCTTGATTGTACAAAAGGAGATGTTCTCGATATAATATATGGCGTAAAAGATATCGGCATTGGTGCATTATCCGTAACAGTCGGCGTAGAAAATCCTTGGAATTCTGTGGATGGAAATCCTGACACATATGCTGTTATGCATACTGGTGCAGGTATTTTAGCTCAGGCCAGAGAAAAAATTATCTTTTCAAGCCCAAGTTTACCTACAGATTCTGTGAAAATTATAACCTCTACAGGGACATCTTTACTGAATATAAATTTACTTACTGGTTTCTCTATACAAAGATACTTAGGTGATACACCCGTTGGGGTGCCACTTGATGCCTCCAGCAACTTGTTAATAGTTAAACTATTTGCCAACAACACAAGGGCTGCAATTATTTTAGCACCAACACCTTCTTCCTATGATAGAATTGAAATTTTATATGGTGGAGTCGCTGGAGTTTTATCAACAGTAAATATCCATGAAGTACAAAGAGTTACCTCAACCAAATTACCTTCAGCCATTGACATTGACAACAACATAGCAGTTTGCAAAGGTGCTATAATTTCTTTGCCTACTCCTTTGGATGCCTGTACTACTTTTGAATGGTATGATGCACCTGTTAATGGCAATCTAATACCTGGAACGTCTATAAACACTTCATCTTATAGTGCCGGAATAAAAAAATTCTATATCCAGCCAATTAGAAATAGCTGTAAGCTTTTAACAAGGGGCATTGCAACCGTTACAATAAATGAACCAGCTATAAACATTATAAGTCCACAGAGCTTATGCCAGGATGTATTAAGCACAACTTTCCCTTTCACCATATCAAACTGTAATCCAACTCAATATAATATTATCTGGAGCCAGGAAGCCCTAAATGCAGGCTTCACCAATGTTGACTTTATTAATTTACCAGGCACTTTACCATTATCAATACCAATCACTGTGCCCGGAAGAGCTACAGCAAACTATGGAAATTACCAAGGCATGATAACGGTAAAAAATGCTTCAACAACAGGCAGTTCAATCCCCATAAATGTCATAATAAAACAAACACCCGAAAAACCAACAGTAACATTAAAATAATCCACTTTACAAACTCTTAACATTTTAAATCATGAAATCAAAAACTACGAAAAAATTAAAACTAGGAATATTCTTATTCTTGTTATTTACATTACCAATTGGAGCAATAGCACAAGTTACTGTTTACATTTGTGGATCTGCAACAGCGACTTTGCAACCCGATTTTAAAACATACACACTTGTAAATGGAGATAAGGTTGTATGGAATGAAAAAGCCCCTGATGGCAATACCGTTGCAACAACCTATACCTTTGGAACTGATCCATCAGTTAATTTCACTACTGCCAATAATCTTAATGATGGTGCATATACTTATACTGTACATGTTACGCCTGCAGATGAAACAAAATGTCCGGGTGATGTTTCCACTGAGTATGTTGTTTATAAGTTACCTGCAAGTGTAGCATTAGCTTCACCAGTAGCTTCTTTCTGTTCTGACGCTGGTACTGCATCTTCTTCTGTAATTACAGCTACTCCTAGTTCTTCTGTAGCCGATATTACACCAACTTATACCTGGTCTGCAACCTTAAACGGATCACCTGTAGCTTCAATAGCTACACTAGGTTCATCAAGCGCAAATGTATTTACTGTTAAACCTGACGTAACCGCTGGTGCATATATTTTCAGAGTGACAGCTTCATATGACACAGGAGCAGTTCCTGTTAAAGCAGCAGGACCTTGTGTGATAGAATCTACAATTCCAATTACTGTAACATCTAAACCAGGAAAACCAACAGTTACAGTTCTATAAATAAATTCAAAATAGATAAATGCCTAACAGAAAAACAAGTTTTGTATCAAGCCTGCTGTTGCTTTTAGCAACGGCAGGCTTTGCGCAATCTGGCCCACAACCAGTGACCATCCCCCCGGGTGGTTCAGTGAAATTGCGGGCCAATTCTGTTAACGCAGTTACTTATCAATGGATAAAAGATGGAGTGTTTATCACTGGCTCAACTTCAATTGAATATACAGCAATGCTTGCCGGAAGATACAGTGTTATTTCCTTTAATGCACAAGGCTGTGCCTCTGATATCTCTGATGAAGTTATTCTCAGTATAGGTCCTCCTAACCCCTTATTAATCGCCGATGTTAAAATTGATAAAACATCTGAAAAACGCGCTTTAACAGTCAATGATCCTTTCGAATACCTGATTTCCGTTAGTAACAAAGGTATGAACGATGCTACCCAGGTAAAAGTGGTGGATGTTTTACCTCCAGAGTTAAAATTGGAAACATGGACTTTCCCAAGCCTCGGCTCAGTAAGCTATAACAGCGGTGCAAGAACCATTTTATGGGAAATCAGCAAACTTAACAATGGACAGTCTGCCGATTTAAAAATTAAGGTTACGGCCTTAAAAGCGGGAATCATAAGAAATACCGCTAGTGCATCTGCCAATGAAACTGATCCGGATCTGAAAAACAATAGTGCTACAGATATTAAATCAATAGCAGGAATAATCATCCCTAATGTTTTTACACCTAATAACGACGGACTAAACGACAAATTTGAAATACCTGGTTTGCAAATGTATGAAACCAATGAGTTAACCATAGTTAATCGATGGGGAGGTACAGTATATGACAAAAAAGGCTATAAAAATGATTGGGACGGATCAAACCTGAATGAGGGGACATATTATTACTTGCTGAAAATTAAAACCGCTGATAACAAATGGGAAGTTTATAAGGGTTATGTAACCATCCTACGCAGTAAATAGATATGAAGAAAATTATAAGTTTGCTATTTCTCTTAGGTCTGATATCCAGCACAAAAGCACAACAGGACAGTCAATTTACACAATACTTGTTTAATGGCATTCATATTAACCCAGCTTATGCTGGTTATAAAGAAGATATTTATGTACAGTCCTTTTATCGGTCTCAATGGGCAGGCATAAAAGGTGCACCGAAAAGCTTTTCTCTTGCCGCCGATGGAGCATTTAATGACGGCAATGTGGGACTTGGTTTAATGGTATCAAACGACCAGCTGGGTGCCCAGACTTACCTCACCGCTTATGCAAATTACGCTTATCGCATCAGGATAGATGATGATGAGGATTCACAGCTTGCATTTGGAATAGCAGCAGGGATGATGCAACTAGGATTGGATGGCAATAAATTAGAAGGCTACAGACCTGGTGATGGTCTGATTCCAGTAGGTTCACAATCGAACACAGTACCTGATGCTCGTTTTGGTGTTTATTACGCCAATAAAAAATATTTCGCAGGTTTCTCTGCAACTAATATGCTGGCTAAATATATGGCCAGAAAGAATACAGAAGATATGATGGTCCCTGTACCTCAACCACATTTTTACTTTACCGCCGGAGCTTTATTTCCTTTAAATGAAGATGTGCAGTTAAAACCTGTTATCTTATTTAAAGATGACACTAAAGGTCCTTCTTCATTAGATATCAATGCTTTCCTACTTCTAAAAGAAACAGTCTGGATCGGCGGTTTCTACCGCAACTCTTTTGATCTTTATAAAAAAGACTACCAGAAATCAACCCTTTCTAAACAGAATGCTATAGGTGCAATTCTGGAGGTTTTTGCTACAGATAATCTGCGGATCGGCTATTCTTATGATTACTCGCTAAATAAACTACGCGATTATAATTATGGAAGCCATGAGATTTCTGTTGGATTTTACATTAACCGCAATACCGGTAGCAGAGATAGGCAGCTGAGATGTTATAAATTTTAACACCCTTTTCGTTATCTTAGAAAATGTCAATGACTGTAAACCAAAGTAACGATGTTGTAATTGTAGGTGGTGGACTAGCGGGTTTAACCTGTGCCCTACATTTACTCAAAGAAGGCCGTGGTGTTACATTGATTGAAAAGAATGACTACCCTCATCATAAAGTTTGTGGCGAATATATCTCAAACGAGGTTCTACCCTATTTGCAATGGCTGAATATTGATCCTGACGAACTGCTTCCTGCTACCATAAAGCGATTGTTGGTTTCTTCACTAGACGGACAAATTATTGGCTGTACTCTACCACTCGGCGGCTTCGGAATAAGCCGATTTGCATTGGATAATTTCCTTTATGAAAAAGCAGTCTTACGTGGTTGCAAAATAATCAAAGATCGGGTAACGGATATTGTATTTAAAAATGATGAATTTGAAATACCCTCCTCTACTGCTTTATTAAAGGCAAAGCTTGTGATTGGTGCTTTCGGTAAACGATCTGCATTAGACCAAAAGCTGGATCGTAGGTTTATACAGCGAAAATCGCCATGGCTTGCGGTAAAAGCGCATTACAGCGGCATTATCCCAACAGATCTGGTACAGCTGCATAACTTTAGTGGTGGCTATTGTGGGGTATCCACAGTAGAAAACAAGCTCATTAATATTTGCTATCTGGCAGATTATAATAGCTTTAAAGCCTGTAAAAACCTGGATGACTTCCAGAAAAAAGTATTGTATGCAAATCCTCAGCTTCAAAAGATTTTTGAAGAAAGCACAATGCTTTTTGATCAACCACTAACCATTAGCCAGGTGTCTTTCGCCAAAAAAGAACTGGTTAGTAATCATGTGCTCATGATTGGTGATACTGCAGGCTTGATTCATCCGCTTTGCGGAAATGGAATGGCTATGGCTATTCATAGTGCAAAAATTGTGGCAGAACAGTGTATAAAATACTTAAGTGGCTCCATAACTTCCAGAGCTATGCTGGAAAAACAATATTCAGTCAGCTGGAATGAAAACTTCAGAAATCGTTTATTAATGGGAAGGTTTTTATCAGCGATGATGAGAAAAGACAAGCTGTTTAACCCTATGCAACGTTTATTACATTCCTTTCCTGCTGCATTGCCCCTGATTGTTAAAATGACTCACGGAAAACCCATTGTATGAGAATAGATACCAGAACAAGATCTGAAGCTCCGGAAATAATGGACGACTTTAATTTAAAAGGTGAAATATTGAGGGATGCCCTGGATAAAATCGCAGGTATAAATAGGTTACTGGGAGGCAATAAGGTTACTTTACAGGGGCTTAAAATATTGCTGAAAGATGATAACAGTGCTCTTAAGAGCAATATTGCTAAAAAAGAAATTACCATTTTAGACGTAGGTTGTGGAAATGGTGATATGCTGAGATCTCTGGCCGATTATTCCACGAAAAAAGGTTTCAATTTTAAATTGATTGGCATTGATGCCAATGCTTTTACCATTAAACATGCTGAACAATTGTCAGTTAATTACGGTAACATCAGCTTCCTGTGTGCAGATATTTTTGAGGAATGTAAACAAGCAAGGGTTTATGATGTTATTCTTTGTACACTGACCTTGCATCATTTTAAAAATGAGGAAATTTTAACGCTGATGAATGCCTTTTATGAACAGTCGACCTTAGGAATTGTAGTGAACGATCTGCATAGAAGCAAGATTGCTTATTATCTTTTCAGCATATTGTGTTTTCTGTTCCCCCTCAATAAAATGTCCAGAGATGATGGATTGACATCTATTTTAAGAGGTTTTAAAAAGCATGATCTTCAATCCTTTTCCAAGCAATTGAATTTTAAGTTCTATATCCTTAAATGGAAATGGGCATTCCGATACCAATGGATAATTCCAAATAGAAAAGGCTGATATGGGTGTTAAAATAATCACAGTAGCTAAAAAGCTTCCGCAATATTCCAGAACTACTGCAGAGATCATACCCTTTCTGGATGTCTGGTTATTCGGACAGGAGCCTCGTTTCATTAAAAAAGTAAAAAAAATATTTGAGCAGGCAGCTGTAGATAAAAGATATTCAATCATGTCACCAGAAGAGGTTTTCACTCAGACCTCATTCGAAGAAAAGAACAATATTTACATTAGAGAAAGTATTAAACTGGGAACTGATTGTCTTCAACTGGCATTGAAAAAGGCGAACTGGAAACCTCTTGATCTGGATTATATCATAACAGTAAGCTGTACTGGCATTATGATTCCTTCTATTGATGCGTATATTATCAACACATTAAATTTGCGCCAGGATATTGTACGTTTACCTGTCACAGAAATGGGTTGCGCTGCAGGCATTTCAGGTATTATCTATGCTAAGAACTTTTTAAAAGCTAATCCCGGGAAACGTGCAGCAGTAATTGCAATCGAATCTCCTACTGCCACATTCCAGCTCAATGATTTTTCTATGGCCAATATCGTTAGCGCTGCTATTTTTGGCGATGGTGCCGCATGTGTATTGTTGTCTTCGCATCTGCATGATAATGGTCCGGAAATAATTGCTGAAGAAATGTATCACTTTTACAACGCTATACCAATGATGGGTTTCAACCTGACAAACAATGGCTTACAAATGGTTTTAGATAAAGATGTCCCTGAAAATATTGAACAGCACTTCCCGGAAATCATTAATCCTTTCCTTGAAAAGCATGGACTTAAAATTAAAAACATAGACCACTTGATATTCCATCCGGGAGGAAGAAAAATTATCGATACTGTCGAAGATTTATTTAGTGAACTGGGCAAAAACATACACGAAACCAAAAATGTATTAAAAGAGTATGGAAATATGTCGAGCGCCACAGTTCTTTATGTATTGGAACAATATATGAAAAGACCATTGGGCACAGGAGAACTTGGGTTAATGCTCAGCTTTGGGCCAGGGTTTTCTGCACAACGAATATTGTTAAAATGGTAGAATAGTTGGTAAATTAGACGAAAATATTAAACGAAATCATAACATGACTAAAGCAGATATCTTATCCCATTTACCTTATTCCACACCATTTTTATTTGTAGACGAGCTAGAGGAAATTGACGAAAATGGTGTTACCGGCTCCTATACTTTTGATGCTGGTCTTGATTTTTACAAAGGTCACTTTAAAGACAACCCGGTTACTCCTGGTGTAATTTTAACAGAAACAATGGCTCAAATCGGACTGGTATGTCTGGGTATTTACCTTTCTGGCAGTGCTGAAGGTGGAATGCCAGGGCATGTGATGCTTACCTCAACAGCTATAGATTTCATGAAGCCCGTTTTTCCTGGAGAGAAGGTTACTGTAACTGCACAAAAAGTGTACTTCCGTTTCAAAAAATTAAACTGTACTGTTCAAATGACCAATGCTTCCGGCGAAGTGGTTTGTAAAGGCACCATTGCCGGAATGGTGACCAATAAAATGAATGCATAAACGTGTAGTCATAACCGGTTTAGGAGTAGTTGCACCAAATGGAGTTGGACTAACTACGTTTACTGAAGCCATTAAGAATGGGACTTCAGGCATTAAACATGATCCTGAACTGGAAAGATTACAATTTGCTTGTCAGATTGCTGGTAAACCGGAACTTTCAGACGAACTTATTTCCAGATACATGAACGATCTGGAACGTAGAAATTTCAACAGCAACGGAATACTTTATGGCATAATAGCCGGAATGGATGCCTGGCAGGATGCCGGGCTATCCATTCCCCTAACTGATGAACCCGATTGGGATAGTGGAACCATATTCGGTACAGGAACATCGGGAATTGACAAATTCAGAGAGTCTATCTATAAAGTTGATGACTTGCAATTACGTAAACTAGGCAGCAGTGTGGTTGTACAGACTATGGCTAGTGGAATTAGCGCCTACTTATCTGGTAAACTGGGACTAGGTAATCAGGTCAGCAGCAACTCTTCTGCCTGCACAACAGGAACAGAAAGTATTTTAATGGCTTATGAACGGATAAAAAGCGGGCAGGCAGTAAGAATGCTTGCTGGTAGCACAAGCGATAGTGGCCCTTATATCTGGGCAGGCTTTGATGCAATGAAAGTTTGTACATATAAACATAACCATGATCCCCAAAAGGGTTCAAGACCTATGAGTGCCAGTGCCAGTGGATTTGTACCTGGAAGTGGCGCAGGAGCATTGCTGATAGAATCACTGGAAAGTGCGTTAAAACGTGGAGCAGATATTTATGCTGAAATTCTGGGCGGACACATCAACTCAGGTGGACAACGCGGTAGCGGAAGTATGACTGCACCAAATAGCATTGCCGTACAACGTTGTATCCGTAGTGCCATACAAGCTTCGGGTATCAATGCTAATCAGATTGACGCCATTAACGGACACCTCACCGCTACAGCAAAAGATGCAATGGAAATACATAACTGGGCCATAGCACTAAATAGTTCGCCAGAAAACTTCCCTTACATTAACAGTCTGAAATCTATGACCGGACATTGTCTGAGTGCTGCGGGAAGTATAGAATCTGTAGCCTCCGTACTACAGCTGAAATATGGCTTTATATTTCCTTCTGTAAACTGTGAAGACCTACATCTTCAAATAGCAGAAATAGTTAACAAAAACAAAATTAAAAATCAGATTGTTAATCAAAACATTAATATATTAGCCAAAGCAAGTTTTGGATTTGGTGATGTGAATGCCTGTTTAATCTTAAAAAAGTACTAAATGGAAAGAGAACAACTGGTAGCAAAACTCAAAGAGATTGTTACCCCCTACACCCATGATAAAGAGGCTTTAACAAACATTAGTCCAGCAACAGATTTCATTAAAGACCTGAAAATCAACTCTTCTAACATGGTAGATATCATCCTGGATGTAGAAGAAGAGTTCGATATTGAAATAGACAATCTGGAAATGGAACGCATGCTGAATGTTGATGAAACAATAAGCATTATTCAGGCTAAATTAAATGAAAATTGATCGGTAATGACATCGTTGATCTAGCCGCTGCTGAAGTGGAAAGCAACTGGAAACGAAAAGGTTACCTTGAAAAAATATTTACGGAAACTGAAAGATTTCTGATTCATACAGCAAAAGATGCAAATGTAATGGTATGGTTATTCTGGACCATGAAAGAAGCTGTGTACAAAGCTGCAGAGTACAAGACACATACAAAAACTTTTTCTCCAGGTACATTAAGCTGCAACAATTTGATTTTACATGAAAATTCGGCCTGCGGGACAGTAGAATATAAGGGCAAAAGATATTATTGTAATAGTATTCTAACACGGGACTATATACATACTATTGCGGCAGACTGCGAAAAAACACTGGGGCTTATCACTTTAAAAATAGAAACATATAACATAGCAGACCAGTCATACAGAGCCCTTAAGCCAGATTCAGTAAGTCACCATGGCCGATATCTGGCCCTTATAAATCTGTCAGGTTCTCTTCAATCAGCAAGCTGATTATACCATCAACCAAGCCAACTTTAGGAACATAAACCTGCTTAATCCCTGTCCATTTCAATAAAGTAATATAAATCTCACATGCAGGAATAATAACATCAGCACGGTCCGGATTTAAGCCAAAAACACTGATCCGTTCTTTTAGAGAATGTGAATTGAGCTGATTGTAAAGCCCTTTTAATTTAAGAAAAGTTAATGGCATCCCCTCCTTTTCGTCAGACATCCTAAAAAGCTTATTGATATTCCCACCAGTACCGATTCCTGCAATATTTTTCAAAGACTTAGTATTCTCTTTTACCCAATCCCTCATTTCATCCCAGGTTTCATCCTTATCCTTATTATCCAGAATACGGATCGTACCAATATCAAAAGATTTAGAGGCAACTGGTACCCTATTTACAAAAACAGAAAGTTCAGTACTACCTCCACCTACATCTATGTATAAATAGCTTTTCTTAATATCCAGCTTATGCTCAATATGATTCGCATAAATGATATTAGCTTCACGCTGTCCGGCAATAATTTCAAGTTTAATATTACAAAGCTCCTTTACCTTTTTAATGATCTCAGCGCCATTATCAGCTTCCCGCATTGCTGAAGTTGCACATGCAAGATATTCTGAGACATGGTAAACGTCCATCAGATTTCTAAAGGCCGACATGGTTTTTAACAGTTCTTCAACTTTACGATCTGAAATATGTCCATCTAAAAAAGCATCATCACCTAAGCGTAGCGGTACTCTTACCAATGTATTCTTTTTAAAATCATAACCATTCTCATTTTTAGAAATATCAGCAATTAATAATCTGACAGCATTGGAACCTATATCTATGGCAGCGTATCTTAACATTGGATTTATTGGTGTTTATTTTTTAAGTAATTATAGGTTTGAACCTGAGCTCTGATTTTTACTTTCAGGTTATTTTTATGGTATTTATTATTATTTAAACGAGTAATATCTCTCGCCTTTACATTATCTTGTAATTGAAATTCTATTATATCTCTGATCTCCTGCCTCACCTCTTCATCAAGCACCGGAAATCCCACTTCTACCCTATGTTCAAAATTCCGGGTCATGAGATCGGCTGATGAAAGGTACATTTCTTCCTTGCCATTATTGCCAAATATAAATACCCGGGCATGCTCAAGAAATTTATCTACAATACTGATCACGGTAATATTCTCACTGAAATCTTTTATTCCCGGAACAAGTGAACAAATACCCCTGACAATTAGTTTTATTTTAACTCCTGCATTACTGGCTTCGTATAGTTTAGATACAATACCTTCATCAGCCAGACTGTTTACCTTTAAAATCATATAGGCCGGCTTTCCCTGTCTGGCATTCTTAATCTCCCGGTCTACTGCTAAAAAGAATTTGGTCCTGGATTCCAGAGGAGAGACGATCAGGTGTTTAAATCCCTTTGTTACGGTCTTCTTATTAAGTGCTTTAAAAAGCTTAATCAAATCTGTGGTAATCTCCTTCTTTGCTGTAAAAATACTATGGTCACAATACAACTTCGCCGTTTTTTCATTAAAATTGCCTGTTGCAAGATTAGCATAATAAACAGCCCTTCCCTTTTCCATTCTTTTAACAAGGCAAATTTTAGAATGAACTTTGTAGTCTGTAAGACCGTAATTTACATTTACCCCCTCCTCTTGCAATCTGTTTGTCCAGAAAATATTGGCACTTTCATCAAACCTTGCTTTCAATTCGACCAAACAGTTTACCTTTTTCCCATTCTTTACTGCATTAATCAATGCATTGATTACTCTTGAGTTTTGAGCCAGACGGTACAAAGTGATATTGATCTCTGTTACTTTAGGATCAATTGCAGCTTCACGAAGAAATAAGATAATATAGTCAAATGACTGATAAGGTAGATTAATTACATAATCGCGTTCCTGAAGTTTGTTAAATATACTTTCTGTACGATGTAATCCATGTACTTTTAACGGCACATTGGGTTTATATTCAAGTTCAGGACTACCAACGTTTGGAAAAGCAATAAAATCTCCAAAACGATGGTACTGGTTACCTGGAATCAGATTCTCCGCATCAATTTTCATTTTACTGATCAGGACACTCAGCATATCGAAAGGCATTTCAACGTCGTACAACAAACGCATTGGTTTACCTTTCTTACGCTTATCTAAACTTGCTTTCAGCTCTTCAACAAACTTATCACTGACATTCTTATCTATGTCCAGCTCCGCATCCCTGGTAAGCTGAATTGAAAAAGCTTCAAGAATATCATAATTAAAGACATAAAAAATATCATCCAGACAATATTTAATAATATCCTCGGCAAGAATAATAAACTTTAATCCATTAGTTTCAGGTAATACTAGAAATCTTGGCAAATCGTTCGGTAATTCAATAAGTGCATATTTTTCATGTTTAGCCGATGACTTTCTGGAAAGACGTACAAAGAAGTAAAGATAACGGTCTTTGAGTTCTGGAAATGGTCGTTCAGGATCGATCATAATCGGTACAAGATTTGAAAGAATCCTATCCCTAAAGTGATTTCTTACAAATTCTCCCCTGGAAACATTGAGTTGCGTTTCGTTTAATATAAAAATACGATTTTGCGCAAGCTCATTGATTAATGTTGCTTTAAACAACTGCTCGAACTTACGCTCTTGTTTTACAACAATATTTTTGATCTCGTTTAATACCTTTTTAGGATTAAAACCAAGTAAAGCTTTGGCTTTATCATTCAGATTAGACAATCGGCTAAGAGTAGCTACCCTAACTCGATAAAATTCCTCTAAATTAGAAGAAAAGATAGACAGGAATTTAATACGCTCTATTAAAGGAACTGTCTCATCTGCAGCCTCCTGTAAAACACGTTCATTAAAATACAACCAACTAATCTCTCTATTTAGAAATGGAGCTTTTTTTTTCGTCATTATTAAATCAAAAAACCAGATAGCATCATAAATAAGAACCTATGATACAACCTGGTACAAAACTGCAAATTTTATTGTTAAGAAATTGTTAATTATCAGCTAATTAAACACTCCTTAATAACCTCTTATTATTTAGCTTCAGTATCACCTTTTACAGCATTATTTTCAGTTGTTGCATTTGTAGATGCTACTGGAGTACTTGCTGTTTTTTGGGTTACTGTAGTTGCTGCAGCTGGCTTAACAGCCGCTTTATTAGCAACAGTTTTCGTTGCAATTGTCTTAGCTGTTACTGGCTTAGTACTCTTTGCTTTTGTACCGACTATTTTATTTGCAGTACTTACTTTTTTAACAGGAGCTTTTGCAACTGGTTTTGTTGCACTTGCAACTGGTTTTACTACTTTTTCTACAACTTTTTCAACCTTTTTAATCGCTGAATTCACTGTCGGCTCAGCATTAGCTTTTACAGCTTTAGCAGCCTTTACTACAGGTTTAGCTATTGCATCTGCAGCTTTTTTCTCTGTGGCTATAGCAGCAACTTTAACACTGTGTACTACCGGCTTAACATTAGCTGCTATGACTTTAACGGCTTTTTTAGCTTTTTTAGCATCTTTAGATAACTCTTTTTTAACTTCTTTCTTAACTGTTTCAGCTTTCTTTTTAGCCTTTTTAATATCTTTTTTACTTGCTGCTTTAGCTGTATCAATTTTACTATCTACGATAGCTTTAACACCTTTAAATTTCTTTGATAATTTTTTCGTTACAAACTTACTTACCAAAGCAATATCGTCACCAATCTTCCCCGCGTCCTGTCCTAACTGTTTAACTGTTTCAAGTATTTTATCGGCCAGACTTTTCTCAAATTGCTTCTTAACGGCTTTCTTTGCCACTTTTTTTTGCACTTTTGGATTTTTGGTTTTCATACGCTTTTACTTTAATTGTCTATATTTGTGATATACTTTTGCTTTTACAGCTAAAAATTACTAATTATTTAATACTTAAGCCATAATAATCATGCCCACTTTCGATATTGTAAGCAAAATAGATGCACAGACACTTGATAACGCGATGAATAATGCTAAAAAAGAAATCTTAAATCGTTACGATTTCAGTTCTTCAAAAAGCACCATTGATCATGATAAAAAAACAAATGTGATTACCATAGTTACAGAGGATGACATGAAGCTGAAAGCTATCGAAGATTCTATTATTTCAAGAATGGTAAAACAAAAACTAGATCCTAAAAGTCTGGATTTTGGTAAGGAACAATATGCCTCTGGTAACATGATTAGAAAGGAAATCTCAATTAAAGAAGGTATAGACAAAGAAACTGCTAAAAAAATTGTTGCTAAAATTAAAGAAAGCAAATTGAAAGTTCAGGCTTCCATGATGGATGATCAAGTTCGCGTACAAGGCAAAAACATTGATGACCTTCAAAGCGTAATTGCACTTTGCAGAAGCGAAGATTTTGGACAACCGTTACAATTTATTAATATGCGTAACTAAATGGAAATCGAAGATAATGGTTTTATCTTCTCTGATGACAAACAGAAGATAGACGTATCGGCAGTCCACCAGTATTTAAGTACAGAATCGTATTGGGCAAAGGACATTCCTCTAGATATAGTACAAAGATCTATAGAGAATTCATTATGCTTTGGAATTTACAAAGACAAACAGCAGGTAGGCTTTGCACGGTGGATTACCGATAAAGCAACTTTTGCTTACCTGGCTGATGTATATGTTAAATCAGAATATCGCGGAAACGGTCTGTCTAAAAAATTAATGTCATTAATGCTTTTTCATAAAAACCTGCAAGGTCTCAGAAGATACATGCTGGGCACATTAGACGCACATGGTTTATATGCCCAATTTGGTTTTAAAGCGATAGAACATCCCGACAGACTGATGGCAGTTGTTGTACCTGATCCTTACAAGAAAAAGGATTAAACCGTTTTCACGTCACTATCACTATAATCTTCAATATCTGTAATATAACCATTGATAATAAGGAAGTCAAAAAGTGGCTTAGCATCTGGAGTCACCGGCATGTTTGCTGTGGTAATAACCTGATTTGTTTTCTTATCAAGAAATGGATATGCAAAAAGTTTAACATTCTTGCTAAACATATCACTCACATAGTTAAGTAGCTGACTTGAATAGTTACCACCAAAGTTGCTAGAATTAAATACAAACTTCAAGTTGTTGATGTTAGTAGAAATCCCAACACTTTTCGGACGACAACGATCTAGGTACTTTGCCAGCTTATTGTTCCTTGCAAAATTGGACACAATAACAAGATTGCCTGTATTACACATCTCTTCAGCTCTTTTTGCAACAGCTCTTAAATCTATATTCTCTGGTAATTCGTCATTAGCATTTAATACGTTCGACATCAGCACCTCAATCAATACACTCAAATTATCTTGCTCTACAGTTTCGGATCGAACAAACTGGTCAACAGCCTTATTCAACATACTGAAGTTGGGATTCGACTTTTGGGCATATTTAGTACGTTGAATCATAATATCTTTCTTGTACAGCAGGTCCTTAGGCAGGCAAGGCTTGCCTTTTGAATCGAATATCGCTGCATCAGAGAAGTCTTTAACAATCAGGTATAAATTAAGCAGAATGTTGTTTACACCTGCAAATACAGGACCGTTTACCGAAATCAGATCAATTTCAACAGAGCCTACTGTAAGGTTATCTGCCAGAGATTCGATCATTGTTTTAGGATCCTGATTAAAATAAAAAGCTGCATAAACGAGATTTACACCAATAATTCCCAACACATTATGCTGTAATGCAGCATCAGTATCTAGTAACCGTACGTGGAAAAATATTTCATTGGGCTCCCCTCCTGGTTCTACCTGAAAACGAATACCAATCCAACCATGTGGATCATTTGATTTATTGTAATTTAATGTAGTTACCGTATCTGCAAAAGCAAAAAAAGTACGACCCTCATATTTAGCCCCATTTAAACGTTCTGTTAACAAACTATATTCATGCTCTAACATTTTTAATAGCCTCGACTCACTCACATACCTTCCAGAAGTTTCAGCACCATAAATAACATCACTAAAAGTCATGTCATAGGCCGACATAGTTTTAGCAACAGTACCCGATGCGGCACCGGCTGTAAAAAAATTACGTGCCACTTCCTGGCCTGCCCCAATCTCCGCAAAAGTCCCGTAAATTTTAGGGTTTAAGTTAATCTTTAAAGCCTTGCGCTTCGTATCAAGAATTTCTCTTTCCATATTGCAAAATTAAGCAAAACACCGGGTTTAGACGATAAATAACTATCTTGATCTCAAATTTCTTCTGTGTGTTTTTATTATGATCATATCTTAACTATGCTAGACGTTAAAAATCTCGACATACAATTTTTCAATAAAGAAGATCAGTCATGGCTTAAGGCTGTAAATCAGGTCAATTTCAATATAGCAAAAGGAAAAGTACTAGGAATAGTAGGTGAGTCAGGTTCAGGAAAATCTGTAACGTCTTTTTCTATTATGCGACTACACGATAGAAAAAGTACAAAAATCACTGGTGAAATTAACTTTCAAGAGGTCAACCTCCTCAATTTAACCTCAGATGAAATCAGAAAATACCGGGGAAATAAAATTGCCATAATATTTCAGGAGCCTATGACTTCCTTAAATCCTGTTTTCACATGTGGTAATCAGGTAAAGGAGGCTATAATTTTACACCAAAACGTCGATAAGCATATAGCAAAAGAAAAAACCATTGCTTTGTTCAAAGAAGTGCAATTACCACGACCAGAAAACATTTTTGATAGTTATCCACATCAATTGTCGGGTGGACAAAAACAAAGGGTAATGATTGCAATGGCTTTAAGCTGCAATCCGGAATTACTTATAGCAGATGAACCTACCACTGCACTGGATGTAACCGTACAAAAAACGATTCTTGAACTGCTCCTGAAACTTAAAAATGAACGTGGCATGACTATGATTTTTATTACTCATGACCTCTCTGTAATCAGTGAAATTGCAGATGAAGTAGCGGTGATGTATAAAGGTCAGATTGTAGAACAAGGTTTAGCAAAAAAAATATTCGATAACCCTCAGCATCCTTATACCAAAGGACTACTCGCCTGCAGGCCAAATCCACACAAGCTAATAAAAAAACTCCCTGTAGTAGCTGATTTTTTAGAAGGAAAAAATGAAGATGAAATAAACACTTATACAATTAGTGAGATTGAAGCTCGTCGGACATTACTTTATGGTTCAGATCCTTTATTGCAGATAAAAAATCTATGCACCTGGTACCCCATAAAAACTGGATTATTCGGCAAAGCAAAAGAATACGTAAAAGCAGTTGATGACGTTACTTTTAATGTATTTCCTGGTGAAACACTCGGCCTGGTTGGCGAATCTGGATGCGGCAAAACTACACTGGGCAGGAGCATTATCAGATTGGTAGAGCCAACCTCAGGGAAGCTCATTTTCGAGAATAAAGATATAACCAATTTAAAAGCAACTGAGTTAAGAATGCTGAGACGCGATGTACAGATTATTTTTCAGGATCCCTATTCAGCACTTAACCCACGTCTCACAGTAGGAACCGCATTAATGGAGCCATTACAAGTACATAATATGTTTCAAACAGACTACGCACGTAAGAGTCATGTACTAAATTTATTAAGTCGTGTGGATTTAAAACCTGAACATTTTAACAGATATCCACATGAGTTTTCAGGGGGACAAAGGCAGCGTATTGTAATCGCAAGGGCATTGGCTTTACAACCAAAATTTATCATTTGCGATGAATCAGTTTCTGCATTGGATGTTTCAGTCCAGGCTCAAGTGTTAAATCTGCTTAGAGAACTCCAACAGGAATTTGGATTAACCTATATATTTATCTCTCATGACCTGGCTGTTGTGAAACACATTTCCGACAGAATGATTGTTATGAATAAAGGTAAAATCGAAGAACAAGGCTTCCCTGAAGATATTTACAATAATCCCCAAGCTGAATATACTAAAAAGCTAATCGCTGCAATTCCTGGAATATAAGCGTTTCGTATTTAATCCTTAAAGCAAATTCCTTCTACTCGTCTTCCTTCAGCTTGGCAGATAGACGGATCAATGCTGTATTGATTGCTCTTCTAATCTCCCTTTCTTTAACCTTATTGTAATGTCTTAACAACACCATCGCTTTAAAAACAGCAGCATCTTTGTTTAGCTGAATGGTTTTAACTGTCAAACCATTATCCATTACATTTGCTGAATAACCGGCAATTACCTTGTTTAGATAATTCTCTAAAAATTCTGGAGTATAGCCATTCTTCAAAGACATATCGAACTCTATACTTAGTTTTTTAATATTCTGTTTAGACTGATTGATGATTACAGAACTAAAAACAACGGAATTCGGTATAATCACCATATCGCTATCTTCGTTTTGCAGGATCATATTGATCAACGTAATATCCAGAATCTTTCCCTCATGCTCCCCCATTTTGATATGATCGCCCAGTGATAAACGATCAGAAAACATAATGATCAAACCATTAATCATGTTGGTTACATAATCCTTAAACGTAAGCGCTACTGCAGCTGCAACAATGGAAACACTAAAAACTAATTCCTGCAATGTCACATCCAACAGTGATACAAAGGCCATTACTAAGAATACCGTATCTAGAATTGAGGTTATCCGATCTATCCCTAAAATAAAATTATCCTTAATATTACTTTTAAACTTCTGCTTACGGATGTACAAATAAATGATAACCATTCGCAAAATTGATATCAGCAAACTAGGGCCAAAGAATACCATTGCCGCCCCGGCAACCTTCCTTATACTCGGATATTCAACATAAAAAGTTGGTTTATTAATATATAAATAGGCCAGAAATAAGTAAACAACAGCTTTTATTCCAATAATGAGGAGCTCTTTACCTGGTTTCCTTTCTCTGTATTCAATCATGTTAAATCGTTTTAATTTCGTCAATACCTGAGTAATCAAAGATACAAAATCCAACAATACTCGCTTCAAATTGTTACCTTCGGGTGATTCATATATAGATTATGGCAAAAAAGAAATCTTCTCATCTAGAACTCGTTTTAACACAATTAATTAGCGACGTACTGGAAAAAAGTAATAATGAGGCTTTGAACTATAAACAGGTATCTGCTAAATTAAATATTACAGACGCAGCATCCAGAGAAACCATTCTTGAGGTACTGAAAGATCAAACTAAAAAAGGTGTCTTTACAGAAACCGAAAAAGGAAAATTCAAGTTAAAAGACCTAAAAACATTCCTGACTGGTAAAATAGATATGACTGCCGATGGATCAGCATTTGTTATTCCTGATGATGAATTCGAAAAAGACATATTTGTATCTGCCAGGAAACTGCATAATGCATTACATGGAGATAAGGTAAAAGTATATGTTTATGCAAAAAAGAGAGGACGAAAAAATGAAGGTGAAGTTGTAGAAATTATTTCCCGAAATAAAACCGATTTCATTGGAGTCATCAAAATATCAGACCGTTACGCTTTTGTAAATATCGATGACCGAAAAATGTTACATGACATTTTCATACCTTTAAGTGATGTTAATGGGGCTAAAAATGGACAAAAAGTACAGGTAAGCATAACAGAATGGCCAGATGGTGCTAAAAATCCAATTGGAAGAATTATGAATATCCTGGGCGAACAAGGTGAAAACAACACCGAAATGAACGCCATTCTTGCACAATATGGCTTCCCGCTTAGTTTCCCTCCAGAAGTAGAGAATGAAGCCAACGCCATTGCGGAAACGGTAACCCCTGCCGAAATGGAAGGTCGAAGAGACTTTAGAAACACGGTTACCTTCACCATAGACCCGGCAGATGCCAAAGACTTTGATGATGCTATATCTTTCAAAACTTTAGAAAATGGTAATTATGAAGTAGGTGTACACATTGCTGATGTTTCACATTATGTAAAACCAAATAGTAACCTTGATAAAGAAGCTTATGCCAGAGCAACTTCTGTTTACCTGGTAGACAGAGTGATTCCTATGCTGCCAGAAAGGTTGAGTAACGGAGTATGCTCCCTACGCCCTAATGAAGATAAACTATGCTTTGCTGCTGTATTTGAAATGGATGATCAAGCAAACATTATTTCAGAATGGTTCGGACGTACAGTTATCCACTCTAACATGCGCTTCAGTTATGAAGATGCACAACTTATTATCGAAAAGAAAAAGGGGAACCATGCAGAAGAAATTTTAAAACTCAATGAGTTAGCACATACATTACGTGAAAGAAAGTTTAAAAATGGAGCAATTAGTTTTGAAAGTACTGAAGTGAAGTTTAAACTGGATGAACATGGTAAACCTATTGGTGTTTATGTAAAAGAACGCAAGGATGCTCATAAACTCATTGAAGACTTCATGCTTCTGGCTAATCGTAAAGTAGCGGAATTTATAGCAAAAAAAGGTAAAGGCAAACAAAAATATACTTTTGTATATCGATCTCATGATTCGCCAAACCTGGAAAACTTAAACAGCTTTGCCTTATTTGCTGCTCGTTTTGGCTATAAAATTAACATGAAATCAGATAAAGAGATTGCAAAATCTCTGAACTATCTAATGGAAGATGTCGAGGGTAAAAAAGAACAGAACGTCCTTACACAATTAGCAATAAGGTCAATGGCAAAAGCAATTTATACTACAAAAAAAACCAGCCATTATGGTTTAGCATTTGATCATTATACACATTTCACTTCTCCAATCCGTAGATATCCTGATATAATGGTTCATCGGCTACTGGCTGCTTATTTAAACAACGAGAAGTCGGCCAATGAAGAAGAATATGAAATAGCGGCCTCTCATTCTTCCGCTATGGAAAAACGTGCAGCAGATGCAGAACGTGCTTCTATTAAATACAAACAAGCTGAATATCTGGAAGAAAATGTAGGCAATATCTTTGCTGGTATCATTTCAGGGGTTACTGAATGGGGTATGTATGTGGAGCTGACTGAAAACAAATGTGAAGGTATGATTCGTTTGCGAGACATAACTGATGACTTTTATGTCCTGGATGAAAAAAACTACTGTATAGTGGGACAGCGCAAACAGAAAAAATACCAATTAGGTGATGAGGTAATGGTAAAAGTAAAAAAAGTAGATCTGTCGAAACGACAAATAGACTTTTCATTGATTCAACAATAAAAAATATAATATTCCGGTTAACCCGTTTTTAAAAAATGTATACTCCTAATCAATTACAAGAAGCTATAGAAAACGCTGTTCAAAACATAAAATATCCTGCACATCCGGAAAGACTTTACGAGCCTATCCGATATATCATGAGCTTAGGAGGAAAAAGAATCAGACCTGCACTTACTTTAATGGCAGCAGGACTCTTTGATGATAATCTCGATAAAGCAATGCCTGCTGCTTTAGCTATTGAAACCTTTCATAATTTCACATTGATTCATGATGATATTATGGATAATGCTCCTTTGAGAAGAGGGAAGCAAACGGTACACGAAAAATGGGGTGTGAATAATGCCATTTTAAGTGGAGATGTGATGATGGTAGAAGCCAACAAACATCTTTCAGAGTTGGACAATAATATATTGAAAGCTGCATTACATACTTTTAATGCTACTGCACAGGGGGTATGTGAAGGCCAGCAACTTGATATGGAATTTGAAGAACAGGAAACGGTAAGCATTGCAGACTATATCAATATGATTCGCTTAAAAACGGCAGTATTACTAGGAGGTGCAATGAAACTAGGTGCACAGGTTGCCGGTGCTACAGAACAACAAGCTGAACAGCTGTATGAATTCGGCGAAAATCTGGGAATTGCTTATCAGCTACAGGATGATTTGCTGGATGTTTATGGTGATCCTAACAAATTTGGAAAACAAGTTGGAGGCGACATCATCGCCAATAAAAAAACTTTATTATTGCTAAAACTACGAGAGTTAGCCAATAGCCTAGATCTTGAGAAACTTGCAATACAAAGCGACAATAAAGACCTTACAGAAAAAATCAATCATGTAATAGATCTATATGATAAATATGACATAAGAAGTCTGGCCATTGCTGAAATGAAAAACTATTCTGACAAAGCTTTTCATGCTTTAGAATCATTAGATCTTGCTAAAGAACGTAAATCCGAATTATTTAAGCTGGCAGAACAGATTCTTAACAGAGAACATTAGAATTAATTAAACCAGCTTTACTATTGAGTAATTTTTTCCACAAAAAATACCCAAATCACGGGATTTTTAACGCATAATACCCAAATTAAACGCTTGAAAAGGCGTTTAATTTGTGGTTCCAAAATTGTCTTGTATGAGCTATGCAAGAAATTCTGTCCAAAAAGAACATAGGCGAACGAATTAAGGAACTCAGGGTGAATAATGGATTATCACAAGCGTTCATAGCGAATGTTTTAAACTTATCCAGAAGTAACTATTCACAGATCGAACTTGGTAACCAGTACCCTACTTTCAACACGCTCCATGAAATAGCAACATATTATTCAAAAACTTATGAATGGCTTCTTCATGGGACTACCATAGAACAATCCAATGAAACTCCAGAAAAGATTGGTCTGATTTTAAATGAGCTGGAAACAGCATTTAAAAGCTTTAGTTCTTCCTTAAAGAAGCTAGAACACGAATTAAATATGGTTAAATCCAGAAAATATAAAACACGTAGCTAGTCCTAAATGTCAAAAATAAATAAGGCCTGATCATAATATGATCAGGCCTTATTTATTTTATATAGAAGTGTTTCTTGACTATTCTGCAGATGCAGCGTCAGTAGCTTCTGTTTCAGCTTTAACTGCCTTTTTTGCAGGTGCTTTTTTAGCAGGTGCCTTTTCAGCTTTAACAGCAGGTGCTGCCGCAGCTTTCTTTGCAGGTGCTTTTTTCTCTACAACTTCAGCAACAACTGCTGCAGGTAAAACAGAAACATAAGATTTGTTATCTTGTTTCTTTTTGAAGATTACAGTACCATCAACCAAAGCGAATAACGTATGATCTTTACCAATACCTACTCCTTTATCAGGATGATGTTTTGTACCACGTTGGCGTACTATGATGTTTCCAGAAATTGCATCTTGTCCACCAAAGATCTTAATACCAAGGCGTTTACTATGCGATTCACGTCCGTTCCTGGAACTACCGGCTCCTTTTTTATGTGCCATCTTGTTTTATATTTTATTAACTACCGAAATGAACGGTATTTTTTGTTCAACAATAATTATAAACTGATACCAGAAATCTGGATCTTGGTGAAATATTGACGGTGACCATTTTTCTTTTTGTAACCTTTTCTACGTTTCTTTTTGAAAACGATTACTTTATCACCTTTTAAATGAGACACGATTTTAGCTGAAACCGATGCACCTTTCAATGTAGGAGCTCCTACAGAGATTTTACCACCATCTTCAACCAACAATACATTGTCAAATTCAATACTAGCGCCTTCATCTCCTTGCAAACGGTGTACAAAAAGGTGCTGGTCTTTTGCAACTTTGAATTGCTGCCCTGCTATATTTACTATTGCGTACATTGTTAATTAGTTATTTATTTGAAATTGTTTATTTTTATTGAGGTGCAAATATAGAACTTTATTTTCTAAATTCACAAACGAATTAGTTTTTTGATGGCAACTGTTTACCATAACGTTCCTCTGCTTCGTTAATACTCTGCGTTAAAAGGGTTTTCATCTGCATTGCAAGTCCTTTAAGCTTCTGATTGCCATTATAATCTGCAAGAAAAACAACCTCTTTAGACTTCTTTTTATAATTAAACTTCATCACATAACGGGGCACTGTAGAAGTTTTAAGGTCAGTTCCTGAATTCGCCATCAGATCTGGAAAATTCCAGAAGCCTAACTCATTTGCCTTTGAATGCAAATATAAAATATCGTCTTTCCTCAATTTCACATTAGTTCTGATTATAGAATCCTTTGCGTTTACATACTGGTAATCACCCGTCGCTGAATTATAAGAATTCTCCAGATTATTTCCCTCTCCCCACTTAAACTCAATCGACTCAAATTCCTTTAACTTGTACGGGGCATTACGCAACATTGGTGTATAATAAACCACACAATAGATTAAAAAAGGAACGATAATCGTTAATGCCAGGAATATTTTCTTTGCTTTATCACTCATAATTTATGCTTCTTTAATTTCAACTACCTGATCTGGATTATATTCTCCCTCCCATTTGGCAATTACTACTGTTGCCAAACAATTCCCTATTACATTTAATGACGTTCTTCCCATATCCATTAATTCATCTATTCCTAAAATTGCAGCAATAATAAAAGTTGGTAATCCAAACTGATCTGCTGTCGCAATCAAAATAATTAACGATGCTCTTGGTATCGCTGCCACCCCCTTGCTCGTAATCATCAGTGTAAATACAATCAGCAACTGTTCGCCAAAGCTTAAATGCATCCCAGCCGCCTGCGCTACAAAAATTGAGGCGAGCGATAAGTATAATGTTGTGCCGTCAAGATTAAAGCTATACCCGGTGGGAATTACAAAGGAAACAATTTTACGTGGAACCCCGAAATTCTCCATCGCACTCATTGCCTTAGGCAAAGCCGCATCAGAACTTGTAGTCGCAAATGCGATAGAAACCGGTTCTTTAATAGCACTGATAAACTTTAATATCGGTATTTTCAGATACAGTGCAATAGGGAGTAATACAATCAAAATGAATGCGATCAGGGCCATATAAAGTGTAGCAACCAACATAAAAAGATGTTTCAAAATTTCAACCCCCATATGTCCTACCGTGTATGCCATAGCAGCTCCCACACCAATCGGAGCAAAGTACATTATGATATTAGTGAATTTAAACATCGTTTCCGATAAACTCTCACAGAAATCGACCATTGGTTTCCGTTTCCTTTCATCCACCATAGCAAGACCGATACCGAAAATAACAGAAAAAATTACAATCTGTAAAATCTGTGCATCATATACTGATTTAACAATATTCTCTGGAAAAATATTCCTGAAAAATGCCAGTGTCTTATACAACCAGTGTACACTATCTGGTAGTGTACTCAATATACTTTCATCAATAGGATCTTTAACAGGTTTAGGAAGTTCGTTATGTGGCATATTCTGTACATTCACGCCTACTCCTGCATGGGTAATATTAATTGCAGCAAGCCCTATAAATAAAGCTATTGTAGTAGCGCAATAAAAATAAAGCATGGATTTCCAGGCCATTCTACCTACCTGCTTTAAATCTGAGTGTCCGGCAATTCCATACACAAGGGTAGCAAATAAAATAGGGCCGACAATGGTTTTAACCAACTTAATAAACCCCTTACTTAAAGGCTGCAAAGCCACTGCTACATGTGGATAATCTATCCCAACAAAAACCCCCAATAACATACATACCAGAATCCAGGTAGTAAGGTTTTTTCTAAATAAAGCAAAAATAACAAGTTGTATAGCTAGTATCCATCTTGTGGCCATCATCACATTATCAGGAATATCAGCAATATTAAAATCATTTAAAACACCAAGCAATGAAGCTATAGTAATAAACAAGAAAGTAATCAACCCGACACGGTTTTTTTTCATAAAAGAGGTTTGTTTGATTCGCAACAAAAGTAATTATTTGCCTGAAGCCAGCAAACATTTATTATTTTTGAACTGAGCTGGTTTGTAACAATATAGCTTTATTCCAATCAAACCACCATTAGCCGTTAATTAATGGAAAAAAAAGATCAACTATTTAAGCAGATTTTCGATACAAACTCTAAAAAGATATTCCATTTATGTTATGGTTATACCGGAGATGAGGATGCTGCGAACGATTTACTCCAGGAAACTTTTTTGAAAGTCTGGCAAAATCTGGATAAATTCAGAAACAAGTCGCTCATATCTACCTGGATATATCGGATTGCAGTAAACACATGTTTAACTTATTTAAGGTCTGAAAAAAGACAGGCAAAAGATGAGCTTACTGACAACATTATTGAAAGCAGACCAGAAGAGTTCTCAGAGAAAAATGAACAAATTGCTCTTCTTTATAAATCTATTTCAAAACTGGAAGAAAACGACCGTCTGATTATTACTATGGTACTTGATGAACTACCATACAATGAAATAGCAGAGATATCAGGAATAAGTGAAGGAAACCTCAGGGTCAAAATTCACCGTATTAAATTAAAACTTACCGAATTATACAATCAGCATGCAAGAATTTGATCACATACAATCGCTTTGGCAGTCACATTCGGTTGAGGTTAAGATCTCATCTGATGAAATGCTTCAACAAGCAAAAAAAGAGGTAAACGGTATTCGCAATAAATCCTTTTTCAATATAATAGGAATGATGGTATCATTTGTAGCAATAGCTGTACTATGGTTATTTTTTGACTTCAACTCCTGGACTACACATGCAGGATTAACTCTTTTCCTATCTGCAATTGCCGTATCTACATTTACATTATACAGAAGCCATCGCCTGCTTGCGCAACACGATTTCACAACAGATCCTAATGAGTTTCTGAAGAGCCTAAAAAGTTATCAACTTAGCAGGTATAATCTTTACAGTAAAATGTATTGGGTATATGCAATACTTCTAAGTTTCGGAATTACCATGTACTTTTTTGAGATCCTGAGTTATTTTGACTTATGGGCACAGTTACTGATCATATTATTTTGTTTTGGATGGATTATTTTCTGTTCAACGTTAGTACGCAAATCAGTTATGAAAAAGGAAAAAGAAAGAATTGCACTCTTGATAGAAAAATTTGAACGTATTGAAAATCAGCTCAAGGGACAGTAAAATCAAGCCATAAAAAAAGTCATCCGAACTTAGTCGGATGACTTTATTATTAACTAACCCAAATTAAATTCATCCAAATCTATATACTGGGCTTCCTGCTTCAAATCTAGCTTTAAACTTTCATTTAACGATAAGCGAAAATCACCATTAAACTGAATTTTACCTGTATTGGCCTGGTGTTACATTGAAAGAATTCCTGAACAACCTGATAAACGAACTAGGACATTCAAAGCCCACAATATCCACAATCTCACTAACCGGAAAATCGGTATTTCTGAGTAGATACTTTGCCTGATGTAATCTTACTTTGGTCAGGAATTGATGTGGAGAAAGCTGATAAGCCTGTTTAAAGGTACGTAACAAATGATTTACTGACAAACAGGAAATCTGTGCTATTTTATCCAGCTGAATGCGTTCTTTATAATTACTGATCATATAATCCCTCGCTACAGACAAACGCCTCATAATTTCTGTTTTGGTATTTCCGTTTAAAAACGGCAAAGAAGCCTCTCTTTTAATCACCTCTGTTTCATACAGCTCATAATAATCAAGTAAAGCATGATTCAGATATTCTTCTAAAACGAGAGGATCGGTATTTTCAGTTTCCAACTGCTTAATCAACTGCATCACATTAAACTTCATGTCACCCAATAGAGGACAAATAAACTCTAACAATGGAGTTTCCCTGTGATAAAAGCTCACTGAATATTCGGGTGATAAATATTCTTTAAAAAGACTAGAGCACTCAAATCCTTGTATAAAAACCGGCTCAAACAATACAGAAAGCATATTAACTTCCTCTTCAGATGCAATTTCCTTAGTATAACAGCTACCCGGATTTATAAAAATAAAACTCCCGGGCACTAACGTTATATTACGTTTTTCAATAGTGAAGTTTACCTCACCTGTCAGTACAACATGCAGCGCATACTTCCCGGTAAGGTCATGACAGACAGAATTATAAGTGCATTCTCTTATAATCTCGGCTCCATTAACCAATGTCTTATTATACTTCATATATTCACGCTGAATTAGTCCCTATAACTAACTGAGGATGAAACAAATTTAATATATGATAAATAAAAAACCCTAACCCCTAAAGGGGTATTTTTCTTTTTAATTATATTTACAATCACATAAATTTATTTTATTTAAACTCGTGACTTACCTCAAATCATTATTTACGATGTTGCTCCTGCTCATCTCTATCATGAGAGGTTTTGGGCAGCGTTATAATTTTGAACAATACGACATACAAGACGGATTAGTACAGTCACAGATTACAGCCATTACTCAGGACAAACAAAACCGACTTTGGATTGCTACGCTCGGAGGCTTAAGTCGGTTTAACGGTAACGAGTTTACAAACCTGAGCAAAACCGATGGATTAAGTAGCAACTTTGTTCTTTCCTGTGCATTTAATAAAGAAGGCAGCTTATTTATTGGAACAGAAAAAGGCTTATCGATTTATAAAAACGATAGCCTTTACAATTATCCAGGAATAAAAGTCTGGACTGAAGGACTGACTCTGGCAGCTTCGGGCACCATGTATGGCCTGTCTGGTGAGAATCTGATTAGAATAAAAGGTGCAAAGGCAGAATTGGTGTATGTTACCGGCGATACAACTGAAATTGTAACTGCATTAAAAACAGATGCAAAGGGAAAAACCTGGGCAGCAGTTTATAAAAATGGATTGTATTACTTACAAGGTGATAAATGGCATAAAAAAGTACTATCCAAAAAAGATGATCAGCTAATCATTGGCAATTTCCTTGTAGACGCATTTGTAAAAGACAGAATATGGATACTGACTATTAACGGTTTGTTCTTAGCTGAAAATAATGAAATAAAACCTGCTTTTGCGAACACTATAAAAAGAATAACGACTTTAAACCAGGATGAAAAAGGAAATTTATGGTTAGGCACAAACCACGGTGCATGGTTAATTTCGAAAGACAAAACCATTCATTTTAATGCAAAGAATGGTTTTACAGACAATGTTGTCAACAGGATATTCAGAGATAAGGAAAACAATATCTGGTTGGGTACAGATGGCTCTGGAATATTTAAATTTAATAGCAACGACTATGTGACTTACGATGATTCGCAAGGACTGAAAAGCAACATTGTAATGAGTGTAATTAATGGTCCTGAACCTGATGAGATTTGGATAGGAACTTACAATGGCATTTTTTCACATAAAAACAATCAGGTTAAACCGGTCGCGATCACTTCCGAGGACGATGACACTAAACGCATAAGTTTTATGTTTAAAGATAGCAGAAACCAAATTTGGGTTGGAACTGCTGGCGGTGGGTTGTGGCGCTATAGCAACAATTTTTTTGAAAGAGTAGACGCAGGAAGCAGGTCTTTCTACTGTAACGCTATACTAGAGGATAGGCATAAAAATATTTGGATATCTTCAAACATGGGTTGTTTTTTCCTGGATAGCTCAACGAAAAAGATAAATAGGGTTACTCAAAAGGCCAGTACCAGCCTACTGGAAATTGGCAACAATATGATGATAATAGGTAGTCAGGATGGTGCCACATTAGTCCGGAATAATAAAAACTTAACACCTTTATCATTTAAGCCTTTAATCGGATCCAATATCTTATCAATGCTTAAATATGATGATCATATATTTTTTGGAACTGCAGATAATGGTCTTATTATATGGGATTTTATAAAAGGAAAAACAAAACAGATCAGCTCTAAAAATGGATTATTTTCTGATCATGTATACAGCTTACTCCTTGATAAAAAAGGAATAATATGGATCGGAACAGGTCGTGGAGTGAATAAGATAACGACAAAAGGTTTCAGGGTCTTAAAAAAAGAGAACAACTTACTGATGGAATGCAATCAGAATGCGATATTGGAGAATGGAGATAATGTCTGGGTTGGGACAACCAAAGGTGCTCTGGTTTACAACAATAAGAATATAAGCACGACTTCTAATAAGCCTCACATTTTTATAAATTCAGTAAGCATTTTAGCTCAAAATAAAACGGGTAATCAAAATGCAACCCAGGTTATTTACAAAGAGCATGAACTGGATAAAAAGATTATACTACCTTATAACCACAACCATTTGAATATTAGTTTTACCGGCATCTATTTCAGTAATCCAAAAAGTGTAATGTATCAATACAAACTTCGCGGATTAGATCACAAGTATAGTAAGCCCAGTACAACCTCCTCAGTCAACTACACAGCACTTCCTCCTGGAAATTACACCTTTCAGGTAAGGGCAATTACAATGTCAGGTATCAGATCAGAGAATTATGCATCATTCCATCTGGAGATTACCCCACCTTATTACCAGAGCACCATTTTCAAAGCCTTTATCTTAGTCATTATCCTGTTGTTTATAATGATTTCTGTATACATAATCATTAACTTAAATGAAAGACAGCGTAAATTAAGGCTTAAAATTAAGCTTGAGGAGCAGTTTAAAGTCAGAAAACAAACTGCAGAAGATTTTCATGATGATATCGGTAACAAATTGACCCGGATTACAGTCTTATCAGAAGTACTAAGTAGCATGACTAATGATAATGACCATGAAAAAAGAGCCATTATACAAAAAATAAAAACCAATGTTAATGAATTGTATAGTGGTGCAAAAGATATTTTATGGTCACTTGATCCAAAGAATGATACTTTAGGAGAGCTATTAACAAATATTAAAGATTTCGGTTCTGAAATGTTTGATGATACTCCAATTAGTTTTAAGGATAAAATAGATGTAAATGATACCAGTAAAAGGCTTCCGTTAGAGCTGAGCAGAAATATATTGATGATTTTTAAAGAAGCCATAAATAATGCATTGAAATATTCTAAAGCAGACCAGATTGACTTTACGGCTAAGATGATTAATAACCTTTTAAAGATTCAGCTTAAGGATAACGGAAAAGGATTTGATACCAGCATAGAAAAAAGTGGTCGTGGACTAAACAACATGCAGGTAAGGGCAGGACGAATAAAAGGAAATCTAAAAATAACTTCCAGCAGCGAAGGAACAAAAATAACACTCTCCATTGTACTTTAACACATTCGATCTTAACGTTCTCAGATATTTTAACGTTCTACGTTATAAATTAAAAATGTAAAGATGGATATAAAAGCAGAAGCAAGAATTGTAATTATAGAAGATGACCAGACTATCAGAGAGGGCTATACATACCTGATTGACCACACCTCCTCATACCAGGTGGTAAATAGTTATCCATCATTTGATGATGCCAGAAATTTAATTATCAAAGATAATCCTGATGTGATTATCCTTGATATACAGATGTCGGGTACCAATGGAATAGATGCAATCCCAATCCTAAAAAAACTGCTTCCACAAGTGCACATCATTATGCTAACCGTTCATGATACAGAAAAGGTTATTCTTGAAGCGTTAGCGAACGGAGCGAACGGCTATTTCACAAAAAACACTCCTTCTTCAAAAATCATTGAAGCAATTAAAGAGGTATTGCAGGGAGGCGGACCAATGAGCCCCAACGTAGCGAAAAAAGTAATTACATCTCTACAAAAGAATTTTGATTCACCACTCACAAAAAGAGAAACCCAAATCCTTGGACTCATTACAAAAGGGAAAGACCGTTCACAAATTGCATCAGAATTATTTATAGAAACAGAGACAGTGAAAACACATATCAAAAATATCTACGCTAAGCTAGATGTCAATTCAAAATCCGATGCCATTAAAGTAGCCCGGAAAAACAGACTTGTCTAGTTTTGCTTTTCTTGTTTCACCTCATTTACATTAAAACTGTTACCATTTAACTGGTATACCAGCATCTTAACATCACCAGCTTTGATCGACGTATCTTTTGGATTAACCAAAGGAAAAGAACGGAAGAGATTGCCATCCTTAATCAGGAATTTATCATTACCTGCGTAATCTTTTTTTGTACTACTACTTAATGGCGGAAAGCTGATTTTTCTAAAATCACCACCAGAGTATTCATAAACATTTAAGTCCAGTACATTTTTCTTGCTGAGTAACTCGATATAAATCTCCGGATTTCCGTCATTATCCATATCCATATTCCATGCATCGGTAATAATCCCCTTGCGTTCAGCAGAGAATGAATTGTACTTATTTTTCACAGAATCTGACATCAGAATCAAATATCCCCCTATACTGTCAACTCCTTTACCCCAACTCACGATCTCGAAATTAAGCCCGGGTTTTACACTAATATCTTTATAAAATGCAAATGGTCCCCTTGTCTTACTATCAGCAAGTGCAGCCACAGGCTTTTCAATTGCTACTTTTTCTTCATTATTATTACCGCAGGAAGCCATTAAAAGCACCCCTGCAAATAACAGGGAATGCTTTATTACATTTATCATTTTTTTCATCTATCTAATTAATTCGGTTCTAATTATATCAATGTATTATTACTTTGTTTTCACATCAGCAGCACCATTGTTTAATATCGTTTCTTTTACAACACTTTGCTTTCCCGAAGGTGTTATTACAATTGTTTTCAAAACCAGTTTCTTACCCTTTGAAACAGTAGTTTTTATCGGTTTAGTGTACAAAGCAGCAAGTTCAGAAGGCCTTGTGCCGTCAAAAGTATAATAAATTTTAGAACCCGGCATAGGCTCCTTCAGACTAATTTCAAATTGTTCACCATTTAATACCTTATCATTTTGCCCCAATGGGGTTGGTACCCAATAGTTTGCATCACTTTTATCTAGATTAGAAAAATGAATTGGTAAACGTTCCTCAGAAAAGTTTTTAAAGTCTTTACGAGAAGGTTGGGTCCAGGCTGTTTCCGATAAAGCAATCATTCTTGGTAACACGAAATACTCTACTTTAGAAGAGGTAGGAAGGTATTCACTCCACAAATTAGCTTGCACACCGATAATATATTTCTGCTGATCAGCAGTTAATTCTTTAGGAATTGGTTCATAATTATAAGCCAATGAATAAGGTGCCATACCTCCAATATTTGTCGGCTCATCTTTTGAATCGGACTGCGCATGATCAAAATAAAGACCTACGGGTCCACCCGGAGTCATGATCACATCATGATTTTGCTTTGCAGCAGCAATACCACCTTCTGTGCCTCTCCAGGACATAACTGTAGCATTTGGCGCTAGTCCACCTTCTAAAATCTCATCCCAGCCTATAATCCTGCGACCTTTTAAATTTACATGTTTTTCCATGCGTTGAATAAAATAGCTCTGCAATTCATGCTCGTCTTTTAAGCCAAGCTGCTTTATTAATTTCTGACAAAATTCACTTTCCTTCCAATACTCTTTAGGACTTTCATCCCCTCCTATATGAATATATTTTGAAGGAAAAATTGCAATCACTTCATCAAGTACATCTTGTAGAAACTTGAAAGTATTCTCTGATGGTACAAATACATCATCAAAAACACCAAATGTTTGTTGCACATATTTTCCTTTACGTGAGCCAGCCCATGGTGTATTGTCTGCAACATACGTATCTCTTTTAGGAAAGCAGCTTAGCTCCGGATAAGCTGCAATTGCTGCAGAGGCATGCCCGGGCATTTCAATTTCCGGAATCACATTGATAAACCTTGAAGCCGCATAAGCAACCACTTCTTTAGCTTCATTTTGTGTATAAAACCCCTTATAAACTTCATTGGTATTATTTACCCCCGGATGATGACCGATAATTGTTCCATTTCTACTAGAACCAATACTGGTCAGCTTAGGATATTTTTTTATCTCAATTCTCCATCCTTGATCATCAGTTAAATGCCAGTGAAAGTTATTGAGTTTATAGGTTGACATCAGATCGATGTATTTTTTGATAAATGATACCGGATACATATGACGTGAAACATCTAAATGCAATCCTCTGTATTTAAAACGTGGGTAATCATTAATTTCTGCTGCGCCAATCAAAATCTCATTATTTCGCTTTTCAGGCATCATCTGAATTAAAGACTGAACGCCATAAAACAAACCAGCACCTTTACCTGTAACAGTAATACTTTTGCTGCTGACATGAATACTATAGCCTTCATCAGGTAATTTTTCGGCTCCTGCAGAGTTCAAAACAATGCTACGATCACTAGCTGTCGTCGACTTAACTTCTCTAAATGAAAAACCAGCCTTGGTAACAATAAATGCATTAAGCAAATCCGCAGATTTAGCATTTTTAATATCATTGGATACCAACACTACTGTTTTATCCAATTTAAAGGTTCCTGAGTTCTTTTTGATCGATACCGGAGCTGGAATAATTCCCATATTTAAATCACTTTGCGCAGAAGTGCTGACATACAAAAATGCCAATAAAACAATTGATAATAGTTTCTTCATTACTAAGTTGCTAAGATTATGATTTCTAATCTAAGTTAAAAAAAACTTAATAATGATTACACAAAAAAAGCAGGACCACTAAATGATCCTGCTCAATATTATTTTTTCTTAATAATTAAGCTGTAGCACTAACACCATGCTCTTTGGCAGCCAGATAACGCTCGGCGTCTAATGCCGCCATACAACCAGAGCCGGCTGCTGTTATAGCCTGACGGTAATAACTATCCTGTACATCTCCACTTGCAAAAACACCTTCAACATTTGTTACTGTTGAGCCAGGAACTGTTTTAAGATAACCAGTTTCGTCCATATCCAACTGACCTTTAAAGATATCAGTGTTAGGTTTATGTCCAATGGCAACAAAAAAGCCCTGAACATCTAAATCCTGCTCAACACCAGTTTCATTATTTACAACCCTAACACCAGTAACAGTTTTACCATCACCCAATACTTCTTTAGTTTCAGTATTATAAATCACTTCAATATTTGGTGTATTTAGTACTCTGTGAACCATCGCCTTTGAAGCCCTGAATTCATCTCTACGTACCAGCATATAAACTTTTTTGCAAAGTTTAGCCAGATAAGTTGCTTCTTCAGCAGCAGTATCCCCAGCACCAACAATTGCTACATCCTGTCCTTTGAAAAAGAAGCCATCACAAACAGCACATGCTGACACACCGAAACCACTATATTTTTGTTCACTTGGTAATCCAAGGTATTTAGCTGTAGCACCAGTAGAAATAATTACTGTATCAGCTGTGATAGTTTTGATTTCATCAACAACAACTTTATGTGGTAATGAAGAAAAATCAACTGAACTTACATAACCGAAACGAATATCTGTACCGAAGCGTTCAGCTTGTTTGCGGAAATCTTCCATCATATCAGGTCCTGTTACTCCCGCCGGGTAGCCAGGGAAGTTATCTACCTCAGTAGTTTGAGTAAGCTGACCTCCAGGCTCCATACCTGTATACATAACTGGTTTAAGATCTGCACGAGCAGCATAAATTGCAGCAGTATAACCTGCAGGTCCTGAACCTATAATTAAACATTCAACGTGTTCTATTTCTTCTGACATATATTTTTATGAATTGTATTACAAATTTGATATTGTATTACAAAATTACCCTTTTTCCAACGATACACAAATAGCAAAAATGTAACAAATGCAACATTGTGATATCCGGATTATAAATGAGATCAGGTTTGGATAATTCCTACATTAAACCGCTTTTTAATCGGTGCCTGATTTGCAGCCTCAATCCCCATAGAAATAACTTTTCGGGTGTCTATTGGATCTATTACTCCATCAACCCATAGCCTTGCTGCAGCATAATATGGAGTGGTTTGACGGTTATACCTGTCTGTAATTTCATTGAGCAAGATCTCTTCCTTTTCGGGAGTAATGTCTTCCCCTTTGGATTTTAGTGAAGCTTCCTGAATCTGCAACAATACCTTTGCTGCCTGCGAACCACCCATTACTGCTATTTTAGCACTTGGCCAGGCATATATTAACCTGGGATCATAAGCTTTCCCACACATCGCATAATTCCCGGCGCCATAAGAATTACCGACCACAATGGTAAATTTAGGTACTACTGAATTAGCTACTGCATTAACCATTTTTGCACCATCTTTAATAATACCACCATGTTCAGAACGACTACCAACCATAAAACCGGTAACATCCTGCAGAAATACAAGAGGAATCTTTTTTTGGTTGCAATTCATGATAAATCGGGTGGCTTTATCTGCGCTATCAGAATAAATGACCCCACCAAACTGCATTTCTCCCTTCTTAGATTTTACCACCTTACGCTGATTAGCCACAATTCCTACTGCCCAACCATCAATTCGTCCAAGCCCACAAATTATACTTTGCCCATATAATTGTTTGTATTCTTCAAAATCTGAATCGTCTACCAATCGATGAATAATTTCCAACATATCATAGGGTTTTTCTCTGTTCTCAGGCAATACTCCATAAATCCCTTCCTGATCTAATTTAGGCAATACTGCTTTTACTCTGTCATACCCTGCTACCTGCGGTGCCCCCAACTTACTCATTATATTACGAATACTATCCAGACAAGCCTGATCGTTTGGGTGTTTATAATCTGTTACACCTGATATTTCGCAATGTGTAGTCGCCCCACCCAAAGTTTCATTATCTACTTCCTCTCCAATAGCCGATTTAACTAAGTATGAACCTGCTAAAAATACGGAACCTGTTCCATCCACAATCATAGCCTCATCACTCATAATGGGAAGATAAGCGCCACCAGCAACGCAAGAGCCCATAATAGCCGCAATTTGTACGATACCATCAGAAGACATCAATGCATTGTTTCTGAACATGCGTCCAAAATGCTCCTTATCAGGAAAAATCTCATCTTGCATTGGAAGATAAACACCGGCACTATCTACGAGATAAATAACTGGCAATCTGTTTTCCATTGCAATTTCTTGCGCTCTTAAATTCTTTTTAGCAGTCATAGGGAACCATGCTCCTGCCTTAACTGTTGCATCGTTAGCAACAATCACACATTGTCGGCCTGACACATAACCAATCCCACAAATTACCCCGGCAGAAGGACAACCACCTTGTTCTACATACATATCATCAGCAGCAAAAGCACCTACTTCCAGAAACTCAGTTTCCGGATCGATCAAATAAGCAATCCGTTCCCTCGCAAGCAACTTTCCCTTCTCCCTCTGTTTTGCCGCAGACTTCTCTCCCCCACCTTTATATATTTTCTTAAGCCTGGTTTGGAGCTCATAAACCGATTGCTTGTTAATGTCTTCGTTTTTGTTGAATTCTATATTCATGAAGGCAAGTTAAATTATATTTTTTATGGAACAAAAGTCCGTTTTGGGCTTTGGTATAAAATTCTATTTCTCTCCAGCAAATGTACTTTCCCAAAAAAAGATATAAAACAAAGGCCTGATTTTTCAATCAGGCCTTTAAAATTATGGCAATAAAGCTTTACCTTATTTACCAGTATATTTTTTAAATATTGATGTAGCAGTATGACCACCGAAACCAAAGGTATTGTTCAATACATAATTAACTGGCTGGTGAAGTGATTTCCCTAAAACTATTTTCAGTCCTGCAGGTATAGCCTCATCCAGCTCCTGTGTATTAATCGTACCTGGAATAATATCATCCTTTACAGACATAACACTAATGATACTTTCTATCGCACCGGCTCCACCCAAAAGGTGACCCGTCATAGATTTTGTCGCACTGATGGCAACAGGCAGATCACCAAAGATCTTTTTAATACCGTTCAATTCGCCAATATCGCCTAAACCAGTTGAAGTAGCATGTGCATTGATATAATCAATTTTATCTGCAGTAATTCCTGCATCAGCCAATGCCTTAGATATACCTAAAGAGGCTCCCAAACCATCCGGAGGCGTACCTGTTAAATGATAAGCATCTGCAGCCATACCACCTCCTACCATTTCAGCATAGATAGTTGCTCCACGAGCAATTGCATGTTCATATTCTTCCAGAATCAATGCACCTGCACCTTCACCAATCACAAAGCCATCTCTGTCTTTATCGAATGGACGAGACGCTGTAGCATGGTCATCATTTCTTTTCGATAATGCCTGCGCAGAACTAAATCCACCTACTGATGACTCAGTAATAGCCGCTTCTGATCCACCAGCAACCATAATAGTTGCTTTTCCTAAGCGAATAGTATCAAATGCACTGATGATTGCTGTGTTTGAAGATGCACATGCAGAAACAGTTGCATAATTTGGCCCATGTAATTTATGTCTGATTGAAATCACACCCGCAGCGATATCAACAATCATTTTAGGAATAAAATAAGGACTGAATCTTGGCGTACCATCACCTAAGTGATATTCTTTAAGTTGTTGCTCAAATGTACCGATACCACCGTTACCAGATGCCCAGATTACCCCCACTTCATAACGTTCCACTTCTGGCATATTTTCAAAGTCCAGTCCGGCATCTTTGATAGCCTGATCACTCGCAGCAATAGCATACTGAGTATATACATCGTATTTTTTCAGTTCCTTTTTGTCGATATATGCCTCAGCATCAAAATCTTTAACTTCTGCAGCAAAATTAGTTTTGAATTTTGAAGTATCAAATTTTGTAATCGCACCTACACCGCTTTTACCGGCTACAATGTTCTTCCAAAATTCTTCTACTGTATTTCCCACCGGAGTTACAGCACCTAATCCTGTCACTACTACTCTTTTCATATTTACTTGTTACATTATGTCAAAACAATGTGCTTTGAACAATTTATCTTAATATTTATCACCCTGCCAACTCTTTCCCAAGCCAAAAATAGTTGTTTTTCACCATTAAAGCTATTACCACTTTACCCCTTATCTCTTTCGGGCTGATTTTTAATGAATTAGCGACAAATTATATCAAATCGAAAACTTATAAAATAAACAAGGCCGGTGGATGCCGGCCATTGTCTAATTATTAACTACCATTTTAGTTTTTTTATGGATAGTATCGTTTACTTATTCTTGAAGGCAGTAACACCGCTTCTTAAATAATCTGCGTATTCTTTTGCGTTAAAATTAGCACCCTGTGGGGCCACTAAAGGATTAAGATCTTGTCCGGCCAGTACGTATAAAGGTTGTGCATTGGAAGCATATCTTGTAGCCTGAAAGTCCAGGTTCCAATAACCCAGGTCATCGGTATTGCGTTTCAGGATCTTAGAATAATGAACTTTCTCTGCAGGCATCTTAATGTTACGGTCATCAACATATAATTGAATAAGTACATATTCCTCTTTAATCAGTCGTCCAACCTCCTGGTCAATCCATACCAGATCTTCCATTCTGCGACAATTTACACAGGTATGTCCGGTAAAGTCTAACAAAACAGGTTTGTTCACTTTCTTGGCATATTCAACTCCCTCATCCAGATCGAAGAATACATTGAAGCCTACAGGTGCTTTTAATGATTCGCTATGTTTCACCTTAGTTGGGAAATCTGCTGATCCAGCTGAAGCTGCAGATCCATGTGCATTTAAAATGAAGTCCTGAGTGTTCATTGGAGGTGCAAGTCCGCTTAGTACACTTACAGGAGCTCCCCATAATCCGGGAACCATGTATACAGCGAATGAGAACGACAGGATAGCGAAGAACAACCTCGGTACAGAAACATATTTCAGCTCGCTATCGTGTGCAAACTTGAGTTTGCCCAATAGGTAGATCCCCATCAGGATAAAGATCACAATCCACAGTACCAGGAAAATTTCTCTGTCGAACCATTCCCAATGCCAGGCCAGATCTGCCGATGAAAGGAATTTTAAAGCTAAAGCCAGTTCCAGGAAACCCAGACATACTTTTACACTGTTTAACCATCCACCTGATTTAGGCATGCTGCTTAAAAAGCCTGGAAAGATTGCAGATAAAGTAAATGGTAAAGCTAAAGCCAATGCAAATCCGAACATACCTATTGCCGGAGCTAACAACTCCCCTTTAGAGCTGGCCTGCACTAATAAAGTACCGATGATTGGACCTGTACAAGAGAAAGATACCAAAGCTAAAGAAGCGGCCATAAAGAAAATACCGCCTAAACCTTTACTGTTGTCGGCCTTACTATCTATCTTGTTAACAATAGAGCTTGGTAAAGTAATCTCAAAGGCACCAAAAAAGGAAACCGCAAATACCACCAGCAAGATAAAGAACAGGAAGTTAAATAATCCACTGGCACTTAAAGCGTTTAACCCTGCAGAACCAAAGATCACAGTGATCAGCAAGCCGAAAGCTACATAAATCACAATAATAGAAAGTCCATAAATTAAAGCCTGACCAACCCCCTTACTTTTGCTCCCGGCCCTGTTTGTAAAGTAACTAATGGTTAAAGGTACCATTGGGAATATACAAGGCATCAGGAAAGCCAGAAAGCC